>CBDCCS010000029.1:0-21155 GCA_965214935.1 Candidatus Velthaea sp. | reverse complement strand
CGCAACGTTCCGGCGGTCGAATCGACGGCGCACCTGTCGGCGCATTTGGCGTTCGGCACAATTGCGGCCCGTACGGTCGTGCGCGATGTATGCGCCCGGTTGGCCGATCCATTCTTATTGACCGAGGAGCGGACGTCGCTGCAGCTGTTTCTACGCGCTGTAGCCCAGCGTGATTTCTTTCTGCAGTTGAGCTGGCATAGCGAAGCGTTGGGCGAGGCCGCGCTGCAGCCGAAGATGCGCGCGTTCCGCTTTGCCCGAACACATCGGCTCTTGGATGCGTGGCGTCACGGACGCACCGGCTACCCCATCGTCGATGCGGGCATACGGCAACTGCACGCCACGGGTTGGATGCACCCGCGGGTGCGCGCCGTCGCCGGCTCGTTCTTATGCTTTGATTTGGGCGTCGATTGGCGGGTCGGGCGCGACGAATGGGACCGCTGGCTTATCGAAGACACGCCGGCGTTGGCAACCGGAAATTGGCAATGGATCGCCGGCGTCGGCGCAGACTTGGCCGCTTATCCGCGCATCTATAATCCGCTCAAGCAGGCGCGGCGCTTCGATCCCGCCGCGACCTACGTGCGGCGCTGGATACCGGAATTAGCGCTCGAAACCGACGATGCCATTTTACATCCGTTTGCGCGGCGGGCGGCGCGTCAACTGCAATTCGACCTGTTTGGGTCGCCGGGCTATCCGGCTCCGGTTCTCGAGCACGAAGCTGCGGCTCGCGCGTTTCTCACGCGCTATGTTCGCGAGACGGGTCCCCAATCGATCGGTCTGTGAAAGCAACGGGGACGGCGATCTGCGCCGGCCCGCCGGTCGGGCCCCGCAAGACTTTCGTGACATGCGCTACGCTGCGACTGCGTGCCGGCGGCTACAATCGCTTCCAGTCAGCCACGATCACCTTAGCTTTTCGATGAGCGCGCTTTTCAATCGCGTCGTTCGCCGCCTAATGAGGAGTACCGCACGCATGAAGAGCGCGGTAGCCGTGAATGAAACCAACGATCCGATGTCGTTCCCCGCTTCCGTCCCCGAGATCCCGGCGGCCAACGTCGACCGAGCCGCGGCGTACTACGTCAACGCGCTGGGATTTACGTTTGATTGGGGGGATGATACCGGCGGCATTGCCGGCGTTTCGCGGGGAAATTGTCGACTCTTCATAACCAATCGCCCCTTTCGAGAGCGCTACGGTAATCGTGGACCGATTCTTTGCTGGTTCAATCTCGACAGCAAGGCGGCGGTGGACGAGCTGTTCACAGAATGGACGGTTCGGCAAGCGAAGATCGTTGCCGCACCCGCGGACACACCTTGGAAGCTACGCGAGTTTGTCGCGGCCGATCTCGATGGCAACCTCCTGCGTGTATTCTATGATTTTCGCAGCGATACGTAGTCCGACTCGAACGTAAATATTTTAGACGTGAAGCTGTACTTAGCCAAATGGTTGACGATCAGGAAGCGGGGCTGAATCGGACGTTTGCGGCGCTGGCGGACCCCAAAGGAACAGCAGCGCGCCTGGGACGAGCGCCTCGATCGCTTCGGCGCTTACCTTCATCACGTACAGCCCGGAGGAACCGATGAATCAGCTCGAGACTGCCGACAATGCCGTCGAAGTCGTCCAGACGCGCACGTTCGACGCGCCGCTCGCGCTCGTTTGGAAGGTGTGGACCGAGGTCGAGCACCGGAATCACTGGTGGGGCCGGCCCGGCTTTACGACGGTCTGCGAGCACGATCTGCGGCCCGGTGGCACGTTGCGCATTCACATGCGAAGCTCGGACGCGACGGTTCTCGTGTCGGGCACGGTCGAGGAAGTCGTCGCGAACGAACGTCTCGTGACCTCAGGCGTGCTTGAAATGAACGGCGTGGCCGCATTCAATACGCGTTTAGCGGTCTCGTTCGCCGCGCACGCCGGCACGACGAGTGTGACCGTACGCCACACATATGGGAACGCCTCGAAGAATACTTGCGCGCGAGGATTGCGTCGGCTTAATCCGACACGCGACGACGCGCGCTTCTGCACCGCCGATCGTGACAAGTACGCGCTCGTGGCGTTGTTGTATTCAAGACGACAGGTCGTGACAATCGCGCGAGCTTCGCCGAGCGGGCCCAATGAATGCTAACCGAAGCGAAACGGATCGGAACTCATCTCGACCGCTCGAAGTGCCGCATTAGTCGTTGACGGAGAGCACCATGATCGGGTCGGAGATCTTTTCGGGAGCGAGATCGGCGTGCAGCGGCACGACGGCGGTGCCGATCGCGAAGAACTCAATGACGTGCGATTCCCAGTTGTGGCTGCCCTCGCGAATCTCGACCCCGACGACGCCTTCGGCTTTCGCATCCGCTGCTTCCGACTGCATCCGTTCCATTGCGATTTCCCGAGCTTCGTACATTGCCGCAGTGAATTGCGTCATCTCGACATTCACGTTGCCGACGGTAAAACCGCGCTGTGAGACATGATACACGCACGAACCCATCACCAGCTCAACGGGTCGATATCCAGCGTGTAAGAGCGACCAGAAATCTTGTCCGGACAGATCCGAGGTAAACGGACCGCCATCGTGTGCGCGAAAGCCTTCGTGACCTTTTTCGTGGATGACGCCGGTTCCGAACGCCATAAATTCAAGAATGTCGTTATTCCACGCCAGCCGCTTGATGGTCAGCCGCACGCCGACGATGCCGTCGGCTCCCATATCGGTCGCCTCCGAACGCATGCGGCTCATGGCCAGCTCGCGCGCGTGGTACATCGCCTGCGACAATACCTGGAGCTCTTGGTTGGTACTCCAGTTCCCATACTGGATGCCGACGTGGTAGACGCAGCTGCCCATACATAAGCCGACCGGCTGAAAACCAGCCTTGCGCACCAAAACGAACTCGTTGACGGAAAAGTCCGATGTGAACACCGCCGCTGCGTCCGTCGCTCCGCTGCCCTCGCGAATACGTTTCAAGGCAAAGGCGGGAATGCCCGATGCGGTCGAGTTCGTCATCAGATTGCTCCCTCACGTTCGTTCGATTCGTACGATTGATGGTGGGCGCGGGAATGCGCTAACGGCGTCTTGTCGGCGTGCATGTCGACAACCATCGACACTCCCGCGGGCAGTGTGGCGCCCGGTTTGGCGTCGACTGTTGTTGCAACGACGATATGTCGCGCGAGATAGGTCCAACACGCGGCAGAAATCGCGCAGATCGGTCGTATTCCGTGCGAGCGCACGATGTGCAATTCGGCCGGCGTGAGCGTCGCGATCCACGGCCGTTTGCCGGATCGCGACGCGTTCAGGCGCGCAACGATCGTCGGCGGAACATTGCCGTCGGCGAACATCGCCGCGAGTTCGCGTTGCACGGCGAGCGACTCCGGAGAGACCGGCGGCGCTACCGGCCTGCGTTTGAATCCGTCGAAGGTGCCCATCTTATCCTGCGTTGATGCCCGCTAACAACCAAAGACGTATCTGCTGCGCCATGCGTTTCAGACCGGCCATCGCTTCAACGGTGCAAGCTCGAACGAGAGTCGGGTCGCACAAGCCGGAGTACCGCTCGTTTAGCGGCCAGGAAACATCGGCGCCCAAACGACAAACGCGGCCCATGCCGTTGCCACGCGAACTTTCCGCCGACGAACTCGTGTTCTACAAGCACTTCGCCACCGTGCTCGAGCCGGCCGAAGCGGCGGCGTTTTGCGGTCAGCTCGATCGCGCGCAGATCATCTATGAGACCGCGGAACATACGCGCTTCGCCATTGCGCCCGACGCACCGCGCTTGCAAGAAATCAGCAGCGCGACGATCACCGGTGCCTACAATGGCTCGGGCGGCAGCGTGGTCGACATCCTCGTCCATGTGGCGTTTCCGGCCGGGCTGATCGAATCCGCCGAACGTTTTCGCACCGACGGCGACGCGGTCGATGACGGCGCACCGGTGTCGCCCGACCAGCTTCGGCTCCAACCCCGGCCCGGTCAGCTCGCTCCGTCATGACGGTCGGCGCCGCGCCGACCGGTTGAGCGCCGCGGTGGCGGCATCGATCGCGGCGGCGTAGCGCCGCAGCGCCGCACTTACCGATGCGATGCCGGACTGGGCGCCGGGCCAGTCGCGTTCCTCGATGGCTTCGCGAATGGCGGGCATTGTTTTGACGCCGTAGCCGGTGTAAAAACCCGGCGCGTAGAGTTCGTGCCGGTACCACGGGCGGCGCGGCAGACCGTCGCCCAGCAGCGCCTTCTCGGTTGCGATCAGCAGCGCGTCGAGTTCGGGATACCCGGGCGCGGCGTACGATTCGGCGCGCGCATCGTACGCGGCCGCGCTGCTCTGCACGGCGGCAACGGCCGCATCGAGCGCGGCGAATCGCAGTTGGGGCACGTCGGGCCAGGGCGTTGGCGGAACGTACACCGTGCGTGGATCGCTGGCCGCCACGTACGCGCCGGTTGCCAGCAGTCCACTGCGGGTGGCCGTGGCGGTGCGCTCGTCGGTCAGTAAGCGTTCGACCCCGGTCGCATAACCGGCAATGGTTGTGGCCGAGGGCCCGAACCGGTACGGCAACACGGCGCTATCGGCGAAGCGCAAAACGATCCGTCCGGCGGTCTTGGCCAAGGTCACACCGTAGGCGAAGTTCCGGCCGTCCTTGAGTGTGGTGAATTCGGCAAACGAATCGAAGATCGAGTGGTACGAACCGCTATCGTCTTCACCGCCGTAGCCGAGGTTGAGCGTGGCGACGCCGGCATGATCGACGAAGGCGGAGAAATCGGAGCCCGAGCCGAGCGCCCCGATGGCGTAGGCGGAGCCGTCGCCGCCGGCTGCGGCATGTCCGGCCTCCGCAGCGACGCGCTGCCCGGCGAGGACACGCGCCTTGACCGCGACATTACGCTCGGGGTCGACGACGTCGTCCGCGACGCCGCTGACGGCGGCTTGCAAGGAATGCGAGCCTTCGACGAAGAGGTAGCCGCGGTCGTTCGTATCGGTGTTGACATAAATTGCCGCTTTGGCCGTCAGCTCGGCCTGGTGCGTTTCAACCCAGGCCGTCGAACCTAAGAGTCCGGGCTCTTCGCCATCCCATAGGGTGTACACGATCGTGCGCCGCGGAACGTCGCCGCGCCGCGCGAGTTCGCCCACGGCCTTGGCTTCGGCCAACAGCGCTACCGCTCCGGCGATCGGATCTTCGGCGCCGTTAACCCAGGCGTCGTGATGGTTGCCGCGGATGACCCACTGGTCGGGCCGCTGAGCGCCGCGCAAGGTAGCGATAACGTCGTAAATCGGCCGAATCCGCCAATCGAATTGGAGCGCCAGATGAACCTGCGCGGGACCAGCTCCGAGGTGATACGTGAACGGCAAGGCGCCGCGCCAGCTCGGCGGAGCGACCGGTCCGGCGAGCGCCGCCAACAACGGTGCCGCATCGGTTGCCGAGATCGGCAACACCGGGATTTTCGTCAGCGTCGCGATCCGGTCGAGCGGCAGATGCGCGACACCCGGCACCGAACCGACGCCCGGTGAGGAGGGGTCGCCCGGGTAGGTCGGAATGTCCGCCACCGATCCGCGTTGTCCGCTCGTCGGATTGCGTTCGACTCCGGCCGGATACGGGTCGCCTTGCCAGTACCCGTCGTCGTGTGGATCGGAATAGATGATACAGCCGAGCGCGCCGTGTTCGGCCGCGACTTTGGGTTTGATCCCGCGCCACGATTCGCCATAACGGGCGATCACGATCTTGCCACGCACGTCGATGCCGTGCCGAGCCAATTCATCGTAGTCGCGCGGCGAACCGTAATTCACGTAGACCAGCGCGCCGCGCACGTCGCCGTCACGCGAGTAGGCGTTGTAGAGCGGAAGTTGCTCGCTCTCTTGACCCGAGGTCGGATCGCTCGCCAGCGGCGTCTCGCGCAGCGCCGCCGTGAAGTGTCCGGGGCCGGTCAGTTCCAACAGCCGGCGGGTCGGCGTCGGAAACAGCACCTCGAACCGTTCGATCTTCGCATCGTAGCCGAATGAGGCCAGCAGCGACTGCAAATAGCGCGCATTATCGGCATCGTACGGCGACCCGACATGATGTGGACGGGCCGTCAGCCGGCGCATCCACGTGCGCTGATCTTCCGGCTGCAGTAGCGCATCGAACGCGGCTTCGCGAGCGCGTTCGGTGATCGCGCCTGCGGCGGAAAAACCGGGTATCGGCGCGTCGGCCGCCGGGGCCGGCGCAGTCAAGGTGCTCGCGACCAAGCCGATCGCGAGCACGCACGCAAAGAAAGGCTGCATGGGCGAGCCTACGCGGTTACCTGCGCCCGATCCCACGTCAGGCGTCCCGCGCCGGTGCTCGGTGCGCCGGCGCGTTAATGAACCTTACTGGTGCGGAAAGGAATCCGACGCCGCGAGCCGCCCGTCGATGAAGTTGCCCACGATCGGCACACGCACGTCTTCGCCTTGCCAGATCTTATAACCGTAGACAAAACTGGCGACGACCGCGACGGGGACCACCAGCGGTAACAGCGACCAGGCCGAAAAACCGATCAGCGGAATTTCGGCGATCGCCGACAGGGCCAGCCATAGGCCATAGACGCCGAAATTAAAGCCCAGTGCTTGCAGCGCCTGACGCTGCACGAACGGCGACCGCGAGCCGTCCAGCAGCGCCAAGAGCGCGAGCGGCCAAAACGGATAACTCAAGGCGACGAGTGCGCGCGATTCCGGTCGCACCGTGGCCATGGCGTTTGTCGCGTAGACCGGCGCCGGCGCCGGTGCGGGCGCCGGTTCGGGGTGCGGCGGTGCCGTAGAGCCGCCCGGCGGAGGCGCGGCCGTCCGGGCCGGCCGCGGCGGTACCTGACCCGGTAACTCGTGACCGCCCGCGGCGGCGTTGATGCGCGCGGCGAGACGGCAGCCCGGACAGTCGCCTTGCGCCGACCGGCATGTCGCGCAAATAGGCTCGCGGCAGTCGACGCAAGCTGCGACCGACGGAACCGCGTTGTGATAGTAGCAATCCACGGGGGCCTCCCAGCAGGTAAGAACTGCCGCAGATACCGGTTGACCGCCACGAAGGTTTCGCCGCTCGACCTCCAAAGCGCAAACGGTGAACCGCGAGATTCTGCGCCGGCTGCTGCGCGAAGCCCACCCGTATTATGCCAAACTCGTCATCGCGATGCTGCTGGGCGTCGTCGCGGGTCTGGCGCCGCTCGCGCTCATCCAGCTGCCTTCGCTGTTGATGACCAAGGTGATCTCATACCAGCATGAAGCGGCCGGCGTCATGCAACCAACGAGCGTCCGCTGGGCTGGGCTGTGGCTCGTGTGCGGCATTATCTTTTTCTCGCAAGTGATCGGCAACGTCGCCGGTTTCGGCCAGAGTTACCTGACCGCGTGGGCCGGTCAGCGGATGATCGCCTCGATGCGCGCCCGGTTGTTCGACCGGGTCAACCGCTTGCCGCTCTTGGAGTTCGACAAATGGCGGCCGGGCGAGTTCATCGCCCGCTTTTCCAGCGACCTTGCACTGATGACCGACGCGGTGAGCATCTCGTTGCCGCAAATGATCCAAGTAACCGTTACGTTCGTATGCGCGCTGGTCTACATGATTTCGATCGATTGGCTGCTGGCGCTCGTGCTGCTGGTGTGTACGCCGTTTGTTTCCATCGTCATCGGCCGGTTCAACAAACTCGTGGTGATCAGCACCCGGCGCGCGCAAGAACGAATCGCCGACTTGTCGAGCAACCTGACCGAAGTTCTTAATAACGAACGCGTCGTGAAAGCGTTCCGGCGCGAAGACTTCGAGCGCGACCGGTTCGCCGGAGCGAACGAACGGTTCTTCGGTGCGAATATGAAAGTAACCCAGCTCAACCAGACCCAGGCGCCGGTTATCGCGACCATCGTGTCGCTGGCCATTATCGTGGTGGTGGTGACGATCGTGCGCGAAATCTATCTTGGACGCATCGCGCCGCCTGAAGCGATCGCGTTTTTCGGTGCGGTCGCATTGATGATCAACCCGATGAATCGGTTTTCGATTTTCTTAGGCGACTTCTCGCGGGCGCTCGTTGGTGCCGGGCGGGTCTTTGAAATACTAGACTTGCCGGTCGAGCGTGACGATCCGCCCGGCGCGCTGCCGCTGCGCACCATCGCCGGCGACATTCGCTTCGAGAACGTGCGCTTCGCCTACGCCCCCGGCAGCCCGGCGGTGCTCGATGGGTTTAACGCCGAAATGCTGCACGGCGAAACCGTCGCGCTCGTTGGACCTTCCGGCGCCGGAAAATCGACGATCGTCAATTTAGTGCCGCGGTTCTTCGAGCCGCAGAGCGGCCGGGTAAGCGTCGACGGCATCGATATCGCGCGCGTGCGGCTGGCTGACTTGCGCGACGCCATCGCCATCGTGCCGCAAGAAACGCAGCTCTTCAACGGCTCGATCGCCGACAATATTCGCTACGGGCGTTTGGATGCTACGCTGGCCGAGGTTCGCGCCGCCGCCGCCGAGGCCAACGCCGATGAGTTCGTCGCGGCGCTGGCCGACGGGTATGCGACGGTGGTCGGCGAGCGCGGGATCCGGCTGTCGGGCGGCCAGCGCCAGCGCATCGCGATCGCGCGCGCCATCCTGCGCGACCCGCGCATCCTCATCTTGGATGAGGCGACGAGCGCGCTTGATTCACACTCCGAGGCGCTCATCGAAGACGCGCTGGATCGCGTGCTGGTCGGCCGGACGACGCTCATCATCGCGCATCGGCTTTCGACGATTCGGCGGGCGTCGAAGATTCTCTACATCGAAGCCGGCCGAGTGCGGGAAGTCGGCACACACGCGAGCCTGCTGGCCGCCGGCGGCCCGTATGCCGAACTTCACGCGGCCCAGTTCGCACGTTCGTAAGGTTACCACGACGCGCACGCCATGACCTAAAGTAGGGAGCCGCGGAAGCCGAATCAGCAAGGGAATGGGTGATATCAGCTTCGGTCAAACCGTCAACATGCTGCGCGACGCGATCAGCGGCGCCAGCACCGCGCATGCCGCCATCACGAATAACGTGGCCAACGCTGCGACGCCGAACTTCCACCGCAGCGACGTGTCGTTCAAAGAAGCACTCGCGCGCAGCGAGGCCACCAGCGGCGATCCGGACGTATTCGCAATGCTGACGACCGATCCGCGTCAAATGCCGATGGGCGGCGCGGCGCCGGCCGAACCGTTCGAGATCACCACGACCGTCGATGAAACGCAGCAAATGCGCGCTGACGGCAGCAACGTCGACATCGATCAAGAAATGGCGAAGTTGTCGCTCAATTCCAGTTACGCGCAAACGATGGCCCAACTTCAAACCAATGCCTTCACCCGCATCAAAGATGCCATCCAGGAGCACGCATAATCGTGGGTTTGTATAACTCGATCGAAGTTTCGGCTTCGGGCCTATCGGCGCAACGATTGGCCATGGACGTTATCGCAAATAATTTAGCGAACGTGAATACGACGCGGACGGCCGAAGGCGGTCCGTTCAAACGCCAACTCGTGGTGTTCGCGCAGAAGCACGAAGCGTCAGCGCAAAGCGACTCACTTGACGATTCGCCGATGAAATCACAGGCCGGCGTTCAGGCGGTCGGAATCGTGAGCGACACGAGTGCCGACAAGCTCGTTTTCGATCCGTCACACCCGGATGCCGACGCCCGCGGCTACGTGCACATGCCCAACATCGAAGTGGTCAAGGAGATGGTGGATATGATGGCTGCTTCGCGCGCCTATGAGGCGAACGTTACCGCGATCACCGAGTCGCGCACCATGGGTACTGCAACGATGGGGATCCTTCACGCCTAATGAATATCGCAAGCATCATGTCCAAGATCATTCCGGGAACGTTCGCGCCCGACATGGACGCCGCCGAGACGCCGTCGATCTCCGCAATTCCGGCCACCGGCATGGCCGGCAACGTACCGAGCGTCGGAGGCGACACGAGCTTCCGCGATACGGTCAAAGCGATGCTGGGCGACGTAAACAGTGCCGTCAATACGAGCGACAGTAATACGCGCGATCTTGCAACCGGAAAAACCAACGATATTAATAAAGTCGTGACGTCGGTTGAAGAAGCGAACTTAGCGCTGCAATATACGATGGCCATCCGGACGAAATTAATCGAAGCGTACACCGAAGTCGAGCACATGGCGGTCTGATCCGTCGGATCCCAGCGTCGGCCCCAAAAGAGCCCTGCTCGTTGTCTACGAGCAGGGCTCTTTATCTGTCCGCCTGCCGCGCATGCCAAACGGAACCGGCAACGACGGCTAAAGTCTGTACTGGGGACGCCGATGATACACACAGATGCGACTGGACATTCGCGCACGGATGAAGTCGCAGCGTTACCGGATTGATTGATGGTAACGCATGTCGCCGACTACCGGCGACGCCCACCTGTGCGGAGGAATAACCGTTGATTCGTGGACTCTATACGGCCGCGACCGGCTCGATCGTCGCTCAAGCCAACGTTGACGTCATTGCCAATAACCTTGCCAACGTCAATACGTCGGGCTTCAAACGCACGCTCATGCAAGTCGAGTCGGCGCCGACGAGCGACATCTTCCGCGACCAGATCGATCCGGGCCGCGATTCCGCCCGGCGCACGAACGGCGTCCCGACGCATACCGCGGTCGGCAAATTAGGCTTCGGCTCACGCATCTACGACACGCCGACGGTATTCGAGCAAGGCCCAATCCAGCAGACCGGCAACTCGATGGACGTCGCACTGAGCGGCCCCGGGTTTTTCGCCGTTCGCGACGCGGTGGGTCAAACGCGCTATACGCGCGGCGGCTCGTTCACCCAAAACGCGCAGAACCAGCTTATTACCTCCGATGGCGATACGGTGCTGGGATCGAACGGTCAGCCGGTTCGCATCGCGCCATCCGGCTTGAGTGTCGACTTAGCCGGCAAGGTTAACGCGGACGGCAAGGCCGCCGGCCAGCTGGCCGTCGTCGCAATCAAGATCGATTCACGCGGCACGGTGAGCGGCAACGGAATTCCGGCCGGTCAGCTCGCCGTCTATGAATTCGCCAACCTCAACACGTTGCGGCCCGAAGGCGCCGATAAGTTCGTTAATTCCGGTCCGGCGCCGCAGCCCGCCACGCAGACGGCCGTGCTGCAAGGTGCGCAAGAGAAAAGTAATGCCAACGTCGTGAGCTCGATGGTCGATCTGATCGCAAACGAGCGCTGGTTCGACGCCAATCAAAAGATGATTCAAACCCAAGACACCGAGCTCGCCGCCGCTATCACCAGCGTCGGTAAGACAACGCCGTAAGGAGACGCCGCACCATGATGCGAGCACTGTATACTGCCGCGGCCGGCATGGCCGCGCAGCAGTTCAATATCGATACCATCTCCAACAACATCGCCAACGTCAACACCGCCGGATTTCGCGGCAACCAGGCGCGCTTCCAAGATCTTATCTATCAGCAGTTACGCGCGCCCGGAACGCCGGTTGGTTCATCCGTCGTGCCGGTGGCACAAGAAGTGGGCTTGGGAGTAAAGGTCGCTTCATCGGAAAAGATCTTTACCCAAGGCACCATTCAACAGACGAACAACCCGCTCGACGTCGCCATCCAGGGCGACGGATTCTTTCAAGTCACTAAGCCCGACGGAACGATCGCTTATACTCGCGACGGTTCGTTCAAACGCGACAGTAACGGCTCGGTCGTGACCGCCGACGGCTATTTTCTCAATCCTCAAATAACGATCCCGCAGAGCGCGCTGCAAGTCGGGGTCGGCGCGGACGGCGCGGTAACCGCGCTCTTACCCGGCCAGTCGGCGCCGCAGCAGCTCGGCCAAGTTCAGATCGCCCGCTTTACCAACGCGGCGGGTTTAGCGCCGGTCGGCCAAAATTTGTTCTCGCAAACCGGTGCATCGGGCTCGCCGATCGTGTCGCAACCCGGCATCAACGGCGCGGGAACCTTACAAGGCGGCTACGTCGAAAACAGCAACGTCTCGATCGTCGATCAGATGGTCGCGATGATCACCGCGCAACGCGCATTCGAGGCGAACTCCAAAGCCGTAACGACGGCCGACCAAATGCTGCAAACCGCGGTTAATACGAAGTCACCGTGATGATGGCTCGTAGCGCTGCCGGGCTCGTCGCGCTCGTGCTGGGCCTGGTACCGGCAGCCGCGTTCGCGCGGATCGCCGGGCCCGAGGCCGGCTCGCAGGTGATACCGGCGGCGCAAATTACGGCGCTGGCCGAACGCGTCGCGCGGTCCAAGGTAACCGATCCAAGCCGCGCGCTGGCCACCGCGGCGCAGATCGGCGACGTGCGCGTGCCGCTCGGCGCCGTTGCGATTGCGGCCGGCACGCCGCAATGTAACTCGACCTATATCAGCGTGCCGATCGAAATCCACATCGACGGCCACGTCGAGCGCACGGTGTTTGCCGGTTTTCGCATCACAACATACGTGCAAATGCCGGTGGCTGCCCACGATTTGGCGGCCGACGGCGTGCTCGTGGCCGACGATCTGACCTACGTCCGGATGCCCTACAGCGGCCGGCCCGGACTGGCGATCGAAACGTTCGTCGGTCGTAAAGTGCGCTCGATCATCGCGCGCGGCGAAGTGGTGTATCCCGAGCTAACCGTGGTCAATCAAATCGTTCGGGCTGGAATGCCGGCGGTCTTGATCGTTCACGACGGCGCGGTACGCATCGCGGCCGACGTCATCGCCCGAACCAGCGGCGGCGTCGGTGAGTACGTCACGATCTTCAATCCGCAAACGCAACGGGCGTTGTCGGGGGTCGTTACCGGACCGAACACCGTCGAGCTCACCTTGCCGGGAGCAGATTCATGAAGTGCGTTTGGGCCCTCGTCGCGGCGGCTTGCCTTGCTCCGGCATTGCCCGTACGTGCCGATACCTTGTATGTGGCAGCACCGCCGCCCGTCGCGCCCGGGCACCCCTTACGCTTGACATCCGACCGCAAAGCATCGCAGATCGGCGATCTGGTCGCCGTGCAATTCAATTTTTCGACCACCACGCAGCGCGCTTACGCCTCATCGACGGCCAAAGGCTATAAAGTCGGTCAAGGCGCCGGCAGCGGTCTTTTCAATCTGCCGTTCGTGCGGATCGGAGCGAACTTGACCGGCTCGACCGGATCGAATGCTTCGGATTCAAAGTCCGATACGTCGGCGTTCACGTCAGCCATGATGGCGACGGTCACGAACGTCTTGCCGTCCGGCGCACTGCAGATCGAGGGCGATCAAAACGTGATCGTCAACGGCGAATCGCAAAAACTGCACGTCGTGGGTTTCGCCCGGCCCGAAGATATCGATAATACCGATACGATTTCATCGACGCGCTTAGCCAACGTGCACGCCGATTATGCCGGCGATCAGACCAAAGAGCATAAAGGCATCGTGCGCAAAATCTTGGACGTGCTGTTCTGATGGCCCGGGCACACAACGCCGCCGGCCGTCTGCGCGTCCTCGCCGCCGCGGTGCTCTTCGCGACCGCCGGCAATATCGCCCAAGCGCAGGTGGTCCATCTCAAAGACGTCGCGCACGTTCAAGGAGTAACCGCCAACCAACTCATCGGGTACGGCTTGGTCACCGGTCTTGCCGGCACGGGCGACTCGTCGAACTTTACCAACAAGACGATGCAAAATCTGTTGCAGACGTTCGGTTTATCGACGCTCTCCAATGACGTAAAAAGCAAAAACGTTGCGGCCGTCATCGTGACCGCGTCGCTCGGACCGTTCGCCCATTCGGGCGACAACATCGACGTTACCGCGTCGTCGCTGGGCGATGCCACGAGTCTGCAGGGCGGCACGCTGGTGTTGACCGAGTTGCGCGGGGCCAACAACCTGGTGTATGCGACGGCGCAAGGTTCGATCTCCGTCGGCGGCTTTTCGTCCGGTCAAGACGGCAATAGCGTCACGAAGAATCATACGGCCGCCGGGCGCGTTCCGCAAGGCGGCATCATTGCGCGCGATATGGCGACGAGCATTCAACAGGATGCGACCGGTTTTTCCTACGTGTTGACGACGCCCGATTATAAAACGGCGGCTCAGGCCGCGCTCGCACTCAACGGCCGCTTCGGCTCCGGTACCGCGCGCGCACTCGATGCCGAGACCGTGCGGGTCAATCTGCCGGCACACTACACGAACGATCCGGTGTCGTTTCTCGCCGACGCCGGCGATTTGCCGCTGACGGCCAATCAAAACGCCAAAGTCGTGATCAACGAACGAACCGGGACGATCGTGTTCGGCGGCGACATCACGCTGGCGCCCGTCGCGCTCGCGCACGGCAACCTCACCTTGACCATTACGCAAAACAACGTCGTCGTTCCGCCCGGCTCGTTTACCAATGCCGCATCGCAGACCCAGTCGAACACCACCATCAAAGCCACCGAGAGCGGCCGCAAACTCATCTACATCAATGGGGCGCCGTCACTGGCGCAAGTCGTACGGTCGCTCAACACGATCGGCGTATCGCCGCGCGACCTTATCTCGATCGTGCAGGCGCTGCGCGAATCGGGTTCCCTGCAAGCCGATTTGGATATCATGTAATGAGCATCGAAGGCATACACTCGGCCGCGGCTCCGGTTGGCGCCGGCCCCGCCGTCACAGCCGGTCCGGTCGCAAAACCGCAATTGACCGATCAGCAACGGACGGCACTCAAACATCTGCATACCGCAGCGCAGCAATTCGAGTCGGTGTTCGTGAACATGCTGTTCAAATCGATGCGGGCGGCATCGCCGCAGACCTCGATCACGGGCGAGAAGCTTTCGCCGGCCGAAACGACGTTTACCGAAATGCTCGATCAGCAGCGCTCCAATGCGATCTCGCAAACCGGCGCGTTCGGGATCGCCAAGATTCTCGAGGATCAACTCAAAGACTCGGTCTTGGCAAACCCGGCGCAGGCGGCGCGCGCGCGGCTTGCGCCCCAGGGCGCGTTGTGAGCGGCGGTTCGTGGCAAGCTTTTGCCGACGCCTTAGCCGAAGAAAATGAGTCTCTGGGCGAACTGGGCGCGGCGGCCCTGGCGATGACGGGCGTCTTGGTGCTGGGCACGGCAGCCGAGATCGAGGCCGCCGACCGGACGGTCGACGTGCGGCGCATCCGTCACGCGCAAGCGCATGCCCGGCGAGCCGTCATGATGCAACGCGGCTTCGGCGATTTGAGCCTGCGCCAGGTTTGCAGCCATGCACCGCCGGCATTGCGGCGCTCGGTGTTTACTTCTTTTCGCGAGTTGCGCACGCGCGGCATCGCGCTCCAAATCACCGTTGCCAATAACCGGTCGCTCATCACCGCCGGCCTCAAGCGGATCGCCAATACCATCACGGTCATGCAGCGGACGCTGTCGGAGCAAACCGGGATGTATCGCCGGCGGGGCACGGTTGTCTCCCCTAACGCAAGCTTGATCGTGAGTCGTAGAGCATGAGTTTCTTCTCGTTCAACCTGATCGGTAACGCACTCGACGCCTATCAAGAAGCGACGACCGTCACGGCCGATAACATCGCGAACGTCAGTACGCCGGGAGCGTCGCGTCAAGCGGCGGTGGTCACCGAAGCGACACCGATCTCCGGCTCGCCGTTCTACAGCGCGCACGCCGGCGATCCGGGCACCCAGGGCGAAGGCGCGACCGTCAGTCAGATTACGCGCATTCATCAGGACAGCTACGACGGCTTATATCGCGGTGCGACTTCCTCGCAGTCTTTTTACACCTCGGAGCAGCAGCAGCTGACGAATCTGCAGAGCAGCTTCGGTGAGCCGAGCAACGGTATCAACACGGCCTACGCCGCGTTGCAAACGGCGGTCTCGAACGTCGCCGCGTCGCCAACGTCATTAGCGGTTCGGCAGACCGTGTTGCTGCAAGCGCAAACGTTTGCGACGGCCGTCAATTCGGCCGGCCAAGCCATTACCGATCAAGAAGCAAGTGCCAAGCAGCAAGCAGCGAGCGCCGTGACCGGTGCAAATACGCTTATCGATAGCATCGCGACGCTCAACGGGCAAATTCGCGCACTCACCGCGACCGGCGACAACCCCAATACGTACCTCGATCAACGCGATTATGCGATCGATCAGTTGTCGCAAATTCTACCCGTCACGACGTCGCTGCAGCCGAACGGCTCGTCACTGGTGAGCGTCGACGGGCGGCCGCTGGTGAGCGATACGGTTGCGTATCACCTCGGGGCGCCGGTCGTGGGAACCGCGGCCAATGGCGTCTCGACCTTGATGGTCGGCTTCGCCGGCGACCCGAACCCCAGTAATCCGACGCCCATTCCGCTTTCGGGCGGACAGCTGGGTGCCTATACCGACCTCTATAATAACAAACTTGCACCATACGGCACGCAGCTCGACAATTTTGCCGCCGCGGCCGCAAACGAAATGAATCGGGTCACCCAAGCGGGTGTCGATCTCGATAGCAACGCCGGTACGGCGCTGTTTAAAAACTGCCGCCGGCGCGGGCCCGATCAACGCCGCTACGATCGCGGTCGGTATCACCGACCCGGCCCAGCTGCCGCTCGGGCTGATCTCCACGGCGGCCGGCAATCTAACGCAATCGATGAATTCGGCCAACAACACCGTGTCGACGACGGTCCCGATCGACGGCAATGCGACACTGTATAATCCGCCTGCCGGTGCGCTCACCGGTACGTTGACCGTGGCGGTCGACGGCACCAGCCAAACATTTAACTATAACACCGGCGCCGGCGGGAATGCCGATACGATCGCCGACTTCACGACAAATTTCAATGCCGGGCACTTCGGCGTAACGGCAAGTTACGATGCGACGACGCAGCGTATCGCGTTTGCCCGCGATCCGAACAATACCGACGCCGTGCATCGCGGCATGCAAGGCGCGAGCGCGACGACCGCCGACTTTACGATTTCCGATTCGACGCTCATCGGCGGTGTCGCGACCCCGCTCACGAGCCTCACGCCGACGCTGACGCAGGGTGCGGCGCCCGCATATTTGCTGCAGGCGCTCGGAGCGGCGAAGATCAGCGGCGTCGCGCAGACGCCGGCCAACGCCTACGGCGCTTCGGACAACGGAGCGGCGAACGCAATGCTGGCCCTGTACAGCCGCAACGTCGGCGTCGGTGCCTTACAAACGAGCGCGCTGAGCCTGGCAGGCGCGGCGCCGGGACCGGTGACAATAACACCGCCGGCCGGCTCGCCGGGTCCATTTTCCAGCGTTAACGTTGGCCAAGTGTTGACCATCGTCAACGCGGCAACACATACGACGCAGAATGTCGCCGTGACGGCGGTCGACCGCACGACGGGAACGATAACGGTCAATGCTTCGGCGACCATCAACGCCGGCGACCCGATCACGACGACGCCCTCACAGACGCTCGGCGGTTACTACCAAAGCCTCGTTGCGAACATGGGACTCGACGTGCAGACGGCGAGCACCGGGGTTGCCTCGCAAAGCGCGCTGTCGTCAAGTATTGATCTTGCGCGTCAAAGTGTCGATGGTATCAATATCGACGAAGAGACGCAAAACCTGCTCAAATTTCAAAGCGCTTACAGTGCCGCAGCCAAGACGCTGAGCACGCTCAATTCCATCATGCAGACCACGCTGGGTCTGATCAACGGCGGCTAGAGAGAACCGGAGAATCACCATGCGCATCGCAACGTCAACGATTTATACGCAGCAGGTCAGCGCGATCGACAATCTCGTGGCGCAGTATCAAGCAACGGGTCAAGATCTTTCTACCGGAAAGTCGCTCAATGCGCCATCGGATGCGCCGACGCAAATCGCATCGGATCTCGATGTGCGAACGACGATTCAGGTCGAAACCCAGCAGACCACCAACATCCAGGCAGCGACATCGCAACTCACCTCGGTCGATAGCGCGCTGGCGAATTTGACGTCGGTGATGCAGAGCGCGCGCGAACTCGCGACGCGCGGCGCGAGCGACCTGATCTCGCCGGCCGAACGTCAAGATATCGGCACGCAAGTCGATCAATATTTGCAGCAAACCATCGCGATTGCCAATACGCAGTACGGCGGCTCGTATTTGTTTGCCGGCAGCGTCCAAACGTCAAGTGCCCCCATTACGACGTCCGGATCACCGGTTTCGGCGGTCAACTTTAGCGGCAACGAACAGAGCGCTACGCCGATGCTGTTCAACGGCCAGAGCTTCGCGCTCGCGCCGACGATGGAGCAGGCGTTCAACCTCAACGCTACCGACGGTTCGCCCTCGGTTTTCCAGACGCTCATCACGCTGCGCGACACGCTCACGAGCGGCTTGGTAACAGACCAGAGCGCTGCCTCGCTCAACCATCCGGGCCAAGTGATCTACGGTGCCGGCTCGCCGGTTCCGACGACTCTGGGCACAACGCCCTCGCCCTTCATCACAACCGCCGGCTGCCGATAACGGAACGACGCCCGGCTATTCGATTTCGATCAATAGCACCGATGCCGCCGGCGGGCAGCACATCAATGTCTATACCTTCACCGGCGCCACGGCAATCGACGATGGAACGGCGACCAGCGTGACCGGGCAGATCAATGCCAATTCCGCCAGCACGGGTTTGACCGCGTCGTTCAACGCCCAGACGCAGCGGCTCGTTCTCACGAACGCGGGCGGCGGAGCCTTCAGCGTGACCGATGAGCCGTCGGCGGGAGCAACGCACGCCTCGAACTTTACCACAGCTTTCGGATTGGCCGGGTCGGCGACGCTGCCGCAAACCATCTCGACGCAACTTGGCGACATGGATCACTCGCTCGACGTCGTGCTCAATTCGCGGGCAAGTCGGTCGGATCGCACATCAATGCACTCGCGCAGATCAACACGCAAGTGACGACCGCTGTTGCGGACGATACCGGGGTGCAGAGCGGTATTCGAAGATACGGACGTCGCGAAGACATCGACGGAGTTTTCGGCCACTCAGGCGGCGCTGACGGCGTCGTACAGCACGACCACTCGACTCGAAGCCAAAGACCTCTTCGACTACCTCTAGGAAGTCGCAACGAGCGCCGGCGGCGGCGCGATTATTTTGTTGTGACGGACCACGCGGTCAAGGGAAAGCTAAGGAGCCGCTTTAGTGGACACTTTACGTCGACACACACGAACATACGTTGTTGGTTCCGCCTACGGACGGTCACGTTGCCGCGCTTCGGCGAGTGCAGCTATCGCGAATCGGAAGTCGTGCGTTTTCCGTGGGGCTTGCCGGGCTTTCCCGCCTTGCGCCGATTCTTGGTGATCTCGGTCGACGAAGCTGAAGGTTATATCTGGCTGCAAAGCTTGGATGACCTCAAAATCGCCATCCCGATGTGCGATCCGTGGTTACACTTCGCCGATTACGAAGCGCCGCTACCACAGTATGCCAAACAATCGCTAGAGATCGAAACGGCGCAAGATTTTTGCGTGCTGTGCGTGCTCGTCGCAAGTCCGGGCGGCAGCGAAACAACGATCAACTTGTTGGCACCGGTCATCATCAATCTCGACAAGCGGGTTGGCCGGCAGATCATGCTCGAAAATCAACTCTACACGGTCCGAACTCGTGTACCGGCGCATGGCGATGCGCTAAAGGAGGTAGTTCCCGGCTAACTGCGCGAACGGCAAAGTAGTTTCGGTTCGGCACGTGAACCGACGTCTAATTTTGCCACGGAGGGCGCGCAATGCTCGTTCTGTCCCGCAAGCTGAACCAAGCGATCATGGTCGGCGACAACGTCCGCATCGTCGTCGTTTCGGTCGATCGGGATCAGGTCAAATTGGGGATCGACGCGCCGCGCGACATTCCGGTGCATCGTTCGGAAGTGTTCGACGAGATCCAGCGGGCGAACCGCGAAGCAGCCGGTGTACCGGCGCCGATTCCGGTCAGCGTGCCGCTCACCGCTTCGCCCGGTGGTCACCCCGTCAACTTGAGTCCCCAGAAGGCGCCTCGCAAGAAGCGTTAAGTTTTGCCATGAACCGCCGATACATCCGACAGGAGCTATGATGGCTTCGGATTCGGCGGCGCTGAGCGCTGCCTTCATGGAGGATTCCTCTACATGTCGATCAGTCTTGCCAATAACTTGTTGGCCAACTCCGTGGCGCTTAACCTTACCAAGAATCAGCAGTCGCTAGGGAACTCCGTTAACAAACTGTCGAGTGGCTTACGCATCAACTCGGCGGCCGATGATCCCGTCCGGGCTTGCAATCGCCGAGAAGTTGCAGTCTCAGGTGAACGGCTTCGATCAAGCCGTCAGCAACGTCCAAGACGCAACCAATGCCGCGGCCGTAGCCGACGGTGCCCTTCAGACGACAACGGATATTTTACAGCGCATACGCAGCCTTGCGGTCGAAGCGAGTTCGGATACCAACACGACGGCCGATAAGGCGAACTTGCAGACTGAAGTCACCCAATTGCTGCAAGAAGTCAACACGATCTCGCAAAATACGAACTTCAACGGATCGTCGTTGCTCAACGGCAGCCATGCCGGCTTTCAGGCGGCCGTTGCGGCCTTTACGAGCATTACCTCGAACGCTTCGCTAGCGTCGGGTAGCTACACGGCTTCGACGAATACAAATTCGGGACTGTTGGTGGCGTCGGTCGCAGCGGGCACGAGTTTTCAAACCTCAACCGGCCACGCTCAGGGCGTTAGCGTTAACGGTGCGACGGGTACAGGCACCGTCGACGGTACAATCGAACTGCAAGTCATCAATACCGGAACGTCGATTGCCGTTCAAGAAACGTTCGTTGCGTCGGATACGGTCAACAACGGGTCGTCGGTTGCTGTAACCTTGCTCAGCGCCAACGCCGCCTCGACCATTTTCGACAACGTCGTCATCACCACGGGCAACTTCCAGACGGCCGACGTCGGTATCACCTCGTATATCAAGGGTGTCGCAGAACGTTCCGCTCGTGTCGAGTTCCGCCGGACCGGCGCTAAGCTTCCAGTCGGGTGCCGACGAAGGCGCGACCATCCAGTTAGGCATTTCAAGCGACGAACGCCGCAACGTTGCGGATATCGAATATCAATTTGCTGGTCACCACTTCGACGGGTAACTCGATTGGTGCTCAAGATGCCATCGGTCAGATCGATAACGCACTCACCACGTTGCTGACCGAGCGCGCGAACCTGGGTGCGGTCACCGTGCGGTTACAGGAAGACTCCAGCAACGATAGCGTCGCCGCGACGAATCTCCAGGCGTCGGAATCCAACATTCGCGATCTGAACGTGAGTGCTGAAACCACGAAGTACACCGCGGATCAGATTCTCATCTCGTCGGCACCTCGGTGCTGTTGCAGTCCAACAACAACGCACAGTCGGTCGAACGGCTCTTCCAATAATTGA
>CBDCCS010000028.1:0-14338 GCA_965214935.1 Candidatus Velthaea sp. | reverse complement strand
GGCGTCGGCGAGTTCGCTATAATCGGCTTCCCACGAGATCGACTGACCGAGTTTCCAGGCCGCTTCTTGCGTCAAGCGGCCGCGTTGCACTTGATGCGCGAACATTCCGAAGACCATCTGCTTGGAGCGTTCGATCTGCTCGTCGGCCGGCTCGATGACGACTACCGGTATCCCGGCATTTGCAAACGTGATGGCAATGCCGGTGCCCATCGTGCCGGCACCGATCACGCCCGCGGTCCGGATTGCTTGTGGTTCGGCCGGCGCCAAGTCCGGAACTTTTGCAAGCTCGCGCTCCGCGAAGAAGACATGCTGGAGGGCAGCGGACGGCGCTGACCGGACAAGTTCGTCGAACAGGCGATATTCGCGCGCTAGGCCATGCGCGAAGTCGAGTTCGATCGCCGCCTCGACGGCATCGACGAGCTTGTGCGCGGCAAAACCGCCGTTCTCTTCGGGCGGCACCATCTTGTGCGCTTGCGCGACGACGAACGGAGTAGCGAACAAGCCCATCCCGGCAATGCCGAGTTCGGTTTTCCGTGCCGAGACGCGGCGTTTCGGTACGTTCGCGCCGACACGTTCGATCAGCGCAACCGCGGCGTCGACGACGTCACCGGGGGCAATCTCGTCGAGCATCCCCTTCGCAAGCGCATCGGTCGCCGTGACGTTCTCGCCCTTGAGCATCAGCTGCAAGGCGTCTTGTGCACCGATAAGCCGCGGCAAGCGCTGCGTTCCACCGGCGCCCGGAATCAATCCGAGCTTGATCTCGGGCAGACCGAGCTTCGTCGTGCGTACGCCGATGCGATAATCGCAGGTCAGCGCAAGCTCGAACCCGCCGCCCAGAGCATTGCCGTCGATTGCCGCCACGCACGGCTTCATGCTGCGCTCGACCGCCGCCATCACGTCTCGTGCGGTGCGCGTTTGCGGTGTCGGCTCGGTGGCAAAATCATTGATGTCGGCGCCGAAGCTGAACAAGCCGTTCGCGCCGGTGAAGACGATCGCGCGAACTGCGGTGTCGGCTTCGGCAGCGGCAATCGCTTCGACGAGTTGCGCCGAGAGCGCAAACGAGATCGCGTTCGCGGGCGGATTGTCGAGCGTGATGACGCGGATACCGCCGGCTCGATCGGCCGTGGCAACCATAACGCGTTCGTTCATCCGCTCAGGCAATCGCCAGAACGTTGCGATCGAGATCGAATTGCTGCTCGCTCAGCGTCATGACCGAGGCCGAACCTTTGACGATTTCGTGGTGCAGCCACAGCGATTGGCTCAACACGTGATCGGCATAGAAACGCGCGGTGATCAATTTTGCGGCGTAGAACGGATCGGTCGTCCCGGCGGCAATCTTCGTCGCGCTGATTTGGGCGGCGCGCGCCATTTGCCAACCACCCGCAACGACGCCCCACAGCCGCAGATACGGAACGCTGCAGGCGAACGCGCGGTTGAGGTCGCTCATGGCGTTCATTCCGATAAATTGCGAAGCTTCGGAGAGCAGATCGATTGCGTGCGCTAGCTGTTCTTTGATGACGGCAACGTTCGGATCGGACTCTTCGAGCGCTGCGGTGCCCTTTTTCATTTGTTTGATAACGGCACCGGCCGTCGTTCCCATATCGCGAATGAGCTTACGGCCGACCAGATCGAGAGCTTGGATTCCGGTCGTTCCCTCGTAGATCGATACGATCTTCACGTCGCGATATTGTTGCGCGATACCGGTCTCTTCAACGTAGCCCATCCCGCCGAACACTTGCACGGCCGTCGAACACAGTTCGGTCGCGGTTTCACTGCACCAGCCTTTAACGACCGGGATCATCAGCTCGATGAATGCCTTGTGACTCTTACGTATTGCAGCGTCGGGATGCTTATGCTCGCTAGATCGAGCGATGCCGCAGCGAACGTAGGACAAGCGCGCGCATCGCCTCGATCTGCGACTTCATCGACATGAGCATGCGGCGCACGTCGGGATGCTTGATGATCGGCGCGGCTTCGCGCGATTTGCCGGCGACTTCGCGCGACTGAAGCCGCTCTTTGGCATAGGCTAGCGCGCTCTGATACGCGCGGTCGGCGATGGCTAAACCTTGCACGCCGGTGCTAAAGCGCGCAGCGTTCATCATGATGAACATATACTCAAGGCCGCGATTCGGCTCGCCGACGAGGTAGCCGACGGCGCCGCCCTTTTCACCGTAATTGAGCGTGCACGTCGGATTGCCGTTGATGCCGAGTTTATGTTCGATTCCGGCGCAGTAAACGTCGTTTGGAGCTCCCGCGTTTCCGCCGGCATCGACGAGCAGCTTGGGTACGATGAAGAGCGAGATGCCTTTGGTGCCTTCGGGTGCGTCGGGCAGCCGCGCGAGCACGAGGTGAATGATATTCGACGCCATGTCGTGCTCGCCGAACGTGATATAGATTTTTTGGCCGGAAAGTAAATAGTGGTCGCCGTTCGGCACGGCTTTCGTGCGCACGGCGGCCAAATCCGAACCGGCTTGCGGCTCGGTCAGACACATCGTTCCGGTCCACTCGCCGCTTACGAGTTTGGGAATGTACCGGTGCTTGAGCTCCTCCGAACCGCACATCTCGATCGCTTCGATCGCGCCTTGATTGAGCAGCGGTCCGTTGGCGAATCCGACGTTCGCAGCATTCCACATTTCAAGCGTCGGACCGAGCAGCAGCTGCGGTAAGCCCTGACCGCCGTGTTCGGGTGCAACCGGCAAACCGATCCAGCCGGCCTTGGCAAAACTGCGCGTACGCTTCTTTGAATCCCGTCGGAGTCGTGACGACACCGTCGCTCCACGTGCAGCCCTCGATGTCGCCGGCGCGATTGATCGGGTCGAGCACTTCGCTTGCAAAGGCCGATGCTTCGTCCAAAATAGCGTCGAGCACATCGGGCATATCCTCGAAGCCGTCGAGTTTGGCAACCTCATCGACGCCGGCAAGTTCGCGCAGAACGAATTGCATGTCGCGCAGCGGGGCTCGGTACGTACTCATAAATGCTCCTTATTCGCCGGGAAGGGCGATTACGCGCTGCGCGTCGCGTCGTCAACGCGAGCGGGACTGCGGGAACGGCACCGTATAATTCGGACCGCAGCCGGTCGACCGATGCGGTCAGGTAATCGAGATACGGCAACATGTCGGTTTTGATGCGCGTCAGCCGCTCACGGCCGGCCGGCGTGATTGCGTACATGCGCCGAGCGCGCTTGGTCGGATGATCCCATGCGCCGTCGATGAAACCGCGTTCTTCGAGCCGGCGCAGCAGCGGATAGATCGTATTGGTGTTGGCGGCTAGTAATCCGCTGCAGATCCCATCGATGCGCTGCATCAAGC
The DNA here is from genome assembly GCA_965214935.1 of Candidatus Velthaea sp. Classification (GTDB taxonomy): domain Bacteria; phylum Vulcanimicrobiota; class Vulcanimicrobiia; order Vulcanimicrobiales; family Vulcanimicrobiaceae; genus Velthaea. The sequence goes on along the minus strand of CBDCCS010000028.1, from coordinate 11,029 downwards.
CGAAACCATGCTCGGGTCCGCCGTTCAAGTACGTGCAGAACGAGCACCGGCAGAACCGTTTTGGATTTGATCGGTCCGCGCAGTATTTCATCGGCCGGCGCACCCAGTCGTCCGCATAGCTAACAATGATACTTTTACTAACCGCGTGCATCCCTGCTCCAGATCGCAGCGGGGTTGCTTCGGCGCAAATAAAGTTTCGGCGTCTGAACGACCTACGCACGTCGCAGCAACGACGGTGCCGTCGGTTTGCAATGCTGTACTTGCATGCCGTTTGTGATTAAGCGCTCGCAACCGGTCACAGTAAGGCACGCGCGTGCGACATGCGAACTATTGGCAAGCGTGCCCAAGAAGACAAAACGGCGGCGCGGCCGGACGGTCTCCCATCGCTCCTTGGATCGTCTTGGGAGCGTCTCTTATGGTCATCGGTTTCGCCTGTACGCGTACGGCCGCAGGTGCAACGTACCACCGCGCAGCATCATCCCTCCGCGGCTTCGTCGCGCTGACCGGCACGATCGTCCGCGGCTCGTACACCGACGCCATCGGCCGAACGCGCTTTCGCCGCAGCGGCACGAACCGGCTCAGCACGTCCGCTCCGGTCGCCACTACGCCGGCGATCACGTTAGCGCCGACTGCCGACTCGCAGGAGGCATCGTCGCCCGCGCTCACGCAGTCCGCGTAGCGACAGCAGCCGTCCGACTACCTCACCGGCGCCGCATTGCGCGCGCATTGACCGCCCGCACCGCAAACGTCGAATGCGGCAACGGCACCGAAACTCGCGATCATCATCGATGACTGCGGACAGTGGCTCGAGACGGAGCGCGGATTCATCGCCTTGCCCGTCGCGTTGACGCTTTCGGTGCTGCCCGACGTGCGCTTCAATCATACGATCGAACGTGAAGCCGCCGACGGCAAACAAAGGCGTCATGTTGCATCTGCCGATGGAAACGTTATCCGGGCTCAACCCCGGACCGGGTAAAGTGACGACGGAGATGGACGACACCGCGATCGATGCGCAAGTCGAGCACGATTTGACCGACGTCGATTTGGCGCGCGGCGTCAACAATCATGAAGGCAGCAAAGCCACGGCTAATGCGCGCGTGATGAACGACGTGATGACGGTCTTGGCCCGACACAATCGATTCTTCATCGACTCACGAACGAACGGCGCGAGCGTCGCCGAAACGATCGCAACGCAACGCGGCGTCGCAACGGCCGGGCGCGACGTGTTCATCGATAATCGCGCCGACGTTGCATATACCGAAACGCAGCTGCGGGCGGCCGTTGAGATCGCCCGCCGGGACGGCAGTGCAATTGCCATCGGACATCCGCGGCCGACGACCCTGGCGGCGGTCCGCGCGCTCATCCCGGAGTTACAAGCCGCCGGCGTTACCTTCGTGTTAGCGTCGCAACTTGCGCGCTGACTCCGCTGCCGCGATGCCGGACACACGCGCCGTCATCCTGTTCGATGGTTATTGTAATTTGTGTAACGGCAGCGTCCGGTTCATCATCGCCAACGATCCGGACGCGCATTTTGCGTTTGCCGCGTCGCAATCCGCGGCCGGCTTTGCGGCATTGCGCGCAGCCGGACATCCAGCTGCACCCGACGGAATCGTGTTGATCGATCGGCACGGTTTGTCCGAACGGAGCGAGGCCGCGCTGCGGATCGCGAGCCGGTTGCGCGCGCCATGGTCGGCGCTGGGACTGTTGCGCGCGGTGCCGGTGCACATTCGCGATCCGCTATATGCGTGGATCGCGCGCAACCGCTACCGCTGGTTCGGCCGCCGGTCGACTTGCAGCGTCCCGGCGCCCGGTCAACGCGAGCGTTTCCTTTAACGCCGGAGCCGGTAAGCGAACCCGCCCGGCCGCGCGTGATGCTATCCTTTTTTCAACGATAGCGCATGCGCGAAGCATCTGTTACATGTCGCATAGCCGTACGGCGCACACAGCGCACCGAAGGGATAAACATCATGCGCACGACCGAACCATCCGCTGCCATCGAGCGAAGCGCCGGAACGGTTGCAACCGGGCCGGCAAGTTTCGGCTTCGACGTCTCGTTGTCGACCGCGGTCGCAATCGACGAGGCTCCGCCCGCCGGCGCAGCGGTTCCCGACGGCCCGCTTACACCGCAAATGCTCGACCGCATGCATCGCTATTGGCGGGCCGCAAACTATCTTTGCATCGGTCAAATCTATTTATCCGATAACGCACTGCTGCGCGCGCCGCTCGCAGCCGCGCAAATCAAACCGCGGCTGCTCGGTCACTGGGGAACATCGCCGGGACAGAACCTCATCTACGTTCACCTCAATCGGCTTATCAAAGAGCACGACGCGAACGTTATTTACATCTCGGGCCCGGGCCACGGCGGCCCATCGCTCACTGCGAATTCCTATCTCGAGGGATCCTATTCCGACGTGCATCCCGAGATTACGCGCGATGAAAGCGGAATGCGACTGCTTTTTCGCAGCTTTTCGACGCCGGGCGGCGTGCCGAGCCACTGCGGGCCGCACGTTCCGAATTCAATGCATGAAGGCGGCGAACTCGGTTATTCGCTCGTTCACGCGTTCGGCGCCGCTTTCGACAATCCCGATCTCATCGTCGCCTGCGTAATCGGCGACGGAGAGTCGGAAACCGCACCGCTCGAGGGCAGTTGGAAATCCAACAGTTTTATCAATCCGGTGCAAGATGGAGCGGTGCTGCCGATCCTGCATTTGAACGGATACAAGATCTCGGGCCCGACCGTTCAAGCGCGCACGAGCGATGACGATCTTGCGGCACTTTACACCGGTCGCGGCTACAAGCCGTATTTCGTCGAAGGCGACGAGCCGCTCCGCGTGCATCAGCTTTTGGCCGCTGCACTCGATCGTGCGTATGCCGAAATTACCTCGATACAGCAGACCGCACGCGAACACGGATTCGTGACCCGGCCGGTTTGGCCGATGATCGTCCTGCGTACACCCAAGGGCTGGACGTGTCCCAAAGAAGTCGACGGCATTCCGATTGAAGGCACGTTCCGGTCGCATCAAGTTCCGCTTGCCGGCGTACGCGAGAACCCCGACCATCTGCGAATCCTCGAAGCTTGGATGCGCAGCTACGGGCCGCAAGAACTTTTCGACGAGCGCGGCGCCTTTATCGCCGAACTAGCCGAACTCGCGCCGGCCGCCAATCGCCGCATGGGCGGCAATCCGCACGTCAATGGCGGCCGGCTGTTAACGGCGCTCGACTTGCCCGACTTTACCGATTTTGCCCTCGACATTCCCGGACCGGGCGAAGTGATTGCCGAAGCGCCGCGTAAACTCGGTGACTTCTTCGCCGAGATCTTCCGCCGCAACAAACAGAACTTTCTGATGTTCTGTCCTGACGAAACGGACTCCAATCGTTTGAACTCGGTCTTCGAGGCGACCGACCGTCGCTTCATCGCCCAAGCGGTTTCAATCGATGATAAATTGAGTCCGACCGGGCGCGTGTTCGAGGTGCTCAGCGAGCACTGTTGCGAGGGTTGGCTCGAAGGCTACCTGCTGACCGGACGTCACGGCATGTGGTCGTCGTACGAAGCATTCGCCCAAGTCGTGGACTCGATGGTTACCCAGCACGCCAAATGGCTCGAGCAATGTCATGAGTTTGCTTGGCGCCGGCCGCTCGCATCGCTCAACGCGTTCATTACGAGCCACGCCTGGCGCAACGACCACAACGGGTTCAGCCATCAAGCGACCGGGTTTGTCGACAATGCACTTGCGCGGAGAAGCGAGACCGTCCGGGTGTATTACCCGCCCGACGGCAACTGTTTGCTGAGTGTTTTCGATCATTGCCTGCGCAGCCGCAACTACATCAACATCGTCACCTGCGGGAAGCAGCCGCAACTGCAATGGCTGACGATGGATGAAGCGCGCGAGCATTGTTCGCGTGGCGCCTCAACCTGGAAATTTGCCTCCAACGACGGCGGCGAACCGGACATCGTCTTAGCCTGCGCCGGCGACGTTCCGACAATCGAGGTATGCGCGACGTCATGGCTGCTGCAAAAGTACGTTCCGGGCATCAAAGTACGCGTCGTCAACGTGGTCGATCTCATGGCGCTCATGATGCCCGACGCGCATCCGCACGGCATGGATCCGATGTCGTTCAACGAGCTTTTCACGACGAGCGCGCCGGTGCTCTTTGCATTTCACAACAATCGTTGGCTCATTCATTCACTGGTGCACGGGCGATCGAATGAAGCGCGTTTCCACGTGCGCGGCTATATGGATCGCGGAACGACGACCACGCCCTTCGACATGCTCGTTCTCAACGAAATGAGCCGCTATCAACTTGTCATCGATGCGCTTAACAAGATTCCGCGCTTGCGCAACTCCGCAGAGCCGATCGCCGATATGTTCCGCGCAAAACTGGTCGAACACCGTGCGTACATTCGCGAGCATCTGCAAGATATGCCGGAAATCGCCAACTGGCATTGGACCGCCGACTTTAGCGAACCGGCGACGCCCGCCCCGTTAGCCAAGGGGCATCCGCGGGCGGCACTGTTCAGCGACAGCTAGCGCCGCGAATCTTGCGAAGCCGCCGGCTCGAGCGGCTGCGGCGTTATCGCCGGCTCGACGCGAGACAGATGCGCCGAGCCGGAAATTAGCCGCGTTTTCGACCATTTCTCGAATGGCTGAATGCGAGCGAATGTCTTGAGAATACCGACCACTGCGACCATCGAGCCGAGCAGGCACGCATACCGGACGACTGCACCAAAGAGTCCGATGCGACCGAAGCGTGCATTGACGACGCGGAGATCCATGATCATCATGCCGAACGTTTGACCGGCCAGTCCGACGAGCAGGACGATGTAACACAAGAGCACGAGCGTATTCCAGCCGCCCGTGTCGATCGCGCTGATCGCGTGTACGTGCTTCGACAAATTCACGACCCAGTGGGGTACGTTCGGATCGAGACTGCTCGAAGTCACTTTGACCGCTACCGGGCTGCCGGGAACGATCGCGCCGATCAAGATCGAGTCGATGAAAAAGGCACTGAGCCGGCGCGGAAAGTTTGCGTACGCGCGTCGCGAGACGGCGCCGGCCGGCAACGGCGCGCTGACGAACGGTGTGCTGCGATTTTCTTCGATGCGTAACGACCACGCGAGGTACGCCGGATCGCGCGCAAAGGCGCACAGCGCGGCAATGCGCCGCGTTGCATACGGCGTTGCCGATACCCATTCTCCGATTCGCAACGCGCGCTCGGCTTCGATCTCACGTTGCTGTTCGGCAAACACGGCTAGATCGATCTTGCGTCCGATTAAGTGAAAGGTCGACACCGAAATTGCTGCGAGCGCTTCGTCGAGCGAGGCGCAGCAGAGCAGTCCCACGCGATCGGCGGTGTATTCGATCCGCCGTAACCACGCGCCGAAAAGAATGCTCACAACCGCATTTTCCCGGCCGTTCACGCTGAGCAACGAGGTCAGGCGTGTGTGACCGGCGGCGATGTGTGCGAGTTCGCGCCCGATGAGGAAACGCAGCTCGGCCGGTCCGAGATGATCGACCCACTGGGCGGATATGATAAGCGAGTACGGTTCTCCGATACCGACGGCGACGATCGGAACGAAGGGGTCGTCGCGCACGAAAACGCTCGGCACATTCATGCGTAGCGCGCGCGAGCACTCGAGTGCAATATCGTACACATGACCGAATTGTCCGGCATGCACGCGGATGCTTCCGCCGATCAAGCGGCCGCGCGCAAACGTAACGTAGATCATGCCGCCGATCAGTAAAAGCGCGATCTCTTTAAACGAGTTGAGGATTGGGAAAACGTACGCCAGGAGCGGCGCAGCAACGATAATCGCCAACACGGACAAGAACAAGACGCGCCACTCGCGGCCGACTCGTAACGACTGCGGACCGTCGAAGAGCGTCGAACTCATTTCCGCCGCACGCCCGGTCGTCCGAACGGCGTCGGATCAGCGGCTCGCGCGGTCACACGTCCTTCGTCGACAAGACTTGCGTTGCCGCAGTTCGCATAGACGCAATAACATACTGCAGCCGGGGATTTATCCATCCCGTCTCTTAAACCGCGCTCAGATTGAACGCGGTTGCGCGATTTTTACCGAGCTCGCGGGCTGTCGACAGCGTCGTTTCGCGCCGGCGTTCATCACCGCATCGGAACCGGACGGCGTGACGCAGCGTCGCAACGTTCCGACCGGATCGCGCGACATCACGCAGATCCGACCCGCGACGCCGATCATTCGAGCACGAAAGAGAACGACGATTGCTAGTACGCCCGACGACGCAAAGACAGCCTGCGAGCAGCGTATCGGCGCGGAGCTGAACGTGCGGGCGAAGCATGGCCGGGAACGCAATAGTTGATGCGCTGGGCCCTCGAGATGATTTGGCGCGACATCGGCTTTGCGCACTGGCGCGCCGATTCCGAATCATTGCAGCGCCGGCTTCCGGCGAATGTCATACTCGACCGATTCGAGGGGCAGGCTTGGTTGTCGGTCGTGCCGTTTCGCATGACCGCAATTCACCTCCGCGACCTTCCGGTGATGCCGGGTTTTCGGGATGTCGCGGAAGTAAATCTGCGAACGTACGTGCGAGTCGGCGGCAAAGCCGGCATTTGGTTCTTCAGTCTGGATGCGGTGCAGCCGATCGTCGTTCATGCGGCGCGGCTAATGACCGCGCTGCCCTATTTTACCGCTCGTATCGTATCGCACGAAGACGCGGGCACGATCGAATATCGCAGCGAGCGCACGGGCCGGCCGGCGGCCGGCGGGCGCTTCCGTGCAGACTACACGCCGCCCGTAGCGTTCGAGCGCGCACGGCCTGATTCGCTGACGGCGTTTTTGCACGAACGATACCGTTTCTTCGCCCGGCGCGGCAATCAGCTGGTTTGCGGCGAGATTTCGCACGAGCCATGGACACTCGGAGCAACGACAATGGACGTGCGTGAAAATAGCCTCGGCGACATCATCGATCATCCGCTGATCGGGTCGCCCGCCCTGTCCTATTTCGCACGCGAACTCCGCGTTCGCGCCCGAGCGGTCGAAGGCGTTGGACCCGCTTCGTGAAACCGTGCGACGCGTTAATTTTCGGTCGAGAGCACCGGGGCGAGCAGCGGCGCGTGCCGGCAACGGACGGTCGCGCCGGGCGCATGTCGAACGTCTGCCGATGGGCAAGACGAGTTCGGGCACGGCCGATTGTTAACGTTACGTCTAGCCCACGGCTACCTACTTTGATCGTATCGCCGAGCATGTTAAGCTAGCTCTGCGTCCGTTGCCCGCCGTGGTGTTCCTACGGTCTGCGATGCCCGTCCGTCTTCCTCACGGCACCGGTCGCCATTGTTTAACGACATATGGAGAGCTCATGACATTAACTGCGCAAAGTGCACCGTCGCACGGTAAAATCTTCATCGCCGAAGACGATGCTGCGACACGCATGCTGTTATGCGCGGTCTTGTCGCGCGCCGGCTTTGCGATTCGCGCGTTTGAAAACGGACAGCTGGCATTCGATGCCGTTCAACTCGAAAAACCGGACGTGATCTTACTCGATTGGATGATGCCGGTACTCGACGGACGCGCAACCGTCGCCAAGCTCAAAGCAGATGATTCAACGCGCGGAATACCGATCGTCATGCTCACGACGCACTCGCAGATCGAAGAACGGGTCGTGGCCCTCGAAACCGGCGTCCAAGATTTTCTTACCAAGCCATTCGATCCGCGCGAACTCGTCGCACGCATCGATCAGCAAATGCGCTGGCGCAAAATCCTTGCGCTCGATGCGAATGCCGCCTTTACCGCCGAACGGCTTCAGCTTTATCGCGGCCGGGAACCGCGCAGCGAGAACGCTACGGGTGAGCCGGACTTCTTCGACCGCCTGTGGGGCAGTCCGTCGAAATCAAAACGCCGCACGCCCTAGCGATCATTCAGCCGGGACGGCACTCGCATCCGCGCTGCGATCGGGTCCGATCCAAACCGTCTGCACGTTCATGAACTCGCGAATCCCGAAATAAGAAAGCTCGCGCCCGTAGCCGCTGCGTTTCACGCCGCCGAACGGCAGCCGTGGATCGCTGGCCGTCATCCCATTGATGAAGACACCGCCGCTTTCAAGTCCGCGGGCAAGGAACTTCGCCCGCTCGATGTCGCGCGTCCACAGATTTCCGCCGAGTCCATAGCGGGAATCGTTTGCCAAGGCCACCGCTTCGTCGGCGTCGCGCGCCTCGATCACCGCCGCCGCGGGACCGAATGTCTCTTCTTCAAAGAGCGGCATACCCGGCCGGACATCGGCGATGACGGCAGGTTCGTAGAAGTAGCCGGCTTTTCGCCCGTTGCCGCCGCCGGCGGCAAGCCGGGCGCCTTGCGCGAGCGTCGCGTCGACGAGTTGAGCGAGTTCGTCGCGCAGATCGCTGCGCGCCATCGGCCCGACCGACGTCTCGCGTCGGCGCGGATCGCCGACGACGAGCGTCTTTGCGCCGGCCGCCAAACGTTCGACGAATGCGTCGTAGACCGGCGCTTCGACGATGAAGCGCTTTGCAGCGATGCAGCTCTGACCCGCATTTTGAAAGCGCGCTTTGAGTGCCGTTCGGGCAGCCGCGTCAACATCGGCGTCGGCCAGCACGATAAAGGCATCGGAGCCGCCCAGTTCGAGCACGGTCTTCTTTAAGTTTCGCCCGGCGGCCGTCGCGACCGAGACACCCGCAGCCTCGCTGCCGGTGAGGGTCACGGCGGCGATTCGCGGATCGTCGATGAGCTTGGCGACATCGTTGCCCGGCACGATGACGGTCGTAAAAGCACCGGGCGGAAATCCGGCCGCAGCAAACACACGCTCGATCTCGAGCGCGCAACGCGTGACGTTGGTTGCATGTTTGAGCACACCGACATTGCCGGCCATGAGCGCGGGGGCAGCGAAACGGAAGACTTGCCAAAACGGAAAGTTCCACGGCATAACGGCAAGCACGACGCCTAGCGGCTGATACGCAACGTAGCTTTGGGTTGCGTTCGAGATCGTCGGCTCATCGGCTAGAAAGCGTTCGGCATTGTCGGCATAGTAATCGCAACACGTCGCACATTTGAGGACCTCGGCTTCCGCTTCCGCGAGCGGCTTGCCCATCTCGTGCGTGATCGTTGCGCCAAGTTCTGCGGTCCGCGAACGCAGTACGCCGGCCGCAGCATGCATGCAGGCGGCTCGCTGCGCGAACGGTGTCGCGCGGCCGGCAACGTACGCCGCACGTGCACGATCGAGAACGGCATCGATCTGAGCGGACGAGAATGTCTCGAACGTTTCGATCGCTTGTTCGTCATACGGGTCGATGGTGGTGAACGAGCTCACAATCGATTGCTCTTAGCGTTGAGAATGGCCGGCCCTGCGGTGCTCGGGCGCGCGTAACGGCATGTATTGCGTTTCGCCGGGTACGTAGCCGGCATGATGAAAACACTGCTCGAAACGCGTCAGCTCGGAACGAGCGACCTGCATATCACCGCAGTCGGATTCGGCGCTTGGGCGATCGGGGGCGGCGAATGGAAGTACGGCTGGGGCGATCAGAACGATGACGACTCCGTCGCCGCGATACGCCGGGCAATCGAACGCGGCGTCAATTGGATCGACACCGCACACGCCTACGGCGCGGGCTATTCCGAATCCGTCGTCGCTCGCGCTCTGGAAAGCATCCCGAAGAGCGAACGGCCGTATGTCTTCACCAAGTGCGCACAGCTCGCGGATGCGAATGGCGACACGGTTATCTCGCTCGATCCCAAATCGTTACGCGACGAATGCGAAGGCAGCTTGGCGCGCCTCAAGGTTGAGACTATCGACCTGTATCAAGTTCACTGGCCGACCGATACGATCGAAGATATCGATGCCGGCTGGGCGACCCTTGCGGATTTACAGCGCGAAGGCAAAGTGCGCTATATCGGTGTTTCAAATTTCGATGTTGCCGAACTCGAGCGCGCGAATGCGATCGCGCCGATCACCTCGTTGCAACCGCCGTACAGCCCGATCAAGCGCGACGTCGAAGCCGAGATCTTACCGTTCTGCCGCGCGCATGATATCGGCGTCATCGTCTATTCGCCGATGGCATCGGGCATGCTTACCGGCGCAATGACCAAGGAACGCGCGACGGCATTGCCGTCAAACGACTGGCGCAGCCGCGCGCCCGCATTTCAAGAACCGGCGCTATCGAAAAATCTTGCATTCGTCGAAGTTCTCAAAACCGTCGGCGCGCGGCACGGACGGTCGCCGGGCGAAGTTGCCATTGCCTGGACGTTGCGCGATCCGGTCGTTACCGGCGCGATCGTCGGCGCCCGCGATTCGCAGCAAGTCGACGGCTGGATCGGTGCGGCATCGTTTCGCCTGAGCACCGAGGAACTCGCCGACATCAACGCAGCCCTACCCGGATAACGGAACGAATGCCCGATCGAGCCCCGCAACGACGTCGGGCGGCAGGACGGAAACAACGATGTGGCGCGGTAGGAACCAGCTGACGCCCGCAAGCGCCGTCTCGAATTCGGCTTCGCCGTGAAAGTCGGCGCGCGACAGGCGAAAAACTAACTGCTCGGCGGGCTGCTGTTGCGCGGAGAGCAGCGCCAGAACGCCCGGCTCGGCGATACCGAGCCGTTGCGTAAAGAAGCGGTGCAGCAGTGGTTGCACGAAGCCGGGCAACAGTGTCGCCGGCGGCGCTCCAATCGAGACGTCGGCAGGGTTTTTGCGTACGTCGCGCATGACCGGGCCGGTTCCCAGCGGAACACCGATGCGCGGGAATTCGTAGGTTCCGAAGGCCCGCTGCGTTGCAAGATCTCCGCATGAAAAGATCCACGGATCGGCGGCTCCGCAGTGCAGTATGGCACCGCGTCCACGCGTCGTCGCGCGCTCGACGAGATCCGGAATTGCGACGGTCGTGCAGCGGCGCGCGGACTGCGGCACCTCCAATGCGTAGTATGGGAAATCATCGGGGCCCGTAACGATCCGCGGGTTGCGCTCGCATAAGCGTGCCGTCGCAATCAAGTCGTATAAGCGATGACGCCATTTGGCGTTGCGCTCGTCCGCGCCGATCGCAAGATGCTCTCCAA
>CBDCCS010000027.1:0-41486 GCA_965214935.1 Candidatus Velthaea sp. | reverse complement strand
AAGATGCTCTCCAAGCGCACGTGTTGCATGCTCGCCGTTTTGGGATTCACTTTCCACGCAGAGTCGTTTCGCCGCCGGCCGGCGCTGCGCTTGCGTCCGCTCAGCGTTCGGCGGCGGCGCTCCGGCTATGTTTGGCTGCATAGCACGCGGCATCCGCGCGGCTGCAAAGCGTCGCTGCATCGGCCGGCGGTGCATCGATTGCCGTGACACCGATGCTGACGCCGACCTCATACTCGACATTGTGGTAGCGCAACCGGTACGACTCGACCGCTTGACGCAGCACGTCGAGCACGCGGTGCGCGTTGTCGAGCGAACAGCCGTGCAAGAGAATGGCGAACTCATCGCCGCCGATACGCGCGAGCACGTCGCGCCCGCGCAATTGCTGCTGCAAGAGATGTGCGAGGTCGAGCAACACGCGATCGCCGACGGCATGACCGCAGGTATCGTTGATCCGCTTGAACCGGTCGAGATCGAGGAAAGCCAGAGCGTGCGGGCCTTCGCCGCGTACCACCCCATCGATTGCATCTTCGAGCAACTCGTCGAATTTGCGCCGGTTGTACATCCCCGTGAGCGGATCGTGCGACGCTTCATACGAGAGTTGAGTCGCGAGGCGGTGTTGAGCGGTTACGTCGCGCAGCACCATCACATAGCCCTCACCGGCAATCGACGAGGTCACGTACGCGATATGTTTGACGGCACTGCCGCGCGTGAACAGGGCCTGACCGCGACTGACGCGAGCGGCATCCGCGATCCCGCCCAGCATGTCGATCGTCGCGCCGGACGTATCGGTCAAGCGTAATGCTTCGGCGATCGGTTGTCCGTACGCTTCGGCGGCGTCAATGCCGAACAGCGTTCGAGCAGCGAGATTCACGAAATCGACGCGTCCGTCGGCGACCGTCGTAATGACCCCGTCGCCGATCGCAGCGAGCGTTACCTGCAACTTGCGCTTTTCTTTTGCAATCGCGAGTTGAAACTCTTTATGCGTCGTGACGTCGCGCAACATCGCAGCGACATAGCGGTCACGATCGCTGCCGGCAGCATCGACGATGCGCAAACTCAGTTCGACATAGACCGGTACGCCGTCGCGCCGATAATACACGACCGGGCCGCGCGCCTGACGGGTTGCGCGCAATTGGTCGCTCAAAAACGCGACGCTTTCGAGATCCGTCGACGATCCATATAAGAAGTCGGCCGGCCGGCCGGCGATCTCGCCGGCGGCATAACCGAATAACGATTCAAAAGCTGCATTGACGAAAACGAGTCGCGGAGCGTCGCCGGTTGCCGGCCAGTCGAAGATCGCCGCCGCATCGTTGAGCGCGGCGAGCCCGCCGGAGATTCGCTCGACGAGCGAATTGCACGCAACGTCGGAGGCCGGTGCGGGTGCCGGCATACTATGCGGTGACAAGCGGCCGATACGTCCGTTCGAAGCGCTCGAATTGCTCGGCCGGCAGCGGTCGGCTGAAGTAATAGCCTTGACAACTATCGGCGCCATACGCACGCAGCACGTCCAGCTGAGCCGCTGTTTCAACCCCCTCGCCGACGACCCGCATGCCTAAACTATGCGCTAAGGTAATAATGGTTTTTGCCAGTGCCTGGTCCGTACGATCCGTCGCGATGTCGCGTACGAAGGAACGATCGATTTTGAGCGTATCGATCGGAAAATTCTTGATATACGCAAGCGAGCTGTAGCCGGTTCCAAAATCGTCGAGCGACAGCTTCACGCCCAGCGCCTTGAGCTCGTGCAGTACACGAATCGTTGCAGCGGTATTTCCCATTACCATACTTTCGGTTATCTCGAGCTCGACATGCCGGACGTCGATTGCGTGCAAGGCAATCGTCGCCGCGACGTTGCGAACGAAGTCGGCATGTTGGAACTGCGGAGCCGCGACATTGACCGCGATGCGGAAGTCCGAATTGCCGCCGGCTTCGAGCCGCTTGATTTGGGCGCACGCACGATCGAGCACCAACGCACCGATGTCCAAGATATAGCCGTGCTCTTCGGCAAAAGCAATGAAATCGCCGGGTTGCAGCAAGCCGCGTTGCGGATGCTGCCAGCGCACGAGCGCTTCTCCGCCGCTGAGCCGCCCGGAGCGCACGTCGATCATCGGCTGGTAATAAACGGCAAATTGTCGGGCGGCAATTCCCGCGCGTATCTCGGTCTCGAACTTTATCGTGGCGGCAAGCATGACGTTCATCTCGGGTGCAAACATGCGTATCGCATGCCGGCCGCTTTGTTTCGCACTGGCCATCGCGACGTCGGCCTTCCGCACGAGCGCATCGGCATTGCGGTCGTCGGCCGGATAGCGGCTGATACCGATACTCGCCGCGATCGTCAGCAGATCGCCGTCGACGTCGATCGGCTCCGAGATAACCGCTAGAAGCCGGTTAGCGACCAACAACCCTTCGTCGGCGTCGGCATGACCCGCGCAAATCATAACAAACTCGTCACCACCGACGCGGCCCGCCGTATCGTCGGCGCGCAGCGCGCGGCTCAAACGTTGAGCCGTTTGCGTCAGAATCCGGTCGCCGACCGAATGTCCGAGCCGGTCGTTGATGTTTTTGAACCGGTCGAGGTCGAGAAACAACACCGTCACATGTTCGTTATTACGCGCGGCTTTCGCGATCGCTTGAGCGAGCCGCTCCATCACGAATTTGCGATTCGGCAGATTCGTTAGCGGATCGTGATGCGCGAGATGTGCGATCTCCGCCGACGCGCGCGCGAGACGTCCGTCGGCGGTCTTGCGATCTTCGATATCGGTTGCGCTGACGATCCAGCCTTGCAAGCCGGCGTCGTCGACGATCGGCACCGAGCGAAACAACTGCCAGCGAAAAACCCCGTCGTGCCGCCGCAAGCGTACCTCACACTCAAATTCGGTCGCCGGCGAACGCAGGCGATGACTGTTGAGCAAAGCAAGCCCCTCGGCTTCGAGCGTCGCGATGCGGCCGGCGGCCCGAACTTCTTCGAGCGTGTAACCGGTATATTGCGTCCAGCGAGCATTGACGTATTCTAGCCGACCGTCGGATCCGACAACCGAAACGATCTGCGGTATCGCCTCGATCAACGCCCGGTGCCGCTTTTCGCTATCGGCAAGTGCGGCTTTCTCGCTGCGCTCGCGTTCCCGTGCGGTATGCAACGCGGTGACGTCTAAGGCCAAGCCCGTAAGGCGCAACGGCGATGCGGCGGCGCCGACGACGGCCGTTGCTAACGAGTGAATGATTCGGATGTTACCGTCGGGCCCGACGGCGCGATACTCGGTGTTGAAGACCGCACCTTGCAGTGCAGCATCGAGTTCGGACCTCAACCGGTCGCGGTCGAGCGGATGGACGGCCTCGCGTAACCACCGGTCGACGGAAAGCGTCGCCGTTCCGTTTGCGTGTAGCGCGAGCATGGTGCGATCCCAGAGCAAGCTGCCGCTACGGACGTCGAACTCCCACACACCGATGGTGCCCGATTCATGCCGTTGGGCGTCGGCGGACGCACACGCCCACGGCTCGCCGCCGGGCCGGAATGCGGAATCGGTTGAATCGCTCAACGGTTAACAACGCCTTTACCTGCGTGGAGCCCGAATTCGACGCGCACGACTGCGTTCGAGGCCTAACTCGCCGCCGTCACTAGAGTATCGGCAAGCGCGAGCAGCGCCATTATGTCGCGCGCAAGCCGGCCAACTACCGGCAATTGCGCGCACATGCGCGCAGTGCAGCATGAAGCGATGCCCTCCGCCCAAACGCTCTCCATCACCGGCGCCGACGATTCCACCTTACGCGCGATCCACGCAACGCTCGGGCGCTTCGGCGCGGGCGCGCAGCAGTTGGCCGCCGACGCGGGGATCCGGCTCGTGATGCTTGCAAGGCACGAGGGCTATCGCGATCGGTCGCACGTGTTGCGCCGCCTTGCTGCAGGCGTCGATGATTGGCCGATTCCGCCCGCCGGTCTTTTCGTCGTCGAGGAACGCACGATGTTTTTGCGATCCGCAAGTCCGATGACCGTCGCGCATGAATTTGCGCACGCACTCGATTGCGCGTTGGGCGGCGGCGTTTATCTAAGCGGCGTCGATCCGCGCATTCGCGGTGCGTTCGAGCGAGCCCGGGCTTTCGTTACCCCCTACGCAGCATCGGGTCTCGATGAATACTTTGCCGAAGCGATGCGCGCGTGGGTCGAAGTCAACGACCCCCAATCGTTGTGGCCGCGTGCGACGCGCGAACGCTTATTGCGGGTCGATCCGCCGATGCATGCAATCGTCGCGACACTCTTCGCAACGAGTCTTGCCAAGCCGCCGCTATAAGCAGCAGCTATTGCAAAGATCTGCGATCAAAACGCTCCGCCGGCTAAACGCCGCCGGCGTCCCGCCGATGGAATGCCTAACGTTCCGTCCGGGGTACCGCATGTCCGCAACCGAACCGTCGACAGCCGCGGGCCCGTCGCCCGCCGGGCTTTACCGCCTCGCTCTTACCGGTGCGCTGGCCGCCGGAACCGTTGCCATCCTTGCAATCGCGTCGTTGGTGCTTCTTACATCGGCGATCGGACTGCAGCAGACCAGTGCAGCGTCGCTGCGTTCGATCGAGACCGAGCGCAGTTTGGTTCAAACGATCGCTGCGCTTAGCGCTCAGTACCGCAGCGGCGAGGCCGGCGTTCGCACCGACTTGCGTGCGGCGATCGGCGCGCTGACGCAGGCGGACGTACCGGTTGCAGCCGGCACGCCGATCGTGCGGTATCTAGCCGATGCACGCCGGCTTGACGCGCTTGCACCCGGCGATCCGCAGGCTGATACGGTCGCGGCAGCGATCCGCGCCGCGCGCCGTCCGATCGCCGACCGCCTTGCAGCGGCCGTGCACGTGGCGGAAGCTCGTACGCAAGCGCACGTCGGCGCCCTCCGGGCAGGCAGTATCGTCGTTTTCATCGCGCTGTCGGCGGCACTTGTTTTTCAAGCTGCCGGAGCGGTCGCACCGGCACTACGTCGCAGCCGGCGACTCGCCGCTGATTTTGCGGCATTGAACCAAGCCGCGACGACCGACCCGCTCACCGGAACGCTCAACCGGCGCAGCTTTCAAGATCGCGGCGCCGTGGAAATTCACAAAGCCAATCGCTATCAACGACCGCTGTCATTGTTGATGATCGATCCCGACCAGCTCGATCCGATCAATAAGGCGCATGGGAACGCCGCCGGCGACACGATTCTCAAGGCATTGAGTGAGCTGCTCTTCTCCGGCACGCGCGTGACCGACTTAGTCGGCCGCGTCGGCGGCGAAGAATTTGCAATCTTGCTGCCGGAAACCGATCTTGCCGGGGCCGAATTGCTAGCCGAGCGCCTACGCCGGCGCATCGGCGATTTGAGCGTGCCGATCGACGACGCCGTGGTCACCTGTACGGTAAGTATCGGCGTGACGGCGGCCGAAAAAGATGCGGCTTTTTTCGGCCCGACGCTGGCCCGTGCGGACGCCGCTCTCTACGAAGCGAAAATGCGCGGGCGGAATCGCGTGTACGTAAACATCGCATAGCCGAGCGCTTGCCGGGCGGTCAAAAATCCCTCGCCGATGAGGCCAACGGTCGTACGTGCGCGAACATCGCCCGGTGCCCGCCTCGTCGTTTTTTCGTCGTTTCGTCAAAGATATCGTTCGCGTCGACTCCGCGTCCATCGAGCCGCTTTACGCACTGCGGTGCACCATCGGCGTCGCAATTCCGCTCGTCGTCGCGTTACTGGCCGCGCACCCGCTCTCGGGCGTCTCGGCCGCCCTGGGTGCGCAAGTCGTCGGTTTCGCCTCGCGCCAAGGCGTTTACCGTACCCGCGCGGCGATCATGCTGTTCACCGCAGCAGCAACGGGTGCCGGCGCGCTAGTCGGCAGTCTGACCGGCGAAAGCGCCGTCCTAAACGTCACCGTCACCGTCATCTGGGGCATCGGTTTCGGACTTCTGTCGGCGCTCGGAAATGCCGCCAACATCGTCGGCCTTCAATCGCTCGTGGCACTGATCGTTTTCAGCAAGATCGGCTTTAGCGGGGCACAGGCCGAGCAGCAGGCGTTGCTGGTCGTTGCCGGCGGTGTCCTGCAAACCATCCTGCTGGTCCTCGTTTGGCCGCTGCAGCGCTTTTCCGCCGAGCGGACGGTACTTCAGCGCGCCTATCGCGCGTTAGCCGACTTTTCGGGAAACATCGCCGAGCGCAGCCTCGAATCGCCGAACGCGCAGACATTGCAACTGGTAAAGAGTACGCTTGCCGACCCGCAGCCGTTTGCCAGACGCGGGGAAACGGCGATCTTCGAGGCGCTCCTCGTTCAAGCCGAGCGTTTACGAGCGACGATCGCCGCGGTGTCCACCGATCGCTATACGCTGGCGTCACATGGCCTTGCCGCCCCCGCTCAAGCCCTCGTTACTTTGAGCACCCACGCCCGCGATGTCCTCGTCGAGATTGCCGATGCGTTGACGGAGGCACGCGCGCCGGACGACCTAGCTGCGACTTGGACGGCGCTCGACCGCGACATCGTCACCCTCGAAACGGCGCTGCGCTCTGTACCTACCGGCTCGGCCGACTATGGTATCTTGCGTCAGTCCGTCGGCGACGGGCGCGCATTAACCGGACAACTTCGCGCCGGGTGGCGAGCCGGCAAAGCTCCGGATCAGCCCAATCCCGGACCACCCTCGGAGTCGGCTGCGGCGCGGCTGTTTCATCCCAGCGTCGTTAGCGATGCACTGGCAACGCTGCGCGCGAACGCCACGCTCAAATCGCCGTTCGGGCGGCATGCGGTCCGGGTCGGGTTGACCTTGCTCGCGGCATGTACGCTGGAACATACGCTTCCGCTGCCGCGCGCATATTGGATACCGCTAACCGCCGCGATCGTCTTGCGGCCGGACTTCGGGGCAACGTTCATGCGCGGTATCGCCCGCATGTCGGGCACCTTTCTGGGTGCGCTGGCAGCATCGCTGATCGCGCTGTTGCTCCGCCCGGCACCCGAAACATACTTACTCCTAGCGCTGTTCGCCGCCGGCGTTGCGTATCTCACGGTCGCTGCGAATTTCGCTTTGTTCTCCGTCGGGGTGACGGCATATGTGATATTTCTGCTGGCATTCGGCGGTTTAGCAGAGCATACGGCGGTCGTCGAACGGCTTTCGGCGTCGATCGTCGGGGGCGTGCTGGCATTGCTGGCGTACGCACTGTGGCCGGCGTGGGAGCGCGAACGGGTTTCGGTCGAGCTTGCAACGTATGTCGAACGCGTGGCCGCCTACGGCAACGGCGTCTTGGCCGGTTACAGCGATCCAAATGCGCGCGACGAGCGGGAACTCTTCGCCATTCAACTGCGGGCCCGGCTCGCGCGGGCGAACGCGGAGGCGTCCGTCGATCGCATGCTCGCCGAACCCGTGCATGCACGAACGATCGGCGTTCGGTCCGCGCTGGGTATCCTCTCGGCAGCGCGGCGCTACAGCTTAGCGGCATTGACCTTACAGGCGCGTCTTACGCGCGCCGCGACATTCGATCATCCGGCATTGCCGGCGTTACGCTCGGCTCTCGATGAGACGCTCGCCGGACTCGCCGCCGCGTTGCGAAATCTCGACGAGCCACCTTCCCTTCCGCCGCTGCGCGATCTCCAAATAGCGCTACGGACGCAGTTACTCGACGATCGAGCGGTGGAAGCGGGCGTGCTCGTTTCCGAGACCGATTTAATGGTCGACAGCGTCAACAGCATCTCCGGTCTAATGCATCAGGCGCACGTGGCGCGGGCGGCGCAACGCTCGCGGCGCCGAGTAAAGCGCTGGAATATGCGCCGGCGCGTCCACCCATAAAAACGCCGACGGCAGCCGGAACGCAGCGCGGGCGAGGTCACGCGTTGAACGGCGCCCGGGCGGAGCGCCGGGACGGCCACGGCCGGGGACGTCGACTTCGGCTAACCGGTAAGCACGCTCGAAAGCTCCCACCTCGCGTGCGTCTCGAACCGGAAGCCTAAACGCGCTTTAGGCCTGCTCGTTTCCAGTCGCTGCAGCTTGGTCTGACAGGCGCGCTCGGGCATCGTTACCGTACACCTCCGCTCGGACGGCGCGTCAGTGTTCGCGCGGTCGAGCGTAAAGAGTCGCACCGGAGCTGCCGATAATGAACGATATGTCGAATCCAGAGAGCAACGCACCGTCGGATATCACGCCGGTCGAAGAGCCGGTTCGCCGGCGCGGCGATCGCCGCGTCGTCACGCAGGCCGTGACGATCGACCGGCGCAAAAGCGACCGCCGCGACACGCCGGGCGTTAAAGAACTGTTCCGCACGCTATTCAAGCGACCGAACTCCGGATCGTAAACGCCCGGTTCGCGTTGCGCTTTAACCGGACGAAGCCGGCGGTAAGATCACGCCTTTGCGCAGGATGAGATTACCGTACTTGCGGGCTTCGCCCGTCATGAGTACGGCGAACGCATCGCGCGCGCGCTCGTAAAAGGCGAAGCGCTCGATTCGCACGGGTTGCGGCGCATCTTTATCATGGCGTGCGATGACGCGCATGAAATCGGCCTCGACGGCCGGATCGACTTCATCGCCGCTCACGACTTGCATCATCGTTAGCGGCTCGGCATACGTGTCGAGCGCGAAAAGCGGCATGATGGCAGCGAGCATAACGGAGACGGAAATACCGTCGGCGCGCAACAAGCGTTTTGCGACCGTGGCGCCCGGAAAATTCGCGTCGGCGAGAACGAGTTCGTCGCCGTGCCCCATTTCGGCTAAGACCGCGAGTAATTCGGGGCTAATGTAGGGCGAGATCCCCTTTAACATACGTGCCGTGCCTTTGCGCGCTCGCGCGACGGTGCCGCATTACGCGGGCGTGATCTGGCCGCTTTCATCCCATAGATCGTGCCACGTTTGGTTCTCCTTCCAGAGGAAAACGTGGCCTTTGATCAAGCGGCAGTTGCGATCGGCCGCCGCGATCCGGTTCATCTCCGCTTCACTTAACGGATCGCCCGTCACCGCCCGCAGGTTGGCCGTGTAATTACGAGCTTTCGTTGAAAACGGAATCGGTATCTGTCCGCGTTGAACGGCCCATTTGCAACAGATTTCCGCCGGGTGCGCACCGTGCGCGGCCGCGATGGCGACGATAACGGGGTCGGTCAACGGCGAGGTATCGTCGTCGGTCCGGTCGCGCTCGGGACGACCGGGTGAACCGAGCGGACTAAACCCGATCGGTACGATACGTTCGTTTTGCAGAAACGCGAACAATTCGGGTTGCGCGAAATGCGGATGCAGTTCGAGTTCGTTACAAGCCGGTCGAATCGATACGTCGGGCAGCAGTTTGCGAAGCTTGGGGATCGTCATGTTCGAGGTGCCGATATGGCGCACGAGGCCGCGCCTTACCAGCGCTTCCATCGCTTGCCACGTCTGCATAAAGCGTTCGTGAACGTACGGCTTGGCATCGGGACTGCGCGATGAGACGTCGCAACCGATCGGATGGAAATTCGGAAACGGCCAATGCACCAAATACAAGTCGAGGTATTGAAGACCGAGCTCGCGCAGTGACTGCTCGCACGCTGCAGCCACGTCGTCCGGAGCATGCTTGTCGTTCCACAGCTTCGAGGTAATCCAGCATTCGTCGCGCGATAAACCGCCGGCCCACATCTTCGCGAATGCCGTCCCGACGAGCGCTTCGTTTCCATACACCGACGCACAATCGAAATGCCGATAGCCGACCTGCGCGGCACCATAGACCGCTGCGGCAATATCTTGCGCGGCAACGGAATCGGAACCGAACGTACCAAGACCGATCGCCGGAATGCGCGCGCCGTTCGCAAGCGTCCGAAACGGCACGAGCTGCGGATCGACCGGGCCGGACTCGCGAACGTGCATCTCAAGCTCCTTGTCGCATTGTATAGCCGGCGAATAGTGTACACGGCTGCTGCGGATCGCGCGTTTAATCCGCCGCTGCCCCGTTACCTGCGAGGTCTGCCGCCGCGATACGGGTACAATGCCGCTATGAAACGCGTGTACGCGGTTGCCGCCGCAGCAGCCGTCGGCATCGTGCTTTGGCCGCGGCCGCGCAAAGGCTCCGGATCGAATCGAATCGGCCGATTGTTGCGCAACGTTCGGAGCGGCGGCTCCCGCCTTGCATCGAACGATCCGATCCTGCGAGCGTTACCGCATTTCGAGCTGACGAGCGACGGGTTCGCCGACGGCGGACCGATGGGCGCGGCGTATGTCGGCGCGCTTGGACGACAGCCGCCTTTACGTTGGCGCGGTGTCCCGACCGGCACGGTCGAGCTGGCGCTCATCGTCGAAGACCGAGACGCTCCGCTTCCGGTCCCGCTGGTGCATGCAGTCGCGTACGGCATCGATCCGGGACGCGCGCTGCTCGGTGCCGGTTCGATACCGCCGCCCGCGCAACGTAACAATCACGACCCTGAAATCACCGTCGGTCGCGGCGCCGGCGGCCGGGCGTTTCTTCCGCCGACGCCGATCCCGGGCCACGGTCCACATCACTACGTGTTTCAACTCTTCGCCGTGCGGGAGCGGCTTACGTTCGATCGTCCGGCCGGAAAAAAACAACTGATCGCCGCGTTACGCAACGCGGCAATCGCCGCAGCAACGGTCGTCGGCACACACGAAGTTCCATAAGACGCAACTGTCTGCAAGGCCCGGTCTGCAACCGCATCGCTTCAACCGCGAACCGCTCGCCGTACGTAAATCGGTTGCGCACACATGCGCGTTCGGCATCAGCCGGCTCCGGCGAGTCGTCTCAGCGACCCGCGACGCTAAACCGTGTTCGACGCCTGCGCCGGCGAGCCGTTTAATTTGACGACGTTGCTCGATCGGACGCCGCAGTCGTTCGGCGCTCGACGAACAGCTTTTCGCCGGAAGCCATCGAAGGTTCAATCCGTCGCGGCTCGCTCGAGATCGCCCAAACGAATGCAACGAGCACGTAGTTGGTCACAAGCGAACTTCCGCCGTAGGAAAAAAACGGCAGCGTTATTCCGGTCAGCGGAAATAAGCGTAAGACGCCGCCGATGATGATGAACACCTGAAAGCCGAGCGTGACGGCTAACCCGGTTGCGAGTAGCTTCGCGTATAGATCGGGCTGACGTTGGGCGACCCGCAGCGAGCGGCGAACGAGCGCTAAAAATGCGACGCACACGGCGATCGCGCCGACGGCACCCCACTCTTCGCTCCATGCCGCATAAATATAATCCGTCGCGACGCTCGGGATGTAATCCGGCCGGCCTAAATTGTAGCCGGTTCCAAAAATACCGCCCGCAGCTAACGAGAACAGCGATTGCACGGTTTGATAACCGGCGCCGAATGGATCGGCAAACGGGTGCTGCCACACGGCGATCCGCGCGCGTACGTATGAATAATGCGTCGCCGCAAGATACGCGGACACCGCGAAAACGGCGGCCCCGCCCGCGATGAGGTCGAGGCGCCGCGTTGCCACGTAGAGCATTGCAGCGAATGTCGCGAGCAGCAAGGTCGCCATGCCGAGATCGTGCTCGAACACTAAAATCGCCATCGAGGCGCCCCAGCCGATGAACAGCGGGCCGAGGTATTTGGCGTTGGCTCGTAAGGACCAGAGCCGCGTCCGCGCGATGACGTCGGCCGTTTCGGCGAGATACGACGCCATGAACAAGACAACGAGCAACTTGATCACTTCGACCGGCTCGAACTGAATGCCGCCGGCGCGGATCCACAGCTTTGCGCCGTTCACTTCCTGTCCAAAGACCGCAAGCGCGACGAATAACGCGATCGCTAGTAAAATCCAAATGTACTTGTAGGCCGCGAGCCCGCGAAAGCGGCGAAAGGCGGGTCCCAGCACGATCGCCAGCGCGAGCGAAAACGCCAGCCAGATTGTTTGACGCTGCGCTAATTGCGGTGAAATTCGCGCAACCGCGAGTAAGCCCAGAGCGGAAAGCAACACCGCGAGTGCGGGCAAGGTGTTGTCGCGCCGAACGTTCGGCGGTGCCGTCAGCACCCAGAGTAACGCAGCGGCGGCGAGTCCGCCCAGCAGCGGCTGCGATCCGACCGCCGCCGGGCTTGCAAGATGGAAGAACGTCCATGCGAGCCCCAGCGCGACGCCCATCGGCATCGCCGCGCCGAACCTACGGAGCAAAAACGGCGTGCAGCACGACGATTGCCACGAACGTGGCGGCCAGCAGGGCCGCGAGTGCGACGATGGCCGTGCGCATTGTCGCGGGTCGAAAACCATCACTTGCCGGCGCGGCGCGCTCGGTCAAGGCCCGGCCGATGATGACGGTGCCGCCGTGCGGCGCGCCGCGCAATTTAAGCAATTCGAGCATCCGGGACGCGACATCGCTCGAGCTATTCGCTGATTGAAGGGCGTAGAGCATCTCATCCGGAGTTACGACGGCGTGAACGCCGCCCGTCGTTAGCATCAGCGCGTCGGCATGCATCAGGCGCACGTGCATGACGCTGGCTTCGAGCGTCGCTTGGGTACCGAGCGTTCGGGTCAATAAGTTTCCGGTACGCGCCTCGGTCGGTACATGCGTCCGAGCAGTTGCCCACTCGTCACCACCCAACGAATCATCTTCGGTCAACGCCGAAAGCGCGCCGTCACGACATAGATACGCTCGCGCTTGTCCGACGTGCGCGATATATGCGTGATCGTCGATCATCAATGCGGCGGTTAGCGAAGCACCGCCGGCCACAAAATCGTCGGTGCTCCCGGTCTGGGCAAAAACGCGCGCGTTGGCCGCCGAGAAGGCCGACATCAGGTGCGATCGAGGATCGCGCGTATCGGCGCGGATCTTCCGTCGCAGCGCATCGCGTACGGTGTGGACGGTAACCGCGGCAACCGGCGTGCCGCGTACGCTGCCGAAACCGTCGGCCACGGCGAGCAGGACCACCCCGGGCGCGATGACTTCCGCCACGTGCGATTCCGCTCCGTTGCGCTGCCAAAGCCCCGGCTGCGACCCGACCGCTATCTCCATGCCCCGACCCCTCGAAAAATGATGGATGCTGCCCCGATTGCTATTTCTTCGTCCGTTCGGAGACGGCGACTTCCGGTGAGAAGCACACCATCCACCGATGTCCCATTGCGGCTGCCGAGGTCGGCAACATGCACACCATCATCGCGCATTTCAATGCGGGCATGCAAGCGGCTGACTTGCGGATCGTCGAGCCGAAGATCCGCTCGCGGAGCCCGCCCAATGAGAACGCGTCGCGCGAAGCGCCGCACTTCGATTATTCCCCCGAACTTCACGACTAACTCGATGCCGGTCGGAACCTCAACGTCGAGGGCGGCGGCCGGCAGCGGGCCGGGCCGATTGCGAACGAGCGCCACGAACGCCAGCACGCCGAACGATATTCCCAACGTCGCTAGGCGCGGATCAGCGGGCATTGCGCTCGATGCGGAGCTGCGTATCCCCCAGCGTCACGATCGTTCCGGCTTCGAGCGGTTCGCTCGTTGCCGGCAAGGCGCCGACAAACGTGCCGTTCACCGATCCGAGATCTTCAACGGCAAGTCCGCCCGGCACGGCGACGATCCGCGCATGGTAGCGCGAAACTCGGCGGTCCGGCAGAACGACGTCATTATCGGCTGCCCGCCCGAGCCGCAAGCCGGCGCGAATCGGGGCTCGCCCGGCGCACCAATCGACAACGAATTCTAGCGGAGCAACGTCGGCTTCGTTTAGGATGTGCGGCGCTTCCTCGCGAACGACTTCGATGATTACCGAGCCGGCGACGACGGCGGAATCTTCGTGCAGCACTGCGCGAACGCGCTCGATGCGTCGCCCCGGCGGTTGCGCCTCGTGCAAGAGCGCACTCCAGCGCGCTTCGAGCAGATCGCGATCGCTCTCAAAGCGTCCGTAATCGGCCGGATGCACGCGAACGAGAAACAGGTCGCCGGCGGCGCCGTGCATGACCGCAACGAGTTTCCGGCCCACCTGAGCCGGTTCGAGCTCGCCGGGAAAAATGCGTGCGAACGTCTCCTCGACAAAGCGCGCACAAACGCGCTCGATGCGCGCGAGCGGGTTCAGGCCGAACGCCGCAGCAGCGCGATGTAGAAGCCATCCCGTCCGTCAATGCCGGGCGCGGTGCGGACGTCGCCCGCGGCTGTGAGAAACGGGGCATAGCGCTCGGCAACCGGAGCACGGGTGAAATCCGGCCGGTCCGCCAGAAAAGAACCGACGACATCCTCGCTTTCACGTCCATCCGTCGAGCAAACCGCGTAAACCAGCGTCCCACTCGCTTTTAACCGGAGCGCGGCCGCGCGAAGGATCGCCAGTTGCACCGGAGCAAGCCGTGCGCCGTCGGCGGGATCCTTGCGCCAGCGCGCTTCGGGTTGCCGGCCGAGAATGCCGAGACCCGAACATGGTGCGTCGACAAGGACCCGGTCGCGATCGTCCGGGCCGCCCGCGACCGTGACGTCGCCGGTGATATTGAGCGCCGTGTCACCACAGCCGGCGGCGATCAAGCGCTCGCGCGCGCGAGCGACACGCCGTTCGTCGAGATCGATCGACTCGAAACTGCCGGCACCGCCGGTCCGCGCTACGATCTGAACGCTTTTATTGCCGCGTCCGCTACACGCCTCGAAAATGGCGTCGCCGGGTTGCGGATCGAGCAGGTCGACGGGAAAACCGGCGGCCTCGGCGTGCATGTCCCAACGTCCGCCGGCTAATTCTTCGAGCGCCGAGGATGGCGCGTGTCCGCTGATAACGACGGCGTCGCGGGCGAACGGCGACGCCGCGGCGGGAATGCCTGCTGCGCCCAACACGGCAAGAACCTCGGCCTGAGACGAGCGCTGCAGGTTGACGCTCAAGCCGATTGCGGCGGGCTCGTTGATGCCGGCCAGTATCGCGGGCAGCAGTGCCGAGCCGAAGCGGTTGCGCCAATGCGCAACGATCCAAGTCGGCAGCGAAGCGCGAATCGCCAGCGCGTCGTCGTCGTCGCCGAGCGCTTCGCGCACCGGCTGTTCGGCCAGCCGGCGAAGCACCGCGTTGACGAGCCCTGCCGTTCCCTTGTGACCGTATCGCCGTGCCAAGCCGACGCTCTCGGAAACGGCAGCATAGGCTTCCACTCCGTTCATACAGCGTAATTGATAGACGCCCAGGCGGAGGATCTCCGCGATGGGCTTCGGCAGCGTGCTCGCGCGAGCGCCTAAAAACGGCGCCAGCTGAAAATCGAGCCAGCGTCGCATTTTGATCGATCCGTACGCAAGTTCGGTGGCGAATCCGCGGTCGCGGTTCTCGAATGCGGCGGCTCGGGTGCGATAGTCGAGCGATTCGCGCGCACCGCGCGGATGGTCGCCGAAGACGTCGCGTACGACTTGCAGCGCGACTTCGCGCGAGTCTACCGGCCGCTTCGAGACGGCAACGCTCATACCGCCGCCTGCATGGAACGGTACGCCGCGCCGGTCATTGCCGCACGGTTGGGCGGCGTGACCCGCAGGACGACGACCCCGTCACCGTCGCCGGCCTGCTCGACAAATCCACCATCATCCGTCATACCGACCTCATCACGACGTGCTGCCCGCGCTGCTAGCAGCTTGACCCGTTCGCCGCCGATGACGGCGCGTGCTGCGGGCTGCGGCGCCAACGCGCGAACGGCATTGACGATCCGAGCGGCCGGCCACGTCCAATCTACTTCGAGGTCCGCTTTGTCGAGCGGCCGGGTCAACGTCGCGGCGATCTCGCCCGGCTCGATGCCGAGCCGATCTTGCGGCGTACGCTCTAACGCGCCGGAGGTCAGCCGTTCGATCGCCGTGCCGAGAAGTTCCGCGCCGCGTAATGCCAGCCGGTCGTGCAGTTCGCCGTAGGTTTCGCCGGCCCCAATCGCGATCTGCTCGGCGACGAGGATGTCGCCGGTGTCCATGCCGGCGTCCATTGCGATTATCGAAACGCCGGTTTGCGTTCGGCCATCGCGCAACGCCGATTGCAGCGGCGTCGCTCCGCGATAAAGGGGCAAGCGGCTTGGATGCACGTTGAACGCGAGTCCGCTGCGCGGAACGTCGAGGATCGCCTGCGGCAGAATGCGTCCGAACGAAGCGACCACCAGAATATCCGGCGACAGCTTTTGCAGATCGAGGGCGAACGGCTTCAAGCGCAGCGGCATAAAAATCGGCGCTCCTAGTTCGAGCGCGGCGACTTTGATCGGACTTGGCGTCAGCTTGTGCCCCCGGCCGGCGGGCCGATCCGGCTGCGTCACCACTGCCACGATCTCACTCAGCGTCGCGACTCGCCGCAACGCAGGGACCGCAAAGTCACTGGTTCCGAAAAAGACGCTTTTCAGTGCGTCAGCGCGGTTTCGGCGTTGAGGCGTTCGGTCGCCGCAACTTCGGCGGCCGCCTTGGCGGCTTCGGCTTTCTCTTCTTCGGTTGCGGCAGGCCGGACGTTCTTAGCTTTATCGACATAAATGATCCCGTCGAGATGGTCCATCTCGTGCTGCAAAACCCGCGCGAACCAGCCATGCGCGTCGAGCGAGAGCTTCTTGCCGAACCGATCGAGCCCGGTGCAAACGACATGCTCGAAACGGGTGACCTCACCGACGTAACCCGGCACGGACAAGCAGCCTTCGAGCGCCTCGACCTCGCCCTCGGTCAACGTAAACTTCGGATTGATCACGACGAGCGGGCCGTCGTTTTCATCGTCTTTATCCTGCAGATCGACAGTAAAGACGCGCTTCGAAACGCCGACTTGCGGAGCGGCGAGCCCGATGCCCGGCGCAGCGTACTGGGTCTCGAACATGTCGTCCACGAGTTGCTGAAACAGTGGATCCATGATTTCCGCCGTATCCACGCGCTTGGCTATTTTTCGCAGCGTGGGATGGTTATCCGTCAAGATCGTTCGCAGATAGGCCATGACGAGTACTTCAACCCGGGCGGCGGAATGCCGGTTGCCGGCCGCCGGCTACAAGATAAAATTCGACAGATCGGTGTTGCCGGCGATCGCCTCGAGTTTGCCCCGAACGTACGCGGCGTCGATCGGTACGCTGCCGGTCGTTTCCGGCGCATCGAAGGCGACATCTTCGAGCAATTTTTCGAGCACGGTGTGCAGCCGGCGCGCACCGATATTTTCGGTTTGATCGTTGACCTGCATCGCGATGCGAGCGATCTCGGCAATCGCATCGACGGAAAACTCGAGTTGCACGTTTTCGGTGCCGAGCAGCGCTTTGTACTGTGAAATGAGCGCGTTTTTCGGCTGGGTCAGAATTGTCTCAAAGTCGGCTGCAGTCAAGGATTCCAGCTCGACCCGGATCGGAAAGCGGCCCTGCAATTCAGGGATCAAATCGGACGGCTTGCTCATGTGAAACGCGCCGGCTGCAATGAACAGAATGTGATCGGTCTTAAGCTGACCGTGTTTGGTGTTGACCGTCGACCCTTCGACGATCGGCAGGATGTCGCGCTGCACGCCTTCACGCGAAACGTCCGGGCCGCGGCTGCCTTGCGAACCGGCGACTTTGTCAATCTCGTCGATGAAGATGATGCCGTGCTCGCCGGCGCGCCGCAACGCTTCGCGCTTAACGGCGTCCATGTCGATGAGTTTGCCTTCTTCTTCGGTGGCGAAGATGCGGCGCGCTTCAGCCACCGTTACGCGCTTCTTGGCTTTGCGTTTGGGCATCAAACCGCCCAGCATTTCGCCGAGATCGCCGCCACCGCCGGGCGCGTTCATGTCGCCGCCGATTACACCGATCGGCAGCGCTTGGGCTTCTTCAACTTCAATCTCGACCAGCCGTACATCGTAAAAGCCGCGCAGCACGTCGGCGCGCGTACCCTCGCGAACGCGCTGCGTTTCGTCGGACGAAGTCGTTTGCGCCGCGGCCGGCGGCGCTGCTTGCGGCGCATTTTGCCCGCTCGAAAAACTATTGCCGAAGATCGAACCAAGCGTCGCGGCAAACGGATTGGCTTGGGCCTGCGCCGGCGGACGCGTCTCGGGATGCAGCAAATCGATGACGCGCTCGACGGCGGCGGCGTCCGCGGCCTCGACGACATCGGCCGTGCGCTCGTCGCGCACCATCCGAATCGCTGCCTCAGCTAAATCACGAACCATCGACTCGACGTCCCGGCCGACATAGCCGACTTCGGTATATTTCGTCGCTTCAACTTTGATGAACGGCGCGCCGGCAAGATTTGCGAGCCGGCGCGCGATCTCCGTCTTTCCGACTCCGGTCGGGCCGATCATCAAAATGTTTTTCGGAATGATATCGGCTTTGAGATCGGCCGGCAGCTTATCGCGTCGGAAGCGGTTGCGTAACGCGATCGCGACCGCGCGTTTTGCTTTCGCCTGGCCAACAATGTAGCGATCGAGTTCCGCAACGATCTCGCGTGGTGTCAATTCGGCAATCGGTGTCGATACGGTCATGAAGCAACCTCGACGATGATGTCGTCGTTCGTGTAGATGTCGATCTTCGAGGCGATGTGCAGCGCCTCCCGAGCGATCGTCTGGGCATCGAGCGCAGAGTGGTGCAGCAACGCGGTTGCCGCTGCTTGGGCGTAGGGACCCCCACTGCCGATTGCCGCAATACCCTCATCGGGCTCGATGACGTCGCCGTTGCCGCTAATGACCATTAGGTGCTCGGCATTGCCGACGATGAGCAGTGCTTCGAGCCGGCGCAAGGCACGGTCTTGCCGCCAGTCTTTCGCCAATTCGACCGCACCGCGCAAGATGTTCCCCTTGTATTCCCCAAGCTTGCTCTCGAATTTTTCGAGCAGCGTAATGCCGTCGGCAGCCGAGCCAGCAAAACCACACAACACGCTGCCGCCGGCGATGCGCCGAACTTTTCGCGCGCTGTGCTTCATCACGAATTTGTCGAACGTGACTTGACCGTCACCGGCCATTGCGAGCGTACCGTCGCGGCGAACGGCGCAAATAGTGGTCGACCGGATCCGTGTTTTAATAGCAAACCTCGCCCAACGTCCGGATCGTCATGCAGCGGTGCTACCCGCGCGCAACAGCCGAAGTTTCGGCTCGCGCAGGCGGCCGGCCGAGTGCCGCGGCAAACGTGTCGATACGCTCGAGCGCACGCGCGGCAAGCAGCCGGCGTTTCTCGCGTTTATCAATTTTCGCGCTGGCGACCGGCGCGCTAAAGAACGTCCAACTTACGTTCGCCGGTTGAAAATCAGCAGTTACAATGTTTTCGAGGTGAGCTAAAACCGCGCCGAGTGCCGTATCGGCCGGAACGTCGAGATGCGGCAAGCCGGCAAGTTCGCGTCCGGCGGCGATACCGGCAATCAAACCGCACGCGGCGGCTTCGACATATCCTTCGGCACCCGTTATCTGCCCGGCGAAGAAAAAGCGCGCATTGCTGCGCAGACGCAGATCGCGATCGAGTACGCGCGGCGAATCGATGAACGTGTTGCGATGCATGACGCCCAGCCGTAGCCATTCGGCGTTTGCTAAGCCGGGCAACTTGCTGAATGCTTCACGTTGGGCAGGCCAGCTCAAGCGCGTTTGAAAGCCGACGAGATTCAGCGCGCTGCCGGCAGCGTTCTCGGCCCGCAATTGCACGACGGCATACGGCGTTTTGCCGGTTTGCGGATCGCGCAAGCCGACCGGCTTGAGCGGTCCGAAACGCAATGCATCTTCACCGCGACGCGCCATCTCCTCGATCGGTAAACAACCCTCGAAGTACGGAACTTTGCCGGCTGCCGCATCGAGCTCGAATTCTTTGGGTTCGTGCTTGGGCAAGGTGCGCAGATCTGCGACGAATTGGCGATACGTCGGGCCGTCGAGCGGTATGTTGAGATAGTCGTCGCCCGGGCCTTTGTCGTAACGCGACTTACGATACATGACCGACGTGTCGATCGAATCAAGGGCAACGATCGGCGCAGCGGCGTCGTAATAGTGCAGCCGGCCGCCGCCCACAAGCGCGTCGATTGCCGCAGCGAGCGCATCGGAAGGCAGCGGTCCGCACGCAACGATGGCGTGGCCCGCTGCCGGCAGTGCCGTTACTTCGGTACGCTCGATCGTGACGTTCGGATGTGCCGCTAAGCGCGACTCGACGAGTGCGCCGAACTTCGCTCGGTCGACCGCGAGCGCGCCGCCGGCCGGCACCGCCGCCTCGCGCGCACACGCAATGATAAGCGAATCGCAGCGCGCCAACTCTTCTTTGAGCAAACCGACCGCATTTTCGAGCGCCGCGCCGCGCATTGAATTCGAGCAGACGAGTTCGGCGAGCATCCCGGTTTCATGAGCCGGTCCGCGCTTGTGCGGCCGCATCTCGGACAGGACGACGCGCACGCCGGTTTGCGCGGCTTGCCAAGCCGCTTCGCAACCCGCCAGACCGCCGCCGATGATACGCAACGGCTGCTCATCAGACACCGACGGGCTCGAGATCTTCATCCGCGGCGCCGGCACCGGCGCCGCCGAACATCGACACGTCGTGCGTCTTATCGGTGTGACAAGCGAACGTCACGGCGCCACCGCGGACGATTTTGGTCGTAACGTAATCGCCGCACACCGGACACGGCTGGGGAATCACCCGATCCCATGAAACGAAATCGCACTTCGGGTAATTTGCGCAGCCGAAAAAAATGCGGCCTTTGCGCGATTTGCGCTCGGCAATCATCCCGCCGTCTTTAGGACAGATGGCGCCGCTGTCTTTGAGGATCGGGCGCGTCGTCTTGCACTCCGGGTAACCCGTGCACGAAATGAACTTACCGAAGCGGCCGGTCTTGATGACCATTGCACGCTCGCAGTTCGGACAGATTTCGTCGGTCGGTTCGTCACGCTGCTCGAACTTCGGCAGCTTTTCTTCAGCGAGCGCTAGTTCGGCGGCAAACGGACCGTAGAAATCGGCGAGGACTTTGATCCAGTCGCCACCACCGTCGGCAACGTTGTCGAGCTTTGCTTCCATTGAAGCGGTAAACGCAAGATCCACGATATCTTTGAAATGTTCGGCGAGTAAATCGTTTACCGAAAAGCCGATGTCCGTCGGATGAAAGCGGCGGTCGATCTGTTCGACGTAGCCGCGTGCTTGTATCGTCTCGACGATCGCCGAGTACGTCGACGGGCGGCCGATGCGGTTTTCTTCGAGCGCTTTAACGAGCGACGCTTCGGAGAAACGCGGGGGCGGCTCGGTAAAATGCTGCTTGGGTTCGACGGATTGCGTATCGAGCGTCTCGTCCTGCGTGAGTTTCGGCAAGATCGGCCGGGCTTTCGGCGCTTTGCCGTTTACACCGGCAGCCGTCTTGTCCGGGGCATCGTCTTGGCCTTCTTCATAGACCGCGGTAAAGCCGGCGAATTTTAAAACGCTGCCGCTGGCCCGAAACAGGTAGATACCGGCCGCAATATCGACCGTTGTCTGATCGTAGACGGCGGCCGCCATCTGCGATGCGACGAAGCGTTCCCAAATGAGTGCATACAGACGCAACTCGTCGCGTTTGAGGATGCTGCCGAGTGAACTCGGCGGCCGGTTGATGAACGTCGGCCGGATCGCTTCATGCGCGTCCTGAGCGCCTTCGCGCAACTTATGCGTTCGTGAGCCGCCGTAAAATTCGGAACCAAAGGCCGAATCAATGTACTCGCGGGCAGCGTCGCGCGCTGAGTCAGCGATGCGCGTCGAGTCGGTCCGCATATAGGTGATGAGCCCTTGAGTGCCGTCGCTTCCGCCGAGGTCGACGCCCTCATACAGCGATTGGGCCAGCTGCATAGTCTTGCGTACGCGAAACTTAAGTTTGCGCGACGCTTCTTGCTGCAAAGTCGAGGTGGTAAACGGCGCTGCCGGATTGCGGCGCTGCTCGCGTTGCTTGATCGAAGCGATGCGGAAAGCCGCGTCCTGAACCGCTGCGACGATTGCGAGCGCCTGTGCTTCGTTCGTTACGTCGGCTCGCTCGCCGGCGATTGCGTGCAGTTCGGCGGGAAAAACGATTGGGTTTCCATGCGAAGCGAGTAGTGCGGTAATCGACCAGTATTCGCGCGGGATAAAGGCTTGAATCTCTCGTTCACGATCGACGATGAGACGTACGGCAACCGACTGCACGCGGCCGGCCGATAAGCCGCCACGAACTTTGGCCCACAGCAGCGGTGAAATCTTATAGCCGACGAGCCGGTCTAAAATCCGGCGCGCTTGCTGCGCGTTCACGCGCGGCATGTCGATCGAGTGCGGATCTTTTATGGCGGCGAGAGCGGCGTCTTTGGTGATCTCATGCAATTCGATACGCTTGGGATTCTCGAGTTTGAGGATCTCGGCAAGATGCCACGCAATCGCTTCACCTTCGCGATCGGGGTCGGTTGCAAGATAGACATCGCTTGCGCCCTTGGCTGCCGCCTTAAGCTCTTTGATAATGTCGCCCTTACCTTTTATCGTCAGGTACTTGGGCGCAAACGAGCCGTCCTCGACATTGACGCCGAGTGTGGACTTCGGCAGGTCGCGAACGTGACCGACCGACGCTTTCACAACAAAACGCGCGGGTAAGAATTTCTTGATGGTTCTAGCTTTCGTCGGCGACTCGACGATGATAAGTGGCTTCGCCACGGCTCCCCCTGTCCCGGTAAACGCCTTCAGTATACTCTCGGCCGTCAAGTATCCGATATCGCTTGTACTCCGCAAGCCGGGCGTTCGTTCCTTAATTCGGCACGTGCGCGCGCTTATTAATGAACGCCGCGAACGCAGCCGACGCCGCCGGCATTGCCGCTTTGCTTGCGCTTACGCAGCGTTGCGGCGCGAACCGGCTTCGACTGCGTTCGAACGCAACGTTATCTGTCGAGCCGCAACGCCGAATCATTTCGTGCGCGCGTAACGGGCGCGCGACGAACAACATTGCGCGCCGATCAGTTGCATTATTTTTCAATTCCTTGTACGATGCGATTAAATGCGTCGATGAGAATCGATGCATCCGCAATTCGCATGATCGTCTCACTGCAGACGAGGAGGACGAATGGAATCGGATA
The DNA here is from genome assembly GCA_965214935.1 of Candidatus Velthaea sp. GTDB lineage: Bacteria > Vulcanimicrobiota > Vulcanimicrobiia > Vulcanimicrobiales > Vulcanimicrobiaceae > Velthaea. Next base: position 18,697 of record CBDCCS010000027.1, on the reverse strand, counting down.
CAACGACCGACGGCGAAGAATCGATGGATTCGGAGCCGGAAACCACCGGCCGAAAGAAGTCGACACGTCGCAAGGCGACCGGCACGCGCAAGAAAACAGCTGCTGCCGGTACCCGTAAGAAAGCCACCGGAACGCGCAAAAAAGCCGCCGCCGCCGGACGCAAGAAAACGACGGGCACGCGCAAGAAAGCGACAACCGCCGGACGCAAGAAGACGACGGGCACGCGCAAGAAAGCCGGCCCCGGACGCAAGAAAGCACCGACGACGCGCAAGAAGACTGTCGGGCGCAAGACGACCGGAGCTCGTAAGAAAGCAACGACCGGAACGCGTAAGAAAGCAACTCCCGGACGCAAGAAAGCCGCAGTCGGCGGACGTAAGAAGGCGGCAGTCGGACGAAAGAAGACGACGGGCACGCGTAAGAAAACCGCCGGACGCAAAAAAGCCTCGTAACCAGTAAGCGCCAAGAAAAGAGCGATCGTCATCGGCGATCGCTCTTTTTTTCATCTTATCTGTGGGCGTTGCGTTTAAGCGACGACCGCCGGACCGCGTGTAAGATCGGGCGCTTTACCGCCGTGTTCCTCGACCCAGTGACACGCTGCGCGATGTCCCGGTTCGTATTCATTGAACGCCGGAATCTCCGTTTTGCAGCGGTCGAACGCAACCGGGCAGCGCGTGTGAAAGCGGCAGCCGGACGGCGGATTAACCGGCGACGGAATGTCACCACTGAGAATAATGCGCCGGCGGCGAGCGTCAACGGCCGGATCGGGAATGGGAATCGCCGAGAGTAGCGCCTGGGTGTACGGATGAAGCGGATTATCGTAGAGCCGGTCACGATCGGCGATCTCGACGATTTTGCCGACGTACATGACCGCCACCCGGCTCGAGATATGTCGCACGACGGAAAGATCGTGGGCGATAAAGAGATACGTTAAGCCGAGCTGCTTTTGCAAGTCTTGAAGCAAGTTGATGACCTGCGCTTGAATCGACACATCGAGCGCCGATACCGGTTCGTCGGCGACGATGAACTTGGGATCGACCGCCAGCGCACGGGCGATGCCGATCCGCTGACGCTGCCCGCCGGAAAACTCGTGCGGATAGCGGTTTGCATGATATGGCTGCAAACCAACCATTGCAAGCAGTTCCTGCGTGCGCTGATCGGCAGCTTTGCCGCGCGCAATGTGATGAATGGCGAGCGGTTCGCGAATGATGTCGCCGACGGTCATGCGCGGATTGAGCGACGCATACGGGTCTTGAAAGATGATCTGCATCTGCTTGCGCAGCGAGCGCAGTTCTTTGCGCGGCAACGTAAGAATGTCGCGGCCCTCGAAGTCGACTTCACCGTGCGTCGCGGGCACCAGCCGCAAGATGACTCGGCCTGCCGTCGTCTTTCCCGATCCGGATTCGCCGACCAGACCCAGCGTCTCACCGCGACGGATCTCAAAGTCGATGCCGTCAACGGCTTTCACATCGCCGACGTGGCGCGAGAAAACGCCGGCGTGGATCGGAAAATATTTAACGAGATTGCGGACCACGATCAGGTTCTCGGTCACGGGCGCGGTCCGGCGCGAATCGAACTCGACGGCCATTAGGCGGAAAGTTCTTGCGGGGTATGTGCCACCGCGTCGAGTGCAACGCGCGGCACGTTCGGTGCGCTCAGCGGTTTTTGCCCGTCGGCACTTTCGTCATACAGATAGCAGCGCGCGACGTGACCGGCCCCGAAATCAAGCAGCGGGACGGGCTCGTCGCAGATCGGCATCTTATACTTACAGCGCGGTGCAAACGCGCAGCCGGGCGGCATCCGCAGCAAGTTCGGCGGTTGACCGTAGATCGGAACGAGCCGGTCGCCGGCAGCATCGAGCCGCGGCAGCGACTCGAGCAAACCCATCGTGTACGGCATTTTCGGACTGGCGAAAATCTGGGCGGCAGTCCCATATTCGACCATGTTTCCGCCGTACATGACCAGCACGTTTTTGCACGTCTCAGCGACGACGCCCAGATCGTGCGTGATCAATAAGATCGCCGACCCGAGCCGCTGCTGCATTTCGTTCATGAGGTCGATGATCTGCGCTTGCACCGTAACGTCGAGCGCGGTCGTCGGCTCGTCCGCGATCAAGACTGCCGGATCGCACGAGAGCGCCATGGCGATCATCACCCGCTGACGCATACCGCCTGAAAATTGATGCGGATAGTCTTTGATGCGCCGTTCGGGCGCGGGAATGCGCACGAGTTTGAGCATGTCGACGGCGCGGTCGAATGCATCTTTTTTCGAAAGTCCGAGATGCAAGCGCGTCGCTTCGCTAATTTGTTCGCCGACGGTCAGCACGGGATTGAGCGAGGTCATCGGATCTTGGAAGATCATAGCAATGTCGCGACCGCGAATTTTCCGCATCTGCGCTTCGGACTTTTTCAACAAGTCTTCGCCCTTGAAGAGCACCTCGCCGCGTTCGATTTTGCCCGGCGGTTGCGGAATGAGCCGCATCACCGATAACGCGTTGACCGATTTACCCGAGCCGGATTCGCCGACGATCCCGAGTGTCGAACCCGCTTCGACCGCATATGACAGGCCGTTTACGGCATTGACGACCCCGTCGTCCGAGCGAAAGGTCGTCTTGAGGTTCTTGACCTCCAACAGAGCCAAAGATACTAGATTCCGCTAAGTGAAACGAGCGTGGCGAACAGCACGAACGTAATCGCGACTCCGGCGGTTAAGCGCTGCAACTGCTTATCGATGCCGACCCGGCCCTTGTACGCCGACTCGACGCGACCGCCGATCGTCCCGCTCAAACCCTCTTGTTTGGTCGTCTGAATGGCGAGCAGAATGATGAGCACGACTGCCGAGACGATGAATACTCCGGCAAACATGTGGGTCAACCAAGCCGCATGTAGCGCCAGCGGCGATTTCGGCCCCGCAGCGGCGGCAGTCGCCATCGAAGACTGCAATTGCTTGATTTGCTCGGGCGAAAGTGTCAAGGCCGTTGCTTTTGCAACGGGGGTCGCGACGGCGGCTGCCGTAGCGGCGATCAACGCGTACATTATTGAGGCACTCCTCTACGGGGTCGAATGGGCGGATTGTACCACGAGGGCCGGCTCGTTCCTTGGGCCGCGTGTTACGTGGATAAAGCTGGCGCGGGAACGCGAATGCGCGCGGCAATGTGCTCGGCCGACAAGCCGAACATCGCGCGCTGACGTTCCGGCTTATTGTGCTGAACGAGCACGCCCGGTACGCCGATGCGTTCGACGCTGACCGCCAGCGCCCGATCGGTAACGCACTCGGCAACCGCCGAACCGAAACCACCCGCCAGCGAATGCTCTTCGAGCGTGATGAATCGCTCGTGCGTTTCAGCCAGCTCGATCAACAGCGCTTCGTCGAGCGGTTTCACGAAGCGCATGTTGACGACCGTCGGCCGCGGCGTGCCGGCCGGAACGAGGTCGTACGCTTCGAGCGCAGCATCGACGGTATTGCCCAGTGCGAGGAGTGCAACGCCCGAACCGCGTCGCAAGACCTCGGCGCGACCGAGGACGAGCGGGGCAACCGGTTCATCGTACTTGCCGCTCGTACTGCCGCGCGGATAACGAATGGCAACCGGCGCGTTCAAGCCGATGGCGAATTGCAGCATCGGCGCTACTTCATGCTCGTTGCGCGGCGCCATGATCGTGATGCCGGGCAATGTCCGCATGTAGGCAATGTCATACAGTCCCATGTGTGTCGGACCGTCGTCACCGACGAAACCGGCCCGGTCGATGGCGAAGACGACCGGCAGTTCTTGAATCACGACGTCATGCACGATCTGATCGTACGCGCGCTGCAGAAACGTCGAGTAGATCGCGCAAACCGGGCGTAAACCGCTCGTTGCCGTTCCGGCTGCAAAACAGACTGCATGCGCTTCGGCGATGCCGACATCGAAATAGCGGTTGGGAAATGCTTTGGCGAACTTCGCTAAACCGGTACCGTCGGGCATCGCGGCGGTTATTCCGATAACACGCTTATCACGTTCCGCGACGTCGATGAGTGCGTCGGCGAATGCTTGGGCGAAGGTGAGACGCCCGGCTTTCTTTTCAAGCCGGCCTTCGTCGCGAGAATAGACGTTGGGTCCGACGCCGTGAAATGTTCGCGCATCGACCTCGGCCGGAGCGAAACCTTTGCCCTTCGTCGTGCGCACGTGCAGCAAGACGGGTCCGGCGATCTTCCGCGCGTTCGAGAGCACGTCGACGAGCAGGTCATAATCGTGTCCGTCGACGGGGCCTAAATAGCGGAAACCCATTTCCTCGAAGATGACCGCCGCTTTTTGATCGGGATTCACGAATCGCATCGCGGCAACTTCAGCCGTTGAAAGCGCCTTCCGAGCGGTTCCGCCGAACGGTACATGGCCCAGTAAATCTTTGGTGATCTCGCGTCCGCGCGTGAACATCGGTTTCGAACGCAACACGCCGAGATACGATGCAAGTGCGCCCACATTGGGAGCGATCGACATCTCGTTGTCGTTGAGGATGACGATGAAATTTGACTTCAACGTACCGGCGTTGTTAATTGCTTCGTAGGCCAAGCCGCCGGTTAGCGCGCCGTCGCCGATAATAGCGACGATCGTCTCATCGCCTAAATTAAGATCGCGCGCCATCGCCATCCCTAAGCCGGCCGAGATCGATGTCGACGCATGTCCCGCGCCGAAGACATCGTACGGCGACTCGCTGCGCATCGAGAAGCCCGAGATGCCGCCGCCCTGACGCAGTGTATCGAACCGGTTCGCGCGACCGGTGAGCAGCTTGTGGACGTAGGCTTGATGGCTGACATCCCAAACAATTTTATCGTGCGGAAGGTCGAGTACGCGATGCAGTGCGAGCGTTAATTCCACAACCCCGAGATTCGGCGCTAAATGACCGCCGTTCACCGCGCAGACACGGATGAGCGCATCGCGAATCTCATTCGCGAGAACATCGATATCGGGGCGAGAAAGAGCGTGCACGTCGGCATTCGAGCCGATGGTCTCTAAGATCATCGCGTTTCCTTCGACGAGGTCGCGCTGGAGCCCGTTTCAACAAGGACCGCCAACCTTCGACCGACCAATAGGCTGCAGTGCACGCCCCCGGACATCCGACGCCGGTTCCATCGCCGCTTCCGATACGCGTGCGGCCGCGTGTTTGGACCGACGTTGCACGTATTTTTTCGACGGTCTGCAATCCGTTTGTGACGTCGCTTGCGCTGTTCGTCATCCTCGCCGGCGTTAGAGCGCACAATCCAAACGACTTTTGGATGCTGCTGTTCAATAGTGCATTTTTTACATCAATCGGGCCGATGCTATACATCTTCGCGTTGTATGCAACGGACCGCATCTCGGATCTCGATATGTCGATTCGGCACGAGCGCCAGAAAGTTTTCGGCGCCTTCGTCGTTTTCTTCGCACTCGGGACAGGCGATCTAGCCCTCATTCACGCGCCGGCGATCATGACTGCCACGATGGCGGCACTCGCGGCAAGTTCGCTTGTCGTTCAGATCATTACCATGTATTGGAAGATCTCCACGCACGCCTTGGGCATCACGGCACCGCTGGTCGCCTCGCTCTATCTGTTCGGCCGCGAGCCGTTGCCCTTCTTCATCTTAATTCCGATCGTCTGCTGGGCGCGCGTTTATCTGCGCGCGCATACCGTGCGTCAAGTCATTGCCGGAACCGCGCTCGGCGCCGTGTCGACCGTCGTTTTCTTCGCCTTATTTCATATTTGATGCGACACTGCGCTCGTGATGCCGCCGGTAGAAAAGCGCAGCCGTTCTCGAAGCGGCGGCCGCACAGAAGCAAATACCGGCGGCCGGCCAGACCGTAAGATTGCAGTGCAAGATGTCGTGCGCACACATTGCCGTAACGATTGCGACCGGCAGACCGACAACGGTCATCGCCGACGCTTCGATTACGCTGCGCGAAACCGGCGGGTTATCGGACAATTGCACCGTCGACGTTCCCGCCCCGCGTCCGGGATAGCGCTGCACGACATTCACAAGCGAGCGTATCGGCTGAACCGCGTCTTGCCAAACGAGCCGTTCGGCCTCATCGGATCGGCGCGACGTCGGATAAACGGGTTCGCCCGGCCCGCAAAACGCCGACCGCCGGCGGAACTGCGGCGTTGCCGTCAGCGCTGAATCGAAAGTGCCGCGGCGGAGAGGAATCTTCCCGACTGCTCGCCGGTCCAGCGTCGCACGTTCATCTCGAACGTTGCGAGGTCACCGTTGGTAAGGTACGTCGTCCGGCTGCGACCCGGCACGAGCGTCCGTCCGGTAACGAACGACAGCGCCGCCGCGGCTTGCGCGCGTGCCGGATCGATGCGCGCCACGTTCGGCTCGAATGCCGCCGCAAAGTGTGCGTCGAGCAACGGATAGTGCGTACAGCCGTACACGATTGCGTCGACTCGGCCGGCCCGCGCATGCACGTCACGTACCGCCGCCCGAGCCTCCGGCGAATCGGCACGACCGGCCTCGACGAGCGGAACCAAGAGCGGCGCGGCAATTTCGATGACGTCAAGGTCCGGCGCCTGTTTTCGTATCGCTCGGCCGTAGGCGCCGCTGCGTACTGTCGCGGCGGTCGCAACAACGGCGATTCGGCGGAACCTCGTTGCTTGAAAACCTTGGGCGGCGTTTGCAATGAGATCGAGCACCGGCGCGTGCGTCCGGGGAAAACCGCCGAAGCGCGCCGCGACCGCGCACGATGTATTGCACGCCATCACGATTGCGTCGACGGCGTACGCATCGAGCAGTCTCAGATTCTCGGCCAGCAGGCCGTACAGGTCGTCGTCCGTCCGGTCGCCGTACGGTACGTGGGCCTGATCGGCGAAATACATGACGTCTTGATCGAGACCGGCGTGGCGCAACGCGGCTAAAACCGATAGCCCGCCTAACCCGGAGTCATATAAGCCGAACATCGACGCTTATTGGTCGACGTTCGATGAATACACCGGTATCGCACCGGCATACGCCTTTACGCCGGCGGCGATTCCGGCGGCGACGTTCTGCAGAAAGCCGGCATCGGACATCAATTGTACGTCGCCGGGGTTCGAGATGAAGCCCGTTTCGATGAGAACCGCCGGCATCGTCGTGTGCTTTGTTACGTACAGATTACTTTTTACCACACCGTCGTCTTGCGTTCCGGCGGCCGGTATCAGCCCGCGTTCGATCGCTTGCGCGAGCGGCACGTCTTGCGGTTTTGTATAATAAAACGTCGTGCCGTGAACGCTCGACGCCTCGGCATAATTGATGTGGATGCTAATGAACATGCGAGCATTGACCGCATTGGCAACGTCACAGCGCGTTTGCAGATACGCGCGATCGCTGGCGTTCGGCCGGCCATCGGTTGCAAAGGCCGCAAAAGTCTGCGCTGAATACGGGTCGACGTCCGTCTCGCGCGTCATCCGGACGCTCCAGCCGGCCTGCGTCAAAAGCGCGCGCAACCGCATGGCAATGTCGAGGGTCAGTTTTTTCTCGACCAGCCCGTTATGTGCCGTGCCGGCGTCGGCGCCGCCGTGGCCCGGATCGATAACGATGATCCGGTTGATCGCCGAATTGGGCGGCGCGGCAAATTTCCAAGGCGTGGCCTGCGGCGCCGGAGCGATCGGCGCGACCGGCGGTCCGGCCGGTGATTCCGCGCTGCTCTGCGCGACCGTTCCGGAACCGATTTGGCCGTTCCCCGTCCGCGCGAGATCGGCATCGGGTTCGGCGGAGATCGCGATCGACAGCGCACCGTCGGCGGGCGCAACATCGACCCGGCGCCGCCCGCGCAGACTGAACGCAACGCGCACGACGGGTGCTGCGGCAGTTCCGATTTGCCGCACCCGAACCGAATCGACGACGGGCGTATTGGGACGCTCGTCGTGTCCGGCGTCGGTCAGCCGGGCATCGGCGATATCGAGATACCAGCGATCGTCTCGTAAGCGATGCCAATCGTAGGTCGCGCTTCCGTCGATGCTGAGCCGCACGCTGACGCCGCCGCCGGTCTGCGGTTCGATCTCAACCCCGGTGATCGTTGCCGGACCGCTTTGCGGAGTCGCCGGCGTTTGCGGAACCGATTGCAAGCCGGGCGTCGGCTCGTTGACAGGTGCCGGTTCGGCACCGGGCGTGCCGTTCGGCATCCGCGGATCGTACTCGCCTCCGCCCGGTGGCTGTATCTGTTGGCCGGTTTGAGCGAGTCCTTGCGTTGCATCCAACGCGACACCGGCCGACGCAAACACGACGCTGAAATCGTATGCTGAAACGCCGGTAACGATGCGATGCTGCGCACCTTTGGGCGCAACGATCGTTACCGTGGAGGTCGGATTTTTGAGGTTGCCGCTAACGGCAACATCGACCTCATCGACGCCGCCGCCGATGCGCCGGCGTGCCGCCAGCGCCGAGCCGACGCCGCTGAAGGTCAGCGCGATGCGTTCGGGCGTTTCGCTCGACGTCGAATATCGTAGCGGGGTCGCAGCGTGCAGCGTTACGATTGTCCGGTTTGCATCCGAGCGGACATCGAGCGTGCCGATCTGCGGCTCGAACACGGTTTCCGTTCCACTGACGGTCGGCGCGATATACAGCGCGCGCGCGATGGCATACAACGGCACGATGACGTCGACGCCGTCGAAAAACGGTGCGAACGCGGCTTGTGCCGTGATGCCGCCCGCCGTGTAATGCGGATCGCCGACGGTAAAGCTCACGATGCGCCGATCGGCGGCGGTAATGACGACGTAGCGTTGTTGCGGCGCAAACGAGAGACTTGCACCGGCGCGAGCCAACAACCGCAGCAGTCCGCTGTCGTGGATCGAGACCGCGACGTCGTCGTTGAGCGCGACGGGCGAATCGAAGATCAGGCGCGTTCCGGCAAACCAAAACGCCGTCCGCGGCGCGGTCTGCGCTTGCGCCGGAGCGCCGGCACCAACGGCGGCTATAACGACGGCGCAAGCGATGCTAAAAAGTCGTGCGTGCAAGCGGTTCATCGAGCTCGAAGTGCCCTCCGGGTAAAGTTGCGACGCGCGTTCCGTCGACCCGGATGCGCACGGCATCGATACCGGGCAATGTTTTTTTATCGGTCAACGTCCAAACGAGTGACTTGAATAACGCGTTTTCCGCAAAACCGCCCTGCGCCGATTTGGCGACCTCGCCCGATAAGTCGACGTCGACGGTCGAGCCGCTGATGTCGAGTGCTCGCACGTGCGTCCCGGCGGGGAAGCGAACCGCATCGACATCGGACGCCGGACCGGCCAACACTTGAGCGGCGGCATAAAAGGCAACGCTCTTCGGGTCGCGCGCCGGGCCGAGCGTTACGCGCCACGGCACCTCGGACGTGCCGTCGGCTTTGGTGTAGTAGACGACGATGCTGCCGCCATCGCCCGCGGCATGCCGTTGATTGATGAACCATACACTCAATAGCGCCACCGCTGCGACGGCGACGATCGCGATGAGACGCTGCGATCTCATGATTGTCAGCCGCTGTTCGCGCGGAGCGCAGCGATTCCGGTTATGTTTGGATTAATTTTACCGCCGGCTCACACGCCGTGCCGACGTGCAGAGCGCGGCCCGCTTGGGAAACACAGACGATGAGCGATGCAGCGCCCCACGTCCCGCCGACTCTCGATCCGCTCCATCCGCTTTTCGGTTTGGGCTACGCCCAACCGTCGGCTGCGCGCTCGTTCGTGCGCTTTGCCCGCGGCGGCGTTGCGCTCGAAACGCAAACGGTCGCCGAAGAAACCCCCGTTGCACTCGTCTATAACGGACGGCCACACGTCGTGATGATGTGTACGCCGGCCGACATCGACGACTTCGCCCGCGGTTTTACGCTCAGTGAGGAGATCGTCGCATCGGCGGCCGATATCGGCCGGATCGCGATCGTCCGGTATAGTGCGGGCATCGACGTACAGGTTACGATACCGGCGGTCGCAGCTCAAGCACTCGCCGGTCGCGGACGTTCGCTCGTCGGACGCACGGGCTGCGGGTTGTGCGGCGTGACGACCATCGACGATGCATTGCGGACGGCAACGCCGAGCCGATTAACGCGCTCGTTCGCACCGGCGGCGCTGTTCCGCGCAGCCGCCGAGTTGCCCGGCCGGCAGAGACTTAACGGCGAGACTCGCGCCGTGCATGCTGCCGGCTGGGCGCACGCCGACGGCCGATTGACGGTCGTGCGCGAGGATGTCGGCCGGCACAACGCACTCGACAAGCTGATCGGCGCAATGACGTCGGCAGGGCTCGATGCAAGCGACGGATTCGCGCTCGTTACCAGTCGCGCCAGTTACGAGCTGGTGCAGAAGTGTGCGGTCGCGGGGATCGCGCTGCTTGCCGCCGTGTCGCGGCCGACAGCGCTGGCGGTTCGCTTAGCCGAGTCCGCCGGCATTACGCTTGCCGGTTTAGTGCGCGGGCAAAGCGCGAACGTCTACACGCATCCGAGCCGCCTCGGCTACTCGGATGCAGGGTAGCCATACACAGGTCGCCGTTTATCACAGCTCGCATTTGTTACGCTCGAAGCACGCCGCTTGCGCGGTTGCGAATCGAAGGAGTGTCGATGTCTCTCAAGCCTAAGCAACCGTTACTATCGCTGCTTTCCGGCGCCTTCGAACGGTTGCGTCTTTCGGAACGGATCGGCGCATTGCCGAACGTCGAGTCCGCGCGTACGCGCAAGCTGGCCGGCCGGATGCAGGGCGCTAAAACGGTCACCAGCGTCTGTCCGTATTGCGCGGTCGGCTGCAGTACGCGGGCATACGTCAGCGACGCCGGAAAACTGCTCGATGTCGAAGGCAATCCCGATAGCCCGATCTCGGCCGGTCATCTGTGTCCGAAAGGCTCGGCTATTTTTGGTTTGACGGTAAATGAAGCGCGTTGGACGACCGGCAAATATCGCGCGCCGAACTCAACGGAGTGGGAAGAGCGCCCGGTGAGCTGGATGCTCGACCGCATCGCCGAGCGTTTCCGTGAGACACGCGAAAAGACGTTTGTCCGGACGCTCGACGACGGCAAGCGCGTGAATCATACGTTGGGCATTGCTTCGCTCGGCGGCGCAACGTTCGGTTGCGAAGAAAATTATTTGCTGCAAAAACTTTTTAAGGCGTGCGGCGTCGTTTCGGTTGAAAACCAGGCGCGCATTTGACATAGCTCGACGGTGCCGGGTCTCGGCACCTCATTCGGTCGCGGCGGCGCGACCACATTCGTTCAAGACATCGTCAATAGTGATTGCATTCTCATCGAAGGATCGAACTTCGCGGAATGCCATCCGGTGGCGTTTCGCTTCGTCATGGAAGCCAAGGAGCGCGGAGCGACCGTCATTCATGTCGATCCGCGCTATACACGCACGTCGGCGCTTGCCGATGTCTACGCGCCGCTGCGTAGCGGGACCGACATCGTCTTTCTCGGCGCCCTTATCAACTGGCTGCTCACCCACGACCGCTGGTTTAAAGAGTACGTTACGGCCTTCACGAATGTTAGTTATATCGTACGCGAGGATTTTCGCGATACCGAAGACTTCGACGGCTTGTTCTCGGGCTGGATCGAGCCGGAGCGCGACGGCAGCGTTAACGACCGCGGCAGTCAAGGTCTCATGGGCACCTCCGATGCGATAATCGCGCCCGGCAATTACAATCCCGAATCTTGGCAGTTTGAGACTCAAGCCGTGCCGCGCCATGACGGTAACGGTACGGTACAGATGCCGCGCCGCGACGAAACGCTCGAGCATCCGCGCTGCGTTCTCAATATCTTGCGACGTCATTTCGCGCGCTATACCGCCGAGCTGGTTGAAGATGTGTGCGGCACGCCGCGCGAAACGTTCGAGCGCATCGCGAACCTGCTCGCCGATAACAGCACCCGCGAGCGCACGACGATGTTCGCGTATGCTGTCGGCTGGACGCAGCACACCGTAGGCGTGCAGTACATTCGAACGGCCGCGATCCTGCAAACGCTGCTCGGGAACATCGGCCGGCCGGGCGGCGGTATCATGGCATTGCGCGGGCATGCGAACATCCAAGGCGCGACGGATATCCCGACGTTGTACGATTTGCTGCCGGGTTATTTACCGATGCCGTCCGCCTTACGCGACGAACAAACTCTTGCCGGTTATCTCAAAGCCGTCACGGTGCCCACCGGCTGGTGGTCGAACGCACCGAAATATATCATCTCGCTGCTCAAAGCATATTACGGCGATAAAGCCACTGCCGAAAATGATTTTTGCTACGACTATCTGCCGCAAATAGCCGGCGATTACTCGGCCCTGCCGACGCAACTATCGATGAAGGACGGCTTCGTCGACGGCTATTTTGTGATCGGGCAAAACCCGGCATCGTCGGGCTTGAACAGCGAGATGGCGTGCGCGGCCATGGAACGCCTTCAATGGATGGTCGTCGTCGACGCCTACGAGACCGAAACGGCGTCCTTCTGGCGCCGTGACGGTGCCGACCCGGCGACGATCGGAACCGAGATGTTTTTTCTTCCAACGGCGACGGTGCTCGAAAAAGAAGGTACGATGGTCAATACCAATCGGATGCTGCAATGGCATGACCGGGCAATCGAGCCGGCCGGCGCAGCTCGTTCCGATTTGTACTTCATCTATGAGTTGGGCCGGCGATTGCGTGCGCTCTATGCGGGATCGGCCGACACCAAAGACCGGCCGTTGCTTGACTTGACCTGGGACTACGAGAGCGACGACGCGCACGAACGCGCGCTCGGCGAACCATCGGCGCTCAAGGTGCTGCATGAGATCAACGGTTATGTCGTCGAACCCGGGCGTGCGCGCGACGGCTCGCCGCAAATCACCGGTTTCGCGGACCTTAAAGCCGACGGAACGACGGCGTGCGGCTGCTGGATTTATAGCGGCGTTTGTCCCGATAAAGAGACGAACCGTGCGCGCAATCGTAAAGGCGATGCTTGGACGTCGCTGGAGTGGGGCTTCGCCTGGCCGGCCAACCGGCGCATGTTGTACAATCGCGCCTCAGCCGATCCGGACGGGATTCCGTGGAGCGAACGCAAGCGCTATATGGCCTGGGACGAAGAAACGCACCGCTGGACAGGTCCGGACATCCCGGATTTCCCGGTCGACAAATCACCGCACGAACCGGCGAAGCCGGGTGCCGGCGGCGTCGATGCGCACTCCGGAAGCGATCCGTTTCTAATGCAAGCGGATGGGCGAGCGCAGATCTTCGTGCCGAACACACTCAAAGATGGTCCGCTGCCGGCGCATTACGAGCCGCTTGAATCGGTTGTTAAAAACGCGGTGTACCAACAGCAAAGTAATCCGGCATTGCGGCAGTGGGATCGGGTCGACAACGCCTATAACGGCGCCGCCAATCCCGATTTTCCCCACGTGATGACGACCTACCGGTTGACCGAACATTCCGGCATCATGACGCGTAACGTGCCGTGGCTTGCCGAATTGCAGCCGGCGCTATTTGCCGAGATCGATCCGGAACTCGCCGTCGAAGCGGGAATTCGCAACGGCGAATGGATGACGATCATCACCAAACTCGGTGAAATCGAAGCGCGCGCGCTCGTGAGCGGACGCATGCGCCCCTTACGCATTGCGCGCGGCCGGCGCGTTCACCAAATCGGCATACCGTACAATTACGGCGCGCTCGGACATGCGAACGGTGATTCGGCCGGCCGGCTCATCGCGCTCGTCATGGACCCCAACGTGTCGATCCACGAGGCGAAGACGATCACCTGTAACATCCGTCCCGGCCGCCGCGCCGAACTGCCCGACGCGCACGAGATTGCCGATGCGCCGGTTCCGGCCGATCAGATCCGCGAGCATGGTGTCTCGCAAGCACACGGGATCGACCGCGGGAATGCTTGATGGCTAACGGATTCTTCACCGACACGACGATCTGCATCGGCTGCAAAGCATGCGAAGTTGCTTGCAAACAGTGGAATCAACTGCCCGCCGACGGCTACGAGTTTACCGGTAATTCTTATGACAACACCTCGCAGCTGTCGGGTACCACCTGGCGGCATGTTGCCTTCATTGAAGAGACTGCACCGGCGGCGCCCGGTGCGGCAGCAACGCCCGACGTATCGGGCTGGCTCATGATGAGCGACGTCTGCAAGCATTGCACGAATGCCGGATGCCTCGAAGCTTGCCCGACGGGCGCCATCATGCGCAACGAGTTTGATGACGTTTTTATTCAACCCGATGTTTGCAATGGTTGCGGCTATTGCGTTCCGTCGTGCCCGTTCGGCGTCGTCGATCTCATCACGCATGCCGATTACACGCAATCGCGGGGGTTTGTCTCCGACGGCCGGACGCACGACGATGCAACGCAGAAGCACGGCGGCATCGCCGGAAAATGCACGCTGTGCTACGACCGCCAAAAAATCGGTGAAATTCCGGCTTGCGCGAAAGCGTGCCCGACCGAATCGATCCAATTCGGCGACGTCGACGAACTCAAAGAACGGGCGCAAAAACGGGTCGCGGCACTCGGCAGCCGCGGCGTCGACGCATATCTGTACGGCGTCGACACGGACACCTCGGTCGGCGACCTCAACGCGTTCTTTCTCTTAACGCAAAGGCCCGAAGCATACAATCTGCCCGAGCGACCGGTCTTGCCTTCGACGCATCAGCGGGCCGGATATACAAGCGCCGCCGTCGCCGCCGCGACCCTTGCGATCGCGGCGTTATTTATCTTTCGAGCCGGTGCGTGAGCGCCCATAACGACCTGCGAGCGCTCAATCCCGACTCGGCAGCGCGCGGCGTCAGTGACGGAAGCGTGCTGCCGCCGCATCAAGCCGCGACGTACTACGATCGGCCGCTGCTCAAAAAACCGCATTGGGAATGGGAAGTCGTCGTTTATCTTTTTATGGGCGGACTCATGGGCGGTTCGGGCATGTTGATCTTCGTCGCAGATCATCGCAAGGATGCAGCACTCGAACGGACGGCGCGTTATGCGGCGTTCATTCTTGCCGCGACCTGTCCGCTCGTGCTCATAAAGCACCTCGGCCGGCCCGAGCGCTTCCATCACATGTTACGAATTTTTAAATTAAAGTCGGTCATGTCGATGGGCGTGTGGGGGCTTGATCGGCGTTCTCGCTGCCGGCAACTCTGCCGCCGCCGCTCGCGCAAGGCGCGCAACGACGGTCTGATCCCGGACGCGGTTGCGCTGGTCTGCGCCACGTCGCAGCCCGCGCCGCTCTTCGATTCCGCTGCGAAGCGCTGCTCGGCGCATTCATCGCGGGGTACACGGGCGTATTGATCAGCGCGACGGCTATTCCGTTTTGGGCGATCGGCAAGCGCCATATTCCGGCGATCTCCGTTTGCTCGGGGCTGGCCGGCGCGTGCGCGCTCAATAGCGCACTGGTGGCGCTGCGGGCGGGCAACGCTGCGACGTTACGGAAACTCGAACGGCTCGAAATGCTGGCGGGGTTGGGCGAACTTGCGCTGCTGTTGGCGTTTGCGCGTCATGCCGGTCCGCTCGGCAAGCCGATGTTTGCCGGCCGGCAAGGCCGCAAACTGCGCGCCTTTACCATGGCCGGCGGAATCGTGTTGCCGGCCGCGCTCAATATTCTACCGCTACACGGCCGCTGGAAAACGTTCGCAACGTCGGGGTTGACGCTCGTCGGCGGTTACATTCTGCGCGAAGCGTTTATCGAAGGCGGAAAGGCGTCCGCGGATGACCCGCGAGCGGCCTCGCGGCAGCCCGAGTGACGCACCTCAGCGCACGTACGACGCGCCGTTTACATCGATTGTCGTCCCGGTTGCGTATGCGGCCAGCGGCGATGCTAAAAACGCAATGATGCCGCCGACGTCGGCTGCCGTGCCGATGCGGCCCGACGGAATTTCCGCGGTGATTTCCGCGCCGTACGCCGCGATTGCGCCGGCAGCCATTTCGGTGGCGATATAGCCGGGCGCGACGGCGAAAGCGGTAATGCCCTGCGGCGCACACGAGCGCGCAATCGACTTCGTGAGATTGATTAATGCCGCTTTGCTTGCGCCATAATCGGCGAAGGTCAACTCGCCACGATGCGCCGCTCGCGAAGCGACGTTAACGATCGTACCGGGCGTTCCGGCGCGGCGCATCTCGCGGATTGCCAGCCAGGCTAAGTCGGCCGCTGCGAAGAGGTTAACGGCGAACGTGCGCTGCCAGCCGGAGCGCCACGCCGCAAAATCGTGGCCGTCAAACGGGTTGTCGGCATAGATCGCTGCGTTGTTGACCAGCACATCGAGCCCGCCGAGTTCACGTATTGCGGCTGCAACAAGCGGTTCGAGCGCAGCGCCGTCCGCGAGATCCGCCGCGATCGCGGTGACGTTCGGACCGAGATCCGCGCATAGTGCGGCGGCAAGATCCGCGCGCCGGTGATAGCTGAACAGCACGCGCGCGCCGGCGGCGTGCATCGCGCGAACCGCAGCGGCGCCGATCCCTTGCGAACCGCCCGTCAGCAGCACGCGTTTCGCACGCAAATCGATGAGTGCCACTACGCTGCCGCGGCGGCCTGAGCGATCGAGCTAAACCCGTCTCGCCGTAGCAGCGCTGCCAATTCGCGGCCGATGCGCGCGATCAGCGCCGGACCGCCGTAAATGAGTGCCGTGTAAAGTTGTACAGCGCTCGCGCCGGCACGGATCTTGGCATATGCGTCCGCTCCGCTTGCAATGCCGCCCACGCCGATCAACGTGACGCGCCGTTCCGTGAAGCGCGCGACATGCGCGAGCATGGCCGTCGATGCGGAGAAAAGCGGCCGTCCGCTCAACCCGCCCGCTTGCGCGCGATGTATTTCGATCAAGGCCGGACGCGCGGCAGTCGTATTGCTGGCAATGATGCCGTCGATGCGCGCGTCGAGCAATACGTCGAGCACCGCCTCGAGACGCTTGCCTTCGATATCCGGCGAAAGCTTGGCGACAATTGCCGGCCGGCGCGGAAGCTCGAGATTGCCGACGGCGGCGAGCAATTCGCGTAAGGCTGCCGGCTCGAGAAAAATTTGGCCGTTCGCGGTGTTCGGACATGAGATGTCGAGCGTCAGATAATCGGCGCGCGCCGCGAAGCGGCCGACTAAACTCCGAAAGTCCGCGATCGGATTTGACGATGCCGTGTTGCTGGCGAGATTAATGCCCAGCATTCCGCCGGCGCGAAGCGCACCGACGCGACGTTCGATCGCTACGGCGCCCGCATTCGGGAAGCCCATTCGATTGATGACCGCGCCGTCACGCGGCAACCGAAAGACGCGCGGCCGGGCGTTCCCGCGTTGCGGAAGCGGCGTAACACCGCCGATTTCGACAAATGCAAATCCGAGATCGAACATGCGCCCGAATACCCGCGCGTTTTTATCGAATCCGGCGGCCAGACCGATCGGATGTGCCAAGCGCCGCCCGAACAAGTCGACTGCGAGCACCGGATCGTCGATGCGTTCGGCCGCCGGGACAAACCCCGTCTCGAGGGCCCGCAGCGTTACTTCGTGCGCCGTTTCGGGATCGAGACGCAATAAAAACGGTTTAATGAGCGGATACGGATCGGCCACCAAGCGCGTTTCGGTCTCGCGCAATCGAACCGCTTTATTCATACCGGAATTGCGAACGAACGCCGGGTGTCCGGCGTTCGAAGCCGTCCGCGGCATTACGCATGAGACGAGGCCCGCTCATCACCGCGTTGAAGGCTCGCCCATGGCGTACGAGGTGACGAAGGTCGTTCGGGGATACCGGTACCGGTATCGCGTCGAGTCCGTACGCGATGCTCAGAGCGGACGCTTACGTGCTCGCTGGACGTATCTCGGCCGCGTCGGAGATGACGACGTTCTCAAGCCTCGCCGGCGCCCTTCGCGCGGAAACGTCGACCGCATCGTCGGTGCCATTGTCAAACTGCTCGAGCGGCGGCGTATCGAGCACGTGACGATGACCGTGATTGCACGCGAGGCGGGCGTAGCACCGGGCACGATTTACCGCCATTTCCGTTCCCGCCGGGAGGCCATACTCGCTGCCGTGGAGTTCGTGAACACCGGCGTGCTCGCGCAGGCCGGGACGCTCGCCGGCCCGGTAACGACGCGCGAACGCGAACGCGAACGATTGCACGAATGGATCCGCTGCGTACTTGCCGGCGGAGTCGGGTCACCGGCACTCATGCAGGCCGTTCCGGCAATTCTCAACGGCGCAGCCGAGCCGGCCAATCGCCGGCCACGCAACGCCGTGCGCGAGTTGCTGCGTGAGTACGTAGCGCGGCTCAGTGCCGCAGGAATGGTGAGCGATGCGGTAAGTGCGCGCTTAGCATCGACGATCATGCCCGCAATGGAAGGCGTTTTGCGCATTGCCTTTCACGATCGCGAACGGTTCTCGAAGCAAGTGATCGACGACGCCGCTCACCTCATCGATCGTGCCGTGTTCGGACCGGCCTGAGACGCTGCACCGATGATCGTGCGCGACGACACGCACACACGAACTTTGGGGCGGCGCTTTGCGCGTCTCGCCGCCGCTGCCGTGACCGGCGCGCCGGCAGTGCGCGAACGCCGCGCGCATCTTCGCCGTGTCGAACGCTTGGTGCGCCGGTACGCCGGTGATATCGCACGCGCGATCGCGGCCGACTTCGGCCATCGGTCGCATCACGAGACGGCGCTCAGCGAGATCTTTCCCACCGTTGAAGCCGCACGGCATGCGCGACGCAATGTCGCGCGTTGGGCCGCGCCGCAACGCAAAGGCGTTGCGCCGTACTTTGCACCGGCCGGCGCTCGAATCGTGTGGCAACCCCTGGGTGTCGTCGGCATCATCGTTCCGTGGAACTACCCGGTTCTTTTAGCG
>CBDCCS010000026.1:0-17780 GCA_965214935.1 Candidatus Velthaea sp. | reverse complement strand
TCGAGCAGATGATGGAAGTGACGGGCAACCAGTAGAACCGGCCCGGTAGCCGGTATGTTTTCGCGGCCTTCGACAACGACGCTGCGCGTTTGGGTCCGCAGACCCCAGGCGGAAATCGCCCACGGACCAAGTTGGCCGAGCGGCGGATAGCGCTTCAATCAGGTCGCGAAACGCTCGTTACGCGCCGTCGTCACGGGCACCACCGCGAGCAGCGCCGGAACGAGGCTAAACACGACGGCCGCCAGCGCCGTCGGCCACATGCCGGCCGATAAGCTCAGCACCATCGACCATACCACGTTGATCGCGTAGACCGCGAACGGCAGCCAGGGGGCGACCGCCGGAGCGGCGTTCTCGCGCCATAGTAAACGTCCGGCCGCGATGAAGACCAGACCGGTGCCGAACCAGCCGATGAGATTGCGCAGCGGCATGCCGAAATACGGCCCGTGCTCGTGCCAAATCCAAAAGTGAATGTACTGCAACTGCGGTGCCGCCATCGACGGGTCGAGCACGAGATCCCAAGCCGTTAGCAAATAGGCGCCGAGCAGGATCGACGCCGCGGTGCGATTGGCCCAACCGCGCGCTACGGCGATGGCATCGGCCAGCAGCAGTGAAGCAAAACCCATATAAAACCATGACAGCGGTATCGGAAACGGCACGCGGCCGAGCAGTTTGTACCCCAGGAAGTTGGTGTACTCGTAGCCCCCGAACGGCCAGCCCGTCTTGGTTCCGGTCAACTCCGCGCTCGCTGAGATCAAACATGACGCGAAGAAGAAGATGAGCGTCCGCCGTGCACCGAGCCGGGCAAAACCAAACGCCAGCATCGCAAGCGCCCCCAACACCATGCCGGCGCCGCCTGTTTTATTGATGGCGAAGGCGAAAAACGCCATGTCGGCCGGATGACCGGCCCACATTTCAGGGTGCGGAATCGCGACGAGTAATCCAAATAGTCCCAGCAGCAGCGCTAGTCCGTGCAGCGCCACCAAACCCCAACTCAGACGATTCACGTAATCCGTTCCGACATGACGAGCGTGCGGCCGCGCCAGGTGTGCCGGCGTCGCAGCGCGCTAGTGATCAATGCCGCTGCCACCGGCAGATCGACACACACTGAGAGCCAATATGTCCAACTTGGGTTCCGATATGCGCGCCGCGTTCCGGCGAGAACGCCGAATCGGGTCATGAGTAAGAAGATATTGACGTCGAAGAGCGCGCCGGCTGCCGGCGTCGTGTACCCCGCTACCGCCAGCACGACGCACAGCAGCAGGGGTAAGGCTTGAACGAATACGATTTCGGCTAAACCAAGAACCGTTTCGGCGCCCGCCACGCCGTCGCGCAGCGTGAGCGAACGCGGCCAATTCTCCCATGTCTCACGCCAGGTTTCGTACATGCGCACCACCACTAAATCGCCGGCTTCGAAGAAGCCGACGCGATGTCCGGCGCGCGCCAGGATGCGGGCCACACTCACGTCTTCGCACACCGAAGCGCGGGCCCGGGCGAAGGCCTTCGTTGCCACGAGCACGTCGCGTTGCGCGATAAAACATTGACCATTGGCTTGCACTCGGCTCGGATTGGTGCCGGTGTTGCCCGGCAAGCCGTAACGGTAGACCAAAGTCGTGAGCATCGCGGGATGGACGATTCCGGACGCTTCGTCGCCGAGTTCTTGTTTGGTGGCGACGCTGATCGCCGCCGCATCGCTGCGCTGTGCCCGATCGACCATCGCTGCCAAAAGCGCCGGCCGAATCCGCACGTCGGCGTCGATGGTGGCGACCCATGCCGCCGCGGGCGATGCCGCTCGCAGTCCACACTCGAGTCCCCACGCTTTGCCGTTCCAATCGGCCGGCGTCGGCGCAGCATCGACGCCGCGCACCCGGGGGTCGCTTTGAGCGAACGAAGCGATGATCTTCTGGGTGCCGTCGGTCGAGCCACCGTCGACGATGAGAATCTCCCCGACGTGCGGACCGCAGGCGATGAGCTTTTCCAGACAACTGCCGAGCCGTCCGAATTCGTTGAGCACCGGCACGATCACCGCTATCGCACCGGCCGGCGTGCGGAGGTGCGGATCGACCGTGATGTGCGTGCCGTTGGCCGAGCGCAGCATTCGAATCAACACTCGTAGCCCCAACACGATTTGAACCACAACCACGAGCCAGAGAATCGGCATACTTCCTAACTTGCGTCCCAACGCGGTGCCGGTCGCGACCGGCTCGCCGTTACGAAAACGGATTCGCCCTCGCCGCGGATTTTCACCCGGAACGCCCGCCATCCCGGCAACCCGCGGCTGCGGCTTGTCGCGGGCGGGGCGGACGTGATGAGGACCGAAGGAAAGTACGAGCGGGCTGCGGCCCCGGCGGCCGCCGGCGTGTCGCCGGAAAGGGATCGATGGTAGCGAGCGCCACGTTGCGCGACGCGCTCAAGCATCATTTTGGGTTCGACGAGTTTCGGCCGCTGCAAGAAGCGATCATTAACGACGTACTCGATGGTCGCGACGTGTTCGCCCTGCTGCCCACCGGCGGTGGAAAATCGTTATGTTTTCAGCTGCCGGCACTCGTCGGGGCGGGTTTGACCGTCGTCATTTCGCCCTTGATCGCGCTGATGAAAGATCAAGTCGATGCGCTGACGACGGCCGGTATTCCGGCGACGTTTCTCAATTCGTCGCTCGAACTCGACGCGGTCCGGGCGCGCACACACGGCCTGGACGCCGGCGCGTACCGGTTGCTCTATGTCGCGCCCGAGCGCTTGACCGTGCCCGGTTTCGCAGCCGATCTGGCGCGCTGGAACGTGTCGCGATTTGCCGTCGATGAAGCGCATTGTATCAGCGAATGGGGGCACGATTTCCGGCCCGAGTACCGGCGCATCGCGCAGCTGCGCGCGCATTTTCCCGAGGTTGCGTTCATCGCGCTCACGGCCACGGCGACCGACCGCGTGCGCGATGATATCGTCGAGCGCCTGGCGTTGCGCGAGCCGCGGGTGTACGTGGCGAGTTTCAACCGGCCGAACCTAACGTACCGCGTCACGCGCAAAGTCGGCGCGGCCGATGCGCTCGTGGCTTGGCTACGCGCGCGGCCGGATGACGCCGGCATCGTCTACGCGCAGAGCCGGGCATCGGCCGAGACGTTGGCTCAAAAATTGTCCGCCGGCGGCATCGCGGCACTTCCATATCATGCGGGATTGCAGCCGCGCGTGCGCGAGCGTAACCAGGATCGTTTTCTGCGCGACGACGTGCGCGTCATATGTGCCACGGTTGCTTTCGGCATGGGAATCAACAAGTCGAACGTCCGGTTCGTCGTGCATTACGATGTGCCGAAAAATGTTGAAGGGTATTATCAAGAAACCGGACGTGCCGGCCGCGATGGGCTGCCGGCGGAGTGCCTGCTGTTTTTTAGCCACGGCGACGTGAAGAAGTACGAGCGCTTCATCGCTGAAAAAACCGATCCGCACGAGCAGTCCGTTGCCCGCGCGCAATTGCAGCAAATGACCCGCTACGCGTATGCCGACGGCTGCCGGCGGCGCGAGCTACTGGCTTACTTTGGCCAAACTTGGGATGACGAAAATTGCGGCGGCTGCGACAATTGCCTTGAGCCGCGGCCCGCGTACGACGCCACCGTCGCGGCGCAAAAACTATTGTCGTGCGTCGTGCGCATGCGCGAGAAAGACGGCGGCGCGTTCGGTATCATGCACATCATCGACGTGCTGCTGGGCGCCGATAACGAAAAAATCATGCGCTGGGGTCATCACGCGCTTTCGACGTTCGGTATCGGGGCCGAACACAGTCGCAGCGGCTGGCGCCATGTCGCTGATGAAATGGAACGCCTGGGGCTCATCGCCGCCGATGCCGCTTGCTATAACGTCGTCTCGTTGACCCCGGCCGGCCGGCGCGCGCTTGTCGACCGCACACCGATTACGATTCGCCAAGCGGCGATCGCTCCCGTCAAGGGACGTCCCGCCAAAGCCGCGGCGGCGGACGGCGACTACGACGGCAAACTTTACGCGGCGCTGCGCGCGGCGCGTAAAGAACTGGCCGACAAACGGAACGTTCCGGCGTACGTTATTTTTAGCGATGCCGTGCTGCGTGCGATGGCGCGCGACGTCCCCGCGACGGCGGCCGAAATGCGCGCCATCAGCGGAATCGGCGATAAGAAGCTGGCCGATTTCGGCGCGCACTTCCTGGCGGTCATCAGCGCGGCGCACGGCTAGCTTTGCGCAGCCGCGGCGTCGGATTGCGAACGATCGGCGCGTTGCTGGTGCTTCTCATCGCCGGCTTCGCTACGGGCGCGGCAAACGCGCAGAGCTCCAACGATACCGGCATCATCAGCGTCAGCGTGACCGACGCCAATAGCAAAAAGCCGCTGGCAAATGCGCGCGTCACGCTGTTCGGCGCGACGCAGTCAGCCGCGCTGACGAATCGTGGCGGCCTGGTGAAATATACCGACGTGCCGTCCGGCCTGTATCGCGTTCGGGTTGTCAAAGGCGGGTTTATCGGCACGACGTCGGCCCAACTCGAGGTACTGGGAAACAAGCAAATCGACATCGACGTTGGGCTCGTGCCGCAGGCGATTGGCGTATCGGCGCCGATCGCGCTTTCCGCTGCCGGCGCAATGAAGGTGATCGGGCGGGTCAGTGCGCGCATCGCCGTAACGACACACGACGTTGATGCTGATAGCGCGATCCGCCGCGTCTCCGATTCCTTAACCGACGCACTGGGCAAAATTGCGGGCGTCGACGTGACGCAGTCGACAAACGATCCGGATGCGGCGCAAACTATTTCGCTCAACGGTCACGATGAGTCGCAAACAGCCGTTACGCTCGATGGTATCCCACTAGGAACGCCGGGTTCTGCGGTAAATCTGCGCCCCGTCAATACCGATCTTTTCAGCGGAGCCGGAGTGAGCTTTGCGCCCCAAGCCGGTTCGCTCGGCGGTTCGGTGAATTTTCGGACGCTGCAGCCGACTAGAACGTGGATCGCGCGGCTCGCGACGTCGTATGGCACGTTCGACAAATTCAACTACCAGCTTGGTGAAACCGGTTCGCTCGGCAAGTTGGGCATTGCCGTGCTGCACACCTTACGGGAATCAAATAACGCTTTGACCTTCAACACCTATACGGATCAGAGTGGACTGACATACCCACACGCAGGCGAGGCAAGCAACTCCGGCGATCTTCTCAAGTTGCGCTACGGCGTGAGCGATAAAGTGACGCTAAACGTGACCGCGCTGCATAATAACGAAGGGATCGCGTACCTGTGCACGCAGGACGTTACGCGTGTGCCGTGCGGAATCGGTCCCGGCAACACCACCACCTACAGATTCGGTTTAATGTATGCGACGGTGCAAGCGCTCGTCGGTGAAGTTACGACAAGTTTCTCGACCTATGTCAACGCCAATGATGTCAGCCAAAACGACGGACCGCGGTACATCGACGGCGTGCCCGATCCGCTGATAACGCGCACAACGTCGCTCGCCCGCGGCATCGCTTTTCTATCGACGGTCAGCGCCGGCCGATCGACCTTGACCGCCGGCGGCTCGAGCGATGATTCGCTGACCCGCTTCGATCCGATCGCGAATGCCAGCCCGTTCGTCGTTCAGTCGGCCGTGGGCAGTGATTCGCAAACGTTTGAACTCAGCGACGTATACAAAATGAACGACCGGCTCTCGATCAGACCCAATCTTTCACTTGCCGGCAGCACCGGCAGCGGGTTAGCGCTGGTGGCCGGTATCAACGCCACGTGGCGTCCGCAGGCTGCCGACACGTACGACGCGGTCGTAAGTAGCGGCAGTTCTCAGCCGCAGGGAAGCGTCGTACAAACGTTCAGCGATCCGGCAACGGCACGATTCAATTGCGCGGCCGGAACCGCCGGTGTCAGCGGTCCGGGCGATCGCCCCGGCAAGCAATCGGCGCTAAGTTACGATGCGCATTGGCTGCATACCGGAACGTTTGGTGCGTTGAAGTTCGATCTCTATCGCCAGACCCAGGCCGATCAACTTGTCAATGCGCAAATCGTCGCCACGAGTCTGGGCTTCACGAGCGCAACTCCGTACATCGCGGCGTTGCAGACGTATTTTAGCGCGCCCACGGTGTGTGGTCCGCACGCCGTGCTCGACCCCGCGAACGTCTACATCGGCGAGCAGATCGGCGATACGACTCGTGTCTACCAGGGTTTCACGCTGAGCGGCCGGATCGCGCTCGGCCCGCACCTCGTAGCGATCGCGGCCTATCAGACGAACGGCGCATCGGTGACGGCCGCCGATCGGCGGCTTGCGGCTTTGAATAGCACCACGATCCTGGGCGCCCAAATCCCGGGACGTCCGGTGCATCGGGGAAACATCACGCTCGACGGTGATCTACCGCGCACCGGGATCGAGTTGCTCGCGAACGTCGCGTATGTCGGCGCGAATAATGCACAGCACATCGACCCGTATGGGCTCGTGAGCGTCGGCATCTCCCATGCAATCGGCGCCGGCCGGCTGGCGTTGCTGGAAACCAATGTTTTTGACACCGAATCGGCGCCGCTCTCGAGTTTGCTTTTCGCGCAACCGAACCGGACGAGCGGGGGCGGTTTGCTGTATACGGCGGCGAATGCCAATGTGCCGCGTGAGTTCACGCTCCGTTTTACGTTGAACACCGGCGCCCGT
The DNA here is from genome assembly GCA_965214935.1 of Candidatus Velthaea sp. GTDB lineage: Bacteria > Vulcanimicrobiota > Vulcanimicrobiia > Vulcanimicrobiales > Vulcanimicrobiaceae > Velthaea. The sequence goes on along the minus strand of CBDCCS010000026.1, from coordinate 11,154 downwards.
TCGGGTGCCGGCGCCGGCCGCGCGAGCTAAGTAGCGGCGCGGACGGCAGCTACGTGAACCGATCCGCCGACATCCGTCGGCCAGCACCAATCGGCAAAGCAGACGATTCAGACCGGGTGCGCCCGCGGTGAGGTATGCGGCTCAGCACACGCGAAACGATCCGTCGCGCGGGGAGTGGCGTCTGCGCGGTCCGGCGTTGCTCCCGGGGGAATATTCGACCTCGCGCAGTCGGTTGCCAGGATCGTCGGATATACTCTTTTCATTGGTCGCAACGGCTGGGTGAACGGGCCGCGGACCGAGCTGATCGTCGTCCGGGGCGGCGGGGGCGGCACCGGCGACGGGAGGTTGAAGGCGATCTATGGCAACACCGCGCGTAGCCGTCATCGACGACGAGCGTCACTTGCGTGAACTGCTTGAACTGGCACTCGGGGAGGACGGGTTCGAGGTTCGTTCGGCTGCTGATGGCCCGGCCGGTCTGGCATTGGTGCGAGAATGGCGGCCCGATGCCATCGTACTCGATGTGATGCTGCCCCAGGTGAACGGCCTCGATCTGTTACCGATGATGCGCCGCGTGACGGAAGCACCGATACTCATGCTGAGCGCCAAGGCCGATACGGACGATCGAATCACCGGACTGCGGCGCGGCGCCGATGATTATATCGCGAAGCCTTTCGCGGTCTCGGAGTTGCTGGCTCGTCTGCACTCCGCGCTCCGCCGGCCGCGGCTGGAACACCCTTCGATCGTCAGCTATGCCGATTTGACGATCGATCTCGACCGGCGCGAGGTAAAACGGGCGGGGCAGCGGATCGACGTGTCGGCGCGCGAGTACGCTCTGCTGCTGATGTTCGCGCGTAATCCGGAGCGGGTGTTTACTCGCGATCAGCTTTTAGATCTTGTCTGGGGTAGCGATCGTGATGTCGGCCCCGGTGCTGTCGAAACCTACATCTCGTATCTGCGCGCGAAGATCGACGCCAACTTTGAGCCTAAACTTATCCGCACCATTCGCGGCGCGGGTTACGCTCTGCGGACGCAGTAGTGTTTGCTTCGCTGGCTCGACGGCTTACCGCCTGGTATGTTTTTGTCGCGGTCCTGCTCGTGGTGCTGCTGGCCGGAACGGTTGTCGCCGTTGGGCTGGTTCTCTATGCGCGCGATGCCAACGAACAGATCGGTGCACTCGCTCGTCAGGTCCCCGATATCGAGGCGCGCGCGGTCGATGACCGGGATGACTGGGCGGCCGCCGAGGCGTTGCTTGTGCGCCGCTTAGCGCGACCGGGATTGACCGTCGTTGCGCGGCCACCGCCGCCACCACGCCCCTTCGCGCGTTCCGATAGCCGCACACCCGGTCCCCGGCAGCTCGACGATCGCCCGCCGTTCGGCAACCGTTTCGGCTTCGTCGCCGCCTCGTCGCTCGGAATTCACATTGCGCGCGAGCGGTTCTTCGGTGGCCTGGTCATTATTTTTGTCGACGTGGACCGGCTAGCCGCAATCGTCGAGACATCGCTTGGCGTATTGCTCGCCATCGGTGTGTTTGCGGCAGTGGCCGCCTGGGCGATCGGCAGATACATCACCTCGCAGGCGCTCCGGCCGCTCTATGATGTGACGTCGGCGCTGGTCCGCTTCGCCGGTCGAGATTTCACCGCGCAGCCGATCAACGTTGCCGGGCGCACCGAATTTGACGAGTTGGTGCGGGCATATAATGCGGCGGCGCATCAAGTCGCCGTTGCCTTTGACGAGCGGGCTGCCGTTGAAGCGCAAATGCGCCAGTTCGTCGCCGACGCGGGGCACGAGCTGCGCACGCCGCTGACCATTGTGCTTGGATATATCGACATGCTGCGCCGGCCGAGTTCAGAAGATGAGCGTTCGCGCCGCATCTTTGAGACGATCGCAATCGAGGGCAGCCGGATGCGGACGCTCATCGATAACTTGGTACTTCTCGCGCGGCTCGAAGGTGAAGACGTTCGCCCAGTCGTTCCATTCGAGCTGACACCGCTACTCGAAGACGACATCGTGCAGACGCGGCTCGGTATGACGCCGGCGGTCCGTATCGCGCTTCACGTCGAGGTCGATGCAACGGTCATCGGCGACCGGGGCGAAGTTTACGAAGCCCTCGCCAACCTTGTCGACAACGCGATAAAGTATGCACCCGGTTCTTCGATCGATGTGCGAGTCGTGCGTGCCCCCGGTGGCGTTGACGTCTTGATCACCGATCGCGGGCCTGGAATCGATCCGGCTGACCGCGAGCTGATCTTCGATCGTTTTTATCGCGGCACTTTACGCGTCGATGTTGAAGGTTCCGGTCTCGGATTGCCGATCGCGAAGCGAGCGATCGCGCGGGCGGGTGGCTCGTTAGCGCTCGTCACGACTTCGCCTTCAGGAACGACGTTTCGGGCGCGGCTGCGAGCGGATCTGGTAAGCGACGCGCATGAGAGAGCCGTTTCGTAACGGCGCGGCGGAACAGCGCCGGTCAATAGCCATCCCGCTCGGTCGACGTTCCTGCGTCACGACTAGCAAAAACCATCTCTCGGACGCGCGGGTGATCGGCCGACTGGCCGGCAATCCAAGCTTCAAAGCGCGGAACTACGTTGCCCGAGCGAAATAACCAGTAATAGCAGCTTACGTCGCCGAAAAACGCAAACCGCTTGCGTGCGTCGGCCAGCAAATCAACATAACCCGGAAATGAACCGGTATACGCAGCGACGCTGCCGAATCGCATGGCGACATCGATGAGCATTTGGGCATTGTGAATCGTGCCTGTGATTTTTTTGGCCGAATGAATGATGCCGGGCGTGTTCATGAGTCGCTCCACCTCAAAACCGTCATAAGCGGCCACTCGCCGGATGTCAAAATCATTGTAGGCGGTCTCGAACGCGCTCCATTGAGCCGCGATGATAGCCCACGATAACCCGGCTTGAAAGACAGCCCGGGTTATCAGGGCGAGATGATCGTCGAGCGTCGGTTCAGAGATCCGGCGGACGATTTGACTCGGCGGAGTAGGGCGTCGCGGCCGTTTGAGTGGCGGCGCATTCTTTGTCAATCGCGTTGCCTCAGGAGTTCATTAAGCGCGAAAAACCCGGTAATTATTGTGAAGCGGCGCTTGCACCTGCGGAAGCGGCGCCGCTATGGTCGTAAACGGCGCCCGTTTGGTTTGTTGCCGGGACGTTTTGCGCGTTACCTCAATTCGTGCAGCCTGCGACGCTGCCGATCCGCCATATCGTCGTCGACGGCGGAGGCCTCCGTTACATGAGGGCGAATTAGCGCTATTTAAAATGCTAGTGCCAGGCCGTGCTACATCTCGCCTGGGGCATTTGCACTACTGCAACGGCAATGAAGGTAACGCGAGAAGCACGACGTCGCGACGGAAAGAAGTTTCGGAAGTATCCTTCCGTTTGCACGGCAAGTTCATTGCCGCACTCGCCAGTCAGGCGTCTAAACAGTTTGGAACTATTTAGGTCATGTGTCCGTACCTTCGGTTAGATGATTATGATACCATAGTACCATGTCTTCGGGTTCTAAGCTTGGTTATCGGTCGTTCATGCTCGCGACGCTGCGATTAACGGAGCATTAATGCGTTGCAGTGTGGGTTGGTCGCGGCCAGGACATCGTTTTCAATGCTGCAGCCAAACTCGATAGAAAGAGCTACGTTTTGCGCAGATTACCGGGTCGAACTTTAATCGCAGCCGCCGTCTTGTTCGCAGGCGCCGCACTGCCGGCGCTTGCCAAAGTGCATCCCGGCGATCGGGTATCGGTCGTTGTCTACAATCATCCGGAGTTGTCTGGGCAGACAACCGTCGACGGTTCGGGAAAAATCTCGCTGCCGCTTGCCGGTGGCGTTGATACTACCAATCTAGATCCCTCACAGATTGCTGCGCGCGTACAGTATCGGCTCAAGCCGTACGTTCGTAGAGTTGCCGTCGACGTGCAACTGGTATCGCAAGCGCAGTCGGTCTTTGTTGCCGGTGGTCCAGGCGGCGTTCTTGCATATAGTCCCGGTGAGAATCTGTCCAGTGCACTGGCGCAACTTCGTGCCCAAAATACCGCTGTGGTCGCGGCGCAGCCCGGGCAACAGACCGCCGGTGACTTCGACGGCGGCCGAATCGATCTACAACGCGTCACGGTTTCTCGCGACGGCGCCGTGCTCGGCCCGTTTAACGCGACCTCGGAGGGCTCGGGTTTTGGCGGTGGGACCGTCTTGCAACCGGGCGATACGATCCAGCTTCATGATAAGCCGGTTTCGGTAACGGTTCGCGGCGACGTGAGAGAGCCGGGCGTCGCGTATATTAATCCGACCGACCCGTTGTCGACGGCAATCGCGCAAGCCGGCGGCGAACTACCGACATCGGCCACGAACGGCATCTCGATCGTGCGCGGCGGGGTCAAGCACACCGTCGCATTTGGGAGTGCGGAGTTCTCTGAACCGGCCGCGCCGGGCGATATTGTCGTCGTTCCGCGTGCGCCGGTCATCACTGTTGTGGGGATGGTCGTCAAGCCCGGCGACGTGGCCCTTCGAAACGATACGACGTTGTTAAGCGCGCTATACGGCGCGGACGGCATTCAAAAGTGGGCCGATCTCAAAAAGGTGCAAGTCATGCATAACGGACGGCATACCCAATACGATGTTACGGCTTTGACGCATGGTGATGTTTCGCAGAATCCGCCGTTGGCTGATGGTGATACGGTTTTTGTCCCCGAAGGTCACAAGATCGATTGGACGCCGGTTTTCGCCGCGTTAGGCGTCGGCGTGAATGCGTCGACGCGGTTCGTGCCGCAACGGGTAACGCCGTGAAGATGATCGATGAAACGCATGGTGCGCCGCATGCGGCTTCGCCGGCCGCGTCGATGGCTCAGTTCGAGGGAGACGCTACAGCTGAAGGCCCCGACATTATTGTCTTTCGCGAGAACGTTGAGTATCTGCGGTTGCGTCGACTAATTGATGTTTCGGTCGCCTCGCTTATGATTGCTGCGGCGATGCCGATCCTGCTCGCCGCGGCGATCGCAATCCTTGTTGAAGATGGACGACCGATCTTCTTTCGGCAACGGCGGGTCGGCCGGTTTGGTAAACTCTTCACCATTTACAAACTGCGTACGATGAGGAAAGAGAAATGCGTCGACGGCCTCTCACCGACGACGGGTCGCGATCCGCGAATCACGCGCTCCGGCTACTGGCTGCGGCGGCTCTCGATCGACGAAATTCCTCAGTTGATTAATGTGCTTTTGGGCGATATGGCGCTGGTCGGACCTCGACCGGAAATGCCCTTTATTGTGCGCAATTATGAGAGTTGGCAGCATCTCCGGCACTTGGTAACACCCGGCGTAACCGGCTTCTGGCAGACAACGTGCCGTTCCACCGTGCCCTTACATTTACCGAAAGCCACGTTGTTGGACTTGGACTACATTCGGGAAGCATCGGTTGGTACTGATGCTCGCGTTCTGCTACGCACGGTGCGCACGCTTATTTCGACTGAAGGCGCATATTGATCGTCATGTGCGAACGGGTCGGCACAAACCGGCGTCTTCCGCCGTCTCGCTCTTCTACGGAGAGATCTGTTGAATCGTAATTGGTTCGTTGCAATGCTGCAGCGGCGACGGACGGTCTTACTCGTTACGTTCGTCATTGCGCTCGTCGCGTTACCGTTCATCTTGCGCCTGCTAAAGCCGACATACGTTGCCGTTGCACACGTGATGATGGTCGGTAAGGATTCGATGATACCGAGTACCGATATGGGAACGCTAACGCTAAGTCAAACCGTCGTCGAGCGGGTTGCCGGTCGATTTAATCTCGGCGGGATTGACGGTTTGCGCTCTCATATCGATGCAAAACCTGGCCTTCACTCGAACGTTATGCCGATTTCGTATCGTGATAAAGATGCCAAGCTGGCGCGTGATGTCACCAATGCGCTAGCTGACGAAACGTCCAATTATTATAAACGACTATCCGGTGGTCAATACGACTTGATGGTTGGATTTCTCGAGCATGCCTTACAAGCTGATTCTGATGAGATGCAGTCGATTGACGCTCGGTTGCAGCGCGCGGCGCAACGTGACACCTTCGTCGGCTCCGATAAGGCGCTTGAAAACATCACCGCCCGCATCGGAGCGTTACAGACTGAACGCGGGACCGCATACGCGACGCTGGTAAGCGATCAAGCAATTGCCGCTGCTCAGTCGGCTCAACCGCAAGAGACGGCCGGGATTGTCAAGCAAGAAGTTTTAGCCGGCAATCCATACGTACAAGCGCTACGCGGCGGACAATCTAAAGACGCAGCACAACTGGCATTTCAACGCGCTCAATTTTCGGATCTTTACCCGGGTCTACCGAGTCTTAAAGAGCAGGTAGAACGGGAAACGTCAGCCGTCAAGTCGGCCGAACTTTCGGCCGTGCAAGGCGCGCCGTCATCGAGCGCAACCTATGCCGCGACGATTTTGGCTAGGCGGAATGCGATGGCCGTAGCGGCGGGCGATCGCGCGCGGGTCGCTGCAATTGACGCGCAGATGCAAGTTGAAGAACAGCACTTACGCGATCTACCGGTCACCGGGGCGCAAGTAAGTCTGCTGCGGTCGAAGCGTGATGCCGCTCAGGCTGCTTATGCCGCGACCGTACTCAAATTGAATGACACTCGCGCAAGTCAGGCCGCAGCCGCTTCGCTCGGGGCCGTCGTCGTAATCGATCATGCTGTTGCGGCCGCCCCGCGGATTCCGCGCTTCGCTCTTGATCTCATTGTGGCATTTCTTTTGACCGCGCTGACGATTACGGTTGCCGTTGCGATTGACGTTCTCGATCCCAGTTTGCGTTCGCCTGATGCCGTTGAGAAGCTTTACGGGCTTCCGGTTATCGGCAATCTTGGTTCGCGTTAGCAAAGGAAAGATAACCATGGAATCTACCCGGGAAGCGCAGCAATTCGGCCAGCTCCGCGCTCGCATCGAGGCCACCTTCAGCGAACCGACGATGATCGTCATCACTTCGGGATCACGAGGCGACGGTAAATCAGCGACCGCGTTCGGCCTTGCACAATCGCTCGCGGAAGCCGATCATCGCGTCCTTTTTATTGACGCGAATGTCGAGGCACCACTGTTGTCCTTTGTGCGCGGGCAGCTGATGCCTTCGTCGTTTAAGACTGCGCAACTCAGCACGTACGTGATTGGCATTCCCGGCCAGCGGTTTAAGGGCATTTCCTTCGCCGATGAACGTTTCGAGGCCGGATTGTCGATGGAGCGCGTCAAGGCGGCGGTCGCGCATTTCCGGTCGAGTTTTGACTATATTATCGTCGATACGGCGCCCCTCGTGCGCAGTAACTTAGCGGTGTTGTTTTCTACGATTGCGGATGGGACGATGCTGACCGTCCGGCTGGGACGGCTCGGGACGGCGGCAGACGATGAAACAATGAAAACGCTTTCGCGGGTCGATGCGAGTGTGATCGGCGCATTGACGGTTACATCGACTTTGATCAACAGCTTTCGCGAGCGGTGGACCACGACCGGTAAGAATTCACTGCTACCAATTCGGCACGTCACGAGCCGCCACACGATCGATCCTGAGGTTTCGCGCGAAGCCGGTGCAACCGAAGCACCAACGCGATCGACGGTCAATTCCTGAGACCAGTACGGTGCGTCTAAACTCGACATGTAGCATCGTTACCGGCGGAGCCGGTTTCGTCGGCAGTCATCTGGTTGATGCGCTGGTAAAACGGGGTCAAGAGGTGATCGTTTTCGATAGCCTTCTGACCGGCCGGTTGGCGAACATTGCCGCTGCGATTGCGTCCGGAAGAGTGACCTTCGTGTATGCGGACGTTGCCGTCGAAGCCAGCGTCTTGCGAACCATTCTCGAGCAAGCCAAAGCGCCTGACCGAATCGCGGCGGTATATCACTTCGCTTCGCCGGCACTTATCGATGCCGATTCGAACAGCTTGCGCGAGATGCGGGCAGTCGACGCACTCGCAACGGCGTCGCTCGTTGATCTTGCGCGCGAACGGCATGCTCGATTCATTCACGCGTCGGCCGCAGATGTGTTCGACCGCGCAGTCACGCTGAGCAACTTCGCGCGCTTCGGTGAAGCTGCCGTATCGGCGGCGCTTAGCGCTCATGGACCTGATGCACGCATCGTGCGCTTTTTCGATTGCTACGGTCCGCGCATGCAAGATGTTGACGGCTCGCTTATTCCTGCAATGATGGATGCCGTGCAGGACGGTCGTCCGCTACCGATTCCCGGCGACGGGCTTGCGATGCGGTCGCCGGTATATGTTGAGGACGCGGTCCGCGCCTTGCTGACGATTGCCGGCCAGACCGAAGGCTCGTCCGAACCGTTCGATATCGGCAGCGACGAGAAGTGCAGTACAATTGAAATTGCACGTACGCTCGCGATGGTTGTGTCGATCGACTTCCGAACGCAGTTCGTCGAGGAACGCGACGCTGGCGCAAAACGTGAACCGGATCTCACGTTGTCGCGGCGCATGGGCGTGTCGCCTCGCACGACGCTTGAAGCCGGTCTGCGACGCACGTATGATTGGTTCTTCAAGGAGAGCCGCGTCTTCGTATGAACGTGTTTCGGCGGCTGCAAGCGTCGTTCGATCGATGGTATCTTCCGTTCGTTCTCGGGTTGTGGTGTTTCGCTCCAGGTTTGCGTCGCATCATCGACTGGCAGTTTGGTCGAAATCCGCTATCATTCTTGAGCGTGTTGCCGATGCTATCGCTCCTGCCGTTGGCGGTTATTGTCTACCGCAATGCATCGTCGCCGCGTCTCCGGCTGCCGTTCAAGACACTGGTGTACATGTGGCTGTTCGGTTTCGTCTATGCGCTCGTCGTTGCGCTGGCCTCACGCGGTGGCGCCGGAGCGTTCTATGATTTTGCTCAGTTCTGTGTGCCGATGCTGATTGGCGCGTGGATGCTGGTGCGGCCGGCTTCACGCGTACAAGCATTCGACCAACTCGGCGTTGCGTTGCTCTGGTTCTCATCGATCGAGAGCGTGTACGCCGTGTATCAGTTCGTGGCCCCGCCGCCATGGGACGTGGCCTACGTGAATGATTTGCACCAAGTGAGCCTCGGCATTCCTGAGCCATTTGGCTTGCATCCTTTTAGCATGCTCAATTCGCACGGCACGCTTTCGCTGTTCATCGTCGCGGTAACACTCTTTAACCTTCATCGTTTGGATTTGCGCCGGCCAATTCCACTGCTCATCACAATCCTCAATATCGCCGTCTTAGTGTTAACCAACGTCCGGTCATCATGGCTCGCACTCGTGATCGGGATCGTCATCTATACCGCATTGAGCCCGAAGCGTGGAAAGCTGGCCACCGCGCTCGGCACGCTTGGCGTTGTTTCGCTGCTCCTCGTATTCAATGCGTCGACGCTGTTTGGCAATGCCGATGTTTCAACGCAACTGCAGCAGCGTTTCAATACGCTCGGTGACGTCGACCAGGATGCTTCGGTAAACGCGCGTGCCGACGAAACAAATTATGCCCTGCACCAAGGCTTAGCCGAGCCACTCGGACAGGGATTGGGGACCGTCGGAACCGCCGTGTGGCTCAATGGAGGAGGCGATGATAGCGGAAAAGCAAGTTCGCTTGTTTTGGATAACGGCTATTTGTCGCGCTTTCTCGAGATGGGGTTTCCCGGCTGTGCCGGTTACCTATGCACCGTCTTTTTCAGTGTCGTCTTCGGCCTGCGGGCCTACGTTCTGGGTCTACGTTTAAAAGATACTGGCTTAATTCAGATTTCGGTTGCGGCTCTAAGCTTCCAAGCCGCACTGATCGGGCTCGATCTCTCCTCGGATTTTCACTCCGCTTTGCCGGGGCTATTTTTCTGGATCGCCATTGGCCTAATGCTGCGATATGAAGTAAGTGATGCCGGCGACGACGGTGTACCGCAGCCTCGTGAGCCGCGCGAAGCTCGAGGCGGCCGCCGGCGTCCCGTCCCGGTTTAACGATCTACCGAATAGCAACGGCAGGTTGTGGCTTGGCGGCCGCCGAGGCAGTGCGACGATTGACGAAATCTTGCACGGCCCCAAGTAGGCGCGTGACCAACCATGCAATGGCAACAAAAGCCGGCCATCCAAAAAATACTCCATAAGAATGGAGCGCTGTCCGGGCGGCTAGGGCGATCGGAAAAGCAAATGGCTGGTGGACGAGATATAAAGCATAGGCATCGGTCGAGCGCGCTGCAACCGCGACTGGAGTGCGTTCGAGCATCTTTGCGATCGCGATGAGAATGAGCACTAAGCCCGGACCGAATAAAATACTGGCAATCGGGCGCGTTGCCGGCGACCAATTTGCGACGTTTCCCACAACGAAAAACGCGCAAGCGAGCAAGAATGTTGACTTTCGAAACAAAATAGTCTCGATACGCGCGCGCAATTGACCCTGCAGCCAAGCATGTCCGATTACAATTCCCAGCGTAAAATTAAACGATTCTTGCAGAACGATATAATACCATGATTCATTCATGAAGACGTTCATATCGGCAAGCCGATATGCGCAGACCGAAAGCAGTGCGCTTACCGCGAGCGTCGGCATCCAGTGAAAGCGCCGCACCGCCGCGAGCATACCCGGATAGACTGCGTACGCTAGCAGGATCGCGGGTATGAACCACCAGGCAGGAGCAAAGAAGCTTGGTTGCCATTGACGCGCGAACGGATTGAACAGCAGCGTATGGCTGAGCACGACACCGAGCAGCGGCGTTTGCAATTGGCCGTGTATTTCGGCCAAGAGATTGCGTGCAAGCGCTCCATGAGCGTGTCGCAGCAATGTGAGCGCCGCAAAATACGCGCCGAGGAATGGAATCGCGACGAAATAGAATGGAATAAGAATCCGCAGCGCACGTCGTTTGAACCAGCCGAGCCAGCCACGCGCCGCCAGGCTTTTTTCACCGACGGCAACGGTAAGTGAAAATCCGCTAACGATTATGAGCGCGCTGACGCCCTCCCAGCCGAAGCCGCCGAGAATTCCGATGAGATTGGTGAGCCAGACCGATAGGGAGTGGCCGGTTCCAGCTATGAGTACGTGCGGGAGCATCTTGAAACCGAGCGATTGCCCTTGATATCCCATAACCAAATTTGGTGCGCCGGGGTCGCCGAATAGATGGACCTTATAACATGCGCGCAGCCAGTGAATGCCCAGAATCATCAAAGCGCACAGCAGCCGCACGATATCAAGCCAGATGAGCCGA
>CBDCCS010000025.1:0-7073 GCA_965214935.1 Candidatus Velthaea sp. | reverse complement strand
GGCGAACGTGGCGCCGGCTCCGGGCGATGCGTTCGGTGCGGAACGGGTCGTCTTGCGCCAAGCGGCGCTCGACACGGATCTGAAAACGCAGTTGCTCGCGGTCGCCCACGATCCGAACGTTGCCCGGGTTGCCGATGCCGGTGCCAAATCATTGCCGGCGGCGTTGAGCGGCGCGCTCGCCGGTCTAACTGCGTTGCAACTCAATGCGGCGACGGCGCTTGCAGCGAACCCGGACGGTTTGTCGTTTTGGCTACCCGTCGCATTGCCCGACGGCTTTGCCCGCGCGCAAATTCAAATCGACCGCAAGACGCCGCAGGCGCAGAATGGAGCCCTCGACGGAGACAACTTCCACATTGGGTTCGTGCTCGAAACGCAACACCTCGGAACCGTCGCGATCGATTTGCTGACGGTCGGACGGTCGGTGAGCGTCGGCGTCAAGACGGAGTCCGACCTCGCGCAGCGGGCGTTCGGGTCCGCGCTGACGGAGTTGCAGCAGCGGCTCGAAGCGCTGCATTACCGGGTGGCAAAAGCCGATGCGGATATCGCGCCACGTGGCGTCAGGCCGGTGCAGCCCGACGTCGAGCCGGACAACGGCAAAACGGCATCGGCTGCGCGACTGGTCGACCTCGACGCATGAACAACCGGTATTACGACGCACGCCGCATCAAGCGCGAGCGTCCCGCAGCTACGGCGTTACACTACGATCCGGTCGGCAGCGAACCGCCGCAGATCGTCGCGTCCGGCAGCGGCGCGGTCGCCGAACGGATCGTCGCGCTCGCGCGCGAGCATGCAGTTCCGCTGCATCAAGATGCCGGACTTGTGGCAGCGCTCGGGCAGCTTGAGATCGGCAGCGTCATCCCGCGCGAACTGTATGTCGTCGTCGCCGAAGTCTTGGCGTTCGTGTATGCAGTCGACGCGCAAAGCGCGCAGCGGAGTTAAAGCCGGGTGCAGATGCACGCGCGAAGCGCGCGGCGGGGCTGGTCGGAGCGGCGCGGAATGGGAAGCAAACGTGAGCTGGTTTGCAAAACTCAAAGCGAGCGTCACCCGCTCGCGCGATTCGATCGCACGCCTCGAAACGATCGCGCTGGCCAAGCGCCCGGTGGACGACGATCTGTGGTCGGACTTCGAGGAAATTCTCATCGAAGCGGACTTCGGCGTGCCGACGACCGAAAAAATCATCGAAGCGCTCAAGGTCGTCGCCAAGCAAGATCGCTATAGTTCGAGCGATCAAGTCGTAACGCGCTTCAAGCGCGACGTTCAAAACTTTTTAACGTTACCCAACGCAACGTTGCAGCTCGAGCCGAAGCCCGCCGTCGTGCTCGTCGTCGGCGTTAACGGCAGCGGTAAGACAACGACGATCGGTAAGCTTGCGACGGCGCTGCGGAAATCGCGCAAGCGCGTGCTTGTCGTCGCGGCCGACACGTTCCGCGCCGCGGCGGCCGAGCAGCTCGCGGTATGGGCCGAGCGCGCGGGCGCGGAGTTCCTGCGCGGCAGTGAAGGCTCCGATCCGTCATCGGTTGTTTTCGATGGAATGATTGCCGCCAAAGCACGCGCGATCGATGTCGTTCTCGTCGATACCGCCGGACGTTTGCAAACCAAAACCAATTTGATGGAAGAGTTGAAAAAGATGCGTCGCGTCATCGAGCGTGAGATGGGCCGGCCGCCGGCCGAAACGCTGCTCGTCGTCGACGGCACCACCGGACAAAATGCGCTTTCGCAAGCGCGGTTGTTCAACGAAGCAACGCTCTTGACGGGGATCATCGTCACCAAGCTGGATTCGACCGCCAAAGGCGGCGTGCTCGTCGGCATCGTCGATCAACTTACGGTGCCGATCAAATACATCGGGTTAGGCGAGTCGGCCGACGCGTTGCAGCCCTTCGATGCCGCGCAGTTTACGCGCGCGCTGTTCGAGACCGCGGCGTAAGGAACGGTGCCGGGTTGCGCGACGCGAATGCTCTTCGCCGTCGTGCTTGCGGTCATCGCGCCGCAGGCGGCGCGTGCGGCCTGGATGCCGGCCGGAATTACTGCCGCTGCGGACGCGCATCCCGACGTCTGTGCCGCGCTCGTTCGCGCTTCGACCGACGACATCGTGCTTCGGCGGCGACGCGAGCGTTGGACGTACACCGTCGGAGCGCAGCAAATCGCCGTCGATGTGGCGGTGCGCGATGATGATTTTCGTTCGTCGCTCGACCTTGACGGCTTACCGTATCTTGCGGGACGCAGCGGCGGCGTACGCTGGCGCGCCGACGGCAACGGCGCGGTACACGGCATCCAAGCGGATCTGCAAGGCGATGCCGCCGATCGCGCGCCGCAGGCGCTCTTTGCCATCGATGCGGCGAGCTGCACGCTTGCGGGATCGACGCGCGGGCCGCAACCTTCGTGGGTCGTCAAGCTCGAACGCGACGGCGATAAAGCCGCGTTTCTCTACGTCGACCCAACGTCCGGCGCGATCTCGCGCGAAGTCATGCGTGACGGCAAGCAGGTCGTTACCACCGTCTTCGACCGTTTTCAACCGTTCGGCCACGCGTTGCGGGCGACGCATTGGCGGCTCGACGACGGCGTGGCGGCCGACGCAATCGATGCCGCGCTCGACGCGATTGAACCCGGAGCAGTATCGGCAATCGATGTCGCCGTGCCGCGCTCGCATGCCTTCGGCGAGCCGGCGGTGCCGGACCGAACGGTCGATCTCGACGCCTCCTTCGCGCGCGGAACGATCAGCATCGCCGTCGGCATCGACGGCAAGCGCCGCAACTTTATTTTAGATACCGGTACGACCAGCATCACGATCGATTCCGCCTTGGCACGGAATTACGGTGGCGCGACGCTCGAACATTGCGTGCTGCCGCACGTTACGATCGGCTCGCTGCGTGCCGACCGGGTCTCGGCTTTGACGGTTCCGTTTTACGCCACGGGCATCCTCGGGTTGGATTTCTTTTTCGGTCACGTCGTCGAGATCGATTACTTGCACGAGCGCGTGCGCATCCTGGACGCCGATGATGCGCAACGCATCTTTGCCGATCCGCACACGTCGATCGTCGATGCGAACGTCGATCAAGGTTTACCGCTCGTGCGGGCTGCGTTTGGTTCGCTTAGCGGCGATGCGTTCGCGCTGGACACCGGATCGCCGCGCCTGTATGTGATGCGTCCATTCGTAACGCGTTTCGCGCCGCAAATCGCCGCCCTATGGACCAAGGCCGGAGATCCTTACGTCGAACGCTACCTCGAAGGCGGCATCGAAGTGCAGCCGTACCGGGCCGACGATTTTCGGTTTGCGGGAGCCGCCGGCAATCGGCTGGCCGTCGGCGCACAGATACCGACGAAGCGCACCGACGACCTCGATGTACCGTTCGACGGCATCATCGGCACGCAAATACTGGAAAACTTCGATTTGTTTTTCGACTACGACCGTGCCCGTATCGGCGTCAGGCACGTACGATAATTGGTCGAATCGAACAGGGGTTCGATTGATGCCGGCGAAATTTGCGGCCAACCGAACCTTGCACCGGGCGCTGCGGCGCGTGATGGTAATGCGGCAATGCTGCGTGGGTTCATTCGCATAGTGCCGACCAGGTGGCACTCTTGCGTGAGAGTCTAGCCGGGATCAACAATCGCGCCGCCCCGACGGAGTACATACGACTTTGGCAGACGATAAATTAGCCGCCCTCAATAACGCGTTAGCTCAGATCGAGCGTCAGTTTGGTAAGGGCTCGATCATGAAGCTGGGCGATTTTCAAGATAAAATGGCGTTCGACGTCGTGCCGTCGGGTTCGATCGCACTCGACCTCGCGCTCGGGGTCGGCGGCTTTCCGCGCGGCCGGATCATCGAGATCTACGGGCCGGAATCCAGCGGTAAGACGACGCTTGCGCTGCACGCGATCGCCGAAGCGCAAAAAATGGGCGGTACCGCGGCGTTCATCGACGTCGAGCATGCCCTCGATCCCAATTATGCCAAAGCGCTAGGGATCGACCTCGACAATCTGTTGATTTCGCAACCGGACGCCGGCGAACAAGCGCTCGACATCGCCGAGATGCTCATTCGCTCGAATGCCGTCGACATCGTCGTGCTCGACTCGGTCGCGGCGCTCGTGACGAAAGCCGAACTCGAAGGCGACATGGGCGATACGCATGTGGGTTTACAGGCCCGCCTGATGTCGCAAGCATTGCGCAAACTGACCTCGGCGATTTCACGCTCGAAGTGCGTGATGGTGTTCATCAATCAGCTGCGCGAAAAAGTCGGCGTGATGTTCGGCAGTCCGGAGACGACCTCGGGCGGACGCGCACTCAAGTTTTACGCCTCGATCCGGCTCGACGTTCGTAAGCTCGAACAGATCAAAATCGGAACCGATGTCGTTGGTTCACGAACGCGCGTGAAGGTCGTCAAGAACAAAGTCGCGCCACCGTTCCGTCAAGCCGAGTTCGATATTACCTACGGTCGGGGAATCTCGAAAATGGGTTCGATTCTCGACGTCGCACTCGAACGAAACATCGTCGGGAAAAGCGGCTCGTGGTGGACGTACGGCGAGACGCGCATCGGACAAGGCCGTGAAAACGCCAAGGCGTTTCTCGAGGAACATTCGGATCTCGCACTCGAAATCGAAACGAAGATTCGCGAAGCGCTCAAAGCCGTTGCGTCGGCGAACGGTGTGAAGGTCGGCTCGGCGGTCGGAAGCGACGACGACGCAGACTAACAGCGAGCCGCTCCCGACCGGCTCGGACGTACGGCGCGCCCGAGCCGCGGCGCTCCGAATGTTGTCGATACGACGGCTGACCGAAGCGCAATTATGGAAAAAATTAACACTCAAAGGATATAGCGACGACGTCATCGCCGCTGTGGTTGCGTCGTGTAAGCGCGATGGTTACCTCGACGATCGGCTCTTTGCGACACTGTATGTTGAAGGCGCACGAAAGGCGCTCGGTAACGCGCGCTTAGTCGGCGAACTCGTCAAGCGCGGAATCGATCGCGACTCGGCGCAACGCGCAGTCGCTGAAGCACCGCAGGATCAAAGCGAACGAATCGGCGTTGCGTACGCAAAGTTAGCTCGGACGAAATCAAATTTAAGTTACCAGTCCGCGGCGCGTGCTCTCGAACGGCTTGGTTTTCCGACATCACTCATCTATCGCGAGTTGCGAGCGCATGCACGCGCGGAGTTGGTGCAGGGCGACATTCAAATAAACTGACTTGCGGACGCAGGTTCGACTCATGTCTAAGGCAAGTACGCCCGCTGCTTTGAGCCGTCGATAACCAAAGAAGCGTTGCAAATCTTCGAGTGCCTCGGCCGGCCGTTCGTGCATCGCGCCGAGCGAGTTTGTAACGTTGGTCGACGCTGTATTCCGGCGTCGCTTCGCTTCCAGTTGCGTAACGCGAGGTATCAACGTGAACGTATTTTTTGCACTGCTTGCTGCAGTTGCAGCCGTCATTACCGGCGCAGGTAAGGCGGTCGACCCGTCGCCGTCGTTCGTCTGTCCGAAGTATGCGATCTGCGCACCGCTGTTCACCCCGCCGCCACCGCTGCTTCCGCGGCCGTTGCCGTGCGTGCAGCGCTGCTTGCCGCCGCCTGTTTCGCGGCGGCTCGTCGACCCGGCGCGCTAACGCTGCATCGAGGGACCGTCCGGAGCGAACCGAATAGCGTTCCGCGATGGTGTTGTGCGCGCAGTTGCGCTGGTGGATTGCGTGCGCGGTAACGCTCGCGCTCGTCTTCACGACCGGTTTGCCCCCGGTGCATGCCGTCGAACTTGAGACCATCGCCAAAGCGTCGGCGGCGTATACGAATCCCAACGTTGCGCTGCAACGGATGTATCGCGCCGCATTGCTCAACACGAGCCGTCAAGCAACCGTCGCAGCCGATGGAACCGCCTATGTCAAGACGGGCGACATTCCCGCGGAGTGGTTGCGTGACGCAAGCGCCCAAGTCCGACCGTATTTATTTTATGCCAAATCCGATCCGCAAGTCGCATCGCTGTTGCGCGGCATTATCGCACGCATGGGCAAATATCTCCAGGTCGATCCGTACGCGAACGCGTTTACGCTCGACTACCGGGTCTGGGAGCAAAAGTTCGAGTTAGACTCGCTCGCCTACCCGATAACGTTGGCCTGGACGTATTGGAAAGAGACCGGAGACACGTCGATTTTTACCGGCGATCTTTCGCTGGGTTTCGACCGTGATTTTCAGACGATGCAGCGCGAGCAAGACCATCCCCGCAACTCGCATTACGTTCATCGCGAAATGGCCGGCGGGCACGGCAATCCGGTGAAGTATACCGGGATGATTTGGTCCGGCTTTCGCCCGTCCGACGATGCGTGTCAGTATAATTATCTCATTCCATCGGAGATGATGGCAGTCGTTGCGCTCGGGGAGCTCAGCGAGATCGAGCGCGACGTCTATCATAACTTGATCAAGACGCAACAAACGCTCGCGTTACGCGACGAGGTCCATACCGGCATTCAGACCTACGGCGAGATCTTTACTCAGAATTACGGTTACGTATACGCCTACGAAGTCGACGGTTTGGGCCATGCCACGCTCATGGATGACGCGAACATTCCGAGTCTGCTCTCGGCGCCGTATATCGGCTACACGCGCGCGAACAGTTTCGTGTATCGCAACACGCGGCGTTTTCTCTTATCGAAAGATAATCCGAATTATTACATCGGAAAGTACGCGCGGGGTATCGGCAGCCTTCATACCAGCGACGGGTACGTTTGGCCGCTCGCTTTGATCATGGAAGGTTTGACGGCGGCGACGGAAGGCGAACGCCGCGACGTGCTCGGTCAGCTCCTCGCTTCCGATCCCGGCGACCACCTATTGCACGAGTCGTTCAATCCCAACGATCCGACGAAATTTTCGCGCGTCGACTTCGGCTGGCCGAACGCGCTTTTTAGCGAATACGTCATGACGACGTTTAACGGTAATGCGGCTTTGCCGACCGGAACGACGAGCGACTTGGATTTCCGCGGCGAATAGCGCGTCCGGCGCAACGAGCGCATAACGCACAGCGATTACGGCACGTGCGGCGAAGAGCGCGCGGGTGCTGATGTTACCTCGCCATCCCGCCCGACCGCTCGACATCGCCGT
>CBDCCS010000024.1:0-36759 GCA_965214935.1 Candidatus Velthaea sp. | reverse complement strand
TGGGATAAGGCGCGGCCGACGGACCAATGCCGGCCGGAACCTGCGGCGCCACGACGCCGCTCGAAGCTGCGGCACCCGAGCCCGGCGCCGGCGACGGCAGCACGTTCGGCGCCGCGATTTGCGCCGGCGTTGCGTTGGGCACCGCCGGGTCGACCGCGGTGTCGACCGGGTGGCCGACCTTGCCTTGAGCGATTTCACGCTTACCGGCTTTTCCATACCACGATTTTGGGAAATCGTGCACGAGCCACGTCATGGACGCCAGCGACCGGCGCCGGCCTTCACCGGAATCAAGTTTGGCATACATACGCTCGAGCGCGAATACCGTCTTAGCAAGCCACGTATCTTGAGGATATTTCTTTTCCCAATCACGGATGGCATCTTCGGCGAACGCAGCTTTACTTGCTTGCTGCGTCCAGCGCGTCTGATCGATCTCGATATTCGCGCCGACATCCTTGATCGTATTACGAATACCCAACACGCTCATCTTGAGCTTGCCGAAGTACTCGTCCGCGGGAGCGACCCGAACGGGCGGCGCGGGCACGTGCTTTTGCACGAGCGCTGGTTTCGTTTTCACCGGCGGCGCGACAGCGGCGGGCGCCGCAGTTGTCGTAACGGCGACCAACGAAACACACGCGAGTAATCGTTTCACAGCGATCCTCAACTATGCGAAAGTGGGTTGACGGCGATGTGCTTCGCCGCAGATTGGAGTGGGTATTCGTGAGCGCTCGTCCGAGGTCCGTTGCGCTGCTGCAACTTCGCGCCCACGATCGCGGCGACTTTACCGAACGTTGGCCGGCGATTCGCACGCAGATTGCCGCCGCCGCCGACACGGGAGCCGAACTCATCGTTCTGCCTGAAGGCACGGTTCCCGCTTACGTTATCGGTACTGAACCCGTCGCGCCGGAGTTGCTCGACGCCGCAGCGCATGACGTCGTGACGATTGCCGCGCGCAGCGGCGCGACGATCGTGTACGGCAGCGGCCGCTACGTGGGCGAGCGGTTTCATAATTCCGCCTATGTGGTCACCGCCGGCGGCATCGTCGGCAGCGCGGACAAATGCTTCCTGTGGCACTTCGACCGCCGCTGGTTCAGTGCCGGCGAGGCCCTCGAACCGGTGACGACACCGGCCGGCCGGCTCGGCGTCCTGGTCTGCGCCGATGGCCGAATTCCCACGCTAGCCAACACGCTCGTCGAGCGCGGCGCGGAAATCCTCGTCGTCCCGACCGCGTGGGTTAGCAGCGGTCGCGATCCGGGCCAACTCGAGAATCTGCAAGCCGATCTGATGATCAACGTGCGGGCGTGGGAAAACGGCGTGCCGCTCGTCGCCGCAAACAAAGTCGGCGTCGAAGCGCGCAGCGTCGTCTATTGCGGCAAAAGCGCCATCGTTGCGGCCGACGGATCGTTCGTGGCACGGGCCGACGAGACGCAGGAAACGATCCTGCGCGGTATGGTCGCCGTGGGTCCGCCGCCATTTAGGCGCGGCGCTCCGGCAGCGGTCGAGCGCGGCTCGGACCCGCGCGACTTGGCGGCCGCACTGCGGATCGCGATCGCGGTGAAAAACGATCCGGCATTGCACGCCGTCGCCGCCGTTGCGGATGCCGACCTGCTGCTCGATCCACACGCCCACCCGGTGTCGCACGAAGTCGGCTTAGTCGATGATGAAGCCATTCTCGATCCGCGCGCGCTCGTTGCGCCGCGACTCGCGGGGGTGCGGCTCTTTGTGTGGCACGCGTCGATCGCGGCCCGTTGGGTCGTGCCGCTGGCGCGCACGCGCGCGGCCGAATTGCGCGCCTACGTCGTGGTGCTCGACACGCTGGACCGGCGGGCTTTCGCCGTCGATCCCGACGGCGCGGTGCTGTGCGGAACCCTGCCCGGATTCGACGTCGCGGCGTTTACCTTCGACCGCGGCCGCACCACCAATTGGACCATCGCTCCCCACACCGACGTGCGCCGGGCGTTCGAACGCGTCGATGCGATCGCCGGCACGGGCGCCGCGCTTTGAGCTTGCGGCACGGGCATCGGCTCGCGATCGCGTTTGTCCTCACGGCCGGGTCGCTCGCGGTCCGCGCGCCCGGCGCGGGAGCCGCGTATCTCCCGACCCAGCTGATGCCGGCGGCGCCGTTTCCACTCGTCGTTACGCAGTCGTTCGAGCACGAGTTCGTCGCCCCCGGCGTCGATCGCGCGACGTACCGCTTGCAAACCTCAGCCGGCCCGCTGGTTATCTCGCTCGTTACCGTCGATCCACGCGAGCCCAGTGTCCGACTCGGCACCGTATTGGCGCACGACCACCTTGTTTCCAGCGGCGAACCGGTATCGTCGATGGCGGCGCGCACGGGTGCCGTGGCGGGCATCAACGCCGATTACTTCGATATCGGAAACACGAACTCGCCGCTGGGCGTGTTGGCCCAGAACGGCGCGCTGGTACGTTCGCCCAGCGATCGTGTCGCGCTCACCGTCGCGCGCGACCGCAGCGTCCGATTTGAGACGTATCGCTTCAGCGGCACGGCGGTCGTTAACGGGAACACGGCGATTCCGGTTACGGCGCTCAACGAGTGGCCACCGCACGACGGCGCCGCCTTTCTCACGCCGGCCTACGGTGCCGCGGCCGCGCGACCGGAGTGTGTGGTCGCTGAACTGACGCCGGTGGCAGCACCCAACGTCGGACCGGTGGCAGCGCCCGGCGGACGTTTTCGGGTAACTCGAATCGACACCGGTACGGCTCCCGCGGTGCCGGCGTTCGCATTGGCGCTAGGACCGGCGGCGCAGAGCCGGCTTACGACGTTACCCGATGTGGGCGATCTCATCGATATCACATTCGACACGCAGCCCTCCGCCGGCGAGGTGGTCGACGCGATCGGCGGCGGTCCGGCGTTGCTCGCCGGCGGAGATGCCGTCGACGATCCGGCCTCGCCCGGCTACGCCGACCGCAACCGCCGCATTCCCGTTGCCGCCGCCGCGCGCCTCACCGACGGCGACGTGGCATTCGTGGTGATCGACGGGCGACGGCCGGCTGTTTCGATCGGTGTCAATCGCGCCGAGTTTATCGCCCTGTTAACGGCGCTGGGCGCGTCAGACGCCATGCAGTTCGACAGCGGCGGCTCGGCGACGCTCGTTGCGCGCGTGCTGGGCGAAACACGCGCGACCGTGCAGAACGATCCGTCCGACGGCGTCGAGCGGCCGGTCGCCGACGGCGTATTCGTCTATAGCGATGCGCCGCCCGGGCCGGCGGCGCGATTGGTCGTGCGTCCCAGCGCGATCGAGGCGTTGCCGGGCGTGGCGGTGCATCTGCGCGCGATCCTCGTCGATGCGGCCGGACACGCGCTGGGCGCGGCGCGGGGACCGTGGCAACTCGCCGGCGCCGGCGCGTCGATCGGGCCAGACGACGTGTTGCGCACCGGAAACACACCGCTGATCGCGACGCTGCACGTTGGCCGCGACGGCGCCGCGACCGACGTGCCACTCACCATCGTACCGGCGGTCAGCCGGATCGAGATCGGGCCCGAGCGGCCGGATCTGGAACCGAACACCAGCGTCGCGTTGCACGCCCGAGCCTTCGATGAACGAGACCGGCCGGTGCTGACCGGCGATCGGGTGAATTGGCACGCGCTGCGCGGCAGCATCACTGCCGACGGTCTGTTTTCCGCCGGGGGCGCCGACGGCTTCGTTACCGCTTCGCTCGGCGAGGTACATTCGAGCGAGATCGTGCACGTCGGGCGGCATCGGGTGCCGCTGCCGGGGTTCGATACCGCCGGTCAAGCCGGCTGGCACTTCAACAGCGTTCCGCCGGAGGGTCCGGGGGCGCTCGGTTTCACGCCACAGGGGACGCTGCAGATCGCGTACGATTTCAGCGGTTCGGAACGGGCCGCTTATGCCGAAGCCGGCCTGCCCTTGGGCGAACCGCTGGCACTGTCGTGTGCCATCGACGGCGACGGACGCGGCGCCGGCATTCGCGTCGCGCTGTTCGATCGCTACGGTGAACGCTCGGCGCTGACGCTCGCGAAAACGATCGACTGGACGGGCGCCGAGCGACGCGAAGTGCGCATCCCGGCCGCACTTGCGCCGCCGATTGCGCTACGCTCGTTCTACGTCGTCGGGTCGCTCGGGCCCACGCCGGTGAAGAGTTCGGGAACGATCGGCATCCGGGCGTGCGAGGTGACGCTACCGGGAACCGCGGCCCAGATGCCGTAAACGTCGCGCGATGGAGTTTGCGACCGCCGCTGCGCGCGTTTTGGATACGGCAACAGCGCGCGGTGCGGCGTATTGCGACGTCCGGTTCGAACGCACGCGCACCGAACGCGCCGAAGTTCGCAACGGCGACGTGAGTGGATTGGCCGACGAACGCAGCGACGGTTACGGTATCCGCGCGCTTGTCGACGGTGCTTGGGGCTTTGCTGCCAGCAATGCCTTCGATGACGCCGGGCTCGATATGGCGGCGGCACGCGCGGTCGACGCCGCGCGTGCCGCCGCGGCCATTGCGACCCGGCGCATCGGCGAAGCGCCCGTCGACGCCTATGTCGATACGTTTGCAACCGTGACTCAACGCGATCCACGCGATGTCGCGCTGGGTGACCGCGTGGCGCTCCTGCTCGACGCCGAGAAGCTGCTGCATGCCGCGCCCTCGATTACGGTCGGTCGCGCGTGGATCGATCTGTGGCACACCGAGAAGTTCTTCTTCTCCTCGATCGGATCGCAGATCGCACAAACCATCGTGCAGAGCGGCAGCGGCATGAGTGCGCTCGCCGTCGGTAGCGGTGATGCGCAAATGCGGATGTGGCCCGGCGATCGCGGGTTATATCAAAGCGGCGGCTGGGAGATTATTGAAGCGGCGCAGTTGCGCGAGAATGCCCAGCGTACCGGCGAAGAAGCGCATGCGCTGTTGACGGCACCGCAGTGTCCCAGCGGCATCATGGATATCGTGTTAGGCGGCTCACAAGTGTCGCTGCAGATCCACGAGTCGTGCGGCCATGCCGCCGAACTCGACCGGATCATGGGTTGGGAAGCGAATTTCAGCGGCACGAGTTTCCTGGCGGCCGTCCGCGCTGGGCACGCTGCGCTACGGTTCACCGCTCGTCACGATCCAGATCGACAATCTGCTGCCGCGCGGGATCGCCACCGCCGCGTACGACGATGAAGGCACGCGCAGTATTACCTCGGACATCATTCGTGACGGTATGCTGGCGGGGTTTGAAACGTCGCGCGATACGGCCCGCGCAATCGGGCGAGAATCGAACGCCTGCGTGCGGGCGCAAAGCTGGATGCACGTGCCGATGATCCGCATGTGTAATTTAAATTTACTCCCCGGTGACACGCCGTTCGACGAACTCTTCACCGACATCGAGCACGGGGTGTATATGGAGGCGAATCGTTCGTGGTCGATCGACGACCGGCGGCTCAACTTCCAATTCGGCTGCCAAATCGGTTGGGAGATTTGCAACGGCAAGCGCGGCCGGATGCTCAAGAATCCGACCTACGCGGGCGTAACGCCGCAATTCTGGAATAGTTGCGATGCCATCGGCGATGCGGCGGCGTGGTTCGCGTGGGGCACGCCCAATTGCGGCAAAGGCGAGCCGATCCAAACCGGGCGCACCACGCAGGCCGCCGCTCCGGCGCGCTTTCGCAACGTCAATGTCGGCGTCGGCTATGACGGCTGACGAGCGGCTGCGCTTGGCCGAGCACGTCCTCGGGCGTTCGCGCGCCGATGCGACCGAAGTGACCGTCACCACGACGCATCACGCTTTGACGCGCTTCACGCACGAAGCCGTCAACCAAAATATCGATCAAAGCGACACGGCCGTTCGGGTGCGCGCGATCGTCGACGGCCGCATCGGCATTGCGGCAACCAACGCCTTCGACGACGCCACGCTCGACGCGACGGTGGCGCGCGCCCACGACGTCGCGACGTTTGCGCCGCGCGAGAGCATCATGCCGGTGCTGGCCGGTGACGCAGCTACCGTCGCGCCGCCGGGCGCGTTCGTCGCCGCGACCGCCGCTGCAACGCCCGACGATCGGGCGCGCGTTGCGGGCGCGGTTTTTGCGCACGCGGCGAGCAACGGATTGTGGTCATCGGGCTATGCGATGACGGCGCACGAAGGCATCACGATCGTGACGTCGAGCGGCGCGCGCATGTCGTTCGACAGCACCGATGCCGGTGCGAACGTGAAGATGAATGGGAGCGACTCGACCGGATTCGCCGAACGGTACTCGCGCGATATCGCGGCGCTCGACGGCGCTGCGCTGGGTCGCGAGGCGGCTCGAATCGCCCTTGCAACGTCCGAGCCCAGCGCCGTCGCTCCGGGTGACTGGACGGTTATTCTGCTGCCGGCCGCCGCGGGCGAGCTCTTGCGCTTCGTGACCGCGCACTTCTCCGCTGAGGCGTTCTCCGACGGTTCGTCATTCGTTACCGGCAAGCTCGGTGAACCGGTACTGGGCGGCAACGTGACGCTGTACGACGATTACGCCCACCCGCTCAACCCCGGCCTGCCCTTCGATTACGAAGGCGTGCCGACGCAACGCGTCACGCTCGTCGAGCGCGGCGTTGCGAACGACATCGTGACCGATTCGACCTGGGCCCAGCGCTTGAACCGGCGCAATACCGGCCACGCGCTGCCGGCGCCGAGTCTAAATGGTCCGCAATCCAACTTCGCCGTCGTCGCGGCAGGCTCGAAATCGCTAGCCGCACTGATCGCCGAAACCAAGCGCGGTTTGCTCGTGACGCGGCTGTGGTACGTGCGCAGCGTCGATCAGCGCTCGGTGTTGCTCACCGGTATGACGCGCGACGGCACCTTTCTCATCGAAGACGGCGTCGTCCGCGGCGGCGTGCGCAACATGCGCTTCAACATGTCGATGATCGCGGCGTTATCCAACTGCGAAATCGCCGACACGCAAGTCCGGACCGGCAGCTACCACTACTCGTTGGTAACGCCGGCGTTAAAGTTCCCGAACTTCCACTTCACGAGCGTCTCACCGTATTAATCGCGGGCATTGTTTTGCTGCGGGCGCCAGCTGCGGGGAGCTCGCTGCGCAGCAATACACGGCGGATGTTTGCCATAGCGCATCTGGTCGACCACTTCATCGACGGCTGAAATCACCGCCGCCGGCCGATCTTTTTGTATGTTGTGCCCGGCACCGTCAACAACGAAATGGACGCCACGCGACGACAACCTCGCAAGGCGGTCGCGAGCGTGATTCTCTTCGATCCACTCGGCGCATTGCTGCACCGCCGAACGAGGGTCCGGGGCGTTCTCAGTTTCCTGTACGTTGCGTTGTTTGGATTGCGGTCAGAACGATCAACGGCAAGTTACCTCGTGGCCGTTGCAAACGCCCGGCCGATCGAATACCCGTGCTGCATCCGCGCGCTTTGAGTCGTCGAGTACCCCTTCGAGCGCCGTTTTGACGTCGCGGATGCTCGAGCCGCGCATTTCTCACGTTCTTCCGGACGCGTTTAAGATCCTGATTCGCTACGTAAAAGATCGAAAGCAATCAGATGCGCGGCTCCCGAAACGCCGACACCAAACAGTGGGATAAGGGCTAGAGGTAGCCTCGCGATTTCGTTCATGCGCGGATCACGACGAAGCGTTGCGGAGAGTCCCGTCCCGACCGCGACAATAAAATCAGCGAATCCAACGGCGTTGATGGCAAGGTATGTCGTGCGTTTTCGCGGGAGCATCACAAGCGCCGTCGCCAAAGCGCCTGCAATGATATCGCCCCAACCGGCGTTACGAACGAACGTCGGCGGGAGCTTGTCATCGTCACCATACGCGAGAAACATAACGCCAGCAGCGATACGCCACGTATGAATAAGCGAAATGCGATGAACGCCGAGTTCGCGCGCCGCAGCGCGCAGCACCGGCGATCGGTGATAGATAACTGTCGGAACGACGATGCCAGCCACGATAAGGGGAGCAAGAGTCGTAGGTGCGAGCCGCGCGAGCACGCCCGTCGCGCTCGCTGCCGTAACGGTACCGGCCCACGTTAGGAGCGCTGCACCGACGCGAGGGCTCATGCGAGCAAGGGCTGACGGAGGATCGAGACTCATGGCTGCGCGGAACTCCTTAACAAGGGAAACGTAAAACCATAAACAAATGTACCTACATATGTATATGCATGTTATACAATTCTGTCAAGGCCCGGGCGCATAGATGTCGACGGTCGACTCCACAATGGCAATGCTCGTTCGGGATCAGTGCGTTTGTCTAAACGTGCGAAAAGCCGCGCGCGCTTTAACAAACGCTTACGACGAAGCGCTCGCACCGGCCGGCCTGCGATTGACTCAGTTCTCGCTACTCGCGCATCTCAGGGCACTCGGGCTTAGCACCCTCACGGACCTCGGCAAAGCAATGGACTTAGATCAGACCACGGTCAGCCGCAATGTCGATCACTTACGTCGGCTAAAATTACTGTCCGTGAAACGGACCGGCCGCACGCGCGTTCTCGCGCTCACCCTTACTGGCCAAACCGCACTTGATTGCGCCTACCCATTGTGGGCGTCTAGTCAGGCCACGTTCTTGGCTCATGTCGGTGGCGAAGCGAAATGGTCCATATTACGCGACGATCTGATGCATCTGATCCGTGGCCGGGCTTGAGTGCTGCCCAGCTCGACAGGTCTCGAAAGGCGACCCTGTTCAGAGACGAGTTGCTGTTGCTCTAATGTTCCTTTCACTTTGCAGCAATGAAGGACCCGGCTCGCCCGGCGACCTTACCTCGTCAGTTTTCGCTCGTGAATCTGGAAACTGTTCCCGTCCGGATCGGTGGCAAATGCAAACCAACAAACTGGCGACTCCATCACACCGGTAATCTTGACGCCGCGTTCTGCGAGCAGGGCGCGCGTCGACGCGACGTCGTCGACCTCGAACGAAACCCCCGAACACGTGCCAGGCACAATGCCCGGGGGCTCCGCGTCGATCGCGAACGTTGCGTCGCCCAGGTCGAACTCGATAAAATTCTGACTGAACGATTCGCCAGGCGTCAAACCAAGAACTTCGGTATAAAACGCTCGCGCGCGCCGGACGTCGCTCACCGCGTACGCCACAAATGCCAACTTCAATTGCATTTCAACAACTCAAGAGAACGGTTATGATGTCGAAGGCAGAAAACTCCGGTGCGGTTGCGCTATAGGGACGAGCCGTCAAATCACCGCGTGGCTAAAGATGAAGTCTATCCCGAAAGCGTCCGTTTATGGGATGATTGCAGACCCAGGCGCGAAGCGGCTTCGCATGTCCCGTAAATCTGTCCCGAAACGAAAAGGCGGAATTCCGCTCGACAAGCTGCTCGCCGCGCATGTGGCGGGGCACGACACTCGACTCGATCATCTCGTCGAGCGCCACGGCCAGGACGTCGTGCCGGCGTCGTCGTCAAGCTTGCCCCGGCAGCGTCGCCGGCGGCACCTAAACCGGCGTCGACGCGCCCTGAACCCCGGAAACCGAACGCAAAGAAGGCTCCAGCGCGTCTAGTCCCGACGGATGACTCCCAGGTCATTGGAACCGGCTCGCCGCGCTTAGTTGGCTATGGGCGCGTCTCGACGGACGAGAAAACGACGCGCTGCAACTCGATGCGCTGCGCGCTGCGGGGTGCGCCGTCATTCACGAAGATGCCGCCTCGGGCTCGCTGCGATTGCGACCCGGGCTCGAGCGCGCGATCGCGGATCTCGCTTCGGGGATACCCCGTCGTCTGGCAACTCGATCGGCTTGGACGCAGCCTGCGCATCTGCTCGACTCGGCCGAAACGCTGCGTGAGCGGGGTGTAGCGCTGCGCTCATTGACCGAACATATCGATACCGGCACCGCAGCGGGTCAGCTGCTCTACTCCGTGCTTGGCGCCGTTGCGCAATTCGAGCGCGACGTTCTACGCGAACGCACCGTCGCCGGTCTCGCTGCAGCAAAGTGCCGCGGCGAGCATCTGGGGCGACCCTTTGCTCTCACGCCCGCGCAGATCCGCGAGGCGCAGCAGATGCTCGCTCGCGGCGAGAGTCCGAACCACGTCGCAGGCGTTTTCCGCGTTGGTCGCTCAACACTTTACCGCGCCAGAGCCTTGTAGGGAACTCCGGGCCTCGGTTTTGACCGACCCTTTTGGAGCGGGGAAAACATTACTGGACGAGCCTCGGGTTTCGGCTTCTCAAGGGATCCATTTCGTGCCAAATTGTAAGGCCTCAAGTATTCAGACGAGCCGCAGTACTCAATGGCGCAACATCGAAGGTAACTTACCATGCGGCGGGCAATATCAAAGGTCGGTTCAGATTCAGAATGTTGCTGGAAGCCCAAACGCTACAAAGTTTGTATTAGCCACGTCATACTTCAATCCTGTTACGTAAAAAGGACAGAGTGTCGCTCCAATTATGAAGTTCGAAAATGTTTCAGATTTTGCGGTTGATGGTTCGAACTTTATTTTTTAGGCGCTCGACCTCAATCGGTCAAGCATCGAGTACTTTACGAGTGGTGAATGGTTTGGCTTCGCTGCAAACACTGCGGGTGGACCGAACTTGCAGCAACCTGAAATTGCCTACACTTCGAATACGTTATCCAACGCGAGTGGGCAATATCAAATTACAACTTCATTCGATAATGCTGGGCGCAATCCAAAAGAATATAATAATGCAACTGGAGTTTTATGCAGTGAAAACCCTCCGTATTGGTAATCCATAATTTTAATGCATATGAAGGAATCAACCTTGCAAATACTAACGCAAGTGGAAAAAAACTATGTATGGAATCAATTGCTATATTGGCCAGGGAACATAGGTAACCAAGATTTGAATTCGCTGATAACGTGATACGTCCGGCATTAACGCCGCGCGTATCCAGACGCTAAAAATAAGCGCAATCCTAAAGCAATATTTATTAATAAGGTTCCTAATATAATGCGGACCGATATCTGCGCGGCAGGGCAAAGCTGGACTCGATTTCGGCTTATAGTGGGATCATTATTCGCTTTAAACCTGATGACTATGCTGTTCCTTTCGGCAGTTGATGCTTCAGAGGCGTCCGCCACTTCACACTATATGCAACCGAAGACTTACTACGCAACCTGCTACCGCGATGCCGGCGGTTTTCGACTAACGCAGAACGAACTGATTGTTATGCGGACACTTCTCGAGGCAACTCCGCGAACTCGGCGCTGGGCGCTGATGTTTACGAAGGTAGCGGATAAACTAATTTTCTTTTTTAAAGATTCAGATCACCAGGATGGTAGCCAGGTGATCGGCAGTGGTAATCTCTATTTTGATCTTTCCGGCGGGCGCTCACCTGGAGGGGTCGCACTATTTGCCGGGGCGTCTAATTACTGGAGGAGGATCGATTGCGTCGCCCGTGACGCATATAAGAAGAATCATCTTCCGACGTTTTGGTGCTCTGGGTGTGATGCCGGGTGCAGAAGTTGATCTAGTTCATTCTACTCGAAGGCTCGTGCTTGCATCGGCGTTTGCGCGAAAAAAGACCTCAAAACGCGTCAGGTATTCGCCGCCCACCTACATTCGACAGGCACGAAGGCCTGCGAGCGGAGGCCTTCCATCTTGGATTTCTAAGAAAAGCAAATTCAGTCGCCATCGGACATACGAATAATTATTGAGTCGAAACCACCGACTAACCGGCATCTCGCTCGTCGACGCCAACGGGTTTTCTACAAAGAGTCGGATGCTCATGATCGGTAAAGATGGCACCTACGCCACGCTGCATGAACTGCTCCAACTCACCCCAGGCGTCAACCTGGAATCCACGAAGCTCACCGCGCTCAACACTGATCTTCAGGCCCAGCTTGCGGATATCAACATGCGCCGAGCCACCATCTCCGTCCCCACGACGCTGCCAAACTCGATCGTCGACGAGTATGCCCAGGAGCAAGCCGAAGCGTGGACCGCGCAGTTTGATGCGAGTAACGGCACTACGATCACCGATGCCAGCTACGCGCCGTTTCAAGCGGCCGGTGCCATCACTAAAGAGACACTAAAGAAGTTCGATACGTCGTGTTTGACCCCGGTGCGCTCCCTCAGCCCAACGGAAATTCGCGCGATTCGCGAGCGCGGGAGTTGCTATTAGGCGCTAGACTCGCGGCGAAACTCCATTCGGCCAATCTCAATATCGGCAGAGAGATCCGCCTCATCAACGGAGTTGCTGTCAGGAATTCCTACTTGCGCTGATGCACGCCGAACGGATTGCCCTCGGTGTCCATACACCAGCCCGTGCTGCAATTGGGGCCGCTGTACCGGCGTAGGAGTTTGCCCCCAAGCTGCTCGACCCGCGCGATCGACGCTTCGGAATCCGTTACGCCGAACATCGCGCCGCCCGACGGCTCGCGAGCCGCGCTGGGATCTCTGGCGAGCGCCAACGTACCGCCGTCCGGAAGGTCGTACTCGACGAAATACTCGGAGTCGATCGCACCGGCCGTCAAGCCGAAGAGCGCCTCATAAAAGGCGCGCGCCCGCGGCATATCATCGACCAGATACATCGTGAAGTCGACGCCGCGTAAGGTCGAATTGTCTGACTGCATGATAATGTCGTTTGCCGCGCCGCGATGCGCACCTTGCCGAAGGCGCCGCAGCACGAACCAGCCGGATCTGCGGTAGCGCGAGCATAGAAGTCCCGAAAACCGGCAGCCGGGAAACGCCCGTGGCGGCACGGAAAAGGACGGCGGCCGAAACGGCGGTCACCCGTCCGCGGAAAGGGCTCAGCCCACCGGCTCGCTGCGTGTCGATTCGTTCGACCTTTCCTGCCCGTTTGCGGACGTCGGGCACACCAGGAAAGGACGAACCATGCCCGCCCTGCCGTTACGCCCGTCGGCCGAGTATTTGCGCAAACACGCCAAGCGCTTCGCGCGTGAACGCTCGGTGCAGCTCGCCGCCGCACAGCGCGAAATCGCGCAATCCTACGGGTTTCCAAATTGGGCGGCGTTGCTGCGTGAAGCCGCACGGCGGTCGGGCGAGAGCGGCGTTCGCCGGTCACCGCTGGTTGCGGCGATCCGCGCCGGCGACGTCGCGCAGGTCCGCCGTCTGCTCGCCGAAGGCGTGAATCCGCGCACCGGTGACGGCCGCGAGCCGCCGTTACACCTTGCCGCGCGACACGGACCGTTAGAAGTCGTCGAAGCGTTGATCGCCGGCGGCGCGCTCGTCTGGCAACCCGATCGCGCCGGGCGCATCGCCCTCGACGCAGCGCGGCGCGGCCGAACGCGCGAACGTGCCGCGATTGTCGCGCTCCTAGATCGCAGCACGATCGCCGACCCGACGTTTCGCGCCGCGGTTGCCGCTATTCATGGCGGCGACGTTGCGGCCTTGCGCGAGCTCCTCGCTGCCAAACCGCAGTTACTGCACGAGCGCAACGTCGGACCCGAAGCGTACCGGCTGGCGACGCGCTCCGATTATTTTCGCGACCCGAAACTGTTTTGGTTCATTGCCAACAATCCGACGCTCGTCGATCAAATGGCGCCCAACAGTCCGGATATTGCGCGCACGATGATCGAACGCGGCGTTGAGCCGGACGATCTCGACTACGCGCTGAATTTGGTCATGACGAGTTCCGCGGCCCGCGAACAGGGGCAGCAAACGCCGCTCATGCGCGAACTGCTCGCCGCCGGCGCGCACGCAACGCGCGACACCGTGCTCTGGACTGCCGCTCACCGGGAACTCGATGCGCTGCGCGAGTTACGCCAATACGGTTATCCGCCTAGCGCGTTGATCGCGGCCGCGCTCGGAGAAATTGGTCAGCTTGCCACGCTGCTGGCCGCTGCGAGCGCGGATGACGTGCAGGCGGCCTTCGGTTTGGCCGTCATCAACCGACAGCCCGCAGCGGCGCAAGTAGCGCTCGACGCGGCGGCGAATGTCGATGCGTTCTTGCCGGTCCATGCACATAGCACGGCCCTGCATCAGGCGGCGGCGGACGATCGGGCCGACTTGATCGAGTTTCTTCTCGCGCGCGGTGCACGAACCGATATCCGCGATACGTTGTGGTCCGGAACGCCGCTGGATTGGGCGATCCATGGCCAAAACGAAGCAGCCCGAATCGCGCTCGAACGCGTTACGTGATGTCGAAGCCTAACGCTCGACCGCCGGCGCGCCCAGCGGTTTGCTCCGGCGCGGCGGCGCGAACGCCGAGCCGGCGCCGCCGATGAAGAGCAACATGCCGATGGCGAAGACCGCCGGGTGCGGCGCCGACGCGACCATTAATTTTGGATAGGTTCCCAGCGTTGCCGTTACTTGCAGATCGCCGACAATTACCGGCTTGCCCGAGGGCGCGATGGTAAGTCCAACGCTCTTCCCGGCGTCGTCATTGACCGACAGCACCAAGGCCGGCTGCTTGGCACCCAGATGATTGAACGTCTGCGCATCGTCGGCACTGAAGTATAACGCACGCGCGATGCGATGCAGTCCGGGCGTTGCAAACGTATCGAGCGGATAATTTTTATCGCGCAGCGGCTGCGTTTGCGCAAAAAGTAAGACCGGCGAAAGAAACGTCGCATTATTGGGCTGGGTCACCGTCAGGCGATTTCCGTGCGTGTCGTGCGCCACGATATACGCTGCCGGCCGCGACTCGAGATATGCAATCGACGTTCCAATATACACGCGGCCGCCGGCCGGTACGAACATCGGGTCGGCCCCCTTCTGCCGCAGCGAAACGGTAGCATCGCCGCGCGCGATTGTTTGTGGATCGGCGGCACTGAAAAACGCCGCCGCTTGCAGATCGGGCACCGGAGTGACGGTCCCCGGTGAACCGCCGACGGCAATCGTATCGGGCCCGATCAGACCCGACAACAACCCGCCCACCGCGATGACAAGCGCTCCCAAAACGCCGACCGCGAAGCGCTGTCCATTCGAGCCGTCGCGGCCCGTTCGCGCCCCCCACGCATAATTTACCAGCATGATGATCGCGATGCTCATGAGCGCCGCATATTGCCAGGTGTGGTAAATATCGAGACCCGGCCGCACGTCCTGCGCCGCGGTCAGCGCAATCGCGGCGACGGCAGCTATGCCGGCAACGACGCGAGCATTCACCGGGCGTGCTGCGCTGGGCCGACCGCGGCGCGCATCTGCGCGAGTGACAGCTGCCCGTCGATACCGCGGACCACATGGCCCGTCCGATCGACGATAACAGTCGTCGGTAAGCCGATCGCTGCATAACTGCGTCCGTACTGCTGGTCCGCGTCGAGCAAGATTGGAAATGTGACGCCGTGTGCACGCGCGAAAGCACCGGCGGTCGCGGCCGACTCGCCTTGATCGATGCCCAGCACGACGACGCCCTTAGCTTGACTTTCGCGCGCGAACCGCTGCAAATCCGGCATTTCTTCCCGGCACGGCGGACACCACGTTGCCCACAAATTCATGACGACCACCGAGCCGTGATACCGGTCGAGCGCATCGGTTCGGCCGTCCAATCGTTTGACGTCGTAACTAACCGCCGGCGCACCAGCTAACGCACCCGGACCGCCGGCCCCGCCATCGATCGTGCGCTTCGGACCGCCGCCGGAATAACAACTAACGAGGAGAACCGCCATTACCAACGCCCACAGTCGGGGCATACACCGCATCCGGCGTCCTTCGCGCCCATACCAGCCGGTTCTTATCACGTGATCGACAGCAATGTCGTCGCCGGCTGGCGCGAGCGGCGTATCGTGGCGGCGGGCCTGCATATCGTGGCGTTTGAGGCCGGCAGCAGTGCGCCGGCGGCCCGGACGCTGGTGCTCGTTCACGGCCTGGGTCATTGGACGCAAGCCGCCTGGGACACCGTGGTGCCGCTACTCGATCCCGATCTACGCATTATCGCTTTCGACTTGCCGGGCTTCGGCCGCAGCGAGAAACCGAACACCCGCTACGATACGGCGTTCTTCGCCCGCGTCGTCACGGCCGTCATCGACGAACTCGCGCCGGCCAGCTTCGTGCTCTGCGGACACTCGCTCGGCGGCTACATCGCGGCTACCTTCGCCGCGGCAAACGCCGGGCGCGTCGAGGCGCTGATCCTGATCGCGCCGGCCGGTTTTCTGCGCGCCGCGCGTTTTTTGTATGCGCTGTTGGGCAGCCAACTCGCGCGCTGGCTCTTTACGCGCCGCCCCGGCCGCAGCTTCGTCGAGCGAACGCTCGACCGGTCGGTGGTCGATCCGGCCTCGATTCCAGCGCAGATTCGGGAAGCGGCCTTCGGCTTCGCCGCCGATGCCGACGTTCGCCGCGCGTTCGCCGGCGTCTATACCGGCGCGATTCAGGATTTCCGCGACGCTCCGGCCGTCGCGGCCCGGCTCGGCGGCTGGACCGGCAGGACGCTGCTGATCTGGGGCCGGCACGACCGGTTCATTCCGATCCAAGCGCTGGCCAGTACGCGATCCGTGTATCCGCAGGCCGAGACGCTCGTTTGCGAACGCAGCGGCCATTTACCAATGGTCGAGGAGGCGCCGCTCGTCGCCGCGGCAATCGCACGATTCATGACGGCAAAACCGCCGGCCGGTGAAACACCGGGCATTTCTGTATCGTAGACACTGCGATGCTGCGCTACACAACGTTTGTTTTGGCTCTGTTTCTCGCGTCGGTTGGGTTGGCCGCCGCCGACGAGGGCATGTGGACGTTCGATAACTTTCCGGCGGCGAAAGTCGCCCAAACCTACGGCTTCACGCCGACGCCTCAATTTCTCGATCGCGTCCGCAAGGCGTCAGTGCGTATCGCCGGCGGTTGTTCGGCTTCATTCATCTCACCGGCCGGCTTGGTGATGACGAATCATCACTGCGTCGTTGAGTGTGTCGAGCAATTGTCGACGAGCCAACAGAATTATGTCACGGCCGGCTTCTTGGCCAAACGTCAAGAAGACGAACGCGCCTGCCCGAACTTCGAACTTGACGCGCTCACCGCAATCGAGAATGTCACAGCGCAAATTCAAGCCGCGACGGCCGGCAAAACAGGCGACGCGGCAAACGCCGCGCAGCACGCGGCGGAAGCGGCGGCACAGCAAACGTGCGGTAAGGATCCGGCGATCCGGTGCGACGTCGTGTCGCTCTATCACGGCGGCGTCTACGACCTCTATCACTACCACCGGTATACGGATGTACGGCTCGCGTTCGCGCCGGAATTTGCCGTCGCTCAATTCGGCGGCGATCCGGATAACTTTAATTTTCCGCGCTTCGACTTCGATATTGGTGTGGTGCGGGCGTACGAAAACGGTAAACCGGCGGCGACCCCCGACTATCTGCGCTGGAGTGCGAACGGCTCGAAGACCGGCGATCTGGTGTTCGTCGCCGGCAACCCGGGCCGGACGTCGCGCGAATTAACGCAAACGCAGATGGCCTACGCGCGAGAATTCAGTCTTACGCGCCAGCTTCCGACGCTGGCCGAATTCCGCGGCATTCTCGAAGAGTTCGGGCGTCGCGGTCCCGAGCAACAGCGGGAAACGAACGAAACCCGGTTCTACGTGGAGAACTCGTACAAGGCGCTTCTCGGTCAGCAGCGGGCACTCAACGATCCGGCCTTTTTCGCAGCGCGCGTTGCCGACGAGCAAAAGTTACGCAGCGCCGTGGCCGCGAACCCGGCCTTGCAGGCAGCCGACGGGTCCGCCTGGGATCTGATCGCCGCGTTGCAGCCGCTGCGCGAACAATTAGCGCCACGCTATAACGTCTTCAACGGGTATGCCTTCAACGGTGGCCTGCTGGGTTACGCGCACACGCTGGTCCAAGCCGCAGCGGAACGCAAGAAGCCCAACGGCCAACGCTTGCCCGAGTATACGGATGCGGCGCTCGTCGGCGTGGCGCAAGAACTCGAGGCGCCGATTCCGGTCTTTCCGGATTACGAGGAAGTGTCGTTAAGCTTTGCGCTCACGCAAGTGCGCGAGCAATTAGGCACCGACGATCCGCTGGTCAAACTGGTGCTCGGCAAAGAAGCACCGGATGCCTTGGCGCAGCGTCTCGTGAGCGGTACGAAGTTGGGCGATCCGGCCGTTCGCAAAGCACTCTTCGAGGGCGGACAGGCAGCCGTCGATGCATCGACCGATCCGATGATCGTGTATGCGAAACGCGTCGATCCGGCCGCGCGCGCAATCCGCAAAGACTACGAGGCGCGGATCGACGCCCCGTCGCGGAGCGCCGCTGAACGGATCGCCAAAGCGCGCTTCGCGGTCTACGGCACGTCGGTCGATCCGGATGCGACGTTTACCCTGCGGCTCAGTTACGGCAGCGTCAAAGGGTACGACGCCAACGGTACGCCGGTGGCGCCGTACACCACCATCGGTGGCCTGTTCGATCGCGCCACCGGAGCGCAGCCGTACGCCTTACCCCAAAGCTGGCTAGCTGCAAAGTCGACGCTTAACTTGGCGACTCCGATGAATCTAGCGACGACCAACGACATCATCGGCGGTAATTCGGGCAGTCCGCTCATGAACACATCGGGCGATGTTATCGGCCTTATCTTCGACGGCAACATCTATTCGTTGGGCGGCGCGTATGGTTACGATGGCACGCGCAATCGCGCGGTGGCGGTCGATAGCCGTGCGTTACTTGCCGGCCTGTCCAAGGTCTATCATGCCGACCGACTCGTGAGCGAGATCGAAGCCGCTCGAAAATGATTCGACCGCCCGATCACCAGTCGCCCATGCGTTGCTCATCGACCTGACCTTCGAAGACGATCGTGCCGGGCGGTACGACCGCGCTTGCGAGCGGGACGCCCTCGAACAGCAGCGCACGGCCGTATAACGCGTGGTCGGCGCTGCCGGTAAACACGGCCGCGTAGCGCTGCAAGACATCGGGCGCGCACACGATGCGATCCGGGCGAACGTGGTACAGTCGCGCGAATCCCGCGAAGGCATCGGCAAAAGCAGCCGCATCGAAGCCGGGTGCGAGCCGAGCGTGCCGGCAAACGCGTTCCAGGGGTGCTCGCTTAACCGACCGAACGCAGCGGCCGATGGCAGCGCTGATACTGGACGGACGTGCGCTCGCGAACGAGTTGCGCGCCGATCTCCGTACGCGAGCGGCACGACTGCGCGCGCGCGGTTGTGTACCCCGGCTGGTCGTGCTCATCATCGGCGAAGATGCCGCCTCGTTCGCTTACGTGGCCAGCCTGCGCAAGATCGGCACGGCGATCGGCATTGACGTCGTCGTCGACACGTTGGCGCCTGAAACGGATGAGGCCGCGGTATGCCGGCGCTTGCACGAGCTTGGCGCCGCCGACGACGTTCATGGCATCATTTTGCAGCAACCCTTGCCCGCGCACCTGGCGATCCGGCGCATCGCCGGCGCCATGCCCCCGCATAAAGACGTTGATGGTGCGAATCCGGCCAATCAAGGCCGGTTAGCGTTCGGCAGCGGTACCGAATTTGTGCCGGCGACGCCGGCGGCCGTCATGCTCTTGCTCGAACGTAGCCCGCACCGCGAACTGCGTGGCGTGCGCGCCTGTATGGTGGGACGCTCGAACGTCGTCGGCTTGCCGGTGACGCTCCTGCTCATGGGCCAGGATGCGACGGTCACTTCAACCCACCGCTACACGCTCGACCTCGCCCATCATACGCGCGATGCGGACGTGCTCGTCGTTGCGACCGGGGTTCCCGGGCTCATTCGCGCCGATATGGTGCGGCCCGGCGCGACGGTCATCGATGTGGGCACAACCTTTATCGAAGGCCGGCTTGTGGGCGACGTCGCGTTCACCGAAGTTGCCGCCGTTGCGGGTGCCCTTACGCCGGTTCCGGGCGGAGTTGGGCCGGTGACGAACGTCGCTTTGATGCGCAACGTCGTTGCGGCGGCCGAGCGCCAAAGCGGCGCGGACCGCTAATTCAAACTGAAATGCTTGCCGAAAAATTGTTCTTGGTGGGTGCGAAAGGTACCGCCCGGCGCGTCGTCCCGCGCAACCTGCGGCTGCTCGGCTTTGCGTTCCAGCAACGTCCGCAATTGGGGCAGTAACCGGCGTAAAAATCCTAATTCCACGGTGAGCCGCTGCTGCGTGTTGGACAGTTCGAGCAGCCGTTGCTTCATCGTATCGGCGACTTGTAAGGCGTCACCGATCAAAAACGAAGCGTCGACGGGGTCGGCCGGCACATCGTAGTCGGCGCTCGTTCCGGAAAACTCGACGAGCAGCCGGACGTACTCGCGAAATTCGTCCCGCACCTCGTCGGATAATTCACTGATCGCGCTGCGGTCGTCGAGCTCTTCTTCAAGAAAATCGACCTCCACGAGCAAGTACGGTTCGCGGCTGACGACATCCCGGATCTTAAACCGGCGCCGGCCCGTCGTACTAATATAGTAGCGGCCCGCCGGCA
Source organism: Candidatus Velthaea sp. (assembly GCA_965214935.1). Classification (GTDB taxonomy): domain Bacteria; phylum Vulcanimicrobiota; class Vulcanimicrobiia; order Vulcanimicrobiales; family Vulcanimicrobiaceae; genus Velthaea. The sequence goes on along the minus strand of CBDCCS010000024.1, from coordinate 16,565 downwards.
GCGGCGTGACGTCGCAGATTTCGGCCGTGGTGCCGATGTCGTGCGGCATCACGTCGGCATCGCCGTCTTGGCCCTCGCGAATGAGGACGACGCCGAATGCCTCGTTTGCGTCGAGGCACTCGGAGATCATCTGGCGATAACGCGGCTCGAAAACGTGCAGATTGAGAATCGCCCCCGGAAACAGCACGGTATTCAGGGGAAATAACCGCAAGCGCTTCTTTACCGCCATGCCAGCGCGGTCCTCAGGTCCCCGCGACCGGCGCCGTAAGACGCGCTGCGACGACGTTCCAATCGATATTGGCGAAAAACGCTTCGATGTACTTCGAGCGTTCCGCCGGTTTATAGTCGAGCAGGAACGCGTGCTCCCAGGCATCCATCACGAGGATCGGGTTGAAGCCGGCAACGTTGCCGTCCTCATGCAGCGTTACCCAGTGATTCGAGATTCGGCCGGTCCACGGGTCCTGATATGCGATCGCCCAGCCGACGCCGCGCATCGCTCCGGTCGCCGTGAAGTCTTTCTTCCACGTCTCAAAGTCGCCGAACGTGCCGGCGAACGCGTCATTGACGGCACTGGCCGGCGTTGCGCCCGGGCTCTTGGTCATATTAGCGAAATAATATTCATGCAGCCGCATGCCGTTATATTCGAATCCGAGGCGCCGGGTCAATTCGGCGAAGTGCGGGTTCGCGCCGGCGGCCGTACCCGCGGTGATCTGCTCGGCGATTTGTTCGTTGAGTAAATTCGTATTTTTGACGTAGCCTTCGTACAAACCGAAGTGCACTTGCAGCGTGTTATCGGAGATGCCTTGCAAACCGGCAAGATCGAATTTTTTGGCGGTATACGATTGCTGAGTGAGGGTGGTCACGAGAACCTCCAACGGTGATGAACGCGGCCTACGCGCGCAGCTGACTCTTCGACGACGCGGAAAGCAGCCCCGGCTGGCCTTGCCGGAGGAAGCCCGCCGCAGCATAGAGCCGGACCGATACGCTGCGTCAAGCGGGCGGCCGTGCTGGGCAGGTTCCCGCTTTGCCCGAGCGGCAAACAAGATTCGTGCGCGACCTGTCTTATTTGAACCGGCTCCATCGCGAACCGTCGCCGCTTTTACTCGAACTCGAACAGCAATCCGCCTACGACGGCATTCCAAGCATCGACCGCGCGTCGGGCCGGCTTCTCTCGACGCTCGTGCATGCAATGATGGCCAACCGGATCCTCGAGATTGGGACCGCTTACGGCTATTCGACACTTTGGATGGCGCTGGCGCTACCACCCGCGGGTCATATCTGGAGCATCGATCCCGACGCCGAGCGCACCGAAATCGCACGGTCGTATCTGACCCGGGCCGGCGTTGCGGAGAAAGTCGACATCATCAATCAACCGGCGCTCGAAGTCTTAGAGATGTGGTCGCAGCGAAACCTCGATATTGTCTTCCTCGACGCCGACAAGACCGAGTACACCGCGTACCTCGAGCTGGCGATCCCGATGCTCAAACGTTCGGGGCTCGTCATCGTCGACAATTTGCTCTGGGGCGGCGAAGCGGGCGCCGAGCCGACATCGCGCGATAGCACCGAACTGCGTGCGATCCGCGATTTCAATCGCGTCTTTCTCACGCATCCGCAACTCGACGCGACGATCGTTCCCGTCGGAGATGGAGTTGGTATCGGTGCCCGTATCGAGTGACGCCTTCCGAGCGGCGATGCGCCGCTTCGCCACCGGCGTGGCGGTGGTCACGACCACGCTGAACGGTCACATTCACGGCTTCACCGCGAACGCGTTCGCAAGTGTCACCGCCGATCCGCCGACGGTACTCATTTGCGTCAACCGAAACGCGCACGCGCATCCGCTTATTTCCGCGTCAGCGCGCTTTTGCGTCAACATTTTGGCCGCCGAGCAGAAAGCACTGGCGGAGCAGTTCGCCGGCGGCGAACCGCAAACACGTTTCGATGGAGTCGTGTATCAATTCGGCCCCAGCGGCTCGCCGGTGTTGGCCGGCACGTTAGCGTACGTGGATTGCCTCATGAGCGAAGAGCTGACGTCGGGAACGCACACGATCTTTCTGGGCACGGTCATCGAAGCGGGCGACCGCAGCGGTGACCCGTTGGGCTATTACGACCGCGGCTACCGCAACTTCGGCGCATCGTGATCGTCGAGCATTTCGCGGTCGGTATGCTCGAGTGCACGTGTACCATCGTCGGTGATGCTGCGACGGGTGACGCAATCGTTATCGACGGCGGCGACGACGTTCCGGCCATCGCGGCGCGACTCGCGCAACTTGGGTTGCAGGCCAAGTACTTGCTCCATACGCACGCTCATATCGACCATATCGGTGCGCTGGGCGAATTGCGCGACACCTGCGGCGGAAGCGCGTTGCTGCACCCCGCGGACGGACCGCTCTACGCTACGCTGGCGTTGCAGGCGGCCTGGCTGGGCCTCGCGCAAACGCCGCCGGTCGTTCGTATCGACGCGGATCTGCACGACGGCGATGCCATTTGCGTCGGCGACGTAACGCTGCGCGCACTGCATACACCCGGACATACGCCCGGCAGCACGTCGTTCGCCGTTGAAGGCGCCGCGAAAACGCTATTGTTGACCGGCGACACGCTGTTTCGCGGCGCGGTCGGGCGCTGGGATTTAGGTGGCACGTCATTGGCCGACATCGTCGCTTCAATTAACGAAAAGCTGTTCGCGTACGACGACGCAACCATCGTCATCCCGGGCCACGGGCCGCCGACCACGATCGGCACCGAGCGCCGGACCAATCCGTACCTAACCGCCAACCGCGGGCCGGCCTGAAACATCCGCACCGCCGCCACCGTAACGGAGGCATGAACGACCGCCGCCGCTTCTGCCATTTCGCTTTGAGTGTCGCTGTCGGCCTGGTGACTGCCGTCGGGGTGTTACCGGCTCGCGCAGCGGACGACGTCGCCCAAACGCGCTCCGTCAGCGGCTTTGACAAATCCGGTTGGAAGGCGCGTTCACCACCCAAATTACGGCCGGGAAACATCCGGCTCGGCTCGTGCTGTCGGCGGCGCCCGACGTCTTGAATCGAGTGACAAGCGAAGTGCGTGACGGCACGCTCGTCGTCGGCATGCGTTCGGGTAATTCGATGCTGGACCGGTCACCAAAACTGACCATCGATGTTGCCGTGCTGCGCGGCTTCGAAAACAACGGCGCCGGATCGATTGTCATCGATGGGCTGACCGGCGGCGACATCGCGATCGCAAACTCAGGCGCCGCTTCGATCGTGGTATCGGGCCGCGCAGCCAACGCAACGATCTCGCTCAACGGAACCGGCCGGATCGACACGACCGCAGTCGACGCGGGCGACGTGACCGTCGACAACAACGGCGTCGGATCGATTCATGTTCGAGCGCATGGTGAGCTCACGATGAACGTCAACGGCGTCGGCGAAATTCGGTATACCGGTAAGCCGACGGACGTCCATAGCAGCGTCAACGGCATCGGCCGGATCGGGCGTTTGTAATAACGACGACGAACGGCGTCGCGGCGCTTGCACCGGCGTCTCGGTAGAGCAGGCCGGCGTAAATGTTGGATCGTACCAGACGCTACGCCATCGCCCATTTTAGGAACACCATGCTGCCGCGCCGATTTGCCGTTGCCACCGCCCTGTGTACGATGTTGCTTGCGCACCCGTTATCTGCCGCTGACGGAATATGGAAAATCGATCCCGCGCATTCGAGCGCCGAATTTGCAATCAAGCACTTTGCGCTGTCATCGGTCAAGGGCACGATTCCCGTCAAGGGCGGAACGATCGTGCTGGCGGCCGGTAGAGATATTCCGACAAGCGTCAACGCAACGCTCGATGTAAGCACCATCGACACGAAAAACGATGACCGCAATAAGGATTTGCGGTCGGCGGACTGGTTTAACGTGGAGACGTATCCAACGGGGACATTCGCCTCGACGCAAATATCGGGCACAGATGCCGCGAAGTTTATGATTGCCGGAAACCTTACGCTGCACGGCATTTCGAAACCCGTTACGCTGCAGGGGCAACTCGAAGGAAAAGGCACCGGCGGACGCGGCGAAAAGCGCGTTGCCTACAGTGCGACGGCGACCATCGACCGGCGCGACTTCGGGCTTTCGAATACCGCGACAAACGCCACCGGCGCGCTCGTTGTCGGCTACACCGCCGACATCAGTATTGAAGTCGAAGGTGTAGCCACGCCGTAGCGCGCGATCAATGCAGTTTGATCGTCACCAAGCCGCCGTTGTTGACAACCTTGGGGCCGGCGTCCTGCGCTTCGTCTTGCGACGTCTTGCCCGTTCCGGGCAATTCCGCCAGCGCGGCGGCGGCAGCGACGGCGCGGGCCTTTTCCAGCATGTCGTCGGTGATCTTGCCGGCGGCGCGCTTGGTCCGATAATCTTCGATCGCCGTGCGCAATGCGGTGCGCGAGCGCTCCGGGTAATCTTTCTTTTTCTCCGGATAACCGCCCAGCGCGCTCATGATGTCTTCGTCACTGATCGCCAGCGCTTCATCGAGCGTTTTGCCGTGCGCCAGTTCGACTAATAGCGAACAGGTTGCCGTGCCGAAGCCGCAGCCGGTGGTGAAATAGGAGATATCTTCGATCCGTTCGCCCGGTCCGACCTTGAGGTAATAGGTATACATGTCGCCGCACGAATCACTAAAGTATTCGCCGCTGGCCATCGCGTCGTCCATCGTGCGGAACCCGGTCCGCTTCTCAACCAACTTCTGAAACTTCGCGAAATCCACTTAGACACTCTCCTGTAAGGGGCCGGCCGGCGCATCAGCCCGGTCATCGCTCGTCGTGATCTCGAACCGGCATTCCGCACCCCCGGTTGCGAGCGAATCGGTCTGCGTGACGTGCGGCGCGACGACCTCTTGCATCACCGAGTGAATAACGCTGCAAATTTCGGGATGCTCGCCGACGCTCTTGGCATATGGGCAGTTGTGTTCGCGGATCAGAAAGCCGCCGGCAGTTTCCTCAGACTCGGCGGCCACACCGGAGTCGCGCAGCATCGTCGTCAACGCGGCAACCCGGTCGGCGACCGGCCGTTCGCCGATGCGCGTGTTTAGTCGGGCGGCTTGACGCCGGCCCATCGAGGTAAAGATCGCTTGCACCGCCGTGTCGCCGCCGGTCGCGCGAACTTCACGCAGCACGGCATTGAGCATTCGATCGTAATGTTGTGGAAAATACTTCTCCGCTGCGGGGGTCAACCGGTACTCAACGGTCGGCTTGGTTTTACCGCGCCGCACGCTTGCCCCAGCGACGAGCCCATCGCGTTCAAGCAGAATAAACTGCTGCCGGATCGCGTTCGCCGACAAACCGAACTGACGCGCCAGATCGAACGCCGAAGCGCCGGGCCGCGCGCGCAGCGCAGCCACGATCTTTCCGCGGGCAGTATCGAAGAAACGGTCGGCGTGCATACGTGCGAGCAGCGTATCACCCCTGACGAAGAAAGTCCAGACTTTCCTTGACTTTCTAGTGGGCGAAAGGATACCATCATGGTCGTTACGTCGCTCGCGGACCGTCCCGGGCGACCCGCGCGTCATCATCAGGAGCTGCATGTCTTTAGAAATTCGCGATCTGCGGGTCGCCGTCGAGGAGAAAGAGATCCTCAAGGGGATCGATCTCACGTCGCGCCGGGAAAAGTGCACGCCCTCATGGGCCCCAACGGCAGCGGCAAATCGACATTGGCGTTCACGATGAGCGGGCACCCAAATTATCACGTGCTCGGCGGCTCGGTGCGCTTGGACGGTGAGGAGCTCATCGGTCTGGCGCCCGACAAGCGCGCCAAGGCGGGGCTGTTTCTGTCATTCCAATATCCCGCCGCGATTCCGGGCGTTTCCGTCGCGAATTTCATTCGTACGGCCCGCATGGCCGTCAAGCCCGACGATTTGCCGCCCGCGAAATTTCGCCAGATGATCTTCGAGCAACTCGACGTGCTCGACATGGACCCCGCGTTCTTGTCGCGCTACGTTAATGACGGTTTTTCGGGCGGAGAGAAAAAGCGCCTGGAGATGCTGCAACTCGCGATGCTGCGACCGAAATATGCGGTACTCGATGAAACGGACTCGGGTCTCGACGTCGATGCTCTGCAATCGGTCGGCCGTTCGGTCAATGCGCTACGCGCAACGGAAGCCGGCGCGAATACGGCGTTCTTGATCATCACGCACTACCCGCGCATTCTCGGTTATATTCCCGCCGACGTCGTGCACATCATGATGGATGGCCGCATCGTGAAGACGGGCGGACCGGAGCTGGCCAACCTCATCGAGCGCGAAGGCTACGATAAGATTCGCGACGAGGTCGCGGGCAGCGTTGCCTAGCATCACCGCGCCGCTGGCGGCGGTTCCTTTCGCGCCGACGGCGGAAACGCTCGAAGCGGTCATCGCTTTACTGGCGCAGAGCGGAACGGCTAGCGGCAGCGTCGCTGACGCCGCGGCGCGCCGGGCGGCTTTCGCTGCTTACGGCCAGCTGGCGATGCCGGGCGGCTATCCCGGCCGGTCCTGGCGCTACGACTACGCTAAGCTTCCGTTTCAAGATCTGCGCTGGGTCTCGAACCGGCGAAACGTGACGACGATGCCGTTCGGAGCACCGGCCGCGACCGACCCCGAACTCGATCGGCCTTCACTCGCGACCGACAACGCCGGCGGCCTCGTGCACCTCGGCGCAACCCTGCTGGACGCGCCCGGTCCGACAACCGCGGATGCGCGGGTGGTGGTATCGTCGCTGGCTGATGCGCTGCGCGAGCACCCCGCGTTATTGGCGACCGTGCTCGATCGTGTCGTCGCTCCGGACGCCGGCAGGTTCAGCGCGCTTGCAACTGCATTTCAGAATTGCGGCGCCTTCGTTTACGTTCCCGATGGTGTCGTCGTCGATGCACCAATTCAGTTATTGTTTGTCAACGGCGCGGCCGAAGCGGCTGCTGTTTTTCCGCACATTGTCGTCGTCCTGGGCGCCGGCGCGCGCGCTACGGTCATCGAGCGACATGCCGGTGAAGGTGACGCGTTCATTTGCGGTGTCGTTGAAGCCCAGGTGGGCGCAAACGCACAGCTCGATATCGTTACGGTGCAGCAAGCCGATGTTGAGGCGCGCATCTTCATGCAGCGCGGCGCTCGTTGCGGTCGCGATGCGGTGATGCGCTGGCACCTCGCGGAGTTGGGCGGTGCCCTAGCGCACAGCACGATCGCGACGGAGTTGGCGGAGCCCGGCGCGCGCGGCGAAGCGTCAGCTTTGTTTTTTACCGGTGCAACGCAGCATGTCGATCTTACCGTACACACCGAGCACGCCGTCGGCCAAACGACGTCCAACACGGTCGTGCGCAGCGCCGCGACCGATCGCGGCCAAGGCCGTTTTTTCGGGAACATCGCAATTCGCAAAGAAGCTCACGGGAGCGATGCGTCGTTGCGCGATGATGCGCTGCTGCTCTCGAAAGCTGCGCACATCGACTCGGTTCCGGCGCTCGAAATTGCGGCCAACGATGTCAAAGCGTTTCACGGCGCAACGGTCGGTTCGGTCGACGAGGAGCAACTCTTCTACGCGCGTAGTCGCGGCATCGGACGCGCGGATGCACTGCGCATGATCGCGCTCGGCTTCTTCGAACCGGTCGTTTCCCGTTTCCCGGGCGAACGGCTGCGCGATGAGATTCGGACGGCGCTCGATGGAAAAATCGACGCCGCAACGGAAATCGATTAAATGTTAACGGCAGCAGATCCCAAAGCGGCCCGCATCGTTGCGGATTTTCCGATTCTCGCGAAGCCCACGTCGCGCGGAAAACGTCTGGTCTTCTTAGACTCGGCAGCGAGCTCGCAAAAGCCGCAGATCGTGATCGACGCGCTCGTCGAGTACTATTCATCGTACAACGCGAACATCCACCGCGGGGTCTACGAGCTGGCAGCGCGCGCGACCGATGCGTTCGAGGCAGCGCGTGAAAAGGTGGCGCGGTTCATCAACGCACGCGAGGCCGCCGAGGTCATTTGGACGCGGAACACGACCGAAGCGATCAACCTCGTCAGCTTCTCCTGGGGCTTGGCGCATCTCAAACCGGGCGACGCGATCCTAACAACGGAGCTCGAGCACCACTCGAACCTCGTGCCGTGGCAGTTGCTGGCGGCCAAAACCGGCGCCGAGTTGCGCTTCATCACCGCGGACGCCGACGGCGAACTGCTCCTGGACGATCTCGAAGAAAAACTGAGCGGCGTAAAGCTCGTTGCACTCACGCACATTAGCAACACGATGGGCACGATCGTTCCGCTCGACCAGATCGTTCCGCTCGCGCATGCCGCCGGTGCCATCGTGCTCGTCGACGGGGCCCAATCGGTACCTCATATGCCGATCGACGTTCAGGCGCTCGATGTCGACTTCTTCGCCGCGTCGGGTCACAAAATGTGCGGACCGACCGGAATCGGCTTCTTGTATGGCCGGCGGGCGTTGCTCGATGCGATGCCGCCGTTCCTTACCGGCGGCGATATGATCCGCAAAGTCGGTTACGAGCATACCAGCTTCAACGAGATACCGTGGAAATTTGAGGCCGGCACGAGTAACATCGCCGACGCGATCGCACTCGGTACCGCAGTCGACTATCTGAGCGGCATCGGCATGGAGTGGATTCGGGCGCACGAAGTACGTTTGACCAGCTACGCGCTCGAACGCCTGCAGGCCCTGGTGCCGCGTGGCTTAGTGATCTACGGACCACCGGCCGGCACGGACCGCGGCGGCGTCATCTCGTTTAACTTCGGCGACATTCACGCGCACGATATCGCATCACTGCTCGACATCGAAGGCGTGTGCGTTCGAGCCGGTCACCATTGTACGATGCCGCTCATGGACAAACTCGAGCTGGCGGCGACCGCTCGCGCTTCATTCTACCTGTATAATACCGAAGACGACGTCGACGTGTTTGTGCGCGCGCTCGAACAGGCAGCGCACGTGTTCCGGCTCGCATAATGGACGATTTCTACAAAGAATACATTCTCGACCACTACCGCAACCCGCGAAACTTCGGGCACCTCGATGCGCCGACGGCCGTTGCCGAAGATCTCAATCCGCTGTGCGGCGATACGATCCGGGTCGAACTGCAGGTCGGCGCCGATGGCCGCGTCGATGACGTTCGCTTTTCCGGCAAAGGCTGCGCGATCTCCCAAGCGTCGACCTCGATGCTGCTCGATACCATCAAGGGCCTAAAGCTCGAGGATGTCGCGCGCCTGTCAAAGGAGAGCGTATTGGAAAACGTGGGCATCGGAATTAGCCCGACCCGGATGAAATGCGCCACGCTGGGTCTCAAAGTGCTAAAATCAGCAGCGCTCGGCGAGATATCGACCTGGCCCGACGAGACGGGCTAACTGCCCGCCGCTTCGCATCGTGTTGAGTGTAGCGGTCGGACTGACCGCGATACAGCTGGCCGTAGCCATCGTTCTCGATACGGCCGCGCTCATCGTCTGGAACGTCGGCACGCGGTCACCGGCGAAGCTCGTCAGCGATCTGCGCGACGCGGTACAGCACAAGCGCGGCAGGGGGCGGGGACTGCTGCGCTTCGCGCTTGGTGCGTGCGCCATCATTGCCGCTTCCGTGACGATCCGATCCGCAGTGAGTATTTCGCTCGGCGCCCGGGCCGCCGATTTTTCCGTCGTTGAGTGCTACGCGCTGGTCGTGGCGCTCGGGCTCGAACAGTTCGTCGGACCCCAGTTGCGCAGCCGGCGTCCCGTCGGCGTTCGCAGCGTAACGCGCTCCTAGCATTCGCTCCGCACTCGACCCGGCGGCGACATAGCCTGCTAGCAAGCGGCTTGCGGGCGGCGGCGACTAATATGCCTTTCCATGAACGAGGCGGTTCCCGAAGTGGTTGCAGCGCTACAGCATACGGTCGGGCTGCCCGCCGTTCGGTGTTTGATCTACGACGGTACGGCCCAGCCGCGTCCACTCGAGCGGCTCGACGACATCAGCAACCTGCTCAGTGATTCCGAAGCATTTGTGTGGCTCGATGTTCGCGATCCCCAGCAAAACGATCTGCAGCTCATGGAAGCCGAATTCGGACTGCATCCGCTCGCCATCGAGGATGCGGTCAAGGCGCACGAACGGCCCAAAATCGAAACCTATGAGTCATCCTGGTTTGTCATCGTTCACGGCGCCACGCGTGACGGCGCGTCACTCAACATCAACGAGCTTGCTATTTTTGCCGGCGCTCAATATATCGTAACGGTACGCACCTCACCGGTCTATCCGCTCGACGAAATCGAACGCCGCTGGACGTTGCTGCCGCCCGGCGTTCGGCGCGACAGCGGGGCCCTGTTGTACACCATCCTCGATACCGTCGTTGACGACTATACGACCATTTCCGAAGCCTTCGAGGAACACGTCGAAGCGCTCGAGGCGGCACTCTTGGGGGACGCGCGGCGAACGAACCAGGTCCTGCTCGAGATTTATGCGATGAAGAAAGACCTTAGCCGGTTCCGGCGCGCGGTCACTCCCATGCGTGAAATTTTGGCCCCGATCATTCGGGGCGATCTGCACCTGTTCGGCGCCGACGAGTTACCCTATTACCGCGACGTTTACGATCATGTGGCGCGGGTGGTCGACCAGATGGACAGTGTTCGCGAGCTGATCAACAACGCACGCGACACCCACATAGCGATGGCGTCCCACCGTCAGAACGAGGTCGCCAAGCAACTTACGATCGTCGCGACGGTCTTTCTACCGCTCACCTTCATTACCGGTTTTTTCGGGCAGAACTTTGGCTGGCTGGTCAACCATATCACCACTGCTGAAACCTTCGTATTCTGGGGCATCGGCAGTGAAATCGTCGCGTTCGCCGCGCTTCTGGGCTACTTTCGCTTCAAACGCTGGTTTTAAGATTTGAGCTTGCCCTCGTTGCAAACGTCCTGCACGTCGAAGGCCTGCAGCGCGAACGTCCGTGGTCCGTCGCTGGTTTTCAACGTCAGGTAGATGCGGCGCGAGTCGCTACCGGCGGTTCCGTCGCCGATGGCCGCATCGCCGAGGGTAACATAGTCGCCCGGGGCGCCGATCGATTTGGCCACAACGGGCAGGTATAGTAATTGATTGTCCCAGTGCGCTAGAACGCCGCCACTCTGTTGCACGTGCGAGCGAATGCGGCCGGGCGCCGGAATCGGTATCTTCTCCGGAGCGTCGCTCGTGCTTGCGACGATACTTTCAATTGCGGTCGCAATGGCGACCCGGTCGCCGCAAAATGCGTCAACCCGATCCGGGCGATGGAGACGAGGCACCGAAGACGAGCAACCGGCGAGCAGGGCCGCGCATACCATGAGCCCGGCAAACGAACGTGACATAACGATTGAGACTTCTCTACGTCTGCCGGCATTACCCGAGCGACTCGGCTTCGCTCGCGTGCCTGTGCCGACCGGGTGCAGCCGACAACACCTTGCGCGACGGTCAACGCTTACGACGCTTTTAGAAAACCAATCGAAATCCAGGGAACCGCCGCAATGACGATCAGCGCCGCGAGCAACGCAAGCAAGTACGGAATCATCGGTTTAACGGCCCGATCGGGCGAGCAGCGGCCGATCGCGCAAGCACCGTAGTAACCGATGCCCAGTGGCGGTGAAAAGAGGCCGATCCCCATTGCCAGCACCGCAACGATCGCGTAATGGACTTCATTGATATGATACTGCTGCGCGATGGGAAAAAGCAGCGGCCCGAACAGCACCATTGCGGGAATGCCTTCGAGCACCGAGCCCAAGACGATGAAGACGACGATCGACAGCGCCATGAAACCGACCGGTCCGCCGGCGTGACCGAGGGCGTCCGCCAGCTGCTGCGCGAAGCCCGACTGCGTCAACGCCCAGCCCATCGCGGTTGCCGTCGCAATGATCAGCATGATCGCACCCGTTAGGCCGGCCGTTTCGCGCAGCATCGGATAGGCCCGCTTCCAGTCGAACTCGCGATATACGAACAGGCCGACGAGCAGTGTGTAGACGATTCCCACCGTCGAGACTTCCGTTGCCGTCGCGATGCCGGAAACGACGAAAAAGCGAATCACGAGCGGTAGAATCAAGCCCGGCACGGCAACCAGAAACGCTTTGGCGATGAACGCCGCGCTCGGCCGTTTCGCTAATTCGGTGCGATCCGAACGCGACCGGCGCAGCGCTACGATGAGCAACGCGACCGACGCAACGAGCGCCGGAAGCAAGCCGGCGGTAAAGAGATCGCGGATCGACACACCGGCAACCGTCCCGATGATAATGAGCACGAGACTCGGTGGGATGGTCTCGGCCATCGCGCCCGAGGTCGCCAATAGCGCAATCATCTCGCTGCGCTGCTGACCGCGCTTCTCCATTTCGGGAAAGAGCACCGGCGCGACGGCAGCCATGTCAGCCGTTTTCGATCCTGATATCCCCGATACCAAGTACATCGCGCCGACGAGCACGATGTTGAGGCCGCCGCGATAATGGCCAACCAGACTTGCCAGCGCGTCGACGAGCCGGCGCGCGATTCCGGCGTTGACGATCAGAACGCCGAGGAAAATAAAGAGCGGAATCGCGAGCAGCACTAAATTCGATACGCCCTCATTCATCCGTCCGACGACCGTGCTCAGCGGGCTCGTCGTCGCCAGCGCCAAGTAGCTCATCGTGCCGAAACCGAACGCGAAGGCGATCGGGACACCGACCGCGACGCACGCTCCAACAACGATGACGAAGAATAAGATGAGGTTGAAATTCCCCAAGCCGCCGAGCACGGCTTGCGTCGGGTTCATGAGGTGTAAACCCAGTGCACTGCCGGCGACGAGCACCGCGACCGCCACGACCGGCAGCACGCGCCGCATCTCACTATCGACCAGCCGTACAATCGCCAACAATAAGATGAGTGACAGACCAATTAATATCGCGGCGACTTCGAGCGACCGCGGGAAGCCCAGCGACGGCGAGATGTCGATCTGTTCGAGCACGTAGAATGTCTGGCTCGCCGGAATGAGTTCGATGCAAAACAGCGCGACGACGACGGTTGCGATGATGTCCAGGGTCTGTCGGGTGCCGGCCGATACGGCGCGGACAACAGCATTGAGCCGCATGTGTTCGTCGCGCCGGTAAGCAACCACCGCTCCCAGCATCGTCATCCAGAGGAAGAGAAACGTTGCGAGTTCATCAGTCCACGTGAGCGCGTTGTGCAACACGTAGCGTGAAAAGACGCCGCTGGCCAAGATGACGATTTCGACGACGATGAGCAGTGCGACGATCGGCTCGACGACCATCCCCACCGCCCGATCGACGCCGATCGTCCAGCGTCGGTGCAGCGGGATCGACCCCTGGCCCGTTCCGCTCGCCTCGGCTTCAAGAATCGTCTCAATCGTCGTGGCTGTCATGGGGCCTCGTGTATACAACCCGGCGAAGGGCAGGTCTTGCTTTGCCGCAAGCATGCGCGAAGGATAGTTCGCCCGCGGCGGGCGAGGTCCGATGACGGGAAATGTTTGACCGCCGCGGAACCCGCTTCCTGGCCAAGTAAGCCAGGTCACTTGAAGTCGAGGCATCTTTCCATGGAACGTTTATCGCGCGGCCGTTTTATCGCCGCTTCCGCCGCTGCCGGCGCTCTAACGCTCGGCGGTGGGCCGCAGATCATGGCGGCGACCAAAGAGATCGTCGTTGGACTCGATCTCCCGCAATCCGGTCCGTATTCCGATCAAGGCCAGGATCAGTTGCGCGCCTACAATTTGGCGATCGACGAGATCAACAAAGGCGGCGGAATCATGGGCATGCAAGTGCGGTCCACCGTCGGTGACGATCAAACCAAGGCCGATGTCGCGGTCGATAACGCCCGGCGCATGATCGAACGCGACGGCGCGGTCATGATCACCGGCGGCTCGTCGACCGGGACGGCGGTGGCCGTTTCGGGCCTGTGCCAGCAGATGAAAACGATCTTCATGGCGACGCTCACCCACGGTGATGAAACGACCGACGCCGGTTGTCACAAGCACACCTTCCGACGCTACAATAACGCGCACATGTCGGCCCGGGCGATGGCGACCACGCTGACCAAGGTATACGGAACCGGGAAGTGGTTCTACATTACGGCCGACTACACATGGGGTCATAGCGTTACCGACAACATCATCTCGGTGATCGAACCCAAAGGCGCAAAAACGCTCAACAACGTGCTGTTAAAGTTGGGCACGACGGATTTCTCATCGGCCCTGAGTCAAGCACAGTCGGCCAAACCCGACGTGCTGTGCATTACCGAATTCGGCAAAGATATGGTCAACTGCCTCAATCAAGCCGCCCAATTCGGGCTAACGAAGTCGACCAAGATTCTGGTTCCGCTGGCCGACGAGTATATGGCCAAAGGCACCGGCGACAATTTCGACAACGTGGTGTGTACCGCGCCGTTTTACTATAAATATTATGCCGCGAAAAATGCAGCGGCAAAGAAGTTTGTCGATGCCTTCGTCGCCAAGTACGGCACGCCGCCGTCCAACGGCGCGGAATGCGCGTACGTCAACATGTATCAGTACAAAGGGGCGGTCGAACGCGCCGGCTCGATCAATCCCGACGCCGTCATCAAGAAGCTGGAAAACTACCACTTCACCGCCACCAAGGGACCCGAATATTGGCGCGAGTGGGATCATCAAGGCATCAGCAACGTGCTCGTGATGGAGGGAGTTCCCGTCGCCCAACGCGGCGGTGATGTGTTCGCATTCGCCAAAGTTCTCGAAGAGCACAACGGCGAGACGGTCGCTATTCCGCAAGCCGACTCGAAGTGTAAGATCGAATCGGCCTAAAAAGGCCGCAGCTACCGCTACGGGCGTTCGCTATTGCGGGCGCCCGTTCGTTTCTCGCCCGCCTTCACCGTCTTTCCCGGAGACGCCGTTGACTGCAGCCAGTCTGCTCCAAGCCGGACTCAATGGACTAATTCTCGGCCTCATCTACGTCGCAATCGCGATCGGCTTGACGATCATCTTCGGAATGTTGCGCCTGGTCAACTTCGCCCACGGTGCATTTTACGCCATCGGTGCGTACGTTGGGCTGGTGGTCGCGGGCCAATTCGGTTTTGGAGCGGCGCTTGTCGCCGGTCCACTCGCCGTTGCCGTCTTCGCCGTCGTGCTCGATCGCTGCGTCTTGCGGTTCTTCTATGCGAAGGAACCGACCGCCCAAATTTTGCTGACGTTCGGCATCGCGATCATCGTCGAAGAAACGTTGCGCCTCCGCTTCGGTGGAACAACGCAGCAGTATCCGCTACCCGAATGGCTCAACGGCTCGCTGGCAATTGCCGGGTTGCACTATCCGGCGTACCGGATCTACCTAGCCGTGGCCATCGTCGCGATCGTTGGCCTGGTCTGGCTTTTCATTAGTCGCACGAACTACGGCTTGATCGTGCGCGCCGGCGTACGCGACCGTACCATGGTGCAGTTGCTCGGCGGCGACGTCCGGCAAGCATCGACGCTGATCTTCGCGCTGGGTGCGGCGCTCGCCGGTCTCGTCGGCGTTGCCGCTTCGCCGATCTACAGTATCGATCCGCAAACCGGTTTTAATTTTTTAATCCCGTCGTTCGTCGTGGTTGTTATCGGCGGACTCGGCAGTTTCTGGGGCGCGGTCGCGGGCGGCCTCATCGTCGGCGAACTGAGCGCATTGACGACCCTCATCTACCCCGGCGCGGCGGAGGTCATCATCTACGTCGCGATGGCGCTCGTGTTGCTCGTTCGACCGCAGGGCCTGTTCGGCGAGAGCGAGGTAATCCGGGGATGAGCGGCTCGACGGCGCTACGCTCACCGGCGTCAGTCCACGCGCGACGCTCGAGTGACGTCGCGTTCTATCTCTGGACGGCGCTCGGATTAGCCGTCTTTCCGCTCGTTTTCGGGCTGCCGTTCCTCAACGGTTACGGCGGCTTGGCAACGCAAATCCTCATTGTCGGCATTGCGGCCATTGGACTCAACGTGTTGCTGGGGTACGCGGGCCAACTCTCGTACGGTCACGCTGCGTTTTACGGCCTCGGTAGCTACGGCGCGGCGCTGACTCTGTTGCGCTTTTTCCCGGGCATCCATAGTTTCGCGTTACCGATCGTCATCGGCGTGGCGATTGCAACGGTCGCCGCGGCGGCGATCGGCTCGCTCGTCGTCCGTCTCTACGGCATTTATTTTGCGCTGCTGACGGTCGCCTTCGCGCAGATGGTGTACTTCATTGTTTTTCAATGGCGCGATCTCACGCACGGCGACGATGGGTTACAAGGCGTCGCCACGCCGCCGCTCAACCTTGGTTTCGCGCACATCGACCTCGCGACACCGTTGCCCGCGCTCAACTTGGGGCCGTTCGGCGATTTGGCGGCGATTAAATGCTGGTATGTTTTCAGCGCGGTGGTCCTGTTTCTCGTGCTCGCCTTCGTGCGAACGCTCGTGCGTTCACAGTTTGGCGAAGTCTTGGCGGCGATCCGCGAAAACGAGGAGCGGTCGATCTTCGTGGGTTTCGACGCCCGACGGTATAAAGTTGCCGCCTTCGTTATCTCCGGTGCGTTATGCGGGCTATCCGGAGCGCTGCGGGCCTTGTATGACGGCTCGACCGCGATCGATGCGCTCACCATCGACACCAGCGGCAACTTCGTCATCTACACCGTCGTCGGCGGCGTCAATA
>CBDCCS010000023.1:0-26601 GCA_965214935.1 Candidatus Velthaea sp. | reverse complement strand
TGGAAATCGGTGCAACCTCAATCACGCGTCCGACGGCGCCCTCGCCGGTAATCACACCGTCGTCACGGGCAATCCGGTCGTGGGCCCCGCGATCGATCGTTATCACGTGCGTGGTCGCCTCGGGATCGTAACCGATGACCGTCGCTTCGATACCAGCCGGATGACGCTGGGCGGCGCGCGCGATGTCGCGTTCGGCCGGAACCCGGGCCAGGGTTTCCGTCAGCTCGCGATTCTCGTTGCGCAAGCGACGGTTCTGCGTCCGCAAAACAGCGTTGTCCCGTGCAAGTTGCGGCGTGTCGACTACCGTTGTAAAGCCGCTACGCAGCCCGCTCGTTATCGTCGCGACGGCAAGCTGGGCGTACGTCGCAACGGTTGTAACCGTTGTCGTGATGGGACTGGGCCGGCCTTGGCGAGCGAAGTCAATCTGTAGTAGCGCAACTAACGCCGCCACGATGACGACGCCGATTACCGCGAATAGCCTTCTCTCATCCCGATACGTAGAGATTGATACCACCTCGTCAACCGGTCCGCTTGCGGTTTCAACCGTTCGAGCAGACTCGGCGACGCGAGAATGACGCCCGCTCCGCGCGCCACGCACGTTAAGGGGTCGTCGGCGACCGTCGTCGGCACATTCGTTCGTGCACTCAACTCGCCTGCGAGTCCCGGAATGAGCGCGCCGCCGCCCGTTAAGGTGATTCCGGTCTCGAGCAGATCGGCCGCCAGGTCGGGCGGCGTTTGTTCGAGGATCGACCAGCACGCGCGGGCGATCTGCTCGATGCCGTCGGCCATCGCTTCGCCGACGAGCGTTTCATCGACCAGACGCCGGCCCGGCCGCATCGCGGCATTGTCGGTTCCGGCGACCGGGTACGGGTCGCGCCCGGGCGGACGGCCGGCGTAGCCACGTTCGATCTTCAGTCGTTCCGACGTCAGCGGGCCAATGCCGAACCGCTCGTTGCGCAACCGGGCGGCAATCGCGGCATCGAATGTGTCGCCGCCGACTTTAATCGAGTGAAGCGCGACGACGCCGGTCATCGACAGCACCGCGATCTCGGTCGTTCCGCCGCCGATATCGACCACCATGCGGCCGCGCGTCTCGGCAATATCCAAGCCGGCACCAACCGCCGCGGCCACCGCCTGCGGAACGAAGCACAGCGTGCGCGGCCCGGCCGCTTTGATTGCTTCTTCGACCGCTTTGCACTCGATATCCGTGGCGCAACCGGGAACGCAGGCGATGATGCGCGGGGCGATTCGCGGTCGCGATTGCATCGCCCGGTCGACGAGCGTCTCAATGAGCGCGTGGGCGCCGCGGAAGTCGGAGATGGTACCGCCGCGCAACGGCCGGACGACGCGAATACGGCCCGGCGCGCGACCGTCGAGTTCTTTGGCCGCGCTACCGATCGCGACGATCGCATCGTCGCTTACGCGGTAAGCGACAACGGATGGCTCGCTGACGATCACGCCGTTGCCGTACTCGAAGACGACCGTGTTGGCCGTGCCGAGATCGATACCGAGATCGGGGCTGAACGTGGAGCGGAGCGTGCCCGCGATACTCATACGGCGGCCTCGGTGAGCTTGGTCTCGGGAGACCATTTGGTGTGGGTGGGCGGGACTAACTCGTAGCCGAATTGCGGCAAGGTGCGTGCAAACGCGGCAAGTGGAAAGCCGACAACGGTAAAGTAGTCGCCGTCGATGCGCTCGACGAGCGTTGCCGCAAAGCCTTGAATACCGTATGCGCCCGCTTTATCCATGCCGTCGCCGCCGGCAACGTATGCATCGATTGTCCTAGTCGATAAGGTCGCGAAACGAACGCGTGTCGACTCGGTTTCGACGACGATGTGGCCCGTATGCTCGTCGCGCAATGCAAAAGCGGTGTGGACGTAATGGTCGCGTCCCGATAAGCGTTCGAGCATCGCGCGCGATTCCGCCAAGTCGTGCGGTTTGCCCAGCGCGACGCCGTCAACATCGACGACGGTGTCGGCTGCGACGATGAGCATCGGCGCGTCGGCTGCGCCGGCGGCCTTTCCGCGCGCATGCGCGAGCGCGAGTTCCTGCGGGGTATGGCCGGCGAGCGGCGCTTCATGGTAACTCGTGGGGATAACATCAACGCGCAGGCCGATCGAGTGAAGCAGTTCCCGCCGGCGCGGGGAAGCGCTTGCGAGCGCGAGGTGTCGAATCGGCCGCAGTTGGTGTTGAATGAATCTATTTTATGGTGCTGTCACCAACATGGCAAGCGGGAAACCTGCGAATCATTCCATGGTAGCGCGAATTTAACCTAAATCGTTCCGAAGGACGTCGTCCGGACCTTCGCCGCGTATAACGCGCCGATGCGAGCCGTTGCGAACGAACACGACGGTCGGACGGCCGAAGCGGTTATAATTGCTGGCCATACTGTAGGTGTAGGCGCCGGTGGTGCGCAGCGCGACGAGGTCGCCCGCCCGCACGTCCGCTGCGATTGCGACCGACCCGAGTTCATCGTTTTCGCATGACCGGCCGCACAATGTTGCGGCTTGTGGTGCTTCAATCGCTGCTGAACGCATAACGTCGAGATGGTGATATGCGCCATATAATGCCGGCCGCGGATTGTCTGCCATTCCGCCGTCGACAATGACAAACCGCCGCCGGCCCTGGCGTTTCACCGCCATGACGCTATACAGTGTTGAGCCCGCGCGGGCGATCAACGCGCGGCCGGGCTCAACGGCCACGCGATAGCCGGTCGCGCGCGCGCGCTGTATTAATTGCAGCGCCAGCGCTTCGAGGTCGAGCGGGCGCGGATCGCCCGGCACGGCTTCAACACCGAAGCCGCCGCCGGCAATGAGCTCGCGCACGGGATGACCCAGCCGGCGCGCCGCGTCGGCCGATTCGATGAGAAGACCGAGATTATCGACGAACGGCTCGGGGTCAACGATGTTCGAGCCGACATGACTGTGCAGGCCGATGAGGCGCAGTTGCGGCAGCGTTTGCAGATGCGCCAGGGTCGGACCGACGGCGTCGATGCCGATGCCGAATTTGGTGTTGTCGCCGCCGGTGCGCACGTACTCGTGCGTGTGCGCTTCGATACCGGTATTCAGGCGCAGCATGACGTCAACGGGTGCTCCGCCGGTAGCCAATGCTGCTAGCCGGTCGAGTTCTTCAATGTTGTCCAGAACGTTGAAGGCGACCCGGCGCTCGACGATGGCGGCAAGTTCGGCGTCGGTTTTGCCGCACCCATGAAAGTATATCCGCCCGGCCGGCACGCCGCCTCGTTCGGCCGTTCGCAATTCGCCCAGCGAGCAGACGTCGAGCCGCAGCCCGGTCTGGGCGACGAGTTCGGCGAGCGCGATACACAGAAACGCTTTGGCCGCGTAACCGACGCGGATATCGCGCGCATCGAAGGCGCGCACAAAGCGCTCAATCTCGAGTTCTAATTCGTCGACGTCGATGATGTGCAGCGGCGTCCCGTACGTCGCGGCGAGTTCGCCGGCGGGAACGCCGCCGATCGGTGCATCAACCATGGCCGGCGCGATCAACGGTATAATCTCCACTCCTCGATATACCGGTACACGGGTTCGGGAACGAGGTACCGGATGCTGCGGCCGGCCGCCAGCCGGTTGCGAATGAGCGTCGCTGACTCGGCGACGAGCGGCAGATCGAGCATGCGGACTTTCGCGCGCAGCGCGGGCGCCAAATCGGCCAGCGCCGCATCGAGTTCCGCACCGGTGACATCGCCTCGCGGGGCCACGACCAACGCCTGTAATTGGTGCAAGATGTTCTCGAGCCGGTTCCAGCGCGAACGCACCAGCGAATCGCCGCCGACGATGAAGTGCAATTCGTGATCGGGATAACGGTCGCGCAGAATCGGCAGTAAATCGGCGGTGTAGCCGGTCGCTTCGGGCGCCAGATCGCTTTCATCAAAGCCGAAGGCCGGATTCGCGGCGATCGCGAGCCGCACCATCGTCGCGCGCTGGTCGGGCGCCGCAACGGGGGCGGTGCGATGAGCGCCGCTGCGGGTCGGCACGAATACGACCCGGTCGAGGCCGATATCATCTCGCACCGCCTCGGCAACGAACAGATGCCCGTTATGGATTGGATCGAAGCCACCGCCGAATATACCAATCTTGATGAGCGGCTACCTTAGCTGTAGGTAAATTCGACGCCCGCGACGCGCACCGTGTCGCCGTCGGTCACGCCTAATTCGCGCAAGCGTTTTTCCACCCCGAGCTTCGCCAGCACTTGCTCGAAGCGCAACAGCGCTTCATCCGATTCGAAGTCGGTCATTTGCGCGAGTCGCTCGATGCGTTCGCCGCTTACGACAAACACCCGGCCCTCGACCCGCACCTCAAATGGTTCGCTTGGCGCAAGATCGATCGTGGCCGGCTCCGGGGTGGCAAGCTCCGGCGGCGGTAGGGCGCGGATGGTTTCCCAGGCGGCAAATAATAACTCTCGGACGCCCTCGCCCGTTGCGGCCGAAATGCCGCGCAGACCGGGGATCTCGGGCGTCAACTCCTCGAAGCGTGCGCGCGCTTCGGGCAGGTCGAGCTTGGTAATAACCGGGATGCGCGGTTTGTCGGCTAGCGCCGGATTCCAAGCGCGCAGTTCGCTTTCGATCGTCGCCTTATCGGCCAGCAATTCTTCGCGCGAACGTTCGCCGTCGATGAGGTGCACGAGCACGCGCGTCCGCTCGACATGGCGCAGGAACCGGTCGCCCAAGCCGGCGCCTTCCGAAGCGCCTTCAATGAGGCCCGGTACATCGACCATCACAAAGGACTCGTCCACGCCCATGCGCACGACGCCCAACTGGGGTTCGAGTGTCGTAAACGGGTAATCGGCGACTTTCGGGCGCGCGGCGGACACGACCGACAGCAACGTCGATTTGCCGGCGTTGGGCAAGCCGACCAGACCCGCGTCGGCCAGTAGCTTGAGTTCAAGCCGAATCACGCAGTGTTCGCCCGGCTGACCCTTCTCGGCGAAGTGCGGCGCTTGACGCGCGCTGGTCGCGAAGTGCTGGTTGCCTTGCCCGTAGCGGCCACCTTTGGCGACGAGGGTTCGTTCGCCCGGGGTGCTCATATCGGCGAAGAGCCGCTCCGTGCCGGTGGTGCCTTCCGCGTCGATCGCGGCCCGATAGACCAAAGTGCCGACCGGTACCGAGATGATCAGGTCGGCGCCGGATTTGCCGGACTTATTCGAGGTCGAACCGGCAATGCCCGATTCGGCAGCGAGAACTTTCTTGAAGCGAAAGTCGACCAGCGTGCTGAGGTTCGGCGTGGCTTCCAAGAAGACGTTGCCGCCGCGCCCGCCGTCGCCACCCGCCGGCCCGCCCATCGGCACGTACTTCTCGCGCCGCCAAGCGACGACGCCGTCGCCGCCGCTCCCGGCGTGGACGGCAATCGTCGCCTCGTCGATGAACTGCATCGCTGCTTATCCGGCCGAGAACAAAAAAGAGCCCGCTCGGCTCTTCTTCGGCAGCGCGCCGCGCAGCGCCGCCCGCATCCTACACGGCAGCGGAAACGACGTTTACGTGCTTGCGATTGCGCGCCGTCGTGAAGCTCACGTGCCCTTCAACGAGCGCGAACAGCGTGTGATCTTTGCCCATCCCGACGCCCAGACCCGGATAAAACTGCGTGCCCCGCTGACGGACGATGACGTTACCCGGAACGACGAGCTGGCCGCCGAAGCGCTTCACGCCCAGCCGCTGTGAATTCGAGTCGCGTCCGTTGCGGGTCGAACCGGCGCCTTTTTTGGACGCGAAGAGCTGGAGGTCGAAGAAGAACATAGCCACGGCATCATAGCAGACGCGAGTAGCGTGCCGCAACCTCGAGGCCGTCACTTCAATTCGGGCCCGTTCCCGCAGGGCGCGAGCCGTCCGGCGCGTATGTCGTTACAGTTTTGGAGAAACGACGCGTGGTGATCACCGGCCTCGGCGCGGTGACACCGTTAGGAAATACCCTCGAAGCGTTTTGGCAAGCGCTCATTACCGGTCAGTCGGGCGTCGGGCCGATCACGGCCTTCGATTCGACCCGGCTGCGTACGCACTTCGCGGCCGAAGTGAAGAACTTCGAGCCGGAGAAACTCATCGGCCGTAAGGAAGCGCGCCGCATGGACCGGTACGCCCAATTTGCCTATGTTGCGGCGGACGAGGCGATTGCCGACGCCCAATTTCCGGCCGACCCGGCCGTGCGCGAGGAAACCGGCGTCATTATGGCGACCGGCATCGGCGGAATCATCACGGTCGAAGACACCACGAGCGCGGTCGCGCCGACGGGCGCCTACGATCGCATCTCGCCGTTTTTCGTCCCGATGCTCATGGCGAACGCCGCTTCGGCCAATATTTCGATGAAGCACGGCATGCGCGGGCCGACGTTCTCGGTCGCGAGCGCCTGCGCCAGCTCGAACGACGCGATGGCTGTGGCGTATATGAAGATTGCGTTCGGCGATGCGATTGCGATGGTAACGGGCGGCTCGGAAGCAACCGTGATCGGCACCGCGATGGGTGGCTTCGACAGCATGAAAGCGCTGTCGGCGCGCAATGACGAGCCGTTGCGGGCTTCGCGGCCGTTCGATGCGACGCGCGACGGCTTCGTGCTGGGCGAAGGCGCCGGAGCCCTGATCTTCGAGGAACGCGAGTTCGCGATCGCTCGCGGGGCGCGTATTTACGCCGAGGTACTCGGCTACGGCGAGTCGGCCGACGCCTATCACATCGCGCAGCCGGATCCCGAGTCCAAAGGGGTTGCGCTGGCCTTCACCCGGGCGTTGCGCAGCGCGGACATTGCGCCCGAACAAGTCGATTACATCAACGCGCACGCAACGTCGACGCCGCTCGGCGATCTGGCCGAATCGCAAGCTATTGAACGCGTGTTCGGTGAACACGCGTTTCAGTTGGCGGTCAGTTCGACCAAGTCGATGCATGGACACTTGCTGGGCGCGGCCGGCGCGGTCGAAGGAATCGCCGCGATTTTAGCGATCAAGCGCAGCATCATTCCACCGACGATCAACTACGAAAACCCCGATCCGGAGTGCCGGCTCGATTACGTGCCGAACATCGCGCGCCGCGCGACGGTCGACATCGCGATGTCGAGTGGCTTCGGCTTCGGCGGACACAATGCCGTCGCGGTCTTCGGAAAGCACGCGCCGTGAGCTACACCAGCGGTCGCGATGCCGGGTGAAGCCCGCCGCCGGCGTTTGCGCGCACTGCTCAAGCGCAGCGGTGCCGGCCACGTCGAATCGGCCGCGATCGAGCCGGCCTTCATTCACGAATCGGCGGCTCGTGAGAGCGCCGGAAAGTCGAACGAGCGGCTCGAATTTTTCGGTGACGCCATCTTGGGCTGTATCACCGCGCGCTATGTGTTCGCGCGCTATCCGCACGCCAGCGAAGGCGAGTTAGCCCGGCGGAAAAACGCGCTTGTGAGCGGGGAGTCGTGCGCGCAGTCGGCCCGCCGGCTCGAGTTCGGCGAACTCATCGTACTCGGCCACGGAATGCAGTCGGCCGGCGGCGCCGACAATTCATCAATTCTCGCCGACGCGTTCGAGGCGTACATCGCGGCGCTGTTGTTGGCGACCGACCTGACACTCGTAAGCGCGTTCGTCGAAGCCGAACATCTCGCGCCGACCGATCGCATCGAACTCGGCGAGGCCGACGCCAAAACGGCGTTGCAGGAACTGACTCAAGCACGGCTGAGCACCATGCCGACCTACTTCGAGCGAGCCGAAGGGCCGGCGCACGATCGCCGTTTCATTTCGCAGGTGCGGGTCGGCGACGAGGTGTTGGGCGAAGGCATCGGCGCTTCGAAGAAAACCGCTCAGCTCAGCGCCGCCGCGATGGCGCTGGCGGCGTTACGCGGCCGGATATGGGTCGCAGCAGCGCCACCGGAGGTGTCGCACGAAGCACCGCCCGGACCCGCATCCGACGGCCGCGTGATCGCGTTTCGCGCCCGCCGCAAAATAAAACCTCCACCGAAAGCACCACTCTGAACGCATGCGGTTAAAGTCGCTCAAAGTCTTCGGCTTCAAGACGTTCGCGCAAGCAACGACACTTGATTTCATACCCGGGATCACCGCGGTCGTCGGGCCCAATGGATCCGGCAAATCAAATTTAGTGGATGCCATTCGGTGGGTGTTGGGCGAGCAATCGTCGCGCAGTCTGCGCTCGCAGAAGATGGAAGACGTCATCTTCGCCGGCAACACCGGGCGCAAACCGCTGGGCATGGCCGAAGTTACGCTCACCTTCGACAACGACGATCGGGCGCTGCCGCTCGACGTCGCCGAAGTGCAAATTACGCGTCGCGCGTATCGGGCCGGCGAGTCTGAGTACTTCATCAATCGAAGTCACGTGCGGTTGCGCGACGTCGTCGAGTTGCTGATGGGCACGGGCCTCGGGCCCGGTTCGTACGCGATCGTCTCGCAAGGCCAGATCGACGCGATTCTTTCGTCGAAGCCGACCGAACGCCGGTCGCTGTTCGAGGAAACCGCCGGCATCGCAAAGTTCCTCGCGCGCAAGGCCGAAGCGTTGCGCCGTCTCGACGGCACCGAGCAGAACGCGATCCGGGTCAACGATCTCATTGCGGAGCTCGAGCGCCGCATGCCCGAGCTTGACACTCAGGTGCGGCGCGCCAAGCGGCATCAAAAAGTGTCGGCGCGATTGCGCGATCTCGAAATAGTGGCGTTTCTGCGTGCGACTGCATCGCGGCGTCAGGAACGTGACGGCGTTGCGCTCCGGGTCGGATCGCTCGACGAAAAGGGGACGGTTGCCGCAGCCCAAGCAGCGGTGCTGGGATCCGAAGTATCGGTCCTGCGCACGGCTCTGTATACGCTCGAACTACAGCTCGAAACCGAGCGTGACGCGGCGCAAAAAGCGCGTGCGGAACTCGCACGGTTCGAGGCCGAATGCGCCGCCGCCGGCGCCCGGCGCGACGCGCTCGTGGCTCAATCGTCGGCATCGTCCGAAGATCGCGAGCGGGTCGAGCGCGAGCGTGCCGAGCTGCGTGCGACCGCCGCCCAATTGGATGTGCGCCTGGCGCCGCTCGTCGCCGGGGCCGATGACTTGCGCGAGCGTGAAACGGCTGCGCTGGCGGCGGTCGCGCACACCCGGGCCGGGCTCGACGGCATCTACACCGACTTACGCGCCGTCGAGACGCTCGCGGCGGAACGTGCCGCGAGCGCCGCCGAGCGCCGTGCTCAGATCCAGACCGCTCGCGGCGACGCCGAACGTCTGGACGCCGATATCGCGCGCTTGGGCACCGAACGCGCCGACCATGCCGCGCATGCCGAGCTCGCCCGTGCCGCGGTGAGTGCGCGCGACGAACTGGTGCGCGCACGCGAAGCCGAGGTCGCCGAACAGCGCGAGCTCGCGCTCGATGCGCAGCTGCGCGGCGACGCTGCCGCGGCGCGCGTTGCCCAGCTGCAAACGCGCTACCGCGCGATTGCCCACGATCTTGCTTCGGCGCAAGCGCGACTGCACACGATCGAGGAGCTCGAAGCGACGCTCGAAGGACATGTTCCCGGCACCCGCGCCGTCGTCGAAGCGGCGCAGCGCGGTGAGTTGCACGGCTTGCACGGCGTCGTTTCGAACGTGATCGAGGTGGACGAGATCTATGCCCGCGCGCTCGATGTCGCGTTCGGAGCCGGGCTATCGAATCTGGTGATGGCGCGGTCCGAAGATGCCGAACGCGCGGTGCAGTATCTCCGCGAACGCGAGTTGGGCCGCGCGACGTTTCTGCCGCTCGACACCCTGGCTACGCGTGAAGGTCGCGATCTACGCGACTTAGCCGGCCGGCCGGGAGTCGTCGGTTACGCGCACACGCTGGTGCGGACGGCCGGCGCCTACACCGGCATCGTGGCGTTTTTGGTCGGCCGCATTCTGGTCGTCGATGTGTTAGCCACCGGTATCCGGCTCGTTCGCGGCGAGGGCTTTCGCGATTCGATCGTGACGCTCGACGGCGAACAGATCTTGGGCGGCGGCGCGATCACCGGCGGTCGCTACCGGCGCGAGCGCTCGATCTTGGCCCGACGCGCTCAGGCTCAAGCCTTACGCGAGCAACTTCCGGAGCTGCGCGCGGAACTCGAGACGGTCGAACGTGACGGCAACGCCGCGCGCTCGGTCGTCGCGGCCTGCGCGATCGAACGCGAAGGGGCGTTACAGGCCGGCGGTGCCGCGGAGGTCGCGTTGCGCGACGTGCGCACGCAATTACAATCGCTGGCCGTCGACATTAGCCGGCTCGAAGCGGAGCACGCCGGCGCCGGACAGCGCGCGACCACGATGCAGGTCCGGCGCGACGAAGTCGCGGCCCGGCTGCATGCGCTCGAAAATTTAACCGATGATTCGGTCGATTTGAGCGAGCAGCGCACGCAGCTTGAAGGGGCGCTAGCGGCGGCCCGCGCGCGGATTGCCGAAGTTGAAGCCGCGCAAGCGGCCGTTGTCGCCGCGGCGAGTGGAGTTCGCGAAGAGATCGCGGCGCTGGGTGCGCAGCGCGAAGGCGCGCTCACGCGGCTGGGTCTGCTCGATGCCAATGCCGAGCGCGCCGGCGCCGCGCGCGAGCAGATGCTGGTCGAACTGGACGGCTTGGATGGGCAAATCGCCGGACTGCAAACGCAGATTGCGCTCGTGCGTGAAGCGGTTGCCGGTGCCGACGCGGCGGTCGCGGCGGCGCGCCGCGAGCGCGAAGCGCAGGGCGACGCCGCAGCTCAGAAAGAGGCCGCCGAGCGCGGCGCGCAACGCGACGAGCGTGAAGCGACACAGGCGGCGCAAGAGCACCGCCGGCGGCTGGCTGAGATTGACGCCGAGCTGGGAATGCTGCAAGCCAATTTCGCCCAGAATCCGGCGACCGATGACGAGCAGCGCGACGTCGCCGAACGCTATGCGGCGGAGCCCGCCGACGTGAGCGGCGAATTGCCGCGACTGCGCGAGGAATTAGCGCGGCTCGCGAACGTGAATCTCAATGCCGAAGCGGATCGGGCGGAGCTAGCCGAGCGTGAAACGCATCTGCGAACTCAAATGGACGATCTGAGCCGCGCACGTGAAACGCTGCTTGCAACGATTCGCGAGATCGAGACCGCGTGTCAGACCGTCTTCAACCAAACGTTTGAAGCGGTGCGCGTGCAGTTCGAGGCGATGTTCGCCCGGCTGTTTCCCGGCGGCCAAGCCAAAATGTGGCAGACGAATCCGGACAACTTGTCCGACACCGGGGTCGAGATTTCGGTCGCGCCGCCGGGTAAGAAGATGACCGCGCTCCCGGCACTTTCGGGCGGTGAACGTGCGATGACCGCAGCGGCGTTGATCTTCGCTTTGATTCGGGTGAAGCCGTCGCCGTTTTATCTGCTCGACGAAGTCGACGCGGCGCTCGACGACGCGAATGTCGACCGGCTTTCAGCGATGATTCGCGAAGTCGCGTCGGCGGCCCAAATTTTGGTGGTCACCCACAATAAGAAAACGATGGAGCTGGCGGCTCGCATGTATGGGGTAACGATGGCTGAACCGGGCGTGAGCTCAATCATTTCCGCGACCCTCGACTCGCAGCCTAATGCGCCGCATCCGGAGATCGATGACGTACGCGAACCCGTCCTTGTCTCATAGCGTGGCCATGCCGGCGACTGCGACGCCGGCCGGCGCGGCGCTCATTTCGGTGCACGATCGCACCGGCATTACGGAGCTTGCCGCGGCGCTGCGGGCCGCCGGCGTTGCGATTTACGCGACCGGCGGAACGCGCCGCTATCTCGATGCGGCCGGTATCACGGCCGCCGACGTCGGCGACTTAACCGGTTTTCCGTCGCTCTTCGACGGCCGGGTGAAGACGTTGCATCCCAATATATTCGGCGGTATTTTAGCCGATCGTTCCAATCCCGAGCACGTTGCCGAGGCCGAACGGTACGGCGTCCCATCGATCGGCACCGTGATCGTGAATTTATATCCGTTCGAGGCGACGGTCGCGCGCGACGGCGCGACCATCGAAGAAGCGATCGAGCAAATCGACATCGGCGGCGTGGCGCTCTTGCGAGCGGCGGCGAAAAATTACACGCACGTTAGCGTGTTGAGCGACCCGGCGCAGTATCCCGCGTTCGCGGCGGCGCTGCCGGCCGGCGGCCCCGACGTCGATGTGCGGCGGACGCTGGCGACGCGCGCGTTCGAGCGGACGGCCGAATACGACAGCGCGATCGCCCGCTATTTAGAGGCCGGACTACTGGTGAACGATCTGCCGGGTTCGCTGGCGCTGACCATTCCGATCGAGCAGTCATTACGCTATGGTGAGAACCCGCAGGACCGCGCGGCTTTTTATTTGGCCCGCGAAGCGAAGCTTCCCAATCAGTTGTGGGGCAAGACGCTTTCGTATAATAACTTACTCGATCTCGATGCGACACTGCGGCTGTTGGTCCGAGCGCCGCTGGGCATACCGCTGCCGGCCGCGCCGCCGGTGACGCGCGCCGCGATCGTGAAACACACCGTGCCCTGCGGCGTCGCCCAGCGGCCGTCGGTTGCGCGAGCCGTGCGCGAGGCACTCGACGCCGATCCGGTGTCGGCCTTCGGCGGTATCATCGCGGTTGACGGCGAGGTCGATCTCGAGGCGGCCAACATCCTCGCTGAGTTCTTTCTCGAAATCGTCGCCGCGCCGGCGTTCAGCGCCGATGCCTTGGCGCGTTTACGGAAAAAAAAGAATTTGCGCATCATGCAGTTTAGTCCGGGTCTGCCCGAGCGAATCGCTCAGGAGTTGCGCGTGCGTTCGGCGCTCGGCGGGGTGTTGGCCGAAGACGACGATCCGCAGGCCGAGCCCGAACGCTGGCATGTCGCGGGCGAGCGGCAGCCCACGGCGACGCAATGGAACGATCTCGTTTTCGCGTGGGATACCGTGCGCCACGTTAAGTCCAACGGCGTTACGATCGTCCGAGACGGCATAACCCGCGGCATCTGCGCCGGCCAAACCAATCGCGTGAGTGCGGTGCGCATTGCGGGCGACCGGGCCGGGGCATTCGCGGCCGGGGCGGCGTGTGCCAGTGATGGATTCTTTCCGTTTCCCGACGGCTTGATTGCGGCAGCCGAGGCCGGTGTTACCGCAGTTATCGCGCCCAGCGGCTCGATTCGCGATCGAGAAGTCATTGCCGCGGCCAACGAGCACAATATCGCGCTCGTATTTTCAACGTATCGATACTTTCTGCACTAAATGGGCGCCTTCATCGCATTCGTGGTCCGCATCGTCGGTTACGCGTTGTTCATCGGCATCCCGGCGCGCATCGCGGAATACTTTTGGGTGCGCGCCGGACTCGACGCGGTCGATGTGTTGCAGGGGCCGCACGCCGTCGTGGCGACCGCGGTGACCGTCGCTCCGATCGTGCTGGCGATCTTCGGCTTCGGCGCGCTCCGGAACGCCGCCGTGTTCGTTGCGATGTATCTTGCCGGCGCGGCGCTGACGGCACCGTTCGCGCTGGCCCGGTTGGCCGCCGCCGGCTAATTTGAGCCGGCGCCTGGAACGCCGCCGCGAGACGTGGTAGGCTTCGAGCATGCCGCGCTATTTGCATACGTCCATCTTCGTCAACGACATGCACGAGTCGCTCGACTTTTACACCGAAAAGCTGGGGCTCAAGTTGCTTGGCGGCCCCCACCACTATCCCGGAAATGCCGATATGGCGTTCGTGGGCGAGGACTGGAACTCGTACATCGAGCTGGTCTACGATCTCGAAGCGCACGATCCGTACGGTATCGGCAATCGCTACGAACATTTGGCCATCGAGATCGACGATGACGATCTCGCCGGTTACATCGAGAAGATCCGCGCCAAAGGCGTTAAAATAACGCGCGAGCCGAAAAAGTCTCCCGGCGGCTCGCGCGCCATCGCCTTCATCGAAGATCCCAACGGCATTCCCGTCGAGCTGTTGGAAAAGCGGACGGGAGCGATCGTTTAGCTTCGGAGGGTGGCGGTCTACCCGCTACGCGACGACGAATGGGCGGGCGCAGCCGAACGTAACCGCTCCATGTCGATACGTCGTTTCACGGACCGCGCCGGGGCGGAAAATCCGTTTATTCGCGCTGAATTAGCGTTCGTTACGCGAGGCGCTCTCTGCCGTGGGCGGTGCTAAAATCGAGCACTGGTCCAACGGGAACGATCCGAGTCGGATTGATGTCGTCGTGCGTTGCGTAATAGTGACGCTTGATGTGATCGAGATCGACCGTGTCGCCCACGCCATCGAACCCGTAGAGATCGCGCAGATACCCCCACAGGTTCGGGTAGTCGACGATGCGGCGGAGATTGCACTTGAAATGCCCGTAGTATACCGCGTCGAAGCGAACCAGCGTCACGAATAGTCGCCAATCCGTTTCGACCGGTGCGGCGCCGAATAAATACCGTCGCGTTGACAGCCGCTGCTCGATCGTATCGAGTGTCTCGAACACGCGGTAAGCGGATTCGGCGTAAGCGTCTTGGGCCGTCGCGAATCCGGCGCGGTACACTCCGTTGTTCAGCGTTTGATAGAGTACTTCGTTGAGCTCGTCGATCTCGGTCCGGTGCGCCGCTGGATACAGATCGGGTGCCGGATCGCCAAACGCATTGAATTCCGTCTCGAACATGCGCATGATGTCGTCATCGGAATTCGAGACGATCCGGCCGGTTTGCCGATCCCAGAGAACCGGTACGGTGACGCGCCCCGCGTAGTCCGGCTTAGTGGCCGTATAGGCCTCGCTCAAGTAGCCGAATCCGTTGATCGGATCGGGCCCCGCGCCGGGTACGTCACGAAACGCCCAACCGAGCTCGTCGCGAATCGGATCGACGACCGACATCCCGATCGTGTCTTCCAGCCGTTTGATCCGGCGCACGACGATCGTTCGATGCGCCCAGGGACACGCCAGCGAAACGTACAGGTGATAGCGCCCGCGGGCGGCGGGATAGCCTGACCGGCCATCGGCGGTCACCCAGTCCCGGAACGCGTCGTCTTGGCGGACGAAGGCGCCGGTCTGCGACTGCTCGTCGGGAAACTGGGCTTTGACGATGGTCATGCCGCTATCGTACCCCGCCGAGCCCGGCGTGTCATGGTGTCTTGCGCCGTCGCGTTCGCATCCGGCGTTGCATCGGCTCGGCGTCTGCGAGCGATTCCCCGGCCCGGCGGCAGTTCACCCTGCAACGAACCGCGAATGGAGCACGCACATGCGGGGTGCGTTTCGCCGGTTCGCTTTCGCTATTCCGTGTGGCAGCTGCGTTGCCATTGCGACGCACTTCGTCCGCTTTGGTGACGACCACGCCTTCGGCGGTGGTGCGAGCGAGACGCTCGTGGCGGCAACCGTCGGCGGCGTAGTCGCCATCGCGATGCTGATCGTCCGCGCGTTTCTCACCGGCAGCACCACGACCACGACGGGAACTATCGCGGCCGCGCGCGCGCGGCAGATCATTCCCGGTGCACCCATTGTCTTTTTCGTCGCGGCGAGCTTGTATTATGGCATCGAAGCGATCGAGGGCAACGGAATCGAAATTGGCTTGCCGACGCTCGTGCTTGCGGCGCTCGCGATTCTCCTAGCCTATGCGCTACGCCGGAGTACCGCGCTGTTCGCGCTGTTCGTGGCGGATTTGTTGCGCGACTGGCTCGAACGGCTCGAACGCCGCGAGCGCGCGACTCGGCTCTTTCCTTCCGATGTTTGCCCACTGCGTCGTGGGGTCGCGCGTACCGCGCGACGTTTCGGACGCGCCCCTCCGAACGGACAGCGTTTCTCGGTTTTCGCTGTTTAACTATCGTTCTTTGTGAGGGATTATGTTTCGCTTCGTCATGCCGGCGGCATGCGCGATCGTTGTCGCGTGTGCGGCACCGGCGCTTGCCGATTCCGTCGGCACCATATCTGGAACCGTGGCCCGCGCTGGGCACGGCGTCGCTCAAACCGTCGTGCACCTTTACGGCGATCGATTCGCCCAAGCCGTGACCACCGATCGCAACGGCCACTTTCTTTTCGCGCGCGTCCCGTTCGGCCACTATTCGCTGCACACCAACGTCGGCGGGTCGCCGGCCGTGGCCGACGTCGACGTCGCTACGGGTGCCGTCACAACCGTCGCCTTGACTGCCGACGCGGCGCTCAGAACGATCGGTCAAGTGAGCGGGGGTACCCGTGGGGTTCGCGGCACGCCTGTCTCGGAGAACGCGATCTTGCCGGGCAGTATCGCGACTTTGCCGCGCGGCGATTCGCTCAATGCGCTCGTGCAGAGCGTTCCCGGCGTCGTGCGCTTTTCATATGACGAACCGGTCGCGCACGGCTACCACGGACTAACTTATGAACTCGACGGTGCTCCGTTGCCGCAAAGCACGAGCTCGAATTTTTCGGAGCTTGTCGATCCGCGCAACGTTCAAGCCGTCGAAGTCTTTACCGGCGCGTTTCCGGCCGAATACGGTGGACAACGCATGGGCGCCGTCGTCAACATCATCTCGCGACCGCCGGTGCTCAGCGGGCCGCCCGTCGGCAGTTTCACGCTGGGGGCGGGCAGCTACGGTACTGCCGAAGGACGCTTGAACGAAAGCTTTCATGTCGGTTCGGCCGGGATCTCGTTCTCGGCTAATGAGGTGCGCTCGAATCGCGGTCTCGATGCGCCGACTCCGGACAGCGAGTTGACCCACGACCAATCGAGTTTAAGCGACCAGTTCTTGCGCGTGGTGGCGCCCGCCGGTCGCGGCAATCAGGTCGCGTTCGATCTGTCAAACCAGTTCGCCGCATATCAAATCCCGATCAATACGAATCCGTACGACCCGAACAATGCGTTCGTCTCAGCGCCGGGAACCGACGACGTGCAACGCGAGTACGACCGCTTCGTGAGTGCGTCGTTTACCCATATCTCCGACGATGGGCTAGGATCGGTGCAGGTGGTGCCCTGGCTACGCTCGTCACGCGTAGCGTACGACGGCGATATCGCGCGCGACGTGCTGGCAACACTACCTGACGGCAATGGCGGCGTGTTGTTGCAGAACGGCCTACAGCAAGATCAACGCGTCAACAACCTTGGCCTGCGCACATCGGTAAGTCGATCCAGCGACATTCATGCCTTCAAGGCCGGTATCGACGTATCGCGCGAGAATTATAGCGATGCGGGCTTCATCGAATTAGCGAATAACGCCGGCCGTCAGACATCCGACGTTGCGCAAGCGGGAACGCTCTTCGGTGCGTATTTGCAGGGACCGTTGGGCGTTGGGTCAGCACGTTGCAGTGAACTACGGTTTGCGCTTCGATCATTCGACCGGCTTTGTCGCCGGCGGACAGCTCAGTCCGCGCGCTGAAGTCAATTACTCGTTCGATCGTGCAACGGTTTTTCACGCGTACTTCGGGCGCCTGTACGCCGCTCCGTCGCTCGAAGATACGCGGCGCGATGCCATCGTGACCCAAACGACGGCCGATGCGAACCCGCCCTACGATCTCAAGCCCGAACACGATAGTTATGTCGAGTTCGGCATCGCGCATACGTACCACCCCGGCTTATCAGTCTATGCAAACGCCTGGCAACGTAACGTTACCAACGTGCTCGACACGACACAACTCCTGAACACGCCACTCTTCGCCGTTTTCAACAACTCGATCGGCCATGCACATGGACTTGAGTTTCGCCTCCAAAGTGATGCCGTTCGCGACAGTTTCTATCTTTCAACGACGCTTTCCGAGTCGCTTGCGGGCGGCATATCGGGCAGCACTTTTTTGTTTGCGCCCGACGCCGTGTCCGATCTGACCCTCAATCCTGAAGATCACGACCAAGCTGTCGCCATCAACGCCGCGTACACGCATCGGTTTTCAAGCGATCACAGCTTGTACGTTACGCTTGAACCAGAATATGGCACCGGGTATCCCGTCACATTTCAGGACGGATCGTCTGGGAACTTACCGGAGCATCTCATCGTCAACGCGTCATTCGGTCGCCTTTCCGATGCCCGAACGCACCGGCTGGGGCTTGAAGTCGTGGCGGAAAATTTGTTTAACCATCAGTACCTCATCAAGGTCAATAACGGATTCAACACGACTCAATGGGCGGCCGGACGGCGTATCGTCGTGCGGCTGACGACGGCTTTATAAAGGCTCTCCCCTGAGGAGTGAGGTCGACGCGCTCTCGTCGCGGCCGCGGCGTTCGGGACCGGCGCGGCGGTCCGGCGAAGAGGCGCCGGACCGTACCGGTGAGCGCGAACTTTATGAGCATGAAGAACCAGATGGCTTAACTACCATGGACTGCCGACGTCGCGTATAGCTGGGATGGATTCATCCCAGCGCGGACGCCTCGAAAAGGAGATGATGAGCATCGACCGCGATGAGGACCGAACCCAAGCTGCGAATCAGGCCCATCTGCACACGCACGAACATCTTGATGGTATCCGGCACACGCATACGCACGGCCATCGCGATCACGATCACGACCACCACGACGACGACGGGGCTACGCATAGCCATGGCGATGATGATGCCGCCGAGCACGTGCACGACGCCGGGACCCAGCGGTAGTGGCGCGCGCGCGCGGCTCAGGGTCGATGGGCCCGACGCGTTCGATGCGATTGCCGCGAGCACTCGACGAATGGTTCACCGAACGCCTAGAACGGCATCCCGAACGCTCGCCCAGTGAACTCCTTGTGCAGTTGCTTCATGGCGGCCTGCGCCTACGTGAAGGGTACATGGCGATTCATCGGCGCGTCCTCGAACAGCACATTTGCGCCGGCGAAACCGACGGCTATGCGGCGTACGTACGGTGCCTCATTGATACGTTCGGTCAAGAGTACGTAACGCACCTCGAGCATTGGCTGACCAGCGAGCATGTGGGCGGCCCTGCGGCCGGCTTAACGAACCGGACGGAATAAAGCTCGTACGCGCAAGCCGGCGCTTCGCTCACACGGACGATACAGGTTCCTCATAGTACCGGATAAACGCAATCAATGTAGACGCTCTAATTGGACCTTTCCGGTATATAATCCCGATACGAACGCTTAGCGCGATCGTGCAGTTAAGCGTCGATCCCCAAACATTGGCCGCGACCACGTTGTTAGTAATTATTGAATTCAAATAGCCAGAGCGAAATCTAGGTGAGCGACCTTAGCGTTATCGCTTTTAACGGTTAGCCGGTCGGGCTGTGGCAACCGTCATTGATGTATTAGCGCGCGTGAAGATGTCGGCATCAACCACGGTGTCGTTGCTCAGCCATCGTTCGCAACATCGGGGGTTAGACATGGTATTTTCCGCTGTCGTCCTGGCCGCAGTGCTGGCTCTGCCGCCGGCGCTTATCGCTCCGCCGAGTGAGGACGCCAACGTCGTGGCGCAAGCGACTCCGGCGGCCGTGGCGCCATCGAACGCGCATCAACCGGCGCCGTGCGCGTCGAGTGCGCCGGCCGGAGTATCGAACGCGCCGGCGGCCGCAACGTCGGCGCCGGCCGCGTCCCGAACATCCTGCCCAGGGGCGCTGCGGCAGATCGGTCGCGTTACAGTCGGCCGGAAGGCAAATCTTGTCGGGAAAGTGTTGTCGGCGTCGACGGGAACGATCGGTCAAGAGCAGATCGAAACGCGCCCACTGCTGCGGCCGGGCGAAGTGCTTGAAGCCATTCCCGGGCTCATTATCAGCCAGCACAGCGGTGGCGGTAAAGCAAATCAATATTACCTACGCGGCTTCCAACTCGATCACGGCACGAATCTAGAGGCTGATATCAACGGTATCCCGGTAAACTTAGGCTCGCATGCACACGGTCAAGGCTACTCGGACATAAACTATCTCATGCCCGAACTCGTTGGATATGTCGAATTTAAGAAGGGCACCTACTTTGCCGACCAGGGCGATTTTGCCGTTGCCGGTGGTTACAATCTCTTCTACCGAAACGTCATCGAGCCGACGTCGGAGTTTACCGTCGGAGATTTTGGTTATGACCGTTTCTTCACTGCCGATACGATAAAGCTGGGCGCGGGAAATCTGCTCTATGCAGCCGAGATCGCGCATGATAACGGCTCGTACGCTCGGGCGGACGAGTATCACCGGTACAATGGAGTTTTACGTTACTCGAGGGCGCAAGGTCCCAATAGCCTGGCGGTAACCGGCATCGCCTATAACGGCGCGTTCAATTCGACCGACCAAATCCCGCAACGGGCCGTCGGCGAGAATTTGATCGGCCGGTTCGGCTATGAGGATCCGAGCGACGGCGGTAACACGTACCGCTATGCGTTGTCGGCCCAATTCACGCATACAGACGTCAACGGAGCAACCAAGTTCAATGCCTATGGCGTGAACTCGATGCTGAACTTGTTCTCTAACTTCACGTACAACTTCTTCGATGCCAACGACTACTATAACGTGACTCAGAATCCGATCACGTGCAACGCGGCCTACGTTTCTTGTGTGCCGAACACGGGAACCGCCCCGCGTACGAACGGCTACCAGTCGTACTGTCCCGCCAACAACACGGCGCCGGCTGGTGCAGCCAGACACTCGGTTCCGCTCTCGCCATACTCGTTCACCTGCGGCGATCAGCGCGAGCAAGTCGATAAAAGATTGTACTATGGGTTTGATGCCAGTCGCAGCTTCGCGACCCCGGGCACCGAGACCACCATCGGCGCCGGTATACGCAACGACAACGCGCCTGTTGTCGGGCTTTACTTGACCAACTCGCAACAGCAGTACGAAAATGGAACGCTAAGCAACGATCATGTGGTAAATACCTCGCAGTTCGCCTACGTGGAATCGCGAATGTCACTCGGGCCGAAGCTCAAGCTGACTCCCGGTCTGCGTTACGATCGCTATAACTATAGGGTGGCGGCGTACGACCCGGCGAATTCCGGCGCTGCAAACGAAGGGTTACTCAACCCAAAGTTCGCCGCAGCGTATGCGGCTTCGCCGCATGACGAGTTCTATGCCGATTACGGTGCAAGTTTCCACTCCAATGACGCACGCGGTGTGATCGGCAACAGCGATCCGCAAACACACGCGAACTTCGACGCAACCGGCGCGCCGGTCCAGTTCAATTCACCGCTCACGCGGGCGGTCGGCTACGAGCTGGGCTATCGCTATTCATCGACCAGAATTACTTCGACCGTTTCAGTTTTTCGCTTACTCGTCGCGAATGAATTGATTTTCGACGGCGACCATGGCACGACGTCCGTTGGCGGCCCGGACGTTCGTCAAGGCATCGAACTCTCTAATTTCTACACGCCGACCAAGAATCTGACCTTCGACGCCGACCTGGCAACGACAACAGCACGCTTCTTGACCGACCCGCTCAACGAGGGAACGGGCGTTCCCGAATCGCTGGCCGGTGTGATCTCCGCCGGCGCGACGCTCGACCAACCGCACTTCGCTGCAAGTCTACGCCTCCGTTATTTCGGTCCTCGGCTTCTCGATACCCAAGGTGACGCTTCGTCGGCCCCGTCCACAACGCTAAATTCGCAAGCAACGTTTAAATTCAAGCGACGCAGCAGCGTCTCGCTCGATGTGTTCAACATTCTGAACTCGCCGGCAGCCGACGTGACCTATTATTATAGCTCATGGCTGAAGTCGGATGCAGCGAATCCGGCTCTGGCGAACGACCCGTCCGTCAATCCGGCACTTGGCGGCGGAGGCGTCAATGACTACCATTTTCACCCGTCGCAGGCGCGCACCGTTCGGCTGACCTACTCGCTGAGCCTATGAGATGGGCCGTTTGCAAATGGAGAGTCGGACGGTCTGCAACGGCACGGCAGCTGGGCATAAGAGTGCGACCGGTACATGTCGCGTCGTAACGTGAGAAGAGTTGCATGATGCTTAAAAAGCTGATGGCATGGTTCGGCCCGACGAAGATTGAACGAGAGGAGGCGCAACGCCTCGCGCAACGTGCGCGGAATCTCGAGCATGGTCACACCCACGAACATGCCGACGGGATCGTCCATACGCACGAACACGCGCATGGCGATCACGAACACGATCACGACCATGGCGAATGACGCGAACCACGGGACGCGTTAGCGAGATTCAGGCGATGCGCTGCCCGGAGACGGTAGGCCGACGGGCGTCCGCGTCCAGTCGCTCGCGATCGCATGCTGCGCCTGGGAAAGTGTGAGGGCGGACGCCGCGGAAGCCGCCGGCGCAAACGCTTGCGCGCAACGCGTTTTCGACGGCATCCTTCCGGCGCGCGTCATTCTTCGGCTCGGGCCAGACGTTGCGCAGGTCCCAGGTGGAGCGGCCATCGCGGCCGCGGATGACGCCGAACGGCCGACCACCTAATTCGATCGGCACGAGGTGGTCGATCGTATAGGCTTTCCAGCGTGCATGCGGGATGCCGTAGGCGCGGAAAAGGGCCGTCCGGTAGTGTCGCCAAGCCGTATCGTACGGGTGGCGCGCAGCCCGCGCGTAGCCGCGGACGCAGACCTGCGCGGCAACCACGGAAACGGTGTCGTTCGCGCCGACCGCGCCCGGCGTCAGCCGAGCGTTCGGGAGCGAAAGCCCGAGTGCCGGCGACGCGGCGAGCAGCACGGTTGCGAAGCAAATGCCGACCGGCGAAATCATTGACACCGGCGACCGTAGCTTGCCCTCGGCGCGTGCATGCTTCGACCTTTCATTTGACCCCCACCGTCGAACAAACGCCATCGAGCTCTCCCCGGCGAGGGCGTCCTTGGCGGTGCGTGGTACCTGCCCCACCGATGGAGCCGATGAGCGCACCGCGCGGCACGAACGACATTTACCCGCCGGAGTCGGCCGCTTGGAATGAACTCGAAGCTCATGCGCGCGATATCGCCGGACGTTTCGGCTACGGCGAGATTCGCACGCCGATGTTCGAGGCGACGGAACTCTTCGTTCGCGGCGTCGGCGAAACCACCGACATCGTCGAAAAAGAGATGTACACGTTTCTCGACAAAGGCGGCCGCAGCATCACCTTACGGCCGGAGTGGACGGCGCCCGTCGTACGGGCCGTTCTGCAGCACAAGCTGCTGGCCACGGGCGCCCTGCGGTTGTTTTATATCGGCCCGTTTTTTCGCTACGAGCGCCCCCAAGCCGGCCGCTATCGGCAGGCCAATCAGTTTGGGGTCGAATGCCTGGGTTATGCCGGCCCCGAGGCCGACGTCGAGGTCATGCAAGTCGCGGGCAATCTGGTCGCCCGCTACGGCATCGCCGACGCCCGGCTGCAGATCAACACGATCGG
This sequence comes from Candidatus Velthaea sp., assembly GCA_965214935.1. Taxonomy (GTDB): domain Bacteria; phylum Vulcanimicrobiota; class Vulcanimicrobiia; order Vulcanimicrobiales; family Vulcanimicrobiaceae; genus Velthaea. The sequence goes on along the minus strand of CBDCCS010000023.1, from coordinate 3,555 downwards.
CGACGACGCCTGCCGGCCGGCGTACCGCGCCGCCCTCTTGGCGCATTTCACGCCCCATCGCAACGCGCTATCGGATGATTCGCAACGCCGCCTGGATCGCAATCCGCTGCGCCTGCTCGATTCCAAGGCGCCCGAAGACGCGCCGTACATCGCGACGGCACCCACCTTTCTCGACACGCTGTGCGCGGCGTGTGCCGAGCACTTCGCGGCCATCCGGGGGTATCTCGACGCGACCGGTATTGCGTACGATGTGAACCCGCGCTTAGTCCGTGGCTTCGATTACTACACGCGGACCGTTTTCGAGATCACGTCGGCTGCGCTCGGCGCACAAAGCGCCGTCTGCGGCGGCGGCCGGTACGATGGACTGGTGGAATCGCTCGGTGGTCCCCCGACGCCGGCGGTGGGGTTTGGACTCGGGCTCGAACGGTTTCTCATGGTCGTGAAAGCGACCCGGGGCGAAGCCGTGCCGGCGCGGCGCGGCTTCCAAGCCATCGCGCTCGGCGCGCCGTCGCGCACTCGGCTGGTGCCGATCGTGGCGGCGCTTCGCAAACTCGGCGACGCCCCGGCGTATATTGGATTTCGCCGACCGCAAGCTCACCGCGCACTTCAAAACGGCGGATCGCAACGGTGCCCGTTACGCGCTTATCATGGGTACCGATGAACTTGCCGCGGGCCGGATCGTCTTGCGCGATCTGGTAACGCGCGAAGACCGGCACATTGCCGCCGCGGCGACGGCGGAAGATACGGCACGGGCTTTAGTCGAAGCCGTCGCCTAGATGGATGACAACGAAGCCTCGCGCGTTCGGGCGCTGGGCGAGATCTTGCACGAGTTCGATCTGGACGCGATCCGGGTTCGAATCGGCGACGCCCAATACGAACTCATTCGCCGAGAGCCGCAAGCGAGCGTCCCCATCGCCGCCGTCGCAGCGCCGGCTGCGAGCGCGCCGGCAGCGAGCTTGGCGCCCGCGCCCGCGACTGCAAACGACGCGTCCGAGCGAGCGTTAAAAGTGACGGCCCCGGTGGTCGGCGTTTTTATCGCTCCGCAACGCCGGGTTCCGATCCGTTCGTATCGGTGGGCGATCGGGTCGCGGTCGGTCAGCCGTTGTGCATTCTCGAAGCGATGAAGCTCATGAATGAGATCACCAGTGACTTTGCCGGACTTATCACGCGCATTCTGCCCGAGAACGGCGAGCTCGTTCGGCTCAATGAGGAACTATTTTGGATCGAACCGTAAACGTCCGCGGGCAGCGTGATTTTGCCGAACTGCTCGCCGACCGGCGCGGCTTGCTCGACGAGCCGCGCTACGCCGGACAAGTCGCGGCGATCGTCGCCGCGATCGTGCGTGCGTTCACGACCGGACGCAAAGTGTTGTGGTTCGGAAACGGCGGCAGTGCGGCCGACGCGCAGCACCTCGCGGCCGAGTTCAGCGGCCGGTTTTTACGCGAACGCGGCGGCTTGCCGTCGGAAGCACTGTCGGTCAACACGTCGGCGTTGACCGCGATCGCGAATGATTTTGGGTACGAGCGCGTGTTCGCGCGCCAAGTCGAAGCGTTCGCCGTACCGGGCGACGTGGTGGTCGGCATCACGACGAGCGGCACCTCGCATAACGTCGTTCTCGCGTTGGAAGAAGCCGAAGCGCCGCGGCGCCGTGACCGTCGCCTTTAGCGGCAACGGCGGCGGCCGGGTCGCCGAGATCGCGGACCTCGCGTTGGTGGGCCCGAACGGCTACTCAGCGATCGTTCAGGAAGTTCACATTACGATGGGCCACATCATCTGCGACCTCGTCGAACAAGCGCTGCTTTTCCAACGTGAGGCCGGCCGCGTTTCTCGATCGCGACGGGACGCTCATCGATGACGTCGGCTTCGTGTGTAAACGCGCCGACGTGCGCGTTTTACCGACGGTGGTCGACGCGCTGCGCACGTTTGCCGGTGCCGGATATGCGTGCGTCGTCGTGACGAATCAATCCGGCGTGGCGCGCGGTTACTTCGCTGAATCGGCCGTCCACGCCGTGAACGCCGAGATCGTCGAACGGTTGCACGACCACGGCGTTGCCGTCGATGCCTTTTATTTCTGCCCGCATTACGGCGCGCCGTGCGACTGCCGCAAGCCCGAGCCCGGTATGATTCGCCGGGCGGCGCTCGAGCATGATATCGATGTATCGCGCAGCGCGGTCGTCGGCGACCGCGGTAGCGATATCGAACTGGGCCGGCGCTTGGGTATTCCCGGCGTCCTCGTTCCGGGGCCCGTCGTCTATGCCGGTCCCGAGCCCGATTTCCGCGCCGGTACTTTGCTCGCGGCCGCCGAATGGGATCGTGGGCCGGCGTGGCGCTTGAGTTGATCGCGGTTCCGACCGCCGGCGAACTTCTCGAACGCATGGCGGGCCGCCGGGTCGTCGTCATCGGCGACGTGATGATCGACGAGTGGATCTGGGGCCGCGTCACGCGCATCTCGCCCGAAGCACCGGTCCCCGTGGTGCGCGTCGACCATCATTCCTTCACCCTGGGCGGTGCCGGAAATGTGGCCAATAACTTACGCGCGCTGGGCGCGACGGTGGCGTTTGCGGGCGCGGTCGGCAACGACACCGAGGGCGAGCGCGTGCGCGCGCTGTTTGCCGAGATCGGCGTCGACACCGGCGGCATCATCACGCTGGCGGATCGCCCGACGACCCGCAAAACGCGCGTCGTCGCACACAATCAGCAAGTGGTCCGCGCGGATTGGGAGTCGACGGCGCCGTTGAGTGACACCGATCGCGGGCTCGCCGTCGAGCGCGTCGCCGACGCGATCGCCGCGGCCGACGCGGTGGTGCTCAGCGACTACGGAAAGGGATTTCTCTCGCGCGAAATTGTCGAAGCGGCGCTCGCCTGCCCGCTCGTGATCGCCGATCCCAAGCCCGAAAACGTCGCGATCTTCGCGGGCGTGAATTGCATCGCGCCCAACGTTTCCGAGGCCGCTCGCGCGACCGGTCTCGCAATCGTCGATGCGGCGTCGCTCGAACGTGCCGGCCGGGCGTTGCTCGAGCGCCTGGGTTGCCGTGACGTGATCATCACGCGCGGCGAAGCGGGCATGTCGCTGTTCGGCCGGGACGGCGAACGGGCCGATATTCCGTCCGTCGCGCGCTCGGTCTTTGATGTGAGCGGCGCGGGCGACACCGTCGTCGCGGTGCTCACCTTGGCGCTGGCGGCGCGCATCCCGATCGAAACGGCGATGCAGCTCGCGAACCTTGCCGCCGGAGCCGTGGTGGAAAAGCTCGGCACGGCGACGGCGTCGCCGGCTGAAATTATCGCGTTACTCGAAGATGATGGAGCGCCGCATTAGCGAGTTTGCCGCCGCAATACTCGATATTGCCGCGGCGGCCGAATGGCGTGCGCAACAAGCCGCCGCCGGTCGCCGCGTCGTGTTCACCAACGGCTGCTTCGATCTCGTGCATGCGGGCCACGTTCACTACCTCGCGTGGGCCCGGGCACAAGGTGATGCCCTCATCGTCGGCTTGAACAGCGACGCGTCGGTGCGCGGCCTCAAAGGCGCCGAACGGCCGTTCTCGCCGTTCGCGGACC
>CBDCCS010000022.1:0-803103 GCA_965214935.1 Candidatus Velthaea sp. | reverse complement strand
GTTCTTCCGGCTTGCCGCTGATTCGCAGTATCCGCCGCTGGCGGGCGATCAGGATATTTATCTCAACGGTGACGGCATGATGACGATGGTGCGCTTTGCGAACGGGCACGCAGATGTAAAGACGCGTTACGTGCAGACCGACCGCTTCAAAGCCGAACGCGCTGCCCGGCGTTCGCTCTTCGGCCGCTACCGGAACAAATTCACCGACGATGCAAGCGTTGCGGGCGTCGACGGCGGCACTGCCAATACGTCGCTTCGCTGGTTCGGCGGCAAGCTGTTTGCCCTCAAAGAAGCATCGCGGCCGATGCAGATCGATCCGCATACACTTGAAACCATGGGCTGGCATGACTTCGGCGGCGCACTCACCAGCCAAACATTTACCGCCCATCCAAAGGTCGACCCGCTTAGCGGCGAGACGATCGCATTCTCCTATTTTCCCGAAGGCCGCGTCTCGAACACCGTTGAGATTCACACGATCTCTGCCGGCGGCGAGTTGACTCGTACCGAACGGTTCGATGCGCCGTATCCCTCGATGATGCACGACTTTTCGGTCACCAAGAATTACATTATCTTCGTCATCTATCCGATGGTGAGCAATCAGGAGCGCATCGAGAATGGCGGTTCGTTCTTTTATTGGGATCCTAGTCATGAAACGAAAATCGGTATCATTCCGCGCCGGCAAGGCGTGAGCGGAATCCGCTGGTATTCAAGTCCGAAACTCGTGCTCGAAACGCACACGATCAACGCATGGGATGAAGGCGACAAACTCACCGTCGAGCATTTCATCACGAACTCCGGCTGGTACTCGCAGTTTCCGCACGTGAGCGAACTCAATCCGCGTGAAGAGCCGCCTTTCGCGCAGCGTTGGACGTTCGATTTATCGAGCGATGCCGACACCTTTGATGTGACGCAACTCGTCAAACATCCGGGCGAGATGCCCGTCGTCGATGCGCGCTATTTGATGTCGCGCACCCGGCATTTCTTTTTCGGTGCGATCAACCACGATCTCGGTCCGATGCTCGAACTCGGGCCGATGGGTCCGCCGTTCAACAGTCTGGCCCATTACGACGCCGCCGACGGCTCGCTCAAGTATTTCTACGCCGGCGACAATAGTTCGACGCAGGAGCCGGTGTTCGTCCCACGCAGCCCGGACGCCGGCGAAGCCGACGGCTGGCTCATCGGAGTCGTCGGACGGCATCAGCTTAATCGCAGCGATATCGTCGTCCTCGACACGCGCGATCTCGGCGCCGGACCGGTTGCGACGCTCAAAGTCCCATTCCGTTTACGATACGGCTTCCACGGCTGCTGGGTCGATCGCGCCGACTTGAACGGCTAAAGATCGGCGTTCAGTTAAGTCGCAGTGACGCTCTCGTTTCGTTTACGCGTTCGGCAGTGCTCGCCGGCTTCGTTCGCGAACCTGATCGGTCCGATGCGCGATGCGTTTCGCAAGTTTGCTTTAGCCGTGCCGTTCGGCGCCCTCGTCGCTATCGCGACGCACTTCGTCCGCTTTGGTGACGAACATTCGTTCGCCGGTCAAGCACATGAGCAGCTTGTGGCGGCAACCGTCGGCGGAACGCTTGCAATAACGCTGTACATCGTCCGAGCGTTTCTATTCAGCGGTACCACGATCGTGACGGGAACGATCGCAGCGGCACGCGCGCGATTGCTCGTTCCGAGCGTACTCGTTCTCTTTGCCGTCGCAGCCGGTCTCTACTACGGCATTGAAACACTCGAGGGCAACGGCATCGAACTCGGCTTGCCGACCGTCGTGCTTGCCGCGCTCGCCGTTATTGTAGCGTATGCAATGCGCCGCTTGACGGCACTTCTCGCACTAGTTGTAGCGGAGTTACTGCGCGATTGGCTCACGCGGCTTGGCCGCCGCACGGCCCGCATTCGTTACCTTACGTTTGACGTACGACCGCTTCACTCGCAAATTGCACGCAGCGCACGGCGCTTCGGACGTGCCCCTCCGAACGGACAGCGTTTCCGCGTTTTCGCTGTTTAACTTTTTTTGTGAGGGAGTATGTCTCGATTCGTCATGCCGGCGGCATGCGCGCTCGTTGTTGCTTGGGCGGCGCCGGCGTTTGCCGACTCCGTCGGCTCTATTTCCGGAACGGTTTCGCGCGACGGACACGGCGTCGCTCAAAGCGTGGTGCACCTGTACGGTGACCGCTTCGCGCAAGCCGTCACGACCGACCGCAACGGCCACTTTACGTTTGCGCGCGTCCCATTCGGCCGATATTCATTACACACCAACGTCGGCGGCGCATCAGCCGTGGCCGATGCCGACGTCGCTACCGGTGCGGTCACGACCGTCAACTTAGTCGCGGACGTAGCAGTCAAAACAATCGGTCAAGTGAGCGGTGGTACGCGCGGCGTCCGCGGCACGCCGGTTTCCGAGAACGCAATCTTACCGGGCACGATTGCAACCTTACCGCGTGGTGATTCACTAAATGCATTGGTTGAAAGCGTGCCGGGAGTCGTACGATTTTCGTATGACGAACCGGTCGCCCACGGCTATCACGGCTTGACGTACGAACTTGATGGTGCACCATTGCCGCAGAGCACCAGCTCGAATTTTTCCGAACTCATCGATCCGCGCAACGTTCAAGCCGTCGAAGTTTTCACCGGAGCATTTCCGGCAGAATATGGCGGACAACGCATGGGCGCCGTCGTGAACGTTATTTCGCGGCCGCCGGTGTTAACGGGCCCGCCCGCCGGCGCAATTACACTGGGGGCCGGCAGCTACGGCACCGCCGAAGCGCGCTTGAACGAAAGCTTTCACATTGGTTCGGCCGGCTTTTCGTTCTCAGCGAATGAAGTGCGGACCAACCGCGGGCTCGATGCGCCGACTCCTGATAGCGAGTTGACCCACGACCAGTCAAATTTGAGCGACCAGTTTCTGCGTGTGGTCGCGCCCGCGGGTCACGGCAACCAATTTGCGTTCGATCTTTCGAATCAATATGCGGGCTATCAAATTCCAATCAATACTCATCCGAACGATCCGAATAATGCATTTGTGTCGTTGCCGGGGACTGATGACGTGCAACGCGAGTACGATCGTTTCTTCAGCGCGTCGTTTACGCACGTCTCCAACGATGGCTTGGGTTCACTGCTGGTCGTTCCGTGGTTGCGGTCATCGCGCATTGCGTATGAAGGTGACATTCCGAACGATGTGCTCGCGACGCTGCCGGACGGCAACGGCGGTGTGCTGCTGCAAAACGGTTTGCAGCAGGATCAGCGCGTGAACAATTTGGGTTTGCGTGCGTCCGTCAGCCGTTCGAGCGACATCCATGCCTTCAAGGCCGGGATCGACGTTTCGCGCGAACAGTATAGCGATAGCGGCTTTATCGAACTTGCGAACGGCGCCGGGAGCCAGACCTCGGACGTGGCTCAAGCGGGAACGCTCTTCGGCGCGTATCTGCAAGACCGCTGGGCACTCGGCCAGCGGATTGCAATCAATTATGGATTACGCTTCGATTATTCGACCGGCTTCGTTCGTGCAGCGCAGCTCAGCCCGCGCGTCGAAGTGAATTACTCGTTCGACCGCGCGACGATTTTCCACGCGTATTTCGGCCGGCTTTACGCCGCGCCGGCACTTGAAGATACACGTCGCGATGCCGTTGTGACGCAAACGACGGCCGATGCAAATCCGCCGTACGACCTTAAGCCCGAACACGACAGCTACGTTGAATTCGGTATCGCTCACACCTATCACCCCGGCTTGTCGTTGTATGCAAACGCCTGGCAACGCAATGTCGTCAACGTACTCGACACGACGCAGTTACTCAACACGCCGCTTTTCGCCGTCTTCAATAATTCGATCGGACATGCCAATGGACTCGAGCTGCGCGTTCAAAGCGACACGCTTCGCGATAGCTTCTATCTTTCGACGACGCTATCAGAGTCGCTCGCCGGCGGCATCTCGGGCAGCACGTTTCTGTTCGCGCCGGACGCCGTTTCGAATTTGACGCTCAACCCCGAAGATCACGATCAGGCCGTCGCGATCAACGGCGCATATACGCATCGTTTCGCCGCCGATCACAGCTTGTATGTGACGCTCGAACCCGAATACGGTACCGGCTATCCCGTGACGTTCGAGGACGGATCGGCAGGTCGGCTTCCCGAGCATCTTATCGTAAATGCGGCATTCGGCCGCTTTTCCGATGCAAAGTCGCACCGTCTCGGACTCAATGTCATTGCCGAGAATCTCTTGAATCATCAGTATCTCATTAAGGTAAACAACGGGTTCAACACGACGCAATGGGCGGCCGGACGACGGATCGTCGTGCGACTGACGACCGCCCTGTAAAGGCACAGATCTTTCTCGTTCGTTTTCGTCGAAGAGGTGACGTCTTCGGTCGTCATCTCAGCAGCGCACGCGGCACCTTCGAGCAAGCAAGAATAAGCGACGCGCCTAACGGCCGACGCTTATTCTTGTGCGCCGTCGTGTTCGTGGTCGCCGTGTACGTGATCGTGACTGTGGACGACTCCGTCAATGTGCTCGTGCGTATGTCCGTGCTCCGCCCGGCGAGCTTGTCGGGCAAGCCGCAACGCTTCGTCTCGTTCCGCCCTGCTCGGACGGAACCACGCGATCACTTTGTCAAACATATTTCGACGCTTCGCGCACGATGGTGCGTGACACTGCGGCAACATTCACATGGACGCCTGGTTCGCTATTCCGGCGTCGTCGACGCTGGCTGCCGCTTTCGATCCGTCGTCACAGCCCAAGTGAGTAGGTGAGCCGCACGGTTCGCGCTTGTGACGGGTGAAGATGATAATCGTTGACGCCGCTGCCTCCCAGTGCCGGGTTCACGGCCGAGTCGGTCGCTAAGGTCGCATTTGCCGCATCCGATTTAAGCCATGAATTATAATAATACGTGACGTCCGCAGCCGACGAGTTCAAAATGTTGAAGACATCGAGCGAGACGCTGCTGCGTCGCTGCAATTTGAGTATTATTTGCGAATTCAACGTCGTTGACGGTGGCGATGAGGCGTCGCCTTGTGTATCGAGCAGGCGCGGCCCAAAGTAGCGCAAGCGTAAACTAGCTCCGAAATGCGGCTGATCGAGAGTGGCCCCGGCCGAAATCACACCCGCTAGCGACTCCGGCACGCCCGTACCTTGATTGAGCGGATCGGTCGTAAAGCGTGCTGTCGTCGTAGCCAGATCCGCATCAAAGGTCAAGTTCTTGGTCGGTGTATAAAAATTCGATAGTTCGATGCCCTGCCGTACGTCCGGTCCGCCGACGGACGTTGTGCCGTGATCGCCGTCGAAGATGAGTTCGTTTGCGACGAGTAAGCGAAAGACCGAGACGGTCGACGTGATCTTGGGTGAAGAATAGCGGTAGCCGAATTCGTATCCCACTGCACGTGTAAGTGGTGAATTGAATTGAACCGGAGCGCCGGTCGCGTCGAAGTTTTCGTGCGTTTGCGGATCGCTATTGCCGATTACGCCGCGAGCATCGTTTGAGTGAAAGCTCTCACCGTAGTCGGCGTAGAATTCTTGATGCGGTGAAGCGGCATAAGCGACGGCGAATTTCGGATTGAGCAGCCCTTGGTTCGCGGCACCAGAATTCGCCGGATCGAATGCCGCAACGCTGTAATTGTAATGGTCGTAACGTAATCCGGGGGTCAGCTTGAGCTTGGAGCCGATCGACAGACGCGATTCGACGTAGGCAAACTCCGAGGTGTTTACCACGTGATCGTCGCTTAGCGTTCCGTTTGGATATTGCTGCTTAGCATGTGTTAGGTACAGCCCGACGACCGGCGCGTTGTCGTCGCGCATACCTGCCCCGATCGTCGTCCGGCTTCCCGTGGTCATAAAGCTGCGGCTCGCGTCGAACCCGTAATACATGCGTTTATCAACTTGTTCGCGCTGATCTCCGCACGTGAACGTGTATGGCCTGAGCGCGACGGAACGAACGGCAGCACCGGCCGGTGCCGTGTTGTTGGCCGGACAGTATGATTGGTATCGGTTTGTGCGTTGCGCCGTACCGGTGTTCGGCGTGCAAGACACATAGGCCGGGTTGCAAGTGATCGGGTTCTGCGTCACGTTGTAATAGTCGTTCGCATCGAAATAATTATAGGTGAAGTTTGAGAAGAGGTTCAGCAGCGAGTTCACGCCGTAGGCGTTGAAGTTCGTCGCACCGTTCGGATCGGTATGACTAAATTGCGAAGAGATTGCGTAGCGGTAGGTGTTGCCGCCATCGGTCGGATCGATATACCCGAAGCGACTGATCAGTCCTTGATCGACGGCACGTTGCGGAATTTGGTCGGTTGAATTGAACGTGCCGTTGTAGGCGATTCCGGTAACGGCGAGACTGTTTGGTCCTTGTGCTTGCGAGTAGCGCAAGGCACCGTTGAAACGGTGATACTCGTCCGCGCGCACGTACGAACCGTTATCGTGGGCGATCTCAGCGGCATAAAGCAGAGTGCCGGAGCCTACTTTTACCGTGTTTGCGGTGAAAAAACGGTCGTAACCAAAATCGCCGAGGGTGAATTCCGACGTCGGCGCGATCGTATTTCGATAAAATAGATTGTAACCGCCGGCAACCGCAAAATCGCCTTGATCGGCAAAATACGTTCCCTTTTTAAATTCGATGTAGCCGACGAGTTCGGGCAACAAATAATTGATATCCGAATAGCCTTGGCCGTGCGCGTGAGACCCGAGATTGACCGGGATACCGTTGAGATTGGCTTCGAGATTGGTACCGTGATCGAGCTGGAAGCCGCGCAAGTAATATTGATTGGCTTTGCCGCCGCCGCTATGCTGACTTATGATAAGACCGGGGATATCTTCGAGAACTTCACCCGGCCGAAGAAGCGGCCGCGTAGCGATCTGCTCTTGGCTGATGGTGCCGGTCGACGCCGACAACGCTTGACCGACAAGGTTCGCTTTTCGGCCGACCGTCACGCGTCCAATTTGCTTCGGCGCGCGTACGCAAGGCTCGGGCAAGGCTGCCGCGGCAGCCGCCGAGCCGAGCGCGGTCGGCCGGGGCGCAGCGGAAACGTCGGCCGGCGAACTCGACGGACACGGTGCTGACTGACCGGCCGGAGCTGACGAGACGTTAGGTCTTGCGGACGGCAGCGCCACCGGTACTGACGGCAGACCCAAAACCAGCGCCAAGACAAAGGTTGAGACCATGCAAAACTCCCGGTGGCCGAAGTGACGGTCGAAACTCAACGCGTTGGTAGGCGTCGGTGACGAAGACATCGGCAATTTCAGCCATAGTTTTTGAGCGAAGGATCAGTGAGTGGCCGCAAAGCTATGCAGCTTTGCGAAGCTGATGACAGCAACACGTTACACGCAACGTAGTACCGCGCAAGCGTGCAACCAGATATTTGTGTTAGCTGCGATATCAACGCGAGCCGGAGTTAGCCGGATGTTTACAAATGTAATTGACTACGTTGACTACGAGTTGGCTGTGTTTCTCGGTTTAGCTTAGGACGCTTGAACGTCGTCTACAACCGATCCTCGTTTATTCGATGTAGCGTTTAATTTGTCTACGTTGTAAACAGCTAAACGTACGAAAAATGAACGTGTAAGTGAAACCCGAACGCTATTTTCCGTCGAGCGACGTTGACGCACTCCGTGCAGTGGTATCGTTCGATACCGCCGGGCCGACGACGTTTTCACCGGCAAGCCAGTTCTCGAGATGCGCAACGTACTCATGACCGAACGTATCGGTTAAGCAGTTGAGATAGATCGAATAGCTCTTACGATCGCCGGTAGATATGTGCTGCTCGAGGACGCGCCGATGGATCGCCATATAGCCTTCGCGCAACCGAAGTCCGCCATGCAGCAATTGAACGAGGAGTTCACTGGACGAGCGTTCCGGATGCCGGTCAAGACGTTCGTTGAACCATTCGTCGAGCGCTCGCGGCAATCGCATCGAACGTGTCGGACCCATCGACCCTGAGCCTCGCGCGCGTGCCATTAACGCCCGGTCCCTCCGTCGTGAGCGTGCTCGACGGCATCGTCTCCGTGGCTGTGAATGTGCGCGTCATGGTCATGGTGGTCGTGGTCGTGGTCGTGGTCGTGATCGCGGTGGCCATGCTCGTGCGCGTGGCGAATGCCATCGATGTGTTCGTGCATGTGGAGATGGGACTCGTCGGCCTGCTGATCCCGGTCAAAATCGCTCTTATCGTTCATGCTTCATACTTTCGCATCGGGACCAGCGCTGCACTTGACGGCGCCCCGGGTGAGATTACGGAAGGCATCGGCTCTCGTGCGAGGTGGTGCATGTGCAGCTTTTTACCAAGTTTACCGCAGTAAGCAAATAGCTTGATAGATGCCGTCGGACATGTCTGTGTTCGTGTTTGATTGCGTATGTCGTTTGCGGAAGCTCGTGCAATGCGATTGACGCTAGCGAGTACTTCTGCTAATATCCCGCCGTGCAGTCAATGCGACGCTCGGCGATGCGCCGTACCGCGCGAACGGGCCGGGTTGCGAGGGCGGCGTTAGCCAAGCAATTCGTGCGCGACCGGACGGCTTACATGTCGAGCGGCTGCAAAACGAAGAAGCCGCTTGCTTTTCGCAGCGGCATGGCCGAAGCACTTGTGTCCCGGCGTGCGAGCGGTCCGCTAACGCCGAACGTAGCGATGGTTCCGTGCTTCGCGGGCGCCGCTCAACGCCGGCCTTCAGCTTTGATGGACCGAGACGACCGAGACGACGATCGACCGGCCGGCAACATTCGCCATTGCCACCAACGTGGCGGCGCCGGAGACTCGCGGGCGCACGCGAGGCAGATGCAATGATCGTCGGCCCGGAGTTGCTTCTCATTAGCGCCGTTGCCGCCGTGGGCGTGTTGCACACCGTCGTACCCGATCATTGGGTGCCCATTACGCTCATTGCTCGCCAACAAGGCTGGACGAAGCGCGAGGTCGCTCGCGCCGCTTTCGTGGCCGGCACCGGTCACACGGTGTCGACGCTGATCATTGGATTCGCCGTGTGGATTGCGGGCGTTGCCTTCGCAACACGGTTCGGCAATCTCGTTTCATCCGTCTCGAGTCTCGCGCTGATCGCATTCGGCGGTTGGATTGCAATCTCGTCGCTGCGTGAACTTCAGAGCGGTGCGGGGCACGGACACGGACATGAACACGGAAATGGGTCGAGCAGCGGCATCCACGGCCCGGAGTTGACAAGAATCGCGGCAGACCACGACTTGCTCGAACTGTCGATTTTTGAGACCGGTCAGCCTGCGCATTTTCGACTCTCCGGACATCGCGGCGATCGCGTGTGGGTCGAAACACGGCGCGCCGGAGGATCGGAACAGCGATTTGAATTTCGTAATTGCGGCGCTTACTGGGAATCCCGCGACGAAGTACCGGAACCGCACGAATTTTCGCTGACCGTCTTCGTCGCTCAGGGTGCTCGCGTGCATTCGTATGAGGCTGCGTTTAGCGAGCACGAGCACGAACATAATCTCGAGCCAGGCGCGAATGTACGGGCAAGTGACAATGCGTTATACGTAGCAAGCCCGAAGGGCACCAACGTGCTCGCCACGCACGTCCATATGCATCGGCACGGCCACTCGAACGTGCACACGCATCTGCACGACCACGGGCCCGATTCGTGGCATGACGAAAGCTTCGTTGTAAGCAGCGATCCGCCGCTACACGACCACAAGCACCGCCGATCGTTGCGCACAACGCTGCTCCTGATCCTGGGATCGTCGCCGATGGTCGAGGGCATTCCGGCGTTTTTTGCCGCCGGCAAGTACGGCATCGGCCTCATCGCCGTAATGGCGATCGTCTTCGCACTTTCAACCATTGCGACGTACATAACATTGTGCGTGACGTCGGTTGCCGGGCTGCAACGCATATCGTTCGGCCCGCTTGAGAGCTATGGTGAAGTACTCAGCGGCGCATTTATTGCAGCTATCGGCGCAGTGTTTCTCGTATTCCCGGTACTTTAGAAAAATCGCTGCGTAAGCGCAATTGTATTGGGGAAACTCGACGGCGCAAAGTGTCGTGTAGCCGTGCCATAGCAGTCTGACGGAGTAATTGCATAAAGCATCAGCCGCGAGCAGTCGCTGCGCATATTCGAGCGTCCGGCGCTGCGCTATCGTGCGTTGTAATATGCTGCTCTACACCCACAGATGTGTCAACCCGGCGGGTGCCGCGACTACGATCACATGTCAATCCACAGCGAGTCTAGCGCAGGTTTACCCCTCCCAGCAAAACGTCACTATTTTGCAGTCTCGACTCGACTGCATTGACATTCGTCGATTCAACCTGTAGAATCGATGGATGTCGATCCAACGTTGCTGTCCAGAGATGCCGGTTTACGATCGGGATGTGGCGGACGAAGCGACGCTGTTCAAGGCGCTGGCTGATCCCGCACGCGTCACGATTCTTGCAACGCTGGCTCGAGCCGATCACGAAGTCTGCGTTTGCGATTTTAGCGCCGGACTCGATCTCAACCAATCGACGATATCGCACCACCTCAAATTGCTCAAAGACGCCGGTCTCGTAAATTCCGTACGTCGCGGGACCTGGGGCTACTATTCACTTGCACCCGATGCGCGCGGCCGCTTAGAGTCGGCCCTTTCATCCGTACTTCCGACAAAGGTTCTTGCATGAAAATGCATCTCAATCTCGCAACACGCGACCTCGACGCGAGCGTGGCGTTTTATCGTACGCTGCTGTTGTCTGCCCCGGCCAAGCACTACTCCGATTACGCATTATTTTTGACCGAGCAGCCCGGTCTCGAACTGGCGCTCGACCTTGATACAGCGACGAACGTTCGCGAAGGTGCACACTACGGCGTCGTCGTGGAAAAACCGGAAGACGTCGATGTCGCAGTTGTCCGTTTTCAGCAAGCCGGCTACCCGGTCGACATCGAGATAGACGAGACATGCTGTTACGCCGTACAGAACAAAGTCTGGGCAACCGATCCCGATGGCCGGCGTTGGGAGACGTATTTCGTCGTCGCCGAAAGCGAAGAACGAGACAACGACGCCACATCGTGCTGTCAAACCGATGCCGCCGAAGCAGCCGCGTCGGCCGCGTGCTGCTGAAGTGAACCTCGTGCGCCGTGCAACCGCTGAAGCCATCGGCACGGCGCTCTTGCTCGCAGCGGTGGTCGGCTCCGGTATCATGGCCGAACGGCTCAGTGGCGGACAACCCTCTTCGGCTGGCTAGCGCCGCTTAAGGTTGCCGGCGCCGAAACACGCGCGCACTCATTGGAGGATACCGATGTCGCTAGCCGTCGATCGCATCTCGCCGCTCATCCGTGATGCCGACATTGGTGATCTCGCCGCGATCGCGGAAATCTACAACGAAGGTATCGCCGATCGCATCGCCACGCTTGACGAGGACCCGAAAAGCGAGGAAGCAATTGACGAGTGGTTTGCGGCCCACGTCGATCGCTACGGCGTGCTTGTCGCGGAGCGCGCCGGACGGATCGTCGGCTGGGCCTCGCTCAATCCGTATTCGCATCGTTGCACGTATCGCGGCGTTGCCGATATCTCAATCTACATCGAGCGCATCGCGCGCGGGGCCGGCGTTGGTTCGGGCCTCCTCGCGGCGCTCGAACGCCGCGCTAAAATAGCGGGCTTTCACAAGCTCGTGCTTTTCGCATTGCCGTTTAACGATGCCGGCATTCACTTATACGAAAAATTCGGATTCCGCACCGTTGGAACGTTCCACGAACAAGGGCGGCTTGAAGGCCGCTTTGTCGACGTCATCGCGATGGAGAAAATCTTGAAGCCGTTCGTGCTCTTTGTTTGCCGTCACAATACCGGCCGCAGTCAAATGGCTGAAGCGTTCTTAAGGCGCTTCGCCGGCGACAAAATCGAAGTTGCGTCAGCCGGTACGATTGCAGCCGACCGCCCGGATCCGGGCGTCGTCAATGCAATGGCGCAAGTCGGCATCGACATTGCGAGCGCTCGCCCGAAGCTCGTCAATCCCGCGCTTGCTGCTCGCGCAGATCGGATTATCACGATGGGTTGTGACGTGCAGGGTGTCCCGCGTGTTGATGACGATTGGGGACTGCCCGACCCGAAAGGGCAGCCGTTGACGCGCATATGCGAGATACGCGATTTGGTTGCTACGAAGGCTGAATTCATGGCGAATGAACTGCTGCGCGTGCCATCGCGCTAAAACACGCTCGTTGGTGCTCATTGCCGGCAACGGATCGAGTAACGCTTACGAGCACGGCGCCGCTGCGCGCGCCGTACTGTAACATAAGTCGCGAATGAGCCAATGGATCGAGTAATTAACGTAACGCCACCATGTCGGAGCGAGACTTGCGCGCAACGTTCGCCCGGTCGCCGGTCCGCAACGATGATCACTGCGTGTCACGCTGGAACGACAGTTGCAGCACATGAAACGGTTCATAAAACCTGGCCGGCGGCGACGCCTTGGTCGTGGTCGGCCATATCGGCATGGTCGTGATGACACATCATGTCCATCGGATGCTTGCCGTTGAGATAGACGAACCATGCGATTGCGCCGACTGCAATGACGTTAAGCCAGAACGTGTAATTGAAGGAGAACGTCTCCACCATCGCCAGCATGTGCGTGTTTGGTTGCGGCACTGCATGCAGTGCTGAGAAGACAACATCCATGAGCATTGCCGCGCCGACCATCGTTGCAAAGAAGATGGCGAAAATGTATGCCGCCATCTTCCAGCCGTAATATTTGCGATACACATCGAGTAGCGGTAAGACGATGAGGTCTGCGTACAAGAACGCCAGGACGCCGCCGAATGAAATGCCGGTGCCCCACAAGATTGCGGCCATCGGCACATTGCCGATCGAGCACACGAACGTCAGGATGGCGATGACCGCACCTGCGACGGCATTTGCGGGAATTTGGATAGCCGCCGGAGCGCCCGCGAGAAAGAGCGTTTTCCAGACGTGCGGCGGCACGAAAACGGCCAGGAAGCCGGCGATGAGAAACCCGCCGATGACATCTTTCCAGAGCATCGACCAGTCCATCGCGACGCTTTGCGCGACGAGCACCGGGGTGCGCGGATTGCTCAGCTTCTGCCACAGCGTGGCGCCTTCAACCGTGTCGCCGGCGTGCTCGTGACCGCCGCCAGTCTCTCGATGTGCGCGCGCTTCTTCGATGAGTTTCTTCGGATACGTCAGCCGTACGAGGAGCGACATGATGGCGACAAGCACGATGCCGCCGATCCATTCCGCGACCGTGAACTGCCAACCCATTAGCAAGTACAAGATAAGGCCCAGCTCGACGACCAGATTCGTCGACGAGAACAGAAATGCGAGCGACGGCGCGAACCCTGCGCCTTTCTTAAAAAGCGTCCGGCTTAGCGCCGCCGCGGCGTACGAGCAGCTGGAACTTGCCGCACCGTAGCCGGTCGCAAGCGCGATTTCGCGTATGCCGCTGCGTCCGAGTTGTTCGCGCATACGGTCCTTCGAGACGACCGCCTGGATAACGCCCGACAGGACAAAGCCGAGTACGAGACTCCAAGCGACTTGCCAGGCCATGGCAAGGGCCGCGACCAGTGCCTGGCCGACGTGCGCGAGGAATGCGCTCACCGGCCCACGTCCGTGAGACCGAGAAGCTCGGCGATTTCTGCGTGCGCTCGCGCATCGTCGCCGCTGCGAATCGCGTCTGCATAGCAATGCGCGAAATGATTTGTAAGCTCGATCTTCGAGACGCGATCGAGGGCAGCGACGATTGCAGATATCTGGCGCATGACGTCGACGCAGTAGCGATCGTCGTCGACCATCCGCATGACGCCGTCGACCTGGCCACGGATCGATTTGAGACGCCTCTGAAGATCGGTTTTTAACTCCGGCGAAAGACTACTTTTGCGGTTTCACACTACATAAGACACTCCTCCCCCCGGGAGTGGTTTCGTTGAGTGACCGGAAGGCGAGTTTCCCAAGGCGAGTGACCGGAAACGCGAGTGACGGGAAGCGTCTGACGGTTAGTAGTATACTTTGAGATCGCATCGCTGCCCGCATGTTGATTTCTCGCCTCGGGGAACGGATTCGCCGATGAACTGAGCAGCGTTATTAGAGCCCGGAGTTCCTGAAATGAACCGCAGTCAGTTTCGTAGCAGTCGTGAGCGCCATGCCGCTCGTTGGTGTCTCCCCCGCCGGTCGCTCGATGACGACCTATCGCGACTCTCGTTGCGGTTGTTGCGCGAGCTGGGTGAGTCTTGCGCGACAGGCGGGATATTCGGTCGAAATGCACGATCTCGATCGCTCGGAACGCTTACGGCGCTTTCGCTTGAACGAACGTGTAGCCGGTTGTCACACGACGCTCGTCGATGGCTATCTCATCGAGGGTCACGTGCCGCTCGTAGTTGTCGCGCGGCTCTTACGCGAACGGCCGAAAACCCGCGGAATAACCATTCCGGGCATGCCGACCGGGATCGCCGGCATGGGTGGAGATTCTCAGCCGACAACGGTGTTCACATTGGACGTGCAGCCGCAAGTGTTTGCACGTGTATGACCGTTGAAATCATTTAAGCCGCCGGTAGCGTCTTGCACAAACAACGTGGTGACGACGTGATCTCGAAGCGAAAGGCCGATCTGGGAAAAGTACTCGGAAGCCGGCAAGCTATAATTATGGAGTATTTATGGGCCCATGGATCGCAATCGGTGTCGACTCTGCATCAAGGCCTCTGCGATATGGACGGCGTTGCGTACACAACGATCTTCACCGAATTAACGCGCATGCTCAAGAAAGGTCTTGTTGCCAAGGGTAATGATGGCGGATCGCATCTCGACATGCGCTATCGGGCGGCGGTCAGCCGAGAAGCCGTTGTTTCAGCAGTTATTACGCGGACGTTGGGAGGTCTTATTGCTGCGCACGGACCGGCCGCCATCCACGGCTTTGTCGACGCCGTGGCTGACGATCCGGAGGCACTAGCGGAACTGCGCCGGGTTCTCGGGAGTCGCGCCCGCAAAAAGCGCTGACGACGTGCGGCTCGTCCGCGTACTCTGGCCGGTTATTTTTTTAATACCGCTTTCGTGGTGGGCCGACCGTGGCTGCGGCTTTGCCGGTGTCGATCCGCTGTACCATGCGACGGTTTGGATTCACGAAAGACTGGGCTGGTTCGTCGCAGCTTTGGCATCGGTGTCCGTCATCGTCGTACTCGGCAATATCATCGTCGCCCGCTTCCGGTTCTCACGCCTGCTCGATTTGGCCGAAGCACTGCCCGAACGTGTCGATCGGGCGTTCGCCGCCGCCGGTGCCGAACTCGGCGCGCGTCTGCCGCGCATCGCTTACCTTGACGTCGCTCGGCCGATTGCAACGACCGTATTTGGTCCGGTTGTGCTTTTATCGCGTGGATTCACCGATGCGCTCAACGACAACGATCTGCTGCTCGTCGCCCGCCACGAACTCGTTCATGCAAGCCGGCATGACGCTAGCGTTGGTGTCATGTGGCACTTAGCTTTCGCGGCGTTATTGCTGCCTGGGTTCGAGCCGCTCGAACGCCGATTGCACGCGGCACGCGAGCAGCGGGCGAATTTCACCGCTGCCGGCGAACGTGAGGAGCAGTATGTCGCCCTTATTGGCCGCCTAGCTCGCGGGACGGCATTGTGTGCCGGTGCCGGCTTAGGCCTTGAAGCGGCGGCGCGTCGTCCCGATGACCGTTGGCTCAGCTGGGCGGCTCCGATCATCATCGTCTTATTTGCAGTCGCATTGTCGCTTAGTCACCGCGAGTTCATGCACGATTTGCCGTTTCTTCTCGCGCATCACTGTTGACGGCGAGGAACTATAACACCGCGTCGTATACTACAGGCTGTACGATATGTTCGACCGCAACCATAGGTTACTTGACTGTCTGTTGCCGCATGTTCGGGCAGCCCGAGCGAGCCATCCGTCAGCCGGGATAGCCGTCTTGACGATGCTGTTCATGCCCAACCTTGTCTTTGCAGCGCAACCGTTAGCGCAGCCGACAATGGCGCCGATGCCGGGTATGACGATGCGACCCGGCCCACTGCCCGATATGACGATGAGCCCGGTTCCGTCGCCGCCGAGTTCCGCCGGCAATGTGCCGGTGCCGATGAAGTCCGCGATGCCGAAGCCCGCTGAGTCCGGCTTGCCGACGGGCGGTATGAACGGCATGCACATGGACGGCCTCGCTATGTCGATGCCGACCAACGCGAACGGCGTTACGAGCATGTACCGCATGAGTAAGCTGCGGATGACCGCCGACATGATGTCGATGCGCGCGATGCCGGCGATTAGCGATCTCGGCGTGCCGATGTCGCGCGAAGGTTCGGGAACGTCGTGGCTGCCGGACTCATCGACGACGTTCGGTCATATGACCGTGAGCGGCGATAACATGCTCATGACGCACGGCGCAGGATTTGTGCGCTACAGCGACACGTTCGGTCAGCGCGGCACGCGTACATTGAACGCGCCGGATTGGTACATGCTGATGGGCTCGCACCCGTTGAGTCCGGCGTCCCAACTTGGCGCGCGACTAATGGTAACGAGTGACTTTGCTCTCGTCGGCGGCTATGGTTATCCTGAATTGTTCCAGACCGGCGAAAGCTTCGCGGGTCACCCGCTTCACGATCATCAGCATCCACACGATCTCTTTTCCGAAGCCGCATTGACCTACTCCACGCAGCCGAGCCGCGGTTCTTCAGCGTACCTCTATGTTGGGTATCCGGGTGAGCCTGCGCTTGGGCCGCCGACGTACATGCATCGGCTCATTGCATACGATATGCCGGATGCACCGATCGGTCATCACTGGGCAGATTCGACGCACGTTACCTTCGGCGTCGTAACTGCGGGCTTTGCCTTGAATGCAATAAAATTTGAGGCAAGCACCTTTACCGGGCGTGAGCCGAACGAGATTCGCACCAACTTCGATCCGGTTCGCTTGGATTCGGCGAGCGGACGTATTTCTTGGAATGCGACGGCCGACATTGCGACGCAAGTTTCTTTTGGTTATGTCAAAAGTCCGGAAGCCCTAATGCCGCTGCTCGATCAGCATCGGACCACCGCATCGGTTATCTATAATAAAGCGCTCGCATTTGGGCAATTCTTCACGACGTCGGCTGTCTTCGGACAAAACTTTGAGAGCGGCGGATCGCGATCGAACGCCTATCTGCTCGAAGCGGATTACCATCGGCGTTCCGACAGTGTCTACGGTCGCGCCGAGTACGTGCAAAAGTCCGGCTCCGACCTGGTGCTCGATGCCGATCCAACGCAGCTTGCTCTTGCGCCCGCCCGTGCTAACGCGCTATTCCCGATCGGCGCGTATACGATCGGCTACGTTCATGACACGCTGCTGCGTGGTTCAGGAACTGTAGCTGGGCTCGGCGCGCAGGTCACGCTGAATACGCGGCCGGGCGATCTTCGCTCGTACTACGGCCGTCAGACGCCTTGGGGTTTTCAACTCTTTGCACGCTTGCGGCCCAGTGCGTTACGCTAACGTGCGATTTCGCTTTTTCTCCGCGAAACGTACCGCGTGCAAGAGGCCGTGTTTCACAGCACGAGTCGTTTGACTTTGCCGAGGTATTTGCGCGCAGCGACCGTCGGTGTCGTCGGGTTTCTCGGCGTGCTCGGCACCGTTACGATCGCATGCATTTACTTCGGTTTCGCGCCGATGGCAGCTGATAACGCGCCCTCGGCGCTCGAAGCAAATCTTGCCATGAAAGCAGTGCATGCCGTCTCCGAACGCGAGATGGGCGAGCGGAAGAACCCGCTCCTGACGAACGTCGCGAACCTCGACGCGGGCCTGCGGATATACGGGCATAATTGCCTGATGTGCCATGGCGCGGCGGATGGGAAGGCGACGAGTATCGCGCAAGGCTTCTACATTCCCTCGCCGCAGTTCGCGTCCGACGGCGTCCAAGACGATCCCGAAGGCGCGACGTATTGGAAGATTCACCATGGGATTCGCTTTACGGCGATGCCGGCGTTTCACGCTAGCCTGAGTCGTACGCAAATGTGGCAAGTGGCAATGTTTCTCAAGCACATGGACGAGCTCCCGAAGCCAGTCGAGGTTGCTTGGAAAGCGCTGAAATCGGCTGCCCCGGCGGACGCCACGGCGCGCAGCCCAAAGCGCATGGACATGTAACCGTACCGGCGTGCTGTCGGTATGCGCTCAAACGCTCACACGCGCAGACGCTCGGACGCCCGTCGTCATACGATGGTGATGTCCGTATGCGCTCTATTTTCGTTCCCACGTTGCACGAGCATCTCGAAGCACTTTCGTACATCGAGATGTTGAAGTGCTTTGTTGAAGTGCTTTAAAGGCATCATCGGAACCCCAGCGCCCCGGACCGGACTTCTTCCAAGCGCCCTGCCAACGCCCACCAAGCAGGGCGAACCGCAGCGGCCGAGTATTCTTTGCTAGAGGAATTAGTAAGGAGTAATGGGTGTCCATCAAGCAAATTGCGGCCATCCGGCGCAAACCCGGACTAACGCGCGCTGAATTCGCAAGCTACCTTCGCAACGTCCATGGCGAGCTTGCCGCAGCGCAACCTTTGGGCGTCGACCGTTACGTTCAAAATCATGTTTTCGACGGTGCATACGGGACGGCGAGCGATTCTGCGTATACCGGCGTCAGCAGCCGCGATCTCATTACCGAATTGTGGTTTGCCGACGCTACTGCCATGCAGCGGACGTTCGCCGATCCGTACAGTCAAACAACGTTGCGCAGCGACGGTAAGAAATTTAATGACTTTTCAACCGCAACGGGAGCAATCACGCGCGAAGAAACATTGACGGCGTGCCTGCGTGATGCCGGAAGTTACAAAGTTTTTTATTATATCAAGTCTGCCGGTGCCGGCGGCGCGGATGTTGCAGCCGGCATCCGGTCCGCTCATGCCGGCTTCATGATGACCGCGCATGACGCACGGCTAATTGAAGAATGCGTTATGAGCGTGCCTGTCAGTCAAGCGACAAATGCGCAGCATTTCGGCGGAACTGATGCGCCGGCGTTCGATGCAATCGTCATGTTGCGCTTTGCCAACGAAGCCGATCTAGCAATTTTTCGGCCGTATCAACGCCATGCCGAAGCAACCGGGCTTATCGATGCGTCCGGCTCGTTCTTTGTCTTTGCACGCGAAATTGTTATTTTCGACGTCGTTCGCGGTCAACCGTTCGTCGCGGCTGACGCCGTTCTTAGCTAAAATGAACGTTCGTAAGGTGCTCGTCGTCGGCGGCGGTATCGGCGGGCTCACCCTTGCAATTGGTTTGCGCGATCGTGGAATTGCCGTCGACATGGTCGAGTTGAAAGCGGAATGGACCGTGTATGGAGTCGGCATCATTCAGCAAGGCAACGTGGTACGCGCCATGGCGCAACTCGGCATCGTCGACCACTATCTCGCCGTCAGCTTTCCGTTTGAGGAAGTCGGCATCTACGATGCCGACGGCAAGCAACTTGCCCTGATGCCCAACGCACGGCTGGCCGGTCCCGAGTATCCGGCAAACATCGGTGTATCGCGCCGCGCATTGCACGACGTGCTCATGACGCTGGCGCTGCAAAAAGGCACGCACGTTCGACTCGGCATGTCGGTCACCCGTATCGATCAAAGCGACCGCGACGCGAGCGTCACGTTCAGCGACGGGACCACCGGCACTTACGATGTCGTTGTCGGTGCCGACGGCGTTTATTCGCGCGTGCGCGCGCTAACATTCGGTCGCGACTTTACGCCGGCGTTCACCGGTCAAGGCTGCTGGCGCCACAACTTCGAGCGCTTGCCGGAAATCGATCATCTGTATGCTTCGATCGGCCCACAAGGCAATGCCGGTTTGTGTCCGCTGGCACCGGATCTCATGTATATGTACGTGACGGCGGAAGAACCGGGTAATCCGGATTATGCGGCCGCCGATCTGCCCGCGCTCATGCGCGACCGGCTCAAGGCATTCGGCGGGATCATCGGTATGCTGCGCGATCGAATCAGCGATCCCGCCGAGGTTGTGTATCGTCCGTTTGAGGCGCTGCTCATGCCCGCGCCATGGTATCGAGGCCGCGTCGTGCTGATCGGCGATGCGGCCCACACGACCACGCCGCATCTGGGCCAAGGTGCCGGGATGGCGATCGAAGATTCCGTCGTCCTAAGCGAATTGCTCGCACGAGACGCACCGCTCGCCGATTCATTCGACGAATACATGCACCGCCGTTACGAGCGTTGCCGGTATATCGTCGAAGAATCGATTGCGGTCGGTACGTTCGAGATGACCCGGCAGCCGGCCGATTTCAATCACGGCATGGCCGTCGCTGCGATGCTCGAGCGGACGGCACAGCCGATCTGATCGAGTTACGCGCCGGCGAACGTCTCGGCAACCCAGTCGGCGATATAGTCACGTGCGGCCGTGCCGTTGTCGGCGCCGCAGTGCTCGATCTCAAAATCCTGTTTCGTGAATACGCGTAGTTCACGCTTAGGGCTATTGACGGCTTGATCGAAACTGCGTTGCGCAAACTCAACGGGAATTTGCCGGTCGCCTTCACCGTGGGTGATCAGAAACGGTACGGTTACGCGCTCGACGACCCCGTCCAAACACATCTGCGGCGCCCACTGCAGAAATTCATCGACGCTCGATTTGCCGAACACCCACAGAACGTGATCCCAATAATGCGGGACGGGCCGGTCGCCTTCGCGCGCGGCGCGACGTTTCTGCACTTCGCCCCAGTCGTGGTTGCCGCCGAGCACGGCACAGAGCGCGAAGCGCTTCTCGAACGCAACTGCGCGCGGCGCGAAATAGCCGCCGAGCGACAGACCGAACATGCCGATGCGCTGCGGGTCGACGTCGGTACGCGTCTCGAGGTAGTCGACCGCCGCCGCCGCCCAACGCTCGGAATCGTAAACGCCTGGAAGCTTGCCGATCCGAAGTGCTTCGCCCGTTCCGGGCTGGTCGACGATGAGAACGGAGATGCCGCGGCGGCTGAATTCGCGTGCGTTGCCGGCACTATACACTTGCTCTTTCATGCTATCGAGACCGTTGCAGCTGACCAGGCACGGTAGGCGCTCGCCGTCGCCGGCCGGCACGAACAGCGCGGGATAAGTTGTATCACCGTACGGAATAGCGACGAACTCACAGCGCCGGTCGCCCAGTTCGACCGAACGCCGGAAGCATGCCAGCGAAGTACGATACGCCGTCCAGCGCGGCGCGTAGTCACGCGATTGCATCCGTTCGGCGGCTTGATAATAGCCCGCGGCGCGGGCGAATTTCGCAGCCGCACTCAACCCACGGCCGCGCTCGTCATCGTCGCGCGCATTTGCCGCGACGCGATCGGCCACGCCGATCCAGCTATCGAAAAACAATGCCGATCCGGCATCTTCGCCACGCGCGGCGGCTTCGCGCAAAGGCCGGCAAGCTGCATCGATCTCGCCGTAATTGCCGCCGCACATCAACGCCAGATTGACCGCCAAGTTCCAGACGTAGGTGCCGGGAAAGGGCTCGAACATCGGTATTTTCTCCATCGCGGCGACAAAAGCAAGCCGGTAATCGCCGGTCGACCGGTCAAATTCCTCGCAAGGGGAATATCTTCATTTACGGCAATGCCGGGACAACGATGCCGCCGGTTGCATCGCAGGTGCCGAAATCCGGCCGCTTTAAGATTGGCGCCAAGATCGGCAACAATGTTGGCAGCATCCTGCATGCGGCACAGCACTTGCACAAGGAGTCGGACCTGCGTCGTGATCGACTATGCGGAACTGGCCAAGCTGGGCGTTGCGACCATTTATGAAGCGTCAGGCAAAGAAGGTCTGATCGATGTTGCGTTTCACCAGCTCATCTCGCGCAGTCGTGTCGCGGGTCCGGCGCGCACGGTCCGTTGCGGACAAGATGACAACCTGATGGTGCACGCGGCGATCGAGCGCATCGAGCCGGGCGACATCGTCGTCCTGACGATGCCCGAACCGCGTGCCGTTGCGCTCGTCGGCGACCTTCTCGCGACACAGATGATCGCCGCGGGCGCTGCCGGACTACTCGTCGATGCCTCCGTTCGGGATGCCGACGATTTAGCGACGATGGCGTTGCCGATTTGGGCGCACTGGATTTGCGTCCGCGGTGCCGCCAAGCGAATCGTCGGCGAGCTTGACGTGCCGGTAACGGTCGGCGGCGCGACGATCGCGCCCGGCGATAGCGTTGTGCTCGACAGCGACGGGGCGTGCGTTATTGCAGCGCACCGGATTGAGGACGTCGTGCTCGCGGCGCGTCGACGGGCGGCGAACGAAAGCACCGTCCGCGCGCGATATGCGCGCGGCGAACGGTCGTACGATCTCAACGACTTGCGGAAGATCGTCACTGCGGGCGGAGCGGCGTAAGCCGAAGATGGCGCCGGCGCAAACGGCAATCCCGTGCACGCTCATGCGTGGCGGAACCTCGAAAGGGCCGTTTTTTCTTGCCGCCGATCTGCCGGCCGACCCCGAGCTGCGCGACCGCGTGCTGCTGGCGGCGATGGGATCGCCCGACGTGCGGCAGATCGACGGCGTCGGCGGCGCGGACTCGCTGACGAGTAAGGTTGCCATCGTCGGTCCGGCCTCGCGCCCCGACGCCGATGTCGACTACCTCTTTTTGCAAGTCGTCGTTGCTGAAGCGCGGGTCGATCGCTCGCAAAATTGCGGTAATATGCTCGCCGGCATCGGGCCCTTTGCCGTGGAGCACAACCTCGTCGAATCCGCCGGCGCGGTTACGGCGGTGAGAATCCATATGGTGAATACCGGGACGCTCGCCGTCGCGCACGTGCAGACACCGGACGGCCGCGTGCGCTACGACGGCGAAGCACGCATCGACGGCGTGCCGGGAACCGCAGCGCCGATCCGCATCGATTTTCTCGATATTGCCGGCGGAAGTTGCGGGGCGCTATTACCGACCGGTCGCGTGCGCGATGTCATCGACGGCGTCGAGGCGACGCTGATCGATAACGGCATGCCTGTCGTAATTTTGCGCGCGTGTGATTTCGATCTGACCGGTGCCGAAACGCCTGCCGCGATGGAGGCCGACATCGCCCTCAAAGCGCGCGTCGAACGCGTGCGGCTAGCGGCCGGACCGCGCATGAACCTCGGCGACGTAACGCACAAAACGGTGCCCAAAATGTGCTTGGTCGCGCCGCCGCAACACGGCGGTGCGATCGCAACCCGCACGTTCATTCCACACAGCGTACACAAAGCGATCGGCGTCTTCGGCGCCGTCAGCGTTGCGACGGCCTGCGCCTTGCCTGGTTCGATCGCCGCAGAAATGAGCGGCGGGTCCGAGTTCGGCACGCGCAGCTTCGACATCGAACATCCGACCGGCTTCTTCACCGTCGAGATGGACATTGCCGCGGGCAGCAATGGTCCGCACGTCCGGCGGTCGGCGTTGCTGCGTACGGCGCGAGCGCTCATGAGCGGAGACATCTTCGTTCCGGCCGGCCTGTGGCGTCAACCGGTATGATTATCGACTGTCACGGCCACTATACCACGGCTCCGGCGGAGTTGCAGACGTTCCGGCAAGCTCAGATCGCGCAACTCGCCGATCCGTTGTTGCCGGCGCCGCTCGCACCTCACATCAGCGACGATGAGATACGTGCAAGCCTCGAAGGTGCGCAGCTCAAACTCGCTCGCGAACGCGGCATCGATCTGACGATCTTTTCACCGCGCGCGTCGGCGATGGCACATCACGTCGGTACGGAGCAAACCAGTCTTGCTTGGGCGCGCGCCTGTAACGATCTCATCGCGCGCGTGTGCGCGCTGTATCCGCACAACTTCGTCGGCGTCGCCCAATTGCCGCAATCGCCGCACGCCGATCTAGCCGGCAGTATCCGCGAATTAGAGCGCTGCGTCGACGAACTCGGCTTTATCGGGCTCAATCTCAATCCGGATCCGTCGGGCGGCCATTGGACGTCGCTGCCGCTGACCGATCGCTTTTGGTATCCGCTGTACGAGCGCATGGTGGAACTCGACGTTCCGGCAATGGTGCACGTCAGCTCATCGTGCAACCCGAACTTTCACGCGACGGGCGCGCACTATATCAACGCCGATACGACCGCGTTCATGCAATTCATTGCAGCGGATCTCTTTCGCGATTTCCCGACCTTGCGCTTCATCATTCCGCACGGCGGCGGCGCGGTGCCCTATCATTGGGGACGGTATCGCGGCCTCGCGCAAGACCTGAAACGCCCGCCGCTCGAGGAAGCGGTGCTCGGCAATGTTTTTTTCGATACGTGTGTCTACCATTTGCCGGGTATCGAATTGCTGCTCAAGGTCATACCGGCCGACAACATACTCTTCGGCTCCGAGATGGTCGGTGCCGTTCGCGGTATCGATCCGCGAACCGGGCAATACTATGACGATACGAAAAAATATCTCGACGCGCTGCCGCTCGACGAGCAAACGCGCCGCCGGATCTTCGAGTTGAACGCATTGCATGTGTATCCGCGTTTAGCGCGGCATCTGGCACCGCCCGCAGTTGCGGTACCGTAACGATGGCGCTCGATCTCAACGCCTACCATCCGCACCCTTCGCGCCCGGTATTCGCCGCGCCGCCCGGCGCAGTCGACGCGCATTGCCATGTATTCGGTCCGGGCAATGTATTCCCGTACGCTGCTACGCGAAAGTACACGCCCGCCGACGCGCCGAAAGATGCGTTGTTCGCACTGCGCGACCACCTAGGATTTGCGCGCAACGTCATCGTTCAGGCCAGTTGCCACGGAACCGACAATGCCGCGATGATCGATGCGCTCGTTGCCGCCGGTGGCGCGGCCCGCGGAGTCGCCGTTGTTGCACCCGGCGTGTCGCCCGACGATCTGCGGACGATGGATGCCGCCGGCGTGCGCGGCGTTCGATTTAATTTTCTCAAGCGCTTAGTCGACGTGACTCCGCGCGAAACGTATCAGCGCATCGCCGAAAAGATCGTACCGCTCGGCTGGCACATCGTCATCTATTTTGAGGCGCCCGAACTCGAAGACCTCGCGCCGTTCATTACCGCGTTGCCGACGACGGTCGTCATCGATCACATGGGGCGGCCGGACATCGAATTGGGCACCGCCCATCTGCAGTGGCAACGCTTTCTGACGTTGCTCGACGAGCATCCCAATTTGTGGGTGAAGGTCAGCGGTGCCGAGCGGTTATCGAAAACCGGGCCGCCGTATGACGACGTCGTTCCGTTCGGTCGTGCGCTTGTCGAACGTTTTCCCGAGCGCGTGCTGTGGGGCACCGATTGGCCGCATCCGAACATGGAGACGCACGTTCCCGACGATGGAATGCTCGTCGACTTCATCGAGCGTATTGCGCCGACCGCCGCGCTGCAGCAGAGTCTGCTCGTCGAAAATCCGCTGCGATTGTACTGGCCGTAAGGTAGGCGCATGGATCGCGAAAACGACCCCTTCGACGACATCCCCGGTACCATTTTGTTCGACGCGCAGCGCTCGCGCCAAGGGTATCATCTCAACATGTTTTGCATGTCGCTCATGCACGAAGCGAACCGGCAGAAGTTCCGGCTGGACGAACGCGCGTACGTGCAAACCTTCGACGTGTCGAACGAGCAGCTCGAAGCAATCTTGGCGCGCGACTGGAATCGCATGCTCGAACTCGGCGGCAACATCTACTACACCTCGAAGCTCGGCGCAACGGACGGGCTGTCGTTTCAACAGTTGGCGGCGCTGATGACCGGGTCGACGCAAGCCGAGTATGCCGCGATGATGTTGCGCGGCGGCCGGAGCGTCGAAGGCAATCGCAGCCGGTCGGAGCGTCGAGATGGCTAAGATCGTTGCCGGCGTCGCAACGTCGCACGTTCCGGCAATCGGTGCGGCGCTTGACAACGGCAAGGCCGGCGACCCCTATTGGCAGCCGCTTTTTGCCGGTTTTGATTTCTCGAAAAAGTGGATCGCCGCGCTCAAGCCCGACGTGATCTTTCTCGTTTATAACGACCATGCCAGCGCGTTCTCGCTCGACTTCATTCCGACGTTTGCCCTCGGCTGCGCAGCGCAATATGCGATTGCCGACGAAGGCTGGGGCCCGCGTCCGGTGCCGGTCGTTATCGGACATCCGGAACTCGCATGGCACATTGCGCAATCGACGATTCTCGATGAATTCGATATGACGATCGTCAACCGGATGGAAGTCGACCACGGTCTTACCGTGCCGCTGTCACTGATGTTCGGGCAACCCGCAGCTTGGCCCGTACCGGTTATTCCGCTCGCCGTGAACGTCGTGCAATATCCGCCGCCGACGGGACATCGCTGCTATATGCTGGGCAAAGCAATTCGCCGCGCAATCGAATCGTTCGATCGCCCCTTGCGCGTGGCGATCTTCGGCACCGGCGGGATGTCGCATCAATTACAAGGCCCGCGCGCCGGCCTGATCAATAAAGAATTCGATAACAAGTTTCTCGATGACTTTGTCGCCCGTCCGCAAGAGCTTGCGAAAGTTCCGCACATCGAGTACGTGCGTGAAGCCGGCTCCGAAGGTATCGAACTCGTTATGTGGCTCATAATGCGCGGTGCGCTCGACGACGACGTAAACCAAGTGCACCGGTTCTATCACGTGCCGGCATCCAACACCGCGGTCGGTCACCTCATTCTCGAAAACCGTTCGTAGTTTTGCGAAGTTCGAGCGACTCGGGTTGCAAACGCGCGGTGCGGATGCGCGTCGTCAAGAAAGAGGTACGATGAAAGTAGCGCTCGCGGGACAAGGGGCGTTCGGTATCAAGCATCTCGAAGCGATCCGTGCAATTGCCGGCGTTGAGGTCATCTCATTAACCGGCGGGCGCGCGCAATCCACGCAAGACGTTGCTGATAAGTTCGGCATTCCCCACTGGACGACGGACCTCGCCGAAACGCTCGCGCAACCGGACCTCGATGCCGTGATCCTTGCGTCGCCGACGCAGGTTCATCGCAACCAAGCCGAAGCGTGCATGCGCGCCGGGAAACACGTACTCATCGAGATACCGGTGGCCGACTCGCGTGAAGACGCCGAAGCGCTGCTGCGCATCGCTCAAGAGACCGGTGTCATTGCGATGGCCGGTCATGTACGGCGCTTTAACCCAAGTCATCAGTACGTGCATGCGCTCATCGAACGCGGTGCGTTCGCGGTGCAGCAAATGGACGTGCAAACATATTTTCTTCGGCGCACCAATACCAATGCGCTCGGCCAGGCGCGAAGCTGGACCGATCATCTACTGTGGCATCACGCCTGTCATACCGTCGACTTGTTTCAATGGCAAACCGGAGAGACGCCCGAGATTGCTAACGCCATTCAAGGCCCGATTCATCCCGAACTCGGCATCGCGATGGACATGAGCATTCAGCTCAAAGCACCGTCGGGTCCCATTTTGACGCTATCGCTTTCGTTCAACAACGACGGTCCGTTCGGCTCGTTTTTTCGCTACATCGGCGACACCGGCACCTATCTTGCATATTACGACGACCTCAGCGACGGACGAAACGTTACGATCGATCTGTCGCACGTCGACCGGTCGATGAACGGTATCGAACTTGAAGATCGTGAATTCTTTGCGGCAATTGCGGCCAATCGCGAGCCGAAATCAAGTCTTGCCCAAACGCTCGCTGCGTATCAAACCCTCGATCGGCTCGAACGCCAACTCGGGCGCGTCGTCGCTGCCTAGCCGAGCGGCACGTCGGCACGGCCGGATTGTATCGGTGCCGTCGCCTTCATAAAGCGCAAGCACCGCCGCCGCTCGGCGGACAAGGGCAATGCGCTGGTTGACCGTGCCCTTATCGGTCAGTTCTCCCGCACTGCGGTCCGGCTCGTCACCGAGCAGCGAAGCAACAGCGACGCGTGTCGAACTACTTGCATGCTTCGTGTTATGCCGGGCTAAGACGTCGCTGAAATGCGCGCGTAAACCGGAATGTGCGCGTAGCGTCGCACGATCGGCGGCACGATCGCCGACTATCTCACGGGCGCGCTCGAGGTTGAAAAAGATGAGCGTGCCGATGTCGTCCCGGTCCTGGCCGGCGATAACGGCATCATCGATTGCGCCGGCCGCAGCTTCGATAAGGGCGACCCGTACCGCGCCCGCGTTGACCCACGTGCTCGACGTCAATTTAAAATTCTCGGCGATTCGGCCGCGAAACGCTAAGCCGCGCTGCGGCGCGATCGGATCGACGAAGTCGCCCGCATCGCCGGTTCGGTAGAAGCCGTCGTCGTCAAAGGCGGCCGCGCTGGCTTCGGCGTTACGCCAGTAGCCCGGCGTGACGCTGGGTCCCTTCACCCGTATCTCGAAGCGGTCGTCGACGGCAGCTAATTTAAGCTCGACGCCCGGAACCGGTAATCCGATCGACTCGATATCGGGCAACGGATCGCCCCATACCGCACACGCCATCGGAGCCGTCTCCGTTGCGCCGTACGGTGAAAGCACGGGAACGATCCTGCCGCCCGCGCGTTCGGCAATCGACGCCATCTTCGTACGCACGTCCGCCGGTAAACTCGCGCCGGCGTTAACGAGACCCTCGAGCCGAGAAAAAAACAGCCGCGCAAGATCGGGTTCAGCAGCCAGCGCATCGGCAAGCAAAGCGTAGCCGCGCGGAACGTTGAAATACAGCGTCGGAGCAATTTCGCGTAAATTGGCTAGCGTCCGTTCGAAGGCGCCGGCCATCGGTCGCCCGCTATCGATGTAGAGCGATCCGCCATGCCGCAGCACCATGTTGAAGACTTTGCTACCGCTTGCAACATGGCTCCACGGCATCCAGTCCAGTACCACCGGCTCGTTGCGCACGTACGGCCAAGCTTGAGCAAGCATCGCCTGATTTGCGCACATCATGCGCTGTGTCGTGATGACGCCTTTGGGCGTTCCCGTCGAGCCGGACGTAAATAAAATTTTTGCGACCGTGTCGGACGACACTGCAGCGAACGCGGTATCCGCGGCGACGAAACTGCCGGCATGTTCGGGTACGTTGCGCAGAATCGTCAACGCCGGCGAGCACTGTGCAAGGCGCAGTGCGACGCGCTCGTCCGGGGCGAAGATTGCGCCCGCGTTCAACACGGCGAGTAACGATTGCAAGCGATCGAGATCGCCGTCCGGCCGCGCATAACCGGCGGAAAGCTGACAAACCGGGACGCCGACATGCATGGCCGCCAATGCTACGATCGCGTGATCGATGCTATTTTCGGCAAGGATCGCGAGTGGCCGTTGGGCGGAGAACCCAAGGTTGAGTAGAGCCGCACCGGCCCGCCGGACGCTTGCGAGCGCTGCACCGAACGTTAATGCATCCCACGTTTCGTGACGTCGTTCGAGAACGAAGGGTCGCTCCGGCGTTTCCCGTGCCCAGTAGACGAGATCGTCGTTTACGCTACGCGCGTACGGCGCTAGCGCAACGCTCGAACGGAGAACGCGATCGCTCATGCGGTGCCTTTACGGCGATTGAAGAACGCGCCGATCCGTTCGCGCGCCTCGGGTCCGCTCTGCATGAGCGCGGCCACGAGCGATTCGGTGAAGAAGCCATCGGCGGGCGCCATGCCGGCGATGCGCGGCAACGCTTGAACGATGGCGAAATTCGATAGTCGCGCGTTCGAGGCAATGTTGTGCGCGAGTTCACGTGCCAACGCATGGCCTTCGCCGTCTTCAACGACATAGTGCGCGAGTGACAGCCGTTCTGCACTCGCCGCGTCGTACACACGCCCGGTTAGCATCATCTCGGCCATCCGGCTTGCGCCGATAAGGCGGCTGATGCGCACCGAACCGCCGCCGCCCACGAAAATGCCGCGTTGCGCCTCGGGCAGCGAGAAGAACGCGCTGCGCTCGGCGATCCGGACGTGCGTCGCGGCAGCAAGCTCGAGTCCGCCGCCGATCACTGCACCGCGAAACACGCTAATGACGGGGAATTGCCCGAATTCAATTGCGTCGAAAGCCGCATGCCAGCGGCGAGAATGCGCGATCAAGTCGTCGGGCGACCGTTCCATTTGCTCGACGAGATCGAGTCCGGCGCAAAAATGGCTGCCGGCGCCGTCGAGAATCGCCACACGCACGTCCGGCGGCGAAGAAAACAACGCATGCAGCGCTTCGATTGCGCTATCATCGATCGCGTTGCGCTTTTCGGGCCGTTCTAAACGTACGTGCGCGACGGGTCCATCGACGGAGATCGACAAACGACGCTGTTGGTCAGCCACCAGTATTCCGTGCGCCCTTCTTAGAATGCCACCGTTCGATGTACGCTAACACCAAAGAAATCGGCTGTCAAACTGTTGCATAAGACAACAAAATCCGACGATCTCGACGATTACGTCCGGTTCGGCCGGCTGGGCGAACTCATCGGTTACAACCTGACGCGCGGTCATCTCAAGACGCGGCTGATGTTCGATCAAGCCGTGCAAGGCACGCAGCTACGGCCGAGTCAGCTCGCGGTACTCTTACTCGTCGAGGCGACGCCGCGCATCAAACAGACCACGCTGGCCGATGTTTTAAGCGTCGACCGTTCGACGATGGTCCGAATCGTCGACCGCTGCGAGGCGTCGGGTTTTTTGCGCCGCGGTTCGTCGAACGCCGATCGGCGTGTTGCACCGCTTGAGTTAACGGCCGCGGGCCGCACCCTGATCGAGCGGATGCTGCCACGTGTCAGCCGTTCCGAAGAGTTGGCGTCAACCCTGACCTTGACCGAACGCAGAACGCTATTGCGCTTGTTGCGGAAGTTCAACGGCATCGACCGCTGAATCGGCGCCGCGCGCGATCGCCGGCGCAGTTATTGTTAATATGGAAAACAAAATCAGCGAACAATCACGACCGCTCGACCGCCGGGGCGCGCAACATATTCCAGCATTGGGCGCGCGAAACAGCGCCGGAAAGGCACGTCTATGTTGAATCTCGCCGAGCTTACGGCAATCGACGTTCACGTTCACGCGCATAGTCGGGACGGTGCAGCGGCGGAAACTGCCGATGCCGCCACACGCTATTTCGGCTCGAACGATCTTCCGGTCGACCTCGATGGTTTGGCCGACCATTACCGGCGGCGGAAAATGGCTTGCGTCGTGTTTTCCGTCGATGAACCGCTTTCCGGACGCCCGGTCGTCTCCAACGATCTCGTGTTGAGCGCTGCGCTGCGCAACAGCGATGTGCTCGTACCGTTCGTCAGCGTCGATCCGGCCCGCGGCGCAGCGGCGATCGACGAGGTGCAGCGGCTCATCGCCGGCGGCGGCGTACGGGGATTTAAGTTTCATCCGCCGCTGCAATCATTTTTCGCCAACGACCAAAGCGTCTACCCGCTGTACGAGACGCTCGCCGCGACGGGATTGCCGGTGATTTTTCATACCGGTCATAGCGGTATCGGCAGTGGTGTTCGCGGCGGCGGCGGGGTCCGGCTCAAATACGGCAATCCAATGCTGCTTGACGATGTCGCGGTCGATTTTCCGGATATGCCGATCGTGTTGGCGCATCCGTCGTTTCCGTGGCAAGACGAAGCCCTGTCGGTTTGCTTGCACAAGCCGAACGTCTACATTGATTTGTCCGGCTGGTCGCCGAAGTACTTCCCGGCGTCGCTCGTGCAATATGCCAATACCTTGCTGCGCGACAAGGTACTCTTCGGATCCGATTATCCGCTGATCACACCGGACCGCTGGCTCGCTGATTTCGCTGCGTTGCCGATCCGCGATGAAGTTCGGCCGCGCATTCTCAAACTCAATGCGGCGCGCTTACTCGGCTTGAGCTAACATCGCCGGTGTGCGAACCGGCGATGTTCGCTCGAGCGCTACGGAACGCGGATGTTCAAGCCGGCGTTAACGCCCGATAAGTGCAGCTTCGAACTGTTGCCGAACGGCGGATTCGGGAAGAGGTTCGATTGATTTCGCTGCGTGAGGTTCGACGCATAAACGATGACCGTTAGGTTCTTACTCAGCCGCTTTGAGACGTTGGTTATAAAGATATCGTACATCGACGGATACGGCGCATTGTCGAAATAGTCGAGACTGCCGAACAGAAACGTCTCGGAGACAACGAGTCCTTCTTTACGCGCGAGTTGCGGTGCAACCACGGTGACGCGCTGCGAGATACCTGATTCGGTGCGGACCGAATCCGTATCGCCGGTTCCGGCCAGCGATGCCAGATATGCGGTGCCCGGGTGATGCGGCGCGTGATGACCGCTGATACCGTAGCTGAGCACGAACCCGCCGAGCGCTGAAATCGGCGCCGTGGAATAGCCGACGGTAAAGATGAGATCGTGATCGTAGACGGCATTGGGCGCGTTGACGCTGGCAGCCGGGCAGCAAATGCGGCGCCGGTACCAGTCACTGAGTTCCACACCGATGCCCGATTGTTCGTACTCGAGCCGCACCTGCTCGATGAGATCGCGATTGCTGCCCGGATTGAACGGTCCGCCGCCTAACGCCGGCGCCAGCGCGATCAGCGCTGCCGAACCGGAAAAATTACCGCCGTAGATGTGATCGTAATGCGCGGTGAGTTGCCGCGTGAGCGACTCATTCACGACGAACGTTACATCGAGATCGCCGTTGACGAGCGGATTGCCCGGCGCATCGGCGCCGGTCGTCGAGAAATTAATCGTCGGGATGATGTTGATCGACGGAATGTGCGTCAAGGGCGGAGGCGGCGGCGGTCCGTGCGGCGGGCCGCCGGCGGGTGGTGCTCCCCCGGACGGTCCGGGTGGTCCGCCGGGCGGGCTATTCGGCGGTTCCGCCTGCACCGGCGCCGGTGAAGACGAGGCCGCCGGCGCCGGCGACGGAGTCGGCTGCGCCACGGTTTCGGCCGCGGCGATTGCCGCAACCGCCGGCGTGCACAACAGCATCGTCATGGCGATGCACGCAAAAACAGAACGAATAGGATGCACGTTCACCTCAGTAAAGCAGGGCGCAGGCAGAACGCGTCGGCACCGATGCGCCTCGATGTGCCGGTCGCAATAATATTGTTAACGCGGGCTGCCGAAATAGGTGCATGGCATGTAACATGCCGCTGCACGTGCGATAAAAATCGCTGCAGATCTCGCGTCGCAGTTACCAACTGCAATAAACGTTGCACACGACGTTCAAACGACGTGCCGGTAGCAACAGTTCAACGCTGTGAACGTCCGCCCGACACTGCGGTCACGACGTTCAGGCGAGAATGTACTCGTGGAAGAAAAATACCACTAACAAATTAGCGTTGTCAAACAAAATGCTTGATAACTGCCACATTTGTTCAATCGTCCCGCCGGATAAACGCAGCGCTGCAATAGCGATGTAAAAAAAGGAATTAACGCGCGCTGCGCTTGCGTCAATTGCAAGCCGATCGTCGTGCTTTGCTTTATGAAAAAGGAATTATCGTTCGTTCAAAACGTTGCGTTATAAAACAATCCGGCATGCCGGCCGCGCACTGGACGTCGTGCGCTAAAGTCCGCCGAGCGCGACGATGCGCTGATCGATTGCGCCGCACAACGACGTACCGTCAGCGGTGAAAGCTTCCATTCGCACGCGATCGCCGAAGCGCATGAACGGCGTTCGAACCGCGCCGAACTCGACTTTATCGATCATCCGCCGTTCAGCGATACACGCCGAACCGACCGAAGCGTAATCGTCGTTTGAGATAGTGCCCGAGCCGACGATCGCTCCGGCGCTCAGCGTACGCCGGCGGGCAGCGTGAGCGACGAGCTGTCCGAATGAGAAACTCATCTCGCCCGCATTGGGCCGGCCAAAAGGTTGCTCGTTCCACGCGACGTGAACCGGAAGCTCGATGCGTCCGTGGTGCCAGGCCGGGCCGAGTTCATCCAACGTAACGAAAACGGGTGAAAAACTCGAACGCGGCTTGGCTTGGATGAAGCCGAAACCGGTCGCGATCTCGGCGGGCGCGACATTGCGCAGACTGACATCGTTCATGAGGCCGACAAGAACGATACACGCTTGCGCTTGTGCGACGGAGACGCCCATTGCAACGGCCGTTGTAACGATAATAAACTCCGCCTCGAAATCGATGCCGTCGGCTTCGCTGGGCAGCACGATGTCGTCGGCTGCTCCGAGCAGATCGTCCGACGTTCCCTGATACATGAGGGGCGCTTCGGTGTAAACGTCGGCCGGCAGTGTCGTACCGAACGCCTTCCCCATAAGGTCTCCGTGGCTTTTGAAGGCCGATCCGTCGAGCAGTTGCGGTGCGCGGGGCAGCGGTGCCGCCGCAGTCCGCGGATTGAACGGGATAGCGGCGATGGTTCCGGCATCGAGCCGGCCCGCCAGTTCGCGCAATTGCGGCATAACGGTATCCCACCGTTGCAGTGCCGTCAACAGATTCGGCGCGATACGGCTGCAGATGGCGGCGCGATGTAAATCGCTCGAAACAACGACCAGTGCGCCGTCGATCGTTCCATCGCGTATCGTTGCTAGTTTCATGCCTTAGACTCGCTTTCTCGTCTGCACGGTCGTTGAGCCGGCACGATATCGTGCGGCAAAGCAGCAAAGCCGAACGCCGGCGCTACGTTCGCTTGTAAAGGTACCAGAAAGTTGCGCAATTGTTGCACCGACCAACAATTGCATGAGCGCCCGCGCACGCAGCGAAGGCGGGATGTCATGGCGGATGCGCAGGTCGTTGCAATTATCGGCGCGGGAACGATGGGGCGCGGAATTGCTCGCAGCGTTATCGGCTCGGGTAGGAGCGCGATACTTGTGGATCGGCAAAGCGCGGTGCTTACAGCGGCGCAAACGTCGATCGCATCGTCGCTTGCGCGTGCCGTCGAACGCGGCGCGCTCGAGCTAAACGCGCCGCAGACGATACTCGAGCGCTTGGCGCTATCGTCCGATCTACGCTCGGCCGCGCCGGCCGACATCGTCATTGAAGCAATTCCCGAAGATTTAGCGCTCAAACGCCGCGTGTTGGTGGAAATCGACGCCTGCGTCCGCAGCGATGCCGTCATTGCAACGAATACGAGTGCGATCCGGCTCGATGCGCTCGCTAGCGCGATGTCGCATCCGGCGCGATTCCTCGGAATGCACTATTTTTATCCCGCCGCATCGAATAGATTGCTCGAGATCGTTTGCGGGCGACAAACATCGCCCGACACGCTCGTGCGCGCGCGGGCGTTTGCGCAGTCGACCGGTAAAGTCGCCTTGGCATGCCGCGACTCGAACGGATTCGTCGTGAACCGGTTCTTTGCAGCGTGGCTAAACGAAGCGGTTCGCCTGGACGACGCCGGAGCGAGTCGCGCAGCAATCGAATGCGCCGGCATGGCGTCGTTCGGTGCGCCGTTCGGTCCATTCAAACTTATGGCACTGACGAAAACTGAGATTGCCTTGCATGCGCTGCAGCAATTGTCGGTCTTGGGCGCGATGTACCAACCTGCGCCCGGACTCGTGCGTCAAGTTTCCACCGGTCAGGAATGGCAGGTCCCCGAACCGGCGGGGGCACCGGATTCCGCGTTGACCGAACGGTTGCGAGCCGCGGTTTGGTTTGCGGCCGGTGAATTACTCGATGCCGGTGTCTGTACAGCCGGCGCAATCGAAGTCGGCGCAGCGGTCGGACTGCGCTGGACGCTCGGTCCGATTGCCGCTTTTACCGCCGATCCGAACGCGGCTTATCGGGTAGTCGAGCGGATCGCCCGGGAGCATACGATGGCGGTGCCGCTCTCGCTTCGCGGCTTGTACGCCGCCGGCGCAGCGACGAGCTAGCAGGGTTAGCGGGGCTCAGCTACTAGCAGTCACCTTTCTTGATTTCGCGTGAACGCGGGTATACCGGTTCTAACCGTTTGCAAACGTCCCGGCGTCGAATGTGTCGGCGGGATCACTCGGTGCACCCGGCCTGAAGTGCGACCCGAACTGCTGCGCGACCGTATAGAAAGCGTCCTATTGTCATCCTTGCCCGCTTGATCGAGTCGCGGTGAGTCCGTTAGCGTTACTCGTCCGCCGTATTCAACGATCGGCGCTGGGGCCGGCGCCCGAGTGGGACGATTCCGTCCCGGCGGCCGAGGATCTCAAACGCGGCCTCGACCGGCTCGCCGTGAACCGCGCTCGGGCGGAACGGCGCTGGATCTCGCTGTTCTTCTGCCTGGTCGGTCCGGGACTCATCGTTATGCTCGCCGAGAACGACGGCCCGAGCATGCTCAGTTATGCGACGACCGGCGCCAGTTACGGTATCGGCTTCTTCATTCCGTTCATTTTGATCACGTTCGCGATGGCTTTCGTCGTTCAGGAACTGACTGCCAGGCTCGCCATCGCGACGAATCACGGTCATGCACGGCTGATTTTTCAGCGCTACGGTTCTTTCTGGGGCCGCTTCGCGCTCGGTGACTTGATCGTCGGCAACGCCCTGACGCTGGTAACGGAGTTTATCGCGATTTGCGCCGGCGCGCGCTTCTTCGGCATCGCTCCGATCGTGGCGGTCGGCGCTACGTTTGCCGTCGTTGTTGCGGCGCTGACTCTCGGGCGCTACCGCTTATGGGAACGCGTCGTCCTCGGTCTCGCGCTCGGCAACGGGATCTTCATTCCGGCAGCGTTCTTCGCGCACGCCGATCCGAGTGCCGTTATTGGTTCGCTCGGTGCGCTCGGCGCGCCGCCGATCAACGGTCATCCGCTAATGCTCCTAACGTTGTGCATGGCGAATATCGGCGCGACGGTCACCCCGTGGATGATTTTTTTCCAGCAGAGCGCAGTGGTCGATAAGGGTTTGACGCGCGCTGATTTGCCGCAAGCGCGCATGGATACGGCACTTGGAGCAATCGTTGCAGCAATCGTCGCTATTGCGACGGTCGTCGCCGCGTCGCCGCTTTTCACCCATCACGTCGATCCGGCGAAGCTTACCAGCGGCGCGGATTTTGCCACCGCTCTTGCACCGTATCTCGGACATGCCGGGGCATCGCTGTTTGCACTCGGTCTCATTGAAGCCGGCTTGATCGCCGTGATGACGATTTCCACCAGCTCCGCGTATGCCGTCGGGGATCTGTCGCCGCGCGGTGCGAGTCTCAATCGAAAAATGTCCGACGCGCGGCTGTTTTACTTCACCGGTTTGCTCTCGATGATTGTTGCCGGCGCCGTCGTGTTGATTCCGAATGCACCCTTATTGGCCATTACGCTCACCGTCAATGTCATCGCGACGCTGTTGATGCCGCCCGCGCTGCTGTTTCTACTTTTGCTCATCAACGATCGTGAAGTCGCCGGCGACCTCGTCAACGGCCGGCTCGCGAACGTCGCGGGCGTAACGGTGATCGTACTCGTCGCCGCCTTCGGCGCGTTGTATGGACTCATAACGGCGTTCCCGCAATTGACGGCGCCGTGAGCGTTTGGCGGCCATCGAACGAGCGGCGCGGCTCGTTCGGCCGGGCGAAGTTGAGCCGGCCCGTCCTCCTGCTCCTCGTCGCGTTCCGATGCTATGCCGTCATCGCAGTCGTCATCGCCGCCTACACGTTCATTCGCGCGCTTCACTAGCAGCGTGTGCGCGTTCATGCTGCAACGACCGTTTGTGCGCCGAAGTCAAGCGTTGCCCGCCGCACGTGCCGAGGAGCCGAAATTCGCTGCAATGCGCCGTAGCTTTGCATGCACGCCACCCATCGCTTGACGGGAACGCGGTAAGTATCGCTTGGGAAATTTCGCCACCATCGTATAGTTCGTATCGACGACGTTCGCAACTTGCGTTTTGGCGACTTGCGAGACAAGTTGATATGCATCCATCGTCGATAGACCGAACTCCGCTGCGAGCCAGCGGACTAATTGCGTGAATGCGATGCGATACGCATCTTCGAGCGGCCGAACGCTGCCCGCGACCATTAGAAACTCGTCGCTCTCGAACCGCGGCCATTCGACGTAGCTGCCCTTGATGACGTCGACCACGCATGTCGTCCACATGGCGCCCTCGACGGCGACGCCGCACGTTTCGCCTTCGGACTGCGCGTAGTGACCGTCCCCGATGCTAAAGAGCGCGCCGTCGACATTGACGCCGAGAAAAACAGTCGTACCGGCTTTCACCTCGGGCGAATCCATATTACCGCCGAACGCATCGGGCACCAGCGCGCTGCGCACCTCGAGCGCTTTGGGCGCAACGCCGACGGTTCCAAGCATCGGTTCGACCGGTATCTCGACGGCGAAGTCCGAGTCGAGCGCGCGAAACATCACCGTTGCGTTGCCGCGATTAACATGATACATCCACACGCGCTCCGGCAACGCCGGGTTGAGCAGTTGGGTGAAGCCGGTCGCCGTTAAGCCGCCGAAGAGCGGGATTGTCGTACTTGCCGCCCAGTCGCGCGCCGGAGCGACATCGATGAAGTGAATCGCCAGCGTGTCGCCGGGCTGTGCGCCCTCAACGAAGAACGGTCCGGTCTGCGGATTTAAAAATGGGGCGTCCAGTACGCGTGACGGCAGGTCGTGAATCGAACGAATTTTTCCGCCGAACGCATCTTCGCTCCACAATCTCACAAGCTGTCCCGGCACGATCGTCGATATCGCGGGACAGCCGCCGAACGTCCAGGCGAACTGCTCCGGTTTCGGTTCGAACGAGTACGGCTGCAGCGTCGCGCCTTCACGTGCGAGGCTGCTCCAGCGAGCACTTTCAATCGAGCTCACCGTTGTATCGAGCGCTCGCGCCGGATCGCTCTCGTTTAGCCAATCATACGCTGCACCCGTTGCATTCAAGCCGGCTGACTGCTGTAAGAACGATTCACGGTCGATGCGTCCGTCGAGAAACGTCGACTTTAATTCTTCGAGTGCAATAAGGTCGTCAGGCTGCATGGCGGCTCGCAATCGTAGAAGCACGACAGTTGAGTACGCTGCTTTCGCCTGCACGCACGCTAGCGCTGCAATCGTCCAAGTACGTCCGATGTACGGTGCGCGCAGCATTCTCAGAACGAATCTGCGCCCGATAGGCGGATCGCCGAGCAATCATTGACAGACCTGGACCTTCTTGGTACAGTGCAGCCACGAATAGAATCGCACGGTAGAATATTTATTCAAGCAAGGGTGAGATTTGGCTGTCTCAAACGATCGTTCGCGCTCGATGACTCCGTCTACCGATGCCGGGCCCGCCGAGCGCCGCATGCGCCTCGCGCAGGCGGCGGCCGTCATTCGGCGCTCGATCCTCACGACGATCGGCGCGGCAAAGCTGGGCCATGTCGGCGGCGATTTATCGGTCACCGATATCCTCACCACGTTATTCTTCAGCGTGCTGCGCTACGATGCGGCCGATCCGGCCTGGCCCGAGCGCGATCGATTTATTTTGAGTAAGGGCCATTGCTCCGTAGCGTTGTATTCCGTCCTCGCTCGGGCAGGTTTCATCGACGAATCGACACTTGCAACGTTTGCCGCCCCGCGGTCGGCGCTCAACGGTCATCCGAACCGGCGTAAAGTACCGGGCGTCGAGTCGAATACCGGACCGCTGGGTCACGGTCTGCCGGTTGCCGTCGGATGCGCGATCGCCGCGCGTTTGAACGATGCAGCATGGCGCACGTTCGTCGTGCTCGGTGACGGCGAATTACAGGAAGGCAGTAACTGGGAAGCTGCGATGGCGGCCGCGCATCGCAAGCTCTCGAACCTCACCGCGATCGTCGATCGGAACCGCTTACAGCAAGGCGCGAAAACCGAAGATACGAACGCGCTCGATCCGTTGCCGGCAAAATGGGCCGCATTCGGCTGGGATGTCTGCGAAATTGACGGACACGATTACGACGCGTTGTACGACGCGCTCACCGCGCCGCCAGCCACGAACCCGCGTTGCATCATCGCCAACACGCACAAAGGTCGCGGTGTCTCATTCATGGAGGACGGCGTCGAGTGGCATCACAAAGTGCCGTCGCCGGCGCAACTTGCAGCGGCGCTGGCGGAGCTCGCGTGAAGACGACGCTGGAGTCGGTTGAAACGTTCGACTGCCGTCAAGCCTTCGCAACGGAACTCGCCGCATTAGCACGCGCCGATGCGCGAATCGTCGCGGTCTGCAACGACTCGGTCGGATCGAGCAATTTAACGGCGTTCGCCGCTGAATTTCCACGCCGAACGATCAACGTCGGGATTGCCGAGCAAAACATGGTCGGCGTCGCCGCCGGTCTTGCCAACGGCGGCTACATTCCGTTTGTCTGCGCGGCCGGACCATTTCTCACCGGCCGCGCGCTCGAACAAATCAAAGTCGACATCGCGTATAACGGCTATCACGTCGTACTGTGCGGCATGAGTCCGGGAATGGCGTACGGCGAGCTCGGGCCGACGCATCACTCGATCGAAGATCTCTCATGGCTGCGGGCGATCGCCGATCTCTTCGTCGTCGTGCCGGCGGATCCGCAGCAAACGCGCGAAGCGTTGCGCTGGGCC
Organism: Candidatus Velthaea sp.; assembly: GCA_965214935.1. Taxonomy (GTDB): domain Bacteria; phylum Vulcanimicrobiota; class Vulcanimicrobiia; order Vulcanimicrobiales; family Vulcanimicrobiaceae; genus Velthaea. The sequence continues at coordinate 763,024 of CBDCCS010000022.1, read as the reverse complement.
GCGTCGGCAAGCGCTCCGGCATATATCCGGGTGGGCCGGGTGAAAGTGCCGGCGGTTACGCCGCCCGATCGTCCGTTCGAGATCGGGCGCGCCGATGTGTTGCGCGACGGAACCGACGTTACGCTTATCGCGACCGGCGTTATGGTTTCGCGCGCGCTGGCCGCCGCCGAGCTGTTAGCCGCCCGGAAAATATCTGCGCGGGTGATCAACGTGTCGTCGATCGTTCCGCTCGATGAGGCGGCGATCGTTACGGCGGCGACCGAAACGCGGCGCATCGTCACGATTGAAGAAGCCCGCACGACGGGCGGATTAGGCGCCGCCGTCGCCGAGATCGTCGTACGCGTTCGGCCGGTTCCGATGCGAATGCTCGGCGTGTCGGGCTTCGCACCGACCGGCAGCGCGGAGTTTCTCTACGAGTATTTTGGACTCGATCCAGCCGGAATCGCGCGCGCGGCGCGCGAGCTTTTTGCTTGAACGCCGGACGTTCGCTCGTGCTTGCCATCGATCAAGGTACGAGTGCGACGAAGTGTCTGCTCGTCGATGCCGGCGGTGCAATCGTCGCGCGCGCCGCGGTGCCGCTGGGCGAGTCACATCCGCGCGCGGGCTGGGTCGAACAATCGGCAAGCGAACTTTGGCGCAGCGTCGTTGCCGCGGTAGATGCGTGCGTCGCGCAGGTCGATGCCGGGCGCATCGCTGCCGTCGGTTTAAGTTCGCAGCGCGAGTCCGTCGTCGTCTGGGAACGCGCGTCGGGTGAGCCGGTCGCTCCGCTCGTGAGCTGGCAAGACCAGCGTACGGCAGCGCTTTGCGATGCGCTGCGCAGTGCCGACGTTGAAACACGCGTTCGAACCGTGACCGGCTTGCCGCTCGATCCGATGTTTTCGGCTGCAAAGATGTCGTGGCTGCTCGACCTCGTCGATCCGCAGCGTGATGACGCACGCGCGGGACGCCTCTGCTTCGGCACGGTCGACTCGTGGCTGATGTTTCGGCTCACCGGCGCGCATCTCATCGAAGCCGGTAATGCTTCGCGGACGCAACTGCTCGATACGGCGCGCCTGCAGTGGGATGACGGATTGCTCGCGCTATTTGCGATTCCGCGCGCGACACTGCCCGAAATTATACCGTCGATCGGTCCCTTTCCGCAGCTTACCGCGTTGCCGTGTTTACCGAAGAGCGCGCGTTTGTGCGGCGTCATGGCCGATTCGCATGCCGCACTCTTCGCGCACGGCGCATTCGAGGCGGGCTCGCTCAAAGTTACCTATGGTACCGGCTCGTCAGTGATGGGCTTGCTGGAGGCGCCCAAGCCCGTGGGTCCTGGATTGTGCTTGACCGTTGCGTGGCAGACGGATGCGATCTTTCACGCAGCCGAGGGCAACATCCGCGCGACCGGTGCCGCGTTGCGCTGGCTGGCCGACATATTGGCAATCACACCGGGCGAACTCGTCGATCTTGCGGCAACTGCCGACAGCGACGGCGTTGCGCTCGTGCCGGCGTTCAGCGGCCTCGGTGCGCCGTACTGGGATCGCGAGGCCGGCGGACTCTTGACCGGCTTGACGCAGAAAAGCGGTCGCGCGGAACTCGCGCGAGCCGCCGTTGAATCGGTCGTGCATCAAGTTGCCGATGTCGCCGACGCTTTCGATGCCGAAGTAAGTGCAACGCGACGCTTATTTGCCGACGGCGGCCCGGCGCGCAACGACATGCTCATGCAATTGCAAGCCGACATCGCGGGTCATCCCGTCTATCGCGCAGAGGCGACGGAGTTATCGGCGCTGGGCGCCGCGCATCTCGCCGGCTACGCCGCCGGTGTCTGGTCGTGGGCCGACCTGCGCGCGTTACCGCGCCGCCGCGATGTTTTTGAGCCGACCGCCGACGAGCATTCGCGACGGCAGTTGCGTGCCGGTTGGCAAGCAGCGATCTCACGGGCGCGTTTCCGTCCGCCTCAAGCGGCCGCATCCGTTGCTTCCGCGTTCGCTTAACGTTTCATACCGATGATAGAGGAGCAGGCAACGATGGCAACAAGCACGGCCCCGGCGGTAGAAGGTTCCTCCGCTCGGCCTGGTGCCGCCTGGCTGCGCGTTCTCAGCGGCACGCAGGGTCCGCTCATCGGCCTCGTGCTGCTGTGCGTCGTCTTTACCTCGCTCAGTCCGTACTTCTTATCACTGCGTAACGGGCTTAACGTCATCGATCAGGTGACCGTGCTCGGGATAATGGCCGTGGGCATGACCGCGGTCATCATCATCGGCGGTATCGATCTTTCGGTCGGATCGACGCTTGCGCTATCGATGATGGTCATGGGCTGGCTTGCCAATGACAAAGGCCTGCCCTTCCCGCTCTCGATGGGCATCGCCGTGATCGTCGGCGGTTTATGCGGTTTAGCGAACGGGCTGCTCGTCACTCGTGCAAAATTACCGCCGTTCATTGCGACGCTCGCGACCATGACGATTGCGCGCGGTTTGGCCAATATCATCACCAACGGCGAACAGATCGTCGGTTATCCGGACTGGTTCACGGCGCTCTCGACGCAGCGCCATCTCGGCTTTTTGTCCGTAACGGTCGCGCTATTTATTATAATCGGACTCATTAGCTGGGTTATTTTGCAGTATCGCGCCGTCGGCCGCAATCTATATGCAATCGGCGGTAGCCGCGAAGTCGCGCGACTGGCCGGCATCCGCGTCAACAGCCTAACGACGGCGGTGTACGTCGTCGCCGGTGCACTATCGGGCATCGCCGGCGTTGTGTTTGCCGCGCGCCTCGACTCATCGCAACCGAGCGCCGGGCTCGGCTACGAACTCGACGCAATCGCCGCGGTCGTAATCGGCGGCGCGAGTCTGAGCGGCGGGATCGGCGGAATCGGCGGTACGGTCGTCGGCGTTCTGATTATCGGCGTGCTGCACAACGGCCTCAATCTTGTCGGCGTCTCGCCATTCATTCAACAAATTATCGTCGGCCTCGTCATCGCGATCGCTGTCGCATTCGACAGCTTACGCCGGCGCGAACGGTAACCAACGCATCACCATCGCTACTACAAGGAGATTCCATGCATAGAGTTCAGAGTGCTGCCGCAACGCTACTTGCCTTGACGATGCTTTCCGGTACAACGTCGAGTGCTTGGGCGCAGACCAAAAAACCCGTCGTCGGTCTCGCGGTCGCTAATTTACAAGCCGACTTCTTCAATGAAATCAAGCAGTCTGTCGAAGCCGAAGGTCAGGCCAAGGGCGTTGACGTCGTCACCGTCGATGCCAAGGGCGATGCCGCGACGCAGGTGAGTCAAATTCAGGATCTCATTACGCGCGGTATTACGGCGCTCATTTACATTCCGGCCGGCGCGACGGCTGCAGGCGTGCCGGTTCGTGCTGCACGTGCGGCGCATATACCGGTGATCGCCGTCGATCGCAATGCGCCGGACGCACCGGGCGACACCTTCATCGCCAGCGATAGCGTTGCGGCAGCCCGCACGCTCGGCGATTACGTTGCAAAGACAACGGCGGGCAAAGCCAAAATCGGCGCGTTGCAAGGTCAACTCGGTACCACGCCCGAGATCGATCGCACCAAGGGCTTCCAACAAGCGCTCGACAAAAATCCCGGGCTCAAAATCGTCGCGACGCAAACCGCCGATTGGGCCCAAGACAAGGGTTTCGCCGTTGCCCAAGATATGCTGCAGCGCGACAGCACGATCAATGTTTTTTTCGGTCATGCCGATGCAATGGCGCTCGGTGCCGCGCAAGCCGTCAAGGTTGCCAACTTAGATCACAAGGTGCTCATCGTCGGCTTTGACGGTGATGTGGCCGGACTCAAGGCCGTCAAGGCCGGATCGGTCGACGCGACGATGACGCAGCAAACGCAGTTCATGGGCCGGCTTGCGCTCGATTCGGCGATGAAACTCATGAATCACCAAATGGTGCCCAAAGAGCAATTGCAAAAAGCGATGCTTACGACCAAAGACAACGTCGACCAATACATTGCCAAACATCCCTAACGAGGGAGCGCGCGTGTCTTCATCGATGGATGCCGCGACCGCGAGCGCAGAGGCCCCGGCCATGGGACTCTCGCTGCGCGGCATCGGCAAGCTGTTCGGACCGATTCGCGTCGTCGACAACATCAGCTTTGATGTCGCGCCGGGTGAGGTCGTAGCGCTGCTCGGCGAAAACGGCGCCGGCAAATCGACGGTTTCATCGATGATCGCCGGACTGTTCGCACCGACGGAAGGTACGATGACGTGGCGCGGCCGGCCCTATGCGCCGGCCGCGCCGGGTGGCGCAATCGCGGCCGGAATCGGATTGATCCATCAAGAGATGCGGCTACTGCCGGACCTGTCAATAGCCGAAAACGTGTTCGTCGGCCGGCTGCCGATGCGCGGCGGCCGCGTCGATCGCGCCGCTATGAATCGGCGCGCCGCCGAACAATTGAAGCGGCTTGGACTCAATGTGCCGCCGACGCAACTCGTGCGGTCCTTACGCGTCGCGGCGCAACAGCAAGTCGAGATTGCCAAGGCGCTGACGCTCAACGCACGACTGCTCATTCTCGATGAACCAACCGCCGCACTGGGCGGTGACGAGACCGAACGGCTCTTCGCCCAGGTCGATCAATTGCGCCGCGAGGGCGTCTCGTTTATTTACATCAGCCATCGTCTCGATGAGATCGCCCGCATTGCAGATCGCGTTCTGGTCTTACGCGACGGCAAATTAGTGGCGCAGCACGCGACCGCGCAAATGCCGGTCAATATTATCGTCGAAGCAATGGTCGGCCGGAGTGTCGACCGCATCTTTCCCCATCTGCAGCGCAGCAGTGACGAGGTCGTTCTCGAAGTCGACGGACTTGCATCGGCCACCGGTGCTTTCCGGGAGATCTCGTTCGCTGTGCGAGCGGGTGAAGTATTCGGCATCGCCGGCATCGTGGGCGCCGGGCGAACGGAGTTGGTACGCGCGATCGCGGGTGCAGACGCCTTGAGCGCCGGTACGATTCGGGTGAACGGCGCAGCAATTAAAGTAACCGGTCCGAGCGACGCGATCGCCGCCGGATTGGTGCTGGTGCCCGAGGATCGCAAAGCGCAGGGCATTTTACTCGATCAAAGCGTTGCTGCAAATATCGTGCTCGGTAATTTCGATCGTGTCGCACCGAGCGGCTGGGTCGTACCCAAACGCATCCGCGCCTTCGTGACGGCGGCCATTGCGCGGCTTGGCGTCAAAGGTTCGGCGCCGCAATTGATGCGCTATTTGTCCGGCGGCAATCAGCAGAAAGTCGTGATCGCGCGGTGGGTTTCGCGTTCGCCCAAAGTTTTTATTCTCGATGAGCCGACGCGCGGTATCGATATCGGTGCGCGAGCGGCGATCTACGAAGTGATCGCCGGTTTGTCACAAGCGGGAATGGCGGTGATCGTCGTGAGTTCGGATCTCGAAGAGGTGCTCGGGTTGTCGCATCGGGTCATGGTGCTCAGCCGGGGCCGGCAGATGGGGATTCTTGCTGCCGGCGCCGCCACCAACGTTGCGGTGATGGAGCTTGCAACGGCATGACGCTCAAGCTCTTCGATTTGGAGCATCGGATCGCGCTGGTAACCGGCGCCGGCAGCGGGATCGGCCAGCGCCTCGCGGTCGGTCTAGCCGAAGCCGGCGCCGATGTCGGCTGCTTCGATCTTGCGAGCAGCCCGGGCATTGCTGAAACGGTGTCGCGCATTGAAGCCGCCGGCAGGCATGCGCTGTCACTCGGCGGCGACGTCACGCAAAGTGCCGATCTTGCCGCCGCCGTCGAAGCCGTTGAAAGCCGGCTCGGTCCGCTCGGAATTGCAGTCAACTGCGCGGGTATTGCCAACGCTGCGCCGGCCGAGGACATGTCGCAAGAGCAGTGGCAAAAAGTAATCGATATAAATCTAACCGGTATTTTTCTCTCTTGTCAGGCCGAAGCGCGCGTCATGCTGCCGCGGAAAAACGGTGCAATCGTCAACATTGCATCGATGTCCGGATCGATCGTCAACCGCGGTCTGTTGCAAGGTCATTACAACGCATCCAAAGCCGGCGTCATACAGCTTAGTAAGAGCCTCGCCATGGAATGGTGTGCTCGCGGCGTTCGCGTGAACGCGATAAGTCCCGGCTATACCGCGACGCCGATGAACACGCGGCCCGAAGTCGCCGACGCGCGCAAACAATTCGAGGCGGATACGCCGATGGGGCGGATGGCGAGCGTCGACGAGCTCGTCGGGCCGGCGATCTTTCTGCTGAGCGACGCCTCGTCGTTTTGCACCGGCATCGATCTGCTCGTCGACGGCGGTTTCGTTTGCTGGTAAGCGGCGGCGCTTAACGAATGCCGGAGCGACGGTATGGCACGCATTCACGAGCTTCGACTGAGCGCCCGCATCGCGCGGATGTATTATATCGACGCAATGAAACAGACCGACATTGCCGACCAGCTTCACATCTCGCAGACGACGGTTTCGCGGCTCATTCGCAAAGCGCGCGATGAGGATATCGTTCGGATCACCGTCAATGTGCCGGGCGGCACGTATCCTGAACTCGAAGACCGCTTACGGCGCACCTTCAATCTGTCCGAAGTCGTCGTTGCCGACTGCGGCGAGGACCGTGAAGAGCAGATTCTCGCGCGGATCGGCGAGGCCGCCGCGCATTACGTCGAGACGACGCTCGAGCGCGATGAAATCATCGGTATCTCGTCTTGGAGCGAATCGCTGCTGCGGATGGTCGATAACATCCATCCGTTGAAGCCGCCCGCGGCCGATAAAGTCGTGCAGATATTGGGCGGAATGGGAAATCCCAGCGTGCAGGCGCACGCGACGAATCTCACGGTGCGCTTGGCGAAACTGACGCATGCAACTCCGTTGTTGCTTTCGACGCAAGGCGTGGCAACGTCGGCGAAAGCGAAGAACGTGCTGCTGAGCGATCCATTCGTTCGCGACACGATGAATGAGTTCGCGCGTACCACGATGGCGCTCGTCGGCGTCGGCGCGGTCGGGCCGTCCAAACTCTTAGCCGATAGCGGTAACGTGTTCACCGCCGCAGAGTTAACGGAACTCGCGAAATTAGGCGCGGTCGGCGACATCTGTCTGCACTTCTTCAATGCGAACGGTCACGCGATTCACTCGTCGCTCGAAGAGCGCGTTATCGGAATAACGCTCGACCAATTGCGTGACGTCCGGCGCGTCGTCGCGGTGGCGGGCGGCGCACGCAAAGTTGCGGCGCTGCGCGGCGCGCTGCGCGGGGCCTTTATCGATGTGCTCATTACCGACCGGTTTACCGCCGCGAAACTCGTCGACGATACGGAGCCGCTGCCGGCCTGATTGTCTCAATTCTAGAACGGCGCACCGATCGTTACCATCAAGCCGCTGGCCGACTTGACGGAACATAAATGGGACGCCGTCACGGCCGTTACTACCAAGGGCGTCTTCCTATGCTGCCAGGCCGCAACAAGGCCTCTGCTACCGCGTAGAAGCGGCCGGCTCATCATTACGGCGTGGGACAAGCGCGGCAAGGCTTCATCTACACGCGCACGATGCAGCCAGGCAATTCGGCGTCGTGGGCCTCACGCAAAGCTTGGCGAAAGAGCCGGCGCGGTGAGGCATCACCGTCAATGCGATCTGTCTTACTAATATCGGCACCGATCTGTGAGCCTACAACGATGCAGCCTGGGGCAAGTTGCTCTGAGAATATGCACCGGGCGAGCTGATGGCGCAATGGGTGCGCGGCATCCCGTTGCGGCGCGCCGGAACGGCCGACGACATCGCCGGTCTCGTCGCTTCTTTAGCCTCGACCGATGCAGCGTAGATCACCGGTCAAACAATCGATGTCCGACGGCGGATTCATTATGTCGTAAACGCGAGAAGAAGCGGCGCACCGGCATCGCGCCCGGAACCAACCCGCGAACGGTAACGTCAATGTCCGGAGAAACGCGTTACGCAAAGGTCATATAAGGAGTGCTAATGGCAACGACAAAGGCGCGCCGCGAAGGCGCCGACCATACGCCAAACGGGAAGTCGGTTGCGGCCGGCCAAGCGGCAGCGGCGCAAGACGGCATGGGCGTCGAACTACAACATTTCGGCGACGTAGTCGACCGCCCGATCAAGCTCGAAGAAGACGAGCGCGCGAAAAGCTGCGAACAGATGAACGGCGTTCTCGCCGATACGCAGATCCTCTACGCGCTGTATAAAAAGCATCACTGGCTCATGCGCGGGCCGACGTTCTATCAGCTTCATCTGTTGCTCGACAAACACGCAGCCGAACAGCTCAAACTTGCCGATGATTTGGCCGAGCGAATTCAGAAACTCGGCGGTATCGCGGTCGGCGATCCGCGTCACGTGGCCGAATTGACCGATATTCCCCGGCCGCCCGACGGTGCTGAAAGCGTTCCGGCGATGCTGCAGCGGCTGCTCGACGCACACGAGCTGACGATTGCGCGCGTACGCGAGGGTATCAAAGCCACCGAAGACGGCGACGACGAAGGCACAAACGATCTGCTCGTCAGTCAAGTGCTCCGGACGAATGAAACACACGTGTGGTACATCGCCGAACACCTCGTCGCAACGCCGGTCGTGAACGCGGCGGCAGGTAGTAACTAGCTCGAGCCTCGCGAAGCGGCGCGGCCTGCGCTAAGATCTCGTTGGGTTTCGAGTTTGGTTCAAGCGCATAAACCGCTCGCTCCCGGCGAGGATTGCGATCGTTAGCGCTACGGCGGCAAGCGTCCCGATCGACGGGTGTGCACGGATCGCCGCGAGATCGAGCGCCGGCGGCGGTGCGTTGAGAATGCACAAGTACCACCAACCGAACGTCGTGACCGTTCCGAGCACGGCACCGCCCGATAGTCGGGCACAAAACGCGCACAGCGCCGCAACAAAGCCGACGGTGAGAACCAGACCGGCGGCTGAGACGGCACCTTCACGGGCAAGGTCGACGGCAAGAACCGGGAGCGCGAGTAGCGTCGTTGTCGCGAACACGTCGAGCGCCTTCCAGAGGGTCCAGTTCGCGGCACAGCCGGGCAGCGTTCGTAGCAGCCGGTCGCGCGCTTCGCCAAAATCGCCGATACCGAACAACCGCGCGATGAACAGGGCATCGAACACGATCGTAATCTTCGCCGCCGGCAGCGATGCAGGCGAAACGACGGCGGCGAGCACCGCGATCGCTGCAGCGACAAACGCCAGGCGCCGCTGCGCTCCGGCGCAATAGCGCAAGTCGGCAATCATGCGCGCGCCGAGACCGTAGCGAAGAGAGTGCATCAACGCCGGCGGCCGCGGCAGCGACATCCGGCCGCCGAGCGCGGTGAGGTTGTTACCGGCTCGCTGCGCGGACGCCGCAAAGCGGTCGAAACCGGCGGCGGCGACGGCGACGGCGATCGCCGCAACGGCAAGTAAGGTCAAGCGGGCCGCAAGAAAACTCGTATCGATCGTAACTCCGGACCACTGCAACGGCTGCGCCGCCGGATCGACGCTGACAAAGCCGATCGACCACCCGCCGCTCAGGCCGGCGAATGCACGCGTCGCTTCGTCGCGCAGCGGACGAATGCCATCGGGATCGAAGGCGCCGATCGCCGGCACCGCGGACAGCAGCAGCACCGCCATCCAGCCGCTGAGGCAAACAGCGACGCGCAAGCCGGTGCGTGCGGGCAACAGCGCATCAAAGATCGTTGCCAACGCTGCAAAAACGGCGAGACCCGGGACAACGATCGGAAAATAGTGAGTGAAAAATTGCGCTGCGTCAAACGCCGTTCCGCTGCGCAGACTGCCTTCGAGCGCGAGCAGGATGCCGACGGCGGCAGCGACACCGACCGATGCAGCGAACGCCGCAGCGGCCCGGCTTAGGACGATGCCGACGTTTGACAGCGGAAGCGTTGCGAGTAGCCGCCCGAAGCCGTTGCGCCGGTCGCGTGCCAGCGAGTCACCGGTAACAAAGAGCGCGGGCAAGCCGAAGAGCATCGTGAGCACGGTGCCGCAAGCCGTGCCGGCAAAGCCGCCCAGGAGCAATCCCGGACGATTTGCATAGGTAATTGTCGTGTATGGTGCGCCCGGCAGCGGCAACAGCAGCGTGGCCAGGACGAGCATGATTCCGGCGGCTGCAAGAAAGGCGGGCGTCCGCAGGCGCGCTCCGATTTCGGCACGTACGAGCGTGGCGAAGATCATCGGCCGGCCGTTTCGCAGCTTCGGCCGGCGCGCACGTCGATACGCTCGTCAGACGCGACGTTGCCTGCGTGAAGAGTAACGGCGCGCGTCGCAACGTCCGTCAAATCGGACAAGATATGGGTCGAGATCAACACGATTGCGTGCCGTCCGAGTTCGCGCAGCATCATGCGCAGCGCATCGCGATTTGCCGGGTCGACTCCGGCCGTCGGTTCGTCGAGTAAAAGCAGTGCCGGGTCGGCCAGCAACGCTTGCGCGATACCGACGCGTTGCAAGGTGCCCGGACTGCAAGCGCTCAACCGGGTGCGAGCGAACGGCAGCAACGCAAACGCTTCGAGCGAGTTTGCAACGCGGCTGCGCACATCTCGGCCGCGAATCCCGCGTAAGCGCGCGATATAGGTAAGAAACTCGTCGACGGTCTGTTGCGGATAGCCGGCAAATTGCTGCGGTACATAACCGAGTCGCGCGCGCAGCCGATCGATCGTGCGTGCGCCGATCGCTTCGCCGTTCCAACGCAGTTCGCCCGATGTCGGCCGCGCCGTCGTGGCGAGGATCTGCATGAGCGTCGATTTGCCTGCTCCGTTATGACCGAGCAGCGCGGTGACGCCTGGGTGGAGCGTCAGCGTCACGTCGCGTATAGCGTATTTCGCACCATACGTTTTGGTCAGCGCACACAGCTCGAGGCGATTGGACGTTTCGCGTTCAGTGCGCATGAGCAGCCGGCGTCTCTGCGAGCTCAGCGTTCGTGCAGCCGCGTCGTGGCCGATCGGGTAGGCAGTCGGTGTGCCGGAGCCGGGTCGCTACGCCCCGATGCGTTGGGAGCGGACGTTCGAGAAAGTCGTTCATGATGTTCCTTGCGCCATTTTGCAGCAGATAAGAGCGTGTTAAAGCAGGCTGACGGTGAGCGGCGTAATGCGGCTAAGAGCCGTCTCGTTTGCAAAGGTGGTCGCAGCGATAAGTCGCGCGAACATCCCGCCGCGGCGTAATAAGTCCGCCGGACTGCCGCGTTCGACGAGCCGGCCTTCGTACAAGATTGCGACGAGATCGCAGCGCATTGCATTTTCGAGCCGGTGCGTAACGCTAATTGTGGTTCGGCCGCGTAACGACTCGTCGAGCGCTTCGAGTACGAGCCGCTCGTTCTCGGCATCGAGCGATGCCGTTGCTTCGTCGAGCAACACGATCGCCGGATCGCGCAGCACCATGCGGGCGATTGCGAGCCGCTGCGCTTCGCCGCGCGAGAGCGTCGTGCCACGCTCGCCGACGACTTCATCGAATCCGGTCGCACAGCGGGCGACAACCCGATCGAAGCGTGCAACGCGGCAGGCTTCGTGCAGCTCGGCGACCGACGCGTCCGGCTTACCGAAGCGGAGATTTTCGGCGATAGTTCCATGAAAAACATACGGTTCTTGCGGAACGTAGCCGATGCGTTCGCGCAGCCACGACGTCGCAATCGTGTCGAGCGGATGCCCGTCGAGGAAGATCCGGCCGCTTTGCGCCGTGAACGCGGCAAGCACGAGTTGTAAGATCGTACTTTTACCCGAGCCGCTTGGACCGACGATGGCAAGCGATGTTCCGGCCGGGATGTCGAGCGTTACATCGTGCAATACCGCGGTATCGCCGCGGTAGCGAAATGATACGTTCTGAAAGCTGAGCGCGCCGAGCACCGGAGGCGTTCGTCCAAGCTGTTCGTCGACATCGGTTTCCACGTCGAGCAGATCGAGATATCGTTCGAGTGACGCGACCGATGTAGCGACCGAACCGGCGCTTCCGGCGACGGTACCGAGCGCCGCCGCGAGCATTCCCGACGCCGTGAGATAACCCATCATCGTCGCGAGTTCAACGTGACTTGTGAGCGCGTTGCTTGCACCAAGCCAAAGGATCGTGCAAATGAGCAAGCCGCCCACGATGTTCACGACGGACCGCGAAAGCGCCGATACGCGAGCTGCACGCAACGAAAGATCGTAGGCGAGATCGAGCCGCTCGTTCATGCGTGCGACGATCGTTGCTTGGCGTCCGAACGCGCGGATCAGCGCGACGTTTGCGATCATTTCACCCAGCAACGCGAGGGCTTCGCTGCGCACGGTCTGCAGCGGCCGCGATAGACCGGCGGTGCGGCGCACGAAATGCTGCGACGCAAAGCCGACGACGGTAATGACGACGGCCGTTACGATCGTGAGTTTCCACGACATGACGAAGAGCACGGCGATCAGCCCGATGACGATTGCTGCATTGCGCAGCAGCGATGGAATCGTCGTCGTAGCCAAGGCTTGAATGACCGGAATATCCGCGCTATAGCGTCCGAGAAAGACGCCGACACGTTCCGCGCCGCTCACCCGTAAGGGCAGACGCAGAACATGCTCGACGAGCCGGCGCCGCAACTCGCGCGTCATTCCCGCATTGACGCTGGCCAGTAGCATCGATTGAAAGTAGGAACAGATGGCTTGACCCAGCGCGATTGCGACGATGACGGCGACGCCGGCTTCGACCGCCCGCGTCTTTGCCGCGCCGTCACCGTGCGCGAGTGCGTCGATAACGTTGCGTAGCGCGATCGGCACTAAAATATAGACCGCGCCGCAAAGTGCCGATGCAAGCGCGCCGCCGGCGATCCGCGCCAACCACGGCCGAATCAGACGCAGAAAGCGAGTCGCTAATTGCCGGCTCATTGCAAACGCTCGACGATGCTTGCAACGAGCGGGCGCCGGCGGCGGTATTCCGCGAAGGCAATCAAGGTCGCCAGTGAAATCGGCAAATGGAAGCGAGTCGCATCGTCGGGCGTTGTCGCGCTCACGAACGGATTACGGTAACCGAATGCTCCGTCATCGCGCTGTTGAAGTACGAGAAAATTCCGTATCTCGGCAAGTTCTTCGGACGGCAGTTCGGCGGCTTGCACGGCACGTACGACATCGGCAGCCGTCGTCAGGCGATACGCTCGGCATTCAGCTACGGCGATGGCCACGAGTGCGTCGGCGACGTCTGCCGGATCGCCGATACGCGCGATCGCGGTGCCTGCATCGTCGTAACACCGTTGCAGCGTGAGCCAATGAGCGAGGTTGGCGAGCATCGCATCATCGGCATCGAAGAGTTTCTCAAGACTGGGCGGTACCCAGGCATTGAGTTCGGCCCGATCGGCGGAAACCTCGTAACCCATCGCTCGCAGCAGCATTGCAGCGGCAAAGACGCGCGGATGGCTGCGTGCCGATGCCGAACGCGTTTGCAACTGTGCGGCTAACGCACCCAGGTCGCTGCGAAACCCGTCGATGGGCAAGCGCGCTCCCAGTGCCGCCGCTGCGGCGAAAACGACGAGATAGGGATCGCACGCCGGGAAGCGATCGTTGAGCGATCGGGCGGCGCGCTCTTCGGCAGCGGCATGTGCCGTCTGCCAAGCGGACGTGATTGCCGGATCGTCGGAAGCAATGGCACACGTAGCAAGCCCGACAAGCCGTCGCACCGATGCGTCGACCGTGGTGGCGGCCGGTACCGTTGCGAGCCAAGCGGCAGCGCTGGCCCAATTCGGACTTAGGCGGAGTGAAGTGAGGGAAGTCATTGCGGCTCCTTTCGAGCGTTTGCGCGGGCGCGAAGATTCGCGTGGACGAGAGTTACGATATGTCGATCGGGCGGATCGCGTTCGAGCAAACGGAGACCGGCTGAAAGCAAGCTGCGTTCGAGCGCGGTGTTGCCGGTCCAAGCGATCAACAGCCACGCGGTTTGCGTCGCGTCGCCGGCGCGAATCGTGTCGATCAGCTCGTAAGCGAGCAGATCGGCGAGCGGACCGGCCGCCGGGTCTCGTAAGCGCTCGGCATAGATTGCGCGGCGAAAGTCGGCCCGGTCGCTAAGCGTGCGCGGCCGGACTAAATAGAATGGAAGTTTGAATGCCGCGACCGGCATCGCGCTGTACGGCGAAGTGCCGTGCGGATAGGCCAGTGCACGAAAGTACGTCTCGCAGGCCGCGGCATAGTGAGCGGCAACTTCGATACCCGATTGCAAATGCGACGCGGCTGCGGCGGCGACGATCGAGTGAAAGCGCGGACAGAGCGGCGACGCCGGCGTGAAGCGACGGAGAAAATAGGTGGCGGCGAGCACATCGTAAAGCAGTTCAGCATTGCAGAACGTTAGCGCGCTCAACTCATCACGCGTTGGGGCAAACGCGTGCAGGCCGGCGTGCAACGTTGCAACGGTCGCGTCGACGTTTGTATCGTGAGGCAAGGCGTTGGCCGCACTGATGAGGTCGCTAATTTCGCGCCAGCGGCTTGACGACGGAAGCGTCGTTGCGTTCATACCGCCACCGCTAACATTGCTGAAGCCTGCCAGAGAACACCGCACATGCCGCTGACGAGTGTGGTGTGATACGAGTGTTTAAAGGCGTAGGCAAGGGCGGCATCCGGCGGCAATGCGGCATGCCGTTCTTCATCGAAGGTAAAGGCGGAACGCGAGCCGTCGGCACGCCGGCCGGCGACTAGTGCGTCGATTGCCGCCGTTGCAAGCCGCGTCGCCGGCAGCTTGAGGATGTTCCACGAAATAAGCCATTCGCCGAGCAAGTCGAGATCGTCGCCGCGCATGGCATGCGCTGCGCCGAGCTTCGTAAAACGTTCGAGACGTTCGACGAGCTGCCGGCCCAGCAGCGGTTCCAGCGGCCGCGCGCCGAATTCGGCGGCAAAAAAAATCGTGTGCGTTACGCTATACATGCCCATCCGCGTCGTTTGCGGATTGAGGCGGCTCGTGCCGGCCGTCGTAAGCGGCGTCAATTCGGAACTTATGTCGGCCAGCGGCGGTCCGGCGGGAAGCATCGCAAACGCGATCTCGATGGCCCGAAACGGCACGCGCTCCAGGCTGTCGATGTAGCCGCAATCGTAGAGCCGGCAGGCTTTTTCCCGATCGAACGGCAGGCGTAAATTGAAACGCGTACAGACGGAGAGAACGTAGCCGAGCGACGCGCCCGAAACCGGTGAATGAAGCACCGCGCCGATCCAATCGAAAGCCGGCAATTGCGCTTCGATGAAGTCGAGCAATACACGTAGCTCAGACGTTGAGATGCCCGCAGCGCCCAAGCGGTCGACATAAAGAACGAGTTCGGTAAAGCATTTAAGCGCAAATGCCATATCGTCGTCACCGGCAAAGCAACGATCGATCCGAAAGTATTCGCGCTTGGCGACGACCCAAGCGAGTGATTCGCAATGGAGCGTCGCGGCACGAACCGAGATGTCACTCATTGGTAGTAGGCTCCCAGAAAATAAGCAGAAACGTAGCGGGCCGGGGAGTTAACCCGGCCCGTAGCCCTAAGCGCCGGTCTTACTTGTCGACGGCGATAACGTAGTGGCTCCAAGCGAAAACCATGCCGTCGGGGCGGGCTTCACCGCTGCTGATGTTGTGGGCGGCGTGTTCGCTGTCGACGGCTTCGTTAGCGGCAATCATATCGATATCCATGTTGAACTCGTACTTTCTTTAGTGAAGTGTGAAGTGTGAAGTGTGTTTGTGTGACAGTTGTTGGTGGTTCTAAGGCTCGATCGGCATGCGGATGAAGACATGCCGACTCGTGTCGTCCGTTCGTCGGCCTGAGCGTTATTTGACCGAGTCGACGGCGATGCAGTAGTGGCTCCAAGCGAAGACCATGCCGTCGGGACGCGCTTCGCTGGTGCTGATGTTGTGGGCGGGATTCTCGGTCGTGGCGGCTTCGTTGGCGGCGATTGCTTCGATATCCATGATGCTCTCGTACTTTCTTTACTTGAGTGAGTGGTGGTATTGCCCACCCGCGCAAAGTCGGCGGATGGGACATTTGATCGGCGGCTCCATAAGCAGCGGAGCCGCGGTGCACCCAAACGATGCGTTAGGTGCGCCGGATCCGTCGCACGACTCGCACGAAGCGATCGCGTTGCGACGGTGAGACCACTTGGCGGCGAAAGCCGTAGCGAATCATTGCTCGACGCAGCTGGTTTTCAGCTGTCGCGAAGGACCAGCGATAGATCGATGCAATTTCGGCGATCGAGCAGCCGGCGATGAATTCGCTGAGCGCCTCGACGTCGAGTTCGACGTCGTCCCCGCTCATGTCAGCCGGAAATGATCGGGACGGTTTGTATTATCGTGTGGATCAACTGGAGGATCGCGTCGATCATTGTGCTCTCCGGCGTCAGGCGGTGTGGTGTGCCCCTACTTTAGGTCCGCCGGAGAAAACTGCGAGCGTCACATCTGACTACGAGCGCCGCAAAGGCCGATCAAATATGGCTTAAAAGCCCGCTGCGTTGTGCAAAAGCGACGGCTGCGGCGCGACCGCTCACACCGAACTTCTCGATGATCGAGCGTGTTTGCGCGCGAACGGTGTGAACGCTGCGCTTCGAGCCTGCAGCGATTTGCGGTGCCGAGTATCCGGCGGCGAGGAGGCGCAGCACCTCGAACTCAGCGGCGCTCAGCGGAGAACCGCCGTGCGTTTGGGCGACCGCGCGAACTGCCGCAGCGACGGCGCATGCATACCCGCGCATGCGCGGCAGCACCGAGCGAAAGTCGCCGCCTTCGGCCACCGCCAAGAGTGCCAGACAATCTGCATCGTTGGTTACCGCGCGTCGCGCCCGAATGTTATCGCCGATGATCGCACACGTACATGCGGCTATGGCGCGCGCTAGCCGGCGGTAGCGCTTTGCATACGCCGGTTCGTTGGCGTCACGTATCGTGCAAAGGCCCAGCGCATTCCGCGATGAACGCCGGGCGTCCTCAACTTCGTCGAGAGCTGCTTCGGCCAAGGATCGGAGTGCCGACGTCAGCGCTATCATCGACCGATCGCAGATAACGCTGTCACGCAGCAATACGACATTTGCGCGAAAGGCGAAGAAGTCGCCGGCGGCAGCGAGCACGAGCAGATCGGCGATGCCGCGCGCAAACCGTTCTTGATACTGTTTGGGTAACGCGAAAGCAGTGATCTCTTTGCGCAGCGCTTCGGCCCGTGCCCGATCGCCGAGTTCCGAGGCGATCTCATACTGCGCGACGAGGCCGCTCATCATAAACGACCGATCGCCGGACAGCTGCGCGGTGTCAACGATTTTCCGCGCATAAGCATCGGCACTTTCAAGATCGCCGCTCACGGCATGGAACACGTTATAGACGATCGAATACGATGCGGCTGCCGAGCGACCGGCGGATATGGCCTCGAAGCCGCCGGCGCTTTCGAGCGCTTGTTCCATTGCCGTTTCAAAGTCGGCTCGTTCGTACGCAGCATGCGCGACGCGCTGCAGAATGCGAGCGCGCAAAAACTCGTTGGCTGCCGGGTGTACGCCGGCTTCAGCCTGCGCAGCAGCCCAAATCGATGCTGCTTTTGAACCGCTGCGCGCAAGCGAAACGGCGTCAAATGCCAGAAAGCAGCCTTCGAGTTCGGTCGTCGATCCAACCGAACGGCGCAGCTCATCATAGCGCTCCCACGCGTTGCGCATAACGAGAATCGGCGCGATGAGATCGATGACGTACGCGCGACCGCCGCCGTCGCAGCCGCTAAGGGCTTTCTCAAATAGTTGCAGCGCACGGTCGACGCGACCATCGTATTGCGCAAGCACCGCATGCAAGAGTAGAGCAGCGCTAGAATCGCGCTTTAGCTCGGCGATCTTGTCATGAATCTGCGCGACATTCGCGGTCGCGATAAAAAAGTATATTTCCTGAAAAGCCGTTTGCGGCGAGTGAGCGGCCGGTTCTTCGGCGACGTTCATCGCGCCGAACATCCGAATGCGGATTTTTCCAGAATTGCGACTCCAAGCGAAGCAAGCGCGGATGCACGAACGATGCGTTTCGTAAAGCACGACCGCACGTATCTTTTGTATACGAAATGCTTACAAAGGGCCTCCACCGGTTCGCATGAACGGCTTGCTATTCGGACGCATCAATTTCGACAATTGTATAAGCGGTGTTACATGCAGTTCACACAATACGAGCGCTTGTACAATTAAGTAAGCCGCCTTTTGGTGAAATGACGTTAACGTCAAGCAACGTTTAAGCGAACTCGCGCGAGCCTTATGAAAATGCGTTGTGGATCGCAGCGCCTAAGCAATATCGTTGCCAAAGCTTTGTAAGTAAGCTGTCTCGACAGTTTTTTGCCGTTGTGCAGGAGATCAATACAGAGCGCGTCGACGCTATGCTATCTCGAACATCGTTTGAAACGCTTCGCTGTTTGAAACGATTCGCTCTTTTAGCACGGCGACGTCTCTAGCTGGGGAAAAGATCGCGCGCAGCTAAGGCGGTGTCGTTCGAGCGCTTACCGACTCGCGATCGATGCGCTGTGCGCCGTCGTTGCCGTGACGCGCGAAGCATATGACGACACGAGCGCCGCGGTTTTGCTCTCGCGCGTTATCGATAACGATCGTACCGCCGCAACGTTGCACGGCGCCTTGTGCAATCGCGAGGCCGAGGCCGCTGCCGCTCCTGCCGCGTGCGTTGTCGTCACGCCAGAACCGGTCGAAGGCATGCGCGAGCGCGACGTCCGTAAATCCCGGCCCGGCGTCGCAGACAGACAATCGAACGAGCTTCCCGTCGGTTTGAAGCTGGACGTCGATCGATCCGCCGGCGGGACTAAATTTGACGGCATTATGGACGATCGCGAGCACGGCGCGTTCGAGCAGATCGGCTTCGCCCAAGATCGTGCAGCCCGACGCAATGTCGCTATCGATGCGAACGTTCTTCGCTTGCGCAAGCGGAGCGATCTGTAGCGCCGACCGCCGGGCGATTTGACCCATGTCGACGGGCTGCAGTGAAAGGTTGCCGTCGTCGACGCGGGCGGCTGCAAGCAGCGCATCGATCAAGTAATCCAAGTGATCGGCATCGATCGCAATCTCGTGCAGAGCGGCCCGATATTCGGCGCTGGTGCGCTCGCGCCGTAAGGCGAGATCGACTTCAGCCCGCAACGTCGCGAGCGGAGCGCGCAGATCGTGCGATGCGTTCGCGGTGAATCGACGCTGGCGCTCAAAGGCAGATTGTAACCGGTCGAGCATCTGATCGAAGGTCGCGGCAAGTTGTCCGAGTTCGTCGGCTTGCGGCTGCGGACCGACGCGGCGCGCTAAATCGTGGGCGGCGATATCGGCGACGATCGCGGTAATTCGCGTAAGCGGCAGGAGCCCGCGCCGGGCAATCTGACGGCCGGCAAAATAACCGCCGGCGGCGACGACAAGGCCGAAAGCGCCGAGCACCGACGTGACGGTACGTTCGAGGTCGCGCACGATTTGCATAGACTGCCAAACGACGATCGTGTTGCGCTCGTGATGCGTCCGCCGGCGTTGCACGATTGCACGGACCGGCTGCCGGTCGAACTGCGCGGAGTAGATTCGTCCGTTGCGATCATCGCGCATCGCCGTAACCGACCACGCCGGTACGGCGTCGGACGTGCCCAAAACAAGCCGGCCGTCATGCGCGACGACAAGCGCGCCGCTCGCATCGCTCGCGACCGAAGCAAATTGCTGACGATCTTTTTTATCGATTTCGTCCGGTTCGTCGCCGGCGATCGTGTAGATCGCCTGTGCCACGGTCGCAAGCCGGCCGTCGATGGCACGTGTTACGGCCCGGTCGACGATGACAACGGCGCACAGCGCAATTACCCCGTACGCGACGACGAGCGCAAGCGCAAACGCAAGCGCGAGTCGGTCACGGAGCGCGAGCGCATGTATCACGAACGCGGCGGCTCGATGCGATAGCCGGCACCGCGCAGCGTGTGAAGCAAGCGAACTTCGCCGTTTGCTTCGAGCTTCGTACGCAAACGCCGGACGTACACATCGACAACGTTCGACGCATTGGCTTTATCGACGCTCCACAACGCGTCCTCGATGAGCGTTCGAGTCAGAACCCGTCCCGGATGGCGCATGAAGTATTCCAAGAACGCCGCTTCGCGGGCGGTTAAATCAATCGCGCGTGTCCCGCGTTGCGCGCGGCGCGTACCGACGTCGAATGTCAGGTCGCCCACGACTAGTACGGACTTGGCAATCGGTGCACTGCGCCGCGATATCGAACGCAGCCGCGCCTCGAGTTCGCCGAAGACGAACGGCTTGCGAAGGTAATCGTCGGCGCCCGCATCGAGTCCCGCAATCGTGTCTTCGGGCGCATCGCGCGCGGTTAAAAATAGCACCGGTGTGGTCGCGCCGCCGGCGCGCAATCGCCGCACGATCGTAAAGCCGTCGAGCTCCGGTAACATGATGTCGAGGACGATTGCATCGTAGGCGCGATCCATCGCGTACTGTAAACCGGAACTGCCGGTGTGCGCGCAATCGACGACGTGTCCGGATTCGGCCAGTCCGCGCCGAACGACGTTGGTTAAACGTTCGTCGTCATCAACAAAGAGAATGCGCACGGTTCATGCTGTCGTCATTTTGATATGGCACGCTCGGACGGTTCGTGAAAGTAGCTCAAGTCGTCCTTGGCCGCGCCAAGGTCATCGTCTTCGTCGCGCTCGTTCTAGCCGCTTTTGGAATTCGATCGTACCTGATTGCGCCGCAAAGTATTTTTCCGGCGATGTCGTTCGCCCGGATCGATGTTGTTGCCGACGCCGGCGATCTGACACCCGAACAAGTTCGGGTGGCGGTCACCCGGCCGCTGGAGACGGCGTTCGGAACGTTACCGTCGGCGACTCGCGTGCGGGCGAACTCGACGCAGGGTTCGGCTGAAATCGTCGTCGATTTCGATACGAGTACCGATCCGCGCATCGATTTGCAATACGTGCAATCCGCAATTGCATCGCTGCAACCGACGCTACCGGCCGCGCGTAAGATCGAGGCGGTCATCGTTAATCCGAATGCCGAGCCGGTCGTTTCGTACGGCATGACGTCGCGCGCGCTGTCGCAAGCGGCGCTCAATGCGTTCGTGACGACGCGTGTTGTCCCGGCGTTTGCCGGTACGCCCGGTTTGGGCCGAATGTCGGTTGTCGGCGGTCCGCCGATAGAATATCGAGTCGAACTGGATCCGGGCTCGCTCGCGGCGGTCGGCCTTGCGGCTGCCGACGTCGCGACGGCCATCGGCGACGCGAGTACGGTGGTGTCCGTTGGTACGGCCGAACGGTACCATCAGCGTTTCGTAATTTTGATCGATGCGTCGATTCACGACGCGCGGTCGCTTGGGACGATCGGAATACCGCTCAAAGCGGGCGGTACGGTGTTGTTGAGTTCACTCGGAACCGTACGTTTGGGTGTCGGTCCCATCGTCGATCAAGCTGCCGTCGACGGCAAACACGGCGTTGTCCTCAACGCCTTTCCGCTCGCGGGTGCCGATGCCGTCAGCCTGGCGCATGCCGTCGAAACGCGGCTAAGCGCCGTCCGATCCGCGTTGCCTGCCGACGTGCGCGTCGTTAAATACTGGGACCAGACGCGGCTCATCGTCGACTCGCAAACATCGCTGCGCGATGCGATTCTGCTGGGTGCATTGCTGGCCGTTATCGTCATTTATCTCTTCTTGCGCAGCGTCCGTATGACGCTGGTCGCTGCTGCGATTATCCCGCTTGCGTTAGCGATCGCGCTGCTCGTGCTCGAACGCGCGGGCCAGTCGCTCAATCTCATGAGTGTGGGCGGCTTAGCAATTGCCGTCGGGCTCATCATCGACGATACGATCGTCGTGATCGAAGCCATCGCGCGCGGCATCGCCGACGACCCGCAAGCACCGCGTGCACGAACGATCGCCGATGCCGTCGGTAAGATTGCCGGTGCGATGGCGGCTTCGACGCTGACCACCGTCGTCGTCTTTGTTCCGCTCGGATTGTTATCGGGCGTCACCGGTTTCTTCTTTCGCGCGCTGGCTTTTACGCTGTCCGCGTCGCTTATCGTTTCGCTGTTGTTGGCAATCGGCGTTGCGCCGGTGATCGCTCGGGCGCTACTCGGTAGTTCGATGCCGCACGAAGAACGGCGCGACCGTTTGCACGAGCGTTACGAACCGGTCTTACGCTGGGCGCTCGGTCACCGTGGTGCCGTTTACGCCGGCGCGGCGGCGGTTCTTGTAACGACCGTCGTATTACTCGCTCAACTGCCCAGCGATTTTTTGCCGAAACTCGACGAAGGCGAATTCGAGGTGAAGTATACGTTGCCGGCCGGGGCAACGTTAAACGGCAGCGACGAGGCCGCCGGCAGAATGGAGCAGGTTGTGCTGCGCGATCCGGATGTCGTTAGCGTCGGCCGGCTGACGGGGATCGACACGAACGGCTTTTCACCGACGCAAGCCAACGTCGGGACGCTACGCGTTGCTTTGACGAGCGGAAAGCGCGCGACGTACGACGCGATTGCCGAACGCTTACGCAACGCGCTTAGTGATGCGGTTCCGGCGGCAAGTCTCGATTTCCATCAACTGCTCGAAGATCAAATCAACGATCTGTCGGGCGCGCCGCAACCGGTCGAGATTGCCATCGTCGGCCCCGATCAAAACCGCCTCATCGACTACGCCGACAGAACGACCGATGCGATCGCTAAAGTGCACGGTGTCGTCGACTCGTTCGACGGTGTCGTATTCGACGATCCGTCGCTGCGCATCGCGCCGCAAACCGCGCGCCTCGGTGCGCTCGGCATCAACGGCACGGATCTCGGCGATGCCTTATCGGCGCACGCGCAAGGAGCGGTTGCAACGCAGATTCCGGGTGAAAGCGCGACGATTCCGGTCAACGTACGGGTCGCCGGAAGCACGCCCGATGCCGGTGCGATCGATGCAACGTCGGTGTTAACCAAAAACGGAGCGACAACGCTTGGCGCACTGGCACGCGTCGACATTCCGGCGCGAGCCAGCGACGTTAACGAAGAGAACGGCCGCCGGATTGACCGGGTCACGGCAAATATTGAGGGCGCCTCGTTGTCGGCGGTCGTCGCCGGGCTCAAAGACGCGTTGAGCCGGCTTGGGCTGCCGCCGGGGTACACGGCCACGATCGGCGGCGCGTACGAAACGCAGCAAGCATCATTTCACGAGTTTCTCAGCGTGATTGCCATCGCGATCGTGCTCGTCTTTAGCGTCATGCTCGGAACGTTCGGTTCGTTCCGCTTGCCGCTCGTCATCTTATGTGCGATTCCGCTGGCGCTCATCGGTGTCGCGCTCGCGCTCTTCATCACTCGTACACCGATCAACGTGTCTTCGTTCATGGGATTATTGTTGCTCGTCGGTATCGTCGTAAAGAACGGTATCTTGCTTATCGATGTTGCGAATAAACGGCGTGCCCAAGGTGACGATGTCACGACGGCGTTACTAACAGCGGGCTCGACGCGTTTGCGGCCGATCGTCATGACGACGTTAGCGGCCATCGGCGGTCTCTTTCCGCTGGCGTTGGGTTTAGGATCGGGCGCGGAGATGGAACGGCCGCTCGCGATCGCCGTCATCGGCGGGCTGTCGACCGCGACGCTGTTTACGCTCGTCGTAATCCCGATCTTGTACGCAACGTTTCTCGGGACGCCGCGCCGTTCGCGTGCCATGCACGTGGCTGCCTTTCCATTATTTGCATTGCTCCTGTTGCTGCCGCACGAGGTGCTGGCGCAAGACACGGCGAGCGCGTTCGCCTTCGATCGGATCGATGTCGGCGCGGCGCAAAACTTAGCGATCGTCGCATCGCCCGACGTTCGCATCGCGCGCGCGACGCTTGACAACGCGCGCGCAACGCTCGGCATCGCGCGCGGCACGTCCGGCTTGCAATTTTTCGGCGGGTATTCCGAAGTGCCGCAAGGTTCGCCCGAAGGGACGATCGCGCAGCGTACGACGTCCTACGGAACGCAGATAACGCTCGGCGATCGTACGACGTACGTCCCGTTGATTCGCCAGGCCGCCGCAGCGGTAGGCGCGGCGGAAACCGATGAAGCGGTCGCCGAACGTGCCGAGCGCATTCGCGCGATCGGCTACTATTATGCCGCGCTCAAGGCGCGGGCAGTATCCGGTGCGCGCGCCGATGCGGTTGGTTCGGCGCAGCGTCAAGTCGATGCCGCGCAAAAGCGGTTCGCTGCGGGCGACGTGCCGCGCCTTGATGTCGTGCGCGCCCAAGTCGCGCTGGCGCGCGCGCAGGCCGATGCCGCGAACGCGCGTGCAACCGACGGTTCGGCGACCGATACGCTCGCGCGCGAGATCGACCGGCCGCCGGCGGCGCTAGCGCTGACCATGCCGGTAGCCGCCGAGCCGGCCGGCGCCGTGCCGTCCCCCGACGAGGCCGTTCGGCGTGCGCTCGGGCAGCGGGCCGATATCCGCTCCGCCGACACGAACGTACGCGCGTCGGAAGCCGGGCTTAGCGCCGCGCGGCGCGCGGTTATTCCGCCAATTACGCTCGGTGCAGGGTATAATCGCGGTATTGATTCGGGCTTTCCCGCGAACGGCCCGACCTTGACCGCACAAGTCGTCTTGCCGGTCGGCGGAGCGATTGCATCGCGGATTCACGCGCAAGCAGCCCTGCTCGAAATTGCGCAAGCGCGGCGCGTCGCCGTCGCGCGCACGGTCGCGCTCGAAGTCGGCGCAGCGGCGCGGACTTCGACGGCATCGATCGAAGCCGAGCAGGCATCGAACGCCGCGCTCGCCGCGGCACAGGCGGAACTCGACGCGGCAATGCTCGGCTACGACCGGGGCGGATCGACGAGTCTCGATTTGAGTACGTCGCGCGCGACGTACGTGCAAGCCGTCGTCGATGCGGTGTCGGCGCGCTACGACCGGCTGCAGGCGCAGGCGGTTTTCGGTTTGGAGGTCGGCTCGTGAATCGCCGCGTGCGCATGGTGCTCATCGCTTGCATCGCGGTCGTGGCAATCGTCGGCGGGCTGCTTTGGTTCACGCATCGCACGACGTCGACGGCTGCGCCGGAGACCGCGACGTCGGCGCCGGATGTTCCGCTGGCGCGGGCGGTCTTCGGGCCGTACACCACGCGTATTCGCGCGCAAGGCCGCGTCGGCGCGCCGTCCGGCAGCGAAGCGAAGCTCGCCTTCGCCAATGCCGGCATCGTTGCACGCATCGACGCGCACGTCGGTCAGACGGTCGTTGCCGGCCAGAGCCTAGCGGCGCTCGATACGAGCGGCTTGGCGCTCGACCTCGCGCAAGCCAAGATTGATGCCGGCTCGGCGGCGGCAAGTTACGGCGGCGGCAGCGTTCCGGCGCGCGCGTTGGCCAGTGCCCAAGCGCGGCTCGTTGCCGCGAACGATCGGCTTGCCGCACTCGGACGCGGAACCGGCAGCGCGCAAAGCGATCGCGAGGCCGCGCTCGCCGCGGTGCGCCAATCGGAAAACAAGCTTTCCAACGATCAGCGCGCACTCGACCGCGAAACGACGCTCTTCAACGGCGGCGTTGCGGCGCGCAAAGATGTCGACGCGGCGCGGCAGCAGCTCGTCTTCGATCAAGCCGACTCCGATGCGAATCGCGCCAAAGCTGCCAGCGCCGGCGCGAATATCGGCTCGGCGATCACGCAAGCGCGGGCGGATAGCGCGCAGGCGCAAAGCGACGTGCGCGCGGCGCAAGCGCAAGCGGGGGTCTCGGGCGCGCAAGCCGCAGCGGCCCGGACGCGCTACGCCGCCGCGCAGCGCAATCTGGAACTCGCAACGTTGCGTGCCCCGAGCAACGGCGTCGTCATGTCGATCCTTAAGCATGCCGGAGAAGCGGTCGATCCGACGCAGCCGGCGATCGTGGTCGGCCCGCCGTCGACCTCGACGATCACGCTCACGGTCGGCGGTGACGCGGCACGTGACGTGCGCGCCGGCGATGCAGTCGCGATCCGGATCGCAAGCCGCGGCCGGTCGGCGACGGGCCGTGTGCGCAGCGTCGTGCCCAGCGTCGATCCGACGACCCAAACGAGTACGATCGTGGTCTCCGGCGTGCCGGCGGGCGCGATCCCCGGCGATGCCGTCGAAGCTACGATCGATATCGGCATGCGGCGCGGCATCGTCATTCCGACCAGCGCGATCGTCGAAGACCCGCAGACCGGCAAGTCGATCGTCTTCATACGCGAGCGCCAGGGAGATCGCACGGAGAAGTTCATCTCGCGTGAAATCAGCATCGCAGCCGGCGACGAACAGCGGTCGCTGGTCGAAAGCGGTCTGCGCGGCGGCGAACGCATCGCCGCGCAAGGTGCCTTCGATCTCTTGGCGCCGGGCGGCGGCGGTGGATAGCCGCTTCGCCTTGTTCAACGAGTCCCCGGCGTGATACAATCCCCGGGTTGCGCGGGCGTCTTTGCCCGCTTCCTGCTGCCCGCCTCATGAGGGTGGGCCGCCGGCACTGCCGGCGTCCAGAGAAGGACCACCATGGCGATCGATTACGAAGTCACCTATATTTTGAAGCCGAGCCTGGAAGAGGCCGAGATCGACGAGCGCATCTCGACGCTGTCCGGAGTGCTGACCAACAACGGCGGCGAACTCGTCGGCGAGATCGAGAAAATGGGCAAGCGTCGCTTAGCTTACGAGATCGACGACACGCGCGAAGGCTTTTACGTGGTGATGAAATTTAAGAGCGAAGCGGCACAAGCAAAAGAACTCGAGCGCCAAATGCGCTTGAGCGAAGATGTGATGCGCTCGCTGCTCATCCGTTTGGACGACTAATCGATCGCGAGACGGTCCGCCACCCATTGGCATCTCTGCCGCGCGCAATCGCTGCGCCGGCAGCATCCGGAGGTACGTCATGGCAGGCAGTTATAATAAAGTAATTTTAGTCGGTAATCTTACGCGCGATCCTGAGATCCGTTACGTACAGTCCGGCTCGGCGGTCACGAAGTTTGCGCTCGCGGTCAACCGCAAATCGAAGAACGGCGATGAAACCACGTTCGTCGATATCGTTGCATGGGACAACGGCAACTACAAGCTCGCTGAAACGTGCAACACGTATTTGAAAAAAGGCATGAGCGTGCTGGTTGAGGGCCGGCTCGTTATCCGCTCGTTCGACGACAAAGACGGCAATAAACGCAAAGCAACCGAAGTCGTGATCGACAATATGCAAATGTTGGATAGCCGCGGCGGCGGCGGCGGTGCACCGCGATCGAACGGTGATGGCGGTTCGTACGACAACGTCCGCTCGATGAACCGCACGAACGGTTCCAGCGCAAGCCTCGACGAAGAGCAACTCGACGACGAGATTCCGTTCTAGTGTTGTCTCACGCTGAATAGTCGAATTCGCGTATTCAGTGTGAAAAGGCGATTCAATGTGAAAGTCGCCGCAAAACGTCGAAACCGTAAGAGAAAGAGCCTCGCTATAGCGGGGTTTTTTCTTGCCCAAAACAATTAGACGCAACCACGATGACATTAATTCTGGCGTGCTGAATTTCACATTGAATCAAAGCAAATATGAAAACGTATCCATGTGAATTTCACATTGAATGAATGCAAGTCCTGACGCCGCCCCTTGAAAGTATCCCGCCCATAACCGGAGAATTCCGGGGCGAAATCGCCCGATAGGGAGTCTCCTTCCGTGAAGAAATCGCGCTTTACCGAAGAACAGATTGTAGGCATCCTCAAAGAGTCCGAGGCCGGCGCAAAAACGGCTGAACTGTGTCGCAAGCATGGCATCAGCTCGGCGACGTTTTACGCTTGGAAGTCGAAGTTTGGCGGCATGGAGGTTAGCGACGTCGCCAAGATGCGATCGCTTGAGGACGAGAATCGTCGACTAAAAAGATTGCTGGCCGATTCTGCGCTCGAGATCGACGCGCTAAAACTGATCGCCTCGGGAAACTTCTAACGCCCGCGGAGCGGCGACGAGCTGCGCGGGCGGTGATAGAAACAATCGGGCTGAGCGAACGCAAAGCCTGCATAGTCGTAAGCTGCAATCGGCGGACATACCGGCGCAAGTTGGTGATCCGAAGTGAAGATCCAAAGATTCTTGAGCGACTACACGACATTGCGATGCAACGCCGGCGCTTTGGATATCGGCGACTTGGCGTACTCTTGCGGCGCGAGGGAATTATCGCCAATCACAAACGCATCTACCGGCTTTACGCAGCGGCGAAGCTTCAAGTACGCAAGCGGCTTAAGCGCCGCGTTGCTCTCGGCCGCGGCGAGCCCGCGCCGATGGTTACACGGGTTAATGAAAGGTGGTCGCTCGACTTCGTTCATGACACCTTGCAGAACGGCCGACGCATTCGAGCTCTTAACATCGTCGACGACTTCACGCGTGAAGCGCTTGCGATCGAGGTTGATACATCGCTTTGTGGTTCTCGTGTTGCACGCGTTCTGCATCGAATTGCGAATGAGCGCGGTGAATATCCCACAACACTCGTGATGGACAACGGCACAGAACTAACGAGTAACGCGATGCTTGATTTTGCAAAGCGAACTCGTGTACAATTGCACTACATCGAGCCCGGTAAACCGACGCAGAACGCATTCATCGAAAGCTTCAACGGTCGATTCAGAGATGAATGCCTCAACGACAATGTTTTCCGGTCACTAGCCGAAGCTCGACAGATCATCGAACAATGGCGCGTCGATTACAACGCCGCTAGACCGCACACATCGCTCGGCAATCTAACGCCGAACGAGTTCGCAAAAAGCCAGCTCACCTCAACGATCTCTCTCTGGCTATGAGCTGGATACCCGACGGGGCAACCTCAGTCCGACCAATGAAAAAAAGGCCAAGCGAAGCTCGGCCCTTTCTTTTCGTGATTACCGTCCGTGATAGCTAAGCGGCAGCGATGAGAGGCTCAATCGGTGCCGGGAAGAAACGGTCGGTGGCATAGTCAATCGTGTATCCGGTTTCTTCTTGCAGCGAAACCGTCGTTCGCAGATTCATGAAGATGAACTTGCAGAGCGTTTCATTCTTCCACGCGATGCACGGTTCCTCAGCGTTCTTGGTTTGTCGCGGCCTACCGCGTGACCAACAATGGTCGCCGGAGATGCGCTTGAGAATCGAAAAGAAACCTTCAATCTTTGTTCGCAGACGATAGACCTGCGCACTTACATTTGCGGGCTGAGCGTTAGAGACAATCTTCGGTTTTAACGCAGCACGTTTTGCGGCGCGCTTCTGTTGTCTTGGAGCTTGGTCCGGATTCTGAACGGCCGATTGAACGGACGGCGATTCGATAAAATTATCGGTCGCTGGTCCAGGTTGGGCTTCAATTGAGTCGTCGTTGAGATTGTCGGTTGAGTCGCTGTGGTCTTTGGCCACGGATGTTGTTTGCCTTGATTTCAGACTTTCGAACGATTGAGAGCCGTTGTATAATCTGAAGTATAGTGCCGACCTGCGCTGGCAGTTGAGAGCAGGGTCGCGGTGTCGGCACTCCAATTTTTTCCACCCCGGCGATCACGTCCGGGCTCCCAGGTTGCCCCAGGCTATTTCTCGACAAGTTTCACGACCGCAGTTGCCAGTTCTCGTCTCACCGCGCACGGGGTCTTTCAAGGTCGGACCCAACACCTGAGACTAGTAGATCAAAAGAATCCATCCGCGAAAAGTGCGCGATTTGGCAACCTTGATCTTTCGGGACCTAAGGCCCTAATCGCGTTGGGCGTCAGAGTCAGTGTTACGACCCCCCTCCCCTTCCCCG
Organism: Candidatus Velthaea sp.; assembly: GCA_965214935.1. Classification (GTDB taxonomy): domain Bacteria; phylum Vulcanimicrobiota; class Vulcanimicrobiia; order Vulcanimicrobiales; family Vulcanimicrobiaceae; genus Velthaea. The sequence goes on along the minus strand of CBDCCS010000022.1, from coordinate 733,523 downwards.
GCTCCGTCGAGAACAAGCTCCCAGAAGTCGAGTTGGATGGATGGGTCCGGTGAAAAGGTTCGGTCGATGGCGTCGAGGACGAAGGCAGGAACGCCCTGAGTTTGCATTTCGAGGATGGTGATGTACCGGCGCGGCAACTTGAGTTTCTGCCCGGCTTGCTGTCGAGACAGGCCGTATTTCTTCCGGAGGCAGACGAAAGGGCTGGGGTTCAAGAGGAACGGATGAGACAAAAGGATTGCCCTTTCCGCGTCGACCTAGCCCACCACGATTGCGTGGTAGAATTGGGTCAGCGTTATCCCGCGACCGACTGGGGCTCAAATCCGTAGGTCGCGGTATGATGTGCGATATTTAAACGGCCGACCGAACTTAGGTCGGCCTGATATTATACCAAAATAAGAAACGGCCCGACAGACTTGTCGTGACCGTATTTTCATGTATCAGCCGTCGCGCTCAATTTTAAGAAGTCGAAGACTTTTTTATGGCCGCCGATGTCTTTCTTGCCGAATCACGCCGAACCAAGTCAGCAATGTAGCCACTTTTTGAGTCGGCCAAAGTTGTTGCCAAGGTTTTATGAAAGCGCCATTGCTTGTCGATAGCATCGAGCACGTCAGGTGGCAAAGTGTATGTCGCCTTCTTGTGAAGACCCTCTCGCTCAGCCGAGTACCTACTCATGCTTCCACTCTTCATGGCCAACGGGTAACTCGTTTAATTGATTACGAAGAACGCGCCAGTTTGGCATCACCCGGTCCATCATCGCCATGAACCGCGAATTATGCGTCGGTTCCAGAAGATGCATCATTTCATGAACTACTACATACTCGAAGCATTCTCTCGGTTTTTTCGCAAGTTCCGTGTTTAGTCGAATCGAACCAGCAATCGAATTACAGCTTCCCCACTTCGTCTTCATTTGCTGAACATAGATCTTGTTCACGGTAGCGCCAATTTGCGGTGCCCACTTCGCGACAACATCCGGAACCGTTGCTTTAATTTGCTCTCGATACCACTCGGCTAGAATTGCATGCTTCCGCTCCACCGTTGCTCCCGGCTGAACATGCATGACGATCCGACTCGGTCTAACGACAACGGCTGTCTTGCCGGTGTCTTCGACCACATCCAGCAGATAGCGTTGGCCCCAGAAGAAATGGCTTTCTCGTCCAAGAAGTTCTCGGGGAGTTTCCCGAGCTTGCTCACGAAGGCGTTTTCGCTGGCGCTTTATCCAGCCAAGTTTCGTAATTGCGAAGACGCGTATCATGTCCAAGGTCATCCGTACAGGCGCGGCAACACTCACGCGACCCGCTGGCGGATGCACACTCAAATGGACGTTCTTTACATCCTTGAATATAACGTCAATCGGGATGTCACCAAGCTCGATACGCTTAACCATTAGTATTCGCCCTGCGCGACAACTATAGAAAATATGCGTTCGACTTCCGCCTCGTCCAGTAGACAACTGTAGAGGATGCCTTTCACCGTCATCTCACGCGGGTACACGCCACGCCAAGCGTCGGGCCGGTTTATACGTACGGCCTCATCAACTTTAAGGGCAAGATTCTCGTCACGGCCAAGATTATTCCATAGAGCGCGCTTGGCAGGCGTGTCAAGGGCAGAAGGCGTCTCATCCGAGAAGCCAACTTCGACTTTCTTAACGAGGGCAGCTAGTCGCTGCAGATACTCCTCATATTCTTCCGCCTTTGCCTTCCGCTGAGCGATGATTTCGTTCAAGAGTGCCGACATTGTATCGAAGTAGACTGGATCGAGCAGCCGCTGTGCAACAAGCTTCTTCCGAATATTATTCTCAATTGTTTCTGCTATGGCTTCCTTGTTGCCATTCATTTCCTTCATTTGCTCAGCTATTGCTTCTTGAATCCCAATCTTCGCAATGACCTGGAGTAACGTCATGTCATCGAATGGCGACAGCTTCCTCGGCTCATCAGCTTCAATATATGTGTCGATGAGATGGCGCATGTCAGCTTCGAACGGCTTGAGGTCTAGGTACTCACCGCTGGCCTTCCGAACAATGTCCCGAATATTCAGGTAGTACGTGCGTCGTTCGTTGAAATGAGCTACCTGCTCTGGGCTGAAGCCCGCAAGTTCCATCTCATCCGCCAAGTCGGCCATTCCTCGCATATATGATACGACGGCCTTATAGAGGGCGACTCGCTGAGGCTCGCGTTCAGCGGCGTCACTTTCAATCTCGGAGTTGCCCACGAAGTAGTGAATGTACTCGATCTCGCCCTTTGGCGGCTCCACCGGCTCGCATAGAAGCACGAGAGTTTCAAGAGAATTCTCTAGGCGCTCACGGCACTTGGAAAGACGATCTTCGAGCAACACCTCAGGTGGTTCACCGCCAGAACTGTCATCAAGTTCGGACGTGTAGACAGCCATCGCTCCTTTGACCTTCTTAAACAGGTCTTTGTAGTCGACGATGTTGCCGAACTCTTTGTCGTCTGTATCGAGCCGGTTGGTCCGACAAATTGCTTGGAACAGCCCATGGTCTTGCATCGACTTGTCAATATATAAAACGCTACATGGCGGCGCGTCGAAGCCGGTGAGCAATTTGTTGACAACAACAAGCAGTTTCATATTCGCGGGCTCTTTTATGAACTTATCCTTGGCCGCATCTTCGTATGTCTCAGTCTTGCTCTTGCCCGGCTTCGCTTCGACGTTCACAAGAAGATCAGTATATGTGTTGTAAATGAACTGCTTATCTGTCTCGGTATTTGCACCCGTCTCTTCCAACGTGACGTTGCTGGCTTGCGGGCTGTACGACGTGACAATAGCGCAGCGCTTCTTAAGCCGCGTCTGCTGAAAGAGCAGATAATACTTGCACGCTTCGTAAATGCTCGATGCGATAAGAATTGCGTTACCGCGCCCGCTAGAAAGGCGCGGATTCGTTTCGAAGTCGAAGACGATGTCAGCAACAACGCGGCTCATGCGTGACTGCGAACTCAGCACGTTCTGCATCGTTGCCCAGTGCTTCTTAAGCTCGTCTTGCTTCCAGTTGTTCAAACCCTTCGTCTTGGCAGCGAACCATTTGTCGATTTTGTCCTTCGAGCCCAGTCGCTGGTCTATATCACGCGGATCGTACGCAAGGTCAAGTACCACACGATCTGCAACTGCCTCGTCGAATTTATAGGTGTGGATGTAGCCGCCGAACACTTCGAGGCTGGTCTTGCTATCTTTCTTAAGAAGCGGTGTTCCCGTGAACCCAATAAAGGTTGCCTCGGGCATCGTTGCCTTCATCACCCGGTGCAGGCGACCACTCTGGGTCCGGTGGCACTCGTCAACGAAAACGAAGATATCTCCAACCGTTAAAGTCGGCTGAGCTTCGATCTCTTTGATAAAGGCTTCAAAGTCATCGACATCTTTACGACCGAACTTGTGCACCAGCGAACACATGAGACGAGGGGAAGCCTGTCCAAGCTGCCGCATCAATTCGCGACCACTTCCGGTTCGCTTCAGGGTCTCACCCGCTGAACCGAATACCGCCTCAATTTGCTTATCGAGTTCGTCACGGTCAGTAATGATTGCAACACGAGCATTTGGGTTGTTCTCAAGGATCCATTTTGCAAGCAAGACCATAACGATACTCTTACCGCTGCCCTGTGTGTGCCAGATTATGCCGCCCCTTCGCTCGGCAACATGCTTCTGAGCCGCCTTGATACCGAAATATTGATGTACTCGGGGCAGCTTCTTGATGCCGCCGTCGAACAGAACGAAATCATGCATGAGTTCAATAAGACGCTGGTTACTGAACATCTTGATCAAGTACTTGTCGAGTTTTGAGCCCTTGTTGTCAGCCTCGTCTTCTTTCCAGGTATTAAAAAATTTCTCTGGGGTCAGGATCGAGCCGTATTTGAGGCCTTCGGAATCATTGCCCGCGAGAACAAACTGAACCGTACTAAAGAACCACTCGTGAAAATCGGGTTGCTGATTTGAAAGATTCTGCCGGATGCCCTCTCCAACACTTATGCGACTCTTCTTGAGTTCCAGGACGCCAACAGCGATGCCGTTGACGTACAACACAATATCCGGTCGCCGCTCAAAATTGCCCTTGAGTGTAACTTCTTCGGCAATGGCGAAATGATTAGCGTCGGGCTTGTTCCAGTCAATAAATTGAACGATTTCGCTGTTCTCGGCAACATCGGTCTTGACGGACACGCCGTACCGCAGCAGCGAGTAGACTTCCTTATTGTTTCCGTACAGGCCGCGATTGTGATTTGTCGCTTCCGTCCGTAGCCGCTGCATCGCCATGTTGACCTGCGCTGGAGTATATCCACGCTGTGTCAGCCATTCGGACAGATACTTCTCTTCGATATTGCTGTTGGTGGCACGTTCCGTCCAATCACCCAGGAAATCGTAACCGAGCACATCCCGAAAGAGCGCTTTCACTCGATCCTGGGTCACGCGCTCTGGCTTACCTACATCGCTCATACGAGGCGAATCTTTCCAGTGAAAAGCTGTTGCATCATACCTTGCTTAATACATCGTGCTTTTACAAGCTTCGCCTGAATTTCGGCCGCCTCATCATTTATATCCGACAAAACTGCTGCGATTGCAATTTGTTCGGCCCTCTTCGATGGCGAAGCGAAGCGGTAACCAAGGATATCGCTCTTGCTCAAATTATCTTGTGCGCCACCGGTTGCCCTTTCCGACATCTGACCCTGAAACGTCGGCTGAGATAGCAACAAGAATAAATACGTTGGGTCAACGCCCTTCGGAAGTAGTTTACCCACGCGTTGATTCAGGAGGCAGTTCGATTCACTCACGCGACACATACGACCAACGTTACCCGTCATCGAGATCAGTATGTCTCCAGCAGCAAGGCGTTGATGTTGTTGCAAGTCTCGCGGGAGAACGGACACTCTATTACAACTTGCTATACCGTCCATATAGCCGTCCTGCACGTTGGATATGGTTATTACATTGAAGACTCCTAGTTCGCTATAAGTATTGCTCTCAAAAGCGTAACCGTTCTTCAAATCCGAGATATCACTAAGTGAATGTACGTTCCAATCTTCCGGAATTACACCGACTTCGGAAGACTTAACTCCTTGTTTAACTTCGAATCCCGGCAGTCGCCGCTTACCAGTGAGCAGTTCTTGCATCGCGCCCAGCTTTATTTTGAGCTTCTTCGCAAGCAGTTGCTCTAGCGATTCGATGTAGGCATCCGCGTCGCTCAGCGCCTCGGCGATGGCATCTTGCTCGGACCTGGTCGGGGGCAACGGCACCGAAACGGCCCGCAGATCTGCAGTATTAATGCTCGCTTGGCTTACAGCTTGTCTCGCAAGGAGTGTGGAAGTACGTCGGCCCGGAAGAGAAGACAGCCAGTAATATAGATACTTGGCATTGATCCGGGCCCCCGGACGCAAGAGCAGCAGATTCATGCCATGATAGAGCGGAATAAGGCCATCATAAAGCGCGACCTTACCAATATGATCTAGGCTATTGATATGGCTAAAAAGTATATCACCAGCTTGTAAACGGAACTTCTCGATATTCGCTTCTCTTTTGGCATAGCCCACGCGCTCGAAATTAATTACGCCATCTGAGATTGTTTCAATTCTTGTTACTGGAAAGTCAGATACGGCACTTTTTGTATATCCGAAGCCGTTAGATAGCCGCTCGACGAGCCGTCCGAGAGTTTCAGCAGACCATTCTTGGGGGATTTCGCCCACATCTGAAGTTTTGAATCTTGGCTTCACATCCACGAAAAGCCCATCCGTTCAAGGTCAATATTAACCTTTGACTCTAGGGCCAAGGCGCGGATTGCCATTTCTGGCGCGGGAGTCTCGTAACGTTCTGCAAGTTCTTTAACGCGCATCGCAAGCTGTTGACTCACGCGATGAAGTTCTCCATGAACGGTACTGCTCATCGTTGCCAACCATTTATCATCAACAACGAGCTTCTTGATTTCAGACTCGACGAGCGTTGGATACTTGGCATAAGCAAGAGAATCAAGCTCCGACTCCGCCGTATTCAGCTTCTTTCGCGCATCGGTTTGGTCACCGTTGAGCTTAACCCAAGACTTCAGGACTTCGGTCTCATCAAGTGACTGCGTGTCGCCAGCAATCTCCCTGATGCGAACAGACACGTTCGCTTTATTGACAGGGTCGAAATCCAAAAATCCACCGTCGACATTGTGCTCTTCTTCAAGCTCATTGATCTTAGCAGCGAGGCTTTCGACGTCCGCAGCCAGCGTATCAATGTCGTGCCGCTCCTTGCCAAAATATCTTGCGGCGACATATTGCTTTGGAACGAGGTCACATACCCAACCCTTGTCCTTTTCTTTGCCCGTTTTCTTATTGACCTCGATAACGCGGCTTGTTTCGGCCTTCCAACCATCCGAGGCGATGAAGTAGCAATCGTCCTGCATGGTCTCATCCCAGTAGTCCATGAGATGCTGATAAACGGCGTACGAGTCGATGAGCGGATTCCCAATGTAATGAGCAAGGAGGTCTTCGGATAGCTTTGAGATCACCGTCTTTGGATGGGTGCCAACGGTAAGAGCTTTCAGAGTTTTGAAACTCGCATCTCGCCAGGTTGCGAAATGTGCGGTCATCTCGGCGATAAACGACTCAAACTCCGGGTGCGTGTAGATCGTCGACTTGATGAGATCCTTGCCAACGGCCAAGTCGACGTAGCCTGGACGATTGGGCTTAAAGAGCGCATTCCGTAGCCCAGGGCAAACCGCCCAGTAGCGATCCAGAGCATCAACGTCGGCGACAGGAATTCCACCTTGAAGATGCCCGGCGATATCTTGAATGTCTTCAGCTACTTGGCTGTCGATGTAACGGGGGAGATTGAGGTTGAAACCGTTCTTCTCAATCTCTGCGTTTGACACCATGCGCGAATAGCGTGGGACTTCAGCCTTGCGCTTGAACGTGTCGACAATTTTGTGAATGTCTTCAGCACGCAGGCGATTCTTTGGCCCATCCTTCATGAATCCGGCACTCGCATCAATCATAAAGATGCCGCCACGTTCCTGAGCGGGCTTCTTGTCGACGACGACGAGGCACGCCGGAATACCGGTGCCATAAAAAAGATTGGGTGGTAGGCCGATAATCGCGGAGATGTAGCCTTTCTTGATGAGCTTCTCGCGAATCACGGCTTCCGCATTACCGCGAAACAGTACACCGTGCGGCAGAACGCAGATTCCAACGCCGGTGCTCTTCAGCGACGCAACGATGTGAAGCAAATACGCATAGTCGCCCTGCTTGTGGGGTGGCTCGCCGAATGCCTTAAAGCGGTTAAAGGTGTCGTTGAGGGGATCGAGCCCGTTGATCCAGCGTTTGTCCGAGAACGGCGGATTCGCAACAACGTAGTCGAACATCTTCAGTATATCAGCGCCGTTTGAATCTTTTTCAGTGAACTTCGGATCAGCTAGCGTGTTACCCTGAATGATCTGCGCGGTCGGAACTTTATGCAAAATCATATTCATACGTGCAAGGCCGCTGGTCGCGGCATCTTTTTCTTGCCCGTAGATCGTCACCTTAGTTCCGGCCTCGTCTGCGACTTTCAAAAGGAGTGAGCCGGAGCCGCAGGTTGGATCGTAAACCGTCGTCTGAGCCGTTGTAACAGCTTCGCCGATACCAGTAATCTTTGCGATGACGCGGCTGACCTCAGCAGGCGTGTAAAACTGGCCCTTGGATTTGCCGCTCTCGGTAGCAAAGTGGCGCATTAGATACTCGTAAGCATCTCCGAGGATATCATCGCCATCGGCACGATTCTTCGAGAAGTCGAGTGCCTTATTCTCGAAGATGGCAATGAGGCTGGTTAGTCTATCGACCATATCCTTGCCGCTACCGAGCTTGTTCGTATCGGCAAAGTCCGGCATGTCAGAAAGCTTATTTGCTGCGGCGAGTGGCGCGACAATCTTTTTGTTGATCTGGTCGCCGATGTCTGACTTCCCTTTGAGCGCAACCATGTCCTTAAAGCTTGAACCTTCAGGAACTTGGATCTCGCCGTACTTCTGACCAGCATACTTGTCGCTGACGTACCGAATGAAAAGCAGAACGAGGACGTAATCCTTGTACTGACTAGCATCCATGCCGCCGCGAAGTTCGTCGCAGCTTTGCCACAGCGAGGAGTACAACTCAGACTTCTTAATTGCCACTGTTACAGCTTCAATTCCTTAGGCGCGCGGGCTTTTTACAGAGAGAGATCAACCAACCGGGTCGGGCAGGCTATCACGGCAGGGTTTCCTTGCAAGATACACCATATAGTATTCCGTTGGCAAGCTGAAGGTGACTACCGAAACACGATGGGAAGATCCCGTCGCTTTGGTCGCGTCCCGTTGATGTATGTAGATTCTACGATCATCCTGACAGGTGGCGGGACTCATTTTACTTAGTTGGTTAGCGAGTGGCTGAGGACGTGAGCGCCGGTAGTGACAGGCGTGTACCGACACTGTTTGGCTCCGCGCAGGTTCAGGAGCTACTGCGGGAAATTGCCGAAGTCGGGCACGTAAACGTCACCAACAAGAACCGCTCGAAACTCGCCCGACTCGCAAACGCTGGCATCTGTACCTTCCGGGACGAAACACCGAAGGTAGCTTTTCTTAGCCCAAGCTATCCAGCCGCACAAGAACTACGGGCCGTTCTGCAAGATTTACTCGGGCATCCGATTGATGATTTCTCCGGCAAATCAAATGGAATCATCCACAATGATAAACCGCTCGCTCATCGAGGTCCGGTCTCATTCCACATCCTCTTCACCATAATGTCTGCAGACGAACCACTTGACGAGGAAACGCTTAAGCGACGAATGCCGTATCATTGGCCGGAACGCATCATGGCAGACCTTGCACACTTCGTTGAAGACGGGGTTCTCGTAAAAGGGGAGGGCGGAGGATATGAACTTTCTCCCGCCGTTCCGGCGTCATTTAAGACGCTTGTCTTACGGCTCGCGGACATCGTTGACGATCCGCGACTCGTTGAATCAAACGCTACCGGCAAGCGAACCTGGGCGAACCAGCACGCCGAGGACGGAGCGCCTCTCTTATTCGGAACGGATATACGCCTGCGGAACTTCATAGCACTCGCCGTTCATGGTCCGATGATGCTGCGAGATCTCCGGAAACTGACCGGCGTGAACCATCTCCGGAAAGAACGCTTCGACGATGCGCCCTTTGGACGTGGCGGCATCGTCCGAACATGGGAAACACCCGATGGAACGGCGTGTGCGCTCGACGTGGATTATCCGTTACACCCTCCCCTTCTCCGTCTTTTGCGGAAACTGGCCGAAGTCTACCCGCCCGCACCGGGCATAGCGCAATTCGGAACTCCGGAGATGCCGGAGGGTGGACTCTGGCACGGCGACCGGCACGTGCTTTTCGGAAGCTCTATCCCCACCAGCATCCTGCTCTCGTTAGGCGTTTTCGGTTGGACGTTCGAGGCGCTCTGCGTGAAAGTCGCGACCGGCCACCACCGAGAAAACGTGAAGAAGGCGATGAAGCGTTTGGAGGACGAGGGTGTGCTTCAAGGAGATAGGCCGCGTAAGTCCGGCTTCTCCGTGCGCGTCGTAACCATCGCCGACGCTTTCCCGGCACGAGACGAGTTGACGGCGCTGATTGAGGCATACATCGAGGTCTGGCCGGGACCGAGGACGGATGTCAACTTGGCGATGCAGCAACTCAGTTCACGTACGAAAGCGCAGCTTCGGAGACGTGGCCTTTTCATGTTGCAGTATGCCTGAGCATGGGAACAAATGCCAAATGAAGTCGACTAAAGAGTAAAACGACGAAAGGATCATGCCTAAAAGCTGAATATATAGGTGTTTTATTCAGTGACAGAGGGCTTACACAGAATTGTTGATCCTGAGCAACTGGCTCTTGAATACTTTGGTCCCCTTGATAACATAGGTGGATGCATGAAGCTCCCCTTGAGAAAAATGCTTTTCTGTTCGATATAGATGAGGAGAGGCAGGCACAGGTCTACGTACGATGGGGATTTTTGAAGGTAGCCGGGAACGTAGTCCGAGGGTATGCTGGTCTAGAGATCGAGGTGGACGGCCAGAGATTGACCGTCCTCCACTACGACAACTCTCATGGCCAGGAGTTCCACCGACACTCGCCTGGTTTTCCGAACTCAGGACAAGAGAAGGCAGATCTGTCGCATCTGGACTCAAACCAGTGGATAAGATTCGCTCGTGACGAGATCAAGACAAATTGGCGGCGGTGGGTAAACCTTGTGGTCCCAGTAGACGTTAGAGGATATATACTTTCCCTAGGAGCCGACCTAGACAATCTCGCTCCCTGGAGTGAAGACGAGGACTAAGAGATGGCAACAAAAAGAGAACGATTACCGATTCGGTACCCTGAAGACGGGATGCGAATGCTCGATGTCATTTCTGAGATGACCTTGGAAAACGACGATTTTGCTGCGCGGGTACGGGGCGCGAGAATGCGTGCAATTGAGCGCTATGTTGAGCGTGACGATGCTGGAAATGTAGTAAGAGAGGGCTTTGTTATCGAAGCCGTTTTCTCAGTCGAGCAACAGGAAGAGCAGCTTAGGCGCGGTTGGAGTGTCTCGCGGGAAGAAATGCTAGTTCCTGCTTAACAAATACGACGTGTAAATGAAGACGATTTACGCCGAAAACATGCGAGAAAAAGCCTTGTGTAGCTTGAGATAATCGACTAATATCAAGGTAGGATGATGCGGAACGGGAGGGATTCGAACCCTCGAAACTCTGTAGGAGTCTGCTGAGTCGTCAACTCAGTGCCTTAAACCTCTCGACCACCGTTCCATTCGAGACGTCTCCGCCTAGTCACCGGAGACGTCGTTTTTTTGTATTGAATTTCGATACGACTTCAAATCCGATAGATCAATATCAGCCAGTTTTCTCCTTTGCTATGATTGGGAGAAAAAGATCAAGCTGTGTCTCGAAGCCTTGTATGACGCGAGCGCGTGCATCCGCTGTCCAATTTTCGCTCTCAATGATTCGACGAGCCGCACGCAGGTAGGCATCAATCGCTGGGTGGAACAGAATTTCATCCGATTCGTCATCATTCAGCTTTTTGACACGTATGTCAGCCGGTCGTTCGGATTCCAACAGTGTGGCAGGCTTGTTGATCGTTGCTTTTTTTACATTAACGCGACCGTTCGACTCCCGAATTCGTGTACCTAAGCTTGGTCGGCCCCGTCGTCTAACCTCCGCGCCCTCAGAAGCCAGCCCGGCTTCCCGACAGAGAGCCATAAACAGTGCGATCATTTGGCCACGTTGCCCAGCGGGATCGTACGGCTTGAAAGCATTATGCAAATCCATGTCCGTGGCCGTGGCGGGATCATAGCTCTCAAAAATTGGAGCATAAGCGCTCCGCAAAAGTTCAGCTAGTATAGTCTGATATTCTTCGGAGGCCGCTTTCCGAAGGCGAATGGCATTCTCAGTTAGTTCATGTTCCGGATTTGTTAACCCTAAAAAACGCATGGCGCGCTGGACGCGGGGTGCATTTCCTTCAGGCACACCAAGCGAAACCAACGCCTTCAGGCTTAGAATGGCGGGGGACTTTCCTTCGTGAATGCGCTGTACAACCTCCACCGTCCGGTTTCCCGGGCCGTAGGCCATAAAATCCGGCTCGTCCGATAACATGTTCATCTCCGTGAATAAGAATTTGATCCACGATATCACGAGAATGATCAACGCGTCAACGGGCGTCAGCGGGTAAATATTATTCAAACTATTTTAATACCGCACTTTTTCGATGTCGGTGGTCAACGCTATGCTAGTCCCATGGAATTGACCAAACCAATACTGAGAAAGATAAAAAGCGGTTGGTCGGCTGCTGGGGATGGCTGGGCGGTTCACGCCAGTTCTGCGGAAGAAGCCCGCGAGCGTTACCTATCGGCATTGGCTCGCCATCGGGAAATAATGAGCCGACCTGACGATCCGGGCAGTGGGATGGGCGAAGAAGAACATAAGTCCGAGTGATAGCTCCGGCAGTGGCCAAGACTGCCAATCCCGTTCGGTTATCCATTCAATATGAAAATCGAGGCCTTCGACTGATTCAGTGTGAAATTAGCCGTCCGGGGTGAGTCAACGCCGTTCTAGCGCTGTCTCACGCTGAATAGTCGAATTCATGGATTCAGTGTGAAAAGACGATTCAATGTGAAAGTCGTCGCAAAACGTCGAAATGGTAAGTGAAAGAACTCTGCAGCAGCGGGGTTTTTTCTTGCTCAACACAATTAGAAGCGACCACGATGACTTAATTTTGACGTGCTGCATTTCACATTGAATCAGACCGATTTCAATTTATGCCTTTGCGAACTTCACATTGACTAAATGCAAGCTCGACCGATGAAAAAAGGCCAAGCGAAGCTCGGCCCTTTCTTTTGTGATTACCGTCCGTGATGACTAAGCAGCAGAAATCTGCAGCTATCCACAACTCAGCGAACGCAGTGGGAACGCGCGTTGCGTATCTATTCCGGTGGCTTGGCCGATCAAGATCTTCTCGAGGGCTACATGCCGACCATCGATGCGGCGTTGGCCCGAATCGGTGACGGAGCTAAATTGACCGCGAGCGATGAACTACACCCACGGATGGTCGAGGCCTTGGTTACGGCTGCTCCCATCTCAATCGGGTTCCGCCAATCGACGTGCCGACCGTCGTCTTCATGGGGCGCGACGACGGCGCGACGTTGGCGCACAGCGCGGTTGGGAAAGAGGCGCTTTTCCGCGGAGCTACGCGCTCCACGTCCTGCCGGAGTGCGGCCATTTTTTGCAGCGGCAACAACCGGCTGCGGTTCTAACGGGTATCCGGGCGGCGCTGGGCAGCGCGCGATAGCAACCACCGGCCGCACGGCGAGAAGATGTTAATGCCGGCTGCACATCATTGAGCCGACGTTGCGAACGAGCCGTGCGCCGGCACCGGTCGCGTGATACGTGTCGCTTCGCGTTCATGACAGTTCGAGCGGCTCGATGCCTGACACATCGATTGGCCCGGCGACGAGCACATGCGGAATGAAGACAAAGCCAAGCGCAACGGCGTCGTTGACTTTCTGTTCTTGCAAGTATATCCGATGAAGTGGCGGGACGTCGGCGGTTTCCTGGTGCGTCTGCGGATCGAAGTCGCTAAAATCCGTTTCGGGCGGAGCCGTCGGGGCGTTTGGATCGTGCGGACGACTATTGAGCCAATGCGTTGTCGCCACGTACCGCGTTGCAGGAAGCTCGGCGATACGTTCGATCGGAATGCGCAACAGCCGGCGTGAAAAGAAGTTCGAGAACGCCACTCCTAAGCTGCGGCGTTCCTCAACGAGCCGGCGCGGGTCGAGTGCTGATAAATTCACCGTATCTGCCCAGCGCACCCCGATTCGCGGCACGATGAAGTCTAAAACGCGCTCACGTCCGGAGTATTTTCCCCTCTCGCGCGCATAGAGATCAGGATGAATTGCACGCAAATCGTTTAGCGGATAGAGAACAGAACCGCGGAACTCCCTCGAGCAGAAGTGATAAAGGTGCGGCATCGTGGAGGCGTTTTGGCATCGTCTCACGGACGACCCTTTTTGCGAACGCATCGGTCTCCCGGTTGCATCAAAACGGGTCCCTTTTGGGCGCCCCGAGGTAGCGACCAACAATCACGTATTATGTCGACTCGGCCCGTTAGCGAAGGCGCTCGAAAACGGCCTTTCCGCTACGAAGTCGATGGTCGAGTTCAGTCTGTGCTTCGCGTGAAGTAACGACCATCTCGACGGCGGCTCGCACATACGTAACTTTTGCCGTCGCCGGAACGTGCTCGCGGTGGGCCGATCCGGCGACTGCGTATGTCAACCCGGATGCAGCGCACGAAAAAACGGTTTCCGGCGGCAAATCTGCCGTGCTGTTTCCGTCGACGATCTGATATTGATCGACAAGATAAATCTTCGTTCCACGCGGCATCTTATCGAAACAATGGCACGGATGAGTAATCCACTGGCTCGACCAGTCAGCCTTCGCAAAAGACGTCGTGCAGGTCTCAGCTGCTGCACATATTCGTGCGCTTGTGAGCGCGACAACGAGCATGGTGAAAGCGAGAGACGAATAGCAGCGCATCGCGGATAATGTCCTCGGCCCGGTCTTCGACGGGGGGCGTTTCACCCCCGGCCAGGGAGGATGCAGGCTAGCACGAAAGGGGCCCCTTGATACTAAAGCGGAAGGTCCTGTCCGTAAAGGTTTCCAGGCCGCAAAACGACCGCTCAAAATCCAAATACGAGCTGCTCGTCCCGCACGCCGTCGGCCGCTGTTGGGAGCGGCGTAAAGGGGCTCGTATTGGCGGAGCAGCTCAGGGTGCGCGAATCGATCGGCCCGCCTGGATTCCTTTCGAAGCCCAGATTTGCAAGGACGTGGTCGCGCATGAATCCAGTGATCGCCAATGGCGACAGAAACGGCTCACCTGGCGGAAATGCGCCACTTCGGTCGGTGGGTCTTTGCGGCGACCGCTACAGCCAGGAAGCGGAACGTTGCAGACTTCCCGGCCCAATTGCCGCACTAAATGGCGCGTCGGAAGCTCGTGTCGTTTCCCAACCAACCCCTTCTTAACATGCTTTGTTGCATAAAACCGTTCTAGTGTTCTAGCGTTTTAGAAGGCAATAGACTCGTTAAGTTAAGATAGGAATCTTGCGACGATTATAGCCTGTCTAGTCAAGCGAAGATTTGCACGAGGGCTTCCGTTACCGGGGGTCCGCTTTTGTTAACAAGCCTCGAAGCTATCTTAACGACACACTTGCATATCTGTAAGCTTCACGTACGATCGACCGCATGTTTGGTGCAAACGCCAAGGACCAAGACGCAAGTCTCTTCCGGGTTCGCGTCTGCCGCAGGGGAGAACGCGGGTACGACTTTCGCCCGCGTATGATATGAATCCAGTTCCCGGCTCGGTCGGGTTGTCGTTGAATATTAAATGAAAGCGATCATGCGCTCGACCTCGATCTTGCACGATCCGTCGCACCGTATTTCCGCGTTACGGACTCACATGCAAAGCCGCTGATCGATCGGCTCGGTCAATCCGTTTCTCAATGGAGCGCCACTGCTACATCGCTCGGTATGAAACGCAGCGAACAAGACGATATGGCTCGTGCGTTCCGCGACAAGCACGGTTTCATTTAGGTATGCTGAGAGTAGATCGCCGCGCCGCAACCACTTCTTCGAAACCTTCCGACACACGTCGTGACGGGCGCAGGCTTGCGAGCATGGTAGATCTGTGCAAGCCGAAGCACTTGACGCGTTGCAACGAGGGCTCGAGCCAGGGGGGCGTTCGTTCATGAATTGGCTGCGCAACATTTCCAATCCGAACATTGACGTTAACGCCGGCTTGCGAGCGATTCGCAACGACCGTGACGAGCGGTGAAGATTGTAATCGATGCAAGCTCGGCATTTATCTTGTTGGCAACGCTAGAACGAGGCGATCACATCATTGCAGACGCAACGAGCATCCTTGCACCTCAACTAATCGTTGCCGGACTTCTGAACGCACGTTGGAAAAGCGTCCGCTCGCGATCAGGAGCACCGTCGCTCGACTATGTACTTGGGCTTTACCCTCCGCTGCCGATGCCGCCGTGCTAGCGCAACGTCTCGATCATCCCGTATACGATTGCTTGTATGCGGCGCTAGCAAGACGCAAGAATGCTCAACAATTACCGCCGGCAAACGTTTCGCTGCAGAACTCGCGACCGAAATGCCGAACTTCGTATGAATTCTTTCGTCGTAACGTTAACATTTATTCAACAATTAGCGGATCTAACGATGCAGTTGAACGGTATGTGTAGCTTGTTAGCCCGTTACCTTGTGCTAGTTGCTATTGTACGATGACGGTTCCGATCATATTCTCGGTGTCATCATGAAAGATGCAATGGTATGTGTACGTCCCGGGCTTGGTGAACTGTAAGCTAAAGCTCGCTCCGGGAGCCAGGACGCCCGAATTGACGAGGGTCGTTCCATCGTACACGTTTCCGCCACTCGGCGGCGAAAACGGGCTTAGATTGGGAAACGCCGCGCCGGCCGGCGCGATCGTTACGGTATGCGGTGAGTTATTCGACGCATTTGTCCACGTAACAATTTGTCCGGCAGCGATTGTCACGGCCGTGTCCAGTAGCGCCGGACCGTCGAGAAAACGCATGACGGTGGATGAAGACGGTCGACCCATATTCATAGCCGGCGAGATTCCGGCGACGAGGTGCGGACCGCCCGCCGCATACGGAAACGTCGTTACCGACGCCGCGTCGCTTGCTAAATCGGTCGAAGATTGTGCGGCGGCTTGGGACGTATACGTCGCTTGATCCGCAACATGGGCGCTTCCCTCGGGCTGCACGTTTACCGTGCCGTGCATGCCGGGATGAATTAAACAGTAATACGTATAGCTACCGGGTTTTGGAAACGTCATTCGATAGGATTTGCCAAGCAGTAAAAAGCCGGAGCTCACATACGTCGAACCGTCGTAGTTCGCAGGACCGGCCGGCACGGCGTTCGTCGGATCGTTCGGCCCGGCCGGCGCCGCGCGCGGACCGAGAAGCGTTACGGTATGCGGCTCTCCCGTTGGGTAATTCCATTGAACGGTATCGCCGGCGTTAACCGAGATCGTCTGCGGGTAAAATGCCAACGTCTGTAGTGCTTCGGCGCTCTGCGATGCGCCGGCATCGACTTGCCACACGCCCGGCCCGATCGGAGCCGGGCCGGAGTTGCCGCTTGCACACGCGGTAAGAGCTCCCGCGACAGCAAGACTCACGACAGAGAGTCTCAAACGCTCGATCATCATCACTCCCGAAACGTCAAGCAAAGACGTGAAACCGCTAGTGCCGCTTCCGCTCTGAAATTAGTTCCACCGATCATACCCTTACTTTACATTGAAATGCAAGACGCTATTTCGCGCGAAACGCGATGAGATTATCACGTTCGACTGATACGTCGAAGAACTAACGCGTCGCTGTCGTGCGAGCAACTAATATGTAAGCCCGCTCGTGTGCGCATCAGTGATGGTCTAGTACGTGCATGATGAGACGATCAACACGAACAGTGTCGGCTCTAAACTTCTTTTGTGGCAGAGATTCACAAATTGCGGTTCGGGCGCCGGACTAGTCGGCGATCGCGCGATACGACACGAAAACGAACCATTTGGCCGCACCGCCGGCGGAGACTCGTCGACCAATCGTCGCAAATGCTCGACATCATATGAATTTCGGGCTTCGCAACGATCGCCGACGCGACGGCCACAACGGCGGCAGGCGCGCCGGCGTTATCGAGTGCGATGCGCGTTTGGAAACGACATTCGTGCTGCCGGTAACGCGACGCCGGCGCCGGGTGGCTTCATCGCGGCAAACGTCGTGAACTACGGGTCGCGTAAATAGCGGACCGGTGCCTTAATACCGAAGGTCGATTTAATCGGAGAAAGCGATGGAAGGTCGAGGTTCTCGAACGCGATGCTGATGTTCGGGGAAGAACCGCCGATAGCGACGGGTTCGACCGAATGTACTTCGGTTACGAACGTCGCGCCGGCATGACGATCGAATGTTACGTGCCAACGCGCCCGATCGAACGGTGCCCGGTCGCCGACGCCTTGAACGATCGCCTCGCGTACGTATGCGGTATCCGTATCGATCCACAACTCGCGCAACCGATTGTGGTAAGCGTCTCGCAGGGGCGTTAGCGCCAGGTGCGCAATGCCGCCGTCCGCTGCCAGCAGTTCGACGCGATAGCGCGGCGTCGCGGTGCCGCTGCGACCGATGATCGTTAGCTCGTCGGCACCCGCTACGATCGTTCGCTCGTCGTTTGCGACACGATACCCGCGCGGACGCGTTAGCCCAAAATTTTGATCGACGGCAAGAGCGACAGGACCGACGATGTCGCCCGTCCGGTCGGGATTGACCGGGTGCGAATTGAGCGAAAGACTTGAGGACGGGTCGCTACTGGGATTGAGATTCCGCGGCGCCGATAGCAAGATACGACGATGAGCCACGATATTGGCACCATGCGGCGTCGTCGGATGCGCCCGCTCTTCTTCCGAAAACGAATTCGCGAGCACGATTCCGTGCCGGATGTCTTCCGTCGTTTGCCAAGAGCTAACGATCCGGCGTTCGCCGTTCGCGACCGTGACGACGACCGTATACGTCGCAAACGGACTTCGGGCATCGCTGTCGACAACGGCGACCGCTCGTGCGAAAAGCACGTCGGCCGGTAAAGGCGGTGCGGCCGACTGCTGAACAAAAGCCAACGCGCTTGCCGCGATGAGGCAGCGGTAGATTCGCAAGAGTGGTGCAACGGCTCCAAGCATTCCCACTAGTATATCAGCAACGCCGGCGGTCCGTCGAAACGGACGCGCGTTTGTGCCGAAAGACAGCAGAACAGCCGGCCGTCAGAGCCGCTGGACTTCACCAATCGGAAACCGGCTCTCGAAGAGCGCAGGATACTCCGGCGGCAGCTTAGCATTGCGCAAGCCGCCGTTTAGCAAAGACTTCGTCATGAGCGAACAGCATGGCGAGGAGCAGCCCCATCCGGAACCACCGCGTTCGCGTTCGTTCGCTCAGGCAATCGTACTGGCGGTCCCGCCGACTATCACCGTCCTGGCAATTACGGCCGTGCCGCAATATAGCGCTCACGCGCATTTACTGTTTGCACCGTTAGCGGCAAGCGCGTTTCTCATCTATTTGTCGCCGCTGGGGCGGGCCAATCACGTTCGGGTCGTCGTCGGCGCACAACTCTTCGCCGCAGTCATCGGTACGATTGCCGCAATCGCCGTTCACCCCGGCTTTGTCGCGGAGACCATCGCCATGCTCGTTACGGTCACCCTGTTGATCGCCGGCGACACCCTCCATGCGCCGGCGGTGTCGACGTCGCTGATTTTCGCCGACTTGCCGGCTAACGATAATCATGCCGGCTTCTTCGCGATCGCCGTCGCGTTGCTCGCAGTGTTGTGTTACGCACAGCGATATGCGCACGTTGCATTACGCCGCCGGCCCCACCACGTCGAACGCGAACCATAACATTGTCGAAGCCGAACCCGATGCGCCGAAGCGGCCCTACGCCGGCGCGATCCCGCCCCGAGGCTCCTTATTCGAAACCATCGTCGAGCCGGTAACCCACGTGCGGCTCGGTAATGATATAGCGCGGGTGCGCCGGATCGGGTTCGAGCTTGACCCGCAGACGGCGCACGACGCCTTTGACGTAATCGCTCTCGCTGCCGTACTGACGCCCCCACACGCGCTGCAGCAACAAACGCGTGGTCAACACGCGGCCGACATTCGCCCCAAGTTCGGCAATGAGTGCATACTCGATCGGCGTCAGCGTGACGTTGCGTCCGGCTATTTTTACGTGCCGCTTCTCGGTGTCGATCTCGAGATCGCCGCATACGATCTTCTGCGAAGGTATCTTGCCGACGCGGCGCAGCACCGCGCTGATCCGAGCGCGCAGTTCGCTCAAGCGAAACGGCTTGACTAAATAGTCGTCGGCGCCCAAATCGAGGACGGACACGATGTCGCCTTCGCCGCCCTTGACGCTCAGCACGATGATCGGCGTCGATGAGGACTGACGGATGCGCCGGCAGATCTCCAGACCGCCGAGCCGCGGCATCATAAGATCGAGCAGGACGAGATCCGGCTCGTCGATCTCGAAGGATGCCAGTGCTTCGATACCGTCGGCGGTGATCGCAACGTCGTAACCGTGCGCGATCAGCGCCGGTCCGACGGCCGCGACGATCCCTTCGTCGTCATCAACTAACAAAATGCGCTTGTGCAATGCGCGTACTTTTGACGATCGCCCGGCTTCATCGAGCGACACGCGTTTGTCGCTCGTTCTCATTCGCCGTCCTCCGTCACCAGCGGGATCGTGAAGCGAAACGCACTGCCGCTCGCGGCAATGGCATCGACCCAGATCTTTCCGCCGTGCGCTTCGACGATGCCCCGGCTAATTGCAAGCCCGAGCCCGATACTGCGCACGCCGGCATTCTCACGCCCGCCTGCGCGATAAAAACGCGTGAAGATATTCTCGCGGTCCGCGGGGCGCACACCCGGACCGCGATCGGTAACGCCGATCGTTATGTAATGTGCGTCCCAGTCCGCTTCGATCCCGACCGAATAGTCGCCCGGCGTATACTTACATGCGTTGTCGAGCAGATTGTACAGGACTTGAATGAACCGGTCTTTGTCGACGAAGAGCAGCGGCGGATCGGGCGGAATATCGAACGTCAAACGCTCGTCGCCGTACAGCGCGCCGATACTTGCGGCAACATCGGTCAACAGCGCCGGCAATTCGTGCCATTCGCGATCCAGACGTAACGCGCCGGCCTCGATCTGCGATACGTCCAAAAGCTGATCGACTAAACGCCCCAAGCGATTCGCCTGACCTGCGATATTGTAAAGCAATCCTTGGTCGGATGCAGCCGCCGCCGGTAGACCGCGATCGAGCAAGCCTTCCACCGACGCCCGAATCGCGGTCAACGGCGAGCGCAGATCGTGCGAGACGGTCGCGAGAAACTCGTTTTTCAGCCGGTCGGCTTGCCGCAGCGCTTCGAGTTCGCCCGCCGCACGCCGAAGTTGCGCGTTGCGCAGCGACATACTGAGTTGGCCCGCAATGGCGTTCAGCGTTTTCAAATCGGCGCTCGTGAGCGGACGCGCACGGCGGATTCCGAGTTCGATGACGCCGACGAGCGTCGCGCCATCGGTCAATGGAACGGCCAGAGCGGCGCGACATCCCGTCGCGCGAAACGGAAACTCGGAATCCGTGTCGCTCGTGCGTAGATCGATTGCCGGGACTAAGCGCGCTTCACCCGTCGCGGCGACGTCGGCGGCCACACCGGAGAGCGCCTGCATCGACGTCGTCGAGCGCAGCACGTCGGCTGCCGTCGATTCAATGCCGTAGTGCGCTGCAAATCGCAACCGCTTCGTATCGTCATCGTGCAAAAACAACAAGCCCGCATCGAGATCCATGACGCGCACGATGCAAGACAACACGTGCACGACGTGCGCGGCCGGATCCGGCAGTTCGCTGAGCAGTTGCGCGACCGCATTGATCGCTTCGACATGCCGGTTGTGCTGCCGCAGCGCATCGAACAGCAAAGCATTCTCGATGGCCGTCGCCGCCTGCGGCATCAACGCGAAGACGCGTCGCAGATCGTCGAAGTTCCAGCGTCCCGTCGTGCTGCGCAGCGCAACGACGAAACCGACGATTCCGCGCGCCGTCGCGAGCGGCAGCAGCGCGAGGGCCCGTACATCCGATGCGAGCAGCGCGATGTTTGCAAATAACGGTGCCTGCGTGAGATCGTCGCTAATGACCGGTTCGCCGCGTTCGCGCAGCGCTTCGACGATCTCGGCTTGCGCAAACAACGCGTTGAGACCGCGAAATGCCGGGTCGTCCAACCAAAGTTGCGCCAACGGACCGTCGCCGCTGTCATCGGCAAATAGAGCGACTGCGGCATGCTGCACATGCAGCAGCGCCGCGGTTTGCTCCGCAACGGTCCGCAAGGTGGTGTTGAAATCCAGACTCGCGCTGATGGTTCCGCCCGTTAACGTGAGCAGCATGGCGTCACTCGGACACAGATCGAAGGCTTGCGGCATTGCCGGCGACCGGCTCCCGGTGCCGGCCAGACCGATACGTAATTGTTCTTCGATTTCAAGCGCGCTCACCGCGACTAAGCTCATGAGGTAAGCGCGGATTAGCCGGTAATCGCCGGTGATATCAAGCACGCCGATAATCTGCGACGTGAACGGGTGCCGGATCAGCGCCGCGGTGCACGTCAGGTCGGTCCAGCCGTCGCAAAAGTGCTCGGCCGCCATGAGTTGAACGGGACGGCGATCGGCCAGGGCCGTGCCGATCGCGTTGGTACCGGCGGCGCCTTCGCTCCAATTACCGCCGGGAATGAAATCGATACGTTCGAGGCGGCGCCGCACGTGATCGTCGCTCGCAATATTTAAAATGCAACCGTTGCTGTCGGTAAGGACGACGGCGTAGCCCGAGTCGGCCAAATGAGTGCTCAGCCGGGCAATGACGGCCTGCGCCGCGCGCAGCAACGGTTCGTTGGCGTCGCGAATGTCACGCAGCTGCGCGTCGCGCGATATTGCTAGCGGCGCATTCCGGCGCGCCGCGTCGACGTGCATCGCGCGACAGCGTTTCCACGAGCTGAGCACGCGCGGCCGCCCGGCAGCGCTCGCATCATCGCTCGCTAAATACAGATCGCGCAGCTCGCAGAGCGTCCGGGCCGTCGTTTCAATATCAGTCGGCGATGCAATCGACCACGCCGGCGCACGCATCTCGGTCGCCAAAAGCTCGATCCCCCCGGCGAGCCCCGCGAAGCTCGCCCACTATCATGCCGCCCGAAACACACCCGCTTCGAGCCGTTCACAACCCCACCTATAGAAATTAATAGGGACCAAACACTGGCTTAACCTTGTCTTTTCACAGCGGTCTAAGATAATTTTCACCGCTTTTGCACCGGCGCGGAACCGATTTTCACCACTGCCTCACCTGGGCGATGGTAGCGTGAAGCTCTCACTCCCTTGATGTCACGGAGGTTCGCGGCCTATGAAAAATGGAGTGTTTGTTTTCGACGCTCATACCGGCGTGTGGGACGCCAGCGCGCAAAATTGTAAAAACCGCTTCGGCGACGCCTTTATCGAAACGTTTTATGCGTTTCAAACCGGCTTCAACCCACCCGATAAGCGCTGGACGATGGATTACGAGACGGTCTTCCGCAAGACCGATCCCGACTGGTACCTCGAAGAGATGTTCGTCAAGGGCGACGCCGACATGGCGATCCTCTCGACCCAAGTGCTCAAAGATTTTTATCATACCGGCTTCGTCACCGCGGAAAGCAATCAGCGCATGGTGGCGCGCGCGCCCGAACGTTTGATCGCCCTGGGCGGCGTCGATCCGCGGATGCCCAATGCAGCCGCCGAAGTCGAGCGCCAAGTTCGCGAGTGCGACGTGAAAGGCTTCAAGTGGTACACTGCGGAGTGGCGCGGCGAGTCGCGCGGCTGGGCCGCTAACGACCCGATGGTTTTTCCGTGCTACGAAAAAGCGCTCGAACTGGGCATCAAGAACATGCACTTCCATAAAGGTCCGGCCGTCGAGCCGTTGACCTTGCAGAAGTTCGACGTGCGCGATATCGACGAGCCGGCTTGGCTCTATCCCGAACTCAACTTCATCATCGACCATGTCGGCTTGCCGCGGTTGGATGATTTTTGCTGGATGGCAACGCGTTGCCCGAACGTGTATGGCTCGCTGGCCGTCGCGCTGGCGTTCATACATAACCGGCCGCGCTACTTTGCCGAGATCATGGCGAATTTGCTGTTCTGGCTCGGCCCCGACCGTATCGTGTACGGGACGGATTTTCCGATCTGGTATCCGCACTGGCAACTTGACGAATTCATGGCGTTCGAGCTGCCCGACGATCTCAAAGAACAGTACGGCGTCGATCTCACCACCGAGATCAAACACAAAATCATCGGCGGCAATATCACCCGGCTGTACGGCATCGATACGGAAGCCAAGCGCGCCAAGCTTGCAAACGATGAGTTCGCGCAACGCAAAGCCGCGCTGTATGCCAAAGCCGAGAACGTTGCCGGACCGGGACCGACCGCGCCGGAGCTCGTGAGCCGATGACGGCACTCGATCTGGACGTCGTGCGGCGGGCCGCGGGATCCACGCCGGATCCCGAAGTTCGCTGCTCGATCGCCGATCTCGGTCTGCTCGACGAAGTCGATGCGGACGGCGGCAAAGTGACGGTGCATTTCCACCTCACCTCGCCGCTGTGTCCATCGAAATTCGCGACCAAGATCGGCCGCGACATCCGCAAGCGGGTCGAAGCGCTGCCCGGCGTGGAGTCATGCGAAGTCGTCCTCACCGATCACTTCATCCGTGATGAGATCATCGATCTCATCAATCTGCGGACGCGCGTATGACGGCGGGCGTGCTGCTTGCGGGACGCGCCCGTGAGGCACTTGCCGGACGCCGTGAAGCCGCGTTGCTCGACGTTCCGTCCGTGCAGCATTTCGCCGACGTGCTTGCCGCACGTTGCCGTGAAGTGTCGTGGGTGCGCACCGCGGTCGCAAGTCTCGACCGCTTTGCAACACTCACCGGTAACGCCGATCTCGAGGCGCTCATCGAACGTGCGCGGCACGATCCGCGGATCGGCGCCGACGTCGTGCTGCAGTTTGCGGCCGTTTTGCCGGCCGCCGGCCGCTCGCAAATTGCGGCGCTTGCCATGGGCCCCAAATTGTGGTTGACGTTGAACGGGGCCGACGTTCCTTGGAGTCCGCTCGAAACGAGCGATTCTCCGCCGCAGTCCGTGATGCACACCGCGACGTCCGTCGACCGGCTCATTTTACTTGCACTTGTCGGCAGCGGCTTGCAGCGCACGGAGTTACTGCGGCTGCACTTAGGCGATTTGGGCCGGCTCGATGCTGATGGGCGGCTAATCCCGGATCTCGACGCCGACCCGCTTGCCGTGCGCTACGTGCAACGGCGCGGTGGAATCGAGTACATCACGTTCTTCACCGACGGCGCACGCGAGATGCTGGCGCGCGAACTCGTGCGGCGGCGCAATGCAGGCGAAACGCTTACGGCAGATTCGCCGATCATCACGCAGATGAACGGGGCGCCGGCAACTGCGGCGACGACGCGTCGTGCCGACCGCTTCAACGCATCGCTCATCGGCGCGACCAACGCGGCGAATGTCGAGTTGTGCCGTAAAACCGGCGATTTCTTTCGGACGTGGGGCCAGCCCGGCGCGCGATTCGTCACAGCCGCGACCGAACGCGAGGAGATAGCATGAAAGCCGTTCGCCTGCATAAGTATCTGCAAGCACCGGTCGTCGAAGAGATCGCCGATCCGGTTATTTCCGGTCCGCTCGATGTCATCGTGCGTATCGGCGGTGCGGGTTTATGCCGCACGGACCTGCACATCATCGAAGGCCAGTGGAAAGAAAAGAGCAACGTTGCGTTGCCGTACACGCTCGGACACGAAAACGCCGGTTGGGTGCATGCAGTCGGATCGGCCGTCGAGCACGTGAAAGTCGGCGATACCGTCATCGTTCATCCGCTCATAACGTGCGGCTTCTGCTATCCGTGTCGCGCCGGCCGGACGATGCACTGCGAAAACTCCGCGTTTCCGGGCATCTCGACGGACGGCGGTTTCGCGCAGCTGCTTAAAACGTCGGCGCTCGCGGTCGTTAAACTCGATCCGAGCCTGGCACCCAAAGACATCGCCGCGCTCGCGGACGCCGGCTTAACTGCGTATCACGCGGTGAAGAAGTCGACTGCGCTATTGTATCCCGGTACGGCCGCCGTCGTCATCGGCGCCGGCGGCTTAGGTCACATCGGGATTCAAGTGTTGCGGGCATTGACGCCCGCAACGATTATCGTCGTCGATCGTTCCGAACGAGCGCTCGCGCTTGCGAAAACGCTGGGTGCCGACCACACGGTGCTGGCCGACGGAACGCAAATCGACACGGTAAAGCAGCTGACCAATGGCTTCGGCACGGAGGTCGTACTCGACTTCGTTGGGGAGGGCGGCGCAATCGCGGACGGTATCGCGTTTTTGCGCCGAGCCGGGAGCTATTTCGTTATCGGTTACGGCGGCTACTTGAACGTCCCGCTCATCGATATCATTTCGACGGAAACGAACTTCGTCGGAAATCTCGTCGGAACGTACACGGACTTAGTCGAGCTGATGACACTGACCGCTGCGGGCAAAGTCACCTTGCATACCAAGACCTATCCGCTCGAAGCCTTCAACGACAGTGTCGACGATCTCGATCATGGCCGTCTGCAAGGCCGCGGGATTCTCGTCCCCGCCTAGTCGTGCGTCGAATGTATTTCGACGCACGACGGCAACGGCTTGGGCGAAGCCCAAACGTAACAGATTCAACAACGTTGGATCCATAGTCGCGTAACGCGCCGATCGCCCACGGCGGACGACGGCACACTACCACACGGCACCCCACTCACTCCGCAGCCGGCCGTCTTGGCCGGCGTGCCATTGGGGCTATTCGCAGCACGCGAAGGTCCGAGGAGACACCACTAACGCATGAGTCGACAAAGCCTGACCAAGGCGCATCAAAAGATTCAAGAGCTGTCGTGGGAGCCGACGTTCGCAACGCCGGCGAATAAATACACGACGGATTACACATTTGAGAAAGCCCCCAAAAAAGATCCGCTCAAACAAGTGTTGCGCTCTTACTTCCCGATGGAAGAAGAGAAAGACAATCGCGTGTTCGGCGCGATGGACGGCGCCATCCGCGGCAACATGTTCCGCCAAGTCCAAGAACGCTGGATGGAATGGCAGAAGCTGTTTCTGAGCATCATTCCGTTCCCGGAAATATCTGCGGCACGCGCGATGCCGCTCTCGATCGGCGCCGTCCCGAATCCTGAGATTCATAACGGCCTCGCCGTTCAGATGATCGACGAGGTGCGGCACTCGACGATCCAAATGAACCTCAAGAAACTCTACATGAACAATTATATCGACCCGGCGGGCTTCGATATCACCGAAAAAGCATTCGCGAATAACTACGCCGGCACGATCGGCCGGCAGTTCGGCGAAGGCTTCATCACCGGCGACGCGATCACCGCAGCCAACATCTATCTCACGATCGTCGCCGAGACCGCGTTCACCAATACGCTCTTCGTTGCGATGCCGTCGGAAGCGGCGGCGAACGGCGACTACCTGCTGCCGACGGTATTCCACTCGGTGCAGTCGGATGAATCGCGTCACATCAGCAACGGGTACTCGATACTCTTGATGGCGCTGGCCGACGAACGCAATCGCGAACTGCTCGAACGCGACCTGCGCTACGCCTGGTGGAATAACCACTGCGTGGTCGACGCCGCAATCGGAACGTTCATCGAATATGGTTCGAAGGATCGCCGCAAAGGCCGCGACAGCTATGCCGAGATGTGGCGCCGCTGGATCTATGACGATTACTATCGCAGCTATTTGATCCCGCTCGAGAAATACGGTCTGAAGATTCCGCACGATCTCGTCGAACTCGCCTGGAAGCGGATCTCCGAAGACCACTACGTGCATGAAGTCGCACAATTTTTCGCCACCGGCTGGCCGTTCAATTACTGGCGTATCGATCCGATGGATAATCAAGACTTCGAGTGGTTCGAGGCCAAGTATCCGGGCTGGTACGACAAGTACGGCAAGTGGTGGGAAAATTACAGCGCCATGAGCATTGCCAATAAGGGCAACAAGGCGATCGTGTTCGAGCCCGAAGCGAATTACGTCTATCCGCATCGCTGCTGGGTCTGCATGGTGCCGTGTCTCATCCGCAAAGATACGGTCTTCGACGAAGTCGACGGCCAGCAACGCACGTATTGTTCGCAAACCTGTCACTGGACCGACAAGATTGCGTTCCGTCCGACATATAACGG
The DNA here is from genome assembly GCA_965214935.1 of Candidatus Velthaea sp. Lineage (GTDB taxonomy): Bacteria > Vulcanimicrobiota > Vulcanimicrobiia > Vulcanimicrobiales > Vulcanimicrobiaceae > Velthaea. The sequence goes on along the minus strand of CBDCCS010000022.1, from coordinate 706,194 downwards.
CCGCGAGACGCCCTCGATGGGCAAGCTCGTGGGCGAACGCGAGTGGGAGACGCGCTTCCATGGTTGGGATACCGCCGAGGTCATCAAGGAATGCGGTTACGTCCGCGACGACGGTAAGACGCTCATCCCGCAGCCGCATCTCGATTTGAGCGATCCTAAGAAACTCTGGACGCTCGATCACTTCCGCGGCATTCCGTTCAACAGCCCCAACGTACTGTTGAATCAAATGTCGCCGGACGAGCGCGAGAAGCACGCCGCGCACTACAAAGCCGGCGGACCCGGCGGCCGCAACCCGGTCGCAGCCGCATCGTAGCGTAAGTCTTCGCGCTGCCGGCGGCCTAAGCACGCCGCCGGCAGCCGGTCCGTTCGTTATCAAAGCTCGTCGTTAGGGGGACGATTATCGTGCCCACGCATCGCGTTAAATTTGAGCCGGTCGATATCGAGATCGACGTCGACCAAGATGAGAATGTTTTGCATGCGGCTTTCCGTCAAGGCCTCATGCTCGCACACGGCTGCAAAGCCGGACAGTGTTCGGCCTGTAAAGCGTATTTGATCGAAGGCGAAACGGATCTCGCAAAATACTCGAATTTTGCATTGTCCGACATGGAGCGCGAAGAAGGCTACACGCTGCTTTGCAAGACGCACGTGTACAGCGACGCCGTGATCGAATTACTGCACTACGACGAGGAGATGCTGCGCAGTCCGAATCCGATCCGCACCGTGCCGACGCGCGTGGCGGAGATCGAAGCGCTCACGCACGACATCCGGCGTTTGCGGCTAGAGTTCGTTACACCGGGCGAAATTACGTTCGTGTCGGGCCAGTATGTCGACATTCACGTTCCGGGCACGGATGAAATCCGTTCGTTTTCGATGGCAAATACGCCGGCGCAGCGCGACTACTTAGAATTCATCATCAAACTCTATCCCGGCGGTTTGTTTTCCGGACTGCTCGAGGGCCCGCTTAAAGCCGGCGACGCGCTGGACGTCACCGGCCCGTACGGCACGTGCATTCTGCGCGAGCGTTCGGAGCGCGATCTCATCTTTATGGGTGGCGGCGCCGGTATGGCTCCACTCTGGTCGCTGATTAACGCGCTTGCCGAAAGCGGTTCGCAGCGCAAAGTTTCTTATTACTACGGCGCGCGTGCGCCGCGCGACGTGTTCTTCATCGACCACATGCTCGCGATGGCCGAGCGGTTACCGAACTTTCATAGCGTCGTCGCGCTGTCGGAGCTGGCCCCGGGGCAAGCCTGGAACGGCGAACTCGGCAACGTTACCGATGTCGCCGATCGGCTTGAGACCGATCTAACCGAGCACGAAGCGTATGTTTGCGGACCGCCGCCGATGGTCGATGCGGCGATTGCACTGCTCGAACGGCGCGGTCTGCCGCCCGAACGCATCTACTTCGATAAGTTCACCACCACGGCGAGCCCCGAAGCGGTTCTCGCCCAACAGCGCTGACGTGCGCAAGAGAGAGGGACGACATCAGTGACTGTTACAACTAACGCCGGCAAGCCGGCCGGTACCGTTCGCGAGCAACATACGCGCGACGTTCCCAAGATCGAGTTCACCGATGCTGAGGCCGGCGCGCAAACGTTTCCGAGTTCCGAAAGCCGGACGTACAATTATTTTACGCCGCAAAAACAGCGCGCGTCGGTCTATGAAGATGTCACCGTCGACGTGCAGCCCGATCCCGAGCGCTACCTGACGCAGGGCTGGCTGTATGCATTCGCAAACGGCGACGCCGGCTATCCCAAAGACTGGACGCAGCTCAAGTCGTCGGATTGGCATGCGTTTCGCGACCCGAACCAAGAATGGGAACAGACCATCTACCGCAACAACGCCAACGTCGTGCGGCAAATTCAACTCAACATCGACAATGCGAAGATTCAAAAAGCATTTGCGGCGTGGAATAAGCAGTGGTCGCAAGTCGTCGCGCGGCATGTGGGCGCGTGGATGCATGCCGAGCACGGCTTGGGCATGCACCTTTTTGTGCCCGCGCAGCGCGATGCGCCGACCAACATGATCAACAACGCCATCTCGGTCAACTCGATGCACAAACTGCGCTTTGCCCAAGACCTCGCGTTGTACAATCTCGAAATTAGCGAGCAGATAACCGGCTTCGAGGATCAGATACACACATCGGTTTGGAAAGACGACCCGATTTGGCAAGGTGTCCGCGAGAACGTCGAGCGCCTCACGGCAATAAAAGATTGGGCCGAGGCTATTTTTGCGGCGAACATCGTCTTCGAGCCGCTCGTCGGCGAATTGTTTCGCAGTAATTTCGTGCTGCAAGTTGCGGCGCCGAACGGCGACTACGTGACGCCGAGCATCGTCGGTGCGGGCGAGAACGATTACGAACGCGACTTGCGCTATTCGAGCGAACTGTTCTCGCTGCTCGTCAACGACAAAGCGCACGCCGATGCGAATCGGGCCGTGATGCAAGGCTGGATCCAGAAGTACGTGCCGATGAGTTTGAAAGCCGCTCGCGATCTGCAGCCGATCTGGTCGCAGCCGCTGGTCAAACCGGTGAAGTTCGAGGATTCACTCGACAACAGCAAGGCACGCTTCAACGCCACGATCGCGGCCCTTAATTTACAAATGCCCAAGGAGACGTTCGCATGAGCCAAACCATCAGTCGCGGTGACGAGACCGGTCTCGGCCGGTTTCATGCCGACAATACCGCCTCCAATCAAACCGGCGTGACGTTGATGAATACCCAAGACGGCGAAGTCGTCGCAAAGATCATGGAATCGAAGCCGAATATTACGGTCCGGAAATTGCCGTCGATGATCCGGCTCGACGGCATCAACACGATCGTCTTCGATCTTGCCGAGATCTCCGAACAGCTCGGCCGCGAATTCACGCCGTCCGACTTCGAGGAAATCATGTCGACGCACTACGGACGGATGGTGGTGCTCGACGATAAGATCGTGATGTTCGCCAATCCGGAGGACGCGGCTGAATACATCGACTTCGACCTCAAGCCCGTTTAAGGGCGGCGCTTCGCATGGGCAAAGTACTCAAATACAACGAAGAAGCACGGCGCCTGCTCGAAAGCGGCGTCAACAAAATCGCCGACGCGGTGAAGGTGACGTTGGGACCCAAAGGCCGCAACGTCGTGCTCGAAAAGCTGACCGGCGCGCCGACGATCACCAATGACGGCGTGACGATCGCGCGCGAGATCGTGCTGAGCAATCCGTTCGAGAACATGGGCGCGCAATTGCTGCGCGAAGTCGCCTCGAAAACCAACGACGTCGCGGGTGACGGCACGACGACGGCGACGGTTCTCGCCCAAGCGATGGTACGCGACGGGATGCGCAGCATCTCCGACGGAGCGAATCCCGTGCTCATAAAAAGCGGGATCGAGCGCGCGGTCGAACTCGTGCTGGCCGAACTGGCTCGCACCGCTAAGCCGATCCGCGATAAACGCGAACTCGAACACGTTGCATCGATTTCGGCCAACAACGATCCGCAGATCGGCCGCGTCATTGCCGCAGCGATGGACCGCGTCGGGCTCGAGGGCGTGGTGACGGTCGAAGAATCGCAGTCGTTCGGCCTCGATCTCGAATTCGTCGAAGGGCTCGAATTCGGCAACGGCTACATCTCGCCGTATATGGTCACCGATCAAACGCGCATGGAAGCAGTGTGTGAGAACCCCTACATCGTTCTCACGAATAAGAAAATTAGTGTCGTGCAAGACCTCATGCCGATTCTCGAGCGGGTGCTCAAGTCGCAGCGGCCGCTCGTCATTCTTGCCGAAAACGTCGACGGTTCGGCGCTCGGCATGCTCGTCACCAACAAGGTTCACGGCAACCTCCTAACCGTAGCGGTCTGCGCGCCCGGCTTCGGTCATCGCCGGCTCGCCGAACTGCACGATATCGCCGCCTTTACCGGCGGACGGGTCATCACCGAAGATGCGGGCCTCAACCTTGCGAATGTGACGCTCGACGATCTCGGTCAAGCACGCAAAGTCGTCGTTACCGCCGGAAAAACAACCATCATCGAAGGTGCCGGTTCACCGGCCGACGTCGATGCGCGGATCGCGCAAATTAAAGCCGAACTCGAACGCGTTACGCACGACCACGATAAAGACGTCCTTGCCTCGCGCTTAGCGCGACTTGCAAGCCGCGTCGCCGTTATTCGCGTTGGAGCCGCGACGAGCGTCGAACTCAAAGAGAAAGAACATCGGGTCGAAGATTCGCTTTCGGCGACGCGGGCCGCGGTAGAAGAAGGCGTGCTGGCCGGCGGCGGTACCGCACTGGTGCAAGCGGAGCACGTGCTCGACTCGCTAGCGGACTTGCGCGACGATCCGGCGGTCGGCGTCCAGATCGTGCGCAACGCACTAGCCGAACCGCTGCGTTGGATTGCACGCAACGCCGGTTACGACGGTGACGCCGTCGCGTCGCGCGTCCGATCGTTGCCGGCCGGAGATGGCTTCAACGCGCTGACGGGCGGCTATGGCGACATGTTCGGAATGGGGGTCATCGACCCGGCGAAAGTGACGCGGTCGGCGCTGCAGAGCGCGGCGTCCGTGGCGGCGCTGCTGCTGACGACCGAGGCGCTTGTCGCCGAGGAAGTGTACGGTCCACCGGGCGCTATCTATGCACCCGGCTTCGGCGATCTGGCCGAAGGGTTGGTCCGCCCATCATCGCTCGTGTAGCGGGCGCCGGTTCTCTTGCAACGTCAGACGCTTGCGGCAACGACGCTCGGACTGAACGGCGCGAGCAAACCGCTGTAACTCTTGGCGATCGGCGACGCATACTCGCCGCCCTTCGCGGTCGAAAGCGCGAGCGCTACGAGCGCCTCGGCAAACTTCACCGCGGCCGCAACGCCGTCGATGACCGGAGCACCGATCGAGTCGGCGATCTCCGCGCACAGGTCCGCCATTCCCGCGCAGCCCAGCACGATCGACTCCGCCCGATCGATCTGCAATGCAAGGCGACATTCTTCGACGATCAGGCGCCGGGCCCGCGAACCCGGCGCAGCAAGGTCCAGAACGGAAATTTCGGTTGCGCGCACGCTGCGGCAGAATCGCTGCATGCCGTAACGCTCCGCTAATTGCCAAGCCATGCCGCGCGTGCGGCCCAGCGTCGTCACCACCGCGAAACTCGGTGCGATCATACTTGCTGCGTGCATCGCTGCTTCGGCGATACCGATGACGGGACCGCGCGCAAGTTCGCGCGCAGCGTAGAGCCCAGGATCGCCGAAACAAGCGATCACATAAGCATCGCAGCCGGCTCGCTCGCCGGCTTCGATCTCCGCCAGTAGACCGGGAACCGCAAACGCCTCGTCGTACCAGCCCTCGATCGACGGCGGCCCCATGCTCGGGCTCGTTGCGACGATCTCGGTACCCGGTGCTGCCACCCGGCGCGCGCATTCGCCGATCATGGCCGTCATCGACGCGGTCGTATTCGGGTTGACGACTTGTATTTTCACGAAGGCGCGACGACGGCCGCCGCGGACGCAACCGGCAGCGGACGCGCGATCGCGCGGTACACCAAAGCGGCGACGGCTACGCCGATGAACCAGGAAAAGTTTGCCAGTGGACGCAGCGCCGGCACGAGCACGCAGGCAATGGCCAGGAGCGCCGCCGGCACGAGCGCAATGACCGCGCTGCGATTGACGCCGCCGTCATACCAGTAACGGCCGGCCGGTGACATCGTGAACATGTCGTCGACCGTCGTGTTCTGACGTTTGATCAAGTAATAGTCGACGAGCAAAACGCCGTAGAGCGGGCCGATGAAGCTGCCTAAAATATCGAGCGTGTAATGGATCACCGCGGGATTGTTGAAGAGATTCCACGGCGTTATGAAGATCGAGGCAACCGCCGCAATCATACCGCCGGCTCGCCAACTGATGATGCTTGGCGCGACGTTGGAAAAGTCGAACGCCGGTGAAACAAAGTTGGCGACGATATTGATACCGATCGTTGCGACGACGAAGGTCAATGCGCCCAAAACGACCGCGGTTGCGTTGTCGATTCGGCTTACCATTTCAACCGGATCGGTGATGAGTTTGCCGAAAACCGGTTGCGTCGCAGCCGTCGTAATGACCGTTACCAGCGAGAACGCCAAGAAGTTCACCGGCAAGCCCCAGAAATTACCGTTTTTAACTGCAGCGAAGCTTTTGCCGTAGCGCGAGAAGTCGCCGAAGTTGAGCATCGGCCCGGAGAAGTACGAAACGACGAGCGCGATGGCGGTGATCATCACCGGTACGACGTCCCAGCCGTGGTACTTCACATCGCTGAGATTCAAATTGATATGTTGCGGACCGGCTTTAACCACCAGCCATGCGGTCAAGGCGAACATCACCGCGTATACGGCCGGGCCGGCGAAGTCGATGAACTTCTTGATCGCATCCATGCCGTTCCAGAACACGAGCGCCTGCAGCACCCACAGCGCCATGAAACCGAACCAGCCCAATGCCGACAAACCGGCGAAGCCGTGTTGAGTGACATCGGCGTACGCAACATATTGCGGAAAAAACTTGATTGCAATGACGACGAACGCCGTCGAGGCAAGGTACGTTTGGATGCCGTACCACGCGACGGCGATCAAACCGCGAATCATGGCCGGGACATTCGCGCCCAACACACCGAATGTCGCCCGGCACATGACGGGATAGGGCACGCCGTTGACTTGACTCGGCTTCGCAATGAGATTGCAAAACAAATTTACGACGCTAATGCCGATGAGTAGTGCGACGAGTACTTGCCAACTCGAAAGCCCAAGTGCAAATAAGCTTCCCGCAAACACGTAGCCGCCGACGCTGTGGACGTCGGACATCCAAAACGCAAAAATATTATAGGATGTCCAGGTTTGATTTTTCAGCGGGATGAGGTCCGCGTTCGCGAGTCGCGGACTGTAGCTCGTAGGGTCGTGCTCATCATCGGAGAATCGAATGCTTGGTATGCGAGCCTTTGTTGCCTGCTCGAGCGGCTTCGCCATGCTTCCTCCTACGAAAATGAGTGCGGCAACCCATACGGGCGCGTGCGCGGGAAAGCACACGTATTTATTTGCGGAGGTAGCGCGTCTTTGGGACAGGTGGATAAGAGATGGCCGCTTTGCTGTGCGCGCGACGCGCGCGCCGGTCGGGCGAGCTTAGCGTCCGACCGGATTCACTGCAATCGCAGCCCGGCACGAATAATGAGCGACGAATTCCTGTCCTCGATAGATACGAAACCCGTACTCGTCTTGTATCAGCAAACGCGCGACACGAACGTCGGCCCGCTGCGGCGGTCCAAGGGTGCAGCGAAGTTCAACAAGCCAAGCGTTTGGCGTTGGATGCGTAAAATGTTGCTCGGGGGCAACGTCATAATCGGTCTCGGTCTCGTCGAATATCTCAGTGAATCGCAAACCCTTGCTCTGAATTGAAGCATTGGTAACGGCACAGCAGAATCTGGCCGTGTTCGGTAGACCCTATTCGGTTAACGCTCAAGCCGCTTGACTCATGCGCTTCTCAACTCAAATCGTGATACGCCTGCGACTTTGCGGACGTCGCAGCATCAGATGGTGCGAGCGAGTGCGAATCCTGTCCCGCGCACGCAAAATCAGGATGCGTTCCTAGCATTCGACGTAATCATCATCCACAATACGGGCAAGATCGAACAAGCAATTCTGACGGTCGTTCAAAATGCCGTCAAGTACGCTGCGAGTAAATGGTCAATTGTTCTTACGCTTAATGCGGCGTGGACGTTGCGACATTGCGGATGACGGACCCGGCTTCACGCTGAACGCACGGGAGCAAGCATTTGACCGATTCTGGAGCGAGGACGATCGAACAGCGCAGAGACTGGTCAAGGAAGCTCGATCTGACTCTCGCTCTTGCAATCGTCGAGCGCTATTACCGTAAAATTGCCGTGGTTAAATGCTCGGGCGGTAAAGGCAGCGTCGATAATCACGGTTTTCGGTGAACTCGTTGCATTGCGGATAACTTATTGAATTCATTTTGGAACAGTGAAAGTGTCGCGACGTAAATACAGTGACTGCTCATTGATCGCGACGCATCTATTGCGCCAGGCCCTTCCCGAAGCCATCGATGCTAGTTGCGCACAACGACACCGCATGTGGAGCGGCCCGGAATACTCAAGCATGCACCATATTTGCTAGTCACCTAAGTTGAAGAACTCGATTTTTGACGCGTTCGCGTTTTTCGTAAACGGCGCTTCGTATCACCGTGTTGGTACCAATGCGCGTACATGGGCCTGACGAAAACTGCGTGGACCGCCGGGCACCTTATGACCGTCAGGCTGGTCAACTGTCGACGCTGTTTGATTTGAGCCAGTCGCTGTCGGTATCGTTGCGAAGCAGATTTACTCGAAGTGTCAAGTCTCTCATGCCTTACGACACTAGTCCATCGGGGTTTTCAACGATATTACTCGAGGGCGGTTCAGAGTAGGATTAGGTCGCGAAGACAAATGGGAGGCGCCATATGGACGACCGTATCTCTCGCGGTAAGCTTATGTCATTACTGGTTAGCGTACCGGTCACGATTGCAGTCGGGGCGGCCGCCGCTTCGGCGTCCGACGACTCGGGCGGAACGAAGGTCAACTATAACTATATTTCAATGCCCGGACCAGAGGGCCAAAGGTGCATCGCCTGCACGTTGTTCGTTTCTCCGGCAGCATGCCCGATTGTAAAAGGGAAGATCAGCCCGAACGGCTATTGCATCGCAATCGCGCCGAGAGCGAATAGAAGCGGTTCGCCTTGAGCATGAAGCCGCCGCCGATGATCGAAGCCGTCGGCCTCATTGTAGTCGTTAGCGGCATTTTATTGCTCCTACAACGTCCGCTGCCGTCACCCGCTTTACCGACGTTCGCGCAGGCATGTCAGGTTGATTGCAGCGTTTGTCATACAATGGTCCCCGCGCTTAACGCCTATGGACGGTACGTTCAATCTACCGCGTTCAGTGCGTTAGACGCGAAAGTCTTGCGTCGAGCCGTTCCGCTCGTCGTCCGAGAATCGGCTAACTATCAGAGTACGGGAAGTTGAGTGCGAAACACCCGTTGCAAACGTACTCGGAAGCAAACATCTCCGTCAACCTCGTCGGCATGCTCAATAAATACGTCTCGTACCGCATCGAACAGGGCCTGTGCGAAAACAATGATGGCGGCGGTAATACCGGTCATTTTTGGTCTGCCTACAACCAGCTGTTAGATGGCGACGGTCATCTGTTCGTAGGGAAATTTCATGCGGCGGCACCGCCGGCGTTCAGTTTCTGGCAAGACGCCAGGGTTTTCGCTAGCCCGGAAATTAGCGCCGGCCAACACGGCTATCTGCTCGACGGCCTGCGCTGGGCGTCGGCTTCAGCTACGTGCCGCAGAATTTTACAGCACAGCCATACAAGATTCAAGTTGCCTACCTCGGCAATAGTCCGTCACTTTACAACTCAACGGTTTTCGCAAAGTCTAACCCCTATGCCCCAAACGCGTCGCGTAGCGATCGAGCTTTTCAATATAAAGCCGCTTACGCTCGACCGGACAGCCCGCTCGAGGCAGGCGTCTACGGAGCCGTTGAAAGCTACATCTTGGCGACCGGTTACATTCACCCGGCGGACAGCTACAATGTTGCCGGCTTATATGCGCAACGCGATCCGGTGAAAAGCTTTCCTGGCGTATTCGTCTTCTATCAGCAAACGCACGACAAGAACGTCGGCCCGGGAGCGCCGGCCGACGCTGCAACAACTGCGGCGCGCCGGGCATTTGCCGTTGTCTTCGATGAAGTGTTCCTCGGCGAAGAGGTTATGGTCGGTCTCCGTCCCGTCGAATATGCTTTATTCGAATTCGGTTTTGGCGCCGCATCCAACGCACCATACGGACAACCCACCTGGCGCGCGTCTGTCAAATCGGCTGGACCGTTCTTTCGCGCTGGACCCAGCGCCGCGGCATCGCCCATGACAAGTCCAGCCGCGCCGCCGACACAGAAAGGACCGACTGCATCGGTCGCTTTGAGCGCCGACAAACAGGTTGATACGGCTAACTGCGCCATTTGCCACAACACGGACGGTACGAGCGGTGTCGGTCCGAATCTTCATCAGATTGCGACAACGAAGACGTTGGCGCAGACGATCGAATTTATCGAAGCGCCCGCCGGCGCGATCAAAAAATATATCCCGGCACGCTGTCCGAATCCGAAGTCAAGGAAGTTGCCACATCTATCCGAGCAGCGTTCCATTAACATGCCAGCAGACATCGAGTTTCGATCGGCATCCGCGCTGGCGAGGCGCTGTCCTGCGCTGTTTCGTGGAGTCTCGTTCTCTGCTATTGAAGCCCTTGCATTGAGGATGGAATTGCAGAGCTATCGTCATCGTGCCGAGATCTTTCGCGCGGGTGACGAGGCGGCCAATTTTTTTGTAATCACTGGAGGGCACGTTCGCGTTAGCCGTCCCGCGGCATGTGGGCAACCTGTCGGACTCGACTTGTGTGGAGCAGGCGACGTACTCGGTGAAAGTACCCTATTCGTTTCGCGAGAAGCTTTCGATGCGATTGCTGTCGGCCCGGTTTCCGTCTGGTGCTTCTCTACTGCCGATATTCGTTGCACAGTAGGCGAAGAAGCAGCTTTCGGCATGAACGTTGCGACGCTGCTTCACAACCGCGTCGGTCGACTTTTCGAGGCGCTCGAGGACGTCGCGTGTTCCCCCGTATCGCAACGCCTGTTGAGCTTCTTTGAACGCCTTGCGCAAGCACATGGAACGAAGGTGGCAAGCGGTCGAAGCGTAGGTGTACACTTAACTCACACGGACATCGCCTCATTCATCGGTTCGACGCGCGAGACCGTCTCAAGCTTGATGGCTTCTCTCAAGCGCAGCGGTGTTTTGGTCGCTGATGGCAAGCGACTCATCATCGCTGACTCAGTCAATAGTCTTACGTTACACTAGGACTTTCGGACAATGGTCGAGCAGTGAAGATTTTTTACATGGTCGACTTCTGCCGCTTACGAGCGTGTTGTTCGGGGCGTTTCGCATTTCTGACCTGATATCGTACTGCTCGCTTCACGAAGTGGCGAATACCGTAAGTTGCCTTACGTCTTGCTGAGTAGCTTGATGGTAAGATCATGCCACTTAACGCGCAGACGATAGCGCGACGTTTGGAGATAGCGCCGACGCGGCCGCGTTGCGCTACGGTCTTGTTCTGGTGCTCGGGTGGATCGGTATGCTCGAACTCCAGAAGTATGAGGCGGAACGGGCAAGTAGCATTAATATCTACATCGCTGGCTAACGCTATGTTGTAGCCGGCTTCAGAAAGCACACGGTTTGTGAAAGATCAAAACGCCGTCCTCGACGAGAAGGTTGTCTTTGTTACTGGTGCCGCATCGGGCATCGGCGCAGCCATCGCGGTGAGATTCGCGCAGGCAGGTGCGCGCATCATTTTAGGTGCGCATACAGATGACGACCGCGTTCGCGGCACTCTCGAGAAGGTCTCGATTACGGGTAATCGAGGCCACGTCGTAATTTCGGACGTCGGCGATGAGATTTCCGTCGATGCTGCCTTTGAGGAAGCTCGCCGTGCTGTCGGGATGCCGACCATTCTGGTCAATGACGCTGGCGTTGACGCACTTGGCAAAAATGTTACTGACATGACGTTGGCTGAGTGGGATGCTGCGATCCGAACCAACCTCACCGGCCCGTTCCTGTGCATCCGAGCATTCTTGCGGGGCCTTGCAGCGAACGGTGCTGGTGCGAAGATAATAAATATTAGTTCTGTGCACGAAGAGATCCCGCGCGCCGGTGCGGCTGAATATTGCGCCAGTAAGGGTGGCTTGCGCAATCTGATGCGCGCCTTAGCGCTCGAACTAGCACCGCAAAAGATTACAATCAACGCGATAGCGCCCGGCATGATCCTGACGCCAATGAACCAAGCAGATATTGATGATCCAGCGAAACTCAAGTCGGACGAAGAAACGATTCCGCTAAAGCGAGCCGGTCGACCCGAAGAGGTTGCGGAACTCGCACTATTTTTGGCATCGCCTGCGGCAGACTATGTAACCGGATCGACGTATGTCATGGACGGTGGCCTTATGCAGAACACGGGCCAGGGCGCGTGACCATGCAACCGATAGAAGTCAGCGGTGAGCCCGAATTGCTCTCGTTGCAGCTTCCTGCAAATCTTCAAGACTTCTTCGTACTTAGTCCGTTCGTCACGTTTGGGCCGAGAAAATACGAGATGCTCTTACGGCTTGTGAATCAGAATGCTAATCCGTCGAAAAAAGTGTCACGGATACACTATGCCACGAGCGATGATGGCTTGACCTTCGCTGTGGGATCGGAGACGATCGGTCCCGGTAGTGCGGCTGATCCCGATGGTGCAGGCTGCGAAGATCCGACCGTTGTTCGCGAGGAAACGCTCTTTCGCGTTTTTTATTCCGGTTATAGCGCTCAGACCAATCAATCGTCGATGCTTTCGGCGACCGGACAATCGCTCGCGGCGCTTCTTAAGACAGGGCAAGTCTTACCGTATAGCTCGGCTTACGCGAACCCGAAAGAGGCTGCCCTGATCCTTACCACAACCGGTTACCGGATGTTCTTCGAATATGCCCGCGACGGAGCGTCACACATTGGTGCCGCGGATGCGCCAACGCTTGCTGGCCCATGGGTGTATGCTAACTCTCCGATCAAACAGCGCGTCGGAGAATTTGACTCGTGGCATCTTAGTCCGTCGTCGGCGATCCGCCGCACTGACGGCACACACGTTTTGTTTTATAACGGTTCATCCAAAGAAACGGCGTGGCGGGTCAATTATGTGCTCTTGAACTGCGCAGGAACGGCTGTCCTCGAGCGACCAGCAGTACCTTTGGTTAGTCCGTCTGGACTCGAACCAGGAGAAACCGATATTGCCTTCGCGGCTTCTGCAATAATCGATCCGGCCGGCGACGTTTGGCTTTACTATTCTATCGCCGATCGCAGACCCTATCGATGTAGGCTTGTTATTGAAGGGGCGCTTTGCGATTCCGCGCTGGCCGAGCCAAAGCCACTGACGTCCGTAGCTGCGCGCAAGCTACGGGAAAAGTGAGAGCCGTGGCGCGACTTGTAGGCAATCATACAGACACCGGGCCTAATTTTGCTGTACCCTAGATACCAAGCCGTCATAACGCCCCTGGCAGACTGTCGGTTTTTTTTCACCTATCCCATGGCGCTTGTGGGCTGCGCAACGCCCTTGGTGCCGGAATTATAAGGAAAATTTTATGAGATGTTTGACGGTTGCTGGTTTCGTGGCCGCTCTGGCAATGTTGCCTTTCAGCGCGGTTAGCGCTATGGACAGTATGCATAGCTCAATGATGATGAAGCCCACGTGCGCTGCGGGCGATCCAGTCGTGGGTGTCAACACAATGCACAAACAATATATGACCCACGATCAGATGAAGATGAAAATGGCGGGAATGTCAGACTCCAAGATGCACGCCATGATGATGAAGAATCATATGAAGATGATGTGCATGTCCGACGCTAAGGCGATGGGCGCCATGAAGATGGGATCTAAAATGTAGCGATCCGGCTACGCGCTGCAAGCGTTCCACGCTTAGCGGCGTGGAACGCCGTGATTTTCCCCTTGCAGTTACCACCTCGGCTGAACGTCGGCTGCGAAAACGCGCATAACGTCGCCTAGCTTACACGCAGTTGACTAATTCTATTATAGTGTCGTCACTATGAGAACAAATCACTTATATAACAAGCTTATATTCGCTGGGATTACCGCGGTAGTGGTTACAGCGGCTGTCGCAATTGACCACCATTCACGCGTCGATGCGGGCCCGACGTTCCTTCCGAAGGACCATCTCTCACTCGAATCGGCGCGAAATGTTGATCCGGTCAAGCAAACCGCCGTTTTGCAACTTCATAAGGGAAAGCACAACGGCCAAACGGTCTGGTTTATCATGACGGACGCGTCTGACTTAGGCATTGCGCGCGACCTTAACATTATGTATTCCCCGAAGCTGCGAAATATGGCGATCGGTTGCCCCAAATGTGTGCAGACCGTTTCGCTGGAACCCGTTGCAAAAGACAGCAAATTTGCTCCAGCCATCGTCGATTTTGCGGGCGCTCCCGACTTTTCGCCCGAGCGAATCTGGAATTCGGGCGCGACAGGTTTTCCGCCGGCGAAATTTCAACCCGGGGCGGTGGGTGATAGCAATTACTCCCCTTTCATTCGGATTACCGGATCCGACGTGATCTACAACGCGCCAATCGTGGCGGTTGGAGATGGGCCGTTTGACTTCGTTCATCATACCAACACGCAAGATCATGTCGTCGCCCTCGATTCGACGCCTGATTATGATGCCGACGGGCCGGAAGTGACGATGGTCTTGTCGCACGGTTTCGATTCGGGACAGCCAATTCTCTATCTCAGTACCGAAGCATCGGATGCAATGGCCGCAACGCTCGAGAGGGCAACGTACGTCCCGCTCCTTGCGAACGCACCATACGTCGGCGGTGACGACTTCGCCGGATCGGCACGTGAACGTATTTTTGCCGTAGCAAACGGCCCGCGAAAAGCGCAGGCACGCGCGTACGATCAAAATGCATCCGACGGTCAAGCACAAGGCTTCATTTACGCGTCGCTCGATGGCAATCTGGCTCAGGATATTACGCCCGCGAACACTGCCGACATTCGTACGTCAAACAATATTCAAGGTGACTTCCCGTTGCGCGCGCAGCCGCGGCATGAGTTTTCTTATAGCCCGCTGTGGGATGCTCAGGTCGGAGAATGGACTCCGCAAGCTATCGCGCAAGGCAAAGTACGGCAACTAAACGATGAAAACCAAATGCTCGCCGTGGTAAAAGCTGGCCTGATGACGGGACCCATGGGCATGAAGTTTGGCTCCGCTGGTTTCGTGATCAATTGCGCGCCCGTAGCATATCTCGAGGAGGCGCCGCTCAAAGACACGACGGACACCGATTATCAACAAATCCCCTGACGCTTGAATTGCGGTTGAAGTAGGTTGCCGGAGGCGCAACGAGCCCGGCAATCGAGGCTTTAGAGGGGAATAAAACGTGAGGCTCTTGCCCTGCCATTGTGAGCTAAACAAAATGTCGGCGGCTGCGAAAGCGTTCTGTAAACGACCACTTTAGCTCACCGTCGCTTACCTGTAATAACGTCGCTCGGGTGGCGCGGCACGAAATCCGGGATTTGCGATAATGTTCGGCCAAATTTGGTACCGTGAACCAGTTGCCGCTTCCATCGTAAGGTGCACCGTCCAAATCAGTCACGTTGAAGAAAAGCGCAACGATGGCAAGTCGTATACGATACTGCGTATGCGCGCATCCGGAGCGTTTTTTTTTCAAACGGCGACCAAGCAATTGTTACTGAACCGTTGCTCTGCTCGTCATCTTCACGATCAGGTGCGTGAGCGGGCGGAACTTTCCGTGCGCGATATCCACACGATCAAACGCGAAGGATTCTGTTGGGCAGCGATCCTGTGCACGTTCGCATTGGGAAGTTTAGCGGGCGATGTGATCGGCGAACGCGTCGAACCTCGGCTATCCGCTCTCGGCCGTGCTGTTCGCCGGCGGAATCGCTGTGACGGTCGCGGCTTACCGCATCATCAAGATCAATGGCGTCCGCACATTTTCGTTTGCCTACATCGGCGACGTACGACATCGCGGGATTTCCAACGATTCGCTTGATGCCCCAACAGGCCGCGAACGGGAAGCGCGTGACCTCGCCGCAAGCAAGCGCCGCCGACGCTTACCGAGGCGCTACTGCGCCTGTGATTGTACCCGCTGTATATGGTCTAACATAGGAAGCGTGAATCGACGCTGTGATTCCGATATAGTTTGCACCTCAGCAGATTCGCTGAACGCCCGGCTCGATCCACGCAGCGAATCATATATTCCTTGCGCCACTCGACGTAACGAGCGTCAGTACCGTAGTATCCGGCTACTTATTCCCTCCGGCATTGATCATAGTCACGTCAAAGTGGAGACGGCGCGCCGTCAGGCAGCACTTAATGCAGCCTACGCGGCGCATTCGGAGCGGTTGAAGGACGACCCGCACCGTTGCAGATCGAGCCTGCCGCCTATGCTAATTCGGCCTACAGAAATCGACAAGTCACCATCCGCTTTTTCAGAGCGAGAGAACATCTTTGCACCGCCGAACTTGCAGTAAAACTGGCCCGTTTATATTAAGATTTGCGCTGGCCCTTGCACGGCCTATGCGACATGAGCACCGCTGTAAGCTAGCTTACCGCGTCCTAACTGTTGGCTAATATATGATGCAATCGTTAAATCAGATCGGGCGAGCCGTCGAGCGCGTCGTTTTGTTCGGGTTTACATGAACCGATCGACCGTCCCGCTCACGTTCGTTGCTACCGTCGTCATTTCAGGCTTGCCGGTCTTTGCAATGGATAGCATGCATGGTTAAGCGATCGTGCCAAATGCGCGCGGACGACCTCCTCGTTGTGTGAATGCGAAGACGAAGAATATTATGATGGTTGATAAGACGCATACGAAACGTCGGGCGCATGGAAATGAAGAGTGCGTATGAACATGTTGAAGCCTCAAATCGCGACAACGTGCAAATCAAAGCCGACGCTACGCTCCGCAGATCATAAACGGTCTGATGCAAATCTGTCCCTCCTTTTCGAGCGACTCCGCGATTCACCAAAGTTCTATTGTCGGCTTAATTGCACGAAGAAAGAAAAGCCCTTGAATATTGAATCGAGCGCCGCGATCTTGCTGGCGTCAACACTCTTTGCCGTGCCGATCGCAGGAGCCGCCGCGACACAGACAAGCTACGGCGATCAATTCTTACCGAGATCGAAATTTACTCTAACGAGTACGTTGCGCATCAATCTCACCAAAGGAACGGCTACCCTGCCGCTTCATCGAGGCAGTTTTCGCGGTGAGCCGGTGTACTACGTCATAACCGATGCGTCCAGCGAGGGCGTCGCGCGCACCTTAGGTGTGAATTTCTCACCGAGACTTGCGACGCTTTCCAACGGTTGTCCGGGTTGCGTGCAAACCGTAACCTTCTCGCACGCCACCGGTACGAACGTCGGCGCTTATAAGATTCCGAACGTTGAGTTCGCCGGCATTCCCGATTTCCGACCGATGCGGCTTCTCGGGCCGGGGCCGACAGCGTTCCCGCCCGCGTATACACAGCCGGGTGCCGTAGCCGATCTGCACTACAGTCCATTCGTACGCGTCGCAGGAAGCGACATCGTGTACAATGCGACGATCGTCGCTACGGGCAACGCTCCGTTCGACGTAACAACTCATACCAATACGTCAGATCGCACCCTCGCGATCGATACCAACAAGATGACCGTCGACTTGCTGTTTATTCGTGGGTTTGTCTTTGGAAAGCCGATTTTGTATTTAAGTTCCGAAGCGTCCGAACCGGCTACTGCAACGATCGAACGGTCGACTTACGTGCCGGCTTTAGGTTTTTCACAGTTTCCCGGCGGCGGAGGTTATCCCCAGCAATCCGCGCGAGCTGAAATCTTCGCGTCGGCAAACGGTAAGCTTCAAAACCCGAGCCCCCCGGGACAGGGTCTCGCTCACGTCATCGTAAGCGGCGCGGGCACCATCGATGCTAATCTCCGCGACGGCATCGTTAGCGAGGCGCTGCTAAAGGGCGGCGATGCTCACAACATTCTGGACGAGTGGCCCGTTGCCGATCGCGCACAAGCGCTCGGGTACAGTCCCCTGTGGGATCTGCAAATCGGCGTGTTCACCCCTACCGCGGTTGCGGCCGGGGCAAACGGGGCAGTGACCGATGCCAACGAGTTCCGTGAACTCTCCGTGCGCAAAATCGTGACGTCTCCCGGGGGCGTACTGCCGCTCGCGCCGGAAAATATCGTCATCAATTGCCCCGCTCTTGCGTTTACGGAAACTCGACCGGTCGGTCCAGTCATTCCTCAACCTCCTGGCCAATTGTAAGATAGCGCCGCACTTAGTGCGGCGCCGTATTTCAGTCAATAAGTAGTGAATTTCTGTTGGACCGCCGCCACGCGTTACGCTAAGTGAGTTGCAAGGCGGCGGTCGCCGCGGTTTCACTACTTACGACAGAATTGCCGGAAAAAGCCTAACGCTAAGTATCCCGATTAGTCGACGATTACTGCGGTTTGTAACGATCCAATTTAATGGTGGGTCGTTTACGGAGAGTGCTGACCAATGGCAATCGCTTTAATGTCTATACTGAATGAGACCGGCTAGCCGGATAAATAAGTGAGGGCGATCAAGGATCACCCATGTCGACCGAAGTCCGCCCGCAGGCTAAGCTTCGAGCGTTTAACGCCGCCGATAAGCTCGGATCCTGTTCGACTACGAAGCAGCCTATACGCCCCTCGAGCGTGCAGCAATATGCGCAGATCCGGCGTTTATAGCTAAGCCGCAAATGAACGACGTCGGCCGGCGAACCCGCGAGCTGCCGAAATCATCCGGCTCCGCAAAGCGAATGAATGCCTACAACGGCGATTGCAAAGGTCGAGCACGTAGCTGCGCTGGGAAAAGCGCACGCGCTCTTGCAGCTGATCGCAAGCGAGAGCGCACCGGACGACGAGCGGTCGAGCAAGTGTTGAACGATCTTTCAGTCGAGATTTGAATGCGTGCTGCATGCACCGTTCTAAATTTTTTTGACGCAACGATCTCGCGTCATCGTAAGCAACAAATCACGCTTATCACTACAAGGCAACTCGACGCGCGCACTTGCTACTGCAGCATGTGGGTGCTCATAGACAAAACCGGTACAATCCCTAATCGACTTAGCCACGCATTACGGCTCTACGGTAAAAGATTTGTGCGCCGTTTCGAGTATAGCCATTCTGCAACATCGCAAAACGAACTCGTTGACGTCGCGCGGCGAATCGCGAGGTTCGCGTGTGGCTGGAATGAAAACCGATCGTAGTGCAGACTTGTGCCGGCGGCTTCCACTTGGAACACTAACAAACCACGTTTTAATATTGTCGAAGAGGCAGCAGCGAACGAAGCTATACCGAGTTCTTTGAGCGCGTTCGACGAGTGTAAAGCGCGTGACCTACGTACTAACGCCGGTCGGGCGAGCTTAGCGTCCGACCGGATTTCGCAGCGTCGTATCATTCGGATGCTTCGGCTCGCTAACGGTTGCTGCCGCCGGAACCGGCGTACGCGGCATCGCGACGGCACTTGCGACGCCCATGCGTTTACCGGTTTGCCCGATGCCGGTCGCGACGATACGGTAATCGAAAGCGAGATTCGAGCGACCGCCTTGCGCTTCGCGCACGAGAAATCCGCGTGTCGTTTTAACCGCTATGAATAAGCCGCGCGTATCGCCGTCGGGTGTGAGAAAGACCCGATATGGCGCGGTTCTATCGATGGTGGCGGAGAACGTCGGGTCGAGCATGACCGTTGCCGCGCCGCCGCTGAGCTGCGCGCTTCCGGTGTCTTCGACCGTCGGTTGGGTTAATTTTGCTGTATACGATCCCACCGTCGCGCCGCTATTCGTGCGCAGAAACGGCTGCAAATTGCCTTGGTAAAACACATCGCCGGTACCGGAAACATAAAAGACGTTATTGTAATTACTATCGGTAAGAACGAGCGGAAAGCCCGTTGATTCCGCGCGACCGACGATACCGTAGCGGCCGCCTTCAAAATCAGCGCCGGCGCCTTGCCCGTTGAGACTCGTGCCGACGATCGAGAAGCCGTTGCCGGCGATATCCGAGCGTACGCCGACGCCCTGGCCGGAGTACGCTCGAAGCGCAGTGCCGTACGACGAACTGGCGTACACACCGTAGCCGGAGCTTGATGTGCCGCCCGTCCCGACACCGCTGCCGTTAGCCGAACCCCAGACGCCGTCGCCGGAGCCGGCTTCGCCCAAAACACCGATGCCGCTCGAGGCTGCTCCGACGGCGCCGTCGCCGCTGCCGAGCGTATAGGCGTACAAGCCTTCACCGCCGCTCGTCGTCTTCGCGATGATGCCGGTGTTGGTTGACGAGATTCCGACGACGCCGGCATTGCCCGGGCTTGTGCCCTGCACGCCGAAGCTATTGCTGCTGTAACCCGATACACCGTAGCCCGACGTTGATGTGCCGCCGACGCCGTTGCTCGAGGCACTCAACCCGTACACACCGACGCCGCTCGTGCTCGTACCGGTCGTGCCGAGTCCGGTCTTACTCGTACCGGCAACACCCGGCCCGGAACTACCGTTCGTTCCGGCGACGCAGGCCGTCGTCGTCACGCACGTCACGACGCTTTGCACCGTTACGAGTGCGGCCGCATAGGCAACCGGATGCGTCGCACAAATGGCGACCGCGGCAAACGTTCCGGCCGCAGCGGCGGCCGCAATCTTCACCCGTGAGTGAGCGATCGATTCGAGGTCGAGTATCATGGACGCATTCCTTGTGTTGTACGCTAGTGGCAGCGGACGACTCACCTGCAGCGTTTGCACGTTGCAGCCGCTGAGACGCTCGTTGCACCGAGTCGATCCGGTCGAGTCGGTGCGCGTATCATCGCTCAGGCGCGAGCGCCCGAACACGCACGGCCGTACAGTTAGCTCGTACAGTTAGCTCCACGTGCCGAAACCCGTCATTCGTTGTGCGTCCGGGGTGTGACTCAAGGGAAAAAAAAACGCGCGCTCGTCGTGACAAGCTACGCGTTGAAGCAGGATCGGTCCGTACGCGCCGGCGCGGCTCTCAATAGAGCCGCGCCGGCGCTGCAACCGGTATTATGCGAGATCGAACCGGTCGAGATTCATCACCTTGGTCCACGCCGCGACGAAATCGCGCGTGAACTTTTCTTGCGAATCGTTGCAGCCGTATACTTCGGCGAGTGCGCGGAGCTGCGAGTTTGAACCGAAAATGAGGTCGACACGCGTGCCGGTCCATTTCAACTCGCCCGTCGCCCGATCGCGTCCCTCGAAGACGTCCTCGATCTCCGAGACACTCTTCCAAGTCGTGCCCATATCGAGCAAGTTGACAAAGAAATCGTTACTCAGCGTTTCCGGCCGTTTGGTGAATACGCCATGCTGCGTGCGTTCGGAATTGGCATCGAGCACCCGCATTCCGCCGATGAGAACCGTCATCTCCGGCGCCGTCAAGGTCAAGAGTTGGGCGCGATCGACGAGCATCTCTTCTGCCGACGCCGTGTACTCCGGCTTCGCATACCGGAGATAGTTGCGAAACCCGTCGGCGGTCGGTTCGAGCACCGAAAAGATCTCAACGTCGGTTTGCTCCTGCGATGCATCCGTACGGCCGGGCGTAAAGGGAACCGTTACATCCTGCCCCGCATTTTTCGCGGCTTGTTCGATTGCGGCGCAACCGCCGAGAACGATCAAGTCGGCAAGTGAGACCATCTTGCCGGCCGTCTGCGAGCCGTTGAATTCCGTCTGAATCTTTTCGAGCGCGTTCAACACCGCTGACAACTGAGCCGGCTCGTTGACTTCCCAATCTTTTTGCGGAGCGAGGCGTACGCGCGCGCCGTTTGCGCCGCCCCGCTTGTCCGAACCGCGGAACGTCGAGGCCGAAGACCAGGCCGTTGCCACCAACTGCGGAATCGAAAGACCGGCGGCAAGAATCTTGCTCTTGAGCGCAGCGATGTCCGCGTCGTCGATGAGTTCGTGCGCGACTTTCGGTACCGGGTCTTGCCAGATCAGTTCCTCGGCCGGAACTAGCGAACCGAGGTAGCGCGAGGGTGGGCCCATATCGCGGTGCGTCAGCTTGTACCATGCACGCGCGAATGCATCGGCGAATTCCGCCGGGTTTTCGTGAAAGCGCTTCGAGATCGGCCCATAGATCGGGTCGACTTTGAGTGCGAGATCGGTGGTAAGCATCATCGGCGCGTGCCGCTTCGACGCATCGTGAGCGTCCGGAACAGTTTCTTTCGCTGCCGGATCTTTCGGGGTCCATTGCGAAGCGCCGGCGGGGCTATTCGACAACTCCCACTCGTAGCCGAACATCGTATCGAAGTAGTTGTTGTCCCAGGTCACCGGGGTGCTGTTCCACGCCCCTTCGAGACCGCTGGTAATGGTCGCATCACCGTTGCCGCTACCGAAGCTGTTCTTCCAGCCTAAGCCCTGCTCTTCGATGCTCGCACCTTCGGGTTCCGGACCGACGTATTTCGCTGCTTCGGCGGCGCCGTGTACCTTGCCAAAGGTATGTCCGCCGGCGATAAGTGCGACGGTTTCCTCATCGTTCATCGCCATCCGGGCGAAGGTTTCGCGGATATCGCGCGCCGACGCGAGCGGGTCCGGCTTGCCGTTCGGCCCTTCCGGATTCACATAGATCAGACCCATTTGCACCGCTGCGAGCGGGTGCGCGAGTTCACGGTCGCCCGAGTAGCGCTCGTCGCCGAGCCAGACGCTTTCATTGCCCCACGCAATGTCTTCTTCGGGTTCCCAAACGTCGACGCGGCCGCCGCCGAAGCCGAACGGCTGCAGACCCATCGACTCAAGCGCGCAGTTACCGGTGAAAACCATGAGGTCGGCCCAAGATAGGCTTTTGCCGTATTTCTGCTTGATCGGCCACAGCAGCCGTCGCGCTTTGTCGAGATTGGCATTATCGGGCCAGCTGTTGAGCGGCGCAAAGCGTTGCGTGCCCGAGCCGGCGCCGCCACGGCCGTCGCCGATGCGGTACGTACCGGCGCTGTGCCACGCCATGCGTATGAACAGCGGTCCATAATGACCAAAGTCGGCCGGCCACCAGTCTTGCGACGTCGTCATGAGCGCGAAAATATCGCTCTTGAGCGCTTGCAGGTCGACTTTTTTGAATTCTTCGGCGTAATTAAACGCTTCGCCCATCGGATCGGCAAGCGGCGAGTTCTGCTGCAGAACTTTGAGGTTTAACTGCTTGGGCCACCAGTCGCGGTTCGTCCGCAAACCGACCGGGAAGTGCGTGCCTTTGGGCACTCCATGCACTACCGGACACTCACCCTGGTTTTCGCTATTACGTTCGGTCTCGAGCATTCATTTCTCCGATCGTCACTACGGCTGATCGCTGCGTTCGTAGGGATATTGCGTCACGTTAGCACGTTTCGCTCAGCATGTGAAATCGATTTATCTAAAGGTTTCTTAAGGTTTATCCGATTAATGCCGATCGATGCGTCCGATTACCCCCTCGTCGCTTTCGCTTCGCGATCTTGAATATGCCGTCGCCGTCGCACGCGAGCGCCACTTCGGGCGGGCAGCCGAAGCCTGCGGCGTTAGCCAAGCCGCGCTCAGCGAGCAGGTGCGAAAGCTCGAATCAATTCTAGGCGTGCCGCTGTTCGAGCGGACGAAGCGAAAAGTCGAGCCGACGGTCCGCGGCGCAGCGATTCTCATACATGCGGAGGCGTTGCTCGGCGACGCACGCCGCTTACTTGAAGATGCGCGGCGAAGCTCCGAGCCGCTTTCCGGTGAATTGCGGCTGGGCGTCATCGCGACGCTCGGGCCGTATTACATGCCGTCCGTCATTGCGCTCGGGCGCCGGCGTTTTCCACGGCTCGCCTTGCGGCTACGTGAGGCAACGACGAGCGAGTTATTGGTCGCTTTGCGTAACGGCGAACTCGACGCGATCCTGGTCGCACCGCCCGTGCCGATGGACGGGCTGGTCGGTGTGCCGTTGTTTTTCGAGCCGTTCCGGTTGGCGTGTCCGAGCGATCATGCATTCGCGCAAAGCCGGCCGGTCCGTGTGTGCGATCTCGAGCGCGGCCCGCTGCTTCTCATGGAGGACGGTCATTGTTTGCGCGATCAAACGCTCGCGCTTTGCGATCAGCGTCGTTTGCCGAACCAAAGCCGTTACGCCAGTTCGCTTGAAATGTTGCGTCACATGATTGCCGCCGGCGAAGGCATTGCAATCTTACCGCTGCTGGCCGCCGCCGAACATACGACGATGCACGGGATGATTGCGTATCGCGAGCTTGACGATGCCGGCGCGGGACGTACGATCGCACTTGTCTGGCGTGCCACGGAAACGCGCTCGAACGACCTGCGCGCGATCGCCGCGTTCATGCGCGGACAGCTGCCGATCGGCTTGCTCCCGCCGGACGACCTTGCTGCCGGCCCGGCGACGATCAAGACAAATTAACGAGCTGCACGTTATCCCGCCGCTTGCCCGTGACGATAATGCAAGTGTGCGACCGTCGTCAGGCGGCTCGATCGGCCTGCGGCGGGTGCGATGACCGAGCAGACCTCCGCAGTCGAGCGAGCTGCACCGCTTATCGAACGCGCGGCGCTGCTGCTTCGGCGCGGCGAAACCGAAGCCGTCGGACAAGTCCTTTCGCTGGCGATGATTTTTGCCGGAACTCATCAGGCCGAGCGTGCACGCATTCTTGCGCTCAGCGTCACGTTACATCAATTTGAATCGCGTTATGACGACGCCGTTCGCTGCGCAAAAGAAGCGATCGCCGCCGCTCGCGAGCTCGGGGATGTAGCGGCCGAGGTCGGCCTGCGAAGTCAGGTTGCACGCCTTTTTCTCGCCGTCGGCAACACATCCGAAGCGTTAGCGGTGGCGCTGGGCGCCATGGAGCAAGCGCAACAAATCGGCGAACCGGACGCGCAGCTACCGGTCCTCGTGGAGTGCTTGCGGGCTCTGGCGTATGTTTTTGTCAGCCTCGAACACTATGATAAGGCGATCTCATTTTGCGAGCGCGGCGCGGAGAGTGCACGGCTCTTGGGCGACGTTATCTTCGAAGGCGTATTTTTAGACTGCATGGGTTGCGCGTACGGCACGCTGGCCTATCAAGCGTCGGCAGCGGGCGACCACGAGCGAGCCGCCGGCCTCGTCGAGCGGTCGATCGAGAATTCACGTAAAGCCATATTGCTTGCGCGATCGGGCGGTCACCGCTTTTACGAAGCAACCGCTTTGGCGAATGCGGCCGAAGGACTCGTGCAAAGCGGCCGGCCGCATGAAGCGCTGGCGCTCATGCAATACTGGCCCCCTGCGTCGACGGACTCCGATACGCTCGCGTCGCACCGTCTTGATACCGAAGGAACCATTTGCATGGCGCTCGGACGAACGGCGGAAGCCGTCGAGCTTTTCGGTCGCGCGCTGCACGTTGCGACCGGATCGATTCTCGCACTCGCCGCCTGCGAACACCTTGCCGACGCTTGCGAACGTAACGGCGATCTCGTAGCGGCGCTCGCCCATCATAAAGCGCTGCATGCACTCTACAAGCGCGTCGCCTCGGAAGCGGCGCAGCGCAGTGCGAGCGTCGCCGCCGTGCAGCTCGAGACGCGCGAAACGCTCGTGAGTCTGGCGGAACATCGCGCCATCGCCGCAGGTCTGCAGATCTCCAACGAACAGTTGAATCGCCGCGCGGATGACCTCCTGCGACTCAGTCATTCCGACCCGCTCACCGGCCTTGCGAACCGACGACTGATGGACGAGCTCAACGAACGCGATCCGTCCGGATTCGGTATCGTCATGATCGACGTCGATCACTTCAAAGCCATCAATGACGGATGGTCGCATGTCGTCGGTGACGCGGTGCTACAGACGCTCGCGCTGATCATCCGTCGGTGTTGCCGAAGTTCGGACGTGCCGGTTCGCTATGGCGGCGACGAGTTTGCCATTCTCGTTCAACATGATGAAGAACGAAGTGCGGCGGTTCTCGCCGAGCGCGTACGAGCGGAGGTCGAATCGTTCGCTTGGACGAGCGTAGCGGAACGCCTAAGCGTGTCGGTAAGCGTCGGCTGTTCGGCTTCATCGAGCGAAGGTTCCGCAAATACGTTGGCGGCTGCGGATCGTCGCTTGTATCTTGCAAAGCGCGCGGGTCGAAATCGCATCGCGACCGACGATCGTGCAGACGAATAGGAGCAGTTCCGTTACGACGGTTGCGCGGTCGACTCATGATGCGTTACGCGGTTGCCCTCGGGGTCGCTGAACGATGCCTGTTTGCAAATCGGGCCGTCGAAGCGTTCGTCGATCGTCACGCCTTTCGCTTGCGGCGACGCAATCATTTCGTCGAGGTCATCGACACGAAAAAAGACACTCGCTGCGGAGCCGGGCGGCCGGTGCGTCCACTCTGCCGCCATGAGGCCAAAGCACCCGGTGCCGATCTGAGCTTCGGTATACTTTTCAATGCCGTCTTCGACATACGGCCCGGTAAATCGTAAGCCGAGCTTCTCTTCATACCACGCGCGCGTGCGGCTAACGTTCGCTGCCGGATATGCCGTAAAAGCGATGTCTAAGCGCGCCGTCGAAGCTGATGCCGTTCGTTTTGGCAGCAGCCCGCAGGTCGTGCGTTAGTCGAGGCTCACTTCAACGTCGCGATCGTCGCTCCGGATCGGGTAGATAATTGGCCGCACGTTCGTTCCGGCAAACATTTGATCGAACGAGATTAAGCAGCCGAGCGCCGGAATCGGAACGGGTCCGTGCCGGTATTCCGCACTCATCAAGCGGGCACGATCGTCGCCGGTTGACGACCACGAATACCGGGCGACGTATCGCCGCGTCGAGTCGACGATGTAGTAGTCCGAGAGGCGCGCCGACCGAAGATACGCTTCTTTTTTGCTTGTAAACTCCGTCCCGACGTGCAATGACAAGACCTCAAAAACGATGGTCGGTAGATGCGCTGCGTTTCCGCGCCGGTCTTCGGGCGCGCACGATACAAACAGATCGGCGTAGAACGAGCCGAGATCGTTGCCTTGCGCGTCGCGCGGCACGAGTTTCCGGTCCGATCCGCGGACAAAGCAGGGTCCGATGCCGGCAGCGGCATGAATCGCAGCGTTCAGATTGCAGATGATCGCGGCATGTTCGTCGCTGCCTCCGGCACACCGAACAACGGTGCCGTCGATCCATTCATAGCGCTCGGTCTGCTGCTGCTCCCAGGCAAGGAAGGCAGCGAGGGTGATACTCTCAGGTTGTGGCTGGTTCAAGGTCAGCCTCGAATTAGCAAGATGACGGTGCGAAGAGCGTTTATGTCACATTGGATTCGCTGCACTCGGCAAGTTTCCGCGTTTACGTCGCTGCTCGGGAGGTTGTATGCGGTTGCACGCGCGCATGCTTGGAGATTGACCGCAGCGATGTTTGCTCGGTGACCCATGCGCTTGAGTCTTTGGGATACGCGTTTAACATGCGGTATGGCGCAAGCACCTTTGCAATGCCAAGATCGACGTTGATGTCCCCTCTCGTCGCGTCATTACATTGCAAATTCTCGTTTTGCCGACGCAGTATGTATGGCGACGCCATTATCCCGGACATGCTCGGCCTTATCGACCGTGTCAGCACGCTGGTATCGATATTCTTCGAATGAGCGTCGAAGATCCGAAGCGCATTGATGCTGAGCAGATTTGCCCGCAAGTCGAACGGACGGTCATGCGCGCCTCGATTTGCCGGACGTTCGGACCGGAGCGCGAGAAGCGTTGCGCCAAGGCGGCGACGCGTGACAATGGTAGCGCGTACCTCAAACGGTTGTCGCCATCGCCGCCGACCTAGCGGCGCCGAACGTCATCGGACGAATTCACGCGGCAAGCGCGAAGACGCGCTTGCAAACGCCCGGCGTTGAGCCAGACAGTGCGAAAGCCCGAATCAACCTTAGGGTCGCACTTCGAGCGCACGAAACGTAAAGTCGAGCCGAGGGTGCGCGGTGAAGCGCGTTCATTTTTCTGCGGGCGTCGTGCAGCCTTCTGGCCGCATGCTGCCACCGAGGGCCTGCGCTCTACGATGACGTTAGGGCTTGAGCAGGTAGCAAACGGCGCAGGACCGGTCCGATGGCGAGACCCTGAATGATGAGTGTTACGGCAACGACGCCGAAGACTACATCGATGATTTCGGCTCGAAAAGGGATCGTCACCGGCAGCACCAGGGCGAGCGCTACGGACAGCGCGCCACGCATTCCGGCAAGCATGACAATCCGCTTCCAATTGCGGTCGTTAATTCCCAGAATGTGCAGCCCGACGTAGGTGAGCAGAAAGCGCGATCCGAGAACGAGCACGAGCGTCAATGCAACTAAAAGCGGCTCGTCGAGAATTCGCGCGAAGTTTATGCGCAAACCTAAGAGCAAGAACACAAGTGAATTCGAGAGAAATGCGAGCACCGCCCAGAACCGGTCTATTTCTTGGATTGCCTCGATTGTGGGGAAACCGCGATACGCGCGCAGAGCAATGCCGACGACAAGCACGGCGAAGATGCCCGACGCATGAAACCGGTCGGCGAGCAAATAGACCGCATACGTGGCGACAATCGTTGCCGTAATTTGTAAATACGTGCTCGTGCCGCCCCGCATTCCGAATGCGACCAGCGTTGCGGCAACTAGGCCGAGAAGAACACCGACGATCGAGCCTGCGGCGGACCGAAGCGAAATGACCGCCAGACTGTCGCTGGTGTTTGCGATGATGGCAACGATGGCACTGTAGAGCGCAGCTGCGATACCATCGTTGCAGAGCGACTCGCCTTCAACGATGATCGCGAGCTCCGCCGGAGCCGAGAGTTCCTTGAATGCCGCGCTCACCGCGATCGGATCGGTGGCAGACACAATTGCGCCGAGCAGCAGCGCCTCGAGAAACGGCATGACGTGCGCGCACCAGAGGCCAATGGCGACCGCGAACGCCGTGATTGCAACTCCGGGAACCGCCAGAAAGGCAATCGGCTTCCAATAACGCCGGATCAAGGTCATATCGAGCTGCCAGGATGCCTCAAATACCAAAGCCGGCAAAAAGATGGCCAGGACGGACGGGGCGAACGCGGACGCGGCTGACAAACTGAGCGGTAGCGAAGCTACCAACAGCGCGACCGCGTATGGTATGCGTAGCCAAGCCGCGATCCGGCCGACCACCAGCGCTGCAGCGAGTAAGGCGACGACGATTTCGGATTGTGCGTACAGTTGGTCGATCGCGAGTCCAGCCTTTAGTCGTGATGCCGGCTGCAGCGAAAGCCGTTAGCACTCGTAGCAATCGTAAACGCACCGGTGTTTGGACTTGGGCCGCCGCACGGGGTTTCCTCCGGTAGCTGCACACAGCCTGAAGCGAGGCATGTTTTCATGCCTAGCTAAGTGAGCATTGTTGGATAAACGAGCGAGCCGCAGCGACGTGCTGCGCCGGGCCGCCCGCGACGAATCACATTTGTCGCGCAATTATTTGTTGCTTACGGTTGCCTCATGTATCATCGCCACGCTCGGACTTCTTGAGAATAGCGTTGCGGTTATTATCGGAGCCATGATCATCGCACCGCTGATGAGTCCGATTCAAGCCTTTGCCTTTGCCGCGCTTGACGGAAACGTACCGATGATCCGCCGCTCGTTGCTCACGGCCCTCGTAGGTGCGGTGATCGCAATCGGAACATCGGCGGCGCTTGGCGTCGTTGCCGCAACTCCGGTCTACGGTTCGGAAGTCGTCGCTCGTACGCGCCCGAACTTGCTCGATTTGGGGATCGCGGTTAGCGCGGGCGCAGTTGCGGGAATCGCGCGCGTCCGGCCCGCGATTTCGAGTACGATCGCGGGAACGGCAATCGCCGTTGCGTTAATGCCGCCCCTATGCGTCGTCGGCTTGTCGTCGGCCCATCTGGCATGGTCCGCGGCACAAGGCGCGTTGCTCTTGTTCATAACGAACTTCCTCGGCATCGCCGCTGCGTGTATGATCGTGTATATCGTCGCGCAAGAGTTTCGCTCGCACAACCGCACGGCACTGGTGACGACGTTTGCCATCACGGCCATGCTGCTGTTCCCACTTGGTGCGAGTTCTTTAGAGATCGTGCGCGAGGCGAGAATCGAAGCCGAAATTCGCCACGAACTGACCACCAATACATTGACGTTCCAACGCGTGAGACTCACCGACGCACGATTCGACTGGTATCAAAAACCGTTGGACGTTCACTTGACGGTTAGCGCCGAGAAGCCAGTGACCGTCTCTCAAATTCGCGATTTGGAGCGCTTCGTCCAACGGCGAACCGGGCAGCACGTGAGGATAACCATGTTGGTCGACACGGTTGCAACGGTTAACGACGGCCGCGACTCGGCGGCACAGCAATGAGCGCCCCGCAATGTAGAGAAGTCGCGCCGCAGCTGCGCAGCGTCGACTCGTCACAGGGTCAAAAGGCGCCGGCGCTTATAAACGTCGAGCAAACGATCGGATAGAGCCGATAAAGTCTCCGGCGATTCAATTACCGCCGGGAAGGCGCGGTTACAGTTTGCGTTTTTGTGCTAGGCACTTCATATTTCGTAACAGTTTAGCACGACTGTTTTACCACGGCTCAGCGCGCCAAGATGAACACAGAAAATGCCAGCCCGAGCCTACCCCTCGGCTTATTGAAGTCGCGTTCCGGCGCCGATCGCCCAGGAGCGCCATCCGGGTTTCGCCGTTCACCGTCCCCCGACGGTAGCACGCGGTGCAAGGCTTCCCGCTCCGCTTAGCGCCGCCGAGCCGGCGATCTTGCACACATGGTAAGACTGCGCCCGACGGTGAACGGCAAGACCGTCTAGACGGCCCCGCTCAAAGACCAACAGTCGCCTGCACGCGATCAGAGACGGTCTCCACGCACCGAGTCTCCGGCGCAATTTAACCGAGAAGGTCGATCATTGCGGTATGATTTCGAGTGCGATGCCGCCAAGGCGCGAACCGACTTTTCAGCGTGAGGTCGAGCGCTGGACCTTGGAGCGAAAGAGTTCGCGCGGTGACCCGCAGAAAAACAGCTTTCGGCGCGCGCTTACGTCTCTTCTGGTATTGGAGTTTAACTATGCAGTATGGCGCAAGCACCTTTATCTGGGTTTCGCCGTTTTCCGAACAGACGCTCGACCTTATCGACCGGGTCAAAGCGCTGGGCTTCGATATCATCGAGATTTGCGTCGAAGATCCGGACCGCATCGATGTCGAACAGCTACGTCCTCATCTCGAGCGAACCGGTATGCATGCATCGATCTGCGGTGCGTTCGGACCGGATCGCGACATTAGCTGCGACGATGCGGCGACGCGTAACAACGGCATTGCTTACATCAAACGGTGCGTCGACATCGCCGCCGATCTTGCAGCACCGACCGTCATCGGACCGATGTACGCGGCGACGGGAAAGACGCGCTTACAGACGGCCGACGAGCGCGAGCGCCAAACGCTGCTCGCCGTCGAGAACATCCGGATCGTCGCCGATTACGCTGCGTCACGCGGCGTTCGGCTCGCCGTCGAGCCGCTCAACCGCTTTGAGACTGATTTCCTCAATACGGTTGACCAAGCGATGATCTTTCTCGGGCGTGTCGATCGCGAAAACGTCGGCTTGCTGCTCGACACGTTCCACATGAATATCGAAGAGACCAGTATCCCTGATGCGCTGCGGCGCGCCGGCCGGAAAGTGTTCCATTTTCATGCCTGTGCGAACGATCGCGGCACACCGGGACACGACCATTTGCCCTGGCCGCAGATCGTCGCTGCGCTGCGCGACATTCACTATCCGGGACCGGTCGTCATCGAGTCGTTTACGCCGGAGATTCGTGAAATAGCGCGAGCCGTCTCGATTTGGCGTCCGCTCGCCGCGAGCCAAAATGCGCTCGCGCAAGACGGTCTGACGTTTCTGAAAACAGCGTTCGCCGAATCGGACCTCTACGAACGCGCGATGTAATTGTTTAAGCGTAATGTACGGAGATAACAGATGCGCATACGATGCGCGACCGTTTGTCGCGCATCTGTCGCAGGCCGGAGTTGCCGGCTACGTCGGCAACCGGCTCGGCGCAACCGGTGTCAGCAGCGGAAAGCCCAGGAAGCGTTTGACGTCGGCATCGTTCGGAACCCAGGGATTGGCTTGCGCCGTGTTGGCTTTGGTGACGAATTTCGTCATTGAATAATAGAGATGACCCGGCGTCGTTTGCTTCTTGATAACGCCGACGAGAATGCGCATACCCATGACCGCTTCAAGCGCCGGCGAACACGTGTTGGACGCCGCGATCTTTCCGCCTTGAATCGCTTCGAGCCCGTACGGTGCGCCGTTTTGTGAAACGACGGTCACTTGGGAGAGCTTACCGGAGCGGTCGAGCGCGCGAATCGCACCGATCGCCATGTCTTCGTTTTCCACGAACATTGCATTGAGATCCGGATGCGCGGTGATCAGATCCTGCGCCGCGTTATAGGCTTTCTGCCGATTCCAATCACCGGGTAATTGAGCGACGATCGTGAGCTTCGATCCCGATGCGGCAACGCCGTCTTTGAAGCCTTGAGCGTACTGTTCGGCATCCCCGCGTCCGAGCAAGCCGGTGATGATTGCGCCTTTCCCGCTCGTAACTTTCTTACCGAGCCAGGCGCCGACGACTTTTCCGTATGCCATGAGGTCGACTTGCTCGAAGCCGGCGACTTTCGGTACGAGCGGCTTCGAGTAACCGTAGAGCAGAAAGATCGGAATGTGCGCTGCGTTCGCTTTCGCGATATCGGCGGATTCGGCCGAAAGCGAGACGGCATACATGAGAATACCGTCGACGTGTTTCGAGATCGCATCCTCGACGTTTGCAAGCTCCTGTGCTTGACTTACATTCGAGTAGTACGTTTGCACCGTGGCATCGAGCAATGGTGCAACGCCTTGCGCGCCTTTCTCTCCATCTTGATAGTACGGGTCCGGTCCGGGCCGTAGAAACGCAATCGTTAATTTCTTTTCCTGCGCTTGCGCGAGCGGTGCACCCCCGTCTACACGCGCGGCAGGTGCCCCCAGCGCGAAGAGAACGAGCAGCGACGTTGCAGCTGCAATTCTGCGGACGAGCATCCCCTTATTCATTGCCTTACTCCTAATGAATCGAGTGTTAACGGTTGCGCTGAACCATGACGGCGACGACAACGATGAGCCCCAGCGCGATCTGCTGGTAATTCGCGCCTACGCCGATGAGATTGAGTCCATTCGCGATGAGTCCGAGTAGCAGCACGCCTTGCAGCGAACGCAGGGCACCGCCTTGACCGCCAAAAAGCGCGGTCCCGCCGATTACCGCCGCGGCAATCGAGCGAAGCTCTAGACCGTTACCGATATCAGCTTCGGCTGCATTGAGGATGCCGCTTTGCACGAGTGCTGCAATGCCGACGATAAAGCCGACTAGCGTGTAAAGCGCAATCTTCGAGCGCGCGACGGCGATACCGGAGAGAAAGCTAGCCTCCTCGTTACCGCCGATCGCATATGCGGCCCGACCCAGCGGCGTCATTCGCAAAAAGACGTACGCGAACGCTACCGTTCCGAGCAAAATAAAGATCGACGTTGGAATGCCGAACAGCGTTCCGCCGAGCGTCGTCGCGAGCGCCCCCATATCGTTGATCGGACTGCCACCGGTGATCTGCGCGGCGACGCCGTTGAGAAACGTGAGCATACCGAGCGTTATTATAAATGGGTGCGCTCGATTCTGCGCGACGAGCAGTCCGTTGATCAAGCCGATCGCCGTTGCGCAAGCGAGCGCGGCGACGCAGCCGATCCAGAGCGGCACGCCGCGCGAAAAGAGCAGTCCGCACACGACGCCCGATAACGCCACGTTGCTGCCGACCGATAGGTCGAGCCCGCCCGAGACGAGCAGCATCGTTTGCGCCATCGTCACGATTCCGATCACGGCGATTTGTGTAAGGACGTTCTCGATGTTCCCGACCGTCAGAAAGGCCGGCGAAAATAATGATATTGCAATCGCGCCCACGACGAGCACGATGAGCGGCGTCAGCGTTGCAAGGTCGAGTGCCGGTAACCGGATCGGGAATCGTGGCGCACGTGCTTGTCGCTGCATCGTCGCGCCTACGTGCCGTACTCGAGACTGCCGAGGGTCAGATTGAGAATCGACGCATAGTCGGACGAATGGGAGACGCATTCACCCGCGACCGTCCCGCCGCGAAGAACGAGAATGCGGTCGGCGAATAAAAGCAGATCCCGGATATCTGTCGACACCGCAATCACGCTCGCGCCGGCGGCCGCAAAGTCGCGGACGATCGTATGGATCTCCGCTTTTGCATTGACGTCGACACCCTGCGTCGGTTCTTCGAGCAGCAGCAGCCGCGCGCGGCCTTGCAGACCTTTGGCCAGCAGCACCTTCTGTTGGTTTCCGCCGCTGAGCGTGCGAACTTCACGCTCGACGCTCGACGTCGCGACGTGCAGCCGTTGCACGTAATCGCGCGCAACAGCGCGCTCGCGGCCGAGATCGAGTAAACCCCAACGCGTAATCGCGCGCAAGTCGATCAATGTAACATTTTGAGCGACCGAAAGCCGGCCGACGAGCCCGTCGCGACCGGGATTTTCCGGCAGCAAGAAAACACCGCGGCGGATCGCTTCGCGGGGATTGCGCGGCGTATACGATGCGTTTTCGAGCCGCATGCTGCCGCCCGACGGCTGCCGAAGTCCGAACAAAAGTTGGGCTACGTCGTGACCGCCGGAACCAATGATTCCGGTAATCCCCAAGACTTCGCCGCGCCGCAGCTTGAAGGTGACGCCGCGCAAACCGGGCCGGGCGGCAAGATCGGTAATTTCGAGCGCGACATCTGCACCACCAACGATGCCGTTACCGGCTGGCATCGCCGGTGCATCGCCGGCCGGCTTCTCGGAGCGCCCCGCCATCATTGCGACGACGCCGTTTTGAGTCAGCGTTTGCACCGGCTGCGTCGTTACGACGGCACCGTCGCGCAAGACCGTAATCGTATCGGAAAGCGCGAAAACTTCTTCGAGATGGTGGGAGATGTACAAGATCGAAACGCCCTGCGCCGTCAGGTCGCGAATCAGCGCGAAAAGGCGCTCGATCTGTTCGGGATCGAGTGCCGCCGTCGGCTCGTCGAGAATTAGCAACCGGGCCTTGCGATAGAGAGCTTTGGCAATGGCGACTTCTTGTTGTTGCGCCGGCGATAGCCGCCGCACCGGCAGCGCCGGATCGAAGTCGACGCGCAGGCGCTGCAAGAGTTGCGATGCGATTCGCAACGTCTCGCGGAACGAGACCGCCAGACCGCCGAATCGCGAAGGCTGCCGTCCGAGTAGAATATTCTCGGCCGCCGAGAGACTCGGGACAAGTTGCTGACGCTGATACACGACGGCGATGCCGGCATCGGCGGCGGCCGCCGGAGTGAACTCCGTTAAGCGGCGGTCCGCGAAGCTCAGCTGACCACCGTCCGGCCGTTGAGCGCCGGAAATTATTTTAACGAGCGTCGACTTGCCGGCGCCGTTTTCGCCGACGAGAGCGTGCACGCTGCCGGCCTCGATGCTGAGGCTGACCGATCGTAGCGCGCGCACGCCGGGAAATCGCTTTTCGACATCGCGGACTTCAAGCAACGGCATCCGCGGCTGTTAGGCGCTAACCGCAACCTCTGTCTGCGCCGGCTGCAGCGTATTTTTGTACAGCGTTCCGTCTTTCATAATCGCCTTGAGTTTTGAGTGGTCGGCGAGTAACGTCACGTCGTGCAACGGGTTTCCTTCGACGACGAGCAGGTCGGCAAAGGCTCCCGGTGCGATCAGGCCGAGTTCACCCGGGTATCCCATGAGTTCGCCGCCGGTCTTCGTCGCGGCAATTAACGCCTCGGACGGTGAATAACCGAAGAAAGTTACAAAGTGCGCGATGTCGCGCGCGTTCGTGCCGATCGGGGTCCAGGCGAAGCCGTAGTCGCCACCGATCACAACTCGAATGCCGCGTGCGCGAATCTTGTGGTACGTTTCGCACGCAGTATCGAATGCGCGCCGCACGCCGATTTGCTCCGCAACAGCGCTCGTAATGCCCCATTCCGAGCCCTCGAAGCTCGAATTATGCAGAATGCCGATAGCCGGCCCGACGAAGATTTTGTCTTTGACGGATTCAAGTGCGTCGAGTGCCGACTCATCGGCGAACTCGCAGTGATAGATCACGTCGACGCCGTGCTTGACGGCTTTCTTGACGGCTTGCGACGATCGCGAATGCGATGCCGTGCGCCGATCGAAGCTGTGCGCGGTCTCGACCGCCATCGCGATTTCCGCATCGCTCATAACGGTCTGCTCGCCTTTGCAGTTCGGCACGAAATCGTCGCCGGAGATATTGATTTTCACCGTATCGACGCCGTCGCGGCACACTTCACGGACGATCCGCTGCACGCTTTCAACCCCGTCGGCAATCAGCGCGAACGACTCGCGGTGAAGATGCCGCAACCGTTCGTCACCTAAACCTCCGGTCACGGTAATCTCGGGACTCGCTGCACGCATGCGCGGGCCGACGAGGCGGCCCGCCTCGATCTCGTTCCGAATAACCACATCGAGGCGCGGCTTCGCCGATGCAGCGCAAAAAATGCTGGTGAAGCCGGCATCGAGCATCTTGCGCGCGTTGTACATCGTGATGAGCGTATGCTCTTCGGGCGGTATTTCGCCGACTGCCGAAAGCGTTGCCGTATGCGCGAAGGACGGATGGGCGTGCCCTTCGACCAGACCCGGCATGAGCGTGCCGCCCCGACCGTCGAGCGCAACCCAACCTTCGCGTTCGATGCGCTCGCCACGCTTCGCAATTTTCGAGATCCGATTGCCCTCGACGAGCACTTCAGCGGGATACGGGTCGCTACCGGTGCCGTCCCAAACGTTAACGTTCGTAATAAGCGTACGGTCCATGCCGATCTCCTAGCTAACGATTGCCGTTTGTAAGGGAATAATCTTGGCGCAATAGCCGCTGCGCGAGCAATAATTCTTCCTAACCGCAGCGCCCCCCCTTCGACCGGCTTGACACCGCGCGCGCATCAGGCAGCAAAGAGATGACCGCTTACTGAACGGCCGAAAAGGGGGTCGGTTTGAGAAATGCGTTGCTCAGCGAGCTGATCAAAGGCCCAGATTCTTCAGTTTTTGCGCGCTTTTCCAGCCACTCCGGATCGCTTATAAAGGCCGTCCAAAGTTGCTCGCGTTCCGCCATCGAGTTCCAGTGCAACAAATAGACGAGGTCGTGATTCGATCCACCGATCTCGATCGTCCAGAAGCCCGCTTGGCGAATGCCGATGCGCTTCCAAATCGGCAGCGTCACTCGATCGAAGCGCTGTAAGAGGTCGGACATGCGGCCCGGCATGGCGTGGTAGATGCGTTGCTCGTACGTTGAAAAGTCGCTCATGGCGTGCTTTTCGCTTGCGAGGCTTCGTCACTCTGCTGCCCGTTGCCGTCCTCTCCCGCTTCGACAGCGGACGCACGTGACGCGCCCGCGGCGCACGCGTACGATTACGGTGTTTTCGAGAGCAGCACGCGTTCGGACTGAGACTTCTCGACGTTCGGCAAGTCGAGAAGCAACGTTGAAAAGGCCGCGGCTGTGTGCGGGCGGCTAAGAAGGTAACCTTGAGCCCAGTCACATCCAAGCGCGCGTAGCATGGCGAGTTGTTCGGGCGTCTCAACACCCTCGGCAATCACTTCGAGACTTAAACTCTTGGCGACGGAAACAATTGCGAGGATGATCGCTGCTCCGCTCTCCCGCGTCTGATCGGAGCTGAGTTCCGCAACGAAGCTTTGGTCGATCTTTAGCGACTTTACCGGCAATCGCCGTAGATAATTAAACGATGAATAGCCGGTGCCGAAATCGTCGATGGCGATTCGAACGCCGGCGTCCGCGAGTTCGCGCAGCGCCGTGATGCTCTGCGAACCGTCGCCGACCATCATTCCTTCGGTGATCTCGAGTTCGAGAGCGTCGGCCGACAACGCATGGCGTTCGAGTGTCTGCCGGACCATCTGCACGAAACCGAAATCACGCAGCTGCCGCGGCGACACGTTTACGGCAACACGTACGAGCGGGGCCCAGGTTTTTCGCCATTGACTAACTTGCCGGCAAGCAAGATCGAGTATTCGCTCGCCGAGCCCAAGAATGAGCCCCGACTCTTCAGCGGCTTCGATGAACGCGGCGGGTCCGACGACTCCGTTAATTGGATGATTCCACCGTGCGAGGGCTTCAAAGGCGACGATCTGACCGCTGATCAGATCGACGATCGGTTGAAAATGCGGCACGATTTCGCCGCGTTCGAGTGCCTGAGCTACGACGCTGACGCGTTCGGCTGCGTCACTTGCACCGGCGCGTGCCGTCTCATAGGACTCCCACGCGCTGCGTCCGTTTTTCTTGACGAAGTACATTGCGGCATCTGCGCTACTCAACAACGCTTCGCTCGTCGTTCCGTCGAGCGGATAATGACTGATCCCGATACTCACCGTAACCCGCAGGTCGTGTCCTTCGAGTCCCGGTAGCGGCTGTGAAATCTCGTCGAGCAGCCGCTGGGCGACGCTCTGCGCGACGTTGCGGTCGGCGACCGCCGGCATGACGACGACGAACTCGTCGCCGCCGAGCCGGCCCACGATGTCGTTTTCGCGCACCGCCCGGGAGATGCGCGACGCGACGGAACGCAGCACGCGATCGCCGACGGAATGTCCGAGCCGGTCGTTAAAGCGCTTAAAGCGATCGACATCGATGAACAGCAGGCCGACCGAACCGTTTTGCGCGGCGGCATCGGCGATCGCGCGCTTGAGCAACTCGTGCACGAGTCGCCG
This sequence comes from Candidatus Velthaea sp., assembly GCA_965214935.1. Classification (GTDB taxonomy): domain Bacteria; phylum Vulcanimicrobiota; class Vulcanimicrobiia; order Vulcanimicrobiales; family Vulcanimicrobiaceae; genus Velthaea. The sequence continues at coordinate 667,933 of CBDCCS010000022.1, read as the reverse complement.
GCTCGGTAATTCCGTCAGCGCATCGTAATGCGCGAACACCCGGATCTCGTCGCCGGCATGTTGCCAGTGAACGAGCAGGTCGCGTAAGCTTGCCGCATTGACAAGATCGCCCGCCGACCAGCGATCGCTTTCACCGTGCGTGACTTGTTCCCAGGCGGCAAACGAGGCGCGGGGCGAAAGATAGCCGGTTTCGGCGCTAACGGTCGTCGACTTCGTGGGATCGCCCGCCCAAGTAACGCTAGCGCGCATTTCCCGGCGCAGCAGCGCGATACAACAGTCGTCTGCCGACATGCGAATGAACAAAACGCCGCTGACGTCGCCGGCAAAGGCGCGGAAATCGGACGACAGCCGGTAAAGCGCAGAAGACGACGCGATGCCGCCATCGGCCTGAGCTTGCAGCACTGCAAGCGCGGGCTCGAGTTCGCCCGGCGTTAGGGTCGAGCCGTAAACGATCGAGCCGTCCGGTGTCCCCACGTATAACGCGTCGGCCGCGAAGATCGGAAGCAAATGATGCCAACTGCGACCGAGCGCGTCGAACAGCGACTTTGTCGAATCGAGATCGGCAACAAATTTTGCCAGCGCCTCGTTTGCTTCTAAGCGCCGGGCTAGTTCGGTATGTTCGATTCTTGCCGTTAGCTTGAGCGCCAACATCTGCGCGAAGAAGCTGCATGTCGAGCGAATCGCATGTTTGAGATAGCGCGGTGAAATGTGATGGCAAGCAACGAGTCCCCAAAGCCGGCCGCGTACGACAACTGAAACGGTCAAGGTTGAGCGCACGCCGATGTTGCGGAGGTATTGCAAATGAACCGGCGATACGTTGCGTAATTCGGAGCGCGACAAGTCGAGCGGTGTTGTCGTTTGCGAGCAAATCGGTACCGGAACGTATTCGATGTCCGGAATCAAGCGCAAAGTATTGATCAGATACAAGTCGCGCGCTTGCGGCGGGATGTCACCGGCCGGGAAGTGCAAGCCGAGATAGTCGACCGGTAAGCGTTCGCCGACATCCTCGGCTAAGACCACACCGTGCCAATCCTCATCGAAGCGGTATATCATCACCCGGTCGAAGCCGTTGATGCCGCGGATCTCCGTAGCGGCAACTTGCATGAGCTCTTCGATGGTCGTCGTGCGTTCCATACGTGACAACGGCGCTTGTAGCGTGAGCGACATGTCGATGAGATCGAGCGAATCCGCTTCCTGGTCCGGGGTAAGTTCGATGAGATACGAGCTGCGATAGCGCGAGTAACTGCATTCCATGCTTTGTTTGCCGGCGCTGCCGGCAACACGACAATAACCGGTGTCCGAAGAACCCGAGCTGAACGCCGCGTTGATGGTGCGTGCAATGTCGTCGCCCAGAATTAGCGCGGGCGATACACCGATGAGGCTCGCCGCGCTGCGGCCCAGCACGGCCGCTGCGTTCTGCGAAGCGTGCGTAATGAGCCACGTCAGCGGTTCGACGGCCAACAGGACGCCATGTGGCTGAATCGAGCCGGGAATATGAATGGGCTCGCTCTCGCAGGAAGCGACGCCGCCCGATACAACCGTCGCCTCAGGCATCATAAACTTCCTCCGAACGAGCTCCACGAACGAACATCCAGGATTCGAATGCCGAGAATGTTGCGACCGCCGTTGAGCACACCGTCGCGGTGCGATCGGCATCGAGGGCGGCCAGCGAATCGCAGAAGGCTTTCCAATCGCGGCTCGTTCGCGCACCGTCTTCACGGTAGAAAGCAAACGGTTGCGAAAGGTGCAGTGTAGCCTTCAAATGGCGCGCTATGAGCTGACCACCGAGCGCCGCGCCTGCATGCACGTACATCGCCCCGGCGACTCCGGCAGGGTCGATCGGTGCGATACTGCAACGCGGCAGATCCCGGGCGTGCGTTGAAATCTTCAAACGCTGAAGGTCGAGCTTCAACAACCCGCTTCGATTCGCGCAGCGATAACGAGGTACATCCGAGCCGACGGCGGCCAGCGCCGCTTCAAACGGTTCGTAAAATCCCAGTAATCGGCGCAGATGTGCGATGTAGTCGCTTAAACATACGCCGTCACCGAGAAGGCGGCGCATCGGCGCCGACGCCTCGATGCGTCGATGTGCGGTCCGCGTCGCCGAACGAAGTGCTTCGAGAATCGAATCGTCGTGCCCGGGCTGCTGCAGCAAATTCGCGGTCATGCGCTCTTTCACGTCGCGTCAAAGATGACGTGGACGGCTTGATGCAATGCAACGCGCTATGATTTGCCGATAAGTGCGTTCACCAACGGCTATCGGTTTCTCGGCTGATTCGTTTTAGCGGTAAGAATACGTCGTTAGGCTGCTCGTTATAGGCTGCAATTCGGTCGGACCGTCGCTTGAATCATGCCGCCGCGCGCCATTCCGGCGTGCGTACCTCGCTCGCCTCAGCGAGTGCCCGACGCGTGCCGGCCATGTCGAGATCCGCCCCGTACACCGGCGTTCCGGGTTGCTGGCGCCACGACTGATCGAGTCCGTGCGTTTCGACGCTATCGAAGCCGATTTCATCGATCAACTTGGCCACAACCGCGAGTGCTGCCGCGTCGTCACCGGCGATCGGCAAAGCAATGCGCCCGGCGGTGCCTGAAGGCCGTCCATTCTCTAAGAGATGCTTGGCATAAATGTTATTAAAGGCTTTAATTACCGGCCGTCCGAGTTGTTGCGCGACCCAGCTGCTTTCGGTCGTTCCGTTCTCAATTGCTTCGATGCGGCCGTCCCGCTGCTGCGGATAATAGTTGCCGGTGTCGATGACGATCGTGCGACTCGTCGCGTCGAACAAGCCGTCGGGCAATTGCGGGATGTTCTTCTGAGGGATTGTAACGACCACCACGTCCTTATCGCGTGCAGCTTCAACGACGGAGACGGCCGTTGCGCCGGTCTCGGCAGCGAGATCGGTGAGCGTTTGCGGTCCGCGCGAATTCGCAATTGCGACCGAATGTCCGGCGGCGGTGAAGCGATGCGCGAGCGCGCTGCCGATATTGCCCGAGCCGATGATACCGATGTTCATACACGCGTCCTCTAATTTTCGCCCTGATTGAATGGCGAATTGCAATCTTCAATACAACTTTCATCGCCCGTGGTTGCACGCCGGTCAGATGGCTGCAAAACGAAGCATGTGTTTGGGAAGCGTCGAAGACTAACGTTCCGAGATCGCCGCCGCGGCATGAATGAGGGCAAGATGGCTTAGCGCTTGCGGCATATTGCCGAGCATTTCGCCGGTGCGCGCATCGAGCTGTTCGTTGAGTAAGCCGAGATTCACGTTGCACGCCGTCAGCATCGCATCCATTTGTTGGATTGCCGACGGCACGTCGCCGAGCAGTGCATACGCTTCGACCAGCCAAAAGCCGCAAGCGATGAACGTACCCTCCTCATCCTGCATGCCGGAATACCGGTAGACCAGCGGTCCGCGACTTAATTCACGGCGCACGGCCTCACGGGTTAGCGCAAGCCGATCCCGTCGTTCGAAACCAAACCGCGTTGCCAGCAACAGCGATGCGTCGAGCCGCTGCGTTTGCGGATGCAGCGTATACGATTGCTTTTCGTCCGACCAGCAATGAGCGTCGATCCAATCGCGGATTCTGTCGCGTTCACGCTCCCAGCGCTCGACGTGACTGCTGTCGAGCTGACCCTGATGCGCAAGGACCACCGCGCGATCGAGTGCCGTCCAGCAGCCCATTTTCGACATCGTGTAATGTTCGATTTCGAGCAATTCCCAAATGCCCGCATCGCGTTGGTGCCAGAGATCCGCACAACGATCGGTGATGTCGGCGAGCAGCCGGCGCGTGACGAGGTCGAGTACGTGCCCCTCGCTGACGAAAAGCGCCGCGGTCTCCAGGATGTCGCCGTAAATACCGAGTTGCAATTGGTCGCGCGCCCGGTTACCTTCGCGAACCGGCGAACTCTGTGCATAACCCGGCATTTCGAGCGTCCGTTCGTCGGGAGTAAGCTCGCCGTCGAGCCGGTACATCGTGCACAACCGGCCGGCGTGCCGTCGAATTGTAGCCGTCAGCCAGCCGAACGCCGCTGTTGCTTCTTCGGTCGCGCCGACCCGCAGAAACGCTTTGATCGAATACGCCACGTCGCGCACCCAAGCATACCGGTAGTCATAATTCTTGTCGCCGCCGAGCCGCTCGGGCAGCGACGTGCTGGCCGCGGCGGCAATCGCGCCGCTCGGTGAAAAAAGCAGCAGCTTCAAAGCGAGCGCGCTGCGTCGAACGTCGGACGCATAGGGGCCGTCGACACGAAGATTGTTTGCCCACTCGCGCCACGACCGGTCGGAACGGTCGATGCGTGCATCGACATCGTGTACGGGTGGAAGAATGAGCGGTTGATGCGTCGACGCGAGCACGGCGACGGTACTGCGCGAAGCGGGATACGTCTTTACCCTTGCCGTTAAGCCGCGATCGAAACGTTCGACCGCTTCGAGGCCGTCGGTGCTGCGTATGGCAGTGACGACCCCGTCGACGTGCAGCACATCACCATGCGGGCTTGGCTCGCGCCACGACGTTGCCTGATTCAAACGACGCCCGACAAGCGCTTCGATTTTAAATTCGACGCTGCCCGCGAGTCCTTCGATCCGGCGCGCCAATTCACTCCACGGCAGCCGCCCGGAAATGCCGCTATTGAGTGAGTCGGTCACGCGCGCGCGACCGTTCGATGTCGAAAAAATCTGTTCGAGGACGTTGCTATCCGGCCGATAGTTGCGTTCGACCGTATACGCTTGAGCGGGCGTTATCGAAAAACGCCCGCCGCTTTCACCGTCCAGCAGCCGGTCTAAAAGCGGCATGCTATCGAGATTCGGAACGCACCACCAGTCGATCGATCCATCTGCGCCCACGAGTGCGACGCTGCGCCCGTCCCCGAGTGCAGCGTACTGACGCAGCGGCAACCAATCGGCGCTGCGGATCCCATCCGCACTCAAGGCAAGTGATTGCCTCCGGTAACACCGTACACTTCGCCCGTCACGAAACTCGATTCTTGTGACGCGAGCAAGACATAAATCGGAGCAAGTTCGGCCGGCTGTCCCGGTCGCTTCATCGGCACTTTGGAGCCGAAGTCGGGGATCTTATCTTCCGGCTGTCCGCCGCTGGGCTGTAAGGGCGTCCAAACCGGACCCGGCGCAACCGCGTTGACGCGAATGCCTTTCTCGACGACTTGTTTTGCCAACGCATGCGTGAATGCCGTGATGGCTGCTTTGGTCGATGCGTAATCGAGCAATCCCGGTGAGGGCTGATAGCCTTGAATCGACGTGGTATTGACGATCGTCGAACCCGGCGGCATCACGGCTATTGCAGCTTTGCAGAGCCAGAACATCGCATAGACGTTGGTGCGGAACGTCGCCTCGAACTGTTCGGTCGTAAGATCGGCGATGTCTTTGACGTTCGTTTGCTTACCGGCGACGTTCACGAGTATATCGATTCCGCCGAGCGCCGCATCGGCGTTGTGTATGAGTTCGTTGCAGAACCGCTCGTCGGTGATGTCACCGGGGATTGCGACGGCTTTGCGTCCCGCTTTCTCGACAAGGGCGACGACTTCGCGTGCATCCGGCTCTTCGTCAGGCAAGAAGTTTAGCGCAACGTCCGCTCCTTCGCGCGCAAACGCGATTGCAACGGCGCGACCGATTCCGCTATCGGCGCCGGTGATGACCGCACGCCGGCCGGACAACCGCCCGGATCCCTGATAGCTCTGCTCGCCGTGATCGGGCTTGGGAACCATCTCTTGCGCGAGGCCCGGCGCCGATTGCGGCTGGTCCTCGAACTTCGGCTGGGGATACTGCGTGCGCGGATCTTGCATCGTAAATTGGTTCATCGTTTGCGTCACGTTTTTCACCTCAGATCGAGCTTCATGAAGTTCTTTGCGCTGCACCGTTGCGACGGCGACCGCGCATTCGCCAGACCTGCGTGTACCCAGATGCAGGAACGCAAACCGAGGAACACGGCACGCCAGAACGCCGGCCATAGGCGCGCGCTGCAACTGCTGCGTTCCAGTGCAGGTCGTTTCATCGATAGCGGACGATTTGCCCGTACTGGCGGTATGTCGGTGCAACGCACGCGCCGGAGTTCAATGCCGCGCTGCCGGCATTTTTGAACTGAGTCGATCCGTTGTTGCTCGGTCGCTTCGGCAATACACGGAGCGGCTCGAGGGCAGCGAAACTTCGGGCGCGGCCCGGCCGTACATGAGCTATGATCCCGCGCCCCGCGCTCATCGCCGCACTGGTGTTGATCGAAGTCGCTATCGCCTGCGAAGGGATCCTTGCGCTCCGTGGAGATTCGTCCGCGTCGAACGCGCCGGCGATTGCCGGCGATCGGGGGCTTGGAGTACTCGTTGAAGGCGCTCCGAGGTCGCGCTTCGAGGTTGCGGCGAATCCGGCGTTGACCGTCGATATCGGCAACGCCGATCTGCGTATCGCGACGGGCGATTCAGACCGGCTTGACGTGTCATTGAGTAAGAGCAGGACGGCACGGCCGTTTCAGGCGACCGGAACGATCTCGGCGCGCCGGGCCGGTAACGCCGTCGAAATCGACGCTGCGGAACGCGAGCGCTGGTCGACCGGCGACGATCGCAGGGTAATCATCGTCGTTCCGCCTGCTACGCGGGTGACCGTCGTTAGTGCCGGTGATATCACTGCGAGCGGCCTGCGGGCCGACGCGGCATTCGACTCCGAAAACGGCAACGTCACGGTCGAGTATAGCGCCGTGCCCGCGCTCCACATCGAAGCCGGACGAGGTCGCATCGATTTGCTCGCGGTGGCCGCCCGGCGTCTCGATGTAAAAAGCGATAGCGGGCGCATCGAGGGTACGGCCTTACAAGTCCGTGACGGTAGCGTTGAAAGCAGCGGCGGCCGGATCAGCCTGGCATTCGCAACCGGCGCCGACACGCTTGTCAACGCCGAATCAAGTAACGGCAGTATTCGGGTCGCCGGCTTGACGGAGCCGGCGGTTTCGACTCGCGCCGTGCGTATCGGCGCGGGCCGCGGACGCCTCGGCGTGCGATCGGACGACGGCGATATCGTTTTGGTTCGTTGAGTGCATAGTGCGGGAAACCGCCGAGATGGCGCGGCAGATGACGACATGGCAGCAAAGAAACGTGTTCCCCCGCCCCAACCCGTTCGCAATCGTCGGTGGCCGCAACTCAAAATAGCGGAGCAAAATGCGGAGTATTCCGCCGCGCTGCAGGCGTACGCAAAAGGCACTGGTCCCAATCCGCAAACCCGCGGCATGTATTTTCGGCAACGCGCAAGCGAGGGCGCCGAAGCGGAATCGCGCAGTTAATCGGACCGGCCGAATCGATACGCTCAGGGTATGTGAAGATCCGTCAAACCGGGATGGCCGTCGGGTCTCCGATCGCCATCCCAGCGCAGTAGCCGTTCGCTTTGATCGATTCGTGCATCATTGATGCTCGCCTCGCGACGTCGCATCAAACCATCCGCCGCGAATTCCCAAAGTTCATTGCCGTAGCTGCGGAACCAGACGAGTGCGTCATCGTGCCACTCGTAGATGAAGCGCACGGCGATGCGCGCTTCGCGAAACCCCCAGACTTCTTTGACGAGCCGATAGTCGAGTTCGCGTTGCCACTTGCGCTTTAGAAACGCGACGATCGCTTCGCGACCGCTGAAAATCTCGATGCGATTACGCCAGCGACTATCTTCGGTGTATGCGCCGGCGACACGTTGCGGATCTTTACTATTCCAAGCGTCTTCGGCAAGACGTGCTTTCTGGACTGCGGTGGCTTGGTCAAACGGTGGCAGCGGAGGTCGCTCGATCATGCCGGGCTTGCGTTCGACCTTAGAAACGGAGCCCCGGCAAGACACGCGTGCCTTCGAGCTGGACGGCTTGCAACTCGCGTGTGTCGATGCCGAGAACCTCGAGAATCGTCGGCGCGACTTGTGCTGTTTCTACCGGGTATGCATTGCTCCAGCCGCGATGGTTCCACTGCGGACTCGCACTGTCGCCGGCGTGCGAACCGGCGCGGGCGAGTAACAGCGCGACGTGCGAATCGTCGTCCGAGAAGCCGCCGTGTTCGGCGATCTTCGTTCCGCCGGTATAGATGACACCGAGGTTGACTTTGACCGAAAAGTCAGGTGTACGCGGGTCTTGGAACGGACCCCAATACGGCGGCGTAACGTACGGGTTGAAGAGTTGCCCTTTATCGTAACCCAGGGCTGATTTGAACGCCGGCGATTGCAGTTTGGTATAGGCATCGGAGAGATTGCGATAGCTGCGATCGGTGAACCAAAGCAGAGCGAGATCGTCGGTCTGCACGAAGGCGAGATGGTTGGCTGCAAGCTGCGTGCCGAAACTTGCGGCGGCACCGGCGATTCCGCGACGCAGACGTCTATCGATCGGGGCTTGGCCGTGTTTTGCGCTGACGATTAGTAACGTCGTTTCAGCCAGATGACGGCGTTGCAGTTCGGCCACGAACAAACCGATTTGCGAATCGGTACATTCGATCGCCTGTTCGAGCAACGGCGTCGGCGTGCCGTAAGCGTCAAGATATCCGCCGCGCGGCCCGACCCCAAAATTTGCGAAGGCCAGCTTTTGCCCGACGCTTACAGCTTGAAAATTCAAGCCGAAGACCGTCGGTACGCCGACACCGGCCGCGCCGCGCGCCGATTTGCCGTCGATTTCATTGAGGATCGCCAACACTTTGCCGTGGTCGTATGCCTCGGTAGCCGCAATCGAACTCGTCGTTCCGCCGGCTACAATCTCGCGGTTATAAAAGTCGTCGACTCCCTTTCCGGACGGACCGTTGAGAATCTCGTAACTCTGCTCTTTATCGCTCCAAGCGGTTCTGCCGCCGTGCGCCTTGACCGCCTCGAAAATCGTATTGACGCGAAGATAATCGTGTGGATAGACGGGCTTGCAGTGAGCGCCGATGCTCTGCTGCGTCAGCGTCTGCGGATTTATGCCGCCGCCGCCGTCAATTGCATTTGCGTTATAATCGATCGACTCGTCGAACGCGACGACGGTGCCGGCTGGACCCGCGCAATGGGATTGCGGCGGATACAGAGTCCGATCGTAGTTTACCTCGTAATACACACCGGTTGTTTTCGGATGGCCACCCGTCGTCAACGCGAGTAAGCCGGGGAACGAATCGGTTGGAACCGGCGCATGCGCATTGGTGTAGGTGATGCCGGACGCTGAGAGTTTTCCCAGGGCGCTACTCGGATGCGTAGCGACGAAGCGCTGTAAATCGCTGCCGTGCATACCGTCGATACTTACGAGCAAAACGCGTTGAATCCGATGCGTGGTCGACGGATTTGCCGATGCGCAATACGGTGTGATAAGCAGCGCGGCGAGTGAAACGAGCGCGGTGATACGCGAAGAATGACGGTGCGGCAACTGCACGCCCTCCAGATTGTCGATCGTGGTAAGTCGGGCGCCGAACGAGCCGGAACCGTACCGCCAACGTTACGGCGCACACGTTAAGGTGAAGTTATTACCGATCAGGCGAGGGGCAGCAATTCGATCGGTAATTCGCGATGCATGAGTAGCCAATCACCGGTTTCACCGAGTGCTTCCCGGCCAAGTTCTTCAACCACGGCGCGAGCAATCTCGATCGTCGTCCGGGTCCGCTCGCCGGCCGGGCCCGGCCGGCGAGCCGTATCGTCGAGCACATCGGTCGCCTGCCTATACACTTGGGCCATTCGTTCGTAGCGGCGCGCATGCTGCCGATGTGCGCGTCGAGCGGAGTAATCGTGAAACAGCGCGGCGGCAATGGCGCTGACCGCGATGACGAAGATGATTGAGCCATGCCAAATCTCGTGCGCTTCGGTTGCTTCGCGAAACGCCGGCAACAAGGTAGCGACGATACCGAACGCGACAAGACCGAGCGACGCCGTTACGCTGATCCGAACCGAAGCATCGATCAGCTTTTCATGCAAGGCGGTCTTCGTTTGTTCGCGTTGCGCGGCACCCGGAGCCGTCTCGTTGCCGGCAAAGTAGCGATACTGCTCGGAGACGAAGCTACGAACCGCCGCAATCCCCTCGGCGTCAGAATAAGCGCGATGACGATCGAGCGTCTGGGCGGCTCGGACGGCGTCGCGAATCCAGTCAAGCTCGCTGCGCTGCAGCCGCATATAATAATCTGCGGCGCACCGGCCGACGCCGGCGACGTTCCAAACGTGCTGAATGCGCAGCCCGATCTCGAGCGCCCGGTAGTCCTCCGCTCGATCCTGCCAGCGACCGCGCCGCGCGCGAACGTACGTCGAAAGCGCGATGAGCGCCGCCAAAAAATACGGAATGACCAGCACGTGGAGCTGCGTTACGAGATGGGCGTACAACTCGAAGGCAATGACGGCAATACCGGTTGCGAGGAAAAGACGCAGCAAAGCGCCCTTGATCTTTTTCTGATAGAAATTCGCTGCCCGCCGGGCGCGCGATTGCAGCAGTTCCGTCGCGGTGCATTCGGGCTCGGCAAGCGACGCGTGCGGGACGGCCGCACAATCACGATTGAACGTTTCAATCCGTTCGTAAACCGTTGCAAGCGGATCGTCACGATCGGCTGCGCTTGCATGGATTCCCGCGTCGGACGCGCGGGCTGCGGCGTCACGCGCGCCGACGGTCGCAACGTCGTCCTGCAACGCAAGGACGCTTTGGGCGGTGCGACCGGCCAACAGCCGCGTTCGACCCGGCATGCCTGCGTCGGCGGCGTTACCGCGTGCGGCAAACACATGATAGACGGCTCCCGTCGGCGATGCATCGAGCAACGACACCGGTTGAAAGTAGCGTTGAAGCGGACCGGAGAGACGGAAGCTCACGACTTGCGCGGTCGATCCGTTTTTGTCCGAAGGCTGTCCATCCCACAGTGCCACCAGGATATGACACGCCTGTGCGAGGTGTGCGCCGACGAGCATGTATTGCAGCGCGCGCCGATCCGGATCGCGAATCGTTTCGGCCGTGTTGTCCTCGTAAAACGGCATCGTGTAGCTCGGCGCAGCGGCGCCTGCTAGAAGCGCATCGAACGCAGCAAGCGTCTGCGGCGTGATAAAGTCTTCGCGGTAGCTCGCCAAGGGCATCGGCAACGGAACGTGATATGGAATATTGCGGCGCCGGGCAAGACGCGCAACAAGCTGATCGGCGCCTTCGGCAAGCGGCGTCAACAGCACCAGCGGGGTAGCCGGGTACTCTCGAGCGAGATGGTCGAAGATCGCCTCAACCGCATTGCATATCATCGGTTCATCGGCCGCTCGCAGATAGCGATGGCCGGTGACGCCGACGATAATCGGCAAGCCGGCGAGCGGCTTGCCGTGCTGCGCAACGGCGGCTTTGCTCAAACTGCCAGGGCCTCGTTCATTGCGCGGTCTTCGCCGATGACGGCCCCAGCGTCGAGCCGGCGCCGAAGTTCAGCGCCGGCCCCGAAATGTTGCATCAGCAGATCAACGTGCAGCGTGTCGCAGGACGCGGCGGCGACTTCAAGTGCATGCGCAAGCTTGCGAGATTCCGCTTGTGCGTAGCCGAGTAGCAAGGCTCCGCGTTCCGGATGTCCGTTGAGGGTTGCAACGAGCGCAAGCGAGTGAATTGCTTGAGCGATGAAGGCCGGATGCCGGTCGTTTTCGAGTAGCCGAAGTGCTTCGCGCGCGTACGCGCGGGCCTCGTCGTGCTTTCCGGCGACGAGCGAGAACGAAGCGAGATAATTAGCGGCGCACGCACGTGAACGATCGTTCTTGAGTTCCTCATAGGCGTGCAGAGCGCGCAATGTTATCGCGATCGCAGCATCAATTTTACCTTCGGTAAAATCTGCTTCGCCGAGTGCGATGCAGACATAGGCAATCCCGTCGATTGCACCGAGTCGTTCGAATTGCCGGATCGCCGCATCGAAGTGCACGCGCGCCGCCGGTATGTCTTTCGAACCGAGGGCGAGCATGCCGAGCCCGGCCAGCGCACGGGCTGCGGTCCAATCTTCACCAAGCGCACGTGCAAGTCGCAGCGCTTCTGAAAAGGCAGCCGCTGCTTCATCGGTTTGGCGCAAGGGACCGACTTGTTCGCCGATAGCGCAATAGGCGCGGGCAAGGATCAGTTCGTCGCCGGTAAGCTGGGCTTGGCCGAGCGCATATCGCGTTGCTTCGAGACGCTCGAAACTGCCGTGCGGCAGCATTGCGGCGATCGCCGACGCAAGCTTTGCACTCAGTAGCGAGTCGTTCGTTTCGCGCAGCGCGTTCTGCGCAAGCTCGTACCAGCGGAGACCTTCGCGCGGATAGCGCATCGCCCAAAAGCGTCCGAGGACGAAGGCGAGTTGCGAACCCAGCTTGACCTCGTGCTTGTCTTGCAGCGACCACGCTAGTACCTCACGAATGTTCTCAAGCTCGGCTTCGATCTCGCGGATACGCGCGCTGGTGAACGTCCGTTCTTGCCCGCGTGCCGTGTCGCTCGCAACCGTCGTCAGAGCCACACCGGCGAAGGCGGCAAAATAGTTTGCCCGCGCGGCGGCTAACGATTCGTATTCATCGTGCTTGCGGGCAAGTTCGCGGGCGTACTCGCGCATCGACTCGAGTAAGCGCATTCGCTGTTCGGCAGTCGCGTCGACGACCACGAGCGACTTATCGGCAAGCGATGTGAGGATGTCGAGCATCGCGTATTCGTCGACATCCGCATCGCCGCAGATCGCCGTCGCCGATTCGAGCGTCCAACCATCTGAAAAAATCGCCAAACGGCGAAATATGCGCTGTTCGTCGGAATTGAGAAGATTATAGCTCCAATCGATGAGCGCGCGCATCGTCTGTTGTCGCGGCAGGCGCGCTTTACTGCCGCCGGTGAGAAGCCGAAAGCGTTCGTCGAGTTTTACGGCAAGGTCGGCCAGGCTCAGCAATCTCAGCCGCGCCGCGGCAAGTTCGATGGCGAGTGCGATGCCGTCCAGGCGCCGGCATATTCGTGCAACGAGCGCCGCATTATCGTTTGTCAAAACGAATTGCGGATTGACGCTAAGCGCACGATCGACAAACAAGGCGACTGCCTCGTACCCGAGCGCAGCTTGCGCCGTCGTCGCCGTGCCTTCGGCGGGTAAACCTAACGACGGTACCCGGATGACCGCTTCGCCCGCATAGCCGAGCGGTTCGCGGCTCGTTACGAGGATTCGCACGCTGGCACAATGACGAACGACCGCATCGGCTACCGTACGCGCATGAGCGATAACATGCTCGCAGTTGTCAAAGACGAGTAACATCCGCTTCGTTCTCATAACTGCGCATAACGTCTCGATCAACGGTCTTCCGGATGTCTCGATGATCCCGAGCATCGCTGCGATCTCGGAAACGACGTACGAGCCCTCGGTAAGCTGTGCAAAATCGGCGAACCAGACGCCGTCGGCGTAGTCGCCGGCGATTTGCGCCGCGACGTAAATCGCCATTCGCGTCTTCCCGACACCTCCCGCGCCGATGAGAGACACGATTCGCGTCGCAGCGATCTGCCTGGCTACATCGTCCGTGAAGGCGGCGCGTTCGATGAAGCGTGTAAGCTGCGGGGGAAGGTTGGTTTCGGTCGCCGGTACCCCGGCTGGGCCGGTTGCGAGCACGCGATCCGCCACGGTCTTATTCGCGCCGAGAGCCGCAAGAACGATGCGCTCGAATTCGGCGCTATCCGTGATGCCGACAACGTCCCAGTACATGAGCGCCTTGAGTAGACCGGTCGGAACGCAATCCGCAATACGAAGCACGATTAATCGGCTGTTGCGATTGAGCGGATCGTCGGCTAAAACGCTTTGCCATTCGGCCGCGCAATAGTCGCTCGTTAGGTATGCGGGCGAAAGCAATGCAATCACTCGCGTTCCATCGGCTAACGCAGTCTGCATTTCGCTAATGAAGCTCTTGTTGGCGAACGTCCATTGCTGCAGCGTTACGGGATAGCCGGCCGCGTTATAGATTCGAGCGATGCGTTCGGCAACGTCCGCATCCACACCGGCGCGACTTATGAAAAGCGCGGTTTTGTCTGCATTTGCGCCGGAGTTCTCATCGGATCGAACGTCGCCCGTCACCCGTTCCGCCCTTGCACCGCCGCGGATAGCACTGCCTGCCGTCGAAGGCGTGCGTACTCGCCTAGCTCGCGACGATCGTGTAATTACGGACGCTGGTTTGGGACCCGTCGGCGTACGTTATGATGCCGTTTCCGTTCGGGTCGAGCGTCGCCGTTGCAAGCGTCGTCGTACCGAGCACTTCCTTCACGCTGATACCGCTCGCACTCTGCCGGAGTGTTACCGTATCTGAGTATATCGCATCGTTCGCGGTAAGTGTAACGGCCGTGACTTGCCCGCTCGCCGCCGACGTTACGCTGCCCGCAACGGAATCCGCCGCGACGAGCATACCACCCACGATGTTCCACGTATCGGCCGAGCCGGATACGAGCGATAGCGCACCCGGACCGCCGCTATAAGCGTTCGCGGAGGCCGCAAACGTGATCGTTTCGCCGTTCGGGTTCGTTGCCGCAGAACCCGTGAACGCGAGCGACGAACCGAGCATCGACGCATCGGCGAGCGTCGTCGTTGCGGCGGCGCCGCAGGTCAGAGTCGCGACGGCTGCACTCAACGAGCATGTCAGGTCGAGTGCCGTCGTGGTGGCGGTTGCCGTTGCCGGCGTAACACCGACCGTCAGCGTGTCGACTCCCGCGCTAACGCTGAGTGCCGCGTGCAGATCATCGTTCGTCGTCACGTTACCGCTCGAGTCGTAGAGCGTCAGCGTCCCATCGACGGTATCCGTGTTGCCGTTCACGGCGGCGTCAATGACTTCACGCTTCTGCGTGCAAGCCGCATCGTAGTACGACGTTTCGATCAACGTACCGGTGCCGGGTCCCGTCGCCGTGAAATTTTCAGTGGTCGCGTTCATGCATGCCGATACGGTTGCGATCGCGCGGCGCGCGTGCACGTCGCGCAGAGCGCGCAATACCGTCCGGCGGGCGCTCAGCGGGGAAGCGGCACTCCCATTCGTGGCCCCGAATTGCGAAAGCAGCGCGCCGGTTTGTACGCTGGTGAGTGCGACTTGGATATCGCTGCGTTGCACGGACAGCGGAATCGACGCGGGTGCAATCGGCGTCGCTGCCGGCGGGCTCGATGACGTACCGCCGCCCCCGCCGCAACCCGCGAACGCCGCAGCCAAGACCGCGGTCAGACATGCTAAACGCCTCATGGGCAGATCTCCACGCTGAAGTGCCCGACGTCCAAAGGCGTCGGACTGCTGGCATCGGGCCGTCGCCCGCTACTTTCTTAGCCTTAGTTGCCGCTTACGTGCGATTCCTGGCGCCGCTGCACATTTGTCGTCATTAGCAGCCGAAGCGGCGGCCGGTATGCTCTCGACCGTCCGAACCATATCCTGACCGTGCCGCGGGCAAAGCAATGGAAATGCATGGGTGCACCGCAAGTCCGGCCGTATGGAGAAAGCCGCCGACCCGCAAGTCATCATCTTCGATTGTGACGGCGTCCTTATCGATAGCGAGCTTGTCGTTTGCGGTATCAACGCGCGTGCATTGACGAAACTCGGATATCCCATCGACGTGGACGGCGTGTTGCGTCGTTTTGCGGGCCGGCCTGACAAGGAAATGCGCACGGAAGTCGAGGCCGAACTCGGCCGTTCGCTACCCGCGGACTACGCCGCACAAGTCGACGCCCAAGTCGTCGCTGCGTACGAGCGTGAGCTGCGCGCCGTACCCGGTGTCGCGGCGGTGCTCGCGCAATTGCGGCTGCCGTTTTGCGTTGCTTCGAGCAGCTACCCCGGAAAATTACGCCTGGGTTTAGAGGTGACCGGTCTGTACGAACGCTTTGCGCCGAATATCATTAGTGCCAGTGTCGTTGCAAGCGGTAAACCGGCGCCCGATGTATTCGTCTATGCCGCCGGCTGGATGCGGACCGCCGTTGAACGTTGTTTGGTTGTCGAAGACAGCGTTGCCGGTGTAACCGCGGCGAAGCGAGCCGGGATGCGCGTGTTCGGCTTTACCGGCGGAACGCACTGCGGCCCGGGTCACGCAGCAGTGCTGCGGGCGGCCGGCGCCGAGCGTACCTTTGCAGATATGCACGATCTGCCGCGTCTCATTACGACGTAAAGCGTTTGAAAACTTTCTTCATCACCATCGACTGAAAAGGATTCGGAGGTCCGGCGGGCAAGCGCAGTTAGCGTTTGCCTCTTGCCTCGTGGAGAGTCTATGAAGATACCAACGCGCATTTTTCAGATGCGTGTACCTCAATTGGCGTTGCTTGCGCTGGCTGGTGCAGTTGCCGCCTCGGGCGCGATATCGAAAGCTGCGACCGCGAGCGGAGGCTACACCGCCGCGCAAGCCGGTAGCGGCCAAGTCGTCTATGCGGGCCAATGTTCCGTCTGTCACGGCGCTAATCTGCAGGGCGGTGCCGGACCGGCATTGACCGGAACGTCGTTCCGTCAATCGCTCAACGCGAGTTACAAAACCGCCGACAAGCTGCATGCGTTCATCACGGCGCAAATGCCGGCAAACGCGCCGGGTTCGCTAACGAAGAAGCAGTATCTCGATGTAACGGCTTACCTGATGGCGCGCAACGGATTTCCGGCAGGCACGACGGCATTGAGCGTAGCGAGCGCACCGCACGTGCAGCTCGCCGGGATGGTCTATCAGCAGACGAATGAGATCGCCGGAACCGGCACCGGTGCTCCGAACGGCTTGAAGGTTGAAATCACGCGCGCGGCTCCGCCCGTGCGGCACGTCTACAGCGCGATTCCCGCCGGCGCGGACGTCAACATAACCGACGCGATGATGCGCGACGCAAATATGGACGGCAAAAATTGGCTGTCCGGCGGCCGTAGCTACGACAATAGCCGTTATTCTCCGCTCAGCCAGATCAGCACGGCAAACGTTGCTCAGCTCACGCCGGTCGCGGTCGTACAAACCGGGATGGTCGCCAGCTTCGAGGCAACGCCGGTCGTCGTTTCGGGCGTCATGTATATCTCGACGCCCGTGGTCAACAATCAAATGAAGATCATGGCCGTGAATGCCGCTAGCGGTGCGCGCATCTGGGAAACGACGTACAATCTAACGCCGTTCAAGATTTGCTGCGGTCCGGTCAATCGCGGCGTCGCGGTGGCCTACGGCAAAGTCTACGTTCTCACGCTGGACGATAAGCTCATTGCACTCGACGCGACCAACGGTGCGATCAAGTGGCAAAAAACCGTAGCCGATCCGAACGTCGGCTATTCCGAAACGATGACGCCGCAGGTTTACGATAATCTTGTTGTCATCGGTAGCGCCGGCGGCGAGTGGGCGATCCGCGGTTTCGTCGCGGCGTACGATGCAACGTCGGGTCAACAGCGCTGGCGCTGGAATTCGACCGATCCTAAAACATACAGCGGTAATTCATGGAAGAGCGGCGGCGCGATGGTCTGGACGACGCCGGCCCTCGATGTCGATCGCGGCCTGCTGATTTTCAGCACCGGCAATCCGAATCCGGATCTCGCCGGCGACGGTCGCAAAGGCGACAACCATTACAGCGATTCAATCGCCGCACTCGACTTGCACACCGGTAAATTGCGTTGGGCGTATCAAGAAGTTAAGCACGACGTATGGGATTACGACGCCGTAAGCCCGGTGGTCTTGTTCGACGTCGTGCAGGATGGTAAGACGATCCCGGCCGCCGGTGAAGCCGGTAAAGTCGGCTGGTTCTTCATCGTCAACCGCGAAACGGGCGAACTCATTCGGAAATCCGATCCGTATGTCGCTTTATCGCCCAATATGTTCGCGCAACCGACGAAGACCGGCGTCGTGATGTTGCCGGGCGCCAACGGCGGCGCCGAATGGTCGCCGCCGGCGTATTCGCCGGTCACCAAATATGCCTACGTGCTGGCGATGGATCAGCGTATGAACTTTGCGACCAATCCGTCGACGAGCCCGGGCGGTCAGTTGCGGCTGGGCAGCGCGTTCACCAACACCACCAAGGATAAGCTGCAAGACGGACGCTTCGTGGCAATCGATACACAGAGCGGCAAGATCGCTTGGACGCATATGACCGACGAACCGTTGATCGGCGGCGCGCTCGCGACGGCCGGCAATCTGGTCTTCATGGGTGAAGGCAACGGCCAACTCGATGCATTCGATGCGAAGTCCGGCGACCTGCTCTGGCACTACAATCTCGGCGCCGGCGTTAATGCGCCGCCGATTTCGTACGAAGTGAACGGCGAGCAGTATATCGCCGTCGCCGCCGGCGGCAACTTCCAGCTTACGTATCCGCTGGGCGACGCCGTTGCGATTTTCAAGCTTCCCTCAAACGCAAGTGCCATGGCGCCGGCACCCGCGCCTACGCCGTAGCGCTCGGTCTACCAATGGAGCCGGTACGTCGCTTGCGATGTACCGGCTTTTTTCCGCCCGACGGCAGTCATTTATAGGCTGCTATGCGATAAGGCGAGCATGGCCCATTACGAACTCTTCGATCTCGGCGATCTGCGCCTTGCGCACGGCGGTTTGTTACCTTCAGCGCAACTTGCTTATGCGGCGCACGGAACGCTGAACGCGGAGCGCTCGAACGTCGTCGTCATTCCGAGCGCTTACGGCGGAACGCATGCCGATAGTGCGTGGCTCATCGGACCCGGAGCTGCCTTCGATCCGGCGCGCTGGTTCGTCATCGCGACGAACTTGTTCGGCAACGGTCTGTCGACGTCGCCGAGTCAGCGATCCGACATCGACCCCTTTCCGTATGTCAGCGTCTATGACAATGTGCGTGCCGCCCACCGGCTGGTGACCGAGCGATTCGGCGTGACGAAAGTTGCACTCGTGACCGGCTTCTCGATGGGTGCACAACAGTCGTTTCATTGGGCTTGCGCGTTTCCCGGCTTCGTCGAACGCATCGTGCCGGTGTGCGGTTCGGCACGTACATCGGCGCACAACCGTGTGTTTCTCGACGGTGCAATAGCGACGCTCGAAACTGCCGGAGCAGCGACGCTCGGTCGCATTTGGGCGGCATGGGGGCTCTCGCAAGCCTTTTATCGCAAGGAACTCTGGCGCGAACTCGGCAGCCCGACACTCGAAGCATTCGTCGACGAATGGTACGGACCGGCGGCCTTCGCGTCCGATCCGCGCGACCTGCGCGCAATGTTTGCGACGTGGCGCGGCGCCGATATTTCCGACGACGTGCGTTTCAACGGCGATTTTACTGCTGCACTCGGCTCGATCGTCGCGCGCGCCGTCGTCGTGCCGAGTCGCAGCGATACATATTTTCCACCCGAGGACAGTGAGATCGAGGTTCGGCACTTGGTGCACGCCGACTTACGGGTGATCCCGAGCGATTGGGGTCATGCGGCCGGCGCCGGCGTGAATGCGCCGGACAACGCGTTTATCGAAGCCGCGATCCGCGATGTTCTCTTAACCGAGTCCGAATCGTGACGCCGTCCCGTACTTTTAGGTCCAGTAAAGGATGTGCGCTTTGGGTAATCGTTTTGCGATTTGTGTCTCGAAGAAAGCGCGCAAATCGCGCATGACGTCGGCGCGGTAAACATACTTGGTCGAACCGAATTTCGTCCGCTTCTGAGCGCGCGTGGTTTCGTCCATCTCGAGCTTCGTTGAAGGATACCATTCCATGAGAACGTCTTTCGAACCGGGCGTGAAGCGGTGGGTAATGAGTTCGACGGTGAGGTCGATAGCGGGCAGATCGGCCGTTGCGCGTTCGACTAGCGTCAACAGCTCTTCGTAGGCGGCTCGCCACTCCGGTATCGGCATGATCGGCGCAATCGTCAAGCCGACCGGGTACCCGGCTCGTGCCAGCCGTCGCAGCGCGCCGATCCGGTCGTCGAGTGAAGCAGTGCCGCCTTCGAACCGGCGCGTGATATCGCGCGCGTTGACCGAAAAGCGTACGCGCGTGCGCTCGTTATGCGCGATGCCGAGCAATCCGCTAACGGCATCAAATTTTGTCGTCCAGCGCAATTGCACCGGCGCTTCCCAAGCACCGAAAAATTCGATCGTTTCCGCCAGCGCGCCGGTAAGATGTTCGAGCGCGAGCGGATCGGTGTAACACGATGCCTCGAATGTCGTCCCTTCATTCGCTCGGTCGCGCGAGCGCGACGTCACCGTACCGGTGTCGAGGTACGGCTTGAGCCCGGCAAGTATCTCGGGCAAGTTTGCAAATACTCGCGTAACCGGCGGGCCGCTGAGCGAACCGGCGAGATAACAGTATTGGCAATGCGCCGGGCATCCGCGGGCGAGATGAAATTGCCAATCAGCGCTGGGCGGGATCGGCTGCAGCTTACGCTGCGATGGCGGGGAGACCACCACGGCCAGCGTCGTTTTCGCCCGCACGTATGTTTGACGCGCGTCGGCGCCGCGCAGATCGTCGAGCCGGTCGGCTTTAAGCTCGACGATGTCGGCGCCCAATGCAGCTGCGCGCTCGGCAATGCGCGTTGCTAGGGGCCAGGTTCGCGCCGACGGCGTCAGTAGGACGCGGCGCGGAATCCAGAGCTTCGGCGCATTGGCGGGAATGACGTCATCGGGTATGCCGAGCGGCTCGGTCAACGCGTCGGGGTAGAGATGCGGGGCCGCAGACGGAACGCTTTGGGTTTCCAACAGCGGTCCTATGCCCAAATTTACACCGGCGCGCTACACGAAAATCTCTCGCAAGTGGCCCGTCTCGACTTCATAGATGAAACCGCGAACGAGGTCGCGGTGCGGGAGGTACGGATGCTCGCGTACCCGTGCGATCGCGCTGCGGACGGCGCCGGCAATATCGGAGAAGGCGCCGAACGCATAAGGCGGCGGCTGACCGGCGTCGGCCGCGATCTCCGCTCGCAAAGCCGCTTCATCGGTTCCGTGCAAGCCGCAATTCGTATGGTGCATCAGAACGATCTCGCGCGTTTGTAAACGCCGCTGCGAAAGCACAAGCGAGCGCAGCATATCTTCCGATACGAGGCCGCCCGCGTTGCGCATGATATGCGCTTCACCGGACTCGAGTCCGAAGATCCGGAAGATGTCGATGCGTGAATCCATGCAGGTGACGATCGCGACGTGCTTGCTTGGGATAACGGCGCGCGGTCCCTCGAAGTCCGCCTCGTGAACGACGGCGTTTGCGACGAGGTCATCCGTTGCGGTGCGCACGCTGGCCGCTGTTGGCCGGAACGGCTAATCACCCCTCGGCGACCGGCTTACACCCAGCGAAACGTTCGCGCGCTCACGATCGTGCCGGCCAGCATCCAGAGGACCAATAAGGCGAGCCAGCCCGCATAGTGCGCAAGCGAGGTTCCGCCGACGGCCACGCCCCGAAACGTGTCGATAAACTCCGTCGAAGGCAGCATGCGGAGAGCGGCTGCGACCGCGTGCGGAAAGCGGTCGATCGGCACGTATGCATCGGATACGAACGCCAGCGGTACGGTGAGAATCGACGCGATGTTGTTGGCGCTTTCCGTCGTACGCGCGAGCGCGCCGATGATCGTGCCGAGCGAAACGAAGGTGGCGGTGCCGAGCAGGAGCACGCCCAGAACGACGAGCGGATTACCGATGATCTTCACGTGGAAAAGCAACGCGCCGACGGTGATGAGGATGATCGCTTGGGCGGCGAGCAGCGCGACGCGATACGTTACGAGCGACGCAAAGAAGATCCAGGGCGGCATCGGCGTGATGTACACCCGGCGCAGCAAATGTTTTTCACGAAACGTTGCGAGCATAACGCCGACGCCCCAAAAGCCCGAACTGAGCACTTGCGCGCCGATGATGCCGGGCACCAGAAACGCCGATGATTTCGATGAACCGCCGTCCGAGAACGCAAACGAAAACAGCACTAAAAAGAACACGGGCATTGCTAACGTCCAAAACACCATCTCGCCGTCGCGCCGGAAATACCACAAAAAGTTCATCTTCGTTTGCGTTGCGAACATTGCAAGCATCGCTATCCCTCCGTATCTTCGATTGCTTCGCCGGTAATGGCGATAAAGGCATCTTCGAGCGTCGGCCGATGCATATCGATCGCCGTGATAACGGCGTTCGTTGCGTTTGCGCGCGTCACGATCGCCGCGAGTGCAAGCCCGGGTTCGGTGCGCGTCGCGAGCTTCCACTCTTCACGCGTTTTGGTCCACGTTCCGAGGCCGGCAAGCGAGTCGTCGGGTGCGAAACCCGCGGCGACGATGGTTACCGTCGAGTCGCCGCCGTGCCGGGCGACAAGTTCGGCCGGCGCACCCTGAGCGACGATTTTCCCGCGCTGGACCACGCAGATCCAATCGCTGAGCCGTTCGGCTTCTTCGATGTAATGGGTGGTCAATACGAGCGTCTTTCCGGCGGCGCGTAAACGCTGCGCTTCGGCCCACAAGATGCGCCGCCCGAATGCATCCATTCCGGCCGTCGGCTCGTCGAGAAACAGCACGTCGGGATCGTGCTGCAACGCTAAGGCGAGCGCCAACCGCTGCTGTTCCCCGCCCGACATGTGCGCGATCTGCCGATCGAGTTTGTCTTCGAGCCCGACGCGTTCGGCGGTCGCCGCAACGCGCGGCGCAATGCCGTAATACGCGGCGTATAACTCGAGCACTTCGCGCACTGCGGCTTTTTCGGGCAGCGACGTTGCTTGCAACTGGACGCCGATACGCCGGCGCAATTTCGCTAAGTCGCGGACGCGCGTCGGATCGAGATCGAGAACGCGGACCGTACCCGAGGTCGGTTTGCTGATGCCGATGCAGCATTCGAGCGTCGTGGTTTTGCCCGCTCCGTTGCGGCCGAGCAATCCGAAGATCGTTCCGGGCGGAACGGAGAAGCTGAGGTCGGCAACCGCTTCGACCGTGCCGAAGCGCTTCACCAAACGATCGACGACGATCGACGCCGGATGCATCTTACGAGGCGGCTTGACGGCGTTCGTCAAGTGCGCCGAGAAACGCCTCGTACACCGTACTCGCGCTCGACGGCAGCGTGCGATACCAATAAGCGCTTGCAATCATCGGCATGTCATTCGTTTTGACGACATCGCGCTGCTGTCGTGCGAACGCTGCCAACGCAGCGGCGACGGGTTTTTCCGTACCGTCGCTGCGCACGATTCCATACGTGCGCTCGTACGGCGCAAGGTCGTACGGCGGTTCGCGTAAGTCCGCGCGGTAATCGGCCCAGCACCACCAGTACGCGCCGAGCCGGCCGTCGGCGTGTAACCGCTCGAGCACGCTCGTGCAGTGCCGCGCGTTTTCATCTTCGGTCAGACATGGATACGGCGCGAACACCGAGTCGTCGGCTGCTATCGAAACATTCGGCGGCTCGCCGTCGAGCGCAAAGCGTTCGAACGCTGAGAACTTTCCGCTCGGACATGTCGGATTACCGAAGCCCGTCACCAGTACGGGCTTGGATGAAAATGCGGCGGTCACAAAGGCGAGAAACGGCACGACCTCGGGATCGTTCCGGCTACGCGCGAACGCACTTCGCAGCGGCGACGCTTGCATCGATGCGAACGCGAAGGGCGCGCACAGCGAACCGAAGCGGACGTTGCGGTCGTACACGACATCATCGGCATGCGTTCCGGCGGTCGCCGGCAGCCCCGAAGATTCTCTCAATGCCGCCGTAAGCCGGCGGCTCCAGCCGGCGACGTCGTATTCACTTACCGGTTGGGTCGAATGTTCGCCCGACTGCACTTTCCCGCCGGAGGGCGCGCATACGCTGGTAAAGGCGTGGCCGATATCCCAAGCAGCGATGGCCGGATGTTCGCGAACGCATGCGCCGATCGTACGGGCAAAGTACACCTGCGCGTCAAGAAGCGGACCGGTATAGAGTTGCGAGATGCCGTTGGCCGACTCTCCCGCGTCGTTTCGTGTCCGGTACCGGCCGCTGCTGCGCGCGCGGTCCAACGTCCAGGCGGGCAAGTAATTGACGCCGCTCATGTGTCCGCAGAATAATACCGGCATCACGCGCAGTTCGGCGCCGGCAGCAAGGGCCAGGACCGACTCGAAGCGCTCGATCATTTCTGCGTCGAGCCGATCGGCTGCCGGTTGAAATTGATCCCAGCGGACGAAAATGCGGACGGTGTCTAAACCGAGCGCCGCAATGCGCGCGAAGTCTTCGCGGATTTCACCCGGATCGAAATCTCGCCACATCGCCGTCGCCGTTCGCTGGGGCCAGTAGTTTACGCCGAGCGAGAAACGCACGGCGGCTCGGATATCGACGAATCGTCGTGCACGGGCGGGCGGGCGGGGCGCCGGCGCACGACGCGGAACGAGCCGGTATGCTGCATCTCATCGCAATTCTCACGACGAAGCCGGGTCAGCGCGACGCCGTGCTCGAGGCGTTTCAAGCAAACGTCCCGGCCGTGCTTGCCGAACCCGGGTGCATCGAGTACACCGCTACGGTCGACGCCGCCGGACTCGAAGATATGCAGGCACCGCTCGGTCCCGACACCTTTATCGTCGTTGAAAAATGGGCAAGTGCACCGGCGTTGCGCGCGCATTCGATCGCGCCGCATATGGCGGCGTTCGGCGCAAAAACCAAAGACCTCATGGCGTCGCGCCTACTGCACATCTTGTCACCGGTCAGCGATAAAATTTAACGAGATCGGCTTTGAGTTGCGCGTGAGCGACCGGGTTGAGGTAAATCATGTGACCCGCAGGATAAAAGCCGTACGAGATGTGCGCTTGCAGCGCCGGGTTGACGTCCACATGCGCAAGTGAATATTCCGTTGCAAAAAACGGCGTGGCCAGATCGTAGATGCCGTTCGGGGAAAACACGCGCAAATACGGATTGGCGGTCATTACGTCGCGTAGGTCGCGTAGGACGTTAACGCCGGTCGGTCGCGACCGTTCTCCGCGCGACCACTGCCAGTGACCGTTAACTTCCCCACTAAGAAAGTTGTAGTTCGCATCGGTGCGGTAGTGCAATTCTTCGCGCACGTAGCGGTTGAACGACGCACTGAACGCGCCGAAGATCGCATCGGCGGAAGCATCGCTATCGGCGCCGGCTGAAATTGGGTCCACGTCGAATTCGCGAAAGCGTCCGTCGTACCGGCCGACGGTTTCGGCGGTTGCGCCGAGCAGTTGCTTCTCGAAGCGCTCGGGCTCGACGCGGAGATTCGAGCGAATGAGATAATCGACGGGTAAGCTGGTATCCGCGTGCAGCTCTTGGGCGACCGCTTCGCGCTCGGCCGGGCCGAGTGCCGCACCTTTGGACAGCGCCTGCAAGTATGGACCTTGCGCGAAAGCGCGCACGTTTGTAGAAATGCCGGAAGGTCGCTGGGCGGCACCGGCAGTTTATGATGATACGCGGCGACGGCGGCTTCGGTCGGTAGATAGAGCCAATACGGTTCGTCGTTGCCCGGAGCGGATTCCAATGTCGCGAAATCGAGCACCGTTGAAATGAGCGTTATCCCGCTGAGCACGATGCCGTCGTTTTGCAGCATGTCGGCAAGAACCACGAACGCGTCGTGCCGTAACTTTCTCCGGCTAGATACTTGGGTGAGTTCCAGCGATTGTTGAGGGTGATGTATTTGCGGATGAATTGTGCGAATGCGTGGCCGTCACCGTCGATGCTATAGAAGTCTTTGGCCGTTCCGTTACCGGTCAGCCGGCTGAAACCCGTGCCGATCGCGTCAACGAACACAAGATCGCTCGCATCGAGCAAGCTGCTCGCATTATCGGTCATGCTGTACGGCGGCGGCGCGGTGGCTGCCGCATTGGTCGTGACGACCGTGCGCGGACCAAAGGCGCCGAGATGAATGAGCGCCGACGATCCGCCCGGGCCGCCGTTGTAAGCGAATGTCAGCGGACGGCGCGTGCCCGATGCAAGATTGTCCGCCGTGTACGCGACGTAAAACATCGTTGCCAGCGGTTCGTCTTTTGCATTCGTGATGACGATCGTGCTTGCCGTCGCCGTGTACCGTACGCTACGGCCGCCGATCGATGCGGTATGATGCGTGATCGCCGTCTGCACCGCAGCCGGACGCGACGCCGGCGTTGCGTCCATGGCGGCGAATACCGCGCCCGGCACAAACGCTGCGGCGCACCATGCAGCTACGATCTTTGCCTTCCAATGCATCGCGACACAGATGCGCGTGCGCGCCTGCTCCATCCTGGAATGGATGCGGCAGCAGCGGCCATGTCGCTCGGGCAGTTGAGGTCGGCGGCGGCATACGTTGCGGGCGCGGCAGTCCGCGGATGGACAGCTTTGATGCAATGTGCGATTGTTCGTGAGAAATGAAACTGCGAATTTTCGGAACGGACGGCCAGGTCGTCTCGGATACCGGTGCACGCTATCCCGAGGTGCGCCTGCAGCATCTCGACACCGAACGCTCGGCCCAGCTGTACTAGCCACGATGGAACCGTCACCCGACGTCCCGATCGCACTTTGGCGAAACCCGGGCAGATCGACCTCCGGTCGTCCGATCGTCGTTTTCTTGCACGGGCGCGGCGCCGACGAATACGATCTCATGTCGCTTGCCGATGCCTTGCCGCAGGCCTTGACCTATGTCAGTCTGCGCGGCTTACTTGATTTCGACGGCAGCGGCTATACTTGGTTTGAGAGCCGTGGCGCCGCGCAGCCGCTCGCCAAAAGCTTGCGAGCGTCGATCGCAACGGTCCGACACTGGCTCGATCGGTTTGCAGCGGCAAACGAGACCGGGCCGCTTTTTCTGCTCGGATTCAGCGCCGGGATGATGATGGCGGGTGCGCTCATCCTCGACGATCCGGCCCGCTATGCAGGCGCGATTTTGCTCAGCGGTGCGCTGCCGCTCGATAGCGGGTTAGCCGCGGGTGCGGAGCGTTTACAGGGCCTGCCGGTCTTCTACGGGCGCGGCACGTTCGACGACGTCATTCCGGCGTCGCTCGTGCGTCAAACGCAAACATACTTGTCAACCACGAGCGGCGCGGAATTGACCGCACGCGATTACGAGCACGCACATTCCATCTCGAAGCGTGAGATCGATGATATCGCGCGTTGGCTAAGCGAACGCGCGTAACCGTTCTGAGCTGCGGATTCTTATGTGGCTTTCATGCTGCTGTATGCGCGTTACCAAGTTCCGGCGCTAGCATTGCGTCCGAGGAGACATCTCTATGAAGAAGTTCCAACTAGCGATCGCGGCGCTGGCCGCCGCTGCAACGCTCGGTCTCACGCAGCCGGCACCGGCCCTGGCCGACAGCGCCGCTTCGACTCGCAATATCATTCTCGGAGCAGCGGCGCTGGCCGGCCTTGCAATCGAGTCGAACGTTGCGCACAAAAACGCGCAATCGCGAACGATCAGCGGGTATTTGCCGGACGGTTCGCGTGTTTACGCGGACGGCCATATCGTCGAGTCAAACGGCTATTCGTATTATCCGCAAACGAACGATCAGCGGGTTTCCTGTTCGAACGGCAGCTGTTATCTGGCGAGTAACGGCAACTTCGGCGATCGCTCGCGCTACGCCGATAACGGTCAATACGGTTACAACGGCCAAAATAGTAACGATGACGCCGGCCGGCGACACCGGGACGACGGCCGGCCCTAACGCGATCTGAGGCTGCGGCGCCGCGCGTTCGATGCGATATGCGCTCGTCTTCCGGCGCATGCAACCGTCGCGATCGGTCTTGGTTGCAAGCAGCGTATGAGATTAACGCATAGCATCCCGATCGCGGCTTTGTCGCTTACACCGTTCCTTGTTGCCGGTGCGGCATTTGCCGATGCGCCGGTCAGGCACGTACGCGGAACGCTGACCAAAGTAACGGCTACGGCACTCACCGTCGCCACGCCGGCTGGTGCCGTGACCGTTGCAATCGATGCGAAAACGAAGGTTGTCGGCGTCGTGCAAGGATCGGCCGCCGACATCACAACCGGGACGTACATCGGCACCGCGAACGTTCCATCCGCTGCATCGGGAGCGGCGCGAGCGCTCGAAGTCGTTGTGTTCCCCAAGGCAATGAACGGCAGCGGCGAAGGCGATTACGCGTGGGATCTTCCGGCGAACAAAGCACGCTCGATGATGACGAACGGGACCGTTACGCCGAAAAGCGGCTCGATGATGACCAACGCAACGGTAACGGGCATCAACGGCGCCACGGCAAAGACGGTCAACCTGGTGTATAAAGGCGGGTCGAAAAGAGTGACGATTGAAGCCGGGACGCCGGTCGTTCGTGCCGAGCCCGGCTCGACGAGCTTGCTCGTGACGGGCGCACACATCGTGACGCTGAACGTCGCCGCAGGTACGGCAGCGCCGTTCATCGTCGTCGGGGAGCACGGTGTCGTACCGCCGATGTAGCGCAGGCCCGGCCAGGGAGGTCTAAGCTCGCGCCGCTAAGATCGGAATAATGTCACGCTCCATCTCCCGGTTGGCCGGGTTCGTAGCGCTGCTGCGTATGCCGGCGCTCGCTCTCGCCGGCGTCGTGCTCGTGGCCGCCCTGCCGGCCGCAGCGCCGCCCACTTCGCAAACTAACGTACTCAAAGCGACGCTGACCAACGGCTTGCGGGTCGTCATCGTGCGCAACACGATCGGTCCGGTGGTTTCGACCGACTTGACGTATCTGGTCGGTTCGCGTGACGATCCAGCCGACTTTCCCGGCCTGGCGCACGCTCAAGAACACATGATGTTTCGCGGAACGACGCATCTGTCGACGAGCGAACTCGGGACGATTGCAACGGCACTCGGCGGCGATTTCAACGCGGCGACGACCGATACGACCACGCACTACCAATTTACCGTACCGGCGGCCGACCTCGATGCGGTGCTACGAATCGAGTCCGATCGGATGCGTGACGTTCTCGACGCGCAGGCGCAATGGTCGAACGAGCGCGGTGCGATCGAACAAGAAGTCTTACGCGACGAATCGCAGCCGGGCAGCGACTTTTTTCGCGACGTTCAGTTGCTGGCGTATGCGAAAACGCCCTACGGGCACGAAGGCGTGGGAACGCGCGCCGCCTTCGATCGGCTTACCGGGCCGCAAATCAAAGCCTTTTACAAACGCTGGTACGCGCCGAATAATGCGGTGCTCGTGGTCGCCGGCGATGTTGATCCGGCGCGCACGCTCGAGTCGATCCGCGCGCGTTTCGCATCAATTCCGCGGCGCGTCGTTCCGGCACATGTCGCCGCGCACTTTGCGCCGCTGCATCGCATCGTGCTGCAGCGCTCGACGACGCTCATCTATCCGTTAGCCGCCGTCGGCTATCGCTTACCGGGCATCAATAGTCCCGATTTTCTGCCGTCGTTCGTGCTGCAAGGCGTACTCGATTCGCAGCGCGGCGCGATTCGCGGGCTAGTCGATAGCGGTGATGCACTCGATGCGCAGTGGACGTCGTTGCCGTATTTCGACGAAGGTCAACTCGCATTTGCAACTGCGGCATTGAGTCCGGGTGCCGATCCGCTACAAGCGGCCGCGCGGCTCGAACGCATCTTGAGCGTCTATGCACGTACCGGCGTGCCGAGCGAACTCTTCGAGACAACGAAGCGGCGCCTAATTTCCGGTCAGGAAGAAAGCCGTAATTCGATCGCTGCACTTGCGTCGGATTGGGCGACGACCGTTGCGCTCGACCGCGAGCCGTCGATCGTGCGCGAGCAGCAACTGATCGCGGGCGTCAGCTTGGCCGATGTCGATCGCGTTGCGAAACGGTATTTCAACGAGCGCGAAGCGATCGTCGGCGCCTTGACGCCGTCGGCGAACGCATCGGGTCGCGCCGCCGCGGCGCCGCCTTCGAGCGGACCGGAAAAGCCGCTAGGCGCGCAGCCGCCGGTCACGCATTTGCCCGATTGGGCGAGCCGGCTCTTGCAGAATGTTGCAGTCGACGAGCCCGCTCGTTTTCCCGCGCAAATGAAATTGAGTAATGGAATGAACGTGATCGTGCAGCCCGAGACGATCTCCGATTCGGTCTTCCTGTTCGGCACGATCAAAACGAACACGGTTCTGCAAGAGCCCGTCGGTAAAGAGGGCGTTTCGTCGGTGCTCGCTGCGATGTTCGAGGACGGCACGCAAACGCGAGACCGGCTGACCTTCGCGCGCGCGCAAGACGACGCGGACTCCGACGTATCGAGTGGAGCGGGTTTTGGTTTGCAAACGACGTCGCGGTCGTTCGATCGCGGCGTTGCTTTACTTGCCGAAGCGGAGCTCATGCCACGGCTCGACGAAGCGACGTTCGAGCGCGCGCGGCAGCGTGCGGTGCAACAACTGGAAACCGCTTTACGCGGCTCGAGCGCCATCGTCGACCGGCGTGCTTCGGTGTTGCTGTTGCCGGCCGGCGATCCGGAATTGCGCGAACCGACCGTCAACGGGCTGCAAGCGCTCAGCCTTGACGACGTGAAAGCGTACTATGCAAAGACGATCCGCCCGGATCTCGCAACGGTCGTCGTTGTCGGTAACGTAGCGCCCGACGTCGTGCGCAATGCGCTCGAGCGTAGCTTCGGCGCATGGCACGCCAGCGGTGTCGTTCCGGATCTCGCGCTTTCGCCGCTGCCGCTCAATCCGCCGGGCGATGTCCGAGTCGAACTGCCGGTCGATCAAGACTCGATAACGTTTCGGCAAAACGTCGAACTCGGACGCGATGCGCCGGAACTGTATCCGTTGCTGCTCGGGAATGCAATTATGGGCGGCGGTTCACTCGGTCCCGAACAAAGCCGCTTATTTCGCGATTTGCGGCAAAACGCCGGACTCGTTTACTCGATCTCGTCGGCCGTAAATCCGCGCCGCGGGCGTTACGAGCTAACGATCGACTTTGCATGTTTACCGGCAAATGCCGGGCGCATATCGTCACTCATCGATGCGGAAATCAAACGCATGCAGACCGAGCCGGTCGGGACGTTCGAGCTCGATCTCGCCAAAGCATCGACGGTGCGGCGAACGGTCATCGCCGGCTCTTCGGTCGATGCGATCGGCGAATCGTTACTTGACGATGCTGCCAACGGTTATCCGTTCGATCGAACGCAGGTCGCGGCGCGAAAGTTTCTCCGAACCGATAAGCGTTCGATTCAAGACGCGTTCGCCGCCTACGTACACCCGCAAAATTTCGTGCGGATCGTCGAAGGGCCGTAAGCGCCGGGTCTAGACGAAACCGGCCTTGATCGCGTAGACCGCGGCTTGCGTGCGCGCCGAAACATTGAGTTTCGAGAAGATACGGCTCACGTAGTTTTTGATTGTTTTCTCGGACAGCTTGAGTTTTCCACCGATCTCTTTGTTCGCGAGCCCGCCGGCAATGAGCCGCAAAATTTCCGCTTCACGCATCGTCAAGTCGGCCAGCGCCGCTCCGGTGTTCGATGCGTAGCGACGTTTGAGCATCCCACCCGCAACGCGCGGATCGACATACGACGACCCGCTGGCCAGAACGCGGAAAGCAACATCAAGTTCGCTCGGCGAAATATCTTTAACGACGAAGCCGTCGGCGCCGGAGGCGATGCTGCGTTGCATCACATCGGAATTGGCGAAGCTGGACAGAACGCAGAACCGAACGTTCGGGCACACACTGCGGGCGAGCGCGAGGGCGTCGCTCACGTCGTGCGTCGCATTATCGAGACCGAAGATGATGAGATCCGGGCGAGTCCGCTGCAATTCATCGATTCGAACCGACGAACCGTCGCCGACGACGCGAATCAGCGGATTCTCGTCGAGGAACGAATGAAGCGCCTTCGCTATAAGCGCCTGGCGTTCGATGATAAAGGTACGAAGCGGAACGAGGTCGTGCGCGATCACCGTAATCTCCTCCATGAACCCCTTACACCAACGGCGCGCCGGGAAAAACCGGCGAGTTCACGTCAAAAATATACATTACGACCCAAACTTTAACACTTCTCAAAAAGTGGGATATTCCACGTGTTTTCTCGCGTTGTCCAGTGACGAGGGACACGAGATCACAAGGCCTTTCGCCGTACCTCGTCATGTCGTTGATCCCGTGCCGCCGGGCTGTCGCCCGGGTTTGTCGCCCGACTGCGGCGAACGGAAACTCGATGACGACGACCCTGCCGGCCGAACTCATCGATAGCGATCTGATCGAAAGCGATAACGCTCAACGCCGTCCCGCGCTCGAGCGCGACTACACGTCGCTCGCCGAGCGGTTAGCTCGAACCGGCGTCGATATCGACGCGGTTAAGCGTTCCGTCGCGCGTTTCGAGGTCGCGCTCCCGAGTTGGGGCGTCGGTTCAGGCGGCACGCGCTTCGCGCGCTTTCCCGGACCGGGCGAACCGCGCAACATCCATGATAAGCTGCAAGATTGCGGCGTCATCGCGCAACTCGTGCGCTGCACGTCGGGCGTCTCGCTTCACTTCCCCTGGGATTGGGTCAACGATTTCGCCGGTTTGCGCGCCGAAGCGGCGCGCTACAATCTGCACTTCGACGCCGTTAATTCGAACACGTTTGCCGATCAGCCGAATGCCGCAGTCTCGTACAAGTTCGGCAGTCTCACGCATACCGATGCCGCCGTGCGCGAAGCGGCGATCGAACACAATTTGGCCTGCATCGACGCCGGCACCAAATTAGGAAGTAAGGCGCTGACGGTCTGGGTCGGCGACGGCTCGAACTTTCCCGGGCAACAGCATTTTCGCCGGGCCTTCGAGCGCTACGTGCAAAGCGCGCGAAGCATTTACGCCGGTTTGCCTGCCGATTGGAACATGTTCATCGAACATAAATTGTTCGAGCCGGCCTTTTACTCGACGGTCATCGGGGACTGGGGCAGCAATTTACTGGCGGCGCAGGCACTCGGCCCGCAAGCGTTGTGCTTAGTCGATCTCGGCCATCATGCGCCGACGGTCAATATCGAAATGATCGTTGCCCGGCTGATCGCGTGCGGCAAACTCGCCGGCTTTCACTTCAACGATAGTAAGTACGGCGACGACGATCTCGATAGCGGTTCGATTGCACCGTACCGGCTATTTCTCGTTTTCAACGAGCTCGTGGATGCAGCGCGCGACCGAGTTGCCGGATTTGCTCCCGCTTATATGCTCGATCAATCGCATAACGTTACCGATCCGATCGAAAGTCTCATGACGAGCGGCGCAACGGTTGCCCGAACGTACGCACAGGCGCTCTTCGTCGACCGCAAAGCGCTTGACGCATTTCAAAGCGCCAACGATGCGCTCATGGCATCGCAGACGCTCAAAGCGGCATTTGAGACCGACGCCGGTCCGATCGTCGCGCGCGTGCGCGACGAAGCCGGCGGCGCAATCGATCCGGTTGCCGTTTATCGCAAATCCGGCTATCGCCGCCGTATGGCGCAGCAACGGCCGGCAAACGGCGGCGCGCGCAGCGGAATCGTGTAGCGGCTTAGGCTGCCGTGACGGCCGCCGGCGCTCCGGCTTCATAGATGATGCGCTTCGCCATATTGCCGAAAATCAGTTCGTGGAACGGCAGCACGCTAAACCAATACAGGTAGCCGAAAATACCGCGCGGCTCGAAGAAAGCCGTTTGGCGCAACGTTGTTCCGCCGCCCTCTCGCTGCAGCGATTCGAATTGCAGCCAGGCTAATCCCGGCAGCTTCATCTCGGCGCGTAGCCGCAAAAGTTCGTTCGGCTTGTAAGCCTCAACACGCCAGAAATCGACCGCATCGCCGACCCGCAAATCGGTCGGCGAACGGCGGCCACGCCGAATGCCGATGCCGCCGACGAGCCGGTCGAGGATACCGCGCAAATACCATAGGCGGTCGGCGTAAAGCCAACCGCGCTGGCCGCCTAAACTCGAAAAAACGGCGAAGACGCGTTGCGGCGGCGCGTCCGCATTGCGCTCGCGGCGGTCGATCAACATACCTTGCGTGAGTCCGGCAAATTCGCCGGGCAGTGTCTTCACGTCGAAAGCGTCGAACCATGTCGTTTGCGGACCGGTCGTTTTGTAGCGATCGAGAGCGCGTTTGAGCGCTTCGGCATACCCGACCGGAACGATCGATGGAAATGCGCTGCGCGCCGCCGGATCGTGAACGATCACCTCATTGTGCATGCCGTCGATAAGCGCACGCGCGATCGATGCATGAATCGGTGTTACAAGGTGAATCCAATACGATGACAGGCGCGGCGTGAACAACGGCACGACGAGAATCTTGCGCGATAGACCGCGCGCTGCCGCATAGCCGAGCATGATTTCGCGATACGAGAGCACGTCGGCGCCGCCGATCTCGAAGATTCGGCCGTCCCGGTCGGGTAAGGTGAGAGCACCGAGCAAATACGCTATGACATCGCGGATACCGATCGGCTGACAGAGTGTCGACACCCAGCGTGGTGCGATCATCAACGGCAGCCGTTCGGTCAGATAGCGAATCATCTCGAACGACACGCTGCCCGACCCGACGATGATGGCGGCACGAAACTCGATCACCGGCACGCCGCTCGCACGAAGAATGGCGCCGACTTCATGGCGACTGCGCAGATGGCGCGACAGCTTGACTTCATCGACGCCTAGTCCGCCGAGAAATACGATGCGATCGACGCCCGCATTGCGCGCGGCATTGCCGAAGCGTTCGGCCGCGAGCCGGTCGCTGCGTGTGAAGTCATGCCGGTCGTCGCTCATCGAGTGAACGAGATAATAAGCGACGTCGACATCGTGCATTGCTGCCGTTAACGACGCTTCGTCGAAGACGTCGCCGCGGACGACTTCGACGCCCTCGAAGCGGTCGGTCAGCCGAGCCGGGTCGCGCGCGACACATCGAACGGTGTGTCCGGCATTCACGAGAACCGGCACGAGCCGGCCACCGATGTAGCCGGTAGCGCCCGTTACGAGTACGCGCATTCAGCCGCCGATCTTCGCGCTGGGCACACCGAGAAGACGCCCGAGCGCATTTTGCTTGACGCCGCTGCCGGCTCGCACGACACGCACGTCGCCGGCGATGATGTCGAGCCGCAGTCCGCTGCGGACCAGGAACGGAACGGCAATGCGCAAGATGCGGAGAATCTGCAAGCTCTGTTTGGCGGCACCCAGCGCGTGACCGACGCCGCCCTCGAGCCGGCAACGAATTACGTTGCCGGCACTATCGATGCGCATGCGCATTCCAGCCGATTCGGCAATCAACGCAGCCTCGACGGCGATCATTTTTCCGTCGTGCGAATTTTCAGCGCGCCGTTGAGTTTCCACTTTGCTTGCGCTGCGCCGTCGCGCGTCGAACTCGGTACGCTAATTTCCATCTGATCGAAATGATATTCGATCGTCGCCCCGCGGCCGGTCAGAAAACCGTAGAGGCCTTCGGCAAGCTCGGGCCAGGTCTGCGTTTCACGCGTGTTAAGGTCGGCCATTGTCGTCTCCCCGATATCGGCAAAATCTTCGCCGATGACGTGCGAGGCGAAGACATACCATCAATGATGGCCCTTAACAGATGCCCGATGCGTTCAGAAGGTTCCGGAGAGGGGGAAGTTCCCGGCCGCCGGCAACCGCGCGTAAGCCTCGATGAATCGAAATT
Source organism: Candidatus Velthaea sp. (assembly GCA_965214935.1). Taxonomy (GTDB): domain Bacteria; phylum Vulcanimicrobiota; class Vulcanimicrobiia; order Vulcanimicrobiales; family Vulcanimicrobiaceae; genus Velthaea. Next base: position 632,733 of record CBDCCS010000022.1, on the reverse strand, counting down.
TCGGTTCGCGCACACCTGAAAAGAAATCACACATGTCGGCGACCATTCGCGAGCAGCTGCCGCGGTTGAGGGCATACGCGACGTGCGTTCGGTACGCCGCAGCGGCAGGGCGCTTCGAGACGGCCTCCACGCTTTCGCGGTCGAGGAATGTTGCGTTGAGGCGGCCGTCGTGAAGTAACTCGACGACCGTGTATTGTCCGGCGAAACCCCAACGCACGACATCGCCGTCGCGGTCGATCGTCAGCTGACTGCCGAATCGGGTGCTAAGCGGCTCGATGACCTCAGAAAGCCAAGCCGCCGGCGGTACGCGTTCCATTCGCACGGCGTTCGGCGAGCGGCGAACGGAACGCGCCCGACCCAAGGCCAGCGGCTACGGTAGCCGCTCGCCATTTGTCCAGTCGCTACGGTGCAAGCCGGCCCGCGATAAGCGCGCTAATGAGTTCGGGCGCCGCGCCGGGCAGCCGAATGTCGACTGAGAAGCGATCGCCTTCGTCGAAATAGAGTTTCGCCGTCGACTCGTCGTCGGCGACCGATGCAACGGCGGTACCGACCGGACTCACCCACATTGCCGAATCCCACGAGAGTTCTTCAGTCCGTACGGTGTCGCCCAATCGCGCGCGTACGCCGAGATTTACTTCGTCGATCCATTGATCGAATGTCATTTCAAGCTCCATACTCGTTAACCAAATGGCCAGAGGTTCTCTAAGCATATCCGGCATTCGGTTGTGACGCAAGCGCTTTACCGACGTTCGCTCAGACGCCGGCCTCTAACCGCTCTTCGCTCAGTTTTCCGGCTGCAAGCGTGTAGGCGCGCCGGGCGAACGGCAGATCGTCAGTCGCCTCATGGGCGATCGTCACAATCGTCGTGCCGCGGCCCGCTAGCCGCGTCAGCAATTCGAGCAGCAGTTTCCGAAAAGCTGAATCGAGTCCGTTCCAGACTTCGTCGAGCAAAAAGATATCGGGCTCCCGGACGATGCTGCGTGCAATGAGAATCTTCCGCCGTTCGCCGTACGAGAGCGTCGTAAAATCGCGTGTGCGCAACCCGTCCAGGCGCAGGTCTCCCAGAAGTCTGTCGACGGCCTGACGTTGGACCGCCGACGGTCGGGCGATAAGTCCGATGCTCGAGGCATACCCCGACGCCACGACGTCTTCGACGCTGTCACTCCACGTGTAGGCGATTTGCAGATCGTCCGACACGTGCGCGATCCGCTGCTTGAGCATCCGGATATCGAACGGGCCACGCCGGCCGAAGCGCACGATATCTGCTCCGGTGGCCGCAGAGATGGTTCCGGCAATCAATCCGGCAAAGGTACTTTTACCGGCGCCGTTCGCGCCGCGAACGATCGTGTGTTCCCCGCGTCGGAGCTGCCAATCGATACCGGCGAGGACCAGCCGTTCGCCACGATAGACATCCGCGTTGCGAATGTCGATGAGCAGCGTTCCGGCGCCCGATGCCGGCGTCGAACTGCCTTGCCTCGGCGGCTCCGTTGCGAGCAGATCGGCAGCGGGGCCGCCGCGTTGAGTTCGGGCGATGCGGCCCTCGACGAGTTGTGCGCAATGTGTTATCGCCGCCGGGAAGTCACTGAGCCGGTGCGATGCGATAATGAGTGCGACGTGAGGCGCGATGCGATCGAGCAGCGTGATGACGTCGTGGCGTGCTGCGCCGTCGAGGCCGTTGGTGCATTCGTCAAGTACGAGTACTCGCGGGTTGCCCACGAGCGCGCGCGCGATCAACAGTCGCCGAAGCTGGCCGGATGAAAGTTCGCGAACGGCGCGCAGCGCGATCTCACGAAGCCCGAGTCGCTCGATGAGCGACTCGGAAGCCGCGCGCCGGCTAGCCGACGTGCGCTCGACGTAAAGTCCGTCGGTAAAGCCGCTTTCGACGACGTCTCGGCCGCAAAGGCCGAGATCGAGGCGCGCATAGCGCTCGTGCTGTTCGGCCGAAACATGCCGGATCCAAGTTCTGGCGCGCGCCGTAGCGTCGAGCGTAACGCCGTCGGCGGAAAATCTGCGCGTACCGCCGTCGGCTTCAATCCAGCCCAGCGCGGCGATCGTCCGCAACAGCGTGCTCTTACCCGATCCGTTCGCTCCGACGATCGCCCAATGCTGACCTTCGCCGAGCGACCAGCCGATGTCGTGCAGCACGTGGCGGCCGCCGAGCCGCACGTTCACGCCCGCGAGCGCAATGCGAGGGAGCACGCCTGCCCTGTTCTGCGCCTGCCCGTCGTCTACCGTGCACCCGGAGACGCGTTCCGCTTCGGTCGCGCAACGGCTCCGATCGCGTTGATGATTTTGGGCAGCCGGTACGGCAACGAGTAGGCGCTGATCACGACGGCTCCGACGGCGATCGGCACGATCCAGCGCAGTTCCATCGGAACGCCGTGGGCGTTGATCACCACGAAGGCGGTAACGGCCGAAATGTAAGCGGCGATCATTGCGCTGAAGTGCGCGATGAGCCAACCGGAACGCGAGCGCACGCCGAAGATGCCGCGCGCATCGTTCGCGGCAAACGCGATCGCAACGACGCCGAGTCCGGCGGTGATCGGTTGAAGCTGGCGCATGAGCGGCGTAGCCGGCGTAATCGCGATAAAGAGCAGCCACAGACCGCAGGCGCAGGTCGCGCCGGCCGATGCAATGTCGATCCCGTCGTCCAGCGTATCGGCACGTTTACGCCGTTGCCGGGCCACGATCCGGTAACCGTTGAAGACGAAGTAGCCGCTGACGATGGCCAAGGCCAACAGAAACAAATGGCCTTTGGGCTGCCACATGAAGCCGGAGGTGAAGAGCACCAGGCTCATCGCGGCCATGAACGCCCGGCCCCAGCGCCGGTGCCAGCGACCGCCTTTCCGAACGGCGAGCGCCGCGGGCGCCACGATTAAGACGACGGCGCCGGCAACGATGTGCAGTGCAGTGAGCATCGCTTCAACGTGCGCGGGCGACGCGTAAACTCCGCCCCCGCTTTGCCCCGGCCGATTCGGGCTAGTCAGCGGACTCCGGAAGCGGTATACTGGTGTGCGTGCCACAGCGGGGCCCCGGCTTTTTACCGGGGCTCAGTCATGCGGCCAGTATCCGCCCTTTTCGGCGGTCGTCCGGTAAAACGGACGTGTGTAGGGGCACCACTCGTGCCCGTTACCCACCTACATGAAAGAGAGTATATGCCGGTTACCAAAAAGCGCGTCGGAGCTGCGAAAAAAGAGCGGCGCCCGAAGCGTAAAGTCTGTAATTTTTGCGCTGACAAGCTGCCCGATATCAACTACAAAGATGCGACGCGATTACGTAAATACATTAGCGAGCGCGGGAAGATTCTGCCCCGCCGCATCTCGGGCAACTGCGCGAGCCATCAGCGCGGTTTGACGGTCGCCGTGAAACGTGCACGCATTATCGCGTTCCTTCCGTTTGCGTCCGACTAAGGAAGGCATCCGATCATGAAAGTTATTTTACTCGACGATATCGCGACGCTCGGTAAGCGCGGTACGGTCGTCAATGTCGCCGACGGCTATGCCAACAATTATTTGTTTCCGCGCGATCTTGCAGCCGAAGCATCGGGCGGCGCACTCAAGATGCTCGAACAGCAGAATCGCGCCAAGCAGCGGCGCCAAGCCGAAGAAGTAGCGAACGCACGCGAAGTCGCCGAGCAACTCGAAGCACTCGTGTTGAAAGTATCGGCCAAGGCGGGCGGCAACGGACGCTTGTTCGGAACGGTTACCAACGCTCAGGTCTCCGATGCCATTGCCGCCCAGCTGAACGTGACGATCGATCGGCACAAGATCGAAATGAAGGACGGCATCAAAGCGCTCGGTACGTATCCCGTTCAAGTTCGCTTAGGCAACAACATCATCGCGAAAACGTCGATTCAGGTGGTCAACCAAAGCTAACGTGGCAGCGCCGGAAGAGAATCCGCATGTCGGTCGCTTCCGTCGCAAATACGGCGGTGATGAAGGACTGCGCCGCGAGGTAGCGGCCCTCTACGAAGTCCTTTCGGCGGCGCTCGGCTCGGAGAAAGTCGTCTTGCGCGCCGGTAAGCTCGGCACGTTACGGCAGATGCGTTCGGCCACCCTACCCGACCGGCTCTTAGCCTTGCAACGCTTGGTGTTCGAGGATCCGACGATTGAAAAGCTGCCGGCCAAGCCGCAATATCGAAAGATCATCGGTGAGATCGAAGATGCTTTAGCGGACCTCGTAGCACAGCGCAATGTCGAAGAGAATCTCGAACGCAAAATAAACGCTAAGATGCTGGTTCGGCATCAAGAGTATCTGCGCGATTTGAAGCTCGAGGCATTGCGCGAAGAGGCCGGCCCTGAAACGCCCGCGACGCAGCGGAAGCTTGAAGATCTGCGCGCACTCGACGCGCGCAGACTCGACACCGCTGCACTCGACGTGCTGCGGCCGCGCAACCTTAATGAGATCGTCGGTCAAGAACCTGCGATTCGCGCACTGCTGGCAAAAATGGCGTCACCCTATCCGCAACACGTCATTCTCTATGGGCCGCCCGGCGTTGGAAAAACGACGGTAGCGCGGCTCGCACTTGAACTGGCGAAAGCGCGGCCGCACTCCCCGTTCGCGCAAGAAGCTCCGTTCGTTGAAGCCAGCGGCACGACGCTGCGTTACGATCATCGTGAAACCACGAATCCGCTATTGGGTAGCGTGCACGATCCGATCTATCAAGGTTCGCGACGCGAGTTCGCCGAGGGCGGCATCCCGGAACCGAAGCTCGGCCTCGTTACACGCGCGCACGGCGGCGTCTTGTTCATCGACGAGATCGGCGAGATGGATCCGACCATGCAAACCAAGCTGCTCAAGGTGCTCGAAGATAAGCGCGTGACCTTCGAGTCGTCGTATTATGACGAGCACGACCCGGGTGTCCCGGCGTATGTCAAAAAGCTGTTTGCGCAAGGCGCGCCGGCCGACTTCATTCTGATCGGCGCGACGACGCGCGATCCGGAAGCGATCGACGCGGCGATCCGTTCGCGCTGCGCGGCTGTCTACTTCGAGCCGTTGACGCAAGCTCAAGTCGTGCGCATCGTTGAGGAAGCTGCCGTACGGCTCGGTACAAAGATTTTTAAGTCCGTGCCGGCGCTCATCGCATCGTATACGATCGAAGGTCGCAAAGCGGTACAGATTCTAGCCGACGCGCACGGCCATGCATTATATCGACATGGATCGAAAACACGCAGTGTGATGGTGCGCGATGAAGACGTACTCGAAGTCGTGCAAGCCGGCCGTTTAGCGCAGCATACGCTTGCGCGTGCGCGGCGCGGCAAAGAACTGGGCAAGATGCATGGTTTGGGTGTCGTGCACTATGTCGGTTCGATCATTGAGATCGAAGCCGCGGCGTTTCCGGCGCATGAATCGCGCAAAGGTGCCGTGCGATTCAACGATACGGCCGGTTCGATGTCGCGCGATTCGGTCTTCAATGCGACAGCCGTGGTGCGCGCGTTCGCCGGCGTCGATCCGGCCGACTTCGATTTGCATATCAATGTCGTGGGCGGAGGCAACATCGACGGACCGTCGGCCGGTTTAGCGTTTTTCCTTGCGCTTTATTCTGCGCTTCTCAAATTGCCGTTGCCGCAGGATATCGCCGTGACGGGTGAGGTTTCCATTGCCGGTAACGTTCGAGCGATCGGCGGCGTGGTCGAGAAGTTGTACGCCGCGCGCCAGGCAGGGATGCGCGTGATGGTCATACCGAAAGAAAACGCGCGTGAGATCGAAGCCATGCCCGATGGTATAACGGTGGTGCCGGTTGCAACCGTCGCAGAAGCGCTCGTAGCCTGCGGCGTTCGCGTTCCGTTGCCCCCGTTCGCACGGGCCCGAAAGACCGCGCGGTGAACGCACCGCAATATCTTTCGGTCATCGACCGGATACCGCCGAATAACCTCGAGGCGGAGATGGCGCTGCTCGGTTCGGTTCTGGTCGACAAAGAGATGATGGCGACCGTCAGCGAGATCGTGCGGCATGAGGATTTCTACGCCAGCCTTCACGAGACGATTTTCATCGCGCTCACCGCACTCAACGACCGCGGTGAGCCGCTCGATAAGATAACAGTATCAAACGAGTTGCGTTTACGCGGAATGCTCGACAAGATCGGTGGAATCGCGTATCTTTCATCGCTCATGGACACCGTGGCAACGGCGGCGTCCGCTGAGTATTACGCCAAAATCGTTCGCGAGAAGTCGGCGTTACGCGGTTTGATTCATGCCGGCACGCAAATTACGAAGCTCGGTTACGAGGCGGAAGAAGATGTTCCGGCAGCGATGGATTCGAGCGAACAGATCGTTTACGACGTAACGAATCGCGGCACGAAAAAGAACTTTGCTCCGGTCGGAGATTTACTGCTCGGCGTTTTTCAAGACCTCGAACGCCGGTTCGAGCATAAAGGCGATCGCACGGGCGTCACCAGCGGCTTTCACGATGTCGACGAATACACCGCGGGCTGGCAGCCGGGCAACTTAGTCATCGTCGCCGCGCGTCCGGCGATGGGCAAAACATCGATGGCGCTCAACATGGCGGTCGCGGCGGCAAAAGACGAACGCCAGCCCGTTGCCTTTTTTTCACTTGAAATGACGAAGCAAGAGCTCGTCGAGCGCTTCATTTCATCGGAAGGCCGCCTCGATGCATCGAAGCTGCGCCGCGGCAACATCAAAGAGAGCGAATGGGAAGTCATCGGACGTGCGATGGGCGATCTGCACGACTTGCCGATCTATCTTGATGATTCCGGTTCGGTAACGGTAACGGAGATACGCAGTCGCTGCCGCCGGTTGAAATCGAGCGTCGGACTCGCGGCGGTCTTCATCGATTATCTCCAGCTCGTACGGCCCGGAACCCTCGGGCGCAACGTCAATCGTAATGAGGAATTGTCGGAAATCTGCCGCACGCTCAAAGCGACGGCCAAAGACTTAGGCGTACCGATCATTGCGCTCGCGCAACTCAATCGCGGCGTTGAAGCGCGTCAAGATAAGCGGCCGATGCTCGCCGATCTGCGTGACAGCGGAGCGATCGAACAAGAAGCGGATCTGGTGACGTTTCTGTACCGCGATGCCTACTATAATCGCGAGACGACGCCGGATCCGGATTTGACCGAATTCATTATTGCCAAGCATCGCAACGGCAAAGTCGGAACGGTTCGTTTACGTTTTCTGCAAGAACATACGCTCTTCGTCCCGTACGGCGACGAAGCGCATTACGCCGCGCCGTAAATCCTACGCCGAACTGCGTGCGGTGGCGATTTCGTGCATCCACGGATCGCCGATGCCGCTTTCGAGGTACGACCGCGAAAGCTCGACGTACTCGTGAGCGGCATGCTCGATCCACCAAACCGCATCGCCTTCGAGCGGTTTCTTTACGTGCGCCGGCGCACCGACCGCGACGACTGCCGCCGGGATTTGCGCCTTCGCGGCGACGACCGAACCCGCACCAACGAGCGACTTTTCGCCGACTACGGCTTCGTTGAGCACGACGGCATTGCTGCCGATAAGCGTCCCGTTCGCAATGGTGCAATCTTCGAGCACCGCGCAATGTCCGATCGTACAGTCGTCTCCGATAATCGTTTGATGGCCCGGACTTACATGCACGACGCTATTATCTTGAATCGACGTGCGCGCTCCGATCCGGATAGGCCCGTTATCGCCGCGCAGTACCGTACCGAACCACACGCTCGATTCTTCGCCGACCTCAACATCGCCGATCAGCACGGCGGTCGGCGCGACAAAGGCCGTTGCAGCGATGATCGGCCGTTTTCCGCGAAACTCGATGATCATAGTCGCTCCCCGGCGAAGGCGTCAGTCATCCAATTGTCGGTTCGATCAGAGGTCCCTTGAGCGAACACCGCCACCAAACGCCGCTGCGCGGCACCAAAGTTATTCCGCGTCCGGCGCTCGACAATCCGGGCTACCGACAAGTCAACTACACATATGCCGGCCAAACCGGGCATATTCACGAAGTCGTCACCATCGACGGCCGGGAACTCGCCAAAGTCGGCTTCGACGACCGAAAGATCGTGTATTACTTTTTGGACGACCTCGAAGTTGACGACGTGGCCAAAAAGCGCACCTTTCACGACGTGCCGTAAGGGTCAATGCAGACGGCGAACTGTGCCGGTTAACTTCGCTCATCGTCGTATGAAGCAAACAAAAGGCCGGACGTGACGTCCGGCCTTTTGTTTGCCAGGTTAAGTTCGATGCAGCCGGCCGCCCCGGCGGGTTACTAGCGACCGACGCGCTGTGAAAGCGCGAAGATAATTGCACGCGGCGACAAGCCGAATTCCTCGTTTCCGTTGACGAGCGCCGTTGTCGGGACTCCCGGGTTTGCGGCGGCGAAGACCGGATTGTACGGGTAATAGACGCCGTTTCCGATTAGTCCGTATTGCTGTGTTGCCGAGTTGAACAAATTTTGCACGCCGAGCGTAAGCGTCGTGCCGGTACGCAGCGTCTTCGAGATTCCGCTGTTAAAGAAAGTATAGGCCGGCCGGTCGTAACCGTTGTTTGCGCCGACATAAAATGCATCGAAGCGCAGCTCCAACCCATGCTGGTCGCTAACATCAAGGCCCAGCGATGCTTTCTGCAGCGGGATACCCGACTGCTGCACGCCGTTGACAAGGTTTGGCGCCCGTAAAAGCGTCGCTGAATCGAGTCCGAGATACTGCGCCGATTGAAGGTCGTACGCATAGTCAAAGTAGACGGCGCGATTAACACGGGCGCGGCCGGAAACCTCGATCCCGCGATATTGCCCGTTGGTGGCATTGAGTGTGCCGCTCACGCTCGTGATTGCTGCGAGCTGTTGCGCCGTCGTCAGCGTTTTTCCGCATTGTTGGTTGAACTTCGAGAGATAGCCGTTCAGTTGGCCGAGAAAGCCGGGGTCGGTCAAAAACTGCGGTACGGACGAAAGCGCGACTGATGTACCGACCAATTTCTCGGAAATATTTTCGTCGTAAGCGGCAACTTGAATTTGCGAATCATTATAAAAGCGATGACCGATTGCAAGTTCAAGCGATTTTGCAGTTTCCGGTACGAGTCCGACGGACGGGATCGAGCCTAAACCCGTGAGCGAGTTGCATGTAACATTGACGGAGCCGGGGTTCGAGAACGAAGTTGCACCTTGCAGCAGACCAATATCCGGAACGTTGCTTGCACGAGCCGCCGAGAAACGAACGACATCGTTATTCGTCGGGCGCACGACGAGCGAAACACGCGGATCGAGCAGCGTGCTGTTCGAAACCGACGACTGCTTAATCCACAAGTTACTAAAGATCGATACGCGATTACTTAGCTGCAAATTATCGCGCAAGAAAAAATTGGTCGTGCTTTGGCCGAGAACCGGATTTTGAACGATCGTGTCACCGATAAGCTGATCGCCCGCTTCTTGTTGGTGCGGCGAAAAGTAACCGACGCCAAAATCATTGTTTGCCGTAATGACGTCGTCGCTTAGCTGAATGCCGAAAGTCTTGTAGCGCTCCGACTGCGTTTTCGGATACCGCGTCGTGTCGATTGCATAGGAATCAGTATACAGGGTCGCCGCGAAGTTATTGTTGCCGGCGAACTGATGATCGAGCCGGAATGTTGCATCGCGCAATGCGTCCCATTGCCAGCGCCCGCCTCCACCACCGGCCGCACCCGTCGTCGCCAACGCATATTGCGAAGGATTAAGACACGAAACGCCGCTATTGGTCGTGACCGGAATCGAGGCGTTGTTGCCGCCGATCGGCGCGCACGGAGTCGCACCGTTACTCGGCAGCGGCACAAGCGTACCAGGACCGCCGGCGAGCAACGAACCCGTCAGCACCTGATTGTACGAATACGCGGCGCCGAAAGCATCATTATCACCGTTACCGGTCTTATCGTCGGTCGACGACGACGAGTAATATTGCAGCGTAACGTTTGTTTTCGGGCTGAACGAATAATTGATTTTGGCCAGATTATCGCGCAAGAGATAGTTCGCCGACACCGAGTAAAGCGCACCTGCGGCATTAATTCCGGCGGTCGAGAAGTCTTGTGTGTTGGCGAGAAAGCCGCTTTGGAACTGCGGTCCCGGCTTGAAATTGCCGTACGTTCCTTGCGTCGACGACTCAAGCGCAACCCCGAGGCGGCCGTACGTGCCGGTCGACGTTATGACGCTCTCGCTCTTGCCTTGATTGCCGAAGCCTTGAGTGAAGGTCGCTTGGGGCGTGCGCGTCGGCGTGAGGGTTTGAAGGTCGACGGCGCCGGCCAAGGCGTCGGTACCGTACAGCGCTTCGGTCCCCGAACCATACACGACGTCGACGTTTCGAAGCGCGAAAATCGGCGTTAGCTGAAGGTTGAAGGTGCTTCCGCCGGCTCCAAACGGACCAATGGGATGCCCGTCAAGCAATACGGCCGACTCGCTCGAACCAACGCCGCGAATGTTCAGATACAGGTCATCACCGACCGCCGAATCCTGACTTCCGAGGTTTACGCCCGGCAGCGTATTGAGCGAGTCGCCGACGCGTACGTAGTTTTCGCGCTGCAAACGTTCGGGCGAAACGCTTTGCGTGATGGTCGACGTACTCTGCAATTGCGAACGTTGTGTCGAACTTGAAACGCGCCCGATCTGACGCAGCGATGAACCGGTCGACAGCGACGCTCGCTGCAGCGTCAAACGGATGGTCGCGGCAGCCGCGCCCGGATTAACGACGACGTCGTCGGATCTTGCCGTTCCGTAACCTTGCGCGCGGATCTCGACATGATAGATGCCGGCAATCTCGCTTGGAAACGTTGCCCTGCCCGAAGCATCGGTAACTGCGGTCGCGACGCTTTGTGTGCCCATGAAGAGCGCGACCGTAGCGCCGGAGACGGGCAAGCCGTTCTGAACGTCGAGGACGGTGCTGGAGATCGAGGCTCCGTTCGAAGGCTGCGCCTGCGCCACGCTCATGACAGGTGCGCACGTAATTCCGGCGGCGAGAAGGAGCGACGTCAGCCGAATGCGCCGACGATCAACAGGCAACATAGGATCTCCAAAACGAGCAAATATGCCGCCGCGAACACGGCGAGGCGACGAGCCGAAGATTAACAACCGAAGGTTAAGGAACGCTTAAGTAGCGCCGCACGACGGTTGAATGATTGACCGAAATCGATAGAGCCGAGCGGTAACCAGGCCTGCAGCGGCAACGCGTTCGGACGTCGATCGTGCAAGTCGCTCAGTATCGTACAGATGAAGTGTGCGGCATTCATGGCACGTTCATGCAGTCGTGTTGAAATGCCATCGATATGCCGCTTGTTCCAATGGCCCCGCCCATGCCCGTACCAATGATGGGCGGCTTTGATTATGTCACCGTCGATGCGGCGCATCGGCGCGTGTACGCTGCCCACTCCGGCGCGAAAACGTTACTCATCGTCAACGCCGACAACGGCTCGATTCTACATCAGATAAAAGTCGGGCCGATGCACGGTGTCGCGTATACGTCGGACGGCACGAAAGTTTATACCGGCAACGGCGATGATAAAAGCGTTTCGGAAAGCGATCCGCGTACGGCCAAAGTTTTGCGCACGGTTGCCGTCGACGGACCGGTCGATGCGATTGCCTTCGACGAAGCGAACGGCCATATCTATGCCGACGAAGATGACGGGACGCGCGTTTTCGTCATCGATGCAAAGACGATGAAAGAAATCGGTACGGTCGCGCTCCCCGGTCACAAGCCGGAATATCTCGCCGTCGATCCGGCAACGCATTCGGTGTATCAGAATATTGCCGACAAATCGGAAGTTGCGACGATCGATCCCGAAAGTTTAGCGGTTACGTCGACGATTGCAACACCGGAGCTTACCAACAATCATCCGCTGCAATACGACGGGACCTACAAACAACTTGTCGTCGGTGGTGCGAACGGCGTGTTGAGCGTCTACGACACGACCGGTACCAAGAAATATCAAACGGCGATGCCCGCTCACGTGGACCAATGCGATCTCGATCAAAGCCTGCACCTGTTGGCTTGTGCGGCGGGCACCGGCATCACGGTCTATCAACTGTCGCAAACCGCCGCACCTAAGGTCATCGGCACGTATTCCGGCAAATACCGCATGCACACGCTCGGCTTCGATGCAAAGACGCACAACATTTGGGCGGTCATGGTTGATGAAGCCGGTAATAAAGACGATTACATTCAGCGCTTCGCCGTTAGCATGTAGCTGCCGGGGGTCCAAGTCACTGCACGGTAAGGCAATCCTTACGCTCCGTCGTACCTCGCTACCCGGCTCGCGCCTTGACGCGGGCGCACCGGCTGTGATACGTTCGCTGCACATGAACGGCTCGATGCGCACCTCCGTGCGGCTCCTCCTTAGCGGCTCACCTCAAAGGTAAGTCGCTACACGCCGTCAGCTTCAGTATGAAGAGCTCGTCGTAGCAGCGACGGGCTCTTTTTCTATCCACCGGAAGGACCTTACGATGGCTTCGATGCCGTTTCAAAAATATCGACCGTTCCCGCCGATCGGCTTGACCGGTCGCCGGTGGCCGGACCGCGTCATTGCGAACGCTCCCCAGTGGTGCAGCGTCGATTTGCGTGACGGAAACCAAGCGCTCATCGAGCCGATGGGACCGCAGCGGAAACTCCGGATGTTCAACCTGCTCGTGCGGCTCGGTTTCAAAGAAATCGAAGTCGGATTTCCGTCGGCCTCGCAAACGGATTTCGATTTCGTCCGACAGCTCATCGACGAACGGCTGATTCCGGCCGGTGTCACGATTCAAGTACTGACGCAAGCGCGGAACGAACTTATCGACCGGACCCTTGCGGCAGTCGACGGGGCACCGCGGGCGATCGTTCACTTATATAATTCGACATCGACGCTACAGCGGCGCGTCGTGTTCGGTCTTGACCGCCCGCGTATCATGGCCATTGCCGTAAACGGAGCGGCGCGCATCAGGCAGCTCGTCGAATCGATGCCGGGCAACACTATTGCCTACGAATACACGCCCGAGAGCTTTACCGGAACGGAACTTGACTTCGCGCGCGACATTTGCGAAGCGGTCATGGATGTATGGGAGCCCACCCCGGCGCGTAAGGTGATTCTCAATCTGCCATCGACGGTTGAAATGTCGACCCCGAACATCTTCGCCGATCAAATCGAGTGGTTCGACCGGAACATTGCACGACGCGACTCGATCATCTTGTCGGTTCATCCGCACAACGATCGCGGGACGGCCACCGCGGCTGCCGAGCTTGCGCTGATGGCCGGCGCGGACCGCGTTGAAGGAACGCTGTTCGGCAACGGCGAGCGCACCGGTAACGTCGACATCGTGACGCTTGCGCTCAATCTCTTTTCCCAAGGTGTCGATCCGCAGCTCGACCTGCGCAACGTGCCCGAAATCGTGCGGACGGTCGAATATTGCAATCAGCTGCCGGTGCACGAGCGTCATCCGTACGGCGGCGAGCTCGTGTTCACCGCGTTTTCCGGTTCGCATCAAGACGCCATCAAAAAGGGGCTCGCGGCGCGCGAAGAGCGGGGCGACACGATTTGGGAAGTGCCATATCTGCCGATCGATCCGGCCGATGTCGGCCGCATGTACGACGCGGTCATTCGAATCAACAGCCAGTCCGGGAAGGGCGGCGTCGCTTACGTGATGCTCAATGACTTCGGCTACGATTTGCCGCGCGCGATGCAGATCGAGTTCAGCCGAGTCGTGCAAGCGTTGTCCGAAGAAACCGGCGCCGAAATTTACCCCGCAGCGATTCATGCCGCTTTCGAACGCGAGTATCTCGACGTCGTTGCCCCACTGACACTCGTGGACTATCACGTCACCGGTGAAGGCGGCGGCCCGGCCGTCGTTACCGCAACTATCGAAGACAATGGAACGCCGCGCTTTATCAGCGGCCGCGGCACCGGACCGATCGACGCGTTTGTTGCAGCGCTGCGCAGCGAACTTCGGAATGACGTTACCGTGCGCGACTATCACGAGCATGCCGTCGGCAGCGGCGCCGATGCGGCGGCGGTTGCGTATGTCGAAATCGTTGTGGACGGTCACGTGCGGTATGGAGTCGGTCGCGATCGCAGCATCGTGACGGCTTCGTTGCGCGCCGTTCTGTCGGGCATCAATCGGACGGTCACGCTGCTTAACGTGCGCTGAGCGGACGTATCCGGCGTTAACCGCTAGCAGGCGGCTTGCGGTCGCGGTTTTCGCGCCGCAAGAGCTTCGCCTTGCGGTCGACGCCCCAGCGATAGCCGCGGAGCTTGCCGTCGGACCCCAGAACGCGGTGACACGGAATCGCTACGGCGATGCGATTGTTGCCGCAAGCGGAGGCGACCGCGCGGACGGCGTTCGGACGGCCGATTTCAGCCGCGAGACGCGCGTACGACCACACTTCGCCACGCGGGATCGAGCGCAACGCATTCCAGACTCGACGCTGAAAAGCGGTCCCGCGGATATCGAGATCCACGATCGCTGCGGTCTCTGCGTTGCCATCGATCAAAGCGACGACGGCCGCAAGGTTGTGCTCGAGTTCGTCCGCGTCGGCAACGATGTCTGCCCGGGGATACATCCGGCGCAGCGCAGCAACGACCACCGGCTCGTCGTCGCCCAGTTCGATCGCGCATATTCCGCGCTCCGTGCGCGCAACGAGCAGATAGCCAAGCGACGAAGTCGTGGCGGCGTACGCTATGCGCTCGCCGCGTGCACCCCCGCAAAACGTCGACGGGTCCATTCCAAGCGTCCGTGCTTCATACACGCGGCTGGGCGAACCGTATCCGGCGGCGACGACTGCCGTTGTTACGGATGCTCCGCTTGCCAAGCGTTCGCGCAAGCGTTGCTCGCGGCGCGAACGCAGGTAATCGCCCGGCGTCAGGCCGATGACCTGACGGAAAACGCGCTGGAAGTGAAACCGGCTTAAACCGACGGCGCGCGCTGCCGCCTCGAGCGACACCGGTTCATCGGCGTCGAGCAGCGAGCACGCGCGTGCGATGAGCGATTGCCGCTCCGCATCGGCTGCCACGGCATCCGGCGCACACCGTTTACAGGCGCGAAAACCCGCTTGTTGCGCGGTTGCGAAGTCGTTGAAGAAAACGACGTTTTCGGGAAGCGGCGTGCGCGCCGGGCAGCCCGGACGACACGCAATGCGCGTTGTGCGAACGCCGAAAATAAAGCCGGCGGTGCGGTCGCGGTGACGGACGGCATCCCAACGCCGATCTTGGTCGATCATGCTTGCAATCGTATACGGTCTGCCGGGCGCGCACCCTCCGTTCGTTGCTCGCACATTCGCCACGGAGGCTCGGCACGTAAATATCGTAGCAAAGCGCGGTAGGCGCCGGAATGCCGCGAATGCTTACGATCGGCGTATGTTACGCTTTCGCATTTCGGGCTTGCCGTCGGCCCGCTTTTCCCATCTCTACGGCATGAGCGATGTCGAGCTCGCAACGAACGGTGTGCTTCGCTATACGGCAGACGAAAATCCGGGCTTTCCCGACCGCATAGAACTGCGAGATCTCGAAGTCGGCGAGCAGGCGCTTTTACTCAATTACGTTCATCTAGATGCGGCAACGCCGTACCGTGCAAGCCACGCCATCTTCGTCCGTGAAGGCGCCATGGAGCCGTTCGATCGGATTTGTGCCGTCCCACGGGCGCTGCGTATCCGAACGCTAAGTTTGCGCGGTTTCGACGCCGGCGGCTTGATGCACGATGCCGACCTTGTCGACGGTACGGAGCTCGAATCTGCGCTCGAGCGCCTATTTTTGCGACCGGATATCGCCTACGTCCACGCGCACTATGCAAAGCGCGGTTGCTATGCCGCTCGTATCGACCGATGGATGGTTCTTTTGTAAATTAACTACATTCGGCTCTTGCACTTGTTGCCGTGAGGTATCAAGTTTAGGCGTTCCTGGGTAAAGCCGAAGCGCGAGATGAGAACTGGACCTTCTCCGTCGAGCGGCGAGTCCGCAGGATAACCTGCGGACTCGTGTATGTCCGAGCATCGCCCGGACCGGAAAGGTTGGCGCTTCCGGCAGCCGAAAAGCACGCTCGGCCATCCACGCATTCGTGCCGACGTAGCTCAGTTGGTAGAGCAGCTGATTCGTAATCAGCAGGTCAGCGGTTCAAATCCGCTCGTCGGCTCCAGTAGCCCAAATCGGGCATTTCCGACTATCGTCCGTTGCAGCACTTGGCGCCGCAAGGCGCAACCGCCGTTGCGATCGCACCCGCGCCATTGAACCTCATCGGCTGAGTCCTACAATGTCAGCGGCAAAGGCGCGCTTCTGAAAGCAATCGACGGCAGCCTCATTCCGTCGCGGCGTCCGTCCGCGTCGTACACTTCATTTGAGAATCATTCGCGATACGCATTAAGTGTATTTGGTTACGCTTGCGCGCACGTCGGTCGTTTCGCCATCCTACGCGCGCTCGCGGTTCAGGCATATCTTGCGCGATATCGCGCGGCGCTCATTCCCGCGGCTCGCATCGATCGTGCCAACCTGGTGTCGGGGGACGTTGCGACCGATTATAAGCTAGGGGCAGGTAAATAGTTTCCAATATCATTACCGTGCGCTTCGGCACGAATGCTGCAATCGTTGCGTTGCTAAACGATCGATTCTTGATCGAATGAGTGCAATGATACGTCCACGTTCATTCGGGCGGTTGTTAGCTCGGCGCACTGAAGTGCTCGGCCAAATCGCTAAAGGCCGTGCATTTAAGCGATACCAGTCGCGTAAGCACTTACCTCAAGATGCCGGTACAATGAAACGTAGCCATGAAACGATTAGCTTGTTTTCGCGCGCTCGGGTCACAACTCGCTGCACGATCGCGATAGGCTAACATCTTTCAGAGATCGATTCTATCGTGAATTTTGTGGAGTGACGGCAGAAGCGAGAGTGGTATGGTCTTGACGACATTGTCTGACTGTTAGCCGCACATTCATGATAGGCTACCATCTTTCAAAGATCGATTCTATCGTGAAATCTGTGGAGTGACGGAAAAAAAAAGTGGTACGGTCTTGATGACGTTGCGCGAATGTTGGCCTCAATCTGGCGACAGACTAACATTTTTTGACGACCATTCCTATCGTGACTTTTATGGAGTGACAACCAAAAACAAGAGTGGTACGGTCTTGATGCCGATTCCGGCAGCTCGCGGCTCCTTTGCCGAATCGCATCTGTTGGATGTTGCTTGTTGTGGTTTGTTATTCGGCGACCGAAGCATAGACCGTCTACTCTGCGATTCGCTAACGACACTTAGGTCTTGCGTCACAAACCGTTGCAAAGTTCCGACAAGCAGAAAACCTCGAACCAATGATAGTGTTTCCGCTAACGACCAGCGCGGCCTTGCCTGGAATATTTCCTGCGATGGTTCGCTTTTGACAACCCCATCGTCACTCACTCTTAGAAGAAAGAACGAAATGAGAAAACTACCACTTATTCTGCTTGCTGCTCTCATTGCAACGGCTTCGAGCTCAATAACGACTGCACGTCCGGCTGTCGCCGACGATTCGATGGTTATCTCCGACTGCTCTCAAGCCGAATCGATGCTGAATACTGCCGTTTCGGCAAAAGCTTCGACGATACTGACCGGTGATGTTGATAAAGACTTCGTCACGCTCATGATGCTGCATGAAAGTGTCGGAAAGCGAATCGATCAAATCGAAGCAAAGTGTGGCAAGAATGCCAAAATGCAGGCGATGGCATCCAAGGGTTCGGATGACGCGCAAATGCGCCTCGATATGTTTCGGAATACGAGTACGAGTCAGTAGCGTTCGGCGAGGCCCGACGCTGCAGTCGACGCACTCGGAGCTGACGCAACTTCGCTAGGCCGTAATCGGTTGTGAACGCTGCCGACCGCGAGCGTCCTATTCGTCCTGACTAGCGTTTTGAATGAGCTCGGTTAACATTAGGATGCAACGTTGCCGTTACGCCGGATTCAGCCGGCGTTAACGGTGCCATTCCCGAACGCCGCCGGCAAGCGAATTCATATCACTGTTCAGACAAATCGGTCAATCGTTCTATGATCGAGCTACCTACGACCGACTTGCATAGACGCTACGCTACGTTGTTTTGCAGCATGCTAACACGGCTGAGCGCTCGTCGTTGACCCGAACGAATGTCGACGCGGACAGCTTGGTAGGTTTGCGCGCAATGCCGGTTTCGGCTGGCTGGTTTGTTCGAGCGCTGCGTCGATGAGTCTCGACCGTTTCGTTCCCGGCGTCACTGCCGTAAGGACGCGGGCAGAAATGCGCGCTCGTTTCGGCCGAAGGTCCGGCACCAAGAGAGAACGGAAGCAGGAGGGGCTTAGCCGGCGTTTCACCGGGATTCGGCCTGGTTGCAGGTTCGAACGGACCGGCACATGCCACGAACGTACGTCGATGCTGCTTTGGTCGTCGAAGATGCACGCAAGCCGGAAATCTGCTAGCAGCTCTTAATGGCTTTTGCCTTAAAAAACGTGTAACAGAAGACACCATCCGCTTGAGCGGTTCGATGGAGATCGGCTATGCCTCGGTCGAAGTCGACCGGGCTGATGATCGAGGCTGCAAGTGCGGCGTCCCGGATGCCCTCGATCATCGCCGTAAATGTCTTGATCGTGAACCGATCAACCAGCTCGGGCTTGCTCGAGTCGACGTAAACCATTCGGGGTGATACGCGAATTTCGGTGTAACCGGCTCTGCGTAGCAACGGGTAAAGTTCGCGGCCGATCAACGCGTTACCGCTGGCACGCTCTTGCAGTGCGATCTGGCAATGAACGGCTTTACTTGCAAACTCGCTCCGCGGCCAAAAGAACGTCGAGCCATGATCGCCCTCAATGAGCGTAATCGTCCCGCCGGGCTTCAAAACGGCTTCAAGAGCAGCTAACGCTTCAACGGGAAATCGCAAATGCTCGAGCACGAAGCAGACAAAGACGTGATCGAAAGAATCCGGCAGAAACGGCAGATCGAAAATGTCCGCTTGCTGAACCGCCACGTTCGTCAAGCCGTGCGCCGCAATAACTGCCCGTGCTTGCGCGACCGAGGAAGCTGACAGATCGATCGACGTGATCGAAGCGGCCGGGTTTTGTGAGGCAAGAATGATGGTCTGGGCTCCGACTCCGCAACCGGCTTCGAGAACGCTGGTCCCGGGTTCGAATGAGGTATCCGAGTGCAGCAGCTCGGTGAGCGTCGCAGCTTGATCCTGTAGCCGGATGCTTTCCTTGACGTCGTAGCCATGAACGTATGACATACGTTGTTCGACTCCATAATGAAACTCGGTCGTCGCGCTTCTTGCTTCGTGCTGCGCACGGTCACATTTAAGAACCGCTGCTCGAAGGACATGCTTATCCACCGCACGGAACGAAAAATTGCTGGTAATAAGTTCGAGCGCCGAGTCTGTTGAGTACGGAACGACTCTACTGCAGAACGACTTCGGGACCAAGGCGAACCGGCTCGTTGACATGTGTTTGCATCTGCGGCCGGCGCTAAGGAGACGATGGCCGACAGGGACTCGTGGCGGTGTCGCTCGAGTCGAGCGAGCTGATCGTCCGCGGTGCTATTGGTGCGCCGTAACGCTCCGCTTGGCGGGGTCAAGCTGCGCGAAATGATGTTCCGTTTCGAATTCGTCGACACGAAAGTCGCTAGGGTGTCTCCGCGATGAACAGCTTTACGATTCGTCAAAAAGCGTTAGCGATCGTTTCGCTTCGGTTTTCGGCCATCGCTAATCGCTCGGCGTTGCCCTATGGACGCATACGATTGCCTGATGCCCCGTTGCGGTCATTTCATCCGCTGACATGTGACGGCGGCACCGGTCTTGCGTGGGGGACGTTTGTGCCACACGGAATCTGCCGGAACGTAAGGCGTTGCGATTTACCGACGCAGTAGATGTTACTACGGCATTAGCCATCGAGATTTGTTGGTATTGCGGGACAATCACCCGAATTTATGGCCGATCCAATTTGGAACTGCCAGGATGCCGGTCCGGTCGCCACAAGCGCCGACGCACGACGGCTTGCCGTCGGACGGACGTCGCTGAGCGCTGCGGCGATATCCGCACGTACGATCGAGCTCAGCTTCCAATAAAAGTGACCGGTCGCTTCACACTTAAACGTCGTCGCATCGATCGCGTCGACCGCCGGCGCGATGCCCGAGAAGTATTGCGACTTGTCGACGCGGCCCAGCCGCGGGTGCTCGTGGATGATCTGGGAGCCGTGAATCGCCTCGTCGTTGTCGGAGCGATAGACGGTGATATGTGCGCCTAGTTCACGGAGCAACGGTGCCGTCTCAACGAACGTTTGCGTATCGACATCGGGTGCCAGAAGAACGACATTGCCAAATGGTGCAGCACGATCGCTTCGATGTTCGTATGCGAAGAGTTGAGCTGCCGAAATGAACACCCGATTGCCCAGACTATGCGCCAACACGTTGATTCGAACGGCGGGTCGCAACGCAAGTAATTCATCGAGTAATTTGGTAAGGTGCGGAAAGCTCCATGTGTACTCGTTTTCATCATAAAAATAATTTAGCGGCATGACGATGCCGGGGAACAGCGTCGTGTTATTTTTCGCCGGAATGCTGTAGACGATTACCGGCGCGGAACTGATATCGGCAGCCACGAGGCGCTCTTCGGTCAAAGCGGTTGCAAAATCAGTGCAGCAACCGTGAATGTACAGGACGACGTCACGCTTAGCGTCACTCCGGGCCGCGAAGGCGACTTGCGAAAAAAACTGCTCGACTTGTAACGATGTCGTGTCGCTCGAATCCATTGCGACGCTTCCATAGCGCAACGTACAGCCGGGAAGGTCGGCGCACTCATCTTCCGGCAGCGCGTTGAAAGATGATGAATCGGTTGCTGTGCCTTGCGCACGGTCGGTGACGTAAAATAGCCGGTCGGCGCCTAGCGTCATTCGATCCGGTGCGGGAGCGGCGGCGCTTACGGGTCGCGGCGTTGACGGAGGAGCGCTCAGCGGCACGGGTGGCGCCGGGGGCGGTGCGGCATCCGGCGGTGACGCCGTTTGCGGGGCAGCCGGAACTGCATGAGCGGGCGCTAAGGGGGCGTGCCATTCGGGAAGCAGCAGCGGCGTCGCCGACGCGGCCGGCGTATCGACGCTAAAATTCGCGACCGGTAGCGGTGCAAAGCCGCCGGCCCTGACGACACGAGCGGTGTAAGAACCGGGCGCAAGCGAAGATGTCTGGTAATTGCCGGAGCTGTCTGTCTCTGCGCTGCCTGCAAGTCGTTTTTGCGAGTCATAGAAAGCAACCGTCGTTGCTGCGAGCGGTTGCCCTCGATCGGTAAGCCGGCCGCGAACCGTTGTTCCGGCGGCCGGGACGGCAATGACCGGGGCCGGCGGAACCTGTGCGCATGCGACCGAGCTCGCCGCGAAGCTTAAGCTAAAGAGCGTCACCCATGCACTCAGCTGACGAAAGCGGCTTCGGACGAGCGATTCGGTCATGAGCTCACCTATGTGTTCAGCGTAAACTACTTCAGGAAGCCTTGCCGAATTTGACGGCTTTTTTCGTCGATGTCGGTCCGGACTTCCGGCGGAATCCGCGGAGCGAGCAGCTTCAAATCGACCGGCTTGTCTTCGACCTTCCGCAGCGTTGCAACGGTAACATGCGGCCAGCTCAGTCCATTGAAATTAAGCAAGACTGTTTGCGTGTATTGAAGTTGTAGAAAGTCCGGCGTGCCTTTGACGAGTTCGATCCAAAAGATTGCGGTCATGTTCGCGCCTTGCGCGTTCGGGCCGCCCGTTTTCGATCCGGCAAGAAAACCGGTATTGTCGGTGCCGCCGCCGAGCACGGGTGCCGTCGGATCGGTTGACACGATCAACGCAATGGTTCTCTGAAAGACCTGTCCCTTAATGGCATCGAGAAGCACCGAATTCGGATTGTCGACCATTGCTTGCGTGATGCCGTCGATCTGCGGCGCGTGCGAGCGAAATGCCGTCGGCACACCGAGATTGCTCTCGGGAAACTTTATCAATTTTGCCGGGTCACCAATGACAAAGGGCGTGATGGAAGCTGCGTCTATTTTCGGCGGCCCGTTGACGCTGACGGCAACACCCTGCGCCATGACGGTGGTTCCGTGAGGAATCGATGCCATGCGGACGATTGTACTGGGCTCGGGCGGATTCGTTGTGGCCGGGACGGTGCACCAGATGCCGGGTTCGATGTGAAGGCCCGCGCCGTTTTCATTGGAATCCGCTATCTGCTGTAAGTAGGTCAAGCCGAACATATTGATATCGGGCTGCAACAAGCCGCGATTCGGTATTGCGCCGTTGATTGCATCGAAGGTGATCGACTCATCGGTAAGATTTAACTCGAGGAAGCGGTCTTGCTTGGCCGGCGTTGTGTCGTGAAACGGCCGCCAAATCGTGTTAAAACCTTTGCCCTGCCACTTGCCGGGCAACAGGCTCAATGCACCGAGCGGACCCGGCACGACGGGAAACGGATTATATTCAAAGTGCGGGACGTCATCATCGGGTTCATCGAATCGGAACGTGGACTCAAGTTGCATTTATTTAACCTCATACGACTGCTGTGCTATACACTGGTCGACTATTTCGGCGGCTGCAGTCGTCGCAAGCAGGCTGCGACGACGCTTCTGTTCGGCTGCTCCCCGCCGGTGTCGAGAGTGATTTCATAATGTCAAAGTGCTGGAGCTCGAAGTATATGCCGTTCGGCCCTAATGCACGAAAAGTAACGCGAGGCGATGTAAGCGGTCGACGATGCTTGCGGTACGTAGGCTTCCGGCGACTTGACGTACGTAGTTAACGTGCCGTTCGCGCGAGCGCTGCCGGCCGGCCGAGAGGTGCATTTGCATTCGCTCGACTTTACGAAAGAAGCGGCCGATGCAGCGCGCTCCCGTACGAGTTTATCGTTTGCCGAACGAACGCGCGCCGCTAAATTCTTACGTGCGGGCGATCGTGCGCGCTATGTCGCAGCGCACGTCTTCGTCCGCACGATCCTTGGGTCGTATCTCGACTGCTTGCCGGTCGCGGTGCCGCTTCGCGCGAGCCCGACGGGCCGGCCGCTCATCGATGCCGGATCCGAGCTGCGGTACAGTCTTGCACACTGCGCAAGGCATGCCGTCGTTGCCGTCAGCTTCTCGACGCCCGTCGGCATCGATATCGAATGCGCTCGTCCGGTGCCGAACGCTCTGGCGATTGCCGAACGTTACTTTGCACGCGAAGAAGTGCAAACGTTACGCTCGGCACGCGCCGAAGATCGAAACGGTATCTTCTTACGTTTATGGACGAGTAAAGAGGCGTTTGCGAAAGCAATCGGCCTCGGCCTCGGCTACGAATTTCATCGCTTCAGCGTCGCGGCCTGCGACACGATTGCGCCGTACTTCGGCGCGATCGAAGCACCTTACGGACCGCCGTCGGCGTGGTCGCTCCGTGTAGAACACCGTTCAAACGCGTGTATCGTCGCCGTGGCGGTACGAGCGGTAAACGCTGCGATCGTTGCCTTCGGCCCGGATGAAACCGTCGGAAATGCGCCTGCCGCTAACGGAGCCGGCGTGATGCGTTTTCACGCAAACGGTAAGCCGACATAGCTTTCAGCTAAACTCGTGGCCGCGGCTCGCGAGCTCGTGACATTGTCGAGTTCCGCAAGCTGCACGCGACGTTCAAACGGCCCATGATCGTCGAAGCGGTGCAGCATTCCGGTCATGTACGTTGAGAACCGCTGGGTCTTCCAGATACGGCGCAAACATGTCTGTGAATAGGCATCGAGCAGAGCGGAGCTTGCATCGGCGTAGTACGCTTCGAGCGCTTTCGCAAGTACCCGCACGTCCGCAATTGCCAAATTCATGCCCTTGGCGCCGGTTGGTGGAACGATGTGTGCCGAGTCGCCGGCCAGAAACAGCCGGCCGTATCGCATCGGCTCGCACACAAAGCTGCGCATCGGCGTAATCCCTTTTTGCAGCACCGCGCCAGCCGTAACCGCCGGTCCTCCGTCATCGCTGCCGAGCCGTTCGCGCAGTTCGGCCCAAATGCGTTCGTCCGGCCAAAGCGCAAGTTCTTCGTCGACGCGGCATTGCAGATAAAGCCGGCTGATGCTAAGCGAACGCATCGAGACGAGTGCAAAACCGCGCTCGTGATTTGCGTAGATCAGCTCTTCGGAAACCGGCGGCGACTCGGCCAGAATGCCAAGCCACGAGAAGGGGAAGACGTGTTCGTACAGCGCGATGCGAGCGCTGGGAATCGCTGCGCGACACGCACCGTGAAAGCCGTCGCACCCGGCGATAAAGTCGGCTTCGAGCGTTTGAATCGGCCCATCGGCCGGCTGGTAACGGAGCGTTGCATGGTCCGTGCCGTCGGCATCGATCGCGACGACTTCGTGCTCGAAAAGCACGGCTGCGCCGGTTGCCAGCCGCGCTGCGATGAGGTCTTTGACAACCTCTTGCTGACCGTAGACCGTTACCGATTTCCCGCTGGTTAATTCGGCGAAGTCGATGCGTTTGCGGCGGCCCTCGAATTGTAACTCGATACCGCGGTGCACGAGGCCCTCACGGCGCATACGCGCGCCGACGCCCGTCGCTTCGAGCAGGTTCGCCGTTTCATGTTCGAGCACGCCGGCGCGCACGCGCCGTTCGACGTAATCGCGGCTGCGTGTTTCAATGATGACGGATTCGATACCGCAGCGCTGCAGCAGGTGGGCGAGCATCAAACCCGCCGGCCCGGCACCGACGATCGCAACTTGCGTCCGAGCGGCGCTCACGCTGAGTGGTTCATGCGCACGACGGCTTTGACGACTTTGCCATTTTCCGAGTCGCGTATTGCTGCGTTCAACTCGGCGAACGGATAAAACGTGATGAGTTTGTCAAACGGAAATCGGCCCTCGCGGTACAGATCGATGAGCTTCGGAATGAACGTTTGCGGTACGGCATCGCCTTCAACGATGCCGCGTAGCGTACGACCCGCCGTCATGACGTTGAGCATGTCGAGGCGCACTTCGCTTCCGGCCGCGCCGGCGCCGACGATCCCGCAAATGCCGCGCGGCGCGAGTGCATCCATCGCTTGCCGAATAACCGCCGGGACGCCGGTCGTATCGAGTGCGAAATTGAGACCCGCGCCGGTCGCGGCAAGAACTGCATCGACCGGACTGCCGTTTTGCGGATTGAATGTATGCGTGGCGCCGAATTCACGCGCGAGTGACAGCCGTTCTTCGTTTAGATCGACGGCAATGATCATCGCTGCACCGGCGACTCGTGCGGCCATTACGGCGCTCAGCCCGACCGACCCGGCGCCGAAGACCCCAAACGACCGTCCCGCGCTGACATGTAAAGCGTTAAAGACGGCCCCCGCACCGGTTTGAAAGCCGCAGGCGAGCGGACCGAGCAAATCGAGCGGGACGTCGTGCGGTACTTTCACGACGTTACGTTCGTGACAAAGCGCAAAACTTGCGAACGACGATTGGCCGAAAAAATTGCCGTGAATTGCGCCGGGTCCCGATAGCGACGTCGAGCCGTCGGGCCGAACGCCGGCAAAGTTACGGCCGAAGAAATCGTAACAATACGTCGCCGCGTGTTCGCTGCAGCTGGGACACGTACCGCACGAGTTGTAGCTCATGACGACGGGGTCGCCGGGCGCGACCGAGCCGACCGCGTTTCCAACGCGCTCGACGATCCCCGCGCCCTCGTGCCCGAGCACGATCGGCTGCGGAACCGGAAAGGTCTGATCGCGCATCGCAATGTCGGTATGGCAGACGCCCGTCGCGATAACGCGCACGAGAATCTCGTTCGCGCGCGGTTCTTCGAGCTCGAGCGTTTCCATCGACATCGGCGCCTGAACGGCGCGGGTAACGGCGGCTTGAATTTGCATGTTACTTCGCCTTTGCGGCGCTGCGCGCGCCGGACAGCAGCCGATACCCCACCGGCATGAGTTGCAGCCCCGTACGCGCGCTGAGCGTCCCCCAGATACCGCGCGGCAAGAACAGCGAAAAGAGTAGCGCGGCTGCACCGAGCGCAACGAGATACCAGACGCCGCTGCCGCCGAAGAGCGTCTCGATCGCAAAGAAGATGAGCGCGCCGAGAATCGGTCCCTCGAACGTTCCTAAGCCACCGACAAGCGTCATGAACACCATATATGCCGTCCACTGCACGCTAAAGTATGTCTTTGGCTGGAAGCTGATGAGGGTCGAAAGCGTGAGGGCACCGGCTGCCGCGCAGCCGACGGCGGCAAGCACGAAGATAATGCGTTTGGTCGCCATCACGCGCACGCCGACCGATGCTGCAGCTTCTTCGTTGTCGCGAATCGCTTGGATCGAAGCGCCCATGCGGCTGCGCAGCAAGAAAAACACAAGTGCCACCACGACGGTCATGATTGCCAGGGCCAGCCAGTAATTGTCAGCGCGGCGAGCATCGGCGCTGAACGCCGACAGCGCGATGAGCGATGTCCCGGTCTCACCCTGTACGACACCGTCGAGATTCACGAGTAAATGCGCGATCTCGCTGAACACCCACATACCGATGGCAAATTCACCACCGCGCAAGCGCAGAGCTAAGGGTGAAAGCACAAATGCGAGCAGACCGACGATCAACGGCGCGAGAGCCAAGGCCGGATACACGTCGACACCGGCGTGCGATAGCCGGATTGCCGCATATGCACCCAAACCGAAAAAGGCCTGTTGTCCAACCGACACCAACCCGGCGTAACCGGCCAGTGCGTTCCACATTGCAGCTAAAATAATGTAGATAAACAACGTTGTGATGCGATCGGTGAGGTATGCACCGAGAAACAACGGACCGAAGGCGAGAACGGCAACGATTCCGGCCAAGCCGGCCGTGGCCGCGATCGATACCGGGTTCCAACGGCGTACCGATAGCGGCCGCGCTTCGGCAACCGCGCTCATGCCGGGGTGCTCCGCGCGCTCTTAAAAAACGCAAGCGGGTTACGGCCGGCACTTAAAAAGCGCACGGCGAGAACGGCGAAAAACAATGCGTGCCCGGCAAGGAGGAAGCCTTGCGGATAAATTTGCGAACCGATGTTCTGAGCGACGCCCAGCGCGATTCCGCCGGCTAGCGTTCCCCACAGCGAGCCCGCGCCGCCGATTACGACCGCCTCAAAAGCGAAGATCAATTGTGTCGCGCCGCTATATGGATCGAACGTCGCGCGAAGACCGAGAAACGTACCGGCGACAGCAACGGAAGCTAACGCAATCGCCGCGGCGGCCGCATATACGGTCCGCGAATCGATGCCGACGAGTTCGGCGGTGTCCGGATCTTCGGACGTTGCCCGGATGGCACGTCCCAGCGGCGTCCGGCTAAGAAACAATTGCAATCCGCCGAGCAACGCGACCGCAACGATCAACGTCAACAATGCAAGCTGTCCGATCGTGATGCCGCCCGGTACGTTCCAGCTTGTAAAAGCAAGGTCACCGATATTCGGCGCGAGCGAGCGCGTATCGGCGCCAAAACGCTCAAAGAGCAAATTGTCGATCACGACGGCGATGCCGAACGTGCTCAGCAGCGGCGTCAACGTGCCGGATCGCAAGCTGCGTTCGAGCACGGTGCGCTGCAACACCCAGCCGGCGAGCCCCATCACCGGCACGACCGCAATCAGTGCCAGAAACGGCGACATCTTCAATTGATCGGCGAGCGAAAATACGAGATAACCGGCCAGCACCGCTAAACTGCCGTGCGCGAGGTTGATAACGCGCATAACGCCGTACATGAATGACAAGCCGCAGGCGATAAGGGCGTAATATCCGCCCAGCAAAACACCTTGGATGATCTGGTCGATCCACATCATGGCAGCAGCGGCTTCATTGCGCACCTTGCGCTGCGGCGCGCCGCAAACCAAAATATGCTTCCGTTATCTGCTCCTTGCTAAAATCGGATGTGCGGCCGTCGAGCACGATCCTACCTTCGAGCATGCACGCAACGCGCGTCGAGATGCGCAACGCACGGCTAAGGTCTTGCTCGACGAGCACGATCGTCGCGCCGCCGGTAATGACCGCTTGCAGCGATTCGTAGACGATATTGACCGCTAACGGTGACAGCCCGAGCGAAACCTCGTCTAACAACAAAACGCGGGGATTCGTCATGAGTGCACGGCCGATTGCCGTTGCTTGCTGCTGACCGCCGGATAAGTCGCCGCTGCGCCGGTTGAGATGCGGTTTGAGCATTGGGAACGCTTCGATGACCGTGTCGCGATTCCACTGACCGGCGCGTCCGGTACGCCCCGCAACGCGCAGATTCTCGTCGACGGTCATATTGCCGAACAAGCGCCGGCCTTCCGGAACCAAGGCGATGCCCAGGCGCGTGCGCCGATGCGCTCGTTCCGGCGTGATGTCGACGCCGTCGAGCACGATGCGGCCGGCAAACGGCTGGTGCGCCCCGGCAATCGTACGCAGCAGCGTGGTTTTGCCGGCACCGTTGGCACCGACTAGTGCAACGATCTCGCGTTCGGCAACATGCATCGTCACGCCGCGAACCGCGACGAGCAAGCCGTGCCGCGCATCGAGTCCGTCGACCTCGAGCAAACTCATGCAACACCGCTGCCGAGGTACGCTTCGATGACCGCCGGATGCGCGAGTGCAACGTCCGGCGCACCCTGCGCGATAACGGCGCCGGCATCCATACACACGAGCCGTTCGACGACTTGCAGCAACACGTGAAGGATGTGTTCGATCCATACGATGGCGATGCTACGCGCTCGTAATTCGCGGATGATCGCGACGAGTTCGCTTGCTTCGGAATCGGTCAATCCGGCTCCGATTTCATCGAGCAGTAAGACCTGCGGCCCTGTCCCCAGCGCCCGGGCTAACTCGAGCCGCTTGCGGTCGAGCAAACCGAGGGTCGCTGCTTGGCGATTTGCAATCGGCAGCAAGCCGCATAGTTGCAACGACTCGATCACCGTATCGTACGCGCGCGCGCCGCCGCGTCCGCCGCCGGCCGATGCAGCGACGAAGACATTCTCGAAAACCGTCATGTCGCTGAACGGCCGCGGGACTTGGTGCGACCGCGCTACGCCTAAGCGGCAGCGCGACGCGGCATCGAGCCGCGAAACGTCCGTACCGTCAAGCCGGACCGACCCGGCCGTCGGCGGATAAGCACCGGCAAGCACGTTGAGCAGCGTCGTCTTTCCGGCACCATTCGGTCCGACGATGCCGACGGCTTCGTCACGGTCCAAGTGGAAATCAACGCCGGCAACCGCCGTAAACGCACCAAAGCGTTTAACGATCCCGGTCGCCTCGAGGATCGTGCGGCCGGCGGCCGGCGCTGCGTCAGTCATGTTGCGTCGCGCGAGTTAGCTGTACGGCAGCAACTTAGCGGAGATCGGCACTCGCGTATCGTTGGCATGCTCGGTGAGCACAAGATCGAATGGGTATTTGCTGCCGGCTTTCGACTTCACCCACTGCGAGCCGATTTCACTGCTCGTTGCGACATTCGGTACCGGACCCGTGGTGAAGTCGACGACTCCGACGATCGTCGTGGTCTTGAGCCGGCTTAATGCTTTCGCCACCGCCGCTTTGGTTTTCGGTGCGTTACTTTTCTTGAGCGCATCGAAACCGGCGTCGAAGAGTGAAAGCGATGCACCGACTTGCTGATTCCACTGCTTGCCGGTCGTCTTCTCATAATCGTCGGCCAATGCGTTCGATGATATTCCCGTAAGCGACGATTTATATGGAAAGTCGCGATGCCAATAGACGGCCGACGCAAGTTTGTCGCCGAGCGAACCTAAGGCCTCGATATTCGATGGAAATAGTCCGGTCTTCGCTAATTGCGCGATCTTGACCGTACGGGTGTAACCTTGTTGCGCGGCTTGGCGCCAGAACGTCGCAAAATCTGGCGGTAACGGGAAGCTGTTGAAAATCTCGCACTGCTCGGATTTGTACTTGGCGATCTGCGCGGAGAAATCGGTTGTGCCGTCTTCGTAGCCGCCCGGATCGACAATGGTAAATCCGGCCTTTTGCAGAGCGGGAATGAGATGTTCGCGAATTGCATTGCCGTCGGCGTCATTCGGGTAGAGCACTCCGACCTTTTTATTGGTCTGAATGTGGCTCCACTGCGAAACATAACAATCGAGAAAGCTTTTAACGCCGAAGCTAAAGTGATACGTCCATTTGAAGGGCGACGGTGCACCGGGTTTCGCGCCTCGCCCGAAGTACCACGCCTCCCACGGCATGACTGTCGACAGGCACGGGACGCCCGCTGCTTCACATGCATCGGAGACCGGATTAACCACTTCGGGCGTTGATGTGACGAGCATCAAGTCGATGCCGTTGCTGTTGATGAGCTCTTTGGCGATTTGCCCGGCGCGTGCCGGATCGGACTGTGTATCGCGATCGAAGATCTCGACGGCATACGTCCGGCCGCCGCTTTGGAAGCCTCTCGCCAACGACTTGCGCGCGAGCCCGACGACGTACGGATCGCACTCGCCGAACCCGCCGAGCGGCCCGGTGCGTGGACTGACGAAACCGACTTTGAGCGTATCGGCCGCGTCAGCCGGCCGCCAAGAACCCGGCAAACCAGCAGCGAGTACGGCACCACCCGCGCCGGCGGCCGCAGCAGTAACAAAGTCGCGACGGGAACGAATTGACGGCACGGAAATCCTCCAAACGGTTGAGATATTTTTCATGCGTTAATGCGATTAGGACAAGCGGTCGAACTACGTAAGTTTACCGGAGAAGATCGATGAACGGCGTCGGGTGCCGCTGAGGCGGCTTGTCCGGCGTGTGCTGCACGCCGGCTACATTGCTTTGTGATGCTCTAAATCGCCGGCGCCGATCGAACGGACGGTATCGGCAACGGCGCGGATGTGGGCGTGCATTGCTTGCTCAGCCGCGTGTTCATCATGCGCGACGAACGCAGCATAGATCGCTTCGTGCTCGGCGAGGGAGCGGCCGATGCGGCCTGGTTCGAGGACCGTGCGAAACTGATAGCGCACGGCTTGCGACTGGAGCACCGCCAACAACATCGACGCGGTTTCATGATGGCCGATTTCAAGAATCGTGCGATGAAATTGCCCGTTCAACTTCGAGTAGCCGAGGAGATCTGCGTTGTCGCGGCATGCATGCATTGCATCGAGCACGCCGCGAAGCTGCTGTGCGGCCGCAGCATCGAAGCTTTTCGCTGCCCGGCGTGCGACCAGACCTTCGAGCGACGCGCGTGTTTCAAGGATCTCGGCGGCTTCTTCGGCACTATACGCGCGAACGCGAACGCCGCGATTGGGCTCGCGCACGATTAGCCGTTGTTGTTCGAGTTGCGCGAGCGCGCCGCGGACGACGGCCCGATTCGTTTCCAGCTGGCGCGCCAAACTTAACTCAACGAGCCGCTCGTTCGGAGCCAGCGCTCCCGCGACGATCGCGCGCCGCAAAAGCTCGGCCACGTCGCTCGAAGAGCGACCCCGAACCGGCATGTCGGCGACGTCGGTAAAAATCGGCGGCATTATTGGCGACAATCTTGGCGCCCAAACCTATGCGGTCCTGGCTTCAACGAATGTCCGGATCGGTGCAAGCGTTATGTAAGGCTTTGACGTAGCCGGCCGTCCGCAGGTTTTAGCGCTGTTTTGCAACGGTACAAAACGGCACTGCAACCGCGCTGGTCGCAGAACACGGATGGAGGCAGACGATCGATATGGAGTTCGTTTCTTCTCGCGCAGTCGTGACCGGCTTTGACACGGCGGCGCCGTCATGTACGCTCGCACCAGGGGGTCGCCGGGTACACGATCTTCGTTTCGAGAGAATTCTCATCGTTGACGACAACGCGATCGAACAGCTACGGGCGACCGTTGTTTCAGGCGAACTTGGTGCCTGCGTGGAAGTCGTTGGTTCCGGTTCCGATGCACTTGCGGCCCTCGAAGCGTCGTCAGCATTTCGCTTGGTCCTCATGGACTGCGAGATGCCCGACATGTCCGGTCTCGAGGCGACACGGCGCTGGCGGCGTATCGAACGGACGAGACCGTCGGCCATTCCGATCGTCGGACTCTCGCGCAACGGAGCGGCCGATCTGGCCGGATGCCGCGCAGCGGGCATGAATGATTGCTTGAGTAAACCGCTCGATCGGAGCGAACTCGAACGTTGCTTCAAGCGCTGGTTGCGAACGCCGTCGACCTTCGACCGGCGTTCGGCACGCACGACGTTTCACGAGCAATAAAGCAGATGAACGACCGGCTGAACGGAACCACATTCGAGCTTGATCCGGATGGTTTGAAAGCGGCGGAGTTTATGCAAGCGCGGCGCTTCCTTGACGCGATCACCGGCAAAACGATCGCGGCTGCGGCCGTCGAAGGCGATCGCACGATGATCGCAACGTCCGACGGTATTACGCTTTATTTTTGCGGCTTTGCCGAAGCGCACGGACCCGGCTCCGCATAACCGTCGACCGGCGATGATCGCGCTCACGTCGATCGTTTGCACTTACGTGCGTCGACAGCTTGAGCGACAATTGAGAATAGATATATGGATCGGCGTTGCCGCGGCGATCTAGCTTAGCGCTGAGGTCGGTCGGCCGCATAGTCGATGCTGTTGCTCGTGCACGATGTGCTGTCGTTCGTACGGCCGCGCTTCGCCGATCGACCTCGCGCAGAGAACGCGTACGCTGCGTGAGCACGCCGGCGCGCATCCGCACGATCGCCGCCGGACGTCCGATCGTTTCGCGTTGCGCGGGAAAAAAAACGCCGCGGGCGTTTTGCGCGCACCGTCCGCCGGTATTTCTTCGGGGTCGCGCGTTGAAGCCGACCGTCTTGGTTGAATGCCAGGTCAAAACCGCCGGCCATCACAACAGGTATCCGGAGCATTCGGCGGGTGCCGCCGGACACGAGAGCCTAGCGGAAAGTACAATACCTCATGAATGAAATCAACGCGACAACGTCGTCTGCCGATCTTGGAAGCACGAGCATATCGCCGCGATCTACGACGGGGTTGAACATCGTACGGCTATTGAAAAGCCGATTTACTTCTAACGCCGGAAGCGATGCGCTACCGGTGCAAAGTATCGTGGTCGAATCGCCGAGCGACAATCGTTCTCGCAGCGATTCGAGAGCGCTTTCGATGCTTAGCTTCGGGCTAATGACCGCAGGCGTACTGGTTGGAATTTTTGCATTATCGCAACGCCGGCAGACGGCGTCAGCGCTGGTTTTGCCGCTTGAACCTGTCGGCGCGCCGATCGATGCGGTACTTGTCGGAGCGTCATCGGCAGCCGTATTAGAAGGCGGCGTCACTAAACACGTCGTGACTGAGGAGCAGTCGATCGATGTTCCGGTTACGCACGATGAGGTGTACGTTGAACGCCGGCAGCTCGATGACAGTGCGCTTAGCTCGCCGGCAACGCCGATCGGAGCGGCTCAAGAGTTGAGCATTCCGCTCAGCGAAGATCAGCTTGACGTACAAAAGCAAGTTGTCGTGACCGACGAGTTCACGATCTCGCGGCATCCCGTTGC
Source organism: Candidatus Velthaea sp. (assembly GCA_965214935.1). Taxonomy (GTDB): domain Bacteria; phylum Vulcanimicrobiota; class Vulcanimicrobiia; order Vulcanimicrobiales; family Vulcanimicrobiaceae; genus Velthaea. The sequence continues at coordinate 599,472 of CBDCCS010000022.1, read as the reverse complement.
TGAGATTGCACGATCCGGCGACTCGAAAGCGCCGCACGTTCCGGCCGGCGGCGCAACAACGGAGCCGACGACGCTGTTGCCGACAGTCGATTCCGTCTAAGCCGATTAGGCGGCCGCGGCCGCGATACCGGCAGATTTGCGAGCGGCGTTTGCCGCGATCATCGGAATTTGGATTAGCACCACAGCGAGCAGCACGCCGCCGCGGGCAACTTGCTGCCAGGCCGGATCGAGTCCGAGCAGATTGAAGATGTTCGGTAAAATACGCACGATCAGTAGGCCGATCACCGTGCCTCGGACCGTACCGGCACCGCCGGTCAGCAGCGCGCCGCCGACGACAACTGCGGTAATTGCATCGAGTTCATACCCGCTGGCGGCCGTCGGCGGCGCCGAGCCTTCGCGCGATGCATACAGCGTTCCGGCGAGACCGGCGAGTACTCCGCTAATGGTGTAAACGAGAAGCTTCACTCGTTTGACGTTGACGCCGAGCAGCAAAGCCGCCGGCTCGTTGCCGCCGACGGCGTACACGTGCCGGCCGAACGGTTCGTAACGCAGAACGTAGGCAACGAGCGCGAAGACCGCAATTGCAATGAGAGCGGCGATCGGTAATCCGAGAATCGATCCGGAGCTTACCAGCGGAAAGCCGAAGTCGCGGCTCGCGCTGACCGGCGCTGCACCTGCACCGGTGATCGAACCGCCGTTGTACCACGCCGCCGACTGCAAGGCAAAACCTCGCGCGATCGAGAGCATCGCTAAAGTGATGATGAACGGCGGAACGCGCGTATAGGCGGCGCCGAAGCCGTTGATGAGACCGACTCCACCGCCGACGAGCAGCGGCACGAGAATGGCAGGAACGATCCCGTGAAAGGACATCGATGCTGCGAAAAATGCGCAAAGCGCGAGCACGGATCCGACGGAGAGGTCGATGCCGCCGGTTAGAATGACGAGCAATTGTCCGGCTGCGAGAATCGCGAAGATCGGCATCTGATCGGCGAGATTTGCAAGATTCTGCGGACTCAGGAAATTCGGCGACAGCAAACCGCAGGCAAGCAGCAAAGCTATTAAAAGCAGCAGCGCGTTTTCGTTGAGCGCGAAAAGCGCGATGCGCGTTGCGAGCGGACGAACGTCTCCGGCGGGCGGCGGCGCCGCACCAGCTTGCTGAACGGACACGCTAAGCGTCCCCGCCGCCCTGAAGGATCACGGCTCCGGCAATGATGAGACCTTGCGCGATGAGTTGCGCTTGCGTCGGAAGTCCGACTTGAATGAACAGCGCGTACAGCACGGTGAGAATAAGACCCCCGGTAAGCGTGCGCCATACACCACCGGTACCGCCGAGCAGTGAAGTGCCGCCGACGACGACAGCGGCGATCGTCGCGAGCTCGAAGTAGATGCCGTCGTTGGTCGGATCCGCCTCGGCGTTATGCGCGGCGAGCAGTACGCCGGCGATGCCCGCGAGCAGTCCGCTGACCGCATAAACGATGATCTTTACGCGGTCGGCTTCAATGCCGGCAAGTTTCGCCGCCCGTTCGTTCCCGCCGACGGCGAAGACGTAGCGTCCGGCGACCGTCGAACTCAGCAGGTATGCCGTCAACGCGTAAATAGCGATCGTCAACACGACCGAAATCGGGATCTGTCCCAACAGCGGTAACGGACCGATCTGATAGATCGCAAAGCCGCCGTACACGGCGTCACCAAGCATGCGCACCGCATCACCGGATATTAGCTGCGCGAGACCGCGCGCCGCGATCATGACTGCAAGAGTCACGATGATCGGCTGAATGCGCGCTTTGGCGATAATCGTGCCGGAAAGTGCGCCGATGAAGGTCGTCAACACGATCGGGACGACGACGAACACGATCGGCGGAGCGCCCTTAAGCAACAGCTGACCGCCTAAACACGAGGCGACGGCCATGAGCGCTCCAACCGAAAGATCGATGCCGCCGGTGAGAATAACGAGCGTCTGGCCGACCGCGATGAGCGCGGTGGTCAGCGCAAAGCCTTGCAACTGTAGCCGAATGTTCGATTCGGTGAAGAAGTTCGGGCTCAGCACCGAGGCAACGATGACCAGAATGAGCAGTCCTAGCGGCGCACCGAAGCGACGCAGTGCCGTCGTAATCGCATTTCGCCGGAGCCCCGGCCCGGGACGGGCAACCGTCGCGCTCATCCTTCGGAGATCGCTTTCATCACGCGGTCTTCGGTCGCTTCACCACGCGCGAATTCGCCGAGCTTGCGGCCGTCTTTCATGACTGCGACGCGATCGCTGCCTTCGATCACTTCTTCGAGCTCCGAGGAGATCATCAGGATACCCATACCATCCGTTCGCGCCAGTTCGTCGATGAGGCGCTGAATCTCGAGTTTTGCGCCGACGTCGACGCCGCGCGTGGGCTCGTCGAGAATTAAGAGCGCCGGCCGCCGGCAGAGCCACCGCGCGAGCAGCACTTTTTGCTGATTGCCGCCGGAAAGATTGCGCACCGGCGTCGTCGGGCTCGGCGTGCGAATGTCCAGACGCTTGATCATCTCGTCGACGATGGTGCGCTGCCGGCGCTTATCGAGGATTCCCGCCCGTGCGAAGAGCGGAAGTGCCGCGAGCAAAATATTATCCGCGACGCTTAGGGCAGGCACAATGCCGTCGATTTTGCGATCCTCGGAAACAAGGCCCATACCTGCCTTCACGGCATCGTGCGGGCTTTGCGCGCGTATGACGCGACCGTTGAGCTTGACCGTCCCGCCGGTTGCGCCGTCTGCGCCGAAGATCGTGCGAGCGAGTTCCGTTCGGCCGGAACCAAGCAAACCGGCGAGGCCGACGATCTCACCGCGATGCACGGTTAGGCCGATATCGTTGGGCATCTTGCCGCGCGAGAGATGCTCGACTTCGAGAACGCGCGCGCGTTCGACGTCGACCTTGGATTCGCTAAATGCCGTCACGCCCGAGGCGCGCACGTCTTCGACGTTGCGGCCGAGCATGAGCGCGATGATCTCGATCGGATCGGTTTGATCGGTGCGCAGCGTGCGCACGAGCTTGCCGCCGCGCAGCACCGTGATCCGGTCGGCAAGCGCAAAGTTCTCGTCCATGCGGTGACTGACATAAATGAGCCCGACGCCGCGTTCGCGCAGCCGGCGAATGACGGAGAAGAGCACGCGGACCTCGGCATCGTCGAGCGACGACGTCGGCTCGTCCATCACGACGAGTTTGGATTCGAGCGAGACGGTACGCGCCAGCGCAACCATCTGCTGCGTTGCGACACCGAGCCGTAGAACGGGGGCATCGAGATCGCAGGCCACGCCGAAGCCGTCGAGCAACTCGCCGGCGAGCCGTCGCATTTTGCGCCAATCGACGCGGCCGAAGCTGCCGCGCGGCTCGCGACCCATAAAAATATTTTCGGGAGCCGTCAGGTACGGGATCAGGTTGACCTCTTGGTAGATGGTCCCGATCCCCGCGGCCTGCGCGGCGCCTGGGTTTGCAAAAGAAACCGGCCGGCCTTCAACCTCGATCGTTCCGCCGTCGCGTCCGTATGCGCCGGTAAGGATCTTAATGAGGGTCGATTTGCCGGCGCCGTTATGCCCGACGAGTGCATGCACCTCGCCGGCTTCGACATCAAAGTCGACGCCGGCGAGAGCTTGCACTCCGGTAAAATGCTTGGAGATGTCGCGCATCTCCAAGAGTTTGTTCATTGTGTTATTCCGTGGACTGTCCGTGTCCGGTCAGCAACCGATCAGGCGTCGCCGAAACCTTCGTCGACGAGGCCCTTGGCATTCGCGACCGTGAACGTCTTGTCGGCAACCGTAATCTTCGGCGCGATCTTTTGACCTGCAAAGTACGCGTCGATCGTGTCGAAGGTGCGCTTGCCGTAATGCGGGTCGCACTGTACGCAGACCGAGAAGTTGCCGGCGGCAACTTGTTCGATTGCTTTCTTCTCGCCGTCGATCGAGCCGACGAACAGCTTCTTGCTAAAACCGGCTTCCTTGAGCGCCTGAAATGCGCCCTCGGCCATCGCATCGTTATGTGCAAAGATCATGTCGATCTTCGGTCCGAAGCGCGTGATCCAGTTCGTCATGAGCTTCTTGCCGCCGGCCAGCGTGAAGTCGCCGTCCTGGGAATCGAGCAGCGCAAAGCGCTTTTCGCCGTCGACGATGTTGTGGAAGCCGGTGTGCCGCTCGATTGCGGGCGCAGCGCCGGTCGAGCCGCGGAACTCGACGTAATTGATCGGACCCTTCGTGTTGGCGACCATCCAATGACCGACTTTTTCGCCCTCGCCGATGAAGTCGGACGAAATGACGGTAATGAAATCGGTACCGGCATCGCCTTTACTCGAGCGGTCAATTTCAATGACCGGTACGCCCGCAGCTTTTGCCCGGTCGGTGGCGGCACGCAACGGATCGACTTCACGCGGCGTAATCACGATGAGATCGCATTTCGCGGCGATGAGGTCGGCAACGTCGCTAACCTGCTTGTTCGTGTCGCTATTGGCATTCGTCGACTTAAGTTCGTATTTGTCGCCGCGCGCTTTCGCCTCGGACTCCATGCTGGTTTGTTCCGCGAAACGCCAGGCGTTATTGAGTTCGCTCTGCGAGAACCCGATGAGGTATTTGCCCTTTTTGGCCATCTTCATCGGCGTTTCGTTGGCATTAGCGGCCGCGGCGGGCAGCCGGCCGACGCCGAAAGGCAGAGCCGCGGCTGTTCCGAGCGCAGCCGTCAGCCGCAGGAATTCGGTCCGGTCGATACGTCCGGCCTTGAGATCGCGAAGGATGTTTGATAAATCTCGCATGCGGCGCCCTCCTTGGTTCGATGCTTTGCAAAGGTGAAAAGCAATCGAACTTTAGTAATTCAACTAGGAAATGCTTTACACGATTCGCGCAAAACAGTTCGATAGATGAAAGAATAATCTAACAATATCCTACTTCATAGCAGAGCGGTTTCGGAAGCGCAAGCGCCGTTTGACTTACCCGTTCGCTAAGCGCAAAGCACAGCGCCGGCGGGCGCCGGAGCCTCGACAGGCCGGACCGCGTCCCCGGATAGCGCTTAACTGAGGTACTTTGCCATGCTTGAACCACAAGCTCAACGCTTTCTTGACGAACTTGCCGCGCTCGGCGAGCCGCCGATCGAAACGCTCACGCCGCAGGAAGCGCGCGCGTCGGATAAGCGCACCGGTGCCGTCGAGCCGGTTAGCGGTCCGGATGTCGAACGAATCGAGAACCGGACGATCGCCGGACCGCATGGACCCATTCCGCTGCGTATCTACGTGCCGGTCGCCGGCTCCGGCGACCTCGGCGTGCTGGTTTACTTTCACGGCGGCGGCTGGGTCGTCGGCGACCTCGAGGCCGTCGACGCTCTAGCGCGCACGCTTGCAAATCGATCGGGCTGTATCGTGGTCTCGGTCGATTATCGTCTGGCGCCCGAACATCGCTTTCCCGTCCCCTTCGACGATGCGTATGCCGCGACGGCGTGGGTTGCCGGGCATGCCGCCGACATCGGCGCCGACCCGTCCCGAGTTGCGGTCGGCGGAGATAGTGCCGGCGGCAATCTAGCCGCAGCGGTGACGCTTGCCGCACGCGATCGCGGCGGTCCGCGACTCGTCGGACAGGTTCTCATCTATCCGGTCACCGATCGCGACTTCTCGCAGCCGTCGTACGCCGCGTTCGGCGACGGTTATTTTCTTACTACACGTGCAATGCAGTGGTTTTGGCAGCACTACGTGTCGGAGGATGAGGCGACAAATTCGTACGCGTCACCGTTACGCGCCGCACATTTACGCGATCTGCCGCCGGCTGTGGTCATTATCGCCGGCTACGATCCGTTGCGCGATGAGGGCGAAGCGTATGCACGGCGTCTGCAAGCCGACGGTGTCGCCGTCGACTTACATGTGTATGCCGGGATGCTGCACGGCTTTTGTACCTTAGGTGGCTTCGATCGCGCGAGCGACGCGATCGAGGTGATGGCGCATGCTTTGCGGACCGCATTTCAAGCCGGCGGTGTGATAGCCCGCGGCGCGTAACGTGCACGCGTCGATAGCGCATAACATAGCACGGTTGCAACGCCCGCGCTCGCAACACTGAGCCCGACGTTGACGTGCGGGGCAAACGGTAGCGCGCCGTTGATCGTGCTGCCGATTGCACCGCCGAGCATCTGCGCTGCCCCAAGGACACCGGCCGCAACGCCGGCCATCGCGCCCGCGTGTTCCATTCCCGCGGCGAACGCGTTGGGAACGAGTACGCCGAACGCCACGGCATAAAGTGCCATGACGGCGACGAACAACGGCGCGGGCGGCGCGTGCGGCAACGCAATGTTGAAGGCAAAGGCACCGCAGCCGGCGATCGCAGCTGCACCCGATCCGAGCCGTAAGAGCCGTTCGGATCCAAAGCGGTCGGCGAACGCGCCGGCAAACCAGGCTCCGCCGAAGATCGACGCTGCGCTCAGGGCAAACGCCACGCCGAACGCAGCACTCGACAGCCCAAGTTCACGGACGAGCACGAACGGCGATGCGCTAATGAAGGCAAACAAACCGGCAAACGAACAGGCGAGAAGTGCGCACAACGACACTGCACGCGGCATCGCAAGAAAGCGCACGGAGCTTCGTGCGATTCCAAGAAAGCCGTTGCCGGCCGCTCGCTCTTGTGACTTCAAGGTTTCGGGCAGCAGTAAGCTTGTCACCGCCAGCAATAGCGCGCCTGCAATGACGAGCGTGACATAGATGGCACGCCAGCCGAGCGGTAAGATCGCCGCACCCAGTAAAGGCGCAAGCATCGGTATGAACCCCGAAATCGCGCCGATGTACGCTTGCATCCGCGCTGATTCCGTTCGTTCCGTGAAGACATCGCGAATGACGGCGCGCGCGATCACCGTTCCGGCACAAGCACCGAAACCTTGAAAAAAACGCGCGACGACGAGCAGTCGCGCGTCGAATGCGAGCGCGCAAAAGATCCCGCTCAGCGTGTAGACCGCCATGCCGGCAATGGCGATCGGGCGGCGACCGTAACGGTCGGCGAGCGGACCGACGACGAGCTGTCCGGCAGCGAATGCCAGCATGAACGAACCGAGCGTTGCTTGCACCAGACCGTCGCTGGTGTGCAGCGCCCGGGCCATGAGCGGCAGCGCCGGCAAGCTGGTGTCGATGCCGAGCGGCGCCAGTCCGCCTAAAGCCGCCAGCATGATGACAAACGCGCCGGTTCGTGGTGCGATCCGCCCACTCTTCACTCGCCGCACGACTCGGCGCCGAGCGGGCCGGTTGCGCTCCAACGGCTGGCCGCGAACTTACCCGGCGAGCCGCAGTGCGTAACGCCGTACGGTCAGTCTTATACTTTCGTACGATCCGCTATAGGCCGGGTGCAAAGCCTACAGATTCCATTGGGGCCGAGTTTACTTTCCGGTCACTCGTCCGGTGACGGTCGCGAGCCGACCTTCAAACGGCGCCATGTACGTTACGAGCACTCGGTCTGACGCCGGCGTTCCGATGCGTCTGCGCTCACGCCGACGTTGTGACCGAAAATTGTGAACGGATTATTCGGCATCTGCGGCAGCGGCTGTGGTGCACTCCACGTCAATGCCGTCAGTCGAATTGCGCACCCGCACGTATTCTTTGCCGCCTGCCGGATCTACGCTGAACGTTACGTACTTCTATCCAGCCCGACTCCATTCATTGACGGTCCGCGCATCGGTAAGCGCCGAAACCGATGGGCGTCGCGAAGCCGAACGAACCTTGCGTGCCGCAAGCCTTTGTTACCGCCGAACCGTTTTTCGGCACCGGCCCGCACCGTTCAAGACAGCTGCGCAGTAATTACTCATCTATCGCTAAGCTCGCTAACGACTGAGAGTCGCAATCAAAGTACGCTGTGCAGTAACACTCGTATGTCGGAAAGCTCGCAACGAATGTAGAGTCGCAAACGGAACAGCGGTGGAGTAAGACTCGTGTCGACAAGCTCGCAACGACTGCGAGTCGAAATCAAAGTACGCTGTCTGTACGATCGCAGATGCTCTCGTTGCGGTATTTGAAACCACGTCGAACCTCGGTAAACTCTAAAAGCAGCTCATCGGCAGCGCAGCAGTCGACGCTTGGACGACGTCATCCCTGTCGAACGACGGTAAAATGGAAACGTGGCCTCGGTCCGATGAGCGCGCCTCTGTACGACAGCGCCGTTCGTCCGTGCGCGTCGTGCAGTCCGGCTCGTGCCATCGGGCTTCCGGCAGCGCCGAAGGAAGTTGACGGCTCGCGCGTGCATCGTGCAAAGCGGTGTTACCGCTTGCGTGCCACGCTTGTGAAGGTGGGTCATGGACTTCGGAATCACCGCTAAGCGCGCCCTCGTGTGCGCTGCGAGCAAAGGGCTCGGGCGTGGCTGTGCCGAGGCGCTGGCCGAAGCGGGGGCGTTCGTTACGATCGTGGCCCGATCGCGCGACACGCTCGAACGGGCGGCGCATGACATTCAAGCAGCGGCCGGTGTTCCGGTTGCCTACGCCGTCGCCGATGTGACGACCGCCGACGGCCGTGCGGCGGCGCTTCACGCTTGTCCGGAACCCGATATCTTAGTCAATAATTCCGGCGGACCGCCGCCGGGGAATTTTCGCGATTGGCAGCGCGACGATTGGCTGCGCGCGATCGAAGCAAATATGCTCGCCCCGATCGACTTGATCAAGGCGACGATCGACCCGATGATCGCGCGCGGCTTCGGCCGGATCATTAATATTACTTCGAGTGCCGTCAAGGCGCCGATTCCGGTGCTCGGCTTATCGAACGGCGCGCGTAGCGGTCTGACCGGTTTTATCGCCGGATTGGCGCGCGAAGTCGCCGCAACCGGTGTGACCATCAACAATCTGCTGCCCGGCTCGTTTGCCACCGATCGGCTCAAGACGACGATTGCAGCGGATGCCGAGCGCGCAGGCCGCACGCTCGACGAGCAAATGCAGATGCGTGCGCAGCAGATCCCGGCGCGCCGGCTCGGCGAACCGCAAGAGTTTGGCGCGTTGTGCGCGTTTATGTGCAGCGTTCAAGCCGGCTACATTACCGGACAAAATGTTCTCATCGACGGCGGCGCGTACGCCGGAACGTTGTAGAATGCACGAAATTAAACGCTTACTGGTTGCGAATCGCGGTGAGATTGCCATTCGGGTGATGCGCGCCGCCACCGAACTCGGCATTGCAACCGTCGCTATCTTTTCGCACGAAGATCGCGTTGCATTGCACCGTTTCAAAGCCGACGAAAGTTATCTGGTCGGCGACGGCCGGAGTCCCGTTCAAGCGTATCTCGATAGCGACGACATCATTCGCATCGCACGCGAAGTCGGTGTCGATGCGATTCATCCCGGTTACGGCTTCCTGGCCGAGAATGCGGAGTTTGCCGATGCCGTTCGCGCGGCGGGCGTCATCTTCGTCGGACCAACGTCTGATGCGATGCGACGCCTAGGCAACAAAGTCGCCGCTCGCGAACTTGCGACCGCTGCCGGCGTGCCGGTGATTCCGGCCAGCGATGCGCTCCCGCGCGAAATCGCCGATGCGCAACGGCAAGCAAACGCCGTCGGTTTTCCGCTCATGCTCAAAGCAAGCTATGGCGGCGGCGGGCGCGGAATGCGCATCGTCAAGAACGCCGAGCAGTTTCCCGAACAGCTCGAGCGCGCACGTCAGGAAGCGCTCTCGACCTTCGGTAACGATGAAGTTTACGGCGAGCGCTACGTCGGCCGGGCGCGGCACGTGGAAGTCCAGATTTTAGGCGACTCGTTCGGCAACGTCGTCAATCTCGGCGACCGTGACTGCACCGTCCAGCGCCGGCATCAGAAAGTCGTCGAAGAAGCGCCGGCGCGCGGTTTACTTCCGGCGCTACGTTCGGGCATGCTCGAATCGGCTCAGAAAATCGCAAAAGCCGTTGCCTACGATAACGCCGGTACCGTCGAGTTCTTGATCGATCTCGATGCGCACGAATACTTCTTCATCGAAGTCAACCCGCGCATTCAGGTCGAGCACACCGTTACCGAACTCGTTACCGGCATCGATCTTGTGAAGGCGCAGATCCGGATCGCGGCGGGCGCCGAGATCGGTACCGAAAACAGCGGTGTTCCGGCGCAGCCGGGCATCGAATTGCGCGGTCACGCCATCCAGTGCCGCATCACCACGGAAGACGCCGAGAACAACTTCACGCCGACATACGGGCAGATCTCGGCATACCGCCCGGCGAGCGGGTTCGGCGTCCGGCTCGACGGCGCGGCGTATGCCGGTGCGGTCATCACGCCGTATTACGATTCGCTGCTCGAAAAAGTAACCGTCTGGGCGCCGGGCTTCGATGAGACGCGAGCGCGGATGTTGCGTGCGCTGCGTGAATTTCGCGTGCGCGGCGTCGCGACGAACGTCGCGTTCCTTGATGCGTTACTCTCGAACAAGCAATTTATCGCCGGTGAGTTTACCACCAGCTTTCTCGATACGTCCGTCGCGTTGCTCGATAAGCCGCGCCATCGCGATCGCGCAACCCGCATCCTCAATTTTGTCGGCGAAACGATCGTCAACGGCAGTCCGGAAGTTCGCGGCCGTCCGCCCGCGATCGCGCGAACGGAGCCGCCGTTGCCCGAGCTTCGCACGCACGATCTCGTCCCGGGTACGCGCGACCTGCTCCTTCAACTCGGGCCGCGCGACTTTGCCCGCTGGATGCTCGACCAGCAGCGCGTGCTGGTGACCGACACGACGATGCGTGACGCACATCAGTCACTACTCGCCACACGCATGCGTTCGCGCGACATCACGCGGATCGCGCCGGCCTACGCGCGCTTGTTGCCGGAGTTGTTCTCACTCGAATGTTGGGGCGGCGCAACGTTCGACGTCGCGATGCGCTTCCTACAAGAAGATCCGTGGAAGCGGCTTGCGGCATTACGGACGGCCGTGCCGAACGTCATGTTGCAAATGCTCGTGCGCGGCGCCAATGCGGTCGGTTACACGAGTTACCCCGATAACGTCGTGCGCTACTTCATCGAGCGCGCGGCCGGCGGCGGAATCGATATCTTCCGTATCTTCGATTCGCTTAATTGGATCGAAAATATGCGTGTGTCGATCGACGCCGTCATTGGAACGGGCAAGCTGTGCGAAGCGGCAATCTGTTACACCGGCGACATCCTCGATCCGGCGCGTCCGAAATACGATTTAGCCTATTATGTCGCGCTGGCGAAAGAGCTTGAAGCGACCGGCGCGCACATCTTGGGCATCAAAGACATGGCCGGGCTGCTCAAGCCCGAAGCCGCCCGCCGCTTATTTAGCGCACTCAAAGCCGAGATCCGCATTCCGATCCACTTCCACACGCACGATACGAGCGGCAATAGCGGCGCGAGCGTGCTCGCTGCCGTGGATGCCGGAGTTGATGCCGTCGATGCGGCGATCGATGCAATGAGCGGTCTAACGTCACAGCCGAACCTCGGCACGATCGCCGCCGCATTGCGTAATACACCGCGCGAAACGGGCCTCCGAGCTGCCGCGATCGACGAGATTTCGCGCTATTGGGAAGAAGTGCGGCGCTTTTACCGGCCGTTCGAGAGCGAAATGCGCGCCGGTTCGTCCGACGTCTACTTGCATGAAATGCCCGGCGGCCAGTACACGAATTTGCGCGAGCAAGCCCAAGCGATGGGTGTCGGCGACCGCTGGCCCGAGGTCACCAAAACGTATGCTGCCGTCAACGCGATGTTCGGCGATATCGTCAAAGTTACGCCGACATCAAAAGTCGTCGGCGACATGGCGCTCTTTATGGTGTCGGCGAACATAACGGTCGCAGCCGTTGAAGATCCGGCGGTCGCGATCGACTTTCCGCAGTCGGTTATCGAATTGTTCGCCGGGTATCTCGGTCAGCCGCCCGGCGGTTTTCCGGTCGCGTTGCAAACCAAGATCCTGGCCGGCAAAGCGCCGTTGAGCGAGCGGCCCGGAGCGACGCTCACGCCGGCGGACTTCACGGCGCTCCGCGCCGAGGCCGAAGCCGCCGTCGAGCGCAAAATCAGCGACAACGAGTTCGCGTCGTATCTGATGTACCCGAGCGTTTTTATCGAGTTCGCGCGTAAGCAACAGCTCTATGGCGATGTGGACGTGCTATCGACGCCGGTTTTCTTTTACGGCATGGACGTTATGCGCGAGTTCGAGATCGAACTCGAACGAGGCAAAGTGCTTTTCGTGCGCTTCGCCGCACTTGGCGAACCCGATGCAAGCGGGAATCGGGTCGTCTACTTCGAGTTGAACGGTCAAGCGCGTAACGTCATCGTCGCCGACAACCGGCTCGCGGGCGCCGCCGTTGCGGTTCGTAAAGCCGAAGCGGGTAACCCGCATCAAATCGGTGCGCCGATGCCGGGGCAGATCGTGAAGCTGCACGTGTCCGAAGGACTGGCGATTCACAAGGGCGACCCGGTGCTGACGATCGAGGCGATGAAAATGCAAACGGTCGTCGCCGCACCGCTCGACGGTACCGTGAGCGGGGTCTTGACGCGCGTCGGTGCGCGCGTTGCGGCCGCCGACCTGCTGCTTGAAATCGCCTGAGTGCGCATGCATCTGCCGACTGCCGGTATAATGCATCGATGAGCGTCGCCGCGGAGCCAGTTCGCCTCGATTTCGACGATTAAATCCGCTATACGGAAACGCATCCGGGCGGTAGATCGTCATAGAAGTGTCTTCATCGACGCGACGCAAGGATGACGCTCGCGTCAAACTCGATGCAAGGCTTGGCATCCCGGAATTGGCTGATCGATCTTGAACGAGCGTTGGTCATTCACAGCCTACCCGAACATGCGGAGCCGGTCGGCTTCCATTACGCGGCCGTCGACGCGTTGGGTCGAAACGCGGAATATTCGTCGAAAGTTGTCGATCGTTTGTCTTTCACGACGAGCTTTTTGTTACAACTCGCCGCGCAAGCGTAACCGCAACGCAGCCGCGCCGCGCGCGCGGCGACATGCGCCAAGCAACGCTACTCTTCGCCGTCGTAGTAGTCGAGCGCCGCGGAGCGCATGATACGCCGTTCGGGCGAGCGCACCAGCCACTTTCCGCTATCGGGATAATGAACCGACTCGCCGATCGGATTGTCGGCGACGATCATCACGACAAGTTCGCAGTCGCCATCGGCAGAAAGTTGATGCGGCTCACCGGGTTTACATAGAAACGCGTCGCCCGGCCCGATCGCCGCGACACCGTCGGCATGTCGCAATTGCCCGTGTCCGGCAATGACGGTGTAGAATTCCCACTGCGCGCTGTGCGAGTGGTACGGACACGGAGACGTACCGGCGGGGATGCGCTCTATTTCAACGTCGAAAGGATGACGCGTATTGGCATCAGTCGAGTCGGGATCGCGCCCGAGAGCCACCGATATCTCTTTATAGCCACTGCGAAAACGTCCGGCGGGCGACACGTAGCGCTGTTCGACGATATCACGTTCGTTTACAATTCGCATAGCGGCCCTTCTGCACGAGGTTGAAGCATTAACGAGCAAACCCGTGACCACGGCCAAAGCGCTGCTTGGTCTGTGGCGGTGAATGTAGCGACGAATCGATACGCTATCAAAGGCGCACCCATACCTTAACGGGACGTGCTCTGAATGGATTGGGGGATCGGTTTGCGTAGCAAGGCTGTACGGTTGCGTGCGCCGCTGAGCGTATCGACGTTCGTCGATAGCGCTACTTCAAACGGCGCGATTTCGCGAATTGATCGAAGGCAACGACGAGAACGAGTATCAGGCCGATCGTGATCTGCTGGACGTACGGGTTCACGTCCATTAGAACGAGACCGTTGATGAGCACGCCGATGAGCACCGAACCGATCACCGTTCCGAAGATGCTGCCGACCCCGCCGAACAGACTCGTCCCGCCGATGACGACCGATGCAATCACCGTTAGCTCGTAACCATATCCGGCTACGGCCTCGGACGAATTTAGCCGAGCCGACAAGACGAAGCCGGCAAGACCCGATAGAAAACCGATGATGGCGTACACCGAAAATAAGACGCGTTGAACGTTTACGCCCGACAGACGCGCGGCTTCGCGGTTGCCGCCCACGGCGTAAACTTGACGCCCGTATCGCGTGTAGCGCAACACGACGAATGCAAGGGCGGCAAAGCCGATGAACAACACTGCCGGCACGGGAACGGGGCCGATACTGCCCTGACCCCACCAGCGATAGCTTTCATCAAAGCCGCTAATCGGTCCGGACGACGAGATCATGAGCGCAAGTCCGCGGAACACCGAAAGGCCGCCGAGCGTCACGACAAAGGGCGGCACCTTCATCTTAGTAATAGCGGCACCTTGGATGGTTCCGCCTAAAACGCCGACGAGCATTGCTCCGGCCATCGCTGCAAACCAGCCGTAACCTTGTTGCGCCGAGGTGGACAGCGAAAACGAACTTGCAGTACTGCCTTTGGCGATCATCGCGGCAACGAGCCCGGCACACGCCACAAGCGAGCCGACGGAAAGATCGATGCCGGCGGTAAGAATGACGAACGTCATCCCGATTGCGATGAGTCCTTCAATCGAGATCTGGCGCATGACGTTAAAAAGATTGCGCGCCGACAAAAACTGCGGTTGCAGCACTGCAAACACGACCATGAGAACGACGAGGCAAACCGCCGGAGCGTAGCGACTGAGCAGCGGCAATATCGCGCTCGCGCCGCTTTTTCCGGCGACCGGTGCACGAAGCGACTTCTGCGCGTGTGCCACGCCGCTAGGCCATCGCGTGCGCAGCAGTGTCGACGGCCATAAGATGCATCAAGCTTTCCTCCGACGCGTCGTCGCGTGAAATATGGCCGGTGATGCGACCTTCGCGCATCGTAACGATGCGATCGCTCAGCGCGAGAACTTCCGGCAGTTCCGATGATATTGCGACGATCGCGATTCCCGCTTGAGCCATTGCGTCGAGTTGCGCGTGCACTTCGGCTTTGGCGGCAATGTCGATGCCGCGCGTCGGTTCATCGACGATCAGCACCTTTGGCGCTAAGGCAAGCCAGCGCGCAAGTACGACCTTCTGCTGATTACCGCCCGACAAGTCGGAGATTTTCATGTCCGCCGAGGACATGCGTATATCGAGCGCCTTACGAAAGCGTTCCACGAGCGCGTCTTCCGCTTTATCGCTCACGAACCACTTCGCGCGACTGAGCCGGCCTAAGCTTGAGATCGCGAGGTTGTGCCGGACGGCGAGCTCGAGAAATAAGGCTTGCTGCTTGCGATCCTCGGGCACGAGGCCGATCCCGTGCCGAATGGCGTCGATCGGCGAATGAATCGCAACCGTCTTGCCGTCGATTGCAATGCTACCGCGATCGCGCGGATCGGCACCGAAGATGCTGCGTGCAACTTCGGTGCGCCCTGCGCCCATGAGGCCGGCGATACCGAGAATCTCACCTGCCCGCACCTCGAATGAAATATCGGACAAGACGGTTGCATGCGGATTGACGGGGTCGCGTCCGCGCGACAGGCTCTCGACGCGCAGCATCACGTCGCCCGGCGTTCGCGAATCGCCGAGCCGGCGGAAAAGCTGATCTTGCGAACGGCCGACCATCATTTTCACGAAATCGGCGATGCCCAGAAGCGGTTCGGCCGGCTCGCCGGCTACCGCGGACGGCGCTTGGACGGCGGCAGTTGCAGGTTGCGAGCCGACCTTGCCGCTACCGACGCGTCGCCCATCGCGTAAAACCGTGACGCGATCGCAGACGCGCATGACTTCGTTGAGGCGGTGCGTCACGAAGATGATGCTGATCGATTGTGCTTTGAGCTCGGCGACGATGCGAAAGAGCCGGTCGACTTCGGCTTCGCTTAACGCGGCCGTCGGCTCGTCCATTACAATGAGCCGCGATTGCATCGAGAGCGCACGTGCGATCTCGACCATCTGCTGCTCGCCGACGGAGAGGTCGCTGACGAGCGCGAGCGGATCGATGTTCAATCCGAGCTGACCGAGTTGCTCGGCCGTTGCCTGCGCCATCCGCTGCCAAGAGACGAACGGTCCGCGCCCGGGTTCGCGGCAGAGAAACATATTCTCGGCGACCGACATCGTCGGAATTAAATTGAACTCTTGGTAGATCGTAACGATACCCAGCTGCTGCGCGGCTTTCGGTGTATCGATCGCAATCGTTTCTCCGGCGTATTCGATCGTACCGGCGTCGGGCGCATATGCGCCCGACAGTATTTTGAGCAGCGTCGATTTGCCGGCACCGTTTTCGCCCAGTAAGCCGTGCGCCTCGCCCGGCGCGATGTCCAACGACACATCGTCGAGCGCCAGCACGCCGGGAAAGCGTTTCGTAATGTGTTCCATGCGCAGCAGCGCCGCGCGCATTGGTAATTCCAACTGCGACGAACTATTTTATTTCGTTTAGGCGTTCGGACTTATTAAGGTTTTCTTTCGTAATTGCGATCGGCGTAAGAAGTTCAAGCTTGGGATCGGGAGCCTTGCCGGTCCGCAGGTAGCCCACGAGCTTATCGAGAGCTTTGCGGCTTTGCAGCCCCGGAAATTGTTCGATCGTGGCGCTCATGCTGCCGTCGCGAACGCGCGCTAAGGCTTCAGGCAGTGCGTCGAAGCCGATCAGTGCAACTTTACCGTTGAGGTTGCGTGCTTTGACGGCTTCCATCGCGCCCAAAACCATGTCGTCGTTTGCCGCAACAATGACGTCCGGTGGCGATTTCATCTGCGCGAGCGCGGCTTCGGTAACCGACAGACCCTTTACGCGATCGAATTCCGCCGTCTGCTCGAAGACGATCGGATACTTGTCTTTGTGCGCATCGAGAATCGTGTGCAGACCCTTATTGCGATCGATCGCCGGGCCGGCGCCCGGCTGGCCTTGCAAGTTCATGATCTTCGCGCCGTTCGGAAACAGCTTCATGATCAGGTTCGCCTGTGCTTCACCGCCTTTCGAATTGTCGGCGCCGACGTGACCTAGAAGCCCGGAAACCTTGTCGACACGGCGGTCGATGGTCATTGTCGGAATCTTCGCATCGACGGTCTCTTGCAGCGCCGGGGCCATCGCATCGACTTCATTCGGACTGATAACGATGCCGTTGACCTTGCGGGTAATCGCTGCTTCAACGTCGGCGGTTTGCTTTGTCGAACTTACTTGCCCGTCGCTCTCAACGACGTTGACGCCGAGGGTTTTGCCTTCCGCTTCAATTTCGCGCATCATGTGCACGAAGAATGGAAACTTCAGGCCCGGCACCGAGGCGAGAATGGTCAACTGTTTGTTTTGCGCCGGGGCGGACGCGGGGGCGAGCGCGGCGCCGACGAGCGTCACCGACAATGCGCTGACGCATGCCGCGCGGCGCAGTTTAATCCGAAAAGCCATGCAACAAACTCCCGAGCCATAGCTAAGCTTGGCCTCAGAATACAAGGGCGGTCAGCTTACATTTGCATCGCGCGAACAAAATCCCGGGAGTATGGTCGCCGTTTGAAAGAAACCTGCGGCTGCTGTTACGCCGCTTTGTGCCACGCATCGGCTAAATCGCCGATTGCACCGTCCAATGCGTCGGCAATCTCGTCGAGGTCGGCATCGGTCGCGATGAGCGGCGGCGCAATGTGTACGAGGTTGTAACGCCCGAAGGCATAGATGCCGCGTTTGCGGAGCGAGCCGAACAGCGCCGGCATGACGCCCATCCCTTTGCCTTGCCACGCGACGAGCGGCGTCCGCGCCACGCGATCGCTCACGAATTCAAGCGCGAAAAAGGCACCGGCGCCGCGCACGTCGCCAACGATATCGTGCTTCGCCTGCAACGCCGATAAGCGCGTACGCAGATGCTGCTCCATCGCCGCACCGCGCGCAAAGAGATCTCCCGAGCGATAGGCTTCGATGGCCGCGATCCCGGCGGCCATGGCCAGCGGATGACCGGAGTACGTGTGGCCCATCCACATCGCTTTATCGTCGAAGTGCGCGGCTAATTTCTCGCGCACGATTACGCCGCCGAGTGGGATGTACGCCGAAGTCACGCCTTTGGCAAACGTCATCAAATCGGGTGCAACGCCGAAGCGCGCGCCGCCGAACGCCGCGCCCACCCGGCCGAAGCCCGTCATCACCTCGTCGAACGCAAGCAGAATACCAAACTCGTCGCAGAGGCTCCGCAGTCCGGCAAGATAGCCGTCCGGGTAGACGATAACGCCATTCGACCCGACGACGGGCTCGATCAACAGCGCGGCAATGCGCTCGGGATCTTCGGCCAGCATCACCGCGCGCACGTGGTCGAGCGCACGCCGGCACTCGTCATGTGCGTCTTGCGTATAAAACGGGCTGCGATAGGGATACGGCGCGAAAAAGCGGACGACACCGCTCATCGCCGACGCTTCGTTGGGCCAGCGCCGGTTCTCGCCGCTCAAGGCCGTCGATCCGATCGACGAGCCGTGAAACGAGCGGTATGCCGTCATGACCTTGGCGCGACCGCTGACCGTGCGCGCTAATTTCACCGCGTCTTCGTTCGCGGTCGTGCCGCAGGTCGTGAAGTACACGCGCGCACCCTCGTCCCACGGAGCGAGATCCGCCAATGCTTCCGCCAGCTCCGCGCGCCGATCGTTAAAGAGCCCCGGCGGTACGTAGCACACGCGGTCGAGCTGGTCTTTCATCGCAGCGACGACGTGCGGGTGACCGTGGCCGAGATTGACGGCGATCAAGCCGGAGGAGGCATCGATGTAGCGTTTGCCGTCGGCATCGAACATGGCGACTCCCGACGCCCGAACGATCAGCGGCGGATCGATCGCGGCTTGGGCCGACCACGGAGTCAGAACGTGTTGCTTATGCGTCGTCTTAAGGTCGCGCATTTCGATCGCCATGCTCGACAGCTTAACGCCGTGCCGCCGATGTTCCCGTCCGGGCGCCCAGCGCTTGCCCGGGTAGAATTGTGGTTACCCGGGAAACCTTAACGTCTATGCACGGGGGAATCGGCTTTTCCGATCTGGGGTTGGCCCGGGTCGATATATCGCGCACCGAACGGACAGGCGTCCCCGAGGTTGTCTTCGCCGCATCGAAAACGCTGCCGCAAACCGAAGCCGTGATGCGTGAGTTGTATGCGCGCGAAGGCTTCGCGCTTGCGACTCGCGTCCCGAGCGCGCATGACGGTGCCGTGCTTGCCGCACGGCTGCCCGAGGCTGTCTTCGACGAAGAGGCACGCGCGCTGCGTTGCGGACGCTTGGCGCGCAGCGGCCGGCGCGTTGCCGTCGTTTGTGCGGGTACCTCCGATCTGCCGATCGCCGGCGAAGCCCGCTTCACGCTCGAGGCGTTCGGCCACGACGTGGTCGTCCGCAGCGACGTCGGCGTCGCGGGCATCCATCGGTTATTGGCCGATTTCAGCGACGTCGCGGCGTGCGAAGTCGTGATCGTCGCCGCCGGCATGGAAGGCGCACTGCCCAGCGTCGTTGCCGGCCTGGTCACCGCGCCGGTCATTGCCGTTCCGACCAGCGTCGGCTATGGGGTCTCCGCCGGTGGTTACGCAGCGTTGCTTTCCATGCTCGCGTCGTGTGCGCCGGGCATTGCCGTGGTCAATATCGACAATGGATTCGGCGCCGCAGCGCTCGCTCATAAAATGCTCGGCATCGGTACGCGTTGCGCGTAGCGTACGTCGAGATGATCGGCGGCGCGAGCGGCAATATGCTGCTCGGGGCGCTCATCGATGCCGGCGCCGATTCAGACGCCGTTGAACGCGCGCTGAGAACGATACCGGTTACCGATTGGACGCTCGAGCGCCGGCGCACCGATAAACTCGGCATCGCTGCAGAATATGTCGACTTTGCAATATCCGGCGAGGATGGCCGGCCCGGCCCGCTGACGGCGCACGGGTATCATCTGAGCGACATCCTCGATCTCATCGAGCGCTCGCGTTTGAGCGATCGCGTGCGCGAACGTGCGAGTGCAATTTATCGCCGTTTAGGTGCGGCCGAAGCCAAAGTGCACGGCACGACCGTCGACGGTATCCACTTTCATGAGGTCGGGCAAATCGATGCCGTACTCGACGTCGCCGGCGTTTGCGTCGCGCTGGAATTGCTCGACATCGAACGGCTCACATGCTCGGCCTATCCGCTGGGCCGCGGCTCGATCGCAATGCAGCATGGCCGTTACCCGAATCCGCCGCCCGCCACCGCCGAGTTGTTGCGCGGTGCGCCGACGATCTCAACCGATGTCGACGGCGAACTCGTAACCACCACCGCCGCGGCAATTCTGTCGACGCTCGTTCGCGATCCGGGGATCCGGCCGGCGATGCGCTTCGACCGCATCGGTTACGGCGCAGGGCGCAGCAATTTCAGTATTCCCAACGTCACGCGCGTCATCGTCGGCGATGCGGTTGCTCCAAGCGATCCGGCAGCGGTGAGCGACCTTGAAACCGACGACGTCGTGATCCTCGAGACCAACGTCGACGACCTCAATCCGCAAGCCTTCGAGCTTGCGATCGAGCGGATTTTCGCCGCCGGCGCGCTCGATGTCTGGGTGGCACCGATCGGAATGAAGAAGCAGCGCCCGGCGATTTTGCTGTCGGCGCTCGCCAAGCCCGAAGCGGCAAACGCGTGCGCGCGCGCGATGCTGCTCGAGACATCGAGTTTGGGCGTCCGGACGCGGCGCGAATCGCGCCTCATGCTCGCTCGTGAAATCGTGCGGCGTCTGACCGTCTTCGGCGAGATCCGGCTTAAGGTCGCACGCGCCGGCAACCGCCGTCGCGCGACGCTGGAATACGACGATGTGGCCCGCATCGCGCGCGAGCGCAACTTGTCCTTTACTGCCGTCGTCAATGCACTTGCCTCAGTCGTGGAGTCTGTAGAAGAACGTGATGCTCACAACGCCGTTAGTTGACCTCAAAACCAAGGAACTGAACTTACGCGCTGTCTTGCGCGACATCGGCAGCTGCATCGTCGCCTTTTCGGGCGGCGTCGACAGCGCGCTCGTGCTGCACGTCGCGACCACCGAGCTCGGGGCCCGCGCGCTGGGCGTCACCGGCCGTTCGGAAAGTCTTGCGGAGCGTGAATTCAGCGGGGCGATCGCGTTTGCGGGGACGGCCGGAGCCGCACATGAAGTGATCGAAACCCGCGAGCTGCACGATCCCAGCTATGCGGCCAATCCGGTAAACCGCTGTTATTTTTGCAAAAGCGAACTGTATACGAAGTTACGCGAGATGGCCGATCAGCGCGGCTTCGTTGCAATCGTCGACGGCTTCAATCTCGATGACGAGGGCGACTACCGGCCGGGCCGTAAGGCGGCGCGCGAAAACGGCGTGCGCAGTCCGCTGGCCGAAGCCGGTTTCACCAAGGCCGACGTGCGTGAACTCGCGCGCGAACTGGGACTCGACGTGTGGGATAAACCGGCTTTGGCCTGTCTATCGTCACGTTTTCCGTACGGCACGCCGATCACGCTCGAATTGCTGCGCCAAGTCGACCGGGCGGAAGAAGCCGTTCACGACGCGGGCATCCGGGTCTGCCGCGTCCGTCATCACGGCGAAGTTGCGCGCATCGAAGTGCCGCCGGGCGAGATCGCAGCATTCAACGATCCGGTCGTACGCGAGGCGATCGTGACCGGTGTACGCAACGCGGGTTACCGCTTCGTAGCGCTCGACTTGGGCGGATACGTTCAGGGGAATCTCAACGGAGCTCATTGAGCGAGCGCCGGCCGGCGGGAACGCTGATGGTCCGGCTGCGCGTTGTTCTGACGATGCTTGCCGTCGTTTGGGCCGGTCTGCTTGGACTCGTTACCGCGCCGCTGGCCGCGCCGGCCCAGACGCGGGCGGCGCCACCGTCGTTCGCGTCGCCGCTCTACGTCATTGTGCCGTTCGGCGAGCCGGGCGACGTCGATCCGATTTTGGCCAACGCCACGCAAGAATTTTCGGAAGACCTTTCCGAGCGGCGAATTCGTTCGGCACTCGGCACGCCGACCGACGCCGTTGAAGCCGTCTCGAATGCACATGCCATTTGCGTTCAGTATAATGCAGCGGGCATCTTGATCAGCGCGATGCGCTTCGGCCGCACGAGCGGGTTTAACGTTCCGGAATTTATTACGGGCTTCGTCCCGTACGTCGGCGGCATCATCTCCGGGGCCGGCGCACTCGACCGGCTACCGATCAAGGCGCAATATAAGCTGTTCCTCGTCGACTGTCGCGGTAAGGTCGCCTGGCGAACCGTAACGACGGCGAGCAAAGTGCATCACGGTAATAATGTCGCTGCCGGAATGACCGAAATTGGACTCAAAGCGATTGCCGAGGCCGCCGATCAGTTTGCCGCACGGCGCTCGCAAGCGCACTAATCCTTAACCTACGGAGTTTCCACTCATCGACCGTAAGCTGAACGCCGGACGCGTGCCGCGCGGGATGGAGAACATCGCCACAGCCGTCGCTACGCCGCGCGAGCGGAACGTGGCGATCGGTCTCGGTGCGGTCGTACTCTTAATCTTCGCGTTGCTCGTCCCGGTGTCGGCGCACCGGCTGCCCGAGATCCCGAGTTTCATCCCGGCGGTTTTTTCCGCAATCTCGCTGGCCCAGATTCTTACCGCCGTTCTGTTCTTCGTCCAATGGCGGATAACGGGTCTCGCGCAGTTGGCGATGCTCGCCATCGCCTACGGCGTGGCGGCCGTCACCGGCGTCGCCTGGATGCTCGTTTATCCCAACGTCTTCGCCGCGAACGGACTGCTCGGGGCGCGGCCGCACACGTCGGGCTGGCTCTACTTTCTCGACCAAATGTGTTTCGGCGCCGCGATCGTAGCCTTTGCCATGTTCGAGCGCTCTCCGCGCGCTATCTCGCGGACGAACATGCGCACCGTCGCCGTGCTCGTGTTCGCGGCCATCTTTGCAGCGGTTGCGGCATGCATTCGCTTTGGTGACAGCCTTCCGGCGACGTCGGTCGGCCGCAGTCTCACCCCGATCATGGCCGACGTCCTCGTTCCGTTTCTCATCGGCGAGTATGTGGTCGTGCTCGTCGTCATTGCCTCGGCGCGCATCCGCACGGTGGCGCACGTCTGGCTCTTCGTCGTGGCACTTTGCTTGCTGTCCGAATACGTCAGTGCGAGTATTGCGGACGAGCGCTTTTCACTCGGCTGGTATGCCGGCCGATTCGATCATCTCGTCGCGGGTTCGCTGTTGTTGTACGTCTTCTTCGTGAAGATCAACGATCTGCTCGTGCGCTTGGCGTCGCGAAACGCGCGTTTGACGGAACGAACGGAGATCGATGCGGTCGCTATCGCCGAGGGTGAACAGCGTTATCGCCTGTTGGCCAACACGCTGCCGCAACTCATCTGGACGACCGACGCGCGCGGCAATCTCGAGTATGTCAACGATCGCTGGATCGCTTACGCCGGTCTCGACCTCGCGCAATCGAACGATGAGGGTTGGCTGCGCGCGGTGTATCCCGACGATCGCGACGGCACCGCCGATCGCTGGCGTGCTGCGCTCGCCTCCGGCGATCCGTTAAGCCGCGAATACCGTTTGTGCGACGCGAGCGGCCGCTGCCGCTGGTTCCTGCTCAATGCATTGGCCGTTCGCGACGGACGGGGCAAGACCGTGCGCTGGATCGCAACGAGCACCGACATCGATGTTGCCAAGCGCATCGAAGAGCGCGAGTCGTTTCTTTCAACGGTCAGCGAACGGCTTGCCGCGTCGATCGATATCGCGACAACGTTGAACTCCGTTACCGGCCTGGTCGTGCCGCGACTCGGTGACTGGTGTCAGATCGATTTGATCGACGAAGACGGCCGCTTCGTGCCGGCTGCAGCCGCGAGTGTCCGGCCGGCCGAAACCGCGCTGCTGCGCACGCTCGTCGGCCGGCCGGTCGAATCCGACATGCAGTCGGCGCTCGAGCGGATCGTCGCACGCGGTGAACCGATCGTTATCCCGAATGCGCGCGCGTTTGCTACGACGTTGCCGAATGCGCGCGATCGGGACGTTTACCGTCAGCTCGCCGCAGCGGCCGCAATCATCGTGCCGCTTTGGAACGGCGACGCTGGGATCGGCACGCTTTCACTGGTGTTCGGCAGCGATCGTACGATCTCGGGCGACGATGTGAGTTTCGTGCGCGACGTTGCGCGGCGCGCGGCGCTGTCGCTCGAACATGCGCGGTTGTACGAACGCGAGCGGGCGACGGCCGATGCGCTCCAGCGCGCGATGCTGCCGGCGCAGTTGCCGCATCTCGAACACATTCGTTTCTCGGCCAGCTACTCGGCCGCAAGCGAATCGCAGCGCGTCGGAGGCGACTTCTACGATGCGTTTGCCTTACCCGACGGGCGCGTTGCGCTCACGATCGGCGATGTGACGGGACACGGTCTCGAAGCCGCCGTCATCATGGGGGAGATCCGCCAGGCGCTGCGGGCGGCGGCATTCGAGCTCGCCGAGCCGTCGGCAGTGCTCGATCGCGCGAGCCGGCTGCTCGTCGCAAGCGGCCGGACGGTCTTCGTTACCGCAATCTTCGGTGCGCTCGACATGCAAACCGGGCGGTTTTCGTACGCGACGGCCGGCCACCCGGCGCCGTTGCTTTTCGACGGCACGCAGGTCATCAAGCTTGCCAGCTCCGGTCTACCGATCGGCTTACGCGAAGACGACGGCGTCGATTTTACGCTTAACCTGCATGCGCCGTGCACGTTGACGCTCTACACCGACGGACTCATGGAGTTCGGTCGCGATCTCGAAGACGGCGAACGGCGTATTGAAGCCGCTATTGCGGAGCTTGCCGGCGCCGGGATCGAACAGCTTGCGGCGGCGATTCGCCAGCGGGTGCTCGCCGCCGAAGATGCCACCGACGACATCGCGATTCTCACCGCGACGATCGACCGCTTTCCGGCCGAGGCGCCCGGCGAAGAGCGCGAATGGCGCTTTCTTTCAACCGACGCTCGTGCCGCCGGGCTGGCGCGGCGCGAAATCGGCGCGCTCGTCGCGCGCCGGCTTCCGCACGAACAGTACGCAGCGGAACTTGCCTTCGGTGAACTCATCGCCAACGCCGTTCGGCATGCGCCCGGGCCGGTCGTCGCGCGCTGCACGATCGATCGCGACGGCAGCGCGACGATTCAGCTCGACGATGCCGGGCCTGGTTTCGTACCGGTTGCAACGGCGGTCGGCATGTTCGCCGAACACGGCCGCGGATTGCAGTTACTCCACTGCTTGAGCCGCGAGGTGCACGTCGGCACTTCGGCGGGCGGCGGTGCAAGTGTCCGAGTACGGCTCAACAACGATGCAGCGGCTCTGCTACGGACCTAGATCGAAGCCGAGTTGCTCGACGGGCGGCGCGCCGGCCAACCGGGCGACGGCGCCCGGAAAACGTCCGCGTACCATCGCATCGAACAGCTTTGCGTTGCGCGCGGCTTGTCCGCGCCGATGGTTGTTGAAAAAGCTCAGAACTTCACGCACTTCAGGATTCGCGGCAATATCGATGAGCCGGTCTGCCCACGGCCCGAGCTCCTCGGCGTTATACTCGTAGTCGTAACGCGTAATGTTATCGCCTTGCCACCACTGACCGGCGTTGCGGCCGTGGAAGCGCACGTACCCGACCGGCGTGGTGACGTCTGCGCTCGGACGCATGAGCGTGTCCAGCGCGGGCATGTCGACGTTCACCCAGCCGATGCCGAGGCCGCGCAGAAACGCGAGCGTCGCATCCGTTTGCCAAGCCTGATGGCGAAATTCGGCGACGAGCGTCAGGTCGTCGAGCTCGTCGCGTAAGGCCTCGATTCGATCGTAAGAAGCTCGCGCCGGGTGAAACGAATTCGGGAATTGCATGAGCGTTGCGGCGAGCAGGCCGCGTTCGATAAGCGGCTGCATGTTGCGGCGCAGCAACCGGACGTCGGGGTGCACGTGCGGCAGGTCCGTAACGTGCGTTCCACCCGCCGGCAATTTAACGCAAAAGCGAAAACCGGCCGGCGCGCGTGCCGCCATCCCGGCGAATACCGCGATCGGCGGCACGCGGTAATACGTACCGTTGATTTCAACGGCGGCAAACGTTCGCGCATAGTACGCCAGCATCTCATCCGGCCGAATCGTGACCGGATAGAACTCGCCTTTCCAATCGGCATACGAGTAGCCGCACGTTCCGATGTAAATCATCTTGTCTGCGCTTCAACGGGGCTGACGGGAAACCGCGAGTCCGGGGGAGCAGTTCTCGGCTCATGCAGCCGGAGGGGAGACGAAGGCCGTGAATCTGGTCCTCGATACGCTCGTCGTCGCGCTCGTTTTTGCAACATTGGCGCAAGCGTGGTGCTGGCTCGGTGCGTACGCCGGGATCGTCTCGCTCGGCAACGCGGTGTTCTTCGGCATCGGCGCATATGCCGTCGCCGTGTCGAACTTACGCGGCGGTTCGCCCTGGTACGGGGCTTTAGGCGGTGCACTGGCTGCCGTTATCGTTGCGGCAGGATGCGGTTTATTTTTGGGTGGCCGCGGTTATGTTTTTAGTGCGCTCACGCTTGCCGCCGGCGTTGCCGCCGAACCGCTTGCGCAGCGCACGATCCGGTTGGGCAATACGACGCATTATGCGTTTCCACGCCAAATCGGTTTTCTGCATCTGCAATTTAGCGAAAAGTGGCCGTATCTCGTGCTTGCCCTGTGCGTGTTCGGCGTCGCCCAAGCGCTGACCATCGCGCTGCGAACCACACGCATCGGCATGTATCTGCGCGCGCTGCGCAGTAACGCCGTTGCGGCGCGCGGGTCCGGCATCGCGGCGCGCCCGCTACAATTGTTGACACTCGTCGCCGGCGCATTCGTAACGTCGGTCGCCGGTTCGTTCTTCGCCGAGTACCGCTTAGCGGTCGATCCGCAAACGAGTGCGCTCGGGCTCTCGCTCGATATTGCGTTGATCGGCGTCATCGCCGGATCGGCTTCGCCGTGGGGCGCGCCGTCGGTCGCGCTGCTCTACACGCTCGTGACGCAGGTTGTTCCATTGCATCCACCGGGTGCGCCGGGTTACGCGGTGCTCGGAATCGAAGCCGTGCTCGTGCTGCTCGCGGCCCGCTATTTTCCCCACGGCATATTCGCATTCGAGCGTCCGCGGATTGCCGCGCGGAGCGCAGCATGATCAGTCCGCTCAACGTCGATAAATTGCGCCTCGATATGGGCGACTACGTGTTGTCCGTTCAAGCCTTGTACAAACGTTTGGGCACGCGGCAGGTGCTTGCCGGCGCCGATCTCGACGTCAAGCGCGGCACCTGTGCCGCTCTAGTCGGTCCGGCGGGTGCCGGTAAATCCGTGATGCTGGCGTGCATTGGCGGTGCGCTCCGGCCCAATCGCGGGCGCATTCGCTATTTCGGCTACGAAATCAAAGGCCGGCCCGAAGTGCGCGTGGTGCGAATGGGCGTTGCGCGAACGCATCAATCGCCGCAGAACTTTCGCGGCATGAGCGTGCTCGAAGCCGTAACGGTCGGAGCGTTATTGCGGCACAAGGGTCTCTCGCGCGCGCGCACGCATGCACGAGAAGTACTCGCGCTGACCGGACTTGCCGATCTCGCCGATGTCACGATCGAAGCGCTCGATGCCGGCGTGCAGCGCCGGGCCGAGATCGCGCGTGCGTTAGCAACGGATCCGCAATTGCTTTTGCTCGACGAGCCGATCGCCGGCTTGGGTCTACGCGACACGGCCGGCATCATCGCGGTAATCGCAGCGCTGCGCGCACGCGGGCTGACGGTCGTCACCGCGACGCGCAGCCTCGATTTGCTGGCCGAACATGTCGATAGCGTCGTCGAACTCGACGGCGGATCGACGAAACGAAGAGGAGCGTATGCGACTGCTGACTTTCGCGTCTAACGGCGTAAGCCGCTTCGGAGTCGAAGTGCCGCGCGGCATCATCGACGTCAACGCCGCCGATCCGCAACTCCCCGCCTCGCTGCTGGCCTATCTACAGGGCGCCGAGACGTTCGGTTCGCGGCTTGCAGCGCTCGCCGCTTCACCGCCGGCCGAGCATTTTGCACCGGCCGGAGTAACGCTTCTGGCACCCGTCCAGACACCACAGAAAATTATTTGTATCGGACTCAATTACCGCGATCATGCCGCCGAAGTCGGCTTGCCCGTCCCCGAACACGTTACCGCTTTTGCCAAATACGCCAACGGACTCATCGGCGACGGAGCCTCGATCGAATTGCCGGCCCAAAGCGATAAGGTCGATTATGAAGCCGAACTCGTCGTCGTCATCGGCCAGCGCGGTCGAAATATCGCTGCCGAACGCGCATACGACTATGTTGCCGGTTACACGATCATGAACGACGTCAGCGTGCGCGACTATCAAATGCGCACGTCGCAATGGATGCTCGGCAAAACGTTCGATACGCACGCACCGCTCGGTCCGGTCATCGTAACCGCCGACGAAATTCCGGATCCGCAAACGCTTGGAATTCGCTGCTCGATCGACGGCGAGATGCTGCAGTCGTCGAATACGTCGAATCTCATTTTTAACGTTCCGATGCTGATCGCCGAACTCTCTTCGATCATGACGCTCGAACCGGGCGATCTCATTGCGACCGGTACGCCCGCGGGTGTCGGCACGTCGCGCGAACCCAAGCGTTGGATGCGCGCGGGCGAGCGGGTGCGCGTTGAGATCGACATCATCGGCGCGCTCGAAAACCCCATTGTCGCGGCAGCCGGCTAAGCGGCGCGCGCGATGATAACGGCGTCCGACTTTGCCGGGATTCCGGTTTTCGACGTGCTGTCGCACGCGCAACTTTCGCGTGTCGCGGCGCGCGCAGCCGACATCAACGCGCGCACCGGTGAATACGTCGTGCAAAACGGCGACCCGGCGTACTTTTGGGCGGTGCTCGACGGCGAAGTCGAGTTCGTCAAAATCGTCGCGGGCGAGTTGCAGCAAGTAACGACGTTCGATCCATCCGAGTATTTCGGGGAAGTCCCCTTGATGCTCGGTACGCCGGCGGCGGGTGCAGTGCGCGCCCTGCGCCCCTCACGTCTCGCGCGCATCGAAGCCAACGATTTCCATGCAATGATCACCGAGTGCGCCGAGGCCGCCGCGATCGTCTCGCAAACGTTGATCCGGCGCGTTAATTTTATGCGCGCCGACTATACGGCGGCGAACGTGACGCAAGCAACGATCGTCGGCGACCGCTACGATTTCGCTTGTCACGACATCCGCGATTTTCTGTCGCGCAATCAAATTGCGTTCGAGTGGCTGGACCCGGGCGATCCGGGCGATGCGAACTGCATTCCGGCGGCCGCGCGCGCAAGCGCGCTCCATCCCGTCGTCGTTTTGGCCGACGGGCGGGTCTTGACGGCGCCGAGCATTCGCGAACTCGCGCAAAGCCTGCATTTGCAAATCGAGCCGCACGAAGCGGACTACGACGTGGCGATCGTCGGCGGCGGGCCGGCCGGTTTGGCGGCGGCGGTGTACGGCGGTTCCGAGGGACTGCGAACGGTGATGATCGAGCGCGAGGCCCCCGGCGGACAAGCCGGGACGTCATCGCGAATCGAAAATTATCTCGGCTTTCCGGGTGGTGTCTCGGGCGGCGATCTCGCCAACCGCGCGCTGCTGCAGGCGAAGCGCTTCGGCACCGAAATCGTCGTCACGCGCGAGGCGCAATCGATTGAGACGCGCGCGGACGGCACGCATCTGCTGCGGCTCGACGGCGGCGCTACGTTGTCCGCGCGAGCAATCGTGCTGGCTACCGGCGTTGCCTGGCGGGAGCTGGAAAGCGACGGTGCAGACCGGTTCGTCGGACGTGGCGTGTACTACGGTGCGGCGCGTACCGAAGCGCTCGGCACGCGCGGCAAGGACGTCTTTCTCATCGGCGGCGGCAACTCAGCGGGCCAGGCGGCGATGTTTTTCTCGAACTACGCACGGAGCGTCACGCTGCTCGTGCGCGGACGATCGCTCGACGCGAGTATGTCGTATTATCTCATCGAACAACTGCGCTCCAAAACTAACATCTTCGTCGAGACGCAAACGACGGTCAGCGCGGTCGGCGGCGGCGCTCACGTCGAGACGGTCGTCACCCGCAACGCAACCGCCGAGACGCGCGAACGTCCGGCCGACGCCGTGTTCGCATTCATCGGCGCCGACGCCCAGACCGCATGGCTTCCGCCGCAAATCGCGCGCGATTCGCACGGCTATATTGTAACCGGTCACGACATCGCCGACTGGGCTTCGGCGCGTTCACCGTTCGCGCTTGAAACCAGCGTGCCGGGGATTTTTGCTGCGGGCGACGTGCGCAGTACGTCGGTGAAGCGCGTGGCTTCCTCGGTCGGTGAAGGCAGCATGGCGATCGCGCTCATCCATGAATATTTCGCCGCTACGGCGCAGACCGATCGACGCGATCGCGCGGCTTCCGGCGTCAGCGGCACGGCAGCTGTCTCCGGCGCCGGCAGCGTGCATTGATGCTGCGACCCGCACCCGATCTCGCCGACGCCGTGACCGTGTGGTATGAGGGTACGATCGCGCCCTCGTCGGCGATCGGTTTGCACGCCTTGACGCACGCGTTGCATTACGGTTCATCGGTATTCGAGGGTATTCGCGTGTATCCGACGGCGCGTGGTGCGGCGATTTTCCGATTGCGCGATCACGTCATGCGGCTCATGCACGGCGCAGCTGCCTACGGCATGACGATGCCGATGACTGGCGACGAGCTCTGCACGTATATCGCCCGCACGGTTGCGGCAAGCGGTCGCGATGCGGCGTACGTGCGTCCGTTGGCGTTTTACAGCGGCGATACCGTGCGGCTGGCGCCCGAGACCGTGTGTGAAACGAACGTTCTCATTGCGGTGCTGCCGTTCAGCGGTTTGCGGCCGGGACAAGCGCATTACAGCGCGGCTGTCTCAACGGTGATGAAGACGCCGTCCGCCGCATTGCCGTCCCACGTTAAAGCCGGCGGCCATTATACCAACTCCATTCGCGCGCTGCACGAGGTCAACCGGCGCGGATTCGACGAGGCGATCCTCTTGAACGACCGCGGTCAAGTTGCCGAAGGCAGCGGCGAAAACGTTTTTGTCGTCAAGTCCGGAACGCTCGTAACGAACGATCGCGAAGCCGATATCTTGCCGGGCATTACACGCGACTCCGTCATCACGCTCGCGCGTGCCGCAGGCTTGACCGTCGATGTTCGGCCGCTGCACCTTGACGATCTCGTCCAAGCCGACGAGGCGTTCTTTACCGGCACCGCCGCCGAAGTCGTTCCAATCACGCGCTTCGAGGAGCGGGTAATGCCCGAAGGTCCGGTCACGACCCGCTTACGCACGGCATACGCGGCGGTCGTTCGTGGTGAAGCAGTGGCCCCGAACGGCGCGTCTTGGCTAACGTATGTTGATTCCCGAGCGGCGTAACGCCGCTCGGGGCCAACGCTTTTAGGGTTGGACCGGAGCGCCGGTTGTTAAGCGGCCGAGCCGGCGAACCAGCACCTCGGCCTGCGCGCGCGCCCGTCCGGCGTCTCGCGCTGCGATTGCATCGACGATCGCGCGATGCGCCGGCTGGGCGTCGCGAATTTGCAGTGCGTAGGTCGTTTCGCCGTCGGCGACGCAGGTCGTGTAGAATTCGCGCCGGTCGAGCAGACGCATGGCGACCGGCGTGACGGCATGCGAATGCGCCATCGCGCGTAAACGTTCTTGAAACGCATATTCGAAGGCGTGATACGTGCGCGCGATTTCAATCGACATCGCCTTATCGGCCAGCGCTTCGATTTGATCGGTGATTGCTGCGAGCGTTGCAATTTCGTCGGGCGTGTGCCGTTCGGCGGCAATTTCGGCCGCCAGACCTTGCACGGCGCCCAGGATCAGGAAGAAATCGGCGATCTCGGCCGGATTCGGGACGATCACCCGGCAGCCGACCTGCGGGGTTATCTCAAGGTAACCTTCGGAAGCCAGTCGTTTGAAGGCGTCCATAACCGGCTGACGGCTGGTTTGCAGCGACGCCACAACATCCTCAACGCGTAATTTTGCTCCCGGCGCAAGGCGCCCGTCGAACAGCATCCGCTTTGTATAGTCGTAGGCGTATTCTGCCAAGCGCCCGCGGCGCGCCGTTTCCAACACGCTTTACTCGTTCAACGGCGGGCGCAAAGAGTGCTGCTATTGAAGCCCGATTTATGCCGTACCGTCTCCTGCTGTGCGCCGTTGCTGCGTTTGCAATGGCGTTTGCCTGCGCTCAGGGGCAAACGCTGCCGCGACCGGATGCCGTCGCAGCGCCGGCTGCGAGCGCGAAGCCGAGCTCGCCGCCGCTGCCCGCGGCGTCGCCGGCGGCCGAACCTAGTCCGGCTCCGGCGGCATCGGGCGTAACCGCGCCGCTCAGCGTGCCGGTCTCGATCTCGTTACCTGCAGCGGCGTCCCCGACGCAGAGTTACGCAGCATTCGTGCACGCTGCCGAGCGCATCGCGGGCGTGATCGATATTGTCCGCAAGGACGATGAAATCTACCTGGATCTCGCCCCCGAGAACTTCGAGCGCACGTACATTATCGCGCCGTCGCTGGCCAGCGGCGTGGGTAGCGGCGTCTTTGCCGGTCGCGTATACGAGCCGTTTCTCGTGACGTTCAAACGCGTCGGTAAGCGCGTGCTGTGGTTGAGTCCCAACACGCGTTACGTCGCGGCGAATGGTAGCGCCCAAGCCAAATCGTTACGGATCAGCGTCGCCGATTCGGTGTTGGTCAGCAGTCCCATCGTTGCCGAAGACGCTGCGACGGGGCGCGTCGTCATCGCGCCGTCGATCTTTTTGACCGATTTTGAAGGTATCGGCGCCGATCTCGGCCGGTCGGGCGCGGCGCCGCCGGTTGCCGGGCTGCTCGTTTTGGGCGCCCATCCGTCGTTTTCGATCGATGCAAGTAAATCGTATTACGGTCGCGTGAAGGGCTTTCCGCGCAACGATGAGATTGCCGTCAATCTCACGTTCAGCGGCCCGCCCAACGCGCTGCCGACCGTGCCCGACGGTCGCGGCATCCCGCTCGTCGTGCACTATAGCATCGTCGCTCCGCCCGAGCCGGATGCCGCGTTCGTTGCGCGTTACGCCGACGATCGTGTTGGTTATTTTATAACCGCGCGTAAACGCTACGACGACGATTCGCTCGCAACGCCGTTCGAGCGCTTCATCGAGCGTTGGAATCTGCACCGCGCGCCGATCACGTATTATCTCACCGACGAGATTCCGCTGCAGTATCGCGCAACGATCCGGCGCGGTATTTTAGCTTGGAACGATGCGTTCACGCGCATCGGACAACGCGCACCGATCGAGGTAAAGGAGCAGCCCAGCGATCCGGCATGGGACCCCGACGATGCACGTTACACGGCCGTTCGCTGGATCACGTCGGATCGGCCGGATTTCTCAGCGTATTCACCGTCGGTTGTCGATCCGCGCGACGGGCAGATCATCCGGGCTACCGTCGTGATCGACGGCGAGTCGCTACGCACGATCAAACGCGGCTATATCGATACGATCGTTCCGCTGCATCGCATTGCAGCCGCGCTTGCGCCGGTCGAGCCGGCGCCGCAAAGCGAGGCATTATGTGAGTTCGCCGGACAAGCGCAAGCGCAAGCCGCGCTCGGGACGATGCTCCTCGCGATGCACGGCCACGGCAGCGCTGCGGATCGCGAACGTTACGCCCAAAGCTGGCTGTATTCGACGGTCATGCATGAAGTCGGCCATACCCTGGGATTGCGCCACAATTTCGAGGGCTCGACGGCGTACACCCGAGCGCAGTTGCACGATCCGCGCTTTACCCGCCTGCACGGTACGACGGCGTCGGTCATGGATTACACGCCGGCGAACATCGCGGCGCCCGGACAGCGTCAAGCCGATTATTTTCCGACGCGCCTCGGACCGTATGACTACTGGGCGATCGCGTACGGCTACACGACGTTCCGCGGCAGCTCGACCTCGGCGCAAGAGGTTCCGTTCTTGCGCGCGATCGCCGCGCGCTCGACGCGACCCGGCTTTGCGTACGGTACCGATGAAGATGCACTCGAGCCGGTTGCCATCGATCCGCACATCGCGCGCTTCGATTTATCGAGCGACCCGCTCGGGTACGACCGCGAACAACTCGGGCTCGATGAATTGCTGGCCAAGACGCTCGACCGGCCGTATCCCGGCGATCGGCGTTCGTATCCGGAAATTCGGGCGTCGCTCGTGACAATCCTCAATAACGAGTTGTCGGCAGTCGACCTGGCCGCACGCTACATCGGCGGAATCTACACGTCACGCGCGCATCGCGGCCAAGCCGGATCGGCTCCGCCGTTCGTCTCGATCAGCCGAAGCCAAGCGCATCGCGCGTTCGACTTGATCGACCGCTACGTCTTTTCATCGGCAGCGTTCCGCTATTCGCCGGGATTGCTCAACGAACTCAGCGCGACGCGCTTCGGTTTCCATTGGGATTCGGGCGACCTGCGGCGACCGGATTTCCCGTTGCGCGAAGTCGTCGCCGAAATTCAGGACGATGCGATCGGTTCGATGTTTTCCGCGCCGAATCTCGCCCGCATCGCCGATCAATCGCTCAAAGTCAGCAAAGCCGGCGATACGATGACGCTTAGCGACTTATTCGCCTGGACGAACGGCGCGGTGTTCGACGACCTGCATTCGCGCCGGATCGCACCGACGCATCGCGAGTTGCAGCGGCGCTTCGCCGACCTCGAAATGGCAATTGCCTTGCTGCCCGGCTTCGTACTGGACTCACTAAGTCTGCCGCGCGAGGCACAAGCACTGGCGCGAGCTTCGCTCGTTTCACTCGCACACCGCATCGATGCGGCGCGCTCGCATGATGCCGCGACACAGGCGCATCTGGACGACTTGCGCTCGCGAATCGCGGGAACGCTTGCCCCGCAGACGGTGCGGCCGCTCTAGCGCTTTTGCACGCGTCGCGGAATGAGGTCGTGCAGTAATTCGACCGTCTGTGCGATCTCCTCGAAATCACGCGAAGTCAGCGCTTCGAGACGTTCGGCATCGCCGGTCACGAGCAAGTTCGATGCTTCGATAGCCGTCAGCTGCTTCTCGACCGTTCCGATGCGTTCCGAGACGCAGCGGCTGCGCAATGCGGCATCTTCGAGCTCGCTCACTGCGGCACGGACCTCCGCGTTCGCGGCCACTCGCTTGTCGTAGGCGGTTTGTAATTCGGGGATGCGGGCGCGCAGCGCTTTGACTTCTTCTTGATAGCGGTTGATGCGACGGACTTTGCAGTCCTCGATGATTGCCTTACGCTGTTTTTCATTGCCGCGTTCGTACGCCGCGCGTTCTTGCGGAGTTGCCGCCGTCTCGGCTTCCGTGCGCACGCGAATCTGCTCGTGCAGCGCATCGATCTCTTCGCGGAAAGGCAGAATGAGGTCGGCTGCGACGAAGTTGCGGCGTTCGGCGACGATTGCTTTGCGGCGGTCGGCCTCGGCGTCGACGATCCGGTTGAGCGCCGTGCGCACGTGCTCGGCCCAGCTGTGTGTTTCGCCGTTACGTCCGCCGAAGCGGACCGTCAATCCGATTCCAAGCGTTTCGAGCACCGTCACGTCCCAGCCGGCTTCGGTCCGCCCGAAAGCCGGTACGACCCGGACGCGTGCCCCCGCCGGCGGCAGGTCGCCCGTGGCGACGAGCGCCCAGAGCGCATGGGCGGTGTCGACGATGGCAGCATACTTGTCGGCACCGATCCGGCGCGCGTAAACGACGAAGCCCTCTTCTTTAAGCCGCAACGCCGGTACCGGAGCAACGACGTCCTCATAGCCGCGAGCCCAGGTCGCCTGCCAAACGACGGCGCGTAAATCGCCCGGGTCGGCGCCCGATGCCTTCACGACGTCAATGAGCGGCTGAATGCCGGTGCCGACGAGGCCTGCTTGGGTGGTCATCTTCAAGTCATCGGCGATTTTCGGCGACGCCTGAAGCGAGCCGCAGAGGTGTGACCGGCGAGCCGTTGCAAAGGCCTCGTTCGATGACCGCGCCGTCCGAACGTTGAGCCGCTTCCCGCTTCTCGGTCGCATTTTAAGCGCGACGAACGAAGCCGGACTCGCGGTCCGGCTTGCCGAGCACTTCGGCTCCGACGACGCTGCCCGGTTACTTGCCCGTCACTGCGCACCGATTGCCGCGCTCGAGACCGGCGACATCGCGAAAAGCAATGCGCTCGTTGCCGCGCTGCGCGCGGCGGGAGCGACGGCGGTCGCTGCCGGCAGCTTCGTCGCAACGGTGGCGACCCCCGAGCAATTGACACGTGCCGCGGCGGCCTTGCCGGATGCCGGTGCGGAGATCGCCGCACTCGCGCACGCTGCCGGCGATGCGCGTACGCTGCCGGTCCGGTTGCGGCTGCGGAGCCGGACGCTCGACCTCGCGGCGGAAGCGGCGGTCATGGGCATCGTGAACGTTACGCCCGACTCGTTCTACGAGCGGGCGAACGACATCGGCGACGTCGTCGCACGCACGAGTGTAATGGCGGCCGACGGCGCTGCGCTCGTGGATATCGGCGGCCAATCGTACGCCCATTGGAACCCCCGCATTGCAGCCGAAGAGGAAAGCCGCCGGGTCGTTCCGGCCGTCCGTGCCGTCGTTGCGGCGGGCTTGGGCCTCGCGGTATCGGTCGATACCTCCAAAGCCGAGGTCGCCCGAGCGTCGCTCGACGCCGGTGCCGATCTCATCAACGACTGTAGCGGCCTGGCGGATCCGGCGCTCGCGGGCGTCGTTGCAGGTTACGGTGCGGGTCTGGTCATCATGCATCTCAAGGGCGAACTCAACGTCCGATCCGCAAGCACGTACGTGTACGCGGACGCACTCGGCGAGATCGTCGAGTTCTTGCACGAGCGGATCGAACTTGCGCTGGCCGCCGGCGTCGCTCGCGAATCGATCGCAATCGACCCGGGTCTCGAGTTCGGTAAGGAACCGGCGACCGATTTAGAGATACTCGACCGGTTCAGCGAACTCACCGCACTCGGATTCCCGATCCTATTTGCAAGTTCGCGCAAGAGCTTCATCGGGCGGCTTTTCAATCGCCCGGCGCAAGCGTTGCTGGTGCCGTCGCTGGCGACTGCCGGCCTCGGCATCGCCGCCGGCGCGCGCCTACTGCGCGTGCACGACGTGGCTGAAACAGTCGCGCTGGCGCGGATGTACGCCGCGGTGAATCCGCAACGCCGGGCACGTCTGGCATTCGCCCAACGCATGCCCGGCACGCCCGTGACGGGCAACTCCGTGCCGAACGATGCGGTCTGAATGCAAGCATGCACACGGTTTACATCGGCGCCGGCTCGAACCTCGGAGACCGTCAGAGTTCGATCTTACAAGCCTTGCAGAAATTGCGTTCGTTCGCCGAGATTCACACCGTATCGTCGTACTACGAGACGCCGCCGGTCGGCGTTGCCGGTCCGGCCTTTCTCAACATCGCCGCAAGGCTGACGACGAGGCTCGAGCCGCAACCGTTCGAGTCGGCTCTGCGCAGCGTCGAAGTCGCAGTGGGCCGGCAGCGCACGCACGAACTCGGTGCACGTCCGATCGACATCGACATCCTGTATTTTGACGATGTCGTCGCCGACTTCGGGCGCTTCGAGATACCGTATCCGCATATCGCCGAACGGCCGTTCAACCTCATTCCGCTGGCTGAAATTGCCGGCGACCTCGTCGATCCGCGCTTGCACCGGTCGATTGCCGCGCTTGCCGCTGCGTCGCCGTCGTCGGGCATCGCGAAGAAGCAGCGTGCGATGCACTTCTTCGCGAACCGGCAAGAAGAAGAACCGGACGTGCGGCTATCGCTCAATCGCGTCGGCGTATCGTCCGTCAAGCACATCATTCGGCTCAACATCGACGGCGCCGAACGGCTTTTCAACGGCGATTTCACGATGGTCGCCGATCTTAGCGCCGATAAATCCGGCGTTCACATGTCGCGTTTTTCCGAATTGCTCGAGGCTGCGACCCTCGATGTTCTAGCGCGCGCCGATCAACCGTCGCGCATGGAAGACTTGGTCGAACGCATCGCTCGCGAGATCGTCGGTTCGCAAGGCGCCTTACGCGCCGACGTGCGTTTGCGCGCGGATTTCGGGCTCGAGCGCTGGACGCCGGTCAGCGGTAAACGAACCCAAGAGATGTACACGCTCGTCGGTATCGCGCATGCCGATGCGCGCGGCACGCGCCGTGTTGTCGGCGTCGAAGCCGAAGGGATGACGGCTTGTCCGTGCGCGCAATTGATGGTGCGCGAACATTCGATGCGCGAACTCATCGATGTCGGTTTTAGCGCAGCCGACGCCAAACGCGCGCTCGATGCGCTGCCGGTCGCGACGCACAATCAACGCGGACGCGGTTCGGTCCTCGTCGGCACGACGCCCGACAAACAGCCGGATTTGAGAGCCGAAGATCTCGTCGAGATCGTCGAAGCTTCGATGTCGAGCGAAACGTACGACCTGCTCAAGCGGCCCGACGAGTTCTATATCGTCAACAAAGCACATCACAATCCGAAGTTCGTCGAAGACGTGGTGCGCGGAATCTTAGCTCGCGCACTCGACGTTTATGCGGATTTTCCCGACGAAACATTCATTTCCGCAACGCAAATTAATTATGAGTCGATACATAAACACGATGCATTCGCCGAGGCCTTCGGATCGTTCGGTGAGTTACGGCGCGAGCTTCGCGACGACGCTCCTCGCGGCGAGGAAAAAACCGATCTGGCGACGTGGTTAGGCGCACGACCGTCGCCGGTCGTGAGTGCCGGGCAACGTTAAATCGTCCGCTTCGTGGGTCCCGCCAGCACCGAACGGGTGGCCGACGATTTGATTTCAAGCAATTCTTCGAGCGTAATCTCAAACGGATGGTCGGCGCCTTCGATTTGCAAATCTTCACGAACTTGCTCGTGATGCATGTGAGCGACTTTCGCTGCGGCTGCATCGTCGTCGGCATCGAATGATATTGAGAAAATCGATTTGTAACGCATGCGCGGTCGATTCCCGCCGAACGACCGTCCAAAGCGAATCGGCCGAAATGACTCTCCCGTTACAGCAGCTTACCGGCTCGCGCAACGGCGCAACGTGAGCCGCGTCCCAGCGTCGCCGCTCGATGTTCCGGCGGCCTTTACGTTTCTGCGCGCGCTTGCAAAAAACAACGATCGTGCTTGGTTTGCCGACCATCGAGCGGCTTACGATGCGGCGATCAAACCGCAATTCGAGGAATTCGTCGCCGCATTGCTGATTGCGGCGGTAACACTCGACGAACGCTTTGCGCGCGTCGAGCCGCGTGAGTGCACGTTTCGTATTTACCGCGACACGCGCTTCGGACACGATAAGACCCCGTATAAAACGGCGCTGTCGGCATTTATGTCCGCAAACGGCCGGCGCGGAATGACGCCCGGTTATTACATTTCGCTCGAGCCCGGTGGCAAGAGCTTGTTCGCCGCAGGCATCTATCTCCCGCAAAAACCCGTGTTAGCGGATCTGCGACGCCGTGTCGGCGACGACGATTCGCACTTCACGCGGTTGCTGGCGAGTAAAGCGCTCGGCCCGTATCTGCCGCTCGATACCGATCCGCTGGTGCGCATGCCGCGCGGCTTCGACGCGGATCATCCGCGGGGCGAATTTATCCGTGCACGGCGTTTCATCGCGCGCCGCGCTCTGACCGACCGTGAATTAACCGGCGCTAATCCGATTGCCGTGCTGCTCGCTGCAATGCGCGCGACGGCGCCGCTGGTCGGCTGGCTCGACCGGAGCTCAGGTCGCAGCCTCGAGCCGCTCGATCCGGCTTTTGAGTGAAGGATGCGAGGAAAAGAGCAGCTCGGCCCATTTCGGCTGCTCGTCTTCGGCTAAATTTTGTTCGCGCAAGCGCCGAAACGCGCGCGCTCCGCTCTGCGGGTCGTGCGTCGCGGCAATCGCAAACCGGTCGGCGCGGCGTTCGACGGCCCGCGACAAGGCGGCGAGCAACGGCGATCCGAGCGTTGAGAAGAGCGTCGTGTATAATGCGAAGCGCGTGCCGTCGGTGAGCGTTTCCAACCGCCGTCCGGCACGCCGCAATGCGACGTTGCCCGCGCCGATGGTGGCGGCGATGAAGGCCGTGCCCAGCGCGATCGAGAGCCACGGGTCGCGCCGAACGTAGTGACCGAGTTCGTGTGCGACGACGAAGAGCGTTTCATCGTCGGCGAACTTTTCAATGAGCGTATCGGCGAGCACGATGCGCTTCGTACCGAAAACTCCGGTAACGAATGCGTTGGCTTTCTTAGTTTGGCGGCTCATATCGAAGCGCAAGATCGAAGCATCGCCGGCACCGTACCGGGCCGCAAGTTCGCGGATGCGCCGCTCGAGTTCGCCTTGCAACGGCGTATACGTGTTGAATAGCGGCATGATGAACGTCGGCGCGATAACATTTGCCAGCGTCAGTAAGAGCGGAGCGGCGCCGACGGCGATCCAGGGCCACCGTTGCGGCGCTTTGCGTACCGCCAGTTCGCCGCCGGACATCAAGAGCATCGATACGGCAAGGCCGATTCCGGCGGCTTTCGCGTGATCGGCGGCCCAGGCCGGTGCCGTTTGATCCGACGTTCCGTACGTTCGTTCCATCAGGTGGCTTTCGACATAGTCGGCGGATAGATCGCGTAAGCCGTCGAGTAGCGTCAGCGCGGCGACGAACGCCGGCACGCGTAAGGGCCGCGGCCACCCGTCGAGCGCGCGTTCCAGAGCCGGAGCAATGACGAACGACGTCGTGACGAGCGACGCGATGCCGCGCGCGGTTCCGGCCAGCAAAAGCCCGCGCCGCGCTGCGCCGTAGGCCTTGGGATCGGCCGTTGCAATGGTGGCGAACGGCGTCTGCCGGTCGATCCAGGCCGTGCGGAGCCGCACTGCCGCGTAGCCGAACAAGAACCCGGTCGCAATACCTGTAAGAACGCGCATCACGGCACGCATTTGCGCGCGTACGGTGACCGTGCCTGTCACCGGCCATGAGTCGCCGCAGGCGCCGCGAAGGGCATACCGATCATGCTGCGAGCGTTTACCGGCGGTGCCGTTTATGCGTACGAACCGGGACGCAGGCAATGGGCACGGCACGACGCACTCGTCGTCGACGGCACCACGGTCGCCGGGCTAAGCGCCGCTGCAATCGGTGCCGGAGTCGAGCGGATTGCGCTCGACGGCGCGACGATCGTCCCGGCGTTTGCCGATTGTCACGTCCACCTTACCGATACCGGCCTCAAAGCCGGCGATCGCGACTTCTCCGCAGTGCGTGACGCGGCAACGTTCGCCGCCCGCGTCGCCGCGTTACCACGTACGGCGTTCGTCATTGCGGGCAACTATGACGATGCGCTGTGGGACGACGGCCGCACTGCCGATCCGGCAGTCCTCGATGCGACCCACGGCGATCGGATTGCGATGCTCGTCCGGGTCGACGGACATAGCGCGCTGCTGAGCCGGGCGGCGCTTGCCTACGCCGATCTCGATCCGGCGTTGACGGGCATCGAGCGTGACGCCGCGGGTGAACCGACGGGCCGGCTCTTTCTCGAAGCCAATTGGCGCGCGCAAGTCGCCGTCATCGGCGGGCTGCCGGTAGGCGAAAAGCGCGCCGCCGACCGGCGGGCGGCCACGCTGGCGCTGTCGCAGGGCGCGTTGCATCTGCACGTCCAGCTTGTGGGCCTCGGCGATACCGCCGCGTATCGGGCCGAAATCGCGACCCTGCCGGCGGCCGGCGCCGCGAAGTGGCATCCGAAAGTTTGCGCGCTCGCGCCGCACATCGCTGCCGACTTAGGCCTGCCGTACGTCGGCGGCGACGTGTTTCTCGACGGGTCGATCGGCAGTGCTACGGCTGCTCTTAGCGCGCCGTATTGCCATGTCGCAAGCTCGGGCGTGCTCATGCATTCCGATGCCGACGTCGAACGGTATTTCGTGGCGGCCGAACGGCTCGGAGTATCGGCCGGCGTGCACGCGATCGGCGATCGGGCGATCGAACAGTGTCTGGCGATGTGGGAGCGCGTGTTGGACGGCCGGCCGAGTCCGACCGGCCGTCATTTCATCGAGCACTTCGAGTTGGCTCGGATCGATCAGATCGAACGCTGCGCGCGGCTGGGCATTTTTCTCTCGATGCAGC
This sequence comes from Candidatus Velthaea sp., assembly GCA_965214935.1. Lineage (GTDB taxonomy): Bacteria > Vulcanimicrobiota > Vulcanimicrobiia > Vulcanimicrobiales > Vulcanimicrobiaceae > Velthaea. The sequence goes on along the minus strand of CBDCCS010000022.1, from coordinate 557,670 downwards.
CGCAGTTCGATGCGGCCTGGGGCGGGCCGGGCGGCATGTACGAACGTCGCTTAGGTATCGAACGTTCGCGGGGGATGAACCGGCTCAAAACCGCTCTGACCGCCGGCGCGATCGTGGCCGGCGGCGATGATAGTCCGGTTTGCGCGCTCTCGCCGCTAGCCGGTTTGCACGCCGCGCTCAATCATCACACTCCGGCCGAACGCCTCGACACCGGCGAAGCGCTGACCATGTACACCTACGCGGCGGCGCGCTTCGGTCATGCCGAAAGGCAAACCGGTGCGCTCGCGCTCGGACAAGCCGCCGATTTCATTCTGCTCGACGGCGATCCGTTCGCCCGCGCATCATTCGGCGGTTTGCGCGTTCTGCAAACCTGGTCGGACGGGACGTGCGTTTACGGATCGTAAACGATGCGGTGCGACGGGTAGTCGCTGCGCCCGCTGCCCAACGTCGGCCGAATGATGCCCGACCGCTTGAGCGCCATATTCTGGCCTTCGGGCGGAACGACGCCGTGCAGATCGCGTGCGATATCCAACTCGACATACACGCCGCGGCCCATATGCAGCGCGCACGTCTGCTCGTCGAGTTGAACGAATTTACCTTGGCGTGCTTCGCCCGTCCACTTCAAAACTTCGAGCGGTCGTGCGAGCATCTCACCGCGCAAGGCGAGCCGCTCGACGGCCTCGCGGACATCGTTGAGAATGTCGCGGGTGGCGCTCACGGCCCGCCGCCCGGTGACTTCAGCTAAGAACTCGCGGTGCCGGTCGGCGGCGATCCGTTCGATCGCCGTTTGATAGAGCACGGCGGACGCGGCGACTTCTCGGGCGTGCGACGTTCCGTCAATGACGCGCCGAGCATTGTAATAATCGGTTTTCTTCGCATTGACGTAATAGCCCAAGGCGGCACCGGTGAAAAGGCCGTCGCGCATACCGCGAACGAGCGTGCGCGCGGCGATCGATGGCCGCGCCATCGCGTCGGGATCGGCGACCAGATTCGGAAGTCGCGTGTCATCCACGATGCAGTCGGGCAAACCCAACCGCTGCGACCACGCGGCATACTGCGCGCGCCCGCTCACATACACGAACCCGCGGCCGCAGAAGCGTTGGTCTTCGGCTAATTGCGCGTCTACTGCGGATGTTTGCACCATCCGAGCGCCGAAACCCGAACCCTGTTCGGCCGTTGCGAGAAGATAGGCAATTCGGCGCGGATGCGTGATGCCGCCGGAGCGCGCCGTTGCAACCAACAGCGGAACGGCCCAAGCGGCGGACTCTCGGCAATCCGCCGGCACGCAGGCGACGATCGCGGCGATTTCTTGCGCGTGAGACTGCACTGGCACAAATGATTCTGTAACGCGCGAAGCATCGTCTTCTAAACCAACGCGTGCATCCAATCCATCCACCGTCGCGGCTAGCTTTGTAAGTCGTGCATTGCGGCCCATCTAACGATGTCCGCGTGCTCGGTTAAAAAAACAGATTAAACAATTAATGCCGCCGGTAATAGGGCCGTTCGGGAACAACGCGCGTGCTTAACGACGCCTCGGTGAGCGCCGCCGTTGCGAATAGTTAGCGCACCGTATAACCGCCGTCAACGACAAGCGTGTGGCCGGTAACGAAGCTCGACGCATCGGAAGCCAGGTACACCACCGCGCCGCCGAGTTCGTGCGGTTCACCCGGCCGGTTCATCGGCGTTGCGGCCAGCCAAGCGCCGCCGCGCTCGGGGTCCGCCAGCGACGCGGCCGTCATTGCCGTCCGCATGTAACCGGGCGCGATGGCATTGACGCGAATGCCGTATTCCGCCCACTCCGAGGCGAGACTCTTGGTGGCCATGATCACTCCGGCTTTGGAGATGTTATACACGGATTGTTCCTGCGGCACGTTGACGATGAAGCCCGACATCGACGCGATGGCGACGATCGAGCCGCTGCGCTGTTCGATCATCGCGCGCGCGCATGCTTGCGCGGTAAAGAATACTCCGGTTAAATTAACGCCCATTATTGCGTTCCAGCGTTCGAGCGTAACGTCTTCGGCTGCTTCGTTACCGGAAATTCCGGCGTTGCAGATGCCGATGTCCACCCGGCCCCACGCGGCGCGCATTGCATCGACCGCCCGAACCGTATCGGCCGGAACCGTCACGTCGCCGGTGCAACTGCGAACCTCGAACCCCGCAGCGGTTAGTTCGCCGGCGGCAGCGTCCAGCGTCGCTTCTTCGCGATCCATGAGCATGAGCCGCGCCCCGTGCTCGCCCAGCGCGCGTGCCATCGCGAGGCCTAAGCCGCGCCCTCCGCCGGTCAAGAGTGCGGTACGTCCACGAAGATCGAACATGCAAGATCCTTTCGAGATCGATGCTATCGACGCGAGCGCTTAGCGTTCGCGTACCGCAGCGTACGTCTGCGTCACGCGCCGGTCGGTCAGACGCGCGTCGCGCTCCGCCCAATCGATACCGCCGCCGGCGCGCGGCTCGAAGATATCCGGCCGGCTCGTCGTTTTGATGAAGTCGCGGATCTGGCGCAGGTTGGAGAGTGCGCGATCGGCGACGGCTTGAACGAGGATGTTGCCGGTGGCGCTGGCTTCGGCCGGTCCGGCATAGACGACGCATTGACACGCGTCGGCGGTAAGCTGGCAGAGCAGCGCATTGCGCGCACCGCCTCCGACGACGGCAATCGCGCCGACGCGCTGTCCCGTCAGCCGTTCGAGGTCGGCGATCGAGCGGCGGTATGCCGACGCCAGCCCCTCGAAGATCGCGCGAATCAGCACGACCGGATCGCTGCCGGCACCCGATGCACACTCGGCAAACTGCGCGCGGATCGCCGCCGGCATATCGTCCGGATGCAGCAGTGCGGGGTCATCGACGTCGACGATGAGGTCGGGCGACGCCATGCGGGCCGCGCGCGTGGTAAGGTCGTCGTAGCTGTACTCCGTCCCGTCGCGGCGCCACGAACGGCGGCATTCTTGAACGAGCCACAATCCCATGATGTTGCGCAGGAAGCGCGTGCTGCCGGCAACGCCGCGTTCGTTGGTAAAGCCGGCCAGTCGCGCCGCTTCGGCAACAATCGGTGCGCTCAGTTCCAAACCGAGCAGCGACCAGGTCCCCGACGAAATGAAGGCACACACGCAACCGGCCGGCGCGACGTGCAATGGTGCGGCAATCACCGCACATGCGGTATCGTGGGTTGCCGGAACGACCACCTGAAGAGCGCGAAGGCGCGAACCGTCGAGCGTCTGACGCAACGGCCCTAAGCGCGTTGCCGGTTCGGCCGGCGCGCTGAAGATCGCGCGCGGTAAACCTGCGGCGGCGAGTAAGTCGTCGGCCCACGTGCCGTCGATTGCGAGCAAGCCGGTCGTACTCGCGTTACTCGATTCCGTCGTCCGAATGCCCGTCAGCCAATAGTGCATGATGTCCGGAATCATGAGAAACGCAGCGGTATCTGCGGGCAGACCGCCGGTCTGCATCTGCACGACGAGTTGGTACAGCGTGTTGATCGACATTTGCGCGATCCCGGTGCGCGCGTATTGCTGGGCGGGTGAGACGAGCGCGGCATAAGCGGCTCGCGTACCGTCGGTTCGCGCATCGCGGTAATGATACGGATTGCCGAACATGCGGCCGGCCGCATCGAATAAGCCGTAGTCGACACCCCACGAATCGACGCCGATCGACGCAATCTCGGTGTCGGCGGTCGCGACGGCGCGCTCCAGGCCGCGAACGACCTCGTCGTAAAGTCCGAGCACGTTCCAATGCAGTCCGTCCGGCGTCCGCACCGGCGTATTGGCGAAGCGATGCACTTCGGTTAAGCCGATGCCGTCGTCGCCGACGCCGCCGATCACGACGCGTCCCGTCTCGGCGCCGAGATCGACTGCGACATAGTGGCGCTTCACGGCGCTTGCATCAACGCGTGTAAGCCGCGGTGACTCCGCCGTCGACGTTTAGAATGTTGCCCGTACTCTTCGCTGCGCGGGACGAAGCGAAAAATGCGACGGCTTCCGCAACGTCGGCCGGTACGACGTTGACGCCCAGAACCGTTCGTTTGCGGTAATGTTCTTCGAGCGCTTCGGGCGCAATGCCGTACGTCGCGGCACGTTCGTCGCGCCACCGGCCGTTCCAGATGCGCGAACCCTCGAGGACGGCATCAGGATTAACGGTGTTGACGCGAATGTTCAACGCGCCGCCCTCTTCGGCTAGACAGCGTGCAAGATGCAATTCGGCGGCTTTCGCCGCAGAATACGCCGCGGCGTTTTTTCCCGCGACAAGTCCGTTTTTCGATGCAATGAAAACGATCGTCCCGCCGCGGCCTTGATCGGTCAGCTGACGGAACGCCTCGCGCGCTACCAAAAAGTAACCGGTCCCCAGAATGTCGCTATTGCGCTGCCAATCGCGCAGCGACGTTTGACCGATCGGCGAACTCGAGCTGATGCCGGCGTTGCTCACCACGATGTCGATGCCGCCGTACGCCAGCGCAGCTTGGCGGAAAGCATTGCGCACGCTGTCCTCATCGGTGACGTCCATCGGCACGTCGACTGCCCGGTGCGGACCGTATTGCGTGCAAATCTCATCGGCCAGCGCACGCGCGCCCGGGCCGTCGATATCGGTTGCGACGATATGGGCGCCGTCGGCGGCGAGCCGGCGGCAGATCGCCGAACCGATCCCGCCGGCGGCTCCGGTTACCAGGCACACGCGGCGCGCGAAGTCGCGCTCCGGCGGCATGAGGCTCAATTTGTATTGCTCGAGCGGCCAATATTCGACGGCGTGACTTTCCTCATCGGTTAGCGAGACGAAGCCGCCGAGTACTTCAGCGCCGCGGATGACGGCGATCGCGCGATGGTAGAGCTCGGCCGAAATTTGAGCGTTTTGCGCATCTTTGCCGGTCGTAAACATCCCGATCCCCGGGATGAGAATAACGCGCGGCGCCGGATTGATGTCGGCGGCCGGCGACCGAACGACCGGCGTGTCGCCATCGGGGTCGAGATTTTGCTCGGCATTCGCAGCCAAATAGTCGCGGTAGGCGCGTTCGTACGCCGGGACCGCCGCTGCGATCGCCGCGCGCAAATCTTCGCTGCTCGCACCGGGCGTCCAGTCGACGAACATCGGCCGGACCTTCGTGTGCACGAGATGATCGGGGCATGCCGCCCCGATGGCGGCTAAGCGCGGCGCATCGACGGAGTTGACGAATTCGAGTACGTCGGGCGCATCTTCGTAGCGCAAAACGCAAGCTTTGACGGACGAAACGGCGCCGCGCAATAGCGGCATGATGTCGGCGGCGGCGGCGTGCCGTTGCTCGATCGGCAGCGCGGCGCAGCGTTCGCCGCCGAATGCCGGAGTCGCCGCCATGCGCGCGTCGACGAACGCTTTCGCGCGGCCGAGCAGCGACAGCGTGTTCGCCGTGCAAGCGTCGTCGTCGTCGCCCCAGCTTATCGAGCCGTGCTTTTGCAAGATCACGAGCTTGGCCGGCGGGTTTGCAGCGACGGCCTCGGCGATGCGGCGGCTTAGCCGAAAGCCCGGCCGCTGGTAGGAAATCCAAACGAGTTCTTCGCCGAAAATCTCGCGTGCGAAGCGTTCACCGTCTCGCGCGCAGGCAAAATAATTCGTTGCATCGGCATGCGTATGATCGATCGCATTCGCCGGAACGAACGCGTGAAAGAGCGTTTCGATCGAGGCTCGCGGGCGATCGGGATCGGTCATACAGCGGCGCAGATGTGCGACCATCTCGGTATCGGCGACCCGCGCGCGGTCGCGCAGCACCAGCACTTCGTCGAGCTTGAGACCGGTGAAGGAAGCCGGCGTGACGGTTGCAAGATCCGAACCCGAACCCTTCACCCACAGCACGCGCGTCGGACGTCCGATATGATCGGCTTCCGTCGTTTTCACCGAGGTGTTTCCGCCGCCCCAGTTACAGATCGTTCGGTCGGCGCCGAGCCCGCGCGATCGCGCGGTCAATCGCGTGAGAACGGAATTGGAAATCGACACGCCCAGCGTCATGTTCCACTCTAAACACACCCGAGCGGCTGTGTCAATTCGGACTGCAAGCGAAGCGACGAGGCGCCGGGAAATGGCCCAGCGAACACGCCGCGATGCCCGACGCTCCCGCGCCGCCCGCTTTCGACGAGCGCGGACTACGTGAGGAAATCGTGCGCACGTGCTTGCGCATGATCGAACTCGGCATCAATCAGGGCACCGCCGGTAACGTCAGCGTGCGCATGAACGGCACGTTTCTCATTACGCCCAGCGGCATTCCCTATGACGAGATGAGCGCTGACGAAATAGCCGTCATGCTGCCCGCCGGAAGCTATTACGGACCGGCGAAACCGACGACGGAATGGCGCATTCACGCCGAGATCATGCGCACCCGGCCGGACGTCGGCGCGATCATCCACACCCACTCGATGTTCGCGACGACCATCGCCTGCATGCGCCGCGATATTCCGGCATTGCACTATTACGTTGCCATCGCCGGCGGTCCGACGATCCGCTGCGCGCCGTATGCGACGTACGGCAGCCGGCAGTTGGCCGAAAACGCGCTTGTCGCACTGCACGAACGCGATGCGTGTCTGCTTGCAAACCACGGCCTCATCGTCGTCGGACCGACGCTCGCGCTAACGTTGCGGCGCACGTTCGACATCGAAATGCTGGCCCGCCAGTACGTCTATGCGCTGCAAATCGGCGAGCCGCAAATATTACCCGACGACGAAATCGAGCGCGTGAAACAGAAGATGCGTACGTACGGCACGCAGGCCGCCGACGACCCGGATCTCGAACGCAGTGCGACACCGTTGAATGACTGACGCTCCGTCGTAAAACGGCGTTCGATCATTCGGCGCAGAACGGCTTGCGCCCGACGGCGGGCCGGGTCTATACTGCACACACAATAACAAACGCTCATCGGCCGTACGATGATCCGGCGGAGCTTAACGAGCCGGTACGTGCGGCCAGCAAGATTGGAAGTTTTCTTGAACGGACGTGTGTTTCGACGTGTGCTCGGTTTGAGCGCTGCAGCGCTGGCCGCGCTTGTTTCCATCGGGCCGGCGGCCGCGCAAGATAAGCAGCTGAGCATCGCCTTCGTGCCGAAATTAATCAACATCGGCTATTTCAATGCAATGCAGCAAGGCGGCGAAGCGGCGGCCAAAAAGTTCGGCGCGAAGTTCGTTTATAACGGTCCGACTACCGCCGATGCAAACTTGCAAGTGCAAATCGTCAAGCAACTCATCGCCCAGCACGTCGACGCGCTCGCCGTAGCGCCCGACGATCCGGCAGTCGTGGCGCCCGCCCTTGCCCAAGCCCAAGCGCAGGGTATTAAGATCTTCACCTCCGATACCGACGCGCCGTCGAGTTCGCGGGCGGTGTTCGTCAATCAGGCTCTCGATTCAGAGATCGGCAACGCGACTCTTGATGCGCTTGCCGATCAAATGGGGAAGACCGGCGAATGGGCAATCGATTCGTGCGGACCGGCGGCTCAAAATCTCAACGGCTGGATTGCAATCGAGAAGCAGCGCGCGGCAAAATACCCGGGCATGAAATTCGTCGGCGTGGTGTACTCCGGTGAAGATCAGGCAAAATCCGTCGCCGACAGCCGCGACCTTATCACCGCTCACCCGAATCTACGCGGTATCATCGGACAGTGCACGAGTTCGGGACCCGGCGCGGCACAAGCCGTAACGGAACTCCACAAAATCGGCAAAGTGTTCGTGACAGGTGTTGCGCTGCCGTCGGGGATGAAGCCGTACGTCGCCAGCGGCGCGGCTAAAAGCTTTGTTCTTTGGGATCCGGTCAAGCTCGGGTATCTGACGGTTTGGGCCGGTTTGCAACTTGCGGGTGGCCATGACTTCAAAGCCAGCAATGACGTCCCGGGTCTGGGCACGATCAAGTACGATGCCGCGAAGAAGATGCTCCTGTTAGGTCCGCCGACGACGTTCACTAAAGCAAACATCGATCAATTTAATTTTTAGTGCGGGCTAAGCACCGGCGCTTGCCGGAGCGCCGCAATGCTTGAGATGCGCGACATCTCGAAATCGTATGCCGGCGTCGCTGCGTTGCGGGCGGTTGATTTCGAGGTAACCGGCGGCGAAGTTGTTGCGCTCGTCGGGCAAAACGGTGCCGGTAAATCCACGCTGATCAAGATACTATCGGGCGCAATCGCGCCCGATCGGGGAACCATCGCCCTCGACGGGCGAACGGTCAACTTCGCCTCACCGGCGCAAGCGCTAGCCGCCGGCATTGCAACGGTCTATCAAGATCCGCAAGTCTATCCCGAGCTGACGGTAACCGAGAACATCTTTCTCGGTCGCGAGATACGTAACCGGTTCGGAAACATCGACCGTCGTGCGCAAATCGCGCGAGTTCGCGAGCTGCTCGAAGAGTTCGGTGTCGAGCCGGGACTGGCGACCGCGCCGATCGATGAATTAAGCCTCGCGCGCCGTCAGTTGGCGCTTATTGCGAAGGCACGCAGTACCGATCCCAAGGTCATAGTCTTCGACGAACCGACGGCGATCCTCACCGAGCGCGAAGCACGCTGGCTGTTCGATATCATCGGCCGGCTGCGCTCGGCCGGCGTTGCGATCATTTTCATTAGCCATCGGCTCGAGGAGGTGTTCGCCATCGCCGACCGGGTGACGATTCTTAAAGATGGTGAGACGAAGGGGACGTGGCGCATCGGCGACGTCACGACAAGCGGGCTCATCGAGGTCATGGCCGGGCAGGCGTTGCGCGCCGGTGCGGACCATCCCGTTGCCCAGCCGGGTGAGCCGATGCTCGAAGTGAAGAATCTCACTCGCGCCGGAGCTTACCACGACGTTTCTTTCGCGTTGCGGCCGGGTGAAATCGTCGGCTTTTTCGGTCTCGTCGGATCAGGACGCAGCGAAATCGCGCGCGCGATTTTCGGTGAAGAGCCCGCGCAGCAGGGCGAGATTCTGCTCGCCGGCCGGCCGGTTCAGCTGCGCACGCCCGGCGCGGCCGTTGAAGCCGGTATTTGTTATTTGCCCGAAGACCGCAAAGGTCAAGGCTTGTTCGGCGCGTTGCCGGTGGCATACAACGAAACCGTCGTCGTGCTGCGCGATCTGAGCCGGTTTGGTTCGGTGACCCGAACCGATCGCGAACGCGATTTGGCGAACGGCTACGCGCGTGACTTGTCGATCAAGCCGGCGAACATCGGCGCGGCTGCGGCCACGCTGTCGGGCGGGAACCAGCAAAAGGTCGTGCTGGCAAAGTGGCTTGCCGCCAAGCCGAAGATCTTCATCCTCGACGAGCCGACGGCCGGTGTCGATGTAGCAGCGAAACAAGAGATCCACACGATCATCGTTCGGCTCGCCCAAGAGCAGCGTATTGCGATCATGGTCATTTCATCGGAGTTGCCCGAAGTGCTCGCGCTTTCGGACCGCCTCATCGTCATGCACGAAGGTGAAATTCGGCGGACCTTCGGCCGCGGAGCGGCGCCGGCGGACGTGCTGGCCGCAGCGATGGAAGGCCGGCGCACCGAAGCAACACGTGTTTCCTAAAACGTCGATCGGGCCGGCCGCCGCGCCGTTGCGTCCGATCGAATTGCGGCGCAATCCCACGCGTGACTTGCTTTTGCGCCGCGAGACCATCGTGCTCGCATTGCTAATCGTCGGCAGCCTGTTATTCGACGTCACGCATCCGACGTTTCTGAGCCCGTCGAATCTCGAACAGATTTTCACCAACGTCGCCGTCGTTGCCATCGTCTCGATCGGCATGACGCTCGTCATCGTTACGGGCGGCATCGACGTGTCGGTCGGATCGGCGCTGGCACTTTGCATGCTGGCCGCCGGCCGCGTCATGGCGGGCGGCGGCGGCCTCGTGCTCGCGATCGTTGCAGCGCTCGCGGTCGGAGCGGGCGTCGGATTACTCAACGGCACGCTCGTTGCCTACGGCCGCATCCATCCGATCATCGTCACGCTCGGAACGCTCAACATCATCCGCGCGGTGCACATCGGCGCGCTGGGCAAAAATTGGTTGACGCCGCCGCATTTAGCCGAATCGCTGGCGCTCGGAACGTTCGCGGGCATTCCCAATGCGTGGTGGTTCACGATGCTCATCGCAGCGCTGCTGACGGCGTTCGTCATCTGGCGTCCGCTGGGCCGCGCAATTTACGCGGTCGGCGGCAATTCCGAAGCGGCGCGATTAGCCGGCGTCAACGTTCCGCTCGTTACCGTCGCGATCTACGCGCTGATGGGGGTGCTCGTCGCATGCGCGGCGCTCATTCAACTCGGTCAGGCCGGCACGATTCAGCCGAACGAGGGTAGCGGTTTGGAGCTGCAAGCCGTCGCCGCCACGGTCATCGGCGGGACAAGCATCCTCGGCGGCCGCGGCACGATCGTCGGCGGTCTACTCGGCGCCTTGCTCGTCGAAGCCGTCCACAACGCCTTGATCACGATCGGTAACGTCGGGCTGCTCGAAGGGCTGGTCGTCGGCGGGTTGATTCTGATCGCCGTGGCTGCCGACGTTCTGCAACATCGCCGGCGGCGGCTCGTATGAGGCGGCGGCTGTTGCTCGCGTTCGTCCTTGTTGCAACCGTCGTGTTCTTTTCCGTTGCGGTCCCGAATTTTTGGCAGCCGTACAACATGTATCAGGTCATCCAGAACGGCGTAACCCTGGCGTTGTTGGCGCTGGCCGAAAGCATCGTCATCTTATCGGGCGGCGGCGCGATCGATCTGTCGGTCGGCTCGATTTTGGGTCTTGCCGGTATGACGCTGGGTGTGCTCAACATCGAACTCGGCGTCCCGATCGGGCTTGCCATCGCCGGTGCCGTCGTTGCCGGCCTGTTGCTCGGTGCGATCAACGGATTTTTAGTGAGCGCCGTGCGTATTCCGCCGCTCATTGCGACGCTTGCGACGTTTTATGCATACGCTGCAATCGCGCTGCAAGTAACGCACACCCAACCGTTGCCCGACGCCACGCAGCCTAATTTGCCGTCAGCGTTTCCGCCGCTGCTCATTACGATCGGCAACGGAAACGTTCAAGATGTTCCGGGCTTGAGTTGGATACCGAAAATCGCCGGTCAAGGGATACCGTTCCAGATCGGTTTCGTTTATTTGCCGATCGCGCTCGTGCTGGCGTTCGTCCTGGTAAAAACGGTCGGCGGCCGCTATCTCTACGGCGTCGGTACTAATGCGCTCGCCGCGCGCTTTTCGGCAATCAACGTTTGGGGCGTGCGCTTCTGGGCGTACGCTGCCGCGGGTTTCATCTGCGGTCTAGCTGCCGTCGTGCAGACCGGTTTGAGTGCGAGTGCGACGCCCGATGTCGGCGCGACGATGAATCTCGCAGCAATAACGATCGCCGTCTTGGGCGGCGTAAGTATTGTCGGCGGTGAGGGTGACGTGCTAGGCATCTTGCTCGCGAGTTTCATCGTCATCTTCTTGTATAACGGCTTGGGCCTCGCGCTCGGTGCGAATGCCGGCATTTGGCAGCCCTTTAGCCTCGGGGTGCTACTGATCGGCAGCGCGCTGCTCAACGAAAGTTTACGCCGGCGCTTCTCGCTACGTTCCTAATGCTGGTCCGATTTCTGGCAGGCAAGTATTCGACGCCCGGGCGCGTTCTCGACCGCAGTTGTATTCCGCACGGTAACAATGCGGTATTACGTGCGTTCGCGGTTAGTCTGCTAAGCGAAGGAAGACAAGGCCGATAGTGCTTTGACGATCGTCTCTGTACTAGCACAATTACCGGTACGAGCTTCCATGTTTACTACGGTTGCTCTACTCGACAACAGAGTAGAACTTTTTCTTCTTCGCCTAAACGGTTGTTCTGCCGAACGACGGTAGATCGGCTTCGAACGCCCGATTTGCTTGCATTCATAGGCGATTTGCCGCGATCGCAGCGGGCGAAGTTATCGAGCAATTGCTTAAAGGATAAGCGGCTTGAAATGGTGCAAGCGCGTTCCTGCTAGGTTCACCAAAGCTTAACGGTCCTTGGTTTACCGACGCGATCTTTTTTCTCATTTAAGGATCTTATGTATCGCTATTCGAAGGAATACCGTAAGTTTTGTATTGCCGCTAGCTTTGCATTCGCGGCCTCGGCACTGACGCTGAGTGCGGCGAACGCACGGACGCCGGTCGGTCTGTCGGGTGCGCCGTTAGCCGCTCCGGTTCCGCGGCTAGCCGTGACCGATGCGGGCCGCGCCCCCGCACAGACTCGGATCAACGTCGCGCTCGCGTTGAACTACCGCAATCCGGGCGAACTCGACTCGCTCGTTGCCGCTACGGCCAATCCGAGCTCGCCGGAATTCGGGCATTTCTTGACGCCCGCTCAATTCGCAGCCGTCTTCGCACCAACGGTCGCGCAATACAATCGCGTTGGGTCGATTTTGGTGCAAGCGGGTTTTAGCGTCACGCGCTTTTCACCGACGCGAACGATCATCAATGCAAGCGCTCCGGCGGCCGTGGTCGAGAGCTTTTTCCATACCGAGATCCACGCCGTCAAGCAATCTGCCGCCGGTGGTTTGCGGTACGCCAATGCGACGCCCGCGTATCTGCCGGCAGCGTTGCGCGGCATCGCCTTCGGCGTTGCCGGACTCAACAATCTCGTCGTTGCCAAAACGCAGAACGTGCGCGCCGCCGCGCATCGCGTCGACATTGCACTCGGCTATCCGCTGCAGGGTCCCGATACCGGACTTGGACCGTTTGCGTTTGCAAGCGCCTATGACTTCCCGGTACAACATGCGCGACCGGGTGCGCCCGGTGCAACCTTCGACGGCAGCGGCCATTCGGCGGGTATCGCGATCGATTCCGACTTTGTCGATAGCGATATCAGCACGTATTTTTCGTACTTCAATGTAAAACGGACGGCGCCGATCGTGCGTGTTCCGGTCGACGGCGGCAGCACGGTCAATTTCGACGGCATCGAGACGGTGCTCGACATTGAAACGATCGCCGGCGTCTCACCCGGTGCCGGCGTCTACGTCTATCTCATGCCCACATTGTCGACGCCGAATATCGTCGACACGTACGCCAAGGTCGTCGAAGATGATAAGGTCGATGTTGTCAACTCGAGCTTCGGCGGCTGCGAACTCGACGATAATCTCGGCGTGTTGAGCGATCATATCGCCGTTCAGGGTGCTGCCGAAGGCATTACGTTTGCGGCGTCGTCCGGTGATTTCGGCGCGCAGACGTGCCTCTTTTCAACGGCTTCGGGGCTGGGTGTCTCGGCGCCGGCGAGCGATCCGCACTTTACGGCCGTCGGCGGAACGTCGCTGCTCATCAGCCCGACGGCAACCTACTTACGCGAACTTGCGTGGAACGGTAGCGGCGGCGGTGTCTCGACGGTGTTCGGCTTACCCTCGTATCAGCGGGGACTCGCGAACGTCGACACGTCGGGACGAAACGTGCCGGATGTCGCTTTCGATGCCAATCCGGGGACCGGCACGTCGCTCTATTATAGTGGTGCCTTCGTCGGCCCGGAAGGTGGAACGTCGTTGTCGAGCCCGTTATTTTCAGCGCTCATGACGCAGTACAACGAAACCACCGGAAAGCGTTCGGGTGCCATCGACGGCACGCTGTATGCATACTTTAAGAAGACGGGTTACGGCGTGCGCTTTCGTGACGTCACGTTGGGCAACAACTCATTTTTCGGACCGGGATACAATGCGCTCACCGGCTATGACGAGGTTACGGGTCTTGGTTCGTTGATCGGCACGGCGCATGCGAAATAAGGCTATGAAAGAGGAAAGCATGACATCAATCTTCGTCGCGCCGCTCGCGGCGGCCGCACTCTTTACCGGCGTGTCAACGGCGTCCGATGCAGCGATGCTCAAGCCCGCAACATCCGCGACGATCGCCGCTGCAACGCTGCGTGGGGCGCGCGACCTTGGACCCGCGGCTGCTAAGCGCGTCGATTTTTCGATCGTCCTACCGTACCGGCACCCGGGCGATCTGCCGTATCTGCTCGCGGCGCAGCGCAATCCGGCATCGAAGTATTATCGCCATTACCTCAAAGCTGCCGAGTTTATCAATTACTTTGCGCCGACGGCGGCGGCGTATGCAACTGCTGCCGCGAATCTCGAGCATGCGGGCTTCGTCGTCGAAACGTTTGCCAACCGAACGGTGCTGCATGCATACGGCACGGCGAGTGCCGCAAACCGTTATTTTCACACGGCAATCGATGCGGTGCGTGCGCCGAGCGGACAACTCGCATATGCCAACGTTACACCGGCAATCGTTCCGGCCGGCTTGAGCGGAGCGCACGTCGTCGGCTTGTCGAGTATCGTGAACGCGCATACCGCTGCGGCGCCGCATACGATGGGCGTCCGGCCGGCAGTCGCAGGCGGCCCGCTGTTCGGCCCCGACGGCGGCTTCGGCCCGCTAGCAATTGCCAAAACCGAAGACTTTCCGGTCGAACACGGCTACACGGGTAAGAATGCGAACGTCGCAGATTTGATCGACGGCTCCGTCGGAGACAAAGATGTCGCGACGTTTCTTGCCACGTTCGGCGCGCAGCGCAGCGGCCCGCGAACGACGACGGTTCATGTCGACGGCGGCTGCGGTGCTTTCTGTTTCGATAATTTTCAAGCGACGCTCGATGCCGAGTGGATCTTGTCGATGGCTCCGGGTGCGTCTCTGTTCACCTATCAGATGCCGTTTCTATCGAACAACGGCATCGTCGATGCGTTCAATGCCGTCGCCTCGGATGATTCGGTGAACGTCGTGAATTTTGCGGTCGGCGCTTGCGAAGTTTCCGGCGGCGACCTCGAACTCGCGATCGAACCGATCATCGCTCAAATAGCCGCATTAGGAATAAGCGTTGAATCGGTCGCCTTCGGCGGCGCGAACTTGTGTGGCGCGCCGCCGCTCGTCCTGCCGATGGCACCGGCAAACCTCGATACGGTGACGGCGGTCGGCGGCAGTTCGGCGTTTATCGATCAAACCGGTAAGCTCATCGCGCAAAGCCCGTTGAGCAGCAGTAACGGCGGTGTCTCAATCGTTGTTCCGCTGCCGTCATGGCAAGCGACGACGGCCGGCATAACGCCCGGCGGGCGCAATGTGCCCGATGTCGTTCTGCCGGGCAGTGTCGATGGTACCGGCCCGTCGGCGTACGTCTCGGGCGCCTGGGTCGGCGGCTTCCCGTTTGTCAACAACGCGCCGTACGCCGGTTACCTTGCCACCGTGCAAGAAATGTACGGATACGCGACCCCGCTGGGTAACGTTGCGCCCGCACTGTATGCCGCGTTCGGTAAATCCGGCGGGCTCTTCAGCGATATCACGCTGGGCTGCATCGGTGCCGTCGGCGGTGTGCCGGTCTGCGCGAAAGCCGGTTATGACATCAGCAGTGGTCTGGGCTCGATTGCCGGCGGTTATGCGCTGGCGAAATCGTTCAATTACGGACCGGTCGCCGCGCCGACTCCGTAGCCACGCGACCTTATAGGGCTCGAGAACCCGGCGCTGTGACGCGCCGGGTTTCTTGTTCTCCCGAATCGCACGGTGCAAGGCACGGGACGCCCGGCGCGGTTCGTCGTAGCGTGGACGATGCTTCGAACGCTTGCGGTGCCCGTTTTGCTGCTCGCACTTGCACCGCAACCGACGACGACCGCTACGCCGAGCGCGTCGCCGCAGCCGTCGTCGACGTTCGGCGCTCCGATCGGCCTGCCGAGTTTGCAGATGCAAGTACCGGCCGACGTGCGCCGGCACCTGGTGGATTTTCAGCAGATGGTGGATCAGCAACGGGACTTTCGCCGAACCGTCCTTGCAGCATTAACACCCGATCATCGGGCCTTGCTAAGCCGCATTATCGGCGAGATGGCGGTCGCCGACGATCCCGATCCGCCGACGGCCGCAGCCCGTTTGAACGCGGCGTTATCACCGGCGGAGAAACAGACGATTATCGGCGCACAGGTTGCGCAGCAGATCGCCCTACTGCAGCACTTTGCGCAGCTCGCAGCGGCACAATCGCCGGGTCCGATGCCGCGGCCGCCGGCTCCGCCGGAAAGCAGTGCTCTCGTTCCGCCGCCGAGCACCTCCGTGCCGTTACCGGCCGTTCAAGGCCAAGTCACGTTCGGTGTCGGCCCGCCGGCGGGCGCGAGCGTTACGGCGATCGGCAACGACGCCGGGATGATTCTGCTGCGCACCGCTGTAACGGTGTTGAGCGCTCCGACGGTAATCACGAACGGTATCATGCCGATGCCGATGCCGATGCTCATTCACCCCGAGTCTGCCGAACGTCACGCGTGATCCACCGAGTCGCAAACGCCGCTACCGCGCCGCCTGCGGTGCAAGTTTGCCGCGTGCTTCGAGGCGCGCGAGAAGCAGATAGTGATAGAGCATTCCGCGCTTTTCGCCCAGCCTTGCAAGGGCATCGGCCGCGGCGTTCGGCGCGTTCACCGCTAACAAACCGATCGTTCGCACGACGCCGGAGTCGCGCATCGGAAAGACGTCGAGGCGGCCTAGTCCGCGCAACGCGACGACAGCTGCCGTCCACGGTCCGATCCCGCGGACGCGCATAAAGCGCTCGCAGGCTGCAGCCGTTGACAGGAGTTCGATTTCGTACGCGTCCCACTCTCCGGCGACGAGCGCTGCGGCGAGCGCGTGAAGCGCGTGTACTTTGGCCCGGCTTAGTCCGACGGTCAGGAGATCGGGCAGGGTTGATCGGCTCACCAGCTGGGGCGTCGGGAATAACGTCAGTGCGAACGGTCGATCCGCAAGGCGCGCTCCGAATCGTTCGATGAACCGCTCTATGACAGCGCCCGCTGCAAGCATGCTGACGCTTTGATAAATGATCGCCGTAGCGCCGGCTTCCCAAAGTGAAGCCGTTCGAGCGGGCCGAACGCCGAGCCAGCGTCGCGCGAGCGGACGAAGCCACCCGATCGACTCGGCAAGCATGTGAACTTCCGCCAAGTCGTTGTTGAGACCGAGCATTTTTTCGATCTGCACAACGAGTTCGCCGGCGTTCGCCGGTGCTTCGCCCGGTCGCACTTCGAGTGTCGTTCCATCAAGCTGAGATACATGCGCGATGACGGGTCCGGCCGCCATCGGCACGGCCACCACAAAGCCATCTTCATGCCACTCCGCGTCGAACGAGCGTGCCGGAAAGCGTCGTAACAGCGCTGCGGTGAGATCGAGGCGAAACGGTGGTTCAACGGATATGCGGACGGCCCCGACGTCAGCGAGCCGAATTCGGCGCAAAGCGTACCGAGCTTATTCGAGGTTCGTATGACGCTGCACGATCGCCATGCGGTCGAGCTGTCCGTCGGCAACGAGCTGATCGATCAGCGCATCACCGAGCACCCACAACGCCTGTTCGTACAACGAACCCATGAGCTGCTGCGAGGCAGGTCCGCCGGCCATTGTTTGAGCGGAAAGGTGGACGACGAGATCGGCCGTTGCGGCTAAATCCGTCTGCGGCTGCGCGGTAAACAAAACGACGGCAGCGCCGGCGTTGCGCGCGACACCGCTCAACGCCGCGACGGTTGAGAAAGACCCCGGACCCGCGCTGCAAACAAGCAGTCCGCCCGCGCCCAGCGGCCGGGCCGTCATGTCGCCGGTCACAAACGCCGGCAAACCGAGATGATACAAGCGCATCGCGAAGCCGCGCAGCACGAGACCTTCGCGGCCGACGCCGTACGTTGCAATGGCGTTTGCCGTGCTGAGCCGTTCGCGCAACGCCTGCACGCTACGTTCGTCGACACCGGCAACGGCATTGCGAATCTCGTCGGCGGCGGTCGCGGCAAGTTCCGCGACCGTCATTTGCCCGCGATCAGTTTTGAACGAACATCGGCGTTCGCGCCGGTGCATCGACAAGGCGCGCCAGCTCGTCGTCGAGGTGCATGAGCGTGATCGATGCGCCGGCCATCTCGAGCGACGTGACGTATTCACCAACGTACGACCGGTGAATGGCGATGCCGTGCTCTTTCAAGCGCGCGGCAAGGTGACGAAACATGATGTACAGTTCCATCGCGGGCGTGGCACCCAGGCCGTTCACCAGTACGGCAACACGCTCTCCGCCGGCGATCGGCATGTCGGCAAGGATCGCATCGAGCAGCGAATCGGTAACGGTATCGGCGCTTTCGATCGGACCGCGGCGCATGCCCGGTTCGCCGTGAATCCCCAGACCAATTTCCATCTCGTCATCGCCTAACGAGAACGTCGGACGGCCGGCGGCGGGAACCGTACATGCAGCTAGCGCGACGCCCATCGTGCGCGTGCGCGCGTTCGCTTTCCGCGCCGTTGCTTCAACTTCGTCGAGCGTCGCCATCTCCGCGGCGCGCGCGGCGATGACTTTGAAAACGAAAAACCCGCCGGCAATTCCGCGCCGTTCATCTTCGCTGCCTTTGGCAGCAGAGGCAACGTCGTCGGTAACGAGCACCGTTTTGACGTTGATTCCTTCCATCGCGGCGAATTCGGCCGCCATGTCGAAATTCATGACGTCGCCGGAATAGTTGCCGTACGAATAGACGATGCCCGCGCCGCCGTTGACGGCCCGGGTCGTCGCGAGAATCGGATCGGGCGGCGGTGAAGCGAACACATTGCCGACCGGGCAACCGTCGGCCGAACCTTCGCCGACGTAACCCATAAATGCCGGTTCGTGGCCGGAGCCGCCGCCGATGATCACCCCGACTTTACCGGCGATGGGCGCGTTCGCCCGGACGACGGCGCGTCCGTTGCCGCCTTCACCACGCTTCACGAGATCGGGATGCGCGGCAATGTAGCCGTCGATCATCTCGTCGACCACGGCGAAGGGGTCGTTGATGAGCTTCTTCACAGGTAAGCGATGCCGCTTTCGCGATCGAAGACGTGTAATTTCGCCGGATCGATCGTGGCACTGACTTGATCGCCGATGCGCGCCATGTGGTCGGCGCCGACGCGCGCGAGGAACGAGGCGCCGTCCGACGAGAGCGATAGATGCTGCTCGGCACCGAGCGTTTCGACGACGTCGACGCGCGCGCGCATCGCCGAACCGTTCGCCGCGGCGCCGTTGCCGACGATCACATCTTCGGGCCGGACACCGACGGTAACGCCGCGCGAACTGGTTTGCGCTAAGCGCGCAGCCGATTGACCGTTCACCGAAAACGCAAACGACGGACCGCGTAAGATCGCGGTATCACCGCTGGTTTGGATCTCTGCGTCTAAGAAATTCATCGGCGGTGAACCGATGAAGCTGGCGACGAATTTATTGGCCGGATGATCGTAAATTTCTTTCGGTGCCGCGACTTGCTGCACGAAGCCGTCCTTCATCACGACGATCCGATCGCCCATCGTCATCGCTTCGACTTGATCGTGCGTCACGTACATCACCGTGTTCTTGACCCGTTGATGGATGCGTAGCAACTCCGTACGCGTGTTGGCGCGTACCTGCGCGTCGAGGTTCGAGAGCGGTTCATCCATCAAGAACACCGCCGGCTCGCGCACGATCGCCCGGCCGAGTGCGACGCGTTGACGCTGACCGCCCGAAAGTTCGCGCGGTTTGCGTTTGAGCAGATGGCCGATCCCTAACATCGCCGACGCTTCTTGGATGCGCCGGTCGATCTCCGTCGGTGCGACTTTTCGCATTTTTAAGCCGAACGCCATGTTGTCGAATACCGACATGTGCGGATAGAGCGCATAGCTTTGAAAGACCATCGCAATGTCGCGGTCTTTGGGTTCGACGTCGTTCACGCGCCGGTCGCCGATAAAGACGCTGCCGCCGCTAATATCTTCGAGTCCCGCGACCATACGCAGGGTCGTGGTCTTTCCGCAACCGGACGGGCCGACGAGTACGAGGAATTCATCGTCGTCGATGTCGAGGTTGACGCTATTAACGGCGGTGACGACCCCGTATTTTTTAGTAAGCGCCTCGAGTTTGATCTTTGCCATGACGAGTCACTGCTCCTAAGCTTCACCGCGTGCAAGCGGTGCGATGGTACAGCGTGGATGGTACAGCGCGAAACAGCGCGTGCAAGAACCGGCGGATAAACGCATCACTTCGCCGGATGGTAATTCTTTACCGGTTAGAGCCGTTCGGCCAAGGGAACTATTTTTGAAAGCGCTGCTGCTTCCGGCGGTAACGTGCCGATCGACGAGCGTTGCATGTACTGCGGCTGTAAGACGATGAGGCGTGCCGGACCGACGTAACGCGCATCGACGCGTTCGATCAACATCTCGGCGGCGCACGAACCAAGTAAATCGGTCGGTTGACGGATCGCCGAGAGCGGTGGATCGAGGAACGGTGCCCAGGTCGGATCGTCAAAGGCCAAGAGACTCACGTCGCGTGGTACGTGCAGCCCTAAATCTCGAATCGCTCGCAAGGCCCCGATCGTCATCGGATGATTGACGATGAAGAGCGCCGTCGGCCGCTGGGCGCGGGAAAGCAGCGACAGCGTTTCGGTGTAACCGCCGTCTTCTTTGTATTCGCCGCTGCGCACGAGTTCGTCGTCGATGTGCACGCCGCGCTCAGCCAGCGTGCGCCGGAAGCTGACGACGCGATCGCGCCCGGGCGTCGTCCGGCCGGCGCCGATGATGCCGATCCGCCGATGACCGGCTTCGAACAAGGCGACGGCGGCCATCGTTCCGCCCGCGTCGTTGTTCACTAACACCGCGTCGAGGGAAAAGTCCTCGATGTTTCGATCGAGGCAAACCACCGGAATATCGTTATTGAGCAGCGGCGTTAATGCGCTGCCGCTAAAAGACACCGGCAACAAGATAATCCCGCCGATCCGCTGACTCATCATCGCCTGACAGTGCAGCCGTTCGCGATCCGCATCTTCATCGGAGTTGCACAAAAATAAATCGTGACCGTTCCGATATGCAACGGCTTCGATCGAACGAATGACTTCGGCGGTGAACGGGTTGGCGACATCCGCTACGATAAGTCCGAGCGTTCCGGATTTCTGCAAGCGGATTGCGCGCGCGCGCTGATCGATGCTGTAGTTGAGATCGCGCGCAGCGGCGACAACGCGGTCGCGCGTGTGGCCGGCGACCGGACGGCTCGTATTCAAGACGCGCGAGACGCTCGCGACGGAAACACCCGCACGTTCCGCCACATCTTTAATGCTAGCCACGGACGTTTCCGTCCAGGCGCTTGGCAGACATCAAATTGTTGCCGTCGAATGCGCCGTTTGACAGGCCCAAGGGTAAACCATTACCGTAGTCTACACGCGAACGCTCGAGAAACAAACACTCACGTATCCGCTGAATCGAGGCCCGTATGAGTATGACCATTGCGACACCCGATCGTCCGCCGGTCGGCAGCATCCCCGCCACGATGGCGGCCGTCGTGTGTCACGGCCCTGGTGATTACCGGCTCGAGACCGTCCCCGTGCCGCAGCCCGGACCGCTCGAAGTTCTGACCAGCGTCGAGGCCGTCGGTATTTGCGCCGGCGACATCAAGACGTATCACGGCGCACCCTCATTCTGGGGCGACGCCGAACAGCCGCGGTACGTCAAGCCGCCGATGATCCCCGGGCACGAATTCATCGGCCGGGTCGTCGCGTTAGGTGAAGGCGCCGGCGAGAAGCATCAAATCGCCATCGGCGAGCGGGTGATCTCCGAACAGATCGTCCCGTGTTGGCAGTGCCGGTTTTGCAATCACGGCCAGTACTGGATGTGCCAGAAGCACGATCTATACGGCTTTCAGAACAACGTTAACGGCGCGATGGCCGAATACATGATATACACCAAAGAAGCCATCGTGCACAAAGTGCCCGATTTGATTCCGATCGAAGAAGCGATCGTCGTCGAACCGCTTGCGTGCGCGCTGCATGCCGTCGAACGCGCGGCAGTCGAACCCGACGACATCGTCGTCGTGGCCGGCGCCGGCACGCTCGGCTTGGGAATGATCGGCGGTTTGCGTTTACGTAACCCCAAAACAATCGTCGTGCTCGATGCGAAGTCGTCGCGTCTGGCATTGGCCAAGCGGATGGGTGCCGATGTCCTGATCAATCCCAAAGAGACCGACGCCTTTGCCGAGATCAGCCGGTTGACCGGCGGCTACGGCTGCGATGTTTTCATTGAGGCGACCGGCTACGCCCCGATGGTCAACATGGGTTTGAAGATGATTCGGAAACTCGGCCGGTTCATCGAATTTAGCGTGTTCACCGATGAGACGACCGTCGACTGGTCGATCATCGGCGATCGCAAAGAACTCGATGTCCTCGGCGCACACCTCGGTCCGTACACGTATCCGCGCGCGATTCGCTACATCGCCGACCGGACGATCGACGTTCGCAACATCGTGACCCATCAGTTTGCGCTCGCCGATTTCAAAAAAGGCTTCGAGGTGATGGAGCGCGGCGAAGACTCGCTCAAAATCGTGTTACGTCCGGGAGCCGGACACTCGTAATGGCGGCGAGCGCGCCCGACGCTCGAACCGTCGTCGACGCCGTTGCCGCGGCGGTTGAAGCGAATGCCGACATCCTTTCGCAGCTCGACGCGGTCGGCGGCGACGGCGATCACGGCGTCAGTCTGACGATCGGCGTTCGCGCGGTGCAAGCTGCGCTCGCAGCCGAAATGCCGCCGACGGTCGGCGGCGTGTTGCAAAAGGTCGGAATGACGCTGGTGAATGCCGTCGGGGCGGCGATGGGTCCGATTTTCGGCACGGCGTTCATACGCGCCGGCGCGGCGGCGAATACGGCCGAAACGCTCGACGGCAGCGCGGTTGCAGCGATTCTCAAAGCAGCGGTCGACGGAGTGGTGACGCGCGGTAAGGCGCAAGCCGGCGATAAGACGATGCTCGATGCGTTGATACCGGCGGCCGAGGCGGCCGCCCGGTCTGCGGACGGCGGAGCAGGCATCGGCGAAGTTTTGAACGCTGCCGCGGCCGCGGCCGCCGCCGGTGCCCGGTCGACGAGCGACATGATTGCCAAGCGCGGCCGGGCGGCAAAGCTCGGTGAGCGCACGCGCGGTCATCAAGATGCCGGCGCGACCTCGACCGCGCTCATTCTGGAAACGATCGCGCGCCAGGTCGACCCGGCGGCGCCCCAACCGCATCTCGAAGTTCAAAGGTGACGCAATGCGCGTAGCAATCGGAAGCGACGAGGCCGGCTTCGACCTCAAAGACATTATCGTCGACCATCTGGAGCGCAGCGGCGTCGAGGTGGAAGACTTCGGTGTACGCAGCGCACAGGCAACGCCGGATGTCGATTATCCCGACGTTGCGCGTGACGTCGCCGAAGCAATTGCCGCAGGCCGCGAACAGCGGGCTATTCTCATTTGCGGGACCGGCATCGGCATGGCGATTACCGCCAATAAGGTTCCCGGTGTGCGCGCCGCCCAAGCGCATGACGTGTATAGCGCCGAACGGGCGCGCAAAAGCAACGATGCTCATGTCCTGGCGCTGGGCGCGCGCGTCATCGGGCCAGAGCTCGCGAAATCGATCGTCGATGCGTTCTTGGCTTCCGAGTTCGCCGGCGGCGGTTCCACGCGTAAGGTCGAAAAGATGACTGCGATCGACGAATCGTATCGTGCCAAAGTGCCGAGCGCTTAACGCCGAACGGCCGGCGGTTGTCCGAATCATCTGAAGCGGGTGACTCGGTGCGGTGGTGGCGCGATCGTCATGCCGTCGGCCGCTTCGTTTGCGACCTGGTTGCAAGTGAGGCCCGGCGCATCGCTCCCGGCCGCCGCTTACCGCCGTTGCCTTGGCCCGATACGCTCGACCTCGGCGAATCGGGAGTCGGTGCCGATTCGCTCGATCGCTTGAAGCTGGCGACGGCGCTCGGCGAAGCGATCCATCTGCAGCAGAGCAACATCGAAGACACGTTGCTGACGCGCACGACGGTCGGCGAATGGATCGATACCACTTGCCGAAGCTTGACGGGTTATCATGGAGCGGTAACCTTCCAGACGTCCGGCAGCACCGGCGAACCAAAATGGTGCGTTCATGCGCTGACCGATCTGCTGGCGGAGATCGACGTCCTGGCGGCGGCGTTCAGCAATGTCCGGCGGGTCGTTGCTGCGGTTCCAAGCCACCATATCTACGGCTTCTTGTGGACCGTGCTGTTGCCGGTTCGACTTAACGCCGGCGTTATCGACGTTCGCGGCACGTCGGCGGCCGGGCTCGGCGCATTGCTGGCGGACGGCGATCTCGTCGTGGGACATCCCGATTTTTGGGCCGGGTTTGCAGCCGGCGTTGCGCCGCTGACGGCGGACGTGCGTGGTGTTACCTCCACGGCGCCGTGTTCGGCGGCCGTCGCCCGTACGGTCGTCGCCCGTGGGGTCGGGTCCCTGACGGAGGTGTACGGTTCGTCGGAAACCGCCGGAATCGGCATGCGCCGCGACCCGTCCGAAGCATACGCATTGCTGCCCTATTGGCGGCGGGGTGGGGGCGACGATCTCGTGCGCCGCTCACCGGACGGCAGCGAACGAACGCTTCGGGCGCCGGACTTGCTGACCTGGGACGACGCACGACACGTACGGCCGGCCGGGCGGCGCGAGGGTGCCGTGCAAGTCGGCGGAACCAATGTGTTGCCGGAGAAAATCGGCGCACTGCTGCGCGGTCATCCGGCAATCGCCGATGCCGCCGTCCGCTTGATGCAACCCGCTGAAGGCAATCGGCTCAAGGCCTACATCGTCCCGCACGATCGTACCATCGATGAAAGCGTGCTGCGCGCGACGCTCTTTGCATGGAGCGACCTGTATCTCACGCCGCCCGAACGGCCGCGCTCGTTCAGTTTCGGGCCGGCGTTGCCGACGGGCGAACTCGGAAAACTTGCCGACTGGCCCGCCGACCGCACGCTGTTAGATGATTGAAATCGTTTGCTTGGGTTTCGGGTGTGCCGCAAGCACTTCCATGAGCCGCGTCGCCAGCAAGTCGACGATCGGATCGTCGATCTCCTCGATGCGGCCGTTGTCGGCGAGTTCGACGATCCGCGGATCGATCGGCATCCGCGCGAGCACCGGGGCACCCGCGAGCTCGGCGACCTGATCGGCATAGGACGGTCCGAAAACGTCGTACCGTTTACCGGTGTCGGCCGCGATAAAGTACGACATGTTTTCAACGACTCCGAGAATCGGCTTCTTTAACTGATGAATGAGATTTGCGGCTTTGCGCACGATCATCGTCGCAAGGCGTTGCGGCATCGTCACGAGGACAACGCCGTCGATATCGAGCGATTGCAAAACGGTCAACGGCGCATCGGACGTTCCGGGCGGCAAATCGATGAGCAAGACGTCGAGATCGCTCCACAGCACCTGTTCGTAGAACTGACGGATGACGCCGGACAAGATCGGGCCGCGCCAGATCATCGCGGTGTCTTCTTTATCGGTCAGTAGATTCGAGCTGACGATTTCGATCGCCGATCGTGAGAGTGCCGGCACCATGAGCGGTTTTGGCGCTTGACCGGCCGGAACCGCCGGGTCGCTCTCGATGCCCAGCGGCGTCGTCATGCCGAATAGCCGCGGAATCGACGGCCCGGTGATATCGGCATCGAGAATGCCCACGCGTTTGCCGGCACGTCGTAAACCGATCGCCAGCAAACCGGTCGTGAGTGATTTGCCGACGCCGCCCTTGCCGGACATGACCGGCACGACGTACGCGAATCTCGCTCGCCGCGCAAATTCGCTCGGGGCGCGGCGCGCCGGCGCGCGATCCTCATTCATGATCGTCGGAACTCGCCCGGACAGGCGTGCTTGGCGCAATGCGGCGACAATCGGTTCGGGGCGCAAGCCGTGAGCTTTCGCGCCGGCGGCAATGTTTTCGTATTTATTAACACCGCAGCCCGAACAGGCAAGACCGAATTGGCCGAGAACGTCCGCCGCAATCGGCAGCGCTTCGACAAGTTCGCGAATGTTTGTTTGGGGCGTTATCTCAATGACCGGCATGAAGCGTGGACTACAACCTTTCGCGCCCGCGGCGCGTATGTTATTGACGAACGACAGCTGTGTCGCACCGTTACCGGCCGAGCCGGAGGAGACAACTCATGGGGGCCTTTGCCGCGTTGACGATTCCGCTCGATCTGTCACGTCCGGGCGCAACTACCCTTGCGCTGGCGGCCGCGCAGTCGACTGCGGGTTCAACCGACGTCGGCGTCGACGTCGTGCGTAATGTGTTGACGATGAAATTGCAGCTTCCGGGTAACATCAAATCGATCATGACACGCCTGAAAGCCGCGGGCTTCGTCGTTCCGCAGCAGATCGGCGTTTCCGTTCCGGTTCGTTCCTTAGGACTACCCGAAATGAAGCCGGACGTCCCCCACTTGCTCGACGAATTAAATTCATCGGGTCAGATCAGCGGTGCGCAGTTCATCGGCGATCAGCTGACGGCGATGACGGGTGCGTCGTCCAAGGGGCTGTATATCATGTACTGGACGCTCATCCATGCCGGCCTCATGGCGCAAGACACGCCGACACTCGTCGCTCTTCGAGGTCTTTAGTTCTGCTCGTAACCACTGAATCAGAATACGCCGATGTCGCGCGCACGGACACCGACACGCTCATCATCGGCGGCGGACCGGCGGGCCTGGCGGCCGCGAAGTTTCTGGCTGATGCCGGGCGCTCGGCAACGGTGCTCGAGAAACGCGACGTTTTAGGCGGGAAGCTTTCATCATGGCGCGACCGTGACGGCGACATTCTCGAGACCGGACTGCACTCGTTTTTCGGCGGCTACGATACCGTCCATGCGTTGTTGCGCGACGTCGGCATCTCGCACCACGTCCTGTGGCAGCCGCATACGCTGACATTCGCAATGCCGCCGGGTTTCTCGAACCGGGTCGGCTCGCAGCCGGTATTCGAAGAATTTCATTTCGTCGATGCACCGTCGCCCTTCAACGGCGTCGGCGCGGTCCTCAATGCAAAATACGTCTTCAATACGTACGAGAAACTGCTGTTTGCGCTCGGC
Organism: Candidatus Velthaea sp.; assembly: GCA_965214935.1. Lineage (GTDB taxonomy): Bacteria > Vulcanimicrobiota > Vulcanimicrobiia > Vulcanimicrobiales > Vulcanimicrobiaceae > Velthaea. The sequence goes on along the minus strand of CBDCCS010000022.1, from coordinate 530,943 downwards.
ACGTTGCCGGTACTCGTCGGCGACCACGCGTACGCCGAGCGTCAAGACGATATCACCTACAGCGATTGGCACCGCAAGCGTAAGATGTCCGAGCATATGCTCGCGACGTTCTTCGCGCCGATGGCGCTGGCGTTGAACTTCACGCCGGTCGAGAAAATCTCGGCTGAAGCGATGCTGCGCGTGATGGCGTATTTCGCCAGTTCGAAAAACGCCAGCCGGGCCGGATTTCTCGATGGTCCGCCCGTCGATCGTTTGATCGACCCCATCGCGCGTCATTGCCGCGAACGCGGGCAGCGCGTGCTCAAAGACGCGCGCGTCGTCGAATTGCTCTTTAGCGCGGACCGGTGTATCGGCGCGCGTTGCGATGACGGCCGCGTCTTCTACGCCGATAGCGTTATTGTCGCAACGCCGGTGCATAATGCCGCGCGTTTGCTGCCGGCTGAGATGTTGCGCGATCCGCTCGTGCACGGAGTCGGGAAGCTCACGTCGTCGCCGATCATCAACGGGCATTTTTGGTTCGACCGGCCGATCTCCAAGCACACGAATCTCATTTTCGGTGCGGGCACGCTGCTGCCGGTACACGCCGATCTCGGTCAAGCATCGAGCGGTTACGAGTGGCCGGGCAAGTCGTTCATCGAAGTTTGCATCGCGCCGGCCGACGATCTGATTAAACTGGATGACGAAACGGTCATCGACCGCGTGATGACCGACATGCGTAAGCTGTATCCCGCCGCCACAAAGCAGTCGCTGGTCAAAGCCAAACTCGTTCGCGTCCCGAAAAGCGTCTATCGGGCGAGCCCCGGAGCCGAACGATTGCGGCCCGGACATCGGACACCGGTACGCAATCTCTTTTTAGCCGGCTGCTACACTAACCACAAGTTTCCGGCCAGTATCGAGGGCGCAATGCGCAGCGCGCGGCACGCCGTCGACGGCGTCCTGGAGTTTGCCGGTGCTCGGGCTTAAGCCGGCCCTCGCACTGGGCGCGGCGGAACCACCCGAAACTTCATATCTCGACGAATGTTATCGGCACTGCCGCGACATCGCGCGCAGCAACTCGAAGACGTTTTATCTGAGTTCGCTGTTTCTGGCACCCGAGAAACGGCGGGCGGTTTGGGCCGTCTATGCGTTCTGCCGAACCGCCGACGACATCGTGGATGGAGTCACGCCGGCGGCCGAGCGTCTCGCCGCGATCGATAGTTGGGAGCGCGGGCTCATCGCTGCGTACGATGGAAATCCGGATGACCGGATCATGGTCGCGCTGTACGATGCCGTCGGCCGGTTCGATATCCCGATCGCGCCCGCACTCGATCTGTTGCGCGGCGCGCGTCTTGACATCACGGTGCGGCGCTACGAGACATACGATCATCTGCGCGAGTATTGTTACCTCGTCGCATCGACGGTCGGATTATTGACGTCGCCGATATTGGGTTATAGCGCCGACGGTGCGCTGGACTATGGAATCGCGCTCGGCCGGGCAATGCAGATGACCAACATTCTGCGCGATGTCGGCGAGGATGCCCGCATGGGGCGAATCTACCTTCCGCTCGACGAGCTTGCACGCTTCGGCTACACCGAATCGTCGGTTTTTGAAGAAGTCGTTGACGGCGCATTCGTTGCGCTCATGGAATTTCAGATCGAGCGCGTCCGCCGGCTGTATACCGAAGCCGAGCCGGGCATCGCTTTACTGGCGCCCGAATCTCGCTATACGGTGCGGCTTGCCCTGACGCTCTACCGCCAGATATTGCGCTCCATCGAAGCCAATCGCTACGATGTCTTCACCAAACGCGCATACGTGCCGTTTCGCTCGAAGATGCTCGCCGCAATGACGGTCGCCTTTATCCGCTGACCGCCGGCGGCGCGGCTCGTTGCCGTGCCCGCTAAGCCGCTAGGTCGAAGCCGGTTGAGTTTGTGATGCGCGGCACCGCCGCGATTCGGCCGCGGGCACAAAATATAATCGTGACGATGTGCTCGCCTCGGAAGCTCCGTAACCGCCGGGCGTTTTCTTACGCGCACGCCGGCCGTGCCGGTACCGCGCGTACGTCGGCAGATCGCCGCTGGAAAAAACCGGCGAGCGTAGTACGCGCTACACCGGGTTCGTTATCAGCTGCTCTATGATATCGGAAGGGCCGTACGAGAAGCGGCCGTTCATCATCGCTTAAGGGGGTCACCGTGGCATCTCTCGATCCGACGGTCGGTTCCGTTTACGAGATCGGCAACGATCAAGTGCCGGAAGTTTACCGCGATTTCTTCAACAACGCAGACTGGACCGCACATCGCTTCACGGTCTATGGCTCGTGGGTGTTTTTCATCATCGCCGTCATCGCTCACATTTTTGTGTGGGCCTGGAAACCGTGGTAGGAGGAGGCAACTGCAATGATCGTTCGCCGTCCGTATAATTTTCGCGCGACACTCGGTGCGTACGTGCTTGCCGGAGTCGTCGTCGCCTTCTTGATTCACTTCATCGTCTTGTCGTCGCCGAAATATAACTGGATTTTCCCCGCCAACACGACGGGAACCGGTACTTCGACGCAAGTCAACCCGGCGCCCGGCGCCAAATAACTTCCATACGATCGCGGGGAGAGCGTAATGCTCGAATTTGAAAGCGCTTATCGCAAACCGGGAAATACGCTCTTCCGCTCGATCTTGGGAACGGACCCATTCGATTGGTGGGCCGGCCGCTTCTACGTCGGGCTGTGGGGCGTCGTCGCGACGCTTGCCATCGCTTTGGGCGTCGGCGTTTTATTCATTGCCGTCGGCCAAAACGGCGATTGGGATCTGTGGCGGGCGAACATCCATGCGCCGTTGCGTCAGTACGGCTTGGGCGTCGCTCCGTTCATGCAGGGCGGCGCGTGGCAAGCCGTCGTCGTGCTTGCGACCGTTTCTTTCGTCGCCTGGGCACTGCGCGAAGTGGACATCTGCCGCAAGCTCGAAATGGGCTATCACGTCCCGTTCATGTTCTCGTTTGCAATTTCGGCTTGGGTCGTGTTGCAGTTCATCCGGCCGCTGCTGTTGGGTTGCTGGTGCGAAGGCTTCGACCTTAGCTATAGCGGTCACTTGACGTGGGTCTCAAATACCGGCTTCCGGTATCAGAATTTTTATCTGAACCCGTTTCATGCCTATGCCGTGCTTGGTTTCTTCCTGACGGCGATGGTGCTTGCTATGCACGGCAGTGCGATCCTCGGAACGTACAACACGGACAAGAACCCGGTGCAAGAAGAAGCCAACGTCGATAATTTTTGGCGCGATTACATCGGTTATTCGATCGGCGAGTACGGCATTCACTGGCTCGGTTTTTGGCTGGCGATCTATACGCTGGTCCTGAGCGACCTGTGTATTCTAACGTCGGGCCCGCTCGTCAAAGACTGGGTCGCGTTCTGGCAATGGCATCTTCCCTTCATGCCGCATTAAACGAACGAGGATAGCGCATACACGATGGCTACCGTCATCAGACCGCCCAAGCCCGAATCCTTCGAGCTTCCCAATCCCAGTTATTACGACGATCGCGATCTGGCCGGTGTCCGGTTAGGCGTTCCGTTCCATCTCGGGCTGCTCGCAAAGTTCGGTCTGCCGACGCAGATCGGCACGATATGGCTCGGTACGTGGGGCATCGCGTCGGTGCTCTTTTTCATCGCCGGATTTCTGGTGCAATTTACCGCCGGCGTCGCATCGATGGACGGCAACGTGCTCGAATATATTCGGCACTTCGCCAACGTCCAAGTTCCGCCGCCCGACGGTTTAGGAATGGCGCCGAGTCTCGCGGCGGGCGGGTATTGGGAAATCAACGTACTCTTGTGGGCGGCTTCAGTCACCTGCTGGGCGGCTCGCTGCTGGGAGCGGTTGCTACGCTATAGCTGGCGACCGTATTTGTTCTTCGCCTGGCTTTCCGCGATCTTGCTCACGTCGACGATCTGGGTGTTCCGGCCGATCTTGATGGGCACGTGGGCCGAAGCGCCGGCGATGGGACTCAACGGCGATATCGACTGGGCGCAGAATTTCAGCGTGCTCTGGGGCAACTTGTATTACAACCCCTGGCATCAACTGGCGATCTTTTTTCTGTTCGGTTCGACGATGCTCTGGGGTATGCACGGCGCGACGATTCTGGCGACGTCGGCCGAGGGAAGCCATCATGAAGTCGCCGAGATCAAAGACATGCATTCCGGTTCGCACAAGTCGATGCTGTTCTGGCGCTGGACCATGGGCTTCAACGCGAATCCGAAGACCATCCATGATTGGATCTGGTGGTTCTCCGTCGGCGTCGTCGTCAGTTCGGCGATCGGCATCATCAGCACCGGCTGGATCACCAACGATTGGTACGTGTGGGGTGTCGACAACGGCACGGTCGCACAGTACGGTCCGATGACACGCAGTGCGATTAACTTACGTCCAAATCAAGTGAAACTCGAACTTCCCGTCTACATGCCTCAACCGGTGAATCGATAATGAAACTCAAGCGTGTCTTTGGTCCGCTCGTCATCATCTGCACGTTGTCTTTAGCGGGCTTCGTGCAGCCGTTGCTCGATCGAGCGCGCGCCGACACGAGTATTCCGCAAGTGAACAGTATGCCCGGACCGGCTGCACCGGCGGGCGCGACCGCAACGACGCCGCCGCACTACTCTTCATCGCTTGGCACCGAGAACGCCGGGCAATTGCCGACCGATGCCGTCAAAGGCTACGGACCCGTCAATCAGGCAGCGCCGCTCGATTTTAGCGATCAGCCCAAGAGCGTGCCGCGCAATTACGTCGGTGGCCGGCTGTACAACGTGCAAGTGCTCAAGCAATACTCGTACGTTCAGCTGCTCAACCAGATGAATTACTATACGACCGCGCTCGGCGTGCAGTGCACCTATTGCCACAACGTCCAAAATTTCGCGTATGACACGGCAACGAAAAGGATTGCGCGTACCATGCAGATTATGTCCAATGATGTTGGACAAGCGTGGATATCGCCGGTCAAACACGACTATCCGAACTACGCCGTGAGCGGCGCCGTCGGATGTGTGACGTGTCACCGCGGGGCTCCGCGCATGGCCGTGCAATGGAATGTGGTTCCGGTGCAGTATTTGGACTATCGGTACAAATCGACGAAGCAAGCCGGGTATGTCGTGAACTCGATGTATTCGGCGGCGCGATCGCTTGGTGTGAACTGCTTGTTCTGCCATAATTCGGCCGATTTCATTTCGCTGCAATATTATCCGACGAATCAAATCTCGCACCGCATGTGGGCGATGGTCGATAAGATCAACCATCAGTATCTGCCGGCGAACATCAAAGCGGTGACGTGCTACACGTGCCATCAAGGCGCAAAATGGCCGCAAGCGCTGGTGACTGCGGGTCTCGATCAAACGCCTGCGGAAGCCGCTGCAGCACATCCCGAGGTTCACGAGAATCCCGGTGCCCATCTTGACGCGGGGACGTCGCGCTGATTGGATCTTTTCTGGAGCTTACCGGATTCGCGCGACTTTGCCGGACTCACCGTTCCGCTCGACGAGCTGTTCGGCGCTGCGCAAAGTCGCAGATACGATGCCGGTGCATCGATATCGGATCCTGAGGTTGCGCCTGAACGCGCGTTCCGTTGCGTTTCGGGCACGATCAAGGTAACGAAGTTGCTGGCGAGCGGGCGCGAGATTCTCATTACGATTCTTCAAACCGGTTCGATATGGAGCGATCGCGCGGTGCTCAACGGCTATTGGAAAGACGTATTCGTCGAAGCGATGGGCGTCAGTGAAGTCGTTTCGGTCGATTCGGCCGCCTTCGAGCGGGTCGTTCGCTCGTCACCGGATTCACTGGCGAAATTCATGTTGCGCATCACCGAACAAGTCTCCGATGCATTGACGCTGCTCGATGATTTTCGCGGCCGTGACGTTGCGTCGCGGCTCGCGCGCGTGCTCGTTCGCTTCTCGAAGCAATACGGCGTTCCAACCGAACGTGGCGTTCGCATCGAACTGCCCGTAACGCATCAGGATCTCGCGAACATGATTGGTACCGCGCGCGAAACGGTCTCGCGCAACATGGCTCGCTTCCGCCAGCAAGGCTTCGTCATGGACGGCCACGCCGCGACGCTCGAAATACTGAAGATCGATTCACTCGAAGCGCTGATCGTATAAAGGTATAACGCGCGCCCGGCCGCGTTGGTATTTTTACTTTCGCCGCATCGGTTCGGCGATCGATTGCGGCAAATAACTGACCGACGGCATTCATCCGGACCGTCGGCAGCCGTCGGGTCGGCATTCAACGCTTTGCCGGCGTGGCTGTTTCTACGGGCAAGCCGCTTGTGATCGCGCCGGTTTGCAGAAGCGGAGATTAGGGGCTTCGTAGCGGGCTGAAATTCGGTGCGCGCGCGGGTGACCGCTATCACCGTCGCTGTGCGACCGCGAAGCTAGCATAATCTTCGGAGGGTCGTGTCCACTTTGGCATACGGAAGTTCGGAGCAGATGGTAGCGCGGCGCGCCGCGAGCGTTTGGACGAAGATTCATCCGGTTTTTGCACTCGGGCAGCTACTCGCATTCTTCGTTAGCGTCGGACTCCTGTTTGCGTACTTCCGCGGTGGCGTCTCGATCGATGCCGTCCACCAATCGGTGCTCGTGAAAGTGGCGCTCATGCTCGGCGCTATCGTGACCGGGGCATTGTGGGAGAAGGACGTCTTCGGTGAATACTGGTTCGCGCCGGAGTTCATGGGCGAAGACACGATGACCGTCAACGTCTTTATTTTGCACGTCGGCTATTTAGTGATGGCCTGGACGCATCCGGATAACATCACCGCGCAGATCGGTACGCTGATCGTGGCTTACGGCGTGTACATCGCGAACGTCGCGCAATACGTCTTGCGGACCGCGCACATGGGGAAGCACGCCGCGGTTCGCGTGCGCTCGAATTGAGCGCAACCGCCCAAGCCGTCGTGTTCGCCGACGCGGGCCGGCTGGATTTTCGCGACGTAACGTTGCGTGAACCGGACGCCGACGAAGTCGTCGTCGCAACACGCTATTCGTCGATTTCCGCGGGCACCGAACGGCTGCTCTTCAACGGCAAGCTGCCGCCCATTCCGCACCTGCGGTATCCCTTGATTCCCGGCTATGAAGCCGCCGGCATCGTGACGCATGTCGGCAGTAACGTTACCGACGTTCGGGCGGGCGATGAAGTATTCGTCGGTGGAAGCATGTGCTTCACCGATGTTGCAGCCGCCTTCGGCGGTCAAGCCTCGCAATTGATTAAGAAAGCGGCTCAGGTTGTGCCGCTGCACGGTATTCCGCTTGCGCATGCGCCGCTCTTAGCACTCGCCGCCACGAGTCTGCACGGAGTTCGCCGGCTCGGCGACGTTGCCGGTAAGCGTGTCGCCGTCGTCGGGATGGGAGCGATCGGCCAATTCGCCGCGCGTTTCATCGCTGCGCTCGAGCCGGCGGCCCTGTTTGAAGTCGATACCAATGCGGCGCGACTCGGCCACATTGCCGGAGCGACGTCGGTCGATGCGTCGCAGACGACGCTCGCGGCCGTTGCCGGCGCGCCGCTTGATTGCGTGATCGAAGCCACCGGTAAATCGGAGATGATTGCCGTGTGCGCGAAAGCCCTCAAGCCCGGCGGATCGATCGCGCTGCTTTCGTACTACGACGTGCTGACAACGCCGTTCATGGATGTGTTCGTCAAGGAAGCGACATTGCTCGTTGCACGGGAGTGGACGCACGGCGATTTGCTTGCAGCGCGCGACTTGATTGCCGGCGGCAGCGTATCGATTGCCGACCTCGCGCAACATGCCTATCCGATTGCGAGCTATGAAGCCGCGTACAAGACGGCTTTCGAGGACGGCTCGACCCTCAAAGTCATCTTGAACTGGTCGTAGCGCCGGCATCGCCGGAGCTTGCAGCGGCGGGTGACGCCTATCACCGTCCGTGCACCCGCGGTCACCCTACGATACGCTGGGAACCCGCATCACCGCCGTACAAGCGAACGAAGATTGCTTCGGGCCGGCTTCCAGAGCAAAGGGTGGTCCTTATGGGCGTTAGCAAAAATTCAACGGTCGCAATTTACGGTAAAGGCGGCGCGGGCAAGTCGTTCCTTACCAGCATGACGGCGAAGACGCTGACGGATCGCGGCTTCAAGACGCTTCAGATGGGCTGCGATCCCAAACACGACAGCGTGGTGACGCATTTCGGCGGCGCGCTGATACCGACCGTTCTCGGGACTTGGGCGCAATATGAAAAAGACGGCCGCGCCGACGACCTGTCGCCCGAACACATTATCTTTAAAGGCAACGGGGTCTATTGCATCGAGCTCGGCGGCCCGGAATCGGCGCGCGGCTGCGGCGGACGCGGAATAACGTTTGGTTTTTCGCTGCTCGAGAAGTGGGGCTTGTCGGAGTGGAACTTCGACTATATGATGCTCGACTTTCTAGGCGACGTGGTGTGCGGCGGATTCGGTACGCCGATCGCGCGTTCGATGGCCGACAAACTCATCATCGTGTGCAGCAACGAAGGCCAGTCGATGTACGCTGCCAACAACATCGCCTCGGCAGTGCGCTATTTTGCCGAACAGGGCGGCAAGACGCGCTGCCTGGGGCTCGTCGTCAACAAAGACGACGGCAGCGGCAAAGCGCAAGCGATGGCCGGTTGGCTCGGCATTCCGGTGATCGCATCGATGCCGCTTATTCCGCAAGATCGTGTCGTGATCGACGGAGTGCCGCATGCCGACGTGCGTGCGGCGGTCGATAAAGTCATTGCCGCGATCGACGACTTGGAAGCGGTCGTTCCGAACCGGGTTGATTTCGTCGAATTCATGATGCACTTGTCGGGCAATGCCGCCGAAATGGATGGGACTGCCGTTACCGCCGACGAGCTGTGGTCGTTGCCTGAGGTCGTGCCGCGCGCGAAACGCGATCTCGTCCTAGCGGGTATTCCGAACGGCGGACGTGCGGATCACCGGTATGTTGAAGCTGAAGACGATCGCGACCGGATGCTTGTCCCTACCGTCGTGTCGGTTGGCGGAGGGAATGTTCCGGCTGCTGACTGGGGGTAGTTGGTGGGTCGCCGGCGGGGCGGAGGTGAGGCCGGGTGGGGCTGCAGGTTGGGTTTGGGGTTTGGTTGGTGGGCTATTTTGTTTTGAGGGTGGGTTGGGTTGAGTAAGCAGGCTTCTTCGATGTGTCCGGCGTTTGGGGCGGTTCGCAATTTGCTGCGTATGGAAGATGCGATGCCCATCGTGATTTCGTCGGGTGACGGGTGCTTGTACGGGCATACGTTCGTGGCGCACTTTTATGTGGCGAATCGGCCGGTGTTTTCGCCCGGCGTGAGTTCGGAGATTTGGGCCAAAGGCTCGGTTTTCGACGAGCTCAAGGCGATGGTCCATGAAATGGCCGAACAGCATCAACCCTCGATTATTCCGATTTGTTCGTTGTGTGTTTCGGATACCGTCGGGCTGCCGTTCGATCTGTTGCCCAAGCAGATCGGCAACACGGAAATCATCTACGTGCCGCTGCCGGCGTATAGCGTGCACACGCACGCGCGGGCGAAGGATATCGTCGTCGATTCGCTGGTGTGGCGTTTGCCGCCGCAGCGTAAGACGCGGTCGGGCGTTAATTTAATCGGCGAGTTGTTTCCCAGCGATCCGATTGCCATCGACGAAGTTCTACGGCGCATCGGTACGCACGTGAATACCCATGTGCCCGGGCCGCGCTGGTCGGATTACGTCGCGATGGTCGACGGTGCGCTCAATGCGCCGCTGCATCCGTTTTACTCCGAGAGCGTCAAGCGGATGAAGATGAAGCAGGGCTTGCCGTTCATTGAAGGCGCTCCGGTCGGTATCGACGGCACCTACGGTTGGATTCGCGGTGTCGGGGCGGCGTTGAAGCTCGATGCAGCGACCGTCGAGGCGGTTGCGGCCGAAGAGCGGGATAAAGTCGTCGCGGCGATGGCGGATTACCCGCTGAACGGGTTGACGTTCATGGTCGCCGGTTACGAAGGCCATGAGTTTCTCCTCGTGCGGTTGTTGATCGAAGCGGGCGCGAACGTGCCGTATCTATCGACGGCCGTCAACTCGAATCCGTTGGCGCGCGAAGAAGAAGCGTGGCTGCGCGAGCACGGCTGTACGGTTTTGTACGGAGCGAACTTCGACGATGAGATCGGGGCGCTTGAAGATCATCCGTACGATTGCGTGATCGGGACGACGCCGTTATGCGCGCACGCCAAAGAACTGGGAATTCCGTCGATCTATTATACCAATGCGATGGCGACGCGCTCGCTGATGTTCGCACAAGGTGCAAGCGAAATTTTGTCGCTGATGCTCGCGACGTATCGCAGCAAGGCTCGCTATCATAAAATTGCCAGCTTTTTCAGCGAGACGGGTACGCCGAACCGTAGTTATTCGGCTTGGGCGCCCAAGATCGATCTGACCGAACATTTAATCGCCAACGAGACATTCGCACCGGCTCGCGCAGCGGCGAGCACCCCGGGCAAAACCCCGTGACCGGCGACTTTCGGCGCGCCGCGAGTATCGGCTGATGGCTGCGCAAAAAGAGCTGGTCAGCGATATCGTCAACACGCCGATTCGAAAGCGTGTTACCGATCTGGATCATGCGGGCGGTGATACCGGCGGGATGCAGGTCTTCGCATCGCTGCGTGATTCGAACGTCGTTCTCGACGGGCCGGTCGGCTGTCACGTGATGCCCGCGGTTGCCGTTATCAATTACACCGATTGCATTCCGTATTTGCAAAACGTCACGTGCTCGGAGCTTTCCGAGACGGAAGTGACGATCGCCGGGACGCTCGGTGTGCTCAAGGAGAAAGTCGCGCGAGCCGGCGCCGACGGCCGTCAGGTGTTCATCGTTTCAACGCCGATGTCCGAATTGATCGGCGCTTCGTGGACGACGATGGATGCCGACGTCAAAGGTTCCGCCTTATTTTTCGACAGCCATTCGCTCGACGATGACGAGTGGAAGTCGCGCGACCGGGCGTTGCTTTTTCTTTGGGAACACCGCGAACATTTCGTGCGGCCGGCGGGTGTTGCGCTGCATCCGCCGCGCGTCAAGCCGCGCGTCAACATTATCGGACCGACGTACGGAAACTTCAATTCGTATAGCGATCTAGCGGAAATAAAGCGTTTGGTGGCCGGGATCGGTGCCGACCTGAATTGCGTCTTTCCGTTCGAGTCCGCGAGCTACGATACGCCGCACTTAGCCGATGCCGATGCGACGATCGTGATGTATGCCGAGTACGGCAAATCGCTCGCACGTGAAATCGGCCTGCCGACATTTTACGGACCGATGGGTCTCGAACCGACGACGGATTTTTTGGAAGGTCTCGGCGACGCGCTCGGGCTGCGGGCGAACGCCGATGCATTTATCGCGCTGGAGAAAAAAACGACGCTGGCGGCGTGGCAAGACATATGGAAGTCGACCCATAGCGATTTCTTCGCCAACGCACCGATCGCAATCGTCGCACCGCCGACCTACAAAGACGGCTTGGAGTCGTATCTCGGCGGCGAGCTCGGACTGCCGATCGCCTTTAGCGCGTACCGTACCGGCGCGGAAAGCGCACCAAACCAGGCGGTTCGCGCGGCGTTGCGCGATTTGAGCCCGTCGCCGATGATGGTGTTCGGCTCGATCAACGAGCGTATGATCATCGCCCAAGAAAAACTGCCGGCGCTTTTCATGCAGTCGTCGTTTCCCGGTGCCGTCGTACGCCGTGCACCCGGTACGCCCTACATGGGCTACGCCGGTGCGGTGTGGCTGCTGCAAGTCGTATGCGAAGGGCTCTTCGACGTCCTATTCGCCAACTTGCCGACTTCGGCCGTGCCGCCGGTCAAAGTTGAAGTGCCGACCGCCCAACTGCTGGCGTCGGCACCCGGCGTCGTCGAACGAAGCGGTAAGGGTCCCAATAGCGTTATCACTTGGACCGCTGAAGCCAAGCAAATCACCGAGGTCACGCTCAAGCGCGTACCGTTCTTCGTGCGCGTGTCGGTAAATAAAAAACTGCGCGCCGAGGCGGAGAAACTTGCGCGCGAACGCGGAACGGACGTCGACCGCAGCGTCATCGATGAAATAACCGCGCGCTATGCGCCGGGACGTTGATCGATCGACCGGCCAAGACTCGCGCTGCTTGCAGCAACCGAGGCCCGGCGCGATGCCCGCGCGGATGCCGCAACGCTCGAGCGGCTTCATGCGCGGATCGTCACGCTCCGCGATACCGCTTACCCGGGCGATGATTCCATGCGCGCTTTGATTGGAGATGATGTGAGCGGCGCTTTCCAGGCCTTCGATCTCGATAAAATTCAACAACTTCACGGCGTTGAACTCGACGCTGCACCGTTCGGCGTCATCGTCGTCGATCGAACCGGGACGATTCTTGAGTACAATGCGTACGAACGATCGTTGGCCGGCCTCGGCTCGCGAACCGTCATTGGTTTGAACTTTTTCACCGACGTCGCACCATGTACGGCGATTCGTGAATTCCAAGGGCGATTCGGCGACTTTCTCGATTCGGCAAACATGAGTATCGAGCCGTTCGAGTTTATTTTTCCGTTCCCGCGCGGACCGCAGCGGGTCAGCGTCGTGTTCGTCCGCCTTGCAAACGACGTCGACCGGGCAACGATTTGCGTTATCCGCACGAATGTGGCGGAGCCATCGCTAGCGATCTAGCGGTCGAAGTGCATCCGGTGCTTGCCGGAGGCGCAAGTTCTCCCGTCCGGACGGGTCACGCCGTCGGCGGCGCACCGTTCGTCCAGTCGGCCGGCCGTGGCGCTTATGCCTACGATGAAGCCGGCCGGCGGTATATCGACTTTGTCATGGCCTACGGTCCGCTGTTGCTGGGCCACGCGCATCCGGCACTTGCAACAAATTTAGATGCAATTGCCGAGCGCGGCCTCGTGTTCGGATCGACGACACCCGATGAATTCCGGCTCGCGGCGCGCATCGCAACGCATCTGCCGTCGATGGAGCGGGTGCGCTTTTGCACCACGGGCAGCGAGGCCGTCATGAGTGCGGTTCGCGTTGCACGCGCCTATACGGGGCGGACGACGATACTGAAATTTGCCGGGAACTATCACGGACACTTCGATCTCGCGCTGCTGGCCGCCGGCGCATCGGCACATACGCAATCCGCTCAAGCGGCTGGGATTCCGGCCGCAATCACAAACGATTTGCTGGTTGCGCCCTATAACGATCTGGCGGCGGTCGATACGCTTTTAGCAGCGGCGGCATCGCTGCCGGCAGCGTTTTTAGTCGAGCCGGTCGTCGGCAACATGGGACTTGTTTTACCCGAGCCCGGCTTTCTCGCGGGATTGCAAGCGCGAGCGCATCGGCTCGGCGCGCTGCTGATCTTCGATGAAATCATCACTTGGCTGCGGCTTGGTCTCGGCGGTGCGCAGGCGCTCGCCGAAGTGACGCCCGATTTAACGACGGTCGGTAAAATTCTCGGCGGCGGGACGCCGCTGGCAGCCTTCGGCGGCCGCGCCGACGTCATGGCGGTGCTGGCACCGGACGGCCCGTGTTTTACCGGCGGTACGCACGCCGGTAATCCGTTCGGCGTTGCCCTGGGCCTGCGGACTCTCGACTGGCTTGAGACGCATCCTGAGTGCTACGCAGCGATGGACGGCAACGCGCGCCGGCTAGCAGCGGGTATCCGGCGCTGCCTTGCAGCGCTCGATCTGCCGTTTGCGGTCGTGCAACTCGAATCGATCGTCGACTTCAAGTTCCGGCGTGGTCCGGCAAGCCGTAATTACGATGATGCACGGCAAGCCGACGCGCCGGCTTTTGCAGCGTTCTATCATGCGTTACGCCGACGCGGTGTCTTGCTCGCACCCTCGCCGAATGAAGTCATGTTTGTATCGACGGCGCATACGGCCGCCGACATTGACGAGACCGTCGCGGCGATCGACGAGTCGCTGCGCGAACTGCGTTTCGCGGGCTACGTGTGAATTGAACCGCTTCGGCGACGACGAGATCCGGCACGAACTGCAACGGCATCCCGGCTGGAGCTTCGACGGCAGCGCGCTGTTGCGCACGTTCGATTGCCGCACGTTCGACGGTTCGATTCGGTTTGTCAATCGCGTTGCAGCGCTCGCGAACGAACTCGATCATCATCCGGATCTTGCACTATCGTGGAATGAAGTCGTGATCCGCAGCTGGTCGCACGACATAGCCGGTATCTCCGCGCGCGATTTTGCGCTGGTGGCAGCGATCGATGCTATCGCCGAACCCTGAATGCCGGGTGCGGCCGTTCCGGCCGCATTCGTGACCAGTCAAGCGTGATTAGCAAGCCGGCCGTTGCCGCATCGGATTGAGGCGAATCTTCCATGATTCTGCCGTCCAGCAATGAGGTTTTCGTGCTGTCTGCCCCGCTTCGCTTAACAACGGCGGCCGCAATCATGGCCGCCGTCACCGTGCAATCCGTATCGTCCGCGACATCCGCACCACCGGGCGCTGCCGCGCCGCTCGATACCGGCTACTATACCTATCATTACGATAACTCGCGCACCGGCTGGAATCCGACCGAGACCAAGCTATCCACTGCGACGGTGCACTCCTCACGCTTCGGCTATTTGCGCTATCTTGCCGCCGACGGCGTCGTCTATGCTCAACCGCTGTACGTTCCGCACCTTAAAACGGAGTTCGGCACGCACAATACCGTCATCATCGCGACCGAGAACGATAGCGTTTACGCTTACGATGCCGATGATGGAAAACTGATCTGGCGCCGCACCGCGGTCAATGCCGCGAAGGGTATTTCGGCCGTTACGCTTGACTCGGTGTCCGGCTGCTCGTCGATCACGCCGACGATCGGCGTTTCATCGACGCCGGTGATCGATCCGAAAACAAATACCTTGTACGGCGTCGACAAGATCCAAGTGACCAGCGGCGCGAACATCACCTATCATAATCGTTTGCATGCACTCAAGCTCTACGACGGGCGCGACCGCTTTGCGCCGGCCGACATCGGCGGAACGGTTACAAACGAAGACGGCAGCCAGATTAGCTTCAATGCGCAGCGGCATCAAAACCGGCCGGGTCTGGTCTTTGCGAACGGCGCGATCTACGTTGCATTCGGCAGCAGTTGCGACCGCGTGCCGGGTTCCGTTCACGGCTGGTTATTTGCCTATGACGCGCACACGCTCGCGCAGCGCGCAATCTTCAACACGACCGCAACATCGTCCAACACGTATCTCGGCGCGATCTGGCAGTCCACGTACGCGCCGTCGGTCGATGCCGGCGGCAACATCTACGTCGCAACCGGCAACGGAACGTTCGACGCGAATGCCGGGCACTCGAGCTATTCGGAAAGCATCCTGGGCTTATCTCCGAATCTGCGCGTGCGCGATTATTTTACGCCGAACACGCAGAAAACGCTGACGATCAACGATCAAGACGTCGGTTCGGCCGGTGTCATGCTCGTCCCCGATCGGGACACGCCGGGACGCCGACTCGCGGTTTCGGGCGAAAAGGACGGCCTTGTGTTCCTGCTCGACCGCGACCGGCTGGGCGGCGACGCCTCGCACGCCAAACCACTCCAGACGATCCCGCTCGAGCCGATGCAGAATGCGCTTTACGGCGGTCCGGCCTACTACAACGGCATCGTGTACTGGGGCGCAACGATGCAGCCGATGGTTGCCTTCAAACTCAGCACCGCCGGTACTCCACACCTGACGGCAACATCGCAAACCAGTAACGTTTTTCCGGGCGAAGGCGGTGAGATTCCGGCGGTATCGTCCGACGGAACGCGACCCGGCACCGCCGTCGTGTGGGCGACGACACGTGTGATGGCCGGGCAGGCATTCCAGCTATACGCCTACGACGCGCTCGATTTGCATAAGACGCTGTTCTCCGGGGCGGTCGGTAACTGGCTCTCGATGGGCGATGCGTTCCTCACGCCGACGGTCGCAGACGGTCATGTGTTCGTGCCGGGCGCCGGAAACGGCGTTGCGGAGTTCGGCCTGCGCTAAAGGTCGCGGCGCGGCGTCGGAAAAGCCACGACGCTGCGCCGCCCTTGCGGGTCGACAGCCCGCACGCCGAAGAGCCAATCGTCTTTCGAGAAAGGCAACGTGATCGTCGTGCCGCCGCCGGCATCGGTTGCCAGCGTCCAATCCGCGTCGGTGGTTGCGCGGCGGACGATTTCATAGCTCGCGGCGCCGGGCACGCTCGTCCACGATAGCGTCGTTTCATTGGTCAGCGATTTGATCTGTATGACCGCGTCGGGCGGCCGGCCGGGACCCAATGCAAGTTGGGCAAGATTCGCTGCATTGTAGCGTGCCACACGGGCGAGATACGCGAAATCGACGTATCGTTCGAGATCGCCGTACTGCACGCCGTTTTCGATGCGCACGTTCTGATGCTGATGGGCGAAGTTCTCAACGGGTTCGGTAAAGCGGATCGCCGCAAAACCGGCGGCATTGAACGACTCGTGATCGCCGCCGCGCAAAAAACGGTCGGCGCGTGCAATTAAGACGCCTTGCAAATCGGTCGCATACGCGTCGCCCGTTGTTCTTACGAACCGCGCGAGTTCACGTGAGGCCGAATCGTTCTCATTGCCGATCAAATTGACGCGCACGATGTCGCTGCCGGCGGCGAGTGCTTCGGAGAAGATGCGAACACGATGGGGGTTGTTTGCGCCGCCGGGTCCGGCCGACGCACCGATGATGTCGTTGTTTAAATCGCCTTGGACGTCGGTGCCGGCAGTTTTCAACGCTTGAGCGAAATGGGCCGAACCGAACAGGCCCTGTTCTTCGGCGTCGAACGTTGCAAAAATGATCGTTGCATGCAGATGCAGCGGCGCCAGTACACGCGCCGCTTCGAGCACAGCGGCAGTGCCCGAGCCGTTGTCGTCGGCGCCGGGTGCATCGCCGCTGCCGTCCGCGTTGTCGGTGTTGCGTGAGTCGAAATGACTCGACATCACATAGGCACGCGTGTCGGATTCGTCGCCGCGCAACGTTGCGATAACGCTCGAAATGGTAACGTCGCGCGTGACCGTTCGGCCGTCCGGGTGTTGCACGTAGGTGTCGTAGGCGACCGTCATGCGACCGTGCGTCGTGCGCGCGATCGCTCCGAACTGGCCGGCAATCCAGCCGCGCGCCGCGAAAACGCCGCGTTTGGAGCCGCTCCGTTCCGAGAACGTGCTGCGCGTGCCGAAGGCAACGAGGTGCGCATCGATTGCACGCAAACGCTCGGGCGAAATCCGCGCGATCGCCGCAACGATCGGTGGTTCGGCGGCGGGACCGGCCAGCGGCCTGACTACGGCGCACGGCGGCGGCAACTCTTGAGCGCCGAGGGGTGCGCCCAGCAGTACTGCCAAGGCAAAGGCAACGCGAGACATTGTTGTTGGGCGCATGCGTTGCTGTTCTCACGCGCGGCGCCGATTACCGGCGCGCGTTGTAACGGGTTGGGTAAGCGCTACGGCATGAACATACCGATCAATGCCGGCATCAAGCCGGAAGTTATCGCGGAGTTTCCGGAGTTCTGGCCGTCAGGCATCGCCGTGTCGCGCAGCGGGCGGATCTTCGTGAGTTTTCCGCGACTCGACGAGCGCAAAGCAACGCCGACGCTAGCCGAACTGCGGAACGGGGTTGCCGTTCCGTTTCCGGATGAGGCCGTCAATACGATCGATGAAACCGACCGCGGTCATCGCTTTGTCTCCGTTCACGGAATCACGATCGGCCCCGGGAATCGGCTCCTGGTCCTCGATACGGGCGCCTATGCGCTCGATGCCTGCGATCCGGCGGCCGCAAAGCTGTGGGTGATCGATCTCGATCGCGATGCAATCGTGCACGGCATCGGCTTTTCGCACGATGTCGTATTGCCGACGACGTATCTCAACGATCTCGTGATCGATTACAGCCGCGGTAAGGCCGGCTTCGCGTTCATCAGCGATTCCGGAGCGCAAGGACCCAATGCAATCATCGTCGTCGATCTCGACAGCGGTAAGAGCTGGCGCCGTTTGAGCGGGCATCCAAGCGTCCATGCCGCGATTCCGCCCGGCTTTGGTATCGCAACGGAAACCGGTCCGATCGCCGCATCCGGCGGCATCGACGGTATCGCGATTTCGCCGGACGGAAAAACGCTCTGGTGGACGCCGCTGGGTACCTATGGTTTTTTTAGCATCGAGACCGATATTTTGTGCGAACCGACCGCGAACGACGAGCAGATCGCGCGGCATGTGGTCGATCGCGGTGTGCGCGATTTCGCTTCGGACGGGTTGGATGCCGATCGTGAAGGCCGCGTCTACTTTACCGATGTCACGAACGGTACGGTCCGCCGGTATTTGCCGCAAGAAAACCGGTTCGAAACGCTGCTCGGCGGCACGGGATTCATGCGCTGGCCCGACGCCGTCCGCCTAGGTCCCGATCGGCTCATCTACATAACGGACAGTCAGCTCAACCGCGCGCCGAATTTTAACAACGGGCAAGATTTGCGCGTTCGCCCCTATCGCTTGTATCGTGCGGCGATCGACGCCGATCCCGGCCAATACTAACGTAAACGCGAACAAAGGAGCACGATGGAATTTCGACAACTCGGGCGCAGCGGACTCAAAGTTCCGCTGCTTTCCATGGGCACGGCAACCTTCGGCGGCAGCAATGAATTCTTTCGCGCCTGGGGTTCTTCGGATGTCAAAGAAGCAACGCGGCTAGCCGATCTCTGCATCGATGCGGGCGTCAATTTGTTCGATACCGCCGACGTTTACTCGGGCGGCATGTCGGAAGAAATCCTGGGTAAAGCCATTGCCGGCCGGCGCGACGCCGTCATGATCTCCACCAAAACGACATTTCCGATGGGACCGGGTCCCAATGAGGCAGGCAGCTCGCGCTTTCGCATGATCCCCGCGGTCGAAGCGAGTTTACGGCGCTTAGGCACGGAGTATATCGACATTCTGCAAATGCACGGTTTCGACGCGCAAACACCGATCGAAGAGACGCTCGAAACGCTCGATACGCTCGTGCGCTCGGGGAAAGTCCGCTATATCGGCTGCTCGAATTTTTCCGGCTGGCATTTAATGAAATCGCTGGCGGTGTCCGAGCGTTATGGCTGGGCACGTTACGTTGCGCACCAAGCGTATTACTCGCCGATCGGGCGTGATTACGAGTGGGAACTCATGCCACTGGGCATCGATCAAGGTGTCGGTGCACTTGTTTGGAGCCCGCTAGGCTGGGGCCGGCTTACCGGGAAGCTGCGTCGCGGTCAGCCTAAACCCGACGTCAGCCGGCTGCCGGTGACGGGCGACAACGGCCCGCCGGTGGCCGACGAGTATTTATACAAAGTTGTCAATGCCATCGACGAGATCGCCGCCGAAACCGGCAAGAGCGTTCCGCAGATCGCGCTGAACTGGCTTGCACGGCGGCCGACGATTGCATCGATTATCATCGGCGCCCGCAACGAAGAACAGCTCGTTCAAAATCTCGCCGCCGTTGATTGGAAGCTGACACCCGACCAAATTGCCAAGATCGATGCGGCGAGTGAAACGACGCTGGCGTATCCATACTGGCATCAGCGGGGTTTCGAGCGTAATCCTAAACCGGTTTAAACGGCGAACTGTCGGCTGCGCGGATCGATCGAGTCGGTTCGCGTAGCGGTGGCAGCATCATGAGCGCAACGCCGAACAAAATTATCGCGCCGGCGATTGCTTCAGTCGCCGTAAAACGCTCGTGAAAGATGAGAATACCGATGATGACTGCGACGATCGGATTGACGTACGCGTATGTCGCAGCGAGTGCCGGCCGTGCGGCCTGCATTGTGTAGAGGTAAGCGCTATAACCCAGTAAGCTCCCGAAGAAAATGAGCCACACGAAGCCACCCAGCGAGGCGGCACTGATCGCGTGCAGATTGATTTGACGCCATTGGCCGAAGAGTGCGGCTTGCACGCCCAGCAGCAGCCCGCCGGCAAGCATCTGCAATGCCGTCGCGCAAATGAGGCTGTGCACTTTGGGTGCCCGGCGTTGATAGATCGAGCCGAAAGCCCAGGCGATGCTGGCGCAGACCGCGAGCAGCGCCGGTCCCAATGTGACCGATCCGCTGCCGTGCGGCTGGAGCAGCAGTAACGCTAGACCGGCGAAACCGAAGCACTTGCCGACGATTGCCGCCCGCGTCGGCCGTTCGCGGCCCCAGACGAATGCAATGATCGCCATCCAGATCGGCACGAGCGAAAGCAGTAACGAATTGACCCCGGTCGGCAGGTACTGGACGGTCCACGCGGTGATGCCGTTTCCCAGAACCAGGAGCGTCGAGCCGGTGACCACCGCGCGCGCGATGTCGTCGCGCGTAACGGCGGCTCGTCCGCGTGCGACGCAGATGAGATATAAAATCAACCCGGCAATGCTGAAACGTACCGATGCCATTGCGAACGGCGGCATTGTTGCGACCGCCAGACGCATTCCGGCATAGGTCGACCCCCACAACAGCCAAACCGCGGCAATCGCTACGCTCAGCCGTACGTCGAGACCACGATACAATCCATTGCTATTTGCGATCGGCCGGCTTGCCGTTGCGAGTGATTCGGCGTTTCTCACCAAGCGAGACGACGTGCCGACGGCGTGGACGGTTGCAGCCGGCTAGCCGATGGTGTCGCCCAGCGGCACGACGAGCGCTGAAGATGCCTTACCCGCGGTCGTCCCACGAGCCGAAAGTCGCACGAGTAAGGCGATGATGATCGATTGAATTGCCCATTGGATGAGCGCAACCGTTAATGAGATGCTACCAAGACGCAGTTCGTTCATGGCGTTGACGATTCCGAGAATTTGACTGCTGAGCGGAACCCAAACGAACCGGCGATACCGCTGCACGTCCGTCGCAGCGAGCACGCTGCTCAATCCGATTACCAGCAGCGCGATGCCTTGCTGCTGCGTGGTGTATGCATCTTGCAACCGCCAACCCAGTAAGCGCGAACCGAGTTGAACGAACACCGTCGAGCAGAACGCCCAAAAAAGCTGCAAGCCGCCGAACCCAACCAGCGCTCGTACGAGCCAAACACTTGGCTGCAACACGGCACGCGATTCGCGCGAGCCGGCGGCGGCAGCCGAACCAACGCGCCCGCCGGCACATAGCGCAAGCAGAGCAGCAACGCAGATTTCGACGCCGGCGAGCGCAAAGAAAGCGTTCGTCGCGATCTCGCCGGCTCGCCAATCGATCGCCGCGATCGCCAACTCGAATCCGCGTTGAATCACGCCGATCCAGAGAAAGCGCCGGAAGACAATCGGATCTGCAGCAACGAGCGCGTACATCAACGCGGCCGAGCAGAGAAAGAGTCCGTATTGCCGGCTCATCACCGGATCGAGCACCGGCCGGCCGAGTAGCGAGAACGCGATGCCCGGCTTGAAAAAGAACAGCAACGCGATCGACAATTCGCCTGCCGCCACCACCGCCGGCACGACTTGCCGCCAGGCCAAGCCGCGGATTGCCGGATTTATTCGCGCAGCATTAACCGGCACCGAGATGACGTTAGCGTAGTGACCGCGCGTTGCCTTGCCGCGCGGCCGTGACCTGCGTCGCGGCAGCCCGTTCCGTCAGCGGCTTATGATGTGAGGATGGATGTCGGCGCGTCGGGCGGACTCACCGCCGAGCGGCGGCGGCGGCTGCTGCAAATACTCTTCGTCTTCGTTAACCTCGGGCTGGTCGAGGCGCATCTGCCCGGGCCGTTGTGGCTTGCCATCGGTGCCGCGTTTTGGATCGCCTTGATTCTGCTCTCGGCCGCCGGGTCACCGCTCGTGTGCGGGACGATGTGCTGGATCGGCGCCATTCAGGATTTCGCCGAGCCGATCGCGCGCTCGCGCGTCCGATTCAATCCACGCCTTGGCCGTGGCGTAACGCTTGCCGTGCTCCTTTTATGGATCCCGATCGGCTGGTGGCTGTGGCCGAATGCGGCGTTGCACGACCGCACCCCGCTCGATCTCGATCCGAACAGTTGGCAACGGCATCTCTTCGGGTTGAGCCTCGCGCTCGCGATTCCCGCGAGTGTGGCCGTCCTCGGAAAACGGGGGATTTGCCGATACTTATGCCCGTTTAACAGCATTGTCGGATCCGTGCGGCAAACGTTCGGCCGGGTATGTAAGCCGGTGAAAGCAGCGTCGAGCGGCTGTGCGGGCTCGGCTGGAACGTGCCGGACGTGCGTGCACGGCGGCCGTCAATTACAACTCTCAAACGAAGGACGAACGGAATGAAATCAACTCGACCGATTCAAGGCATACTCGTTATTTGGGGCGTGTGGGAATTGCTCAACGGTGCTCTGTCGACGTTTGCACAGCAGCAAGGTGCGAGCTTCGTCGGCTGGGCGCCGAAATCGGGATGGACGGGCGATTTGTTGCTGATGAGCCAGCAGTACGGGATGGTTCTCTTTTTGCTCGGCTTCGTGTACTTGATCGTCGCGACGAACCCGCAGCGTTTCAGCACGCTCATTTGGGTTGCGGTCGCCGAACAAGCGATCGGCATTGCTTATGCGCTGGCAAGCACGTTCGGCGCGCATACGCTCACGACCGGGCAATTCATCACGCAGGCAGCGATCAACATCGTCATCGCCGCCGTGTTCATTCTCTTGCGGCCGAGCGAAGTTCCGCCGACCACGGCCCGCCGGACACGCGTCCCGGCTTAAGTGGACGCCGCTCGTCCGGTCGTCCTTGCGTGGAATTGGTCGGCACAGCATGTCGGCGTTTGGGCAATCGCGATCGCCGTTCTCGTCGGATACGCTTTGCGGCGTTGTCTCGTTCGTGCGTAACACGTAAAGTTGCAGAACGACCATGCACGAGCCGGCTTAACGCTGATAGTGTTTGAGCGCCCGCCTTTGCTGCTGCTGCTGCTGCTGCTGCTGCTGCCGAGCGAGGCGGAGTTGGCGAACATGGGCGGCCCACGCTCTAATGTTGTGATGCACTCGTGCCGGGCGGCGGAGTAGCGCTTGACCGCCTAATCCGGTTCCGGTCGGACCGATCGCAATGGATAGCGGCGTGATTGTTTGGTCGAACACGAGTCGCGTTATCGGTTGAATGTCCGTGTGAAAGCCCGTCACGCCATTGAGGTTGTAGACATCGACTTCGGAGTTGAAGCTACCATTCGGCGGAGTTGCATTGAGTACGTAGGCGAACCCGTTATGAACCGCCAGTAAATCGCCGGTTACCGACGAGCCGCCGCCGAAGCCGCCGACGACATCGCCGCCAAGCTCGAATGTCGGCGGAGCGACGACGTCCGTATTTTGGCTTCCAGGCAAGTTTAACGTCTGCGTCGCGTTCGCATAGCCGACCAAATATTGGCTCCCGCTGCCCGTCAGACACGAAGCGCTACTAAGTGAATCAGGTATGGCGGCTGACGTCGGCGGGTCGTTGCAACCGGAAAGGCCTGGATAGACTGCAGGTGCGCTCGAATTCGCGGGATTCGTTATCGGCGCCGCACCGTTTACAAGTGAGTAGAGCGTCGAGCCTTCAATCGCGTCCGTAACGACGGTGTTCGATCCGAGATCGTCGTGAAAACCGGCAAGAACACTAAATGGAGTCGGGGCCTGACCGGTCGTTCCGGGCGAGAACACCGTAATCGCCGGTTCGCCACCGGATTGTTCGGCCGGACTGCCCGGCGGTGTATATGCCGTCGCATTGTCGGAGAGATATTGCCCGTACAGGTTCGGTATGTACAGAAAGCCGTTAGCGTCGACTGCGAAATTGAACGGGCTGCCGATGAAGCCTGTCGCCGAATTCGTGGTGCACGGTACGTCTTCCTGATATTCTTGTAAACAGACCGAACCGAAGCTCGCGGTCTGCACCATCGGATTATTGAGCTGAACTCCAAACATGTATCCGGCTTGACCGTTGAGATCTCCATACTGCAGCCAGATTTGATTGTGCGCTTCGTCCAGCGCGATTCCGCTGCCGACGTTCGGAGTTTGTGGATAATTGGCAGCGTTCACTGCAAAAACCAAATTTGGTAGCGGCGGCGCCGGCGTGCCTTGAGCCGGCGGCGGCACAACTTCTTGCGTTGACGCGGCGTATGCGAAAGTATAGCTCAGAGTCGTCGTCGCGGTGTCCGTGCACAGCGTCTGGCCGTAAATCGTGCCCGTCGAGCTGACGGCAATGTCGGTAAGCGAGGGTGAGTAACTTGCGACTGCCGGGCAGGTGATCGCCGCTGAAGGCGCCGCGACTTCAAACACCCTGCGCGGCGTTGCGCTCAACGGTTGTCCTGTTTCGACCGCGTTGATCCCGGCGTACTCGATGATTCGATCGGCGCTCGCGTCGTAAACGTATAAGCTGAATTGCGGCCGCGGCGGCGGTGTCGGCACGGGCGGCGGCGGTGTACGCCCAGGCGCGAGCGTGGGAGTCGGTGTCGGTGCCGGCGGCGGGGGTGTCGCCGACGGCGGCAGCGTCGGAATCGGCGTTGGTGGACCGACCGGGATCGGGATCGATGTTGCGAAAGGCTGACTATTTTCATCGGTTGTCGAGGCACTTACGGTCGCTGCAAGCAGGATCGATCCGTCGTATGCCAAGGGTAAACTCTGCGCCGGCTGCTGTAGTGCGATTTGCTGCAGGCCGGTAATCGTAAAGGCGCCGGCGTCGGCTGACGGCAACGAAAGTTGAATCGGATTCGCGAGCATATCACTACCGATGATGATGGCACCCGATGCATCGAGCGCATTAACATCGACGGTACCGGCCGCGGGAGCATGCCAGTAAAACGCGTTGCCGGGAATGTTGAGTGCAAGCGAGATCGACTGAACGAAACCGCCGACGGTTAAAGCGGTACCGCCGAACGACGTCGCTTGCGTCGACGGCACGGTAACGTCGACGAAGCTAGCGGAAAGCTTGTTGCCGACGCCACCGGCACTTGCAAATGTAATTACGCTGAACCGATCGATACCGGTCGCCGCCTGGACGTTCTGAATCGGTACCGAGCAGCCGGTCGTGCCCGGACAAGCAATGTTCACCGTTATCGGTGCCGGTAAGACTTTGGGATCGAGCCCGTTCACGGTATTGAGTTGGAGTGTGACCGATGCGGTATTCGGTGAAACGTATGGATTGTTTGCGGCTTGGGTCGTGCGAGCCGCGGCGCGCTTACGACGTGCATTTGCAATGGCGACGGCGGTTGTGGCCGGCGGAACAACGACGGTGAAATTTACTTGTTGGTCGAGTGCGATTGTCGACCCGCTGCCGCCCAATGTCGGCGTCGGCTGAGGACTCGGCGATGACCCTCCGCCGCCCGCACAAGCCGTAACGATGGTCAAAGCGAGCGGAACGACAATGAATGCGTTAACGGGCGCGATCCGTGACGTGCACTTCATGATTACGATCCTTGCGTGAACGGAAATGGTACGCTCGTCGTCACGTCGGCTTGCCCGCTCGCATTCGTTATCTTCGGCGTTTGCGTCGTGTTGAACGGATATGACGACTCGTACGCCGGGTAATCGAACCCTACGGCAAACGCAGTTGCGTGGAGCGGACTGCTGGGACCGGCACAAAACGTCGGCGTTGGTTGTCCGGCGTTGTTCGGCGGCCCTAAGTTTGCAGCAAAAATTACCTGCTGCGTACCCGTCGCGTGCGTGACAACGGCGTAATTGTTGAGGTTTTGTGCCGGACGTTCCGAAATGTCGCAATCGATCGCGCGCACGAGAATGATGGCTTCAACGACGCCGCTGGGAACGTTAACGATAACGCTGCCGGTGCCGTCGGGATGAACTATCGCACTGGCGATCGTCATCGGCGGTAGTGCTTGCGTATCGGCGAGGGTTGCTGACGCGTCGAGGTGGCCGTACGTCGTCGATGCGGCATTCGTTGCGTAGGCAACATCCAGCCCGTACGAGCCGGGCACCGGTAGCGTAAAAAAATCGGTGAAGCCAAGCGGATAGCCGGTAAAGAACAACGCGTTCCCATAGCCTTGGGGTGAGGGCCACGCAGGTGGGCCACCATAATAATTGATCGCAAGATCGGGATCGGCAGCGGCGGCGTAATTCGATTTGAGCAAGCTTACGGGGCAATTGATGTTATTGCCGGCCGGATCGTAAATTTGACCGCTACCGACGGGAAGTGCTAACTCGTTTGATTGCGCCGCGCCGGTCAACGCTACACTACCCGATGGCCCGGAGATTGGTGGACTGAACTCATCGTACGGCGAACCTTGACCGGAAAGTGGTGTCAACGTTTGACAAATTAATGTCGTGGTTCCATTCGAGTTCTGAACGCCACCGGTATAACGCGCTAATAAGTTTGCTACCTGTGGTGACAGCAAATTGTCGCCGGCCATTCCATAACCGAACACGCCGACGAGCGGCCCGAGGCCCGCGCCCAGCGTCGGCGGGAGCGGAGCGCCTTGCTGGGTAGCAAGTAATGCGTTACTCAGTACGTTGGGTAACGTGCCGCTCAACGTGTTCGGCGTGCCCGGAAAACCGATGATGAACGATGGCGGGCCGGTGATTGTCGGCGTGTTTGCGAGCGTCGCGCTGTGCCCGTCGACGCCGCGAAACGTCGAGACGAAATTCGTGCCGACAAAACTTCCGTCGGAATAGGCGATCGTCGCGGTGCCGACCGCGAGTTGCAGCTTTGCCGTTTGCGCGATGTTTGCTGTTTGTACGGCCGGCGTTGCGGATGTTCCGCCGTTCGAGCAACCCGCGAGCGCTACGCCGATCGCAACGCTCAGCCGTCGCAACCGGGACGTCACAGATGTGCCTGCACGAAGAAACGGATCGCAATGGGTAGCGCGTTGACGTACACCAAATAAGGATTGTTTAAACTGTTCGCTGTCTTCGCCGCGCTATGCGTGGCGTCCGATACCGCTGCAAAGCCGCTTCCAGCGCACAAGCCGGTATAGACGAGCACGCAGTCGTTCGCGAAATTGGGGTATGGAACGCTCGATGTCCGGTCGAAAAAGTTGGTGATTGCGAGCCCATAGGTAAGTCCGTTCTTGCCCGGCGGCGGGGTCATTGAGATCGTCAAATCGAGATTCACATACGGAGAAGAGAATAGGTTGCCGGCCGTTGAGGTCGGCGCTTCGGTCCCGCGTGTTGCAACGATGTTCGGATTCGTTAGCGTCCCCGGATATTGAGGGTCGACGTTCCCGTTCGATAACAACGATGAGAAAAAGCCTTGGTAAATTGCATCGGTGTACGGGATGTAGTAGGGTTTGCCGTTGATCGTGAGTGCCTGGTAAACGCCGCTCCCGTAGGGATAACCGCTTTTCAAGGTGAGGATCGGATTGATCCGTAGGCCCCATTTGGTGCGATACGTTGCAGCGAATGTCGCCTGCATGGGCGCAATCGTCGGCGAATGGTAGACTTCACCGAGTTGAATCGAGGCCGTCGGCAAATAGTTACCCGGCGGATCGTTGCCGATTTGATTCACGTACGTCGCCGTAACCGTCGCACTCAAACCTGTCGGCCGTTGCGGCGTCGTAGCTACGAATTCAAAACCCGCTGCCGTCTGGAAGCCGAGGTTCGATTGGATTTCGGGACTGAGCTGTTCGGTACCGGACGTCGGATCGATGCCAAGTAACGTCTGCGATGTTTCAACGACATCGTAACCGCGGCGATAGAATGGTGTAATCTTGATCGCCGCACCGCCGTTGAACTCGTGCGAATAGGTAAAGTCGTCGTTCGTAAAGGTGGCACCGCGCAGCGGACTTGTGATTTGTGATTGACCGCCAAAACGTGCGTCTCGTAAGAGCCAATACAACTGGTCGGCGTACGATTTACACGGCTGATTGCCGAGATACACCGGTGGCTGGTATGGAATTGCAATGAGGCTGGGCAAGCCGCAATACGTCGCCGGCAAACCGGTAACGCTATCATAGGATGGGATTTTCGCAAAAGCCGCAAGTGACGACCGATCGATATCGTTTCCGAGAAACGATGGCAGCGGGATCGCCAGCGAGCGGCCGAAGTTTGCGCGAACCGCATCGCGATTACCAATCCGGTAACTCAGCCCCAGCTTCGGTTCGTACAGCCGCTGGTGCCGAAGACCGTCGACGGCTGGCGGGCTGCCGACATCGTCGGGTAGCAGAAAGTTATAACCGTCGAGTCGCAACCCGGCGAGGATCCGCAACCGCGAATTGGGTGCGTACGTATCTTGTGCGTAGAGTCCGTAGCTCTGCTGACGCGCAAGCGGAGCTTCAACCTCCGCCGGTAGCCGCGGGGGCCCGTTTGGAAAGTAGCGATAGAGATAACCGCAATGCTCTGCGGGAGCGGAGAGGAATGCAGGCGCCCCAGGTGGCGTAAAGCCGATGCATCCCGGCGTCCCGCTTATCACCGCTGCTCCACCCACCGGATCGTAGACGACTGGTTGCGGCTGGAGGAAATCGGCAATGACGTCGTGCGTGTTTGCGCCTAGATTCGAAAAGTTCGTTGCATTGCCGGAAAGCGTGTAGAGACCGCCAAAAATGCCGGTGTAATCGTTGGTGTCGATGCGCGAACCAAACGGCTGGGCAAAGTCGTATTTTCCGCCGAATCGCAGTGTATGTTTGTCACTGAGCACCTTCGTTATGTCGCTTGCTAAGCCGCGGCGAAGGCCGCCTTCGGCCGGGACGGCAAGACCCTGCGAAGGCAGAGCCTCAGATGCCGCATCGTCGGTGCGATAAGCTCGAAGCTGGAGACTCGTCGTCGGAGTGAGAGTGTTATCGTATTCAATCTTATACGCCGAGAACGGGCTGTCGATTGTCTCGGGCGACTGTAACGTTGCGCCGGGAACTGCGCCGATTACCCGCGGTGCAAACCGATTGAGGAAGTCGATCAAGGTCGCGTTGTTTAATTGGGTTGCGGGGAAACCGGGGTAGTTGATCGGGTCATTGCCGCCGGTCAGGAGTTGCAGAGATTGATTGAAATTTCCGCGGCCGTAGAGCAGCTGGTTGCCGATCGTTTGCGGGACGGCCGTTAACAGTTGTGCACCGCCATAGTCAAGATCTTGGTGTACAACTTGCGACTGAACGAAGAATTGCACTTGCTGCGACTGATCGCGGCCGAACTTGTAGACGAGATTGTTGAGAAAGTCACGTGAACTTTGGAACGACGCGTTAAATGCCGACGTCGTGTAGAGCGTCCGCTGATCTGCGGTGCTGAGACCTTGCAGGTCGGGATTGATCGAGCTCGGGTCGGCGATGATGCCGGTCGGATCGGTGCCATACGGGCCATAAAATTCATGCCGGTCTTCGGCGATGAAGGTCGTGTAGTTCGATAGCCGATTCTTGAGAGCCGTAAAGCCGTACTCGAAGCCGAACTGATTCGACGGGTTGGCGCCGCCGAGCGTACCCTTTTCGAGGTCGACCGTCGCAAATGACGGTGACGTTCCGCGTTTAGCCGTAAGTGCGATGAGTCCGGTGCCGGTGTTGCCATGCGTTGCGTCACCGCCACCGGGTATGATTTCGATCGAGCCGACGCCGTTGAGTAAGTAGCCGTTGCCGGCATTTTCAAACCGGTTGCTCAAGCTCCGATTCGGCTCCGTATAATCGATGCCCTCAACCTCTAGAGCACCCTCAAAGCTCGTACCGCCGCGGATGAGCACCGTCCCGTTTTTGTCGATCGCGACGCCGGGCAATTCGCTCAGCAACTGTTTACCGTTCGTATCGAACGACTTGCCGAGAAGTTGATCGATGCCCGCAGCGGTTACCACTGTCCGGTCGATCGTCTGTTCGGGTTGGAAGGCACTTGTAATCGGACGTGCGCGGGTCCGTCCGATCGTTTGAAGCTTGGCACCAAGGCGAATTGTGACGCGATAAGTTTCATCTTGCGATATTGTCGCGCCGCCGATAACAAAGGTGTCGAATCCCGCTTTGGTCGTGCTAATCGTATACGTATCAACGGTCAACCCGGCGAGCGCAAAGCGTCCGCTCGCGTCCGATTTGGTCGTATAATGATCGGCCGGCGAGCGAATGTCGATTGCCGCGCCGGCAATATTCGTACCTTTCGTGTCGGTGACGACGCCGGTGATTTGTCCGGTTCCCGCGGCGCTCGTGGGAGCTCCACAAATGAGGCACAGAAAGATGAAAAACAGAAAATATGGGCGCGCAAAAGAAGCGCGTAGCCAAACGAGCATCTATCCCCATTTCACGAACAGAGCACCAGCACGTTGTCGGAATCGACCACGTCCCACTCGCGTATGACACCACAAAAACGTTAAGCACGGATTAACCAAAGCTCGATAAATAAATGTGTAGTGCGACGCGAAAATACAGCCGTCAACACGAAGTCCGCTTGGTCACTGTCGTACGCAATATGGCTCGAACATCAGCACGTTGAGCGGCGCGACGCGTGACGGCGATTGCGCGACCATGTTGTTAATACAATGTTAGTTTTCTAAACCGTCGACTCGTGCTAGGGTGTCTGCGGCGACGGTCGGATGCGCGATTGCGCTTGCACGCAAAATTCGATTGCTGCAACGACTTGCATGTATGCATTTGCGCGCAGCATTCGCACCAACGAAGACGCCGTTGCCTTCTCAACTCGTAGAGGAGTGAAATGAAGAGACAACTCAAGCGCGCAATTGCGGCCTCGGTTCCGCTTGCGCTCATCGCCGGCTCGGCCTTGGCGGCCGGCGCATCGCAAGTTCCGCAGGCGACTTTTCACATGTTCGGCGCTCGTCCCTTAGTCACGAATACCGTCGTCCTCGGCGGCGGCGCGACTCTACCGGTGCCCGCATACCTCGGCAGAAGCCTTAATGGCGGCTATCAGTCATCGGGACAAACGAGCGTTGGTGTCGCCGGTTCGATCTTTGGTTACTTTGCGTCGCAAACCGGCGGCTTCAACGTTGAGTACTGTTCGACGGGCAGCGGCAAAGGTAAAGGCGTTTTCGATGGCCCGATCAATACCGTCGACATACCTTGCTCGAATGCCGCGAGCGGTTCGAGCGCAACGACGTTTGGTTTTCTGCCGCCCAGCGGTTCGCCGCGTCAAACGTTTGCAAATCTTGCGGGCACCGATGCCCCATTGGCACAAACTGAGTATAGCAGTTACATTTCCAACCACGCGTCGCCGATGGAACCTGTCGAATTGCCGTCGGTCTACGGCTCGATCGCAATTTACTATCACGATGCCGCCCAAACTACACGGATCACGCTTTCGGATGCGCAGTTATGCAGCATCTACACCGGCGGCGTCACAACCTTCGGTCAGTTATTGCACAATAGCGATCCGACCAGAATCGTTCCGGTGTACCGCGCAGACGGCAGTGGAACGAGCTTTAACTTTACCAATCACCTTCAGAAGGCTTGCGGCTTCGGCGTAAATCAGACGTTCACCATGGCCGATACCAAACTGCCGGCAAGTGCCGTCGGCGCAACGGGCAACGGTGGTGTTATCGCTGAAATAAAAGCCGTGAACGGCGCGATCGGCTACGCCGAAGCCGGTTATCTCCTACCGCTCGCGAGCGGCACGAACTATGCCGACGTCATCAACGCTACGACGAACGTAGCTTACGATCCGATCGTCGGTCTGCCGGCAGCTGCCAATACCGTGACATCGAGCTCGTTGCAGTCGAACGTTGCGGTCAATCAAACGGTATACGGTGGCGGACCTGCGACGACGTCAGCCTTGACGGGTGTTCGTTCCGGCAGTTGCGTTAAGGTGCTCGTACCGTCGGCATATGCTCAGCCGAAGACCGGCTATCCGATTGTTGCCGTCACCTATCTGTTGGCAAATAGCGCCGGGAATGCGTCGTACGGAGCGTCCGCATTACGTTTACTCGAGAAAGATTTAACGACGCCGTCGCTTTTTAAGCATCCCGGTGCATCCACACCGATTACAACCGTCGACGAAGCCGAACCGGCCGTTAGTTCCGGCACAACCGGTTATTCAAGCCTCGGCTCGACGTTTGCATCGACCATTCAAGGCGCAGCAAACTCCTGCATTAACGTCTAGCTCGCGCTTCTCGTCCGACCATTCATTGCTTGAGCCCCGACGTTCGCTCGAGGCTCAAGATTGTTTGCAGCCGGCTCGATTTCGTCGATCCGCTCACATTGTCGTCGTGCTTTATCGAAAGTAAGGATGCAACATGACATTGAGACCCTATCTCGCAGTGAAGACGGCGCTTGGTGCAACTGCGATCGCTTTGAGTATGAACGCGGTCGCAATCGCGGCGCCGACAAGCGGCGTCGCGCATCGCCTGCAGTCACTTGCTCCTCGGGCGGCGGCGTCGCGAGGCGTCAACATCTTACATGCCTTTAGCGGTGCGGACGGCAGCGCGCCTGAAGGGAACCTCGACCTCGCGCTGAGCTACTCCAACAATCGTCTTATTCGCACGATATTCGGTGAGACCGAGGGCGGCGGCTCTGCGCTGTCCGGTACGATTTTTGCCTATACGATCGGTTCGGCTCTATTCGGTTCGGTTTATAACTTCAGCGGTGGCAACGACGGTGGCGTTCCGCTCGAGGGTCTTGCGAATAACGAAAGCCAGTACTTTCAAGCCGGCAACACTCAGCTCGGAATCGCTATCAGCGGTGGCGCAGACGGCGATGGGACCTTGTTTGCAACCGCTAAGAATGGCCCACCCTTCGCCGTGCATACGTTTAGCGGCGGTGCTGATGGAGCGTTTCCGGCCGGCCGGCTCACCCAGTTTACCGACGGCAATTATTATGGTACCACGTCCGGCGGAGCGTCCGGTTATGGCACCGTCTATCGCGTGACGTCCTCGGGTGTATTCTCGACAATATATACGTTTACCGGCGGTGCTGACGGAGGTTCGCCGCAAGCCGGTCTGGCGTTACGCGTCGACCGAGGCGGCAAAGCCAATAGCGCTCGTACCGGGCCGCTTAGTGCTGTCGTCGATCGCATGATTCCGTCCGAAAATAAGCAGTATGTCTCCCCGTATTTATACGGTACGACGTCGACCGGCGCTGCCGGCGGCTCGGGAACGATCTTTCGCATCACACCGGCCGGCCAATTACAAACACTCCACACCTTTAGCGGCGGCGCCGACGGCGCAGTCCCGACCGCCAAACTCTCGACGGATCTCAATGGTAATTTGTATGGAACGACGTCCGTCGGCGGATCCGCCGGTAACGGCGTTGTGTTTAAAATCGCCCGCGGCGGAACAACGTCCAAGGTCATCTATGATTTCGGTAACGGCGCGACGGGTGCGTCGCCTTCCGCTCAACTGACCGTAGCATTCAACGGCGCTATTTACGGAACCACGACGTCGGGCGGTGCAAGCGGTCAATTCGGCACCGTTTTCGAGATTACCAGTGGCGGTACGTTCAGCGACATCCACGACTTTAAGGGAACCGACGGCGCAACGCCGCAAGGCGCACTGCTCGACGGTGGGGACAATTATCTGTACGGCACCACCACTGCCGGGGGCGCGATGTCGTCGGGCGTACTCTTCTCGATCGCCGAATAGCGCGTCAACGAAAAAGAGCTGCTCGTTTTCGAGCGGCTCTTGATCACATGTCTTACAGAAAACGTTGTAGCGCAGCTTACGGAGATCGCAGGGCCGAACGTGCGTACAACGGCGCGAGCGCTTCGTAGGTCGCGCGATACAGCTGATAACCCTCCTCATAGACATCATGCAACGCGGCGTTCGGCTCGATACGCTCGGCCATGTGCACCATCGCTGAAGCCGCTGCAGCTAAGCTTGGAAACGCACCGGCCGCAACGGCCGCGCAGATCGCGCTGCCCAAGGCGACTGCGTCGTCGACGGTGGTCAATTCGATCGGTAATCCGGCAACGTCGGCGAGAATCTGCAACCACAAACGGCTGCGTACGCCGCCGCCGCACGCGACAATCCGTTGCGTCGGCACCCCAACCTCGGCAAGGGTGTCGAGAATTCGCTTGTTACCATATGCGGTGCCCTCGTAGACGGCGCGGAGAAGATGACCGGCACCATGACCGGTCGTTAGGCCCCACAGCGTACCGCGCGCAGCGGGATCGCGCACCGGCGTCCGGCTGCCTTGCCAATAATCGAGCAGCGTCAAACCGTCGGCACCGGGCCCGGCAGCCGCCGCGGCTTCATCGGCGAGTTGATAGCGTTCGGCAGCCGACCAGCGCCCACCGACGAGATCGAGCAGCCAGCGAACCGTGCCGCCGGTACTGGCTTGGCCCGCTTCGATCGTCCAGTCGCCGCCGACAACGGCATCCTCAAACGGTCCCCATAAACCGGCATCAAAGACCGCTTCGCGCGACTGCGCCATCTGACACGTCGACGTTCCGGTGATGAGCGCGAGCGATCCCGGTGCAAGGACATCGATGCCGGCCATCCCGACGTGCGCGTCGATCCCCGTCATTGCAACGGCAATGCCCGGTTGTAACCCGAGCGCGTTGGCCGCGCTATCCGACAGATCGCCGCCGCGGCCACCCATCGGGACGACCGTATGCGGCAGTTTCTCGAGCGCGTCGTCGAGCCCGACGGCGTGCAGTAAATCCGTCGGCCAGCCGCTACGATAGTGCCACTTTGCCGAAGCGCTATTGAGCGGCGCAATCCACTCGCCGGTTAACTTCCAGGTGAGCCACGTCATCTGCTCGACCAGCCGCGTCGCGGCCGACCACGTCGCGTGCGCGTTTTCTTTCAACCACAACGTTTTGGGCAACGGCCATTCGGCGGGAACGACGCCGCCGCAATACCGCAGCACCGCTGAATGCGAATCGGTAAGCCGCCGAGCCTGTTCGGCGCCGCGCAGATCCATCCACATCAGCGCGTCGGTCAACGGCGTGCCGGCTTCGTCGGCGAGCAGGATGTCGCATGGCGCATCGACGGCTAAGCCGATGACTCGACGGCCGTCGATGCCGCTTTGTGCGAGCGCCTCACGCACCGCACCAACGAGCGCATCCCACCAGTCTTGCGGATGTTGCTCGGCCCAGCCCGGCTGCGGATACCTCGTCGTATAGCCACGGTCGGCAATGCTGAGCGGCGCGCCGCTCAAGTCGAATAAGCCGGCTCGAAGTCCGCCGGTGCCGGCGTCGATGCCCAGCACAACATCGCCGGTCGAGTCGTTCATACGATTCTTAACCTCGGGTGCTGCCGTAAACAATCCGGCGAACGCCAAGAAGCAGCGCGATTACGCTGCGGTGTAACCGCCGTCGAGAACGAGCACGTGGCCGTTAATCAAGCCCGCCGCATCCGAAGCGAGATACACGCAAGCCGCTGCAACTTCGCGCGGTTTACCGAAGCGCCCAATCGGAATTTTGGCTTTCATCGGACCGCCCTTTTCGGGCGCACCCCAGACGCGTTCGCCCATCGGCGTTAACACGACCGTCGGCGCGATCGCATTGACGGTAAGTCCGTGCGGCCCCCATTCGACCGCCAGCGACTGCGTTAAGGCGTTTAAACCGCCTTTGGTCGTCACGTAAGCGGCGTGATCGAGCATGCCGACGATGCCCGCGATCGACGTGACGTTGATGATGCGGCCATATCCGCGTGCGATCATGCCGCGCCCGAGT
The DNA here is from genome assembly GCA_965214935.1 of Candidatus Velthaea sp. Lineage (GTDB taxonomy): Bacteria > Vulcanimicrobiota > Vulcanimicrobiia > Vulcanimicrobiales > Vulcanimicrobiaceae > Velthaea. The sequence continues at coordinate 495,670 of CBDCCS010000022.1, read as the reverse complement.
GCTTGCGCGCAGAAGAACGCTCCGCTCAAATTAACCGCGAGTTGTTTGTCCCACGTCGCGTGCGTAATGTCGACTGCCGGTTCGACTGTAGAAATGCCGGCATTATTGACCAGGATGTCGACACCGCCGAACTCCGCATCGACGCGTTGCACGAGCGCGTCGACGGCCGCCGTGTCATCGACGCCGCCGATGACACCGACGAAACGCCGCCCGCGCGTTTCAATCTCCGTTTGGAGCGCCGAAAGTTCGTTTTCGGTCCGCGCGAAGCCGACGACGTCGGCGCCGTATTCAGCAAGTGCAATCGAAATGTCCCAGCCGAGTCCACGACTCGCGCCGGTCACCACCGCGCGCTTTCCGGTCAACAAAAAGTCCGCGGGCTGCAACGCCGCATGCGTTTGCGTCATGCGACTTCAACCATCGCTTTGATGACGCCGTCGGCGCGTGAATCGGACAGCAACAATGCGTCTTCGGCTTTCTCGAGCGGAAAACGGTGCGTGATGAGCGACTTCGTATCAACGCGGCCTTCGGCAACGAGTGCGATCGCCGCCGGATAGACATTTGCGTAACGGAAGACGGTGAAGATGTCGATTTCGCGCGCCATGGCGTAAACGAGCGGATACGGGAAGTTGTCTTCGGGCGGCAGGCCGATCATGACGACCTTACCGCCGCGCTTAGCGATACGGACTGCATCGCCGGCCGTCCGTGCGTTTCCGGCTGCCTCGAAAACGATGTCGACGCCGCGGTTGCCGGTTCCGGCCATGAGCGCCTCGACGGCATTGGTCTCCTTGGCATTGATGATCGTTGTTGCACCCAGCCGCTTGGCCGTCGCAAGACGCCCCGGCTCCAAATCGATGACGGTAATGGCGCCCGCGCCTGCTGCGCGCGCGACTTGCAGCGTCACCAAGCCGATCGGGCCCGCGCCGAACACGGCAACCGTATCCCCGGCTTTGAGGCCGCTGCGGTGAATCGCATACACGCCGACCGACAGCGGTTCCATCATCGCGCCTTCGTCGAGCGAAACGTTGTCGGGCAACGCGAACGCGAAATCGCTCGGCGAGACGATGTAATCGGCGAGTGCGCCGTCGTACGGCGGCGTCGCCATGAACACGACGTTCGGACACAAATTATAGCGGCCGCGCCGGCACCATTCACAGGTGCGATCCGGAACACCGGGTTCAACGGCGACGCGTTCGCCGATCCGGCTGCGGTCAACGCCCGGCCCGACATCTTCGATGACGCCCGCCATCTCGTGCCCGAGCACGATCGGCTTTTCAACGATAAATCCGCCGATCCGGCCGTGCGTATAGTAATGCACGTCCGATCCGCAAACGCCGACCCGGTGCACGCGCACGAGGACGTCGTTCGGTCCGGGCTCCGGCCGCCGGCGTTCTTGCATCGACATGACGTTTTGGCGCTCGAGGACGGCAACGCGCATCGCGGTTTCTACCATAATCGTCTCCTCTGACAAGTGACTAAGAAAGGACGGCGACGGAATCGCGCATCGCGCGCAACGCCGGATACGCGCGCGTGAATCGCTCGTATTCCCGTTTGTAGATGGTTACCAGTTCGGGCTCCGGCCGATCGGCGTGTGCGGCCAACTCGACAACTTGCGCCGTATCTTCAACGGACGCAAACGTACCGATGCCGACGGCGGCTAATAATGCTGCGCCGAACGCCGGACCTTCGTCGACGAGGAGTCGCCTCAACGGCCGGTCGAGTACGGCTGCGATAATCGCGCGCCAGGTCGGATTGGACATCCCGTTACCGGTCGCAATCAACTCGGCCGGCTCCGTGTCGAGGGCTCGCATGCGTGTCAAACCCTCATTGAGCCCGAACGCAACGCCTTCGAGCACGGCGCGCACGAGATGCGCCCGCGTGTGTGCCAAGCTAAGTCCGAGAAAGGCGCCGCGGGCGTCGGGGTCCATATGCGGAGTCCGTTCGCCGGATAAATACGGTAGAAACTGCAATCCTTGCGCGCCCGCCGCAACGTCGCGCGCCGGCGCGACGAGTGCATCGTACGATTCTCCGGGCGAACTGAATGCATCGCGCAACCAGCGTAGACTGCCGCCCGCCGATAGCATCACGCCCATTAAGTGATAGCCGCCCGGCACGGCTGCGCAGAATGCGTGCAGTGCACCGGTGGGATCCACGACCGCGCGATCGCTATGTGCCAGGACGACGCCTGACGTGCCGAGCGAGACCAATCCGGCGCCGCCGCGAACGACGCCGCTCCCGATCGCGGCGGCCGCGTTGTCGCCGGCCCCCGCGACGACCGGAGTGCCGGCTTTAAGGCCCGTCGCTCGTGCGCCGTCTTCGGAGATGTGCGCGGTAATGGACGGACTCTCGGCGACGGGTGCAAACCACGCTTCGGGAAAATCGAGGTCGCGCAAGATCTCGTTTGACCACGTGCGTGTCGTCAAGTCCAACAGCAGCGTTCCGGACGCATCGGACACATCCGAACCGAGCGTATCCGTCAGACGCAGGCGGAGAAAATCTTTCGGTAACACGACGGCGCGAACGCGCGCGTAATTTTCCGGCTCAGCTTCGCGCAACCAGACGATCTTGGGGGCTTGAAAGCCGGTCAGCGCGCGGTTACCCGTGATGCGCGCCAACCGGCTGCGGCCGACGACCTCATCGATGATCTGCGCCGCGGCTGCGGTGCGCTGGTCGTTCCATAAAATCGCCGGGCGGATCGAGTGGTGCCGTTCATCGAGGAAAACGGCGCCGTGCATCTGACCGGTCACGCCGACGGCGCCGATCGGCGCTTCGTGCGCCGCAACGACGGAGCGTATTGCGGTCTGTGCTGCCGTCCACCAGTTCTCGGGTTCTTGCTCGGTCCAGCCGGGTTGCGGAGTTAAGAGCAGATACGGCGCCGTTTCGCTTGCTACGAGCGTTCCGCGGTCATCGATCCGAACCGCGCGTGCCCCGGTGGTGCCGAGGTCGATCCCAATCGTGTGCGTCGCCATTCACGGGTTCGCGATTTGAGTGCGATTCATACGTGGCCTTATTAGAAAAGCGCCTCGACTCAACCCTGGTCGGACGAAGTCGCCCGCTGTTGATCGTGGTACAGCGTTTACACGATTTGACCAACTTGGTCATCTGGCTAGAGTCGGGCGGCATGGTCGTAATTGCCGAAGCTAAGGCTCAACTGTCCCAACTGGCGGCTCGTGCACCACGTGGTGAAGAAATCATTCTATCGCGGCACGGTTATCCGATCGCTCGGATTGTGCCGTTACAAGAAGTCGTACCGCCGTCGCCCAATCGGGGATTTGGGATTGGCCGCGGCGACTCTACGATTCCCGACGATTCCGATGACCCGCTACCGGACGACATGCAAAAAGCTTTCGAAGCTAGGTAATAGCGTCCGGATACCCGGCGCGTTGCGGCGCGACGTTGAGAACGTTTATACGCGCGTCTTCGTATCGATTGCGAGCACCAAGCCTGGCAGTTACGTGCAGAAGCAACTGGAGCGGCAACGTTTCGGTTTGCTCGATCGTGAGACGGCACACCTTAACGCGCTTGCATTGCTGCCTCACAGTCACCGCTATCCGTTCGATCGCATGATCGTTGCTCAGGCAGAGGTCGAGAGCTTGACGATCGTCACCGCCGATCGCATCCTTGGTGCGTATGCAGTAGCAACAGTGTTGATTTAAGTCTATCGGCGGTAACGGAATGCAACGGAACCGACGCTCTGCATCGCGCCGAGTTAGCGTGACGATTTTCGCTGATGCTTGGTCATCTCGCCCATCACTCGCGCCATGATGCGAGTTCGCAAATGAGCACGCCGCAATCTACGGCCAGCATCTCGAGTTCGGAAACGAGGGTTTACGGTGAGGAATGCGCCCGACGTTCCAAAGCCGGCGGCGGCGACAAACAATCCGATATCTAAACTATCGCACGTGTCTTCAACCGTCTTAAGCCCGACCGACGTAGCGAGATCCGCTACGACGACCCGTGTCTCGATGTTCGTTGAACGCGCAATCTCTGCAGCAACGCCAGTGAGCAAGGCGCGGCGCCGGCCTACGAGCACCACGTTGAGGCTGGACTTGCCGAGCCGCAAGGCCGTTGCACGACCGATGCCCGACGAGGCACCGGTGATAACTGCCCACGGACCATATCGGCTTAAGCGTCGGGTCGATCTGGCTAGCTCGTGTGCGCTGCCGACGCTTTCGCTCGAGACGGCGCGAGCCGGCGACGATACGCGCATAGCCTATGACGACGAGTTCCAGGCTATTGCAAAGGCGCTGCAAGGTGGCCTGGACGGTAAACAACGCGAAGATCGGCGGTTGGCGATTCGAGCGCTCTCGAGCGGCGGGCTAAGCGTGGCGCACGCCGTCCACGATCGGCGGTTGGGCGCGCGTATCGCTTGTACGGTTCGTCGCCTTCGAGCAACCCGACGCGTTATAGCCGGCCCGCGCGAGGGCGGCTTGGCACCGAACGGTCGCCGCACGGGGGAACGCTCCGTGAAGCGGCTCGCTTATGTAAAGGATTTACCTATTTGATCCCGCACCTGTGCGGAAGAACTCTACCTGAATTCGGCGTGATTTAGGAACTTTGAATCTCCGTGCGTTCGTTGATGTGGACGATACGTGAGGATCGCAGCGCTGAACGGTGCGGACGACTTGCGGAAGTTCGGCACTCGCCGAACGTTTATGGAGATATAACGAGCTTGTTAGACGATCTCGATTCTGTTGCGCCCGTGGGCGGCGCCGTTCCCAACCGGTCGGCACTGAGCCGGGCATCACTCCTCGGCGCCGCCGGCGCCGCGGCAATCGCGGCGGCCGCTTTGCCCGCGCGCGCGGCCGGTAAAACCGACTACAAATTCGTTTTCGTCAATCACGTAACGACGAATCCGTTCTTCACCGCGACGCAATACGGTGCGACCGATGCCTGCGCACTCGTCGGTTGCTCGTATCGCTGGACCGGTTCTGAGACCAGTAACGTGAGCGAGATGGTGCGCGCCATGCAGACGGCGATCAACAACAAAGCCGACGGCATTGCGCTGTGTCTTGTCGATGCGACGGCGTTTAACGGTGTTGTCGGACAGGCGCTGGCCGCCGGTATTCCGGTGGTCGGCTATAATGCCGATGCGCCGGCGTCGAGTCATAATAAGCGTCAGGCGTACATCGGTCAGGATCTCTTCAAATCCGGACAGCTCATGGGTCAGCGCATCGCCTCGCTCGTGTCTAGCGGCGGCCATGTCGCGCTTTTCATCGCCACCCCCGGCTCGCTCAATCTGCAGCCGCGCATCGACGGCGCGATCGACTCATTGAAGAAGTCGGGCAAAAACATCACGTTCGAGCAAGTTGCTACCGGTGCACTCGTAACGCAAGAGCGTTCGACGGTCGAGTCCTATTATAACGGCCACAAGAACGTGAACGGGTTGTTTGCCGTCGACGGCGGCAGTACTGAAGCGATCGGAATCATCTCGAAGAAGTATGGCTTGAGTGCTAAGAAGGTCGGCACCGGAGGCTACGATCTGTTGCCCGGTACGCTCAGTGCCATCAACGCCGGTAATCTCGACTTCACCATCGATCAGCAGCCGTATCTGCAAGGGTATTATCCGGTGCTGCAAATGTATTTGGCCAAAGCATCCGGCACGCTTATGTCACCGGCCGACAGCGATACCGGTTTGAAATTCGTCACCAAAGACAGCGTGCATCCGTATCTCGGAAATAGCCGGTACGAGGGACAGTCGTAACCCGATGACCACGGTTCGGCGAGCGTGCGGACGTGAGTGAAGCGTTGAGCGTGCCGGCTCCGGCCGGCCGGCCGCCGCTACCGTCGCGTTCGGCCGGCGAACGGTTCCGCCGGCTCATTACCTATCCCGAAACAGGTATCACCGCCGTAGCGATCGTCATCGCCCTCGTGTTCGAGGTCTTAAACGGCGCATTCTTAAGTTCCGAAGTTCCGGTCTTGTTGGCAAGTACCGCGCAATACGGGTTGATCGCCGTCGGCGAAGCGATGTTGATGATCACCGGCGAGATCGATCTTTCGGCCGCAAAGATTTATTCGACAACGCCGTTCTTCGCATTTTATTTAACCCAAGTCGGATTGCCGTTTGCACTCGCCATTCCGCTCGCGCTCGTCGGCGCCGCCGGCATCGGATGGATCAACGGGATCATGACGGTGCGCTTGGGCGTACCGTCGCTTATCTCGACGTTGGGCATGCTGTTTCTCTTAAACGGCGCGGTGCTCACGGTAAGTCACAGTCAGCCGGCGCACACGCCGGATAGCTTCATCAATGTTTTTCTTGGCGGAGACCAACAGAACGCGGGTACGGGCATTTCGCAAATCGCTGCATTTCTTTGGCTTGTTGCAATAACGATTGCCTTTGCGGTCGTCTTACGCCGCACGCGCTTCGGTTTACATACCATCGCCGTCGGCAGCAATCTACTAGCGGCGCGTGAACTCGGTATTCGCACGCAGCGCACCAAAATTTTGAACTTCGTGATCATGGGTGTGCTCGCCGGTTTCGCCGGAATCATCGAGTCGTGTGCGAGCGGATCGATCGATCCGTCGGCCGGTGATAATACCCTTACCCTATATGCTATTGCCGCAGCGGTTATCGGCGGGACGTCGCTCTTCGGTGGTTCCGGGACGGTCATCGGTGCACTCATCGGCGCATTTGTCGTTGCTTCGCTCAACAACGGTCTGCCGCTGGTCGGCGCGCAAGCCGGATTTGCCGACGTTCCGCTGGGAATTGCTATCGTCGTAGCGATGACTCTCAATATCCGGCTAACGGCTTTACGGGTGCGTCAAACGTGACCGTTATCGATGCGATTCCGCCGCTCGGCCCGGCACCCGAACTTCTGCGCGCCGAACACGTTACGAAGAACTACGGCCCCAGTATCGTGCTGCGCGATCTGAACATGCATATCGCGCGGGGCGAAGTTGTCGCACTCGTCGGCGACAACGGTGCGGGCAAGTCGACCTTCATTAAGATCCTGTCCGGTTTTCACCAGCCGACGTCCGGTCAGCTATCGTGGGAAGGCCAGGCGTTGAACATGGCATCACCGACGCAGGCGCGCGCTCAAGGGATTGAAACGGTATATCAGGATTTAGCGCTGGTCAACGATCTGACCGTCGCGCAAAACATGTTCCTGGGACGCGAGCCCATCAAGCGCGTTCTGGGTGTATTGCCGTTGACCGATGCAACGGCAATGCGCGTGCAGACGCGCGCGTTTCTCGATCAGGTCGGCATTCGCTTAGCATCCGTCGATAGTTTAGTGCGCGATTTGTCGGGTGGCCAACGTCAATCAATCGCCGTTGCGCGCGCGATGCAGTCCGCGCCGAAATTGCTTATCATGGACGAACCGCTCGCGGCGCTCGGCGTGCGTGAAGGCGGCCACGTCTTAGATCTGGTCCAAGAGATTCGCCGCCGGCGCGACGTTTCGGTTATTCTCATCGTCCACAATTATTCGCAGATTTTTCAAGTTTGTGACCGGATCAATTTTCTGTTTGCCGGAGAGATCGTACTCGACGTGAAAACGTCTGAAATCACCGAAGAACAACTCATTACGATGGTTAAATCGGGACTCGGCGCGAAAGCAACCGAGGTCCCGGTTCGATGAGCGCCGCAATGCCTACGTCGATGGATGAAATCGAGCCGGGCAAAGCCGTTGTCTACGGGCGTTTGCCGGATGGGCGCGAGATCGAACGTTACGTCTTACGCTCGGGCGGTGGAATCCGCGTTGGTATTTTAACGTACGGCGGTATTATCGATACGATCGACGTTCCGGATGTCGCGGGCAATTATGCCAACGTCGTCCTCGGTTATCCCGATTTAGCCGGTTACGTTCAAGCACCGAATACATACTTCGGTTCGATCATCGGTCGCTACGGTAATCGGATCGCTGCCGGGCAATTCACGATTGACGGCACAAATTATTCGCTGCCCGTCAACAACCCGCCGAACTCTTTGCACGGCGGAGCGCCGGGCTACGACCGTGCCGTTTGGATGGTCGAAGAAGTCACGCCGGCGTCATTGCGCCTCCATCATACGAGCGTCGACGGCGATCAAGGTTACCCCGGACAACTCGACGTCCATGTGACTTATACGGTCGAGAACGAAAGCGATCTGCACATTACGTACGGCGCGACGACGAGTGCAACGACGATCGTCAACCTTACCAACCACAGTTACTTCAATTTGCGCGGCGAGAGTTCGGGTGACGTGCTCGATACCTTGATCACGATCGATGCTGCGCAGTTCACGCCCGTCGACGCGAATATGATTCCGACCGGTGAGTTGGCCGGTGTAGCCGGGACGCCGTTCGATTTTCGCACCGCACAAGCGATCGGTGCGCGTATTCGCGAATCGCATCCGCAACTCGTGGCGGCACTCGGCTACGACCACAATTGGGTGCTTGACCGGCGGTCGGCCGATACGCTCGTACGTGCCGCGCGAGCCACCGATCCGCAGAGCGGCCGCGCGCTGGACGTTTTAACGACCGAACCCGGGATTCAATTTTATAGCGGCAATTTCTTGACCGGCAGTGAAGTCGGCAGCGGCGGAGCGCTCTATCGCCAGTCGGCAGGCTTCGCCCTTGAAACACAACACTTTCCGGATTCACCGAATCAGCCGTCGTTTCCGACGACGCGCTTAGAGCCCGGGCAGCGGTTTCATTCGGAAACAATCTTACGATTTTCAGCGCAGCCGGTGCGCTAAATGGAGAGAATTTGGAATACATAGAAATCGGCAACACTGGTGTGCGCGCTTCGCGAATCGGCTTAGGTGCGTGGGCGATCGGCGGCTGGATGTGGGGCGGCACCGAAGAGCGCGAAGCGATCGCGACGATCCATTCCGCCATCGATCGCGGGATAACGCTCGTCGATACCGCGGCCGTTTACGGCTACGGGAACTCTGAGGAAATCGTCGGTCGTGCGCTCGCGGGCGGGCGTCGCGACAAAGCGGTCATTGCCACCAAAGTGACGTTAGACTGGACCGAAGACGGCAGCGTGTTTCGCAACGGGACGCGCGCGCGAATCGAGAAGGAGATCGACGATTCGTTGCGTCGCCTTCAAACCGATTACATCGACGTCTACCAGGTGCATTGGCCCGACCCGCTGACGCCGATCGAAGAGACGGCAACGGCGATGAAAGCGTTACTGGACGCAGGGAAGATCCGTGCGATCGGCGTCAGTAATTATTCCGCCGAGCAGATGGCCGCGTTTCGCGCCGTCGCTCCATTACACACCTCACAGCCGCCGTTCAATCTCTTCGAACGCGATGCGGAGCTCGAAGTTCTACCGTATTGCGCCAAGCACGGTATCGTCGGCATGACTTATGGCGCATTGTGCCGTGGACTTTTGAGTGGTACGGTTACCCGCAACCGTGAATTCAAGGGCGACGATCTGCGCGGACGCGACCCGAAGTATCAGGAGCCGCGGCTTTCGCAATATCTCGATGCGGTCGATGCCCTGGACGCCTTAGCGCAGGAAAGATACGGAAAGCGAGTGATCGATCTGGCGGTGCGCTGGCTGCTCGAGCAGTCCGGAGTCGGCATCGCACTATGGGGCGCGCGCAAACCGGCGCAACTCGACGACGTCGAGGGCGCAATGGGCTTTAACATCGATCGGGCAACGCTCGATGAAATAGATTCAATCCTCAAACGTACGATCCATGACCCCGTCGGCCCCGAATTCATGGCGCCGCCGACGCGCACAGCGGCTACGAGCTAAAAGAAAGAAACACGTGAATACAAAAAGCCGAATTCTCGCATTTATCGGGACGAGCGCAATCGTTTTTTCAGCCGCTCCTCCGCCGGTTGCCGTCGCTCAAGGCGAATCGACGCTGACGATCGCGACCGTCAATAATCCGCAAATGGTCGACATGCAGCATGCCGTCGCCGATTTCACCAAGCAAACCGGCATTAAAGTCAACTTCGAGACGTTACCCGAGAATACGCTGCGCCAGAAAGTTACGGCCGATATCGCGACCGGCGGCGGCCAGTTCGACATCGCCACGGTCGGTACGTACGAAGTGCCTATTTGGGCAAAGAATAAGTGGATTGTCGACCTCGGCCCATACTTCGACAAAATGGATGCCAAAGGCAAGGCCGACTACGATCTCAACGACGTGATTCCGAGCATCCGCAAAGGCTTGTCGTATGACGGCTCGCTTTACGCGGTGCCGTTTTACGGCGAAAGCTCGATGACGTTTTATAACAAGCGTCTTTTTAAAGCCGCCGGTTTAACGATGCCTGAACGTCCGACGTGGGATCAAATTGCGGGTTTTGCCAAGACGCTCAACGCGCCGTCGAAAAACCAGTACGGCATCTGCCTGCGCGGCCTGCCGGGCTGGGGCGAAATGGGCGCACCGATGACGACGGTCATCAACACGTTCGGCGGCCAATGGTTCGACGAAAAGTGGGAGCCGACACTCAATGCCGGCGCGACCAAAGATGCAATCTCGTTTTATCTGAACACGATCAAGAATTATGGCGAGCCCGGTGCTTCGTCGGCCGGCTTCACCGAGTGTGAAACGAACTTCACGCAAGCCAAGGTTGCGATGTGGGTCGATGCGACGTCTGCCTCGGGCGTGATCACCGATCCCAAACAATCGAAAGTTGCCGAGGATGTCGGTTTCGCGTATTCGCCGACCAAAGTGACGCCGAAGGGTTCGCATTGGCTTTGGGCCTGGTCGTTGGCGATGGAATCGTCGAGCAAACACAAGGACGATGCCTTTAAATTCCTCACCTGGGCAACGAACAAGAAGTACATCCGCTTGATCGCCGCCGATAAGGGCTGGGGCAACGTTCCGCCCGGCACGCGTTTATCGACCTTCAGCGATCCGAACTACAAGAAAGCGGCTCCGTACGGCGACCTGATTCTCAAGTCGATTCAAACCGCGGATCCGACGAACTCAACCCTCAATAAGGTGCCGTACACGGGCGTCCAGTTCGTCGGGATCAAGGAATTCCAACAGATCGGTACGCAAGTGACCCAGAATCTGGCGGCCGTCCTCAGCGGCGGTTCGACCATCGACGCGGCGCTCGACCTTTCACAGCAGCAAACGCAACACACCATGCAGCAGGCCGGCTACTACAAGTAGCCGCTACGCGTCCCGTCCGAGATGTGCCGGTCCGCCGGCGCATCTCGGACGATTTCCGTTGAACAGCTTGAGCGAACCTCAAACGCAATCGGTTGCGCGCAGCGCAATCATTCAGGCGGCTCGATCCGCTCGAGGTATCAGCCATGACCATGGCGCGGTCGACCCGCCTACTGCTGATTGCTCCGGCAATCATTTATCTTGCGGCGCTTACGCAGGCGCCGTTTATTCTCACGCTTTGGTTTAGCTTTCAGAAGTGGGTGCTGACGTCGCCCGAACTGGGCGTCTCATTCGTCGGCTTCGCCAACTTCGCATACACGATCTTCGGCGACGTAACGTTTCGTTCGGCGGTCGTCAATCTAATCGTCATTACTGCCGGCATCGTCGTCTTCTCACTTATTTTCGGCATGGCATTCGCGCTGTTGTTACACCGGAAATTCCCCGGTCAAGGGCTTGCGCGTTCGTTAGCGATCGCACCGTTTTTCGTCATGCCGACGGTCAACGCGGTCGTCTGGAAGAACTTACTGCTCAACCCGGTGTTCGGCTTCGTCAGCTATTTTACGACGCTCATCGGATTGCCGCGAGTCGACATCTTAGCGGAGTTCCCAAAGCTCGGCATCATCACGATGGCGGTTTGGCAGTGGACACCGTTCATGATGCTCATTCTGCTGGCCGGTCTGCAGTCGGTTCCGGATGATATCCGTGAAGCTGCGAAAGTCGACGGCGCCGACGCATGGGAAGAGTTTCGCGGAATAACATTACCCTTGCTCGGGCCGTTCATCGAACTGTCGGTGTTGCTTGCGACGATTTACGTGTTGCAATTATTTGGTGAAATCTTCGTCGCGACGCAAGGCGGTCCGGGTTCGGCCACAACGACCCTACCGTATTACGTCTATCAGACGATCTCGCAAGGCAACGACGTCGGCAGTGCTTCAGCGCAAGGCGTCTGTGCCGTCGTTCTCGCCTCGATCATCGCAACGATTCTATTGCGCTTACTTTCCCGCACGTTCAAGGTGTCAAAAGCATGACGTATCGTTTGCGTGAAACGGCGTTGACCGTCCTTACCTACGTGCTGGTCCTGGCGATCTTTTTTCCAATTCTTTGGACGCTCTTGGCCGGTTTTAAGACCGAAGGCACCGCGGTCGCGCAACCGCCCGTGCTCTTCTTCATACCGACGTTCGATAATTTCCGCGAAGCTCTCACCAACGCCGGCTACCTCGGGTTCTTCGTCAATTCCGTCGTTATCAGCGTCGGTTCGACGCTCGTGGCGTTCGTATTGGGAATACCCGCGGCGTATGCGCTGGGCTTATTTCCGACCTTGAAATCGGCGGGCACGTTATCGTGGGTTTTATCGACGAAGATGATGCCGGCAGTCGGCGTCATCATCCCGCTGATTATTATCTTCAAGCAGATCGGCCTGTTCGATAGCATCCCGGGCATGATCGTGCTGTATACAGCCGTGAATCTTCCGCTCGTCATCTGGATGATGCGATCGTTCTTCGCCGAGATTCCGAAGGATCTCATTGAAGCCGCGCGCATCGACGGCGCCAACACAGTCGGGGTTTTGGTCGGCGTGGCGATTCCCTTCGTTACGCCCGGTCTGGCAGCGACCGCGCTCCTTTGTTTGATCTTCTCATGGAACGAATTTTTTCTGGTTGTGAATCTGGCCGGTCCGCATGCGTCGACGTTGCCTGTCTACATTGCGGGGTTTATGACAAGCGAAGGGCTCTTCTGGGCGAAAATGTCGGCTGCGTCGACGCTCGCTGTCATCCCGGTGTTCGTCGCGGGCTGGGCCGCGCAACGCTCGCTCGTTCGCGGTTTAACGATGGGCGCAGTCAAATAGGCATCGCCGAAGGTTTCTGCAACGCGCATTGACGGTTTCCGCTCGAATGTGATATGGTGCCGAACATGTCTGCTTTCTCGTGTCTCTGTTGCCGTTGTCGGCGTCCTTTTAAAGGTCGGCTCGGATAGGCACGGGTTCTCAAATCGCATAGCGTTTTACGAACAGCACACCGCCTCTCGCCGAATCGACGAGGGGCGTTTTCTTTGTCCGCGGTCGTACTGCGACGCGTCGGTTATCACTAACAAATCCATGAGGTATTGAGAGATGTCTGTCACGCTTACTCCCAAAGAAACGATTGCAACGTTCACACTCTCGTCGGACGGCAGCGGGGTCGCGCAAACGGTTCGCGTCGGCGGATCGACGCATACGTTTGCCGTGGATGCGGCCCCGGCGTTCGGCGGCAAAGATTCCGCGCCCAGCCCGATCGCATATGCGCTCGGAGCGCTTATCTCGTGCTCTCAAGTGACGGCTCAACTCGTTGCAAAAACGCAGAATATCCGCGTCGAGCATTTCGCATTCGAGCTAAGCGCCGATCTCGATACCGCGATTCTTGCCGGCGGCGCCGCTGAGGGCAACGCAAATTTCGAGAGCGTTAGCGTGCGGGCCGTGTTGACGACGAATGCCGGCGACGACGACGTGCAGCGCCTGCGAGCCGAGACCGAACGTCGCTGCCCGATATATCAGCTCTTCGCGCGCAGCGGCGTAGCGCTGACGACCGTCTGGACCGGCGTCCCGGCATAGCGGACGGACGAGCGCCTACGTTGCGTAGACCGGAGACTCGTCGGCCGCAACGCCGTCGGCGATCGCCGCGCGCGTTGCACGCAGCGCTTCTTTCGCCGTGATCTGAGGCGGCGCGGCGTTGAGCGGTACGCGTGGACGCATCCAGGCGACGACCGCTCGCGTCGCCGCCTCGTATGCCATCCGGAAGTGGTCGCCCGGCGCCATCTTCGCCATTTCTTTGAAGAGGTAGCTATCAAACGTGAGTTGTTGAACGTCGCGCGTCGCGCACATGTCGACGAAGAACTCACGCTTGAAGTTCGACGTGTATGAAGCTTTCTCTAGGAATTCGAGAAAGTCGAACATCGCGCCGTACTTCTTTTGCCAGATCTTTTCGTAGCGTGTCAGCGGCGAGCGGTGATCGGTGGCATGCAGGACGAGCGTTTGCGCGGCCATTCGGCCGGACGCCATCGAAAAATAAATACCTTCACCCGACGTATGCGCGACCATGCCGCCGGCGTCGCCGACGAGCATGGTGTTGCCGTACACGAGCTTCTTGTAGCGCTGCATCGGCAGCGGATGGCCTTCGAGCAGTATGCGGCGTGAACCGCGCAACTTGTTGCCGGCGCGCGCTTTAACGCCTTCGAGAAACGCGTAGGAGCGATTCGCATGCTCGGGCTTACAGCCGGTACCGACCGCAACATGGTCGCTCTTGGGAAAAATCCAGCCATAAAAATCGGGCGAAATATCGTCGCCGAGATAGAGTTCGGCCGTGTTCTGATAGTATTCCATCGCATCGTCGGGCAGCGATAGGCGTTCTTGAATTGCCGACGCGTGTTTGACCGGGACCCGGCCGCACGACTTCGCAACCTGCGACCCGGCGCCGTCGGCGCCGACAACGAAATCGTAGTTCTCAAAGAACTCCACACCGTCACGCGCGCGCATCTTTACGCGTAGCGTACCATCGGCTTGCTGCTCGTGCGCTACAAACGCGCATTCACGCAGGTCGGCGCCGGCGGCCGTCGCTTTTTCGCGCATCGTACGATCGAGGATCTCGCGAGTGACCATGATGATGTAGTCATCCGCTCGCGCTTGCGTTCCACGCACGTTCATCGATACTTCGGAACCGCTCGGTCCGATCACGACCGCGCGCGTCGTCTTGCGCTCGATGATCGAGTTCGGAATCCCGAACTCACTCATCGCCTTGGGCGGTATCGCGCCGCCGCACGGCTTTTTTCGTTTGAGATCGCGCTCGATGAGCGTCACATTCCAACCCGTCGCCGCAAGGTCGCCTGCAGCAACGGCCCCGCCGATATTCGCACCAACGACCAGGACGCGCATGATTAAAAACCTCCGGAACGGACGGCGAGAGCGGCAGCGAGCATGCCCCACACAAACGGCGGGATCGCGCTCGCGCAATACCAAGGGGCGAGACCGGCGGGATTGCCGGCGAGGCGACGCTGCATCGGTAATTGCACGACGAATAACAGCGCGATCGCAGCGGCGGCAATCCACATGGCGTGAGCCGCAACGTAAACGATCGCCGCAAGCTGAAAGACGTCGATGAACGCAAAGGCGACGTAGATTGCCCGGCGTTCGCCCAGCATTGCGGGAATCGACTTTAAGCCAAGGCGGCGGTCGCCGGCGATGCTCTTAAAATCGTTGAGTGTCATGAGTCCGTGCGAGGCGAATGAATACAGCGTTGCAAGTACGAGCGTTCCGGTCGTAACACGACCGAACGCCGCTGCGCCGGCGATCCAAGCGCAACCTTCATATGCAAACGCACACGCCGTGTTCGCGAGCCAGCCGTTTGAGGCTTTGAGCCGAAACGGCGGAGCGCTATACGCCCATGCAAGTACGAGTCCGACGACGGCAATGAATAGAACGTGGATGCCGAGGGCCAATGCCAAGGCACATGCAGCCGCCGCGAGCCCGGCAGCAATCACGCCGACGGTTCGCGGTGCGAGTAGGTTTGCCGCCGTCGGCCGGTCCGGCTCGTTGATCGCATCGACTTCACGGTCGAACCAATCGTTGACCACTTGCGAGAACGCGCAAAGCAACGGTCCGGCCAGAATCATCGCTGCAACGATCCGGCCGATTGAGGGCAGGTCCCAATGCGCGTTACCGGACGCGACGCAGCCGACCAAGATTGCCCACATCGGGGCGAACCACGTGCCCGGTTTCGCAAACGTCTTGAGCGAGCCGTTGATTTTCGCCGCACCGGCTTCTTTGTCGGTGAACGGCAGCATCATCGCGCCGAATTGGCCGACCGTGCGCATGCTGGTAGCGACGGTAGTGCGCCCGAGTTTGCGAACACCGATCGCCGAACGTTCCGGGTTGCCGGGTTCGAGCGGCGTTTTTAGTGCCATTGCATCAGCCTCCGACATGCTCGCGAGCCGCCAGCACGGTTCGTTCGTCGATGACGCCGATTGCGTTGTCTCGCGCGTACTTTTCAATATTCGTCCGCGCTTTTTTACGGACGAAGAACGGGATGCGCGCGATGAGCTTTTCGGCGGCTGCATCCCAGCGCAGGGCATGCAGTTCCGGTCCGCCGTCGGGTGCAACGGACGCAACGGCGACGGCTTCTTGCCCTTCGGGCATCGCCTCGGCGAAACGGCCTTGATTGCGCGGCCCGAACGTTTCGATCAAGTGATGCTCGAGGCCTAGCACTTGGGTCTGGTTGACTACGTCGCCGATGTGATTGGCTCCGTCGTAACCGATGAACGGCGCATAGCCAAGCGGAAAGTTCAGAATGTGCGCGGGCGGTGAAATGACCGCGCACGGAACGCCGACGGCACTCGCCGAGTGACGTTCCATCTGCGAACCGAACATGATATCGGGTCGCGTCTCATCGATGAGCCGGGCGACAACCCGAAAGTCGTCGGTGACGATCACGTGATCGGTGAGATCCGACACCCGCTCGCGCAACCAGTCGCCGTACGCCGCCACGTAGGTGCCGACGAAATCGATCTGCATGTCGAGTTCCTCGCGCAAGACGCGCGCGATACCGGCCGCCGTCGTCGGCGTGCCGAAGACGCCGACCCGCTTGCCGGAAAGCGCGTGCGCATCGACGGTTCGCGCGTACCAGAGCAGTTTCGCGTCCCGTGCCGCCGGCGTAATGCGCTGCGCGGGAATCTCCAGCAACGCGCAGAGCTCGCGCAAAAATTGCGTCGTCCCCGCTTCACCGAACGGTAGCGCCGCAACGGTCGGCGTTTCAAAACGCTCGTGCAAATAGGCGATCGTCGGCGCGCTCAATTCATGGGCCGTCGAGAGATTGACCCACGCCCGGCCGACGTCACGCAACTCTTCGGGCGATGCGCCGAGCGGTGCAATGAGGTTGATCTCGATGCCGAGCGCTCCGAGCATGCGCCGCAATGACGCCACGTTGGCATGGTCGTGAAAGCCCAGTAGCGACGGCCCGAAAATATTCACCGACGGTGCTGCACTGCGTTCGACGTCCCGCGCATAGTGGGCGACGATTTGACGTAGCGTCGTCGCGAAGCCGCTGACTTCATTATCGCGCACCGGATGGGCGGCGGCGAGCATGATTTCGGCCTTGACGTCGCCCGGCGCCATCATCGCGATTTCACCGTCGAGCGGCTCTTGCAACACTGCAGCGGTCGCCGAGCGAGTCACGACGATAAGTTCAGGATTTAGCCGCGCATCAACTTCGCGCAAGACGGCCGGGACGTTCGCGGGTGCGCCGGCCAGCGTCGCTTCGGACATCGCGCAAACCGAGATCGGCGGAATGACGCCTAAACGCTCGAACATCGCGAGCATGATCGTGCCGTAGCCATCGCCTTTGGGCGCGCGTAATACCGCGTGAATGCCGGCAAACGACGCCGCCGCTTTGCAAACGCCGACGTGCGCCGGCGCTTGATACGACCAGAGCGCTAATTTCACGTCCGTGCCGCTTCGCGAAAGAACGACAGATCGATCGGCATCGCCAGCGTCTGCGAACTGGCGCGCGTACGGGCCAGCGCGTCGTGGCGCCGCATCGATGCGGCAAACATGCCGTAGAGCGACGGCGCTCCATTGAAGCCGGTCACCGGTTGGAACGTCAACTCCGTCGCCCACTTGACGTTGAAGCCCATCCCTTCAAGCGCGTTGGCGACGTTGAGATTCGCAACGACGAGATCGGGCCGCCCGGTGCGTAAGCGTGCGAACATTTCAAAGCGGTCCGGCCGTTCCAGCACATCGACGCCGGCCAAGCGCGCACTTTCCGGGGCATGAAATTTGCGATAGATGTTGGGCGTTCCGACGGTTTGAATCTGCATCCCGGCAGCGCGCAGGGTTCGCGCGAGCGATAACTCGAGCATCGTATCGGACACAAAGCTGATCGATCGGCCGCGCAACGCTACGACGTCGCGTTCGCACGATGCCCAGGCGGCGCGCTCGCGGTCGGCGTACGAAACGGTCGTGCCGAAAGCCGCCGCGAGCGTTTCGTAAAACGCGCGCGCCCCGTCGGGCCCGTAGGGAAACACCGTTTTGTGAATCGCACAACCGCGCTCGCGCTGGGCATACGAAACGGAACCGAACAAATACGGATGGACGGCGGCAAGCACCGTGTTCGGGCCGACCGGCGGTAAATCGAGAGCGCTTTCGTTCGGCAGAAAAACCGGTTCGGGCAGGCCGATCGCAGCGCACTCCAACCGGATTTCCGCTTCTTCGAGGGCTGAAAGACACCCTAAAATAACGATATTTTTTTCATCGGTGACCGGGCAGCGCTCGAGCATCGATTGCAAAACGTGGTCTTCGCCCTGCGTGTACGCCGGATCGAAGCCGTCAAGCCGGCACGGGTAAATCCGGACGCCGGTCGACGCTTCGAGCGGCTTCGCGCAACCGGCGACGTTCATTTTTAAAATCTCGGGCGTGCACGTCGATGCCAGGAAAATTGCACCCGGGCGATGTTCGGCGACGACTTGCTCGACGAGCGGCGCGACCGCTTCGAGCGTATCGCGGCCGGCGAGATCGTCTTCGTCCAACACCGCCGTTGCAAAGCGCGGTTTGGCAAAGATCATTACGCCGAGTGCGGTTTGCAGAAAGCCCTGACACGAGTGCGTGCCGACGACCAAAAAGAAGCTGTCCTGCATCTTATGATGCAGCCAGCCGATCGGCGCGAGCGAGCAAAAATCATCACGCTCGATCGTTTGGGACTGCTCGAACACGTGCGGCGCTGACCTCCGAAAAAATGACGGCGAACCTTTCGGTCCGTCGTCATTGTCGCTCGTTCTAAGGAACGCTGGGGGTGACTCGAGTCACCCCGACACTTTACGCGCCCGCGAGCTGTTGCATCCGGCCGGGACGGATGAACCGCGTCAAGACGACCGACGTGCCTTTGCCGGGCACGCTGTTAACGACGACGTGATCGGTGCATTCCTTCATGATCGCAAAGCCGCGCCCGCGCTCGGCGAAGACCGGCGGCAGATGCGCATCGCCGATCAACGCCGGATCGGCATCAAAGCCGATTCCGCTGTCGACGACGGTTGCGACCAACTCGTGCGCACCCACCATGCGACACGTGATTTCGATATTGCCGCTTCGGGCGTGCTCGATCGCGTTGGCCAAAGCCTCGCCGAAGGCCGTCAGGAAATCAAAGGCATCGATCTCGGGGATCGCGCGATCGCGCACAAATCCAAGAACCCGATTACGGGCTGACCGCGCGTAGCTCGCAGTCGGCGGCAACACTAAGTACAGTAAGTGTCCCTCGCTCGCCGATCGATCGTGCTCCGCATGTGTCATCTTTAACCCCCGCGACTGTATACCCGATTTTGCGAAAACTATCAATGTCCATAGGTACGGCTCGCTTACCGGCTTGCTAGCGAAACCGGACTCACGCTTCTGCGACGCGAAGGCCGCCGTGATGACAAGTTATGCAAAACCGACCGGCGACGAACTGCACGGTCTGAAAACTGAAGCCGAGACGGTTCGGGCGCGGATCAAAACCGCGAAGGGCGACATTGTCTTTTCGTTTTACCCGCATGAGGCTCCGCAGCATGCGGCCGCCTTTATCAAGCTTTCGCGCCAAGGATTTTACGACGGCCTTACGTTTCATCGCGTCGAACCGGGTTTCGTCATTCAAGGCGGCGACCCCGACGGCAACGGAACCGGTGGCCCCGGATACAACCTCGACGCCGAATTCTCCGATCTTCCGCACGTCAAGGGGACCGTTGCGATGGCGCGAAGCGCGAATCCGAATTCGGCCGGTTCGCAATTTTATATTTGTCTCGGCGACGCTTCGTTTCTCAACAAACAGTACACGGTGTTCGGTCAGACGGTGAGCGGACAAGACGTTGTCGACGCTATCCGCAAGGGCGACGTGATGGAGAAAGTGACGATCGAAGCTGCCGGCTAATCGCCGCCTTACCATACCTTGCCCTCGGAACGCAGGGCTGGGCGTATCGCGATTGGGTCGGGGCGTTTTACACACCCGGAACCCGGCCTGATAATTATCTTCGCAGCTACGCCCAAGAATTCGGCAGCGTTGAAGTCGACTCGACGTTTTACGGCACTCCGGCGCCTGACCGGCTCATTCGCTGGTCGCGGCAGGTGCCCAAGACGTTTACCTTTGCGCTCAAGCTGCCGCGAGAAATTACGCACGAGCGGCGGCTCGTTGGTTGCGAAGAGCTCGCAATAGCGTTCTTCGCTGCCGCAGCGGCTTTGGGACCGCAACTCGAAGCTGTTCTGGTCCAATTGCCGCCGGACTTCCGGCCGCCGGAATGGGACGCGCTTGCAGCGTTCATTTCGACGCTGCCGTCCGGTCCGCGGATCGCCGTCGAGGTTCGCGATCCGGCCTGGTTCGAGCCGGGGATCTACCGCGAACTAACCGCTGTGTTGCGCGCGCGCAGCATTGCACTTGCCGTCAGCGACGGAACGTTCGTCGAACGCAATCTCATGCTTGCGGCTCTCCGCGCGCCGACGGCTGCGTTTGCATACATTCGCTGGATGGGCCGGCGCGACGCCGTCGCGCGCTTCGATCGCGTCGTCATCGACCGCAAAACCGAGATCGAACGCTGGTCCGAGATACTGCTCACGGCGGCGAGCCGGCTCGAGCGGGTCTGCGGGTATGCAAACAATCACTACATGGGTCACAGTCCGGCGACGATTCGTGCGCTGTATCTCGCGCTGGGAGTCGAGCGCAAGCCGCCGTTACGGCCGATCCAGACGGAACTTTTCGCGGCCCAAACGCAGTTAGAGGAACATTAGAACGCGGGAAAAACTTTCTTGCGTCAACTTCATTCGATAGTGAAGGTCTCGAACGATAGTGAAGGTCTCGAAGATACGGTCATGCTGCGGCGTTTCTATCTTCGCATTTTTTGGGCGTTAGCACGTATCGAGGTAGCGTATGACGCACGGAGGCTAGGTTGATGGTCGATTCGGCGATGACTGCTCCGCGTCTCGTTGTGCGCGAGATCAAAAAATCGTTCGGCGCGGTGACCGTTCTACGCGGTGTGAATTTCGAGGCTCGCGCGGGCGAAGTTACGGCACTTCTCGGCGATAACGGTGCGGGTAAATCGACGCTCATCAAGTGTATCGCGGGTACGCACATTCCCGATAGCGGAACGATCGAACTCGATGGTCAAGCGATGCATTTCCGCTCGCCGAACGATGCGACGACCGCCGGCATCGAAACGGTCTATCAGGACCTCGCGCTGTGCGATAACCTCGATGTCGTCGCGAATCTTTTTCTCGGTCGCGAGCGGCGTGGCGCTGCCGCGGCACTCGACGAAATATCGATGGAACGAACCGCGAAAGCGGCGCTCGATCAATTACATATCATCATTCCATCGGTTCGCAGTACGGTTGCCCAACTTTCGGGCGGGCAACGCCAATCGATCGCCGTGGCGAAAGCCGTGCTTTGGGCGCCCAAAGTCGTCATTCTCGACGAACCGACCGCCGCACTCGGAGTCGCTCAGCAGAAGCAAGTTCTCGACCTCATCAAACGTTTACGCGAAGGCGGTTTGGCGGTCGTCGTCATCACGCATAACGTCGTCGACGTGTTCGAGGTCGCTGACGTCGCGATCGTCATGCGGCTTGGCCGGCGCGTCGCAAAATTGCGGGTGGCGGACGTAACTCCTGAAGACGTCGTCGGCGCGATTACCGGAGCCCGCGAGTTTGCCGAGGCGGCAGTATGATCGGCGTACCGGAAGCCGCTGCCCCCCGACCCGCGCCTATCGATCCGGTGCCGCCGCGCCGGTCATGGCAGGGTCTCGACCGCTCGAAACTCGCGACGACGGTACCGATCTACATCGCGATCGTGTTGGTTTGGCTGTTTTTCGAATCGCAGACCAGCGGACGATTTATCGGTGCGCGTAACCTCTCGGAACTAGCTCAGGAATACTCGTATAAGCCGCTGCTGGCAATCGGCGTCGTCTTCGTGCTTTTGCTCGGTGAAATCGATCTTTCGATCGGTTATCTCACGCTGCTTAGTGCAACCACGGTCGCGGTTCTCTCGGCGTTCGGCCATTTTCCAACACCGGTCGCCGTCGCCGGCGGTATTGCCGTGGGTGCCGTGCTCGGCTTAGCGCAGGGTTTCTTGATCTCGACGCTGCGGATGCCGGCGTTCGTCGTTACCTTGGGCGGCTTCCTCATTTTTCAAGGCGTCGCGTTTCATATTTTGAGCGGCGCGACGATCAATGTTCCCGATACGTCGATCGCGGCAATCGGCACGTCGTATCTTCCCGGGCCCGTGAGTTTGGTGCTTGCACTCCTGGCCGTCGCCGGGATCATCGGCATCGGATTGCAAAGCCGCCGCCAACGTGCGTCGGCCGGGCTCGTCAATCCGCCGGTCGCCGGCTTCATCGGCCGGGCCGGCGCGATTGCGGCGTTGCTGCTGGTCGTTGTGGCGCTGCTCAATTCGTATCGCGGCGTGCCGCTGTCACTGGCGATTCTGCTTGCATTCGCACTCGTAACTTGGTACATTGCTGCGCGGACGCCGTTTGGCCGACACGTGTATGCCGTCGGTGGTAACATCGAAGCTGCGCGGCGAGCCGGTATCGACACCGTTCGCGTACGCTGGATTGTCTTCGGCATTGCGGGATTTTTCGCCGGCGTTGCCGGTGTTATGCTTGTCGGCTACGCGCAAGCCGCATCGACAACCGCCGCGGGGCCCGATCTGCTGCTTGATGTTATTTCGATTGCCGTAATCGGCGGTGTAAGTCTCACCGGCGGCCGCGGCAATGTTTGGTCGGTGCTGCTCGGCGGCTTGCTTATTGCGAGCCTGGACAGCGGCCTCAACCTGATGTCGGTCGATTCGAATTACGTCTACGTCATTAAAGGCGTCATTCTGCTCTTAGCAATTTTGCTCGATGTTCTTGGGAAACGCCGCAGCGCCGGCGCGCGCATTTGACACCGCCTTCATTCCCTTCATTTATTCCGGTCTCTGAAAGGTACTCGTCGTGAAAGGCACTTCATTATTACCGCGCTGCTGCGTCGCTGCTGCGGCCGTCATCGGGATCGCGGCCTTACCGCCGGCGCTTAGCGCTGCCGACAATCCGACCGTCGGCTTCTTGATGTCCGACTACACGACGTCGGCCCGCTGGCAGTTCGATCGTGACTTTTTCATTGCTGAATTAAAGAAGCTCGACCCGTCCGTCAACGTCGTCGTCGACGATGCGAAGACCGATCAGACCCGGCAGCAAACCCAAGCATCGTCGCTGTTGACATCCGGCGCAAAACTGCTTGTCGATGTCCCGGTCGATTCGACTCAGGCGGCTGCGATCGTGCGCGCGGCGCACGACAACAATCCGTCCGTGCCGGTTATCGCCTACGACCGGCTGATCAACAATTCCGATGTTGACTCCTACGTGACGTTCGATCCGATTGCCGTCGGGCGCCAGCAGGCGCAATACATCGTCGATCACGTCAAGAGCGGTACGCTCATCTCGATCGCCGGCTCGCAGACGGATAATAACGCGATCGAGTTTCACGCCGGTGCAATGCAAGTGCTCGATCCGCTGGTTAAGTCGGGCCGCTACAAGATGGCCTACGACCGGTACACGCCGAACTGGGACAGCAATGCCGCGCAAGCAGAAACTGCGTCGGCTTTAAACAATCTCGGTAACAAAGTCGATGGAATTCTCGTTGCCAATGATGGCATGGCCGGAGGTGTTGTGGCGGCGTTGCGCGCGCAACATCTTGACGGCAAGGTGCTCGTTACCGGACAAGATGCGACGGTTGCCGGACTTCAGAATATTCTGACCGGCGAGCAGAGCATGACCATCTACAAGCCGATTCGCAAGCTTGCCGAAGCGGCGGCGCAGATGACCGACGCGTATCTCAAAGGCAAAAAACCAAAGACCACGTCGACGATGAAGAATGGTAAAATCGACGTCCCGACCGTTCTTCTGCCGGTCGTTACGGTGACCAAAGCAAACATTAAATCGTCCGTCATAGCTGACGGGTTCGTTACCAAAGAGCAGCTGTGCAACGGTATCCCCGCATCAGCTTGCTCGGGTTTGTAATAACCGCTTCTCCTTAAACTCAGGGAGGGAACTACTTGTCTAGACCTACTCGAAAGTCGCAGCAGCGACCACTCAACGTCTTCTCAATGCTCTTTGCCGGCGCGCTCGTTTGCGCCGGTCTTGCCGGAATTCGTACGCCGGCGCTCGCCGATTCGTTTTCGCACATCCCGACCGTTGATCTGTATCCGACCGTTAACTTCGCGACCGGCAATGATGAATATGGGTCGCCTGGTGGTCCGGATCCGACGAACAATTTCGGGCCGCCGGTCGGAAACATCGCATCGCCGAGCGCCGGTAATGCCGCGGGCGGCACGCGTCCCGGTAAACTCGACCTCAACGCCGTCATTAGCGTCCCGGTCTTACGCGGGCTGGCATTTCAATACGAGCACGATCGCGCCGCAGGTATCGATACGACGATCGGCCGCGTTACCGGATCGACTCGCGTCGGCGGATTGAACGTTCCGAACAACCAGTATATCTACCCCGGAACGAGCAACGACATCGTCGACACGTTCCGCTTGTCGTACACCGGAATCAAAGGCGTCGGCGTCACGGTCGGTACCTTCTATCGCTTCCGGCATGACAACCAGGCAACGAACGATCCGGCGAATCTCTCACCGGCCGACTGGCACGAACAATTCGTTACCTTAAATTACTCGCTTCCTCCGATCGCTGCACTACACGGCTTTAGTCTCGGCGTGTCGGCGACCGGCGAGTATAACAAGCACCACGTCTCGGGTAATCCGAACGTGTCTCCCTTCGCCCCGGAAAATGCGGGAAGCGGACTTGCCGGCGCAGCGGCTGCCGGTTACTCCGACCAGGACGGCAAAAAGCGCTACGGCATCAACTATAGCGTTAACGGTAACTTGCCGATCAACAGCGGGTTCGCGCTGTTCGGCAGCACCGCGTACGGTGCGTTCGACTTCTTCGACAACTCGCCGGTGCCGTTCTATTATGTCATCGACGACGTCGGGATTCACAAATCGTTCAACAAGACGTTGGCGCTCAATGCCGATCTCAACAACCTCACGCAGCTCAATCGCGGCAACGTACCGTTCGTCTATCCGAACACCATTCACCGTATATACTTCGCAATAGCCCTAGACATCCACTTAGCCCCGTGATTTTGTTTGTGGCTTCGTCGCTACGCGGTTCGTGTGCTCGTGCACACTTCACCGCTAGGCTCCTCGCCACAAACAAAATCCGACCTGATGGCGGTTTGTCGCTACGCGGTTCGTGTGCTCGTGCACACTTCACCGCTAGGCTCCTCGCCACAAACAAAATCCGACCTGATGGCGGTTTGTCGCTACGCGGTTCGTGTGCTCGTGCACACTTCACCGCTAGGCTCCTCGCCACAAACAAAATCAGACCTGATGGCGGCTTGTCGCTACGCGGTTCGTGTGCTCGTGCACACTTCACCGCTAGGCTCCTCGCCACAAACAAAATCAGACCTGATGGCGGTTCGTCGCTACGCGGTCCGTGTGCGTAGGCACACGTAACGCTGAGTTCATTGCTACCAACAAGTGGATCACGAAGAAGTCGCCGGTTTGATCCGGCGGCTTTTTTCTATCGGTGGTTAGCCGGAGTCGGAGCGGACGGTTTGATTGATGCGGCGTGCGATTGCGGCGATTCCATGGTCGCCCGCATACGTATTTTCGAGCGCGCGCGTTAAGACGACTAAGATGAACGGCGTATCGCCGAACGGATCGACGATCGCAGCGTCGTTGCGAACTCCGTCGATCTCACCGGTTTTGTTGGCGCACGGTGTCCCGGGTGGGAGGCCGCTCGGAATTTTCGACTTATCTTCTTGGCCGAGCAGCGTTTGAATCATCGCGCGGCACGCTGCGTTGCTGGCGACCGTATCGAGACCTTCGCGCGACCCGCGCTCGATCGCAAAAAGCAACGTGCCGATGTCGCGCGGAGTCGTGATGTTAGCGCTGACGTGCCAAGCCGGTACGACGTCGGCAAAGTGGCGCCCTAACCGCGTGCCGGTCATACCGCTGTTGCGGATCACCCGATTGATCGCCGCGAATCCGAAGGTTGTAATGAGCGTGTTCGATGCGGAGTTGTCGCTTTGCTGAATCATCGCTGCGAGCAGCGAGCGCAACGACATGCGCTGTCCGGCACGCGCGTACGCAAGCACGGGTGAACCGCCGATAAGGTCGCCGGCGCGCAAGCGAACGCTGTCGTGGAGCGACGCGGTCCCGGCATCGAATGCGCGATAGGCGGTCAGCATGATCGGTAATTTGATGATCGACGCAGAAGCAAAGGGCTCGCCTGCGCGCACGGCTGCAAGCGGCGGTCCATTGGCGAGCGTCCGTGCATAGACGCCGGTGATGCCCGGGATGCGCTTGATGAGGTCGCTGACCGCGATTGTCTGCGCACCGGCGGCGAACGGCCGCATGCCGTCGAGCGCAACCGCGCCGGCAAGCGCGCCTGCGCCGCTAAGATAGGCTCGCCGCTTCATCGCCGCAACTCGGCAAGTAAAAACGACGCTAATTGCACGCCCAGTTCGTGCAATCGCGGTTCGAGCCAGCGTTCTTGCGCCGCGCACGTCATCTCGCCGAACTCGATGAGCATTGCTTTGTTCGTCGTCACCTTCCGATAGCCATAATAGTGCGCTTCGTTCGACGTTATGTTCTCGCCGGCAAAGCGGAACGGAAAAAGCTGCCGGTAGCGTCGCTCCCAATCGGCGATGAAACGGCGATCTGCGATGGCCGGAAAGCCGACCGATGCGCCGCTGCGACACGGCGGCGAGCTGCCGTCGAAGTGTAAGAAGACGGCCGCACGAGCGTTGTCGTGTCCGTTGTAATCGGCCGGCCGCCGTTTGACCGACAGGCCCGCCGCACGTAATCGCGCGGCAGCCGCGTCGGCAACGACCGGCGTCCAGCGACGCTCGAGCTGGGCGCCCAAACCGGTGCCGAGGTTACACGCGTGCACGCCGAACAACGCACATGACTGCGGCCGTCCTTGATGCCCGGCTTGTACGACAACGTCGACCTCATCGGCGCGTACGGGCTGCATCGTTGCAAAGAACGCGGCAACGATCATTGCGGGAGCTCTCATACGCAGACCGTAACTTCGGCTTGGGATGAAGACTCCTTTAGTGCCGAACGATCTTCTCTCGCTCGTTACCGTGACCGACCCGGTCATAACGCCGGACGGTGATGCGGTCTTCTTTCGGCTGATGCGGCAAGATCGCGAAACGGATTCGATCGTCGGTTCGCTTTGGCGTGCTGAACCGACTCGCACAGCGGTTCCCTTTACCGCCGGACGCAACGACCGTTCACCGCGCGTTTCCCCCGATGGCCGGTCGCTGGCGTTCATCGGCGAACGCGACGGTGAAACGCGTGTCTACATCATGCCGACGACCGGTGGTGAAGCACGCGCCGTCGACGCCGCGTATCCGACGATCGCGGCGCCGGCCTGGTCGCCGGATGGCGAGCGGATTGCTTTTGTTGCGGGCGCCGAACACGAAGCGCAGACGGCGCGCATCTTTCACGACGTACCGTCCGGCGCCCGGCATATTCGCGCGCTTCCTTTCAAAAGCGATGCCGACGGATTGCTTGACGGTACGCGCCGCCATCTTTTCGTTTTCAACGTTCGGCGCGAGACGTGCGAACGATTAACGTACGGCGACTTCGACGTCGCATCGCCGGCTTGGTCGCCGGACGGAATGTCGATTGCCTTTAGTGCCGCGATCGGCCGGCTTGAAGACGCGCTGGGTAGCGATATTCATATCATCGACTGCGCGACACGCGCGATCCGGACGATCACCGGGCAAAACGGACCGATGGTTAGCCCCGCGTGGTCGCACGACGGTGCAACGATTGCATTTATCGGACACGAACATGGTGACGACGCAGGCGGCCGTTACAATGCCGAACTGTTCCTTGTCGATGTCGACGTGCAAAACGGCGGAGTTCATTCGCTGTCGGCACATCTCGACCGTACCGTCGGAAACGCGATTATCAGCGACATGCGGTCCGGCTCGGCAACGAGCGCGCCGGTCTGGGGCGCGGACGACCGGGAAATTTACGTTCAACTCAGCGCGCAGGGTGCGTGCGGCATTCAAGCTTTCCTGCGCGACGGTAGCGGCAGCCGCGAGATCGCGGGTGGCGCGCGCGACGTCTTCGGGTTCTCGTACGCCGCGGGTGCCTTCGCACTCGCCTTTAGCACGCCGCTGCTGCCGGGCGAGATCGCAATCGTCGCAGCCGACGGTAGCGAAACGATCGTAACGGCATGCAATGCTGCTTTTCTCGACGCGAAGCAGATCGTTGCACCGCAGCGTTACCGCCCGGTTGCCGACGACGGAACGACGCTCGATGCGTGGCTTCTCGTGCCGCCCGGCGCGTTGCTGCAAGTTCCGCTCGTGCTACAAGTGCACGGCGGTCCGCACGTTGCATACGGGTTCAGCTTTTTCTTCGAATTTCAAATGTTGGCCGGAAGTGGAGTCGCGGTCGCCTACGGCAACCCGCGCGGCGGTCAGACGTACGGCCACGCGTATGCCGATGCAATCACCGGTGATTGGGGCGGCGTCGATGCCGCCGATGTCGAGCGCATACTCGACGGCGCGCTCGGCTTGGTCGGCGTCGACGAGCACCGGATCGGCATCGCGGGTGGTTCCTACGGCGGCTTCATGACGACATGGCTGCTCGGACACAGCGACCGCTTTGCGGCAGGCGTCTCGATGCGCGCCGTCAACGATTTCGTGAGTGAAGTCGGCGCGTCGGATCTCGGCTGGTTTCTCGAATCTGAACTTGCCGCACCGCCGAAGCTCGGCGACGGCGGTCAGCAGCTATTCGCGCGATCGCCGATGCGCGCCGCGCCGATATCGATGTTCCGCTGCTTATCGAACATAGCGAACGTGATTATCGCTGTCCGATCGATCAGGGCGAACAGCTCTTCACGCTCTTACGGCGACTCGGGAAACAGGTTGAGTTTGTCCGGTTCGCCGGCGATGGCCACGAATTATCGCGCGGCGGCAAGCCGCGCAATCGCATTCTGCGTTTACGCGCAATCGCACATTGGTTCGGTCGCCATCTGCGCCCGGCCGGCTATAAGGCGGTACCGGACGAAGCCGGTGCATTGTTTCGACCGCTCGAAGGTGAGTCGGAGTAGGCGCGTTCCGGCGCTGCGAGGAGGATCGCATGTCGTTTGAGATTACGACGAATATCGAGTGCTTTCTGTTGCCCGACGACGGTGCCGCCGCCCAAGCGCTGTTCTTGCAGCATTTGAAAGACCCGTATGAAATGTGGATCATCGCGTACTCGTTCACGCTGACGCCGATGATCGACGAAATCATTGCGAACAATTCGGCCAGCGGGCCGATCCATATCTACTTGGATTACAGTCAGTCGACCGGGCGTGCCGAAGCACCGCAAGTGCAGCGGCTCGTCGACGGCGGCGTCGAGGTGACCATCGGTACGTCCCCGGTCGGTACGCAATACATTTGTCATACGAAAGGTATCGTTTGCGACGATACGCCGCAGCCATGGTGCTGGGAAGGATCGGTCAACTTTAGCTTGGGCGGCTGGCATCAAGTGAACACGGCGCTATTTTTCCATAACAAGCCGTATCGCGATGCGTTCGTCAACCAATTCGAGCACCTGCGTTATTTTGCATGGACGCAAGAACGCGATAAACAATTGATGAAGACGCCGCCGAAGGGTGCGCTCACGCCGCCCGCCGACTCCCCTCGGGTGTCGCCGGTCGTCAAACCAGCCGCCGGTACGACGCGACCCGTCGCAAAACGCAAGCGCCCGACGTCAAAAACCGGCCGAATCTAACTCCCGGTCCCTTGATAACGGTTCAGGCCTTTACGCCAAAACACATATGCGATTGCGGCCCACAGCGCGCCGACGACCGGGGTGAGCAGGCCGACGCCGGGATTAAGGTTGAACCCGGTTTCGGCCTTGTGCAACAGAAACGTCGCCGGAAAATAGTTCATAAACGCAAACGGTAAGACGAATGCAAGCATGACGCGCACGCCGCGGCCATAGATCGAAATCGGATAGCGCGAAAATTCTTGTTCGAGTGACATGACGACCCAACGGAGTGTGTCGATACGAACGAACCAAAATGAAGCCGTCGCGATCGCAAGATTGATACCGAGATCGATCAGCGCGCCGCCGAGTGCGACCAGCGGCACGTACAGCAAGAAGACGAGATCGACGCGAACGTGCGCAACGACGGTAACGGTGCAAAAGAAGATGACGGCGAGTACGAGCTCATCGGGCCAAATTTGCTGCGGTACCGTCAACGCTTGGAACAGCGGGTCGAGCGGCCGGATCAGAAAGCGATCGAATCGGCCTTCACGCACGAACTCCGGGACGCTGCCGACGGTAAAAAAAATCGTATTGTGCAGGCCATGCCCGAGCATCCACAATCCGTACATGAACGCAGTTTGCCGGAAATCCCAACCATTTAGCGATGGAAACGTATTGAGCGTCACCCATAATGCAATGACTGCCGTTGCATGATAGATGACCGTAAAACCGGACCACATGATGAAATTCGCCCGGTACTCGAGCATCGTCAGAACATTGATTCGCCAATACTGGCAGTAGGTGTCGAGATACACCCTTGACGGATTCCGCCGGCGCCTTTGCCCTCCCCGTCGTGCCGCCGTACCGGCTGGACTTGACTGCGGCCGTCTTGCGCCGCCTATCGACCAATATCGTCGATGTTTTCGCGGACGGCATTTACCGGCGCGTGCTGGGCAGTGCGGCGCAACCCGCGCTGCTCGAAGTTTCCCAACCCCTACCGGACCGTTTGGACGTGCGGTGCGCGCGAGGTCTAGCCGTGCTGCCGCTCGTACGACGCATGCTCGGTACCGACGTCGACTTGACGCACTTCAATGAGGCAGCCGCCGGCATTCCCTGGCTTGCGGCTCTGGCCGCGCGGGCTCGGGGCGTGAAGCCGCCGCGCTATCCGTCGCTCTGGGAAGCCATCGTCAATGCAGTTGTTTTTCAACAAGTCAGCATTCACGCGGCGACTGCCATCCTGCGTCGCTTGGTCGAACGATACGAGCCGCTGCAAACCTACGGCGACGTACGGCTTGCGTGTTTCCCGTCACCGTCGGCGGTCGTTGAAGCCGACCCGCGCGAGCTACGCGCCTTGGGCTTGAGCGCAAATAAAATCGCCGCCTTGCGGAGCATCGGCCGGACGATCGAAAGTGCACAATACGACGATGCGATACTGACGGATCTGCCGACGACCGAACTGACGTTACGACTGCAAAGCTGCAAAGGCATCGGGCCGTGGAGCGCGGCGGTGATCGCGTTGCGCGGATTCGGCCGGTTGGATACTTTTCCGCTGAACGATTCAGGGGTTGCGCGCACGCTCAAAGATCTGTCGGGCGATCCGGACGTCGACGTAACGGATATTTTGACGAAGCTCGGTCGGCAACGCGGAATGCTGTACTATCACCTTTTGCTCGGGCGCCTCGCCGCAAGCGGCGAGATCGACTTCGCGCCGCCGGCTCATCCGTCGCCGCCATGCGCACGCGATCCGATCTAAACCAGCAGCTGCCTTTTCGCAATACACCGATTCGCCTAAGTCGTTGGTACGATTATCTCAGCGAGCGGGTAAAGAAATAACGCGCATCCGCACAACGATCGTCGGGCCCTACGATCCCGCTCTCGCCACGAAGAAAACTTGGACCGAGCAGGCGTTTACAGCGTCGCTAAGTCGATCGTCGCACCGCGCGGTACGTACCGGACGCGATCGCTCAATCCGGCGTGCTGCACTTCGCGCATGAAGTCTTCGAGCGGTGAACGCATCACGGTATACTCCTCGAAATGAACGGGCATGGTCACGCGAGCATTGATGATCCGCAGCGCGGTGATGCCGCCGTGTCCGTCAAGCGTCAGCAACACGCCGAAAACACGCGTGCCGCCGAGGTGCAAAACTGCCAGGTCGATGTCGGGAAACCGTTTGGGTATCTCGTACAACGCGTCGTGGACGAGCGTATCGCCGCTCAAATAAACGCGCACCGGCTGCGTTGCATCCGGCGGCTCAAACTCAAGGAGACTGCCCATAACTTGCGGCAGGGCGGCGGACAACAAGCCGGGACCGTGTTTGCCGGGCAGCGCGGTTATTGACACCTTGCGGCTCGCGCGTCGCAGGTCGACCGACGACCACGTCGGCAAGGCGCAGGTCGCCGTAAAGCCGCTCCGCGTAAGAATGGCCGCTGCATGCGGCGTCGTCACGATCGGCATGTCACGCCGGAGCTTGGCCTCGACGTCCTGATCGAAATGATCGCCGTGATAATGTGACAGCACGACCGCGTCGACATGCGGCAATTCTTCGAACGAAAGTGCCGGATCCAGCAGCCGTTTCGTCGTCATTCCATATCCGATATGCGCGTGATCGCCCGCATGCAAAAAATTCGGATCGGTAAGAATGCGAACGCCGCAAAGCTCCAGCAACAACGTTGCATTGCCGATGAAGCGCAAGTTGGCCGCAGCGCCGGCCGGAATGGCCGTTCCGGCCGGCGGCGGCGGAAGGTCGATCGCGCGGTGCGCCATGCGCTTACGGCTGCGCCGGCGGATCGCTCGCCGGAAACGTATCGGCAAGCTCCTTATCTTCCTCGCTAAGACCCTCGTCTTCGTCGAATGCCGGGGCGTCGCGATAAGCACGCTCGGCGAATGACGGCGGCGTTGATTCAACTTGCGGCGATTCATCGGGTTGCATGCTCTGCAGCTACCCGCCAACGGTGCTACGACCATGCCGGTCGCCTCGTTACTCGTTCGAGTCCCAGCGCGTCGCAATAAGCAGTGTCGCCGACGCGCGTGACAAAGAACCGGCCGTACATCACCCTTACCGGAGGATCCATGACGAACGCATGCTCGCACCTCGACACGATGAACGACGTAAAGCCGCATACTCATGGCTGTGAAGAGTGCTTGAAGATGGGCGATACCTGGGTGCACTTGCGTTTGTGCACGCACTGCGGCCACGTAGGCTGTTGCGACTCATCCAAGAACACCCACGCGACAAAGCATTATCACGCGACGAAGCACCCGATTATCGCTTCGTTGGAGAGAGGCGAAGACTGGAAGTGGTGCTACGTCGACGAGCTCAGCTGGGAATAGCCGCCGCGCTGGTCGCCGCTTTCTTCGTCGGCGGTTGCACGCGCGCACAGCCGGCACGAACGGCCGGACCGGCTGCGGACGGCCGCCATTCGTGGACCGTCCCCGATACGCTGCGAATAGCAAGCGGGGTCGTCCCGCGAACGCTCAATCCGCTACTCGGTACGCAGACGATCGAAGCGTCGATCAACCGCTTATTCAGCGACATTCTCGTTACGGTCGACGAGCGCGGCCAGTTCAAGCCCGACCTTGCATCTGAAGTTCCGACCACGGCGAACGGCGGCATAAGCGCCGACGGACTCACCATCCGCTACAAGCTGCGTCAACATGTAAGCTGGCAAGACGGTGCGCCGTTTTCAAGTAACGACGTTCGCTTCACGTTCGACGCGATCATGAACCGCGACAACGACATCATCTCGCGACACGGCTACGATGTCGTAAAACGTGTCGAGACGCCGGATGCACACACGATCGTGTTTCATTTGAAGAATCGCTTTGCGCCGTTTGTCGGTACCGTCTTCGGCGATAGCGACAGCCCCTACGGCGTCCTTCCCGCGCATCTGCTTGCGAAAGCCAAGACGATCAACGACGTTCCGTTCAACTCGCTGCCGATCGGCACCGGTCCGTTTCAAGTCGTACGCTGGCTGCGCGGCAACCAGATCGAGTTGACGCGAAACGACAAGTATTTCTTGGGCAAGCCGAAACTTCGGTCGATCGTTATCAAATTGATTCCGGACGAAAACACCGAAATCACGCAGTTGCAGACGCATGAAATCGACTGGTTCTTCGAGGTTTCGGTCAACGCATATAAAGAGCTGCGCGGCATGTCGCCCGCCGACGTGCGGATCGTTCTGACGCCGTTCAACGGTTACGAAGGCCTCATGTTCAACACGAGTAAGGGTCCGACCAAGGACGTGCGCGTCCGCCGGGCCGTGATGTATGCGCTCGATAAACCGGCGCTCGTCCGACGCTTGACCTTCGGTGCCGCCGACGTCGCGACGCAAGACTTGCCGTCGTTTCTCTGGGCGTACGACCGGGGCTTGCATCCGACGCCGTACGATCCGGCAGCGGCGAAAAAACTGCTCGGCGCCGCCGGTTACGGTCCGACCCATCGGCTATCGCTCGAACTGTACTTCGAGCAAAGCACGGCGCTCAATAAAACCGCGAGCGTTCAGATTCAAGCGACGCTGGCGGCGTTGGGCATCGACGTACACGTCCACCCGCAATTAAGTTCGATCATTTACGGCGGTTACGGCGCGAACGGTACGCTCGCGCGGGGACATTACGACATGGCGTTATACAACTGGATCGCCGGAATCGATCCCGATGATTCCTCGCAATTTCTCTGTTCGAACATTCCGCCGGGCGGATTCAATCAATCGTATTTCTGCAACTCGCAGATGGACGCCGCGCAGCGAATTGCGCTCGGCACCTATTCGCAGCCGCAACGCGCGCGCGCCTACGCCGACGTGCAGAAGATTCTCGAGCGCGACGTGCCGCTCGATTTTCTCTGGTGGCCCAAGCAAATTCAAGCCGTAAATTCCGATTTGCGCGGCTTTGCGCCGAACCCCGTCGTTGAAACGTGGAATGCATGGCAGTGGTCGATTTAGCCGCAACGAGCGGCTGCAGCGTTCATACGAGCGGCAAGCTGTATCTTCGCTTCAGCCTGATATGTGCGAACGTGCGGTTGGCGGTCGCGACACGCTTGCTCGACGCACGTGTCGTGTTTGTCAACGAGGATGGACCGGTGTTCGGAAAAGCGGACTTGATTGCTCCGCGTCCGGGGGAACCGCACGGTGTTTCGAACGCGCTCGTCCAAACCGGCTTCGCCGTTGCCCGGCACGGCGACGTCGCGGTTACCGAGTTTATCGACAATGCGACGACACACGTTCACGGACAAATCATTCGCGCGAAGTTTCGCTCGACTGAAAGTATGGCTGCTCGAGCACGCGGGCTGGCGGATGATCTCAAGTCAGACGATCGCCTTGCCGGACGATCCGTGCTCCGTAAGATTGTCGCGCGCCGAACTTGCGCCGTATGCCGGAACGTATCGTGCCGGACCCGGTTACACCGTGAAAGTCGCCCTGTGCGGCAGCGAGCTCGTCACGTCGACGAACGGCGGCCCGGTCGCCGCGCTCAAGGCGGAGATCAAAGACGTAGTTTTCATACCCGGGCATCCGCGCGTACGGCGGTTGTATGAGCGCGACCAACGCGGCGCGATCGCCGGTTGCATTAGCCGGCATGAAGGCCACGACATCGTCGTTAAACGCGTCGGTTCATTACTGCCGGCGGGCAGCTGCACAAAGCGCATCAGCCGCCTTGCACGACGACACGTTGCTGCGCGGCACGCCACGTTACAGTGGCGAGGCCGGCAAACACGACGAGCCAGGCGAATTGCAATGCAATGGCGCCGGCGTACTGCTGCGGGCCGATCGTGCCGACGTAGATGAGCAACGGCGTTGAATAAATCGCTGCGAACGGCAGACCTAGCATGATGTTTTGTAAGATGCCCGGGAAGAAAATGAGCGGGATGACTTGTCCGCTCAAAAGATCGGAGATCCAACGGACGGCCATCTGGATTGCAAACGTTTCGAGCGTCCAAAACGCGATCGAGTTCATGAGAAAGTTCAGCAAAAAATTGACACAATAACCGAGCGCAAAACTCATGCTGAACGTGACGAGGACCACCGGCTGCGGGACGTCGATGTGAACGATGAGCAGCGCGAGCAGCAAGGCGGGCACGATGAGCAGCACGCCTAACAGCGTTTGACCGAATCCGTCGCTAAAAAAGTACAATGGCAAGCTAATGGGTTTCATGAGATCGGTTGCGATCGTTCCCTCGCGAATCTTCTCGCGAATCATCCGCGTGCCGTCGATTTCCAGTACGAGCGACATCAACAATGCGACGGCTGAGTACGTGACGATTGCATGTAGCGGGACATTTGCGGGTGCCGCATTCTGCGCGTAGAGCGCCGTCCACAACATCTTTAACAAGTACACCCGGATGAGTAAGCTGCCGAGGTTGGTGAAAACCTCAACCCGGTATGTTGCTTCGCGCGAGAACGCTTTCTTGGCAAACTCGACGTAGGGTTCGAGCGAGTTGCGTGCGGAACGCCGAGGCTGGGCAATGCGTTGGACGGACATGAGGCTACGTACCGTTCTGACGATTGCGGCCGTCGCGGCTTGCTTGCGTCCGGCCGATGCAAGCGTGGCCGCGACGCCGTTGCTGCCTGCCGATGCGCCCGGAGCGCAAACGCCGGCGCAGGTTTTCGTCCGCGACAGCCGTGCGTCGGTTCAGACCGACGAAAACATCAACGTCCATGAAGCCGGGTTGCGGTCGCCGCGTTCCGACGACGATCCAGCGACGCCCGTCTTCGATGCGGCCGGGAACGCGCTGTTTTTCACGCTCGAAAAGTGGCGCGCGGCCAGCGGCACGGTTGACATCCTTCCGAATAGCGATGTCCCGGGCGACCGGGTCAGCTTGAGCCTCCATCGGCTTATCGCCTTCGGGCATTACAGCGTGTTCGTTCGGATGGACGGCGCCGATGGTCCGCACTTTTCGCCGCTCGACGGTAGCGGAATAACGAACAACTTCGATGCGCGCGAAGATGGCGGCGCGAGCGTGACCATCAGCGCGCCGCAGCACATGAATGCCGGCTCCTGGATCGTCACGGTCTATCATAGCGACGCGCAAGACCATGGCGATTCGCCCGGTGATTTCCCGCGCACCGCCCATCAACAGCTCGTACTCAGGCTGCCCTAAACGCCGGCCGGCAAACTTCGTAACCTTCGGAGGCGTCGACATGTCGATGCGCACTTCGGCACTTCGCCCTTCGACCATCTGGATTACGGCCGATCAATGTACGCCGCACAACTCGGCGCTGCGCGCCGGTACGCCGCAAACATCGGTCGTCGTCATGATCGAATCGATCGCGCGTGCGCGCATGACGTCCTATCACCGGCGTAAACTCGTGCTCATTTACGCGGTCATGCGTCATTTCGCCCAAGATTTGCGGTCTGCCGGCTGGACGGTCGACTACTATGCCGAACATGAAGATTTCAGCGACGCACTCGAACAGCATGTGGCGCGCTTTCAGCCGTCCGGTTTGCGGATGATGCAGCAATCGGAGTGGGGCATCACCGAAGGGATGACGGCAGCTGCCGAGCGATGTGGACTCGCCGTCGACGTGACGCCGCATGCAAATTTCGTCTCCGTTCCGGCTGACTTCGACCGGCTTGCAAAGAGTGAAACGGCGCGGGTCACGATGGAGAATTTCTATCGCGGCATGCGGCGCAAGACCGGCTTGCTCATGGACGGCGAACAGCCTGCGGGCGGGGCTTGGAATTTTGACTCCGAGAATCGCCGTCCGCCGCAGACCGGACTGCATTTTGCGGCTGTCCCGCGCTACGAACCCGATGCAATTACGTTGGCTGCAATCGAAATGGTCGAACGGCGATTTTCCGACCATCCGGGGATCGTCGGTGACTTCCATCTTGCGGTTACGCGGCGTGATGCGCTCGCGGCGCTCGAGCACTTTTGCACCGAGCGGCTCGATACGTTTGGGCCGTGGCAGGACGCGATGGTCGCCGGAGAACGCAACATGTCGCACTCGTTACTCTCCGCCTACATCAATACGGGATTGCTTCACCCGCTCGAAGTTTGCGAGCGCGCCGAACTCGCGTATCGCAACGGTACCGCGCGCCTGCAATCGGTCGAAGGGTTCATTCGTCAGGTCATCGGCTGGCGAGAATATATCTGGCGCGTGTATTGGAAGCTCATGCCCGAGTACCGCAAGCGCAATGCGCTCGATGCGCATGTGCCGCTGCCCAAATTCTATTGGACCGGCGAGACGCAGATGTTTTGTATGCGCGAAGCGCTCGGCCACGTTCGCGAAACCGCATACGCGCATCATATTCTACGCCTGATGGTGCTCGGCAACTTCGCCTTACTCGCCGGATTCGATCCGATCGAAACAAACGATTGGTTCTGGGCGATGTTCGTCGACGGATACGATTGGGTCATGGTGCCGAACGTGATCGGAATGTCGCTACATGCCGACGGCGGCTATGTCGGAACCAAGCCTTACTGCGCATCGGCGAATTACATTAACAAAATGTCGAATTATTGCAAGCGCTGCACGTACGATCATCGCGCCGTCGAGACGGAGAACGCATGTCCGTACAATGCGCTGTACTGGGATTTTCTGGCCCGTAACGCGGCACGCTTCGAGCGCAATCCGCGCATGAGCGTCGTCATGCGAAATTGGGCCGGCCGCCCCACGGCTTGGCGCGACGCCGTGCGGGCGAAAGCGGCGCGCACCCGCGAAAAGCTGCGGCACGGCGAGCCGATCTAAGCTCGACTGCATCCCTTGCCTCGATGTGGGTAAACGGCAGGTATGAGAAAGCAATCGTATCGCGCCCGCATCGTCGCGCTCGCCGGAGCCGTCGCCGTGATGGGGCTACCATTCGTCGGAGCGGATGCCAAGGTGCGAGCCGGCTCCCAAATTTTTCAAGGCCTCGTCGAACATGTTTCGCCGAACAACATTAAGGTCATGAACCCGGCGACCAAGCAGACCTTGAGCTTTTTGATGGTTCCGCACTTCAATAAGATTTTTAAAGGCAAGGGTCAGACGACGCAACAGCAGGCGGCTCTCAAAGAGGGCCAATACGTCAAGGTCTACTTCGACCAAAAGCTGTTGGGCTCGCGCCATGCCGACCGGATTTTGATCCTTGACAACGCCAACATGGCGATGGGTAAACTGAAGAGCTAAACCGGCCTATACCGCCATTGCCGGCGCCGCAATGTCGGCGGCGCGGACATAATCGGCGCCGAGCTGCGAAAAGAGCTCGCGTTCGGGGATCGGCGTCGGTACGACCAGCGGAATGCCGGCGAGGAGGCGTTCCGCCAAGTCGACCCAGGGACGGCCGATGAAGCCGCTAGGATCTTGCTCGAAAACGGTCTGGGCGGTCAAGCGGCTCTTACGAACACCGTCGTTCTCCGGAATAACCGCTAAGCAGACGGAGCCGATGCGTTCGGCGTACGGGCCGACGAGTTCCGTATTGCTTGCACGATTGGCGACCAATCCGGCAAGCATACCGCCGCCGGTCTTCTGTTTGATGCCGATCGCCGTCGCAATGCGATTGGCAGCGAAAATTGAGTCGAAGTCGTTCGTTGCAACGATGATGACTTGTTCGGAATGCTGAAGCGGCGCAGAGAAGCCCCCGCATACGACGTCGCCCAGTACGTCGAAAATCATAACTTCGTAATCTTTATAAACACCGAATTTTTCGAGCAGTTTGACCGTTTCTCCGACGACATAGCCGCCGCAACCCGCGCCTGCGGGCGGACCGCCGGCTTCCACGCAATCAACACCGTACTTGCCTTTGAAGATGATTTCATCGCGCTCGATCTCGTCGGTTTTGAACTTATATGACGAGAGAACCTCAACGACGGTCGGGATAAGATTTCCGGTCAGCGTAAAGGTCGAATCGTGCTTGGGATCGCAGCCGACTTGAATAGTGCGCTTTCCAATGCGTCCGAACGCGGCCGAAAGATTCGATGAAAACGTACTTTTGCCGATTCCACCTTTGCCGTAAACCGCGATTTTTAGCATCTGTCCTCCGGGCCGACGTACCTGAACTCGCGGCATGCGAGTCCTATGGGTACGCTACTCCGGCAGGGCCAGGTGAACGGTGATAACCATCACGGGCAGCCCGCCCGGCCGCATTACTCAGCAGAAAGAGGCGTATGTCAGATCCATCGTATGTCCCCGTCCTCGTCGTTCTTATCGTCATGGCGATCGGCTCGATCGGCGCGTTTTTCATCATGCCGCCACTCCTGGACCGGATCGACCGCACCGGTAAAGTCGGTATACTCGGCTTCTAGTTCAGCGCCGAAGCAGCGCCGGGTTCCGACGACTCGGCGCGCGCTTGGGCCTGGAACGTACGTGTCCGCGGACCGGCAGTCGGCTCAGGCGAGCTGCATGACGGCGGAACGGCTTTGACGCAGCGGCGCACGTAACACGACGCGTGCGTGGCTGCCGCCCGAACGCCGGCGCTGAATGTGAAAATCCTCGACGAGTGCGTTGATGATAAACAGACCGCGCCCGCGTTCGGACATCGGATCGTCGGGCAATTCAGGCAAGAACTCGAATCCGCCGCCGTCGTCGAGAACGTGCAACACCATGGTGTTGCCCCGCCAATTAATCCGGACGCATACCGGGCCGGGGGCATAGCGGTAAACGTTGCTGATCAGTTCGGAATACACCATGTCGGCATTGAAAACGTTCTCGAACGTTCCGCCGCGCGCTTCGAGCTTGGCACCGATCGTGCGGCGGATTTCACCGGCGCGTTCGTGGTCGCCCGAGTCGAACGTCCACTGCTCGTCGCTGGTGTTCATGACCGTATCGGGAAGGCGGAAGGTCATGATCGCGACGTCGTCGCGGACGCCCTCGATGAGGATCGCGTCAAAGATCGTGCGAGCGGGGTCTTGGGCGTCCGCCAGACCCTCGCCTAAGAGCACCGATCGAAAGCGCCGATCGCCTTCGAGGTAATCATGCGTTGATTCGGTCAAACCGTCGGTGTAGAGGACGATTAGCGCGCCCGACCGCAGATCCCAATGCGAGCTATGATCTTCGCCCCGGCGCCGCAGACCGAGCGGTAGCGAAGCGCCGTCAAGTTCCACGAGCGTTGCGTCCGGGTTTCGCACGACGGGGCGCGGATGTCCCGCATTGGCGTATTGCAACACGTTCTCGGCAGTATCGATAATGCCGACGAACGCGGTTACGATCGTGTCGGGGAATTCGATTTCTAACGAGCGGCTTGCCGCGTCGAGAATGCGAGCCGGATCGACTTGGATCTGCGCTGCAACCCGAATCGCTTGACGCACTTTTGACATAATGATCGAAGCCGCAAGGCCCGTTCCGGTGACGTCACCGATCGAGATCACGACGCGCCCGTCGAGCAGAACGAACGCATCGTACCAATCACCGCCGATCTCGAGATCGCCGCTGCCCGGGCGGTAGACGGCAGATACGCGGATATCACCGATCGATGACGGGATATCCGCCAGTGACGCGCTTTGAAAACTCCCGGCAATGTATTTCTCATGTTCATAGCTGCGTACGACGTCGTGCAGTTCGCCGAGCGTCCGGGCAAGTGCCGTGTTAAGTTTTTCGAGTTCGCCGGGCGCACGCAAAGCGAGCGCCTTCGGAATGAGCGGCACGAGCAGAATCGCCGTCGCGATCGAAACGAACGCCGTTAGCGCCTTTACTTCGCCTTCGAGCCAGTAAGCCGGGTGCCAAATCACGTAGATCGAGAGAAAATGCGTCGTTCCGCACGATACGATGAACAGCGCGAACATCCAAAAGATACTTCGGAACGGTAAGTCGGGCCGCTTGATGACAAACCAGGCTAGCGTCCCGGCAATTGCAAAGTACGCTATACCGATCGTTGCATCCGCAATGATGTGTAGCGCGAGCAGACTCGGCTGCCAAGCGAAGCACATGCCGTGCGGCATGTAGACCGGCAGTCCATTCATTTACGTGGCGGCCCTCTCTTGCGCAACCGAATCGCGCGGTACACGCTGACCAACCGCCCACGTTCGTCCGGAATTCATCCAAAACCGCTTCGTGCGCAAGAGCTCGTGTATGACTTTCGTTCGCCCAGATCGTCTAGTGCGTTACCGGTTACGCATCTTTCGTGAGTTGACGCCGATAGCTGGCAAGCTCTACATCGGCATCTAGTTCATTGAGTTTATCTTTGAGCTGCTGCTCGAGTTCGCGGTCCTCCCACATTCCGCGTCGCCGGGTGTCGAGCAATATCTCGCCGAGATCGCGGGTTTTATGCGGATTGGCATCCGAGATGCGTTCCCATTCGGTCAGCGTAACCTCGACGGTTCGTTTCCAGAGCTCGGGGGTGATCGTATCGCCGAGCGCCGCTTCGGTCGAGCGCATGGCTTTGAAGATATCGCCGAATTCCATTACGCCGGAATAACCGTGCTGCATCATCCGGTCGCGCCATGCTTGGGAATGAAACCGCGTGAGAACGCCGTTCACGACCACATTGCGAAAGTTTCTCACCTTCGGTTCCCGACGCGTGAGGTCGCTAACGACAATCATCGTATCGGCATGACCCAGCGTCCGCTTAGCTGCGCCGAATGCCGAGGTGAACGAAGCGAACATATCTTCCTTGACCGGTCCCCCGGCAGCCATCTGCACCATCGGCTGCTGAATGACTTCGACGGTTTCAACCAGGTAACGCTGCACGTCGACGGCCGGCTCGACGAGAATCGAAGCGTACTGCGGCAGATACGCATTTGAGTTATCGCTCATCCATGCATTGCCGATGTCGGTGTAATCACCGAACTTGCCGGTATCGAGCATCGCGCCGACTTGGCCCATGAATGCATCTTCGCCCATGCCGAAACAGCGTGCTCGCGCCAGTCGGGGAGCTTGTCCGGCAGCAATGAGCTCATCGGTGTGCCGCTTGACGTAATTCCACTCGTACGGCTCATCTGCGCCGGCAGCGAGTTCAGCCGCCTCGTGAATGAGCCGGATCGCGCCCGGAAACGTATTTTTGAAAACGACCGACGTGTTGGCGAGGATGTCGATGCGCGGCCGGCCGAGTTCGTCGAGCGAAATAAGCTCGACGGTTTCCGCTCGATTGAAGCGGTCTTTGCGAACGCGAGCGCCCATGAGATCGAGCGCCTGAGCGATACCGACGCCGTCGCTCTCCAGAACCTCCGAACCCCAAAGCACGACCCCGACGGTCGCCGGGTAATGTCCGCGCTCGGCGACCGCTGCGCTGAGTATTTGCTCGACCGTGCGGCGCGC
Source organism: Candidatus Velthaea sp. (assembly GCA_965214935.1). Classification (GTDB taxonomy): domain Bacteria; phylum Vulcanimicrobiota; class Vulcanimicrobiia; order Vulcanimicrobiales; family Vulcanimicrobiaceae; genus Velthaea. The sequence goes on along the minus strand of CBDCCS010000022.1, from coordinate 452,666 downwards.
CTTGCGTGAAGCCGCTTCGCGCGGCAGCATCCGGACGTCGGTCGAGGCCATATTACGGCCCGTCGGCAAGACCGTCCAATCACCGACGACCTCGCCGCCCATCGACGGTGCCAGATAGCGGCCGGAAAGCGCACGCAGCAAACCTTTGCGCTCGTCGTCGCCGACACTGCCGAGCAACGTATAGAGTTCACGCGCCCGCTCGATGAAAGCACCAAGTTCTTTGGCATCGTAGGGACTCGAGCTCAACCGATACGAACCGATCGTGCGGCTCTGCAAGATCCCGAGCATTGCCGTGCGCCCGAGAGCGCCGCCGCGCAGGACCTCGCCGGCGATGATCTCGCGGCCGGCTTCACGCAGGCCGTCGAGTAGCTCGTGATTGTAGCTGCCGTCGGCATCGCGGCCTTGCGGCTCGCGCTTGAGCCGGTCGTAGTCGATAGCATAGCAGTTGGCGACCAGCCGGTACAAATCGACATCGCAAAATTCAAGGCACGCCTCGAACGTCGAGCGCCGGTCTGCGTCACTGAGATTGCGCCCGAAGACGTGCTGACCCGCCGGCGCGAATTCGCCGTCGAGCGAGACAAGCTCGTCATGAACGCGCGCGACGAACGAACGCTCGTCGGCATACGTTTCACCCGGCGCATCGATTCGCAGACCCGACCGCTCGACGACTTCGGCAATCTCGGCGCTCAAGTCGGTCCGCTTCTCAAGTTGGGTTGAATTCGTATTGTAATAGTCGTGTACGAGCCGATGCAGGTTGCGCAAATCTTCACTGCCGTCGACTGAAACGAGCGGCGGACACAAATGCGAGAGAATCGTAGCGTATGAGCGCCGGCGTGCAATCGAGGCTTCGACCGGATCGACGATATTGAAGATGTATGCATGCGGGGTCCGGTCGATGAGAAACTCCGGGTAATCGCCCGCGGCGGGACACCATTCTTTACCTTTCGACCATTCGACCAGACCATGCGTGCCGACGTGAACGAGGGCGTCGGCATTAAAACGGCGCGTCGCATAGCGATATGAAGCGAGCAGCCAGGGTGACGGCGGCGCGCCTTTATCATGGACGGCACTGAGATCTTCCATTCCGCGCATGTCTTGCAACAGAACGAGGATGTTGCCGTACCGAAGACCCTTGATCGGAATCGTCGCCGGCGGCTGGCCCCACACATCGTAGAAGAGCGCTTCGTGAGCGACGGGCAGATCGTGCACCCAATCGCGGATCTCTGCGCTCGAAACGGCTCCGACCGTTTCATATCCGGCATACATGCTTTGTAATTTTTGCGACGTCGCTGCATCGCTGCCGTCGATATCCAAAACGGTATAACCGTCGTCGCGCAGCGTTTCAAGTACCGAACGCAATGACGCCGCGACGTCGAGAAATAACGCGACACCGACGTTACCCGGACCGGGCGGGAAGTTATACACGAACAGCGCTACTTTTTTCGCGGCGTTATCGAGTGCGCGGAGTTTGAGCCAGCGAGTCGATGTTTCGGCGACCAGTTCGACGCGGTCGGGTATCGGTTCGAGCGCGCTGACGTCGGCGCTGGTTTGCTCGCGCGAACAAATCGGCGGAAACGGCTGAATGCCTTCGGTTTCCGGCGTAACGACGTTGCCGATATACTCAAGCGATGCAACGCCGAATTTGGAAACGGCCAGCTCGGCCTTCGACATCGCTGCATTGACCGGCGACGTGTAGACCCGCGGATCGCCCAGTTCATGAATGAGCTCGATCGTTGCATCGGGCGAACCGGCGAACATCGAACCGGCTAAATAAAGCGGAACGTTATGGTAGACCGCGCCGACTAGCGACTCTTTGGATTTCGTCGCTAATAAATGCCGGCGCGAAACGATATGCGCGTTAAAAACCGCCGTCATCGAGCAGATAACGCCGACGCCGCGTTGTTCCCACGCGGCAATCATCGCATTGAGCGTCGGGTGGTTCCATTCGACTAAGAACAGATCGTGGGTAATAAAGCCGACCCGCTCCCACGCGCCGCGGCCATAAGTTTGCTTAAACCACGGTTCGTACCACGCAAGATACGCTTCCGGTGTTTGGAACAAGCCCTTGTGAGCCGGATGATAGATGCCTTCATTCTCGACCTTTTCCGGCAGCGGGACGTCGCCGGCGTAGGCCTTGTTCATGAAATTGGCCATGAGGTACAAAAACATGTTTTCGATGTTATTAACGCTGCGATTGTTCCAGTAGCCGATCATGACAAGCGATTTAAACACCGGCTTCTTCATGATCTTCGCCATCAACGGCGCGGCCCCGACCATTTTCTGCATGCCGAGAAAGCCTTCGCGCGCTTCCCACAACTCGTCGATCGTCTCGTTCTTCGACTTCGCCTGATAACGTTTAATCGCCATCGACAATTCGCGCATCGGGTTCGACTTGTTCATATCGAAGCTGAAGCCCAGCGACTTGAACATCAGCTGCTGCAAGCGCGGATCGGGAATATCGTACCAGAGGAACTTCACTCGCTCGAGTTCCCCGGCGCGATCCATCTCCGTCATGAGCAGTGCCATGCGCTCGACGGTATCGTTCGTCATCGATTGCCAGCCAACGACAATGTCGGCGGTTCGAATAGCTTGGCGTAACCGCCCCAAGGCCGCCGGATCGTTGAAATCGGCCGCCCCAAAGTGCTCGAGTTCCCACGGCTGTCCCGTTTTTTCACGTAGCGCGCGAAATGCCAAACGCATCGCATTTGCGCGCTCGTCGGGAGCCCAGGATGAATAGCCGACAACCTTCATGATCTGACGCTACGCCGCCGACGCCGGTCGCTCGGTGATAGCCGTCACCCTAGCCGAGCAGGTCGCATGCGACTCAACGGAGCCGAGCGTCCTACGAGTGCCGGCTCAGCGAAGAGCCGGCCGCGTCGATTACGACGTACGCGACTTACTGCGCGGTGCAGCCTTACGAGTGGTTTTCTTCGCGGCGGCCTTACGCGGTGCGGCTTTGCGGACGGTCTTTTTCACCGCGACTTTGCGTGCCGGCTTTACAGTTGCTTTGCGGCCGGGTTTTGCGGTCACTTTGCGAGCGACCGCCGGTTTCCGCGATGCCACCGCTTTGCGCACGGTCTTCTTAGCGCTCGATGATTTGCGCACCGTCTTGCGCGCGCCGCTCTTCGGCAGGGCTTTGCTCGTCGCGGATTTCGCTGTGGTTTTTCTCGCTAACGGTTTGCGAACCGTCTTTTTTACGCTCGTTGATTTACGCGCCGATGTTTTACGGGCCGTTGCTTTTCCGCCGTTTTTGGCGGTACGTTTCACTGCCATGAGCAGAAACGATCCTTCTCTCATCGCGGTCGCGATGAACGCAACCGGCGCTACTGCCGGCGAATGTTATTCCGTTATAACATTAAGAAGGAACTTTCGCAACAACATCCGTTAGCGCAAAGTAACGGCCTTTGGCAAGCACTGCCAGTTCGCGCATGAGCGGATATGCTTCATAGGTATCGAGATTAACGAACGTAAGCGTCGCGCGTCCCGCGATCGTCACGGCCAGCGCGCGGCATTGTTCGGCGGCAAGTTCCATGAGCGCCTTCGCATCGCCGGCTGCAAGTGCCGATGAAATAACGCTTTCTTCACCGAGCGGAACGTTCGCGCGGCCATCGGAGAAGATTGCAACATCGACATGTCCGCCCGCATTCGCGCGCCGGTATCGCTCGGTGATGCGCCGGACTTGCTCGAGCGCGCCCGCGAGCGGAGTCAAAGTCTTTACATTTCCGGGTTCGAGTTCGAGCAATCGCGATGCCACTAAATCGACATTACGGCCGGTATTTTCGTCGACGACGATTTCGGCACGCGGTCCCCAGCACGAGATGAGTGCCGCGCGTTCGCGCTCGGCATAAATCGGACGAAGCAGTTCGCGCGCGGCGGCACGCACGTACTCGGCAGCGTCCTTGGTCGAGAGCGATGCATCGACGACGAGGATGCTGAGCCGTGGCGGCGTCGCGACTTCAACGCGTTCGCGCGGATCGGCCGCAATGCCGGCGGCCTGCGCGACACGCCGGTCGACCAGCGTCGCGGTAATGTCCAAGCGACCGGTGTCGAGCGGTCGGGTGGCGATCGGCTGGCCTTCGGTCGCCGTCTGCGGCCGTTTTTTGAGCGGCGTCCTGTGCGTAAGTTCAGGTGAAACGATCGTTGCCGAACCATTCGGCGGGGCATCGTCGTCGGCGTCCGTAGCGCTCGAATCGGCGGCCGTTATACGTTCGAGCGCGTTTGCGATCGCCGCGTCTTCGGCAAGGTGCTCCGATAGCGCTTCAACTTTAAGGCGCGACCGCCGCAAGCGCGCCGCCAACGGAAACACGCGTACGACGTCGGCCGCCGTCGCCGCCTTGCGGCCTTCCCAGGCAGCGAGTGCGACGGCCGCTTCGAGCGTAACGATCTCCGTGCGATGACTATCGATGCCCAGGCGGGTGACGGCTTCGATTGCGACGCGTTCTGCTTCCGGCTCGACGCTCACGCTATCCAACAGTTTGATTGCACGCGCTAAGCGCGTACGGTACGCCGCAGTGGCTTTGCCGTATTCGGCAGTCACGGCGTGCGGATTGCGCGCGAAACGCGCGTTGCGCCGGTAGATTTCCAAGCGCCCGGCGCGCTCGTTGGCGGAGGTAACGAACACGCGCAGACCGATACGATCGGTGATTTGCGGCCGAAGCTCGCCTTCTTCGGGATTCATCGTGCCCACGAGACTAAAGCGCGACGGGTAATCGACGACGTGTTGTCCCCGCTTCACGTGGACGACGCCTGCGGCGGCTGCATCGAGCAGTGCGTCGACGACCGCATCGGCCAGTAAGTTGATTTCATCGACGTACAGCACGTTGCGATTTGCAGCGGCCAGCAAACCGGGACGAAACACAACGCTTGCGCGTTCGAGTGCCGCTCGTAAGTCGACTGCGCCGACGACATCGTCGAGTTGTGCGTTGGCCGGCAGTTCGACGATCTCACCGCGCGTTTTGCGTGTCGCCGGTTTTGCGCCCGCTTCGATTGCCGCGGCACACTGATCGCACAAATTGGAACCGGCCGGATCGCAGCCGTAGGGACAGGTAGAGCGCTCGAGGATCGGCAGAAGCTCGCCTGCCGCGCGAACGAGCGTCGTTTTTCCCGTGCCTTTCGGACCGCTTAGAAGCACGCCACCGACGCGCGGATTGATCGCCGCTAACGTAAGTGCGAGCTTGGGTTCGGCTTGCTCGACGATTGCAACAAATGGAAAAGGCAGATAAGCGGCGCGAACGGCGGACGGCATCGTTCTTGCGTTTGCGCTTGGACGACCGCGGTCATTTCGGTTCGCAGTCTTTCAGTTCTCGACTTCGGCACCATCGATGTTGACATAGTAGTAGCGGCCGTGTTGATTGCGTGTGCCCCAGACGACCACCGAAACGGTGTGAAGTCCGGCCGGCATCACCGGGCTTTGATAGATCAGCACGTGCGTTTTCACCCGCGGCGCATAAAAATCGAATGGCTTGCCGCCCGTCGATGCTTCGTCGACGGCAATACCGGCGCGCCCGCCGCTCGGGCCGACGATACCATAGAGCCGAACGCGCGTTCCCATGAATCCAAGTATCGCGACATCGCCGACGCGCGTGCTGCGCGTACTCGTGCCGTTACTGCGGCCGTCGTTTTTTCCGCGAACGTGCTGCCAGGAACCGACGAAATCAAATCGGCCGAGCATCGCTTTTCCGGTTACCGCATCGTCGATTGCCGACACCGTTCCGGCGCGCGCTGCAACGGGCGTGGCGACCGCGACGATTGTTACAATGCCGAGCGCAACGGCGAATTTACTTACCGCTGAGTTTATGCATTGCATCGGTGAGAATGATGTGAAATGTTTCGTCGGTCTTTCTGCCCAGATCCGGTTGCTTGTTGATATCCCACATCACGTACATATGGATCGGATGCGACACGAGCCGCTCGAGCATGTACCCGACGTCGTACTGTCCGTTCGGCAGTGTCCCGGCGGTGTAGAGATGCTGCGTTAGGACCGAGCCTGACGGGACCCGCTCGGACGGTAAGCTGATACCTTTTTGCGTCGCATACTTCAGTGAATCGTCGACGGCGTACGTGAACGTCCGGAAAAAAGCATCGACATTTTTTGCGCCGTACGTGTGCGTCAGATAAGCGAGCGCGGCCGGTGCATTTTTACCGGCCATGACGCCGACAAGTTTTTTTGAGTCGAAGTGCGCCGCGCCGCCGCCGGCTGCAACCATTTCGGCGGTCACGGCGAGATCCGGCGTACCGGGATACATCGTCGGACCTTTCCAGCCCGCCGCTGCCGGGGCGGAAAGCAGTAGCGCGACAATCAGCGCTCCAAAAAGCGATTTCAACGTTCTTTCTCCACGAAGTTGTTCTACCCAGGACAACGCTCGATCGTATGGTTCGGATGAGCGGGCGGTAGCGGCGCAGCCGGGAAAACGTTAGATGCATAAGACCATTGACGGCGTCCGCTTAGCATACGATGACGTCGGAGCCGGCGCGACGGCCCTGGTACTCTTGCACGGCTTCCCCTTCGACCGCACGATTTGGGACGAAGTCCTCGCACCGCTTGCCAGGCTCGCGCGGATCGTGCGAATCGATTTGCGCGGCAGCGGCGAGTCGGCGTGCGGCGACGGTCCGGCACTCATGGAAACGCTGGCGGGAGACGTGTTCGGGTTGCTCGACGCGCTTGATCTGGGCCATGCGATCGTTGCCGGTCATTCAATGGGCGGCTATGTCGGGCTGGCCTTTTTTCGGATGTACGCCGAGCGCGTCGCCGGCCTTGCCCTCATCGCAAGCCACGTTGGCGCCGATACGCCGGGCCGAGCCCTCGAACGCGACCGGCTGGCCGCCGTCGTCGACGCTCGCGGCATGGCCGCCCTGGCCGGACCGATCGTTTCCGCGGCTGTCGCTCCGGCATTCCACGCCGCTCATCCGGCAGTGGTCGCTCGGTTGCAAGGCATCGTCGCCCGGCAAAACCCGCTGGGAGCCGGCGCACAAATTATCGGTATGAAGGAACGGGTCGACTCGTCGGACCTGCTCGAAGATATAGCGGTTCCGGCGTTGATCGTCGGCGGCGGCAGCGATTCGCTCGTTCCGCCCGGCATGCTCGAGACGATCGCGGGGCAAATCGCAGATTGCGAATTCGTCCGAATCGAGGGCGTTGCCCATCTGCCGATGATCGAGGCGCCGGAGATTACCACGGCGGCTCTGCAGCGGCTTATCGAGCGTTGTGAGACTATTGCAACAGATCGGCAAAACGCTCGCGCAACTCGCGCTTGAGGAATTTGCCGACGCTCGTTCGCGGAATGGTATCAACGAATAGCACCCGGTCCGGCAGCCACCACTTTGCGACGCGAGACGCCAGCCAGGCGCGGATCGCAGCTTCGTCGGTGTGCGCGTCGTCGCGCAACACGACGGCGGCTACGGGGCGTTCGATCCACTTGGCATGCGGCAGTCCGAAGACGCAAGCTTCCTTAATCGCCGGATGACCCATGAGCGTATTCTCGAGTTCGACCGAACTGATCCACTCGCCGCCCGACTTGACCATGTCTTTCGAGCGATCGACGATCTCCATATAACCGTCGCGATCGACCGTCACGATGTCGCCGGTTTTGAACCAGCCGTTCGTAAAGGCGCCGTCACCGGAGGCGCCGTTGCGGTAATACGACGCTGCAACGGCCGGGCCGCGAACGTACAGTTCGCCGCGCGCGTTGCCGTCGGCAGCGACGGCGCTTCCGTCGTCGGCGACGACTTTCCACTGTACGAGCGGCGAGAATGTGCCCTGCTTGAGGCGTTTGAGCCGGCGCTCCGCGGGCGTGCGGTCGTTCAACTCACCTTTCACGAACGAGACCGTGCCGACCGGGCTCATTTCGGTCATGCCCCAGGCATGGCAGACGCTATAACCGAGCGCTTCGAGGTCGTCGAAAAGTTTCGGCGGCACCGCCGAACCGCCGATCACGATCCGGCGCAGTGTCGGAAGTTCGCGTCCCGTCGCTTGTAAATAATCGCGAATCGCAAGCCAGACGGTCGGCACGCCGGCGCACAACGTCACCGCTTCCGCTTCGATGAGATTGCAAAGGCTGGACGGATCGAGCTGCGCTCCGGGCATGACGATCTTGGCACCGACGAGCGGCGCGAGATACGGCAGACCCCAGGCGTTGACGTGAAATTGCGGCACGATCGGCAACACCGTATCGCGCTGTGAGAGTGCCAGCGAATCGCACAAACCCGTCGCGTACGCATGCAGCACTTGCGACCGGTGTGAAAATAACGCACCTTTGGGTTCGCCCGTCGTCGCTGAAGTGTAACACAGCACTGCCGCGGCGCTTTCAGGCAGCGCCGGATACTCGTAAACCGCCGGTTCGCCCGCGAGCAACGTCTCGTAGTCGTGCGCGTCGGGCAAGGTCTGCGCGCTTTCACCCATGATGACGAACGTGAGCTGCGCCAAATGCGGACGCGCTTCAATCGCCTTCTGCATGACCGGGACAAGATTACCGTCGACGAAGATGATCCGATCGCCGGCGTGTTCGATCGCGTCGCCGACTTGTTCCGGAAAAAGCCGGATGTTGACGGTGTGCAGTACGGCACCGATACACGGAACGCCATAATAGAGCTCGAGATGCCGGTGCGTATTCCAGCCGAAGCTGGCCACCCGGTCGGCGCCGCAAATGCCCAGCCGCCCCAGCGCATGTGCGAGTTGTGCCACCCGCGACGCGAATCGCTCGTACGTCAGTCGCGCAAAATCTGCGCCGTCGCGCGATACGATCTCGCGCTGCGGGTAATTATGTGCGGCGTGTTCGAGAATGCCCGTGATCGTCAACGGGACGTCCATCATGAGCCCGGGCAGCGTTTGAATCAATTAGGCGAAAACAGGCGCTTGCGTTTGCGCTTCGATCAGTCCGCCGTAGCGCGCTTCGACCACGCGGCGCTTGATCTTGAGCGTCGGAGACAGCTCGCCGTCTTCAATGCTGAGGTCGCGCGGTAACAGCGCGATCGTCCGGATTTGCTCGAACGGTGCGAGATCGCTGGTTTGCAGGTGCGCTTCGGTACTCAGAAATTCGCGGACTTCGGAGCGGCGGCCGAGTTCGGCGGGCCCGGCCGTTTCGCCTAATTGCAGTTTGTCGCGCAACGTGTTCCAGTTCGGCGCGATCAGCGCCACGGGGTGCGCACGACCGGCGCCGAAAACCATAACGAAATTAAAATACAGCGAACGCAAAAGTGCCGACTCGATGCGCGCCGGAGCGATAAATTTACCGCCGGACGTTTTAAAAAGCTCGTTTTTGCGGTCGATAATGCGCACGCAGCCGTCGGCGGCGATCTCGGCGATGTCGCCGGTATGCAGCCACCCGCCGGCCAGCGCGCGTTCGGTCGCCGGCGCATCGCGGTAATATCCTTTCATGACCCCCGGCCCGCGCACGAGCAGTTCACCGTCGGCTGCCAACTGCAAGTCGACGTTGGCAATTGCGGTGCCGACGCTTCCGACGTGCGGTTGCAGCGGTTCGTTTACCGTCACGACCGGAGAACACTCGGTGAGTCCGTACCCTTCGCTGATGCGCACGCCGAAACTCATAAAGGCGAGGCTCGTATCGGGATGCAATCGCGCGCTGCCGCTGCCGCACACTTTAATATTTTGCAGACCCAGCAACGGCCGTATTTTGCTGAGTGCAAGTGCGCGTGCCAACGCATAGCGCGCAGATAATGAAATGCCGATCGCGTGCCCCGACGTCTTTGCCTGCATGTAGTTGCGGCCGGTTTTCAGCGCCCACGGCACCAGCAGCGCCCGGACGCCGCCGGCGCTTGTTGCTTTAACGATTATCTGCACGAGGACGCGCTCGAAGATGCGCGGTACGGCGAGCATCATGACCGGACGAACCGTTCGGAGATCGTCGAGCAACGCCTCAACGCGCGCGTTAAGATAGATGACGCAACCCAAGAGGTAGTAACCGTAGAGATTCGTGCTTTCGTAGATATGCGCGAACGGCAAGATCGACAACACGGCATCGCCGCGTGCTACGACATCGGCGACGCGTGCAAAGGCATCCACGGCATTCGAGGCGATGTTGCGATGCGTAAGCATGACGCCCTTGGGCCGGCCGGTCGTTCCGGACGTGTAAATGAGCATCGCCAGATCGTCGCTCGTTACGCCCGTGCCGAGACGTTCGATGGCGGCCGGGTCGGCTTGCGCTGCGTCCCGTCCGGCGCATTCGAGTGCGGCAAGGTCGGCGAACCCCGCTTCGCTCGCCGCCGCATCAAAGCTTATAAAAAGCGGCGCGATAATGCCGGATGCTACGAGCGCCGCGCGCCGTTGCGGCGTGTCGACGAAGATTGCGGCGGCACCGCTATCGTCCATGATGTGCTTGACGATGTCGTGTGCTTGGGTGGCATAGAGCGGCACGCTGACGGCGCCGGCATGGAGAATCGCGAGATTGGCAACGATCCAATCCAGACGGTTCGGTGCCATGATGGCGACCCGGTCGCCGGCGCGAATCCCCGCAATCGACAATCCGAGTGCGGCGCGGTGCACGCGCTCCAAAAACGCTCGCGTGCCGAGCATGCGCCATTCGCCACCGGCATCGCGTTCGGCGAACAACACACGGTTTGGGCCGCCGAGCGCTTGTGCCGTTAAGCCCAGCAACGTCTGCGACGGTACGGTCATCGATGAATCATTATGCGTGAGGTAGGAATGTTCTTTCCACAGCGGCTAAAGGCGACGCGATGAGATGTCCACCGCTCGCTGCAGTACTCTGTGCGTTGATTGGTTCGTTCGTCCCGGCCGCCGTCGGAGCCGCCGACGCGCAGACCGCCGCGGTTAATTCAGCGCTGGTAATGCCGGCCGATTCGGTCTTGCGCGACATTTTGGCTCAAGCCGTGCCGGTCGGGACGCGCAAACCGCCGTTAAGCGCACCGGGGCTGCCGACCGGGCTCACGTATACGGTCGATACGACGATCGCATTTCCATACGGTCAAACCGGTTCGAGTGCGAATCTTCCGGGCGGGATCGATGCCGTCGCGGGCTACGGCTTCAACCGCTATCACCGCGTGCAAGCCGGTTATTACGAGTTTCAAGAGTATCCGTTCAGCTTCAATACCGGAACGGTGCCGGTCTATCTCCAGGGCCTCTCATCGCCCGTCGGAGTCACCAATTTAACCGGCCAGCCGACCGACGTTGCAACGAAGAACAAGATCCTCACGCTCGTCTCGCAGAATTTGTTCTTGATCGGCGGAAAATTCCCGATCATCATCTCGCCCACGTATTTAGCGCGAACGGCGAATGTCGGCGGCCACGGCGACACGCAACTCGTCGAGATAAACGGCTTCCCGCAGACGGTCCATCTGCGTTCATCGCAAGAATATCTGCTCCCGCTCACGCTGCCGTTCGTCGCTTCGCCGCGGTTCTTCGGAACGCTGACGGCGGCGGCTCAATGGAACGTCAATTTGAACGGCGCGAATGCGGCGCCCAATCACGCGCAGATCTTCGAGTTGCTCTACCTCGAGTATCGCTTGAGCCGCTCGACTACGGTATTCGTTCAACCGTCGCGGCTCGTTCAGTACTTCGCCATCGACCCGGACCCCGAGCACGTCCCGACCTTACTCTTCGGCTTGGCGCATCGGTTTACGAAACAAACATTCGTGCAATTTCTTGGATCGACCGGCGGCGCGTCGAACCGGCCGGTGCCCGGTATCGAATCGGTCACGTGCCAACAGATCGCGCTCAACGGTCAATGCGCGCAGACGGCGCCCGCCGTCGGCGGTTTGCACGCCGCCCAAGTGCAAATTCAATTCGGTCTGGGTAGCCCTACGGTGATTCCGCTATGATGTACCGCAGCGTTGGCCTTACCGCCGTTTTTGCGCTGGCGGCTTGTTCGGGCGGTGGCGGCGGTGCACGTTCGATCCCGCCGCTGGGCAGCGCGGCGGTCGCGGTCAGCGGCACGGCGGTCGCCGCCCCGGTCTTGAAGCTTGTCGGCGTCGGCGACAGCCTGACCGCAGGCGTTCAGTCCGGCGGCTTGATGGGTGCCGACGTCCGCCCGAATCCATACGACACCGGGTCGGCTGCCGGCTCACCATTTCCGATCGTGCAAGCGACGCAGACGCACGGCTTTTGGGCGCTGCTGTGGTCGCAAGCCAACGGTTTGCCGGTCGACAATCCGGCAACGTCGCCGCTGCCCCTCATTGCACCGCCGGGACTGGGTCAAGTGCTGGTGCCGGCCGATCCGCTCGGCGATTTAACGAGCATCTCGACGGCTTGCGGCGGCGCCAACGCGATTGCATCGACGTACTCGACGGCGCTGGGCACGCGGCTCAACGCCGCGACGCTCCCCTTCGATGTTGCGATTCCGGGACAAACCGTGCACGAGGCGCTCTACCAGATTGCGCCGGAAACCGCGTGCGGCGTTCCGGTCAACGCCGGACCGCTCGGCGGTTTAGCCAATATCGTCAATAGCGAAAGCGGCGACTTCTATCCGGTACTCGGCAATTTCGGCGCGGCGACGACACAAATTTCGGCGGCGGCCGGTCTGCATGGGTCGATCGCCACGGTGTGGCTCGGGTCCAACGACGTCTTTAAGTACGCGTTCTCGAACGGCACCTTGCCGCCGACCGATCCGGCGGCGATGCGCGTCGACATGATCGCGATCGTTCGCGCGCTGCAAGCTTCCGGCGCGAAAGTCGCCGTTGCGAATCTCGTCGACATCATTCACTCGGCGTTCTTCATTCCACAGCCGACGCTGCCGGCCGTATTTACCGCGCGCTTAACGCCCGTCGTTGGGCCGGCGGCGGCGGCCGTTGCCGGGGCGCAGCTCGCCGCCGTCATCGATGCAACGTACGGCTTAGGCCCGGGCGGGTATTTGACGGTAAGCGGCTTAGGCAAGGCGTTGACCGCCGCTGCGCGTGGACAGCCGCCGGTTCTTTCGGCGGGTGATTTTATTTCGGATAACGTGGCCGTCACGTTGGTGCAGCTCAATAGTGCGTATAATGCAGCAATCGCTTCGGCGGTAACTGCGACCGGCGCGGTACTCGTCGACGTGCATACGCCGATCGCTGCGTCGTATGCGGCCGGCGGCGTTGCGCTGTCCGCGCATTGTTGCGGCTTCGGCTACGGGCAAGGTTTTTACAGTCTCGATGGTATCCATCCGTCGAATACCGGTTACGCGACGATCGCCGATATCTTCATCGCCACGCTCAACGCAGCGTTCGGCACGTCGATTCCGGCGGTAAACGTTCCGGCCGTGTACGCGACGGATATCTACGCACCGCATTAACAGCCGTATCTGCCGCTGGCTTGTCGCCATGATAATGGTGGCATTGCCGGCGGCGCCGGTAGCGGCCCGGGCCGCCGATCCGTGGCTTTTCGTCAACGACGTCCACTTCAATCCAGCTTCGCACGATCCGCGGCCGTCGGGCTACTGGTCGGACCCGAATACTGCGCTGCTCGAATCGGCGTTGCGCGAAATGCACCGGGTTGCGCCGCACCCGCCCGTCATCGTCATGGCCGGCGACTTTCTCGATCACGGCTATCATCCCAATCACGCTGTTTCGACGTTGGTCGAACTTGCACACCGCTTTAATGCTGTTTTTCCGCACGCCCAATTCGTGATGGCACTCGGTAACGAAGATGCCGGCTGCGGCGATTACACCGTTGCACCGAACTCGGCATTTCTGCGCGCCGTCGCGCATGCGTGGGCGCCGCTCGTCAACCGCAACAATGCCGCACCCGACTTTCTGCGTAGCTTCGCGCGCGACGGTTTCTACACCGCGCGGTTACCGCTGACCGGCGTACGCGCGATCGTCACCGACAACGCATACTGGTCGCCGTTTTATCACAACCCGTGCGGCCGCGGCGACCCGACACCAGAAAGTTTGACCGAACTCGCGGCCGCTTTAGCGCCGTCGAAATCCGAACGACGCTGGCTCGTCATGCATATCCCGCCCGGTATCGATGCGTCGTCGACGATCTATCGCACGCATCATTTGGCGATCGTGCCGTTTCTGCGGCCGGATCCGCGTGAGGCGATCGTGAAGTTGATTGAAGATCCGGCTCGGCATGTCGAGCTCGTGATCAGCGCGCACATTCACCGCTTCGCCTACCGTGTCGTCGGTGCGGAAACCGGCGCCCCGGTTCCGTTACTCATATCGCCCGCAATTTCACCGATCTTCGGCAACAATCCATCGTTCTTGACTGCCGACGTTGCCGCCGATGGACGCGTGCGTAACTTCGAGGAACATTCGCTTAGCCGCGGAGTTTGGCGCGACATCGGCGGTTCGGCGTCGCTGGGCGCGAGCGAATTCACCGCTCCCGCGCTCATCAATCTGCAACGCCGGTTGAGTCGCGAGCCGGCATTGCGCGACATTTATGCGGCGTTGTATACCGGTGGAGCGCAATGGCATGAAAGTACCGGCCCGAATTGGCGGACCTACTGGTGCGCAGCGACGGAATTCACTTCGACGGCGTTTCGCGATTGCGTCGATGAAGGCGGCTTTAGCTTCCTCACCCGGCGTGGCGTGGTTGTGGTTGGTCTCGTCATTACAACGATCGTAGCGATTGCCGCAGGATGCGTTGCGCTCACCGTCACGATGCTCCGGCGCCGAAAGCGTGCGCGTATCGCGCAGTAGTCGCGACTCGAACGCTTATCATCGACGTCATTGCCCCGGCGCTCGTTTTAGGGGAGCGCGCATGCCGTTGCCCAATCTAATACGCATGGCGATGACGGCGTCGACAACCCGCGTGCGCGAAGCAGATGAACGCGCTTACATCGAGCTGGCTTTAACCACCGTCGGCGTCGACGCCGGGCAGAGCCGCGATGTTGCCGATGTCTTGCTGGCTGCCGATATCCGCGGCATCGAGTCGCACGGCATTGCCCGGCTGCGTTGGTTTTACGTCGACCGAATTCGGCTCGGCACAATTAACCGGGCGCCGTCATATAAGGTCGTACGCGAAACGCCGACGTCGTTTTTACTCGATGCCGATAACGGATTGGGGCATCCGGCGGCGATCGTCGCGATGCGCAAGGCGATCGAACTTGCGCAAAAGCACGGGATCGCGTTCAGCGGCGTGCGCAACTCCAACCACTACGGCATCGCCGGGTATTATGCGATGCTGGCGCTCGAGCACGATATGATCGGCATCTCGTCGACCGACTCCGCACACTTTGCAGCGCCGACATTCGGGCGCGATAAGATGCAAGGCACCAACCCGTACGCGTATGCGATTCCGGCGGGCGAGGAACGACCGTTCGTGTTCGACTTTGCAACGACCACGGTGACCTACGGTAAACTCGAAGTGTACGAGCGCAAAGGCTTGCAACTTAAGCCGGGCTGGGCCGTTGACGGCGACGGTCATCCGACCGACGATCCGACAAGAGCCCGTTTCGGCGGTGCGTTGCTGCCGCTGGGCGGATTCGGCACCGAGAACGGTGGCCACAAAGGCTACGGTCTCGGCGCTTTGAGTGAAATTCTCTGCGGCGTGCTGACCGGCGGCGCGTTCGGGCTCGAACTCAGTAAAGAAGAGGGTCCGCGCCAAACCGGCGGCATCACCGGTCACTGGTTCGGTGCAATGCGTATCGATGCAATGCGCGATCTTGCCGACTTCAAGCGCGACATGGATTGCGAACTTCGCGATTTTAAGGCGAGTGCGAAAGCACCGGGTTGCGAACGAATCTATGTCGCGG
Source organism: Candidatus Velthaea sp. (assembly GCA_965214935.1). Taxonomy (GTDB): domain Bacteria; phylum Vulcanimicrobiota; class Vulcanimicrobiia; order Vulcanimicrobiales; family Vulcanimicrobiaceae; genus Velthaea. The sequence goes on along the minus strand of CBDCCS010000022.1, from coordinate 437,028 downwards.
GCGAAATCGAAGCGGAACGAACGGATGAATACCGGCGCGACGGCATCCCGCTCGTCGCAAAAGTTTGGGAAGATCTCGACGCGATGGCCGGCGAGATCGGCATCGCGCCGCTCGCACGCTTCGCCGTTACCGGTTAGTCGTCGCCCATCGTAATGACCACCTTGCCGGATTGGCCGCCGTCGGCGACGCGATAGGCTTCGGCGGCGTCTTCGAGTTTAAACCGGTGGGTGACGGTAATTTCGGGATGCAGGTTCCAGCGTGCTAGACGCTCGGCAAGTTCGGCCATGTGCTGCAGCGACGTGACCCACGAACCGTACAGCGTTATTTGATTGTGAATGAGCATGGGCGAGACGTCGAATTGAACGTCCCCGCCTTCACCGACGAACGCGCAGCGGCCCCAGCGGCGCGTACCGGCCAGCGCGATCTTGCGGGCAGCCGGCGCGCCCGAGCAATCGATGCTCGCCTCGCAGCCGAAACCCCCGGTCAAGCGGCTGATGTTCGCCGAGGTCCGATCGTCGCTGGCGAGTGCATCGTCGACGAGCCCGAGCTTGAGAGCCAGCGCGCAACGTTCGGCGCTCGTATCCACGCCGATCACGTAATGTGCGCCGAGCGCCCGTCCCAGCATCGCCGCCGCGAGTCCGACCGGCCCTAAACCCGTCACGAGCAAGCGATCGCGTCCGTCGACGCGCATACGCGTGAGCGCTTCCCACGCCGTACCAAAACCGCACGCGATGAGTGCGCCGTCGACATACGTTAAGGCAGCGGGCAAATGGACGAGCGTGTTTTCTTCGGCTAACAAATACGGCGCGTGTCCGCCGTCGCGTTGCCAGCCGTACGCCGCCCGTGCCGGGTTATGGCACGAGATCATGTATCCGGCTTTGCAGTCGTCGCAGACGCCGCAGCCGCTAATGTGATACAGAATGACCCGGTCTCCGGCGACAAATTCTTTGCAGCCCGGTCCGACGGCGACGACCTGTCCGCACGGCTCGTGACCGGCGATAACGTTGCGATACGCTTCATCGCCGGTTCCGAGATGTTCGCGGTAAATTGCGCGAATGTCGCTGCCGCAGATACTCGACGCTTTCATCTCGACAAGCACTTGGCGATAGCCGGGCTCGGGCAGCGCTTGGGTCCGAAATTCGACCTGCCGGTTACCCGGCAGAACCACCCCGGTCATCGTTGTGCCGTTCGCTACCACGGTTTGATTCATGCTTGCCGTTCGCTCCGTTGGACTTGCGGTGCACGGAGGCCCGTACCCGCGGTGATGCGGAGAATCGCGTCCGCGAAAGAATCGACATCGGCCGGGCGCGTATCGAAGGCCGCCATCCAGCGGACGATCGAGGCCCGCGCATCCCAGACATAAAAACGCCGCGCTTCTTGCAACGCCGGTATGAGTTGCGGCGCGACGGCCGCGAACACACCGTTTGCTTGCACCGGATAGGCCAGCCGAACGCCGTCCGCGCCGTCAAGGCGCTCGGCGAGCCGCTGCGCCATTGCATTGGCCTGAGCGGCATTCGCGCGCCAGAGGTCGTTATGAAGCAGCGCGTTGAACTGCGCGGCCACGAAGCGCATTTTCGATGCGAGTTGCATCCCTTGTTTGCGCGTGAACGGCAGATGTTCGATGGCCGGATGATACGTTGGAAAGAGAATCGCTTCGCCGAACAACAGCCCGTTTTTCGTGCCGCCGAACGTACAGACGTCGACACCGGTATCGACTAGCAACGTTCGCAAATCAACGGCAAGCGCTACGGCGGCATTCGCCAGCCGCGCACCGTCGACATGGAACAGCAGATGGTGCCGGCGAGCGATCGTGCCGAGCGCACGCATCTCGTCGATCGAATACACCGTTCCGAGCTCGGTCGATTGGGAAATCGAGATCGCGGCCGGCTGCACTTGATGGACGTTACCGACTTGGGCGACGGCGCGTTCGACATCGGCCGGCCGAAGTTTTCCGTCACTAGTCGGCACGGTCAGTAAGCGCGAGCCCGAAAAGCGCTCGAACGCCCCGCATTCATCGTTGTTGAGATGCGCGGAGTCCGGGCAGATAACGGCTTGATACGGCCGCAACGCGGCGGCTAAAGCGACCACGTTGGCGCCCGTTCCATTGAAGGTGAAAAACACGCGGGCGTCCGGACTGACGAGGTCACGGAAGGCGGCTTCGGCGGCATGCGTGATCGGATCATCGCCGTAAGCGCCGACATGGCCGCCATTCGCCGCGGCGATCGCTTCGAGTACGTGCGGATCGACGCCGGCATAATTGTCGCTGGCGAAATGCCGCTCGTCGCTTCGGCGTTGAACGTCGATCATCGCGTCGCCTTAGCCGGGATGATGTAGCGCCGGACCGCCGTCGGCGTCGTGCTCGCCGTCGAGATCCTCGTCCGACTCCAGGCCCGGATCGCTCGAATCACCGAACTGCCCGGTCTGTTCGTCGGGCGGATCGTTCTGGGGTTGCGGCGCGGTGCTGTTTTGTGAACGTACGAATAGCAAGGTGGACTCCGAGCTCATTGGAGGGCGTCGATGCGCTGATCGTTCGACTTACTGCGTACCGCGGCTTACCGCCCGGCAAACACCGGACTGCGCTTTGCCCGGAACGCAGCGACGCCTTCACGTGCATCGCCCGTGGCGCCGGCGATGCTTTGCAGCTCGGCCTCCACTTGCAGTGCCGCGTCGATATCGCCGAACGTATTGGCAAATAGCTCGCGTTTCATGAGGCCGATCGCGCGCGGCCCGGCCGCGAGCCGCGCAGCCAGCTTATGTGCGGCAACGACGACTTCGGCGAACGGCACGACGGCGGTCACCAGGCCGAACGCTTGCGCCGCGGCCGCATCGAGCTTTTCGGACAGCAAACACAGTTCGAGCGCCTTGGCATAGCCGATCATCCGCGGTAATAGAAACGACACACCGCTATCGGCAACGAGCCCGATCTTCACGAACGCCGTGCTAAACGTTGCGGTCTGCGCGACGACCCGGAAATCGCACGCGAGCGCCAGTCCGAATCCGGCTCCGGCGGCAGCGCCGTTAACCGCCGCAACGATCGGCTTTTCCATGCCGAGCAGCGTGCGGACCAGTGGATTGAACCCTTCGCTCACCGCCGAATGCAAGTCCGCCGTACCGTCGAAGCCGATCGTCTCGGCATCATCGAGCGCTTGACCGGCGCAAAAGCCTTTGCCGGCGCCGGTGATGACGAGTGCACGTATTGCGGGATCGGCTGCACACGCCGTTAACGTTGCGATGAGCGAATGCAACAGCCGCTTGGTCAGCGCGTTGTATGCCGCGGGCCGATCGAGCGTGATCGTTGCGACGGCGTCAATGACGTTGATACGATGTTCGTGCGGTTCGTTCACCGGCGGATCGGCAACAGCGAAGAGTGCATCGCGTCGCCTTCGCCGTGGTTCGTGCAGGCCTTCGTTTCGGCGGAGTCTTCACGGGTAAACGGCCAAGCATGACAGTAACGGACACCAAGAAGTGCGACAACCTCGCATGCCTATGCGAGACGCCGATCGCGCAAACCGTCTGTGCGCCGTATTGTGATTCGCCCGAAGGCCGCGATTCGACGAACGTTCGTTGCGAATGCGGGCACACCGGTTGCGCGGCGCAGATGGACGAGCAGCTGCACGGCGGTATCGGGCGCGAGTCGCTCTAGGCCGCCGTTGCGCAGCGGCGAAGCTGCACTTGGATGTTGACCGAACAGGTTTATCCGTATCAGTTGGAACCGCTCGAAAAGCCGGCGCTTTGGGGCGGGCAAGCGCTCGTCGCACGCTATGGAAAGAGCGCCGATCCGGCCGCCGAGATCGGCGAGTCGTGGGAATGCTGGGATGACAACCGGGTCGATAACGGTGAGCTGAGCGGTTCGACGCTGGCTCAACTGCGTGCCGGTCTCGGCGTAGTGCTCATGGGTTCGATCGATGCGGCAGCGCCTTTCCCCGTTCTCACAAAGTTGATCGATGCGCGCTTAGCGCTCTCGGTACAAGTTCATCCGGATGATGCGTACGCGCGCCGGGTCGAGAACCAGCCGAACGGCAAAACCGAATGCTGGTACATTCTCGCCGCTGAACCCAAGGCCGAGCTGGTCTTAGGTTGGGCCCGCGAGACGGATCGGGCTGAATACGAGCGGCGCGTCGCCGATGGATCGCTGGGGGATATCTTGCGCCGCGTTAGCGTGCATGCCGGAGAGACGTATTATCTGCCGGCCGGTACACTGCACGCCATCGGCGCCGGGATTCAATTGTTCGAAGCGCAACAGGCGAGTGACTTGACCTACCGCATTTTCGACTGGAACCGGGTTGGACCCGACGGGAAAACCCGCGAACTGCATGTCGCCAAGGCCGCCGACGTCCTTGATTTTCGGGCCGGTACGCGCGTCGCGGTGACGACCTTGACCTTTGAAAGCGGCGGCTTAGAACGTACGCTGCTCGTCGCGGATCCGCACTTTACGCTCGAGCGGCTACGTTGTTCGGCACGGGCGCAAATTCAAACGCACGGGCAACCGCTCACGATAACCGCGCTCGCGTCGCCGGTGCGGCTCGAACTCGGCGCGTTAGCGGTCGATGTCAAACCCTTTGCCACCGTCGTCGTGCCGGCGGCAGCCGAAGCGGTGACGTGCACGAGCGGCGAGATGCTCGCCGTGCGCCCGCAAGCCTCGCTCGACACAGTGCGCGCGGACGCTGCAGCCGGCGGTGCGCGAGCGGCGGAACTCGATCTGTATTTCGGCCAATTTGCATGATTGCCGTCGGAGATCGCGCGCCGCAGTTCGACTTAGCCGCCGCCGACGGCTCGCGTTTGCGCTTAGCAGATCTGATTGCGGGCGGTCCGGTCGTGCTGTTCTTCTATCCCAAAGATGCAACGCCGGGCTGTACGGCCGAAGCATGTTCGTTCCGCGACGCGTTCGGTGCGTTTTCGGCGCTCGGCGCAACGGTCATCGGTGTTAGTTCCGATTCGGCTGAATCGCATGCGGCGTTTGCGGGCGCGCATGCGCTGCCGTTTCCGCTGGCAAGCGATCCGGGCGGAACCGTGCGCAAAGCGTTCGGCGTACCCAAAACGCTCGGCGTACTTCCGGGACGCGTCACCTACATCATCGATGGGGACGGCGTCGTCCGTTCGATCTACGACTCGATGTTTGCGCCGCAGAAACATGTCGATGCGGCACTGAACGTTTTACGGAGCTTCGCGAAGACGGCTTAACCCGTGCGCGTCCGTTTGGCACGCCGGGTGCTGCCGTAGTGCGTCGGCCACCACCAGGGTTCAGCTTGTGGTTCGTCACGAAAACCGGCGACGACGAAGGCGACGATCAGTGCCGCCAGCGTAAGGTACTCAGCGCGTTCGCCGGCATGATAGCGCAAGCGTAAGCGCACGATGAGCGCGACAAAATATAGAATCGTCAGCAGCCACCCGGCCGACGTCCAAGGTGCGCGCCGCCCGAGAACAAGCACGCTCTTGCCGCTCAACACGATGCCGAGCGCGCAGATCGCAATGACGACGAAGGTTGACATGCTGCGTTTATTCGCGCGCCGGACCGCGAGCCATGCGCGCGATGCACGCACGTGCGTTCTGGGTAAACCGAGGACATGGCGTCACAGAAGGTTTGGTTCATCACGGGCTCGTCGCGCGGATTCGGCCGCATTTGGGCAACTGCCGCACTCGAACGCGGCGATCGGGTCATCGCCACCGCCCGCAATGCCGCGGATCTCCAAGACCTCGCCGCCGCACACGGCGACGCCGTTCTCCCTCTCGGCCTCAATGTGGACGATCGGGCGGCGGTCTTTGCTGCGTTCAAAACTGCGCACGAGCGGTTCGGCAGAATCGACGTTGTTGTGAACAACGCCGGCTACGGAAGCTTCGGCGCGATCGAAGAAGTTAGCGAAGAAGAAGCGCGCGCACAGATTGAGACCAACCTGTTCGGTGCACTTTGGGTCTCGCAGGCCGTGCTTCCAATCATGCGCGAGCAGCAAAGCGGCCACATTATATCGATCTCGAGCATCGGAGGCATCGTTGCCTTCCCGAATATCGGTCTCTATCATGCGTCGAAGTGGGGTCTCGAGGGTTTCACGGAGTCGCTCGCACAAGAGGTCGCTTCGTTCGGAATCAAAGTTACGCTCGTCGAGCCCGGCGGTTATGCAACGGATTGGCGCGACGTTTCTGCGAAACGCGCGAAGGAACTTCCGGCTTACGCCGCGATGCACGCAGCGGCCCTCGAGCGCTTTAAAAGCAACGTCCAAGGCGATCCTGCGGCTACCGCCGGCGCCATGCTTAAACTTGTCGACGCCGAGGATCCGCCGCTGCGACTGTTCCTCGGCTCGATGCCGCTTACGATCGCGCGTCAGCGTTACAAGGAGCGAATTGAAACGTGGCAAGCGTGGGCGGATGTCTCCGAAGCCGCGCAAGGCGATGCCGCGTTAGCGAAAGCGACGTAGCAGCGCGCCGGCGCGAGGCCAACGGCAACGTGCGGCGGCCGGCGGCGAAACGAACGGCGCGCTGTTTCGTGTTAGCGGAGCATGGCCGAACTCTATAGCGCGTTGTCGCTTCGCGACGTAACGTTAAAAAACCGAATTGCCGTATCGCCGATGTGCGAATACTCCTCGACGGACGGTTTTGCCGACGATTGGCACCTCGTCCATCTCGGCAGCCGCGCGGTCGGCGGCGCCGGTTTGATCGTGACCGAGGCGTGTGCCGTTAGTGCCGGCGGTCGCATCTCACCCGCGGATCTCGGCATCTACGACGACGCGCACATCGACGCGCTCGCGCGAATCGTGCGGTTCGGCAAGTTGCACGGAGCGGTGATGGCGATTCAACTCGCGCATGCCGGCCGCAAAGCGAGTACCGCGGCTCCTTGGATCGGCGACGGACCGGTCGCCGTCGCCGACGGCGGGTGGCGGCCGGTCGCGCCGAGTGCCATTGCCTTTTCCCAATCGAGCATCGTCCCCGCAGCGCTCGACGAAGATGCCATTAGCGAGATCGTTGCAGCGTTCGTCGCGGCCGCGCGGCGCAGTATCGCCGCGGGTTTCGAATGTATCGAGTTGCATGCCGCGCACGGCTATCTCATGCATCAATTTCTGTCGCCGCTTTCGAATCGGCGTACCGACCGCTACGGCGGTTCGCTCGAGAACCGCATCCGGTTCACGCTCGAGGTCGTCGATGCGGTGCGTGCGGTTTGGCCGGAGCGTTATCCGCTCTTCGTCCGAATCTCCGCGACGGACTGGCGTGACGGCGGCTGGACGATTGAAGAGTCGGTTGCACTGTCGCGCGTGCTCGCGACGCGCGGCGTGGACTTGATCGACGTATCGAGCGGCGGCTCCGTACCGGGCGCGCGCATTCCGGTTGGTCCCGGCTACCAGGTTCCGTTTGCCGAGCAGATTCGCCGCGAAGCGAAGATTGCGACTGGTGCGGTGGGCTTGATTACCGAGGCGCAACAAGCCGAAGCGATCGTCGCTGCCGGTTCGGCCGACCTTGTGTTCCTTGCCCGCGAGATGCTGCGCGATCCATACTGGCCGCTGCATGCAGCGCACGTACTCGGCGTCGACGTTCCATGGCCCGACCAGTATCAGCGCGCGAAGCCGCAGTTGAACCAGCTTGCCGGCATTCGATAGCGATGGCGATCCCACTTACGCCGGATCTGCAATACCGCCTCACCGAGATGGTGGTGCACGCAACGGAAGTAACGGCCGAGATAGCGCTCAGCGGTTTGCCGACGCGCATGAGCTTCACGAGCAGTACCGTGAACGGCAACCCGATGACGCTCGAGGGCTGGTCGCTCGAACAAGTCGCGTTGACCGAAGAAGGCGAAGTCGCGTGGGAACTTGCGCTCAACCTCGACTTGTACGATTCGGTCGACTGGAGCACCGACGGTGCGCTTGTGTTTGCCAAGAACGGCCACGTGCTGACGCTGTCGTATGCCATCGGCGAACTCGACACGTCCGAACTCGGCCAGATGAGCGAAAATTGAGCGGGCTATACCGGTTGCGGCTGAGGCCGGAGCGAGGTCGGCACAGCGCTTGCTAGCCGAATGCCGCTCACGTCGCCGGGGTCGGCCGCGATATGCGTCCACTCGCTGCGCGACAGCGGCTCGACGTAATCGTGCGGCTGCAGCACGAGTTTGGCATATTGAACGATGTTGTCGCCGTAACGCGCGAAGCGCATGACCTTGGCGAGAATTGCCGCCGGTCCGATCTTCGCGCGGCCGGCTTTGTTAGCGAAGTTATTGCGCATCATCTTGCGCAGGCAAGCCAGAAAATAGGCCGAGTCGGTGCGAATCGCCAACCCCCATACGTTGCGCGCCGCCGCTTCGGTCTCGTTGATGACTTTGACGTCGTACTTTTCCCAGTCGATGCCGAGCTTCGAATAAATCTTGGACTCGCAGTCGCGCAAGTACATCGTGATGTAAACCGCGAGCGAGAAGAATTTGATGGCAAAGTGATTGCGCCGGCCCTGCAGATACTGCGGCTGGCTGCGGAGCATTAAGGCGAAAAAGCGACTATGCCGCCGCTCGTCATTACACCAGTCATCGAAGTAGCTGAAGATCGGATGAAAGGCAAACTGCGGATTCGCTTTGAGATGATCGCTGATGTTTTGATAGCGGTAGAAGCCGACGATCTCCGATAGATACGTCGTGATGAAGATGAGCTTGGGATGCATGTACTGCAATTTTTCCATCTTCGGCAGCAGCCCGAGATCGAATTTACGCCCCATGTGCCGCATTACCCAGCTCAGGAACGAACTATGGCGGCCCTCGTCGCGCGCCATGCACTTGTAAATCGCAGCAACGTCCGGATCGCTTATTTTTTTTTGGACTTCGCTATATAACAGACAGCCCGAGAATTCGCCGATCGACGAGCGATTGAGAAATTCGTAGAACTCGTCCCACAGCGGCCGGTAATCGAGATCGTTTACTTCATCGGTCCATTTAAACAGCGTCCGATTCCAGTCGCGCTCGAAATCATCGCGCAGCGTCCGAAACTCGGCCCGGCACGATTCGACGTCGAGCGTGTTGAGGATGCGGAAATCCGTGCGGTACAACCGTGGCTTCAGTAGCTGCGGCGCAGTCTTCGATTGAACGGGACGCGCGACGACCATTACCGTCGAACGGCCTCGAACACGAACGAATCGTAGAAGAAGAATTTGATCCGCTTGGTGCGTGCCATCTTGTAGCCCGCCCGGTAGAGGATCTGCTCGACTTGATCGTAGCTGAACATGAACAACTTGGTCATGCGGTTCTTGGCATGAAAACGCTGGCCGACTTTCATCCAAAAATCGTTAAACGGCGTGCGGAGCGCAAACGAGCCGACGACCTTATGCGAGCTGAGATTCGCAAGCTGCGTGAGCATCGTTGCGACTTCATCGTACGGATAGTGGAAGAGTACGTCGAGGCAACAGACCAAGTCGTATGTCTTCTTTTCTCCGGCCAGCGCGCCGATATCGCCGACCATGAAGTTCGGCGGAATGCCGTTCGTGCGGCCGGTGTTGATGTATTTTGCAAAGTGAATCATCGGTGCCGAAACATCGAAGGCATCGACTTCGTAGCTCCGGTTTGCAAGTTCGATCGACAGATTGCCCGTGCCGCAACCGGCATCGAGCGCCGTATGGTCGGTATCGCCGTCGATAAACGTCAAGACTGCGTCCATCGCCCGCTGGTGCCCGTCGCGGATGACCTTCCAGATCGGCGGGATGTCGCCCGAGCCGTAAATTGCCGTCCAGCGCGAGAAGCCGGATGTCTCGAAGTATTTGCGGACGTGACCGCCGACCTCCGAGGTCGATGGCTCACCGAACAACGGTACTCGTGCGCGGTCGGGAAGCGGAATGGTCGAAGAACGCAGGTCTTGTGGGACTGTTTGCATCGGCTCACCTTATCGACGGTATGGACAGATACTAGGGCCGTTACAAAGCGGGAGCGGTGAGCCCGGTCACCTGATTCGCTAGATATCGTCCGATGCCGCCAGCGAGGCAAGTAAGTCGAATTGCTTGACGGCGATCGCGGCATTCCGCCGGCTTTCGATGACGCCGCGTTCGGCGAGTTCGTGCAGCTTGCGCGTCACCGTCACCCGATTGCTGCCGATCATATCGGCTAGCCGCTGATGTGTCAGCGGTATATCGATAAGCGTTGCATTAGCTTCGACTTTGCCGAATTGCTTGGCCAGTTCGAGCAGCGTGCGGTAGAGACGGACATTGACGCTGTTGTTGAGCAGGTCTTCGATGAGCACTTGCGATTCGGTGATGCGGCGTGTGAACGAGGCGATGACGTCGATCGCCGCAGCCGGCTGTGCGCCGATCAAATCGACCAGATCCGCTTCGCTTACACCCAGCACGCTCGATGCGTGCATGGCTTCGGCGCATAAGCACGATAGGCTCGCAGATTCGGCGCGCCACTGTAAGAACACGTCGTTCTCGCCCAAAATCGAGAGCGTGATCGTGCGGCCGTTCGGCAACAAATTATAGAGCCGCAATTTGCCGCTCTCGACGAAGTAGAAACGCATTCCGGCGTCATACAGCGGCAAGATTTCGTCGCCGGGCGGCAGCGTATACGTCGTATAGCGGCTGCGCTGACGCAACAGCGAGGCGCGTAAACGTTCGCGCATGGAGAGCGCGGCTGCCATGTCGGAGCGTGAATCGGTTTCGAGTTTGTACCCCTCGGCGACCGCCATTGCAATCATCGTGCGAAGTTCGCCGATTTCATTGATAATGGTTATCGGCGGAACGTCACCGTCGTTCGCCTCGAGCAGCGCCACTTCGATGAGATTCGTGGCGTTGACGGTTCGTTTAATGGCATTGGACAGATCGAACCCGCTGCGGCACTGGAAGCGGCCTGCTTCGCGCGAGTAGTTCATGAGTTCTTCGAAGTCGGTGCTTTCGACGGCCCGGACGATCGCATCCCAGTACACCAAATGTTCGCTGACGACTTCGGAGCGCGCTTCGGTCGCAAAATCGGACTCGCTTTTCGCCACCCAGCGATCTTTGTAGACTTCGGTACTTTTGCGCAGCATGGCAGCTAATGTGGCGGACACGCAACTTTTTTTCCATGGAAAAATGCAATGGCCCCCGTTCGTGCCGGCGAGGCTATCGGAATCGGTAAGCAGGCGAGCAACGCGACGTCCGAACGTACGTTCGCAAATAGGAGGTGCCCGGGTTGCGGGCACACGAAGCGCGACTACCCGTGGATGCCGTGTTCGAGGCGCTTCACCCGACCGTCGCGGCGTGGTGTGACGAAAAACTTAGACTGCCGACGCCGCCGCAAGCCGGAGCGATTCCGCTTGCGCTCAGCGGTCGCAGCATGCTCATTTGCTCGCCGACCGGCACGGGCAAAACGCTTGCTGCGTTTCTTCCCGTGATGTCGCGGCTAGCGGAGAAACGCGACGCGGACGAACTGTTTCCGCGGCCGTTTTGCATCTACATTTCGCCCTTACGTGCACTGGGTTACGACGTCGAACATAACTTGCGCCGTCCGTTACGCGAAATGGGCATTCTCGAACGCCCGAATAGCGAGCGCGCGCAGAAACGCCGCGGCCGGATTCGCGAACACTTCATTCGCACCGGCGTTCGGACGGGCGACACGCCGGTGGAAGAACGCCGGCTCATGATGACGCGTCCGCCGCACGTTCTCATCACGACGCCGGAGTCGCTCGCACTAATGCTGGCGATGGAATCGTATCGCAAAACGCTGACGGCGGTCGAAACCGTCATCATCGATGAAGTTCATGCGCTGGCCGGCAACAAACGCGGTTCGCAACTATCTTTACTGCTCGAGTCGCTCGAAGCGATCGTCCCGCAACCGCTGCGCCGGGTCGGTTTATCCGCGACCGTATCTCCGCTCGAGCGCGTCGCTGCGTATGTCGGCGGTATCGGCCGCGAGTGTGCACTCGTTGATTGCCGCGGTCTACGCTCGATCAAACTCGATATCGTCGCACCGTTCGCCGGCGCGATGGCGCCGCTCGCGACCGCTTCCCGAACGGCCTATGCGCTGACGCAAGATGTGCGTACGACGCTTGTTTTTACCAACGTGCGCAGTCAAGCCGAGCGCGTAGCGCACGAGATGGAAGCCGCCGGGGAACCGGCCGATGAAGTCGACGTGCTCGAACCGGCGGTGGCGAAACCCGCCCGCGACCGGCGCATCGGCGTCCATCATTCGTCGCTCGAGAAGAACGTTCGCCATCGCGTCGAGGCGCAATTGCGCGACGGCACGCTGCGAACCGTGGTGTGCTCGACCTCGCTCGAGCTCGGCGTCGACATCGGTTTCATCGACCGGGTCGTGATCCTGGGCGGTGCGCGCAGCATGACCTCGACGCTGCAACGGGTCGGACGGGCAGGCCATCGGCCCGGCGCGATCGCGACCGGCGTCGTCATCGCGCAAGATCGCGACGACATCGTCGAAGCAGCGGCGACGCGGCGCTGCATCGCCGACGGCGCAATTGAAGAATTGATGGTACCCGAAGCGCCGCTCGACGTGCTCGCCCAATGGCTGGTCGGCAGCGTTACCTACGACCGGCGGCTACCGATCGCCGACGCTTTGACGATTGCGCGACGCGCGTATCCGTATCGCGATTTAAGCGAAGCGGATTTGCGCAGCTGCGTTGATTATCTGTCGGGCGGCGGTGCCGGGCCGGATGAAGCGCACGTACGACGGATCGGTGCGGACGAAGATGCAATGTATGGTTTGGGGCGCGAACCCTCGGCTGCATTTTTCGAGAACGTCGGAACCATCCCGGACGAGCGCACTGTCGGCGTTGTCGGCAAAGGCGGCTCGAAGATCGGGCGACTCGATGAATCGTTCGCCGCCCGGCTCAAAGAAGGCGATGTCTTTTTGTTGGACGGCCGGACGTTGCGCGTCAAAGAAGCGTCCGGCGGCGGTCTACAAGTGGAGCCGTACACGGGCCGGCCGAACGTGCCGCAATGGTCGTCGCACATGAAAGGCGTGCCGTTGGCATTGGCGCGCGAAATCGGTGTCCTGCGCCGTGGGGTCGCCGACGCGCTCGCCGGCGGCGGCCCGCAACCGGCGCTGCATTACCTGCGTAAACGCTACGCACTCGAAGGCGTCGAAGCAGCGCACGTGGTGCGCTATATCGCGCAGCAGTTGGCGTTGTCGGATTTGCCCGACGACCGGCGCCCGGTCATCGAAGTTTATCGGATGGATGCCCGTCAATCCGCCGTCTTTCACACCTGTGCGGGCCGGCGCGTCAACGAGACGCTGTCGCGCATCGTCGGCGCGCGTATCTCGCGCAAATACCGCTGCACGACGCAGATCACCAACGATGATAACGGCTTTCTCATCGCGTTGCCGGCGCGCAAGACGATCCCGGATGCGGGCTGGGCCGCGCTGCTGGGCGTCGACGACTTCGACGCTGATTTGCTGGCCGGTTTGCGCAGTTCGTATCTGCTGCGCCAACATTTCCGCTACGTCGCCAATACCGGTTTACTCGTGTTGCGCCGGGCGGGTGGACAAACGATACGGCGCGGTGCGCTCAATTGGAATTCTCAGAAAATCTTCGACCGTTTGTTTGAAGCGGATCCTGACTTTCCATTAATTCGCGAAACGATCCGGGTCGTCACCCGTGAATTGCTCGATGCGCCGTCGGCGCTGCACTATTTGCAAGGCATTAGCGCCGAACCGCGGGTGCTGCATCCGGCTGCCGCGACGCCGTTTACCTTCGGCATCGTCACGTCGAGTTTCGGCGATTCGGTCGTGCTGGACGATCGCGCGAGCATGGTCGAAGCACTGCACGAGCGCGTATTGGCCGTGCTGGGCGAAACGCCGCAAGATGAACTCGACCTGCTCGCGCAAACCGCCAACGCCTCGGCGGACGACGACGCGCCGCTACCCGGAAAACTTGTCGCCTGGCGGCAGGCGGTCGTGCGCGATCCGCTCGTCGCGCTCGATGAACGCGGTCAGCCGGTGCTCGCGGGCATTGTACGTCCGTGAAACCGCAGCCCGCGCGCGCCGAGCATCCGCTTGCAAACGGCATCATCGCCTTGCCCGGCGGCTTTGCTTTTTTGACCGGGTCGCGCGTGCTGCTCGTCGCCGATGCCCATTTCGGTTACGAAGACGTTATGGGCGGCGGTGCGGCTCTGCCGCTTTGGAGTACGATCGAAATGGCGACGACGATCTCGATCGCCGCGCAACGCCGGGCCGCAACCGAGATCGTTTTCCTGGGCGACGTCATTCATGGCGCCGGTATGAGCGAGGGTGCGGGGCGCGCGGTGCGCGCAGCGCTTGCAGCATTGCGGACGACGGCGGCGCTGACGTTTATTGCAGGCAATCATGAAGGGCGTTCGCGCGGCGCGGCAATTCTCGGCACGACCGTCGAGCAGTGCGAACGCGACGGCTGGCTGCTCATGCACGGCGATAAGCCGCCGCCGGTGCGCGCGCGAACGGTGATCGGTCACTTGCATCCGAGTTTGCATTTGGGCGGCGGAGCTTCGACGCCGGCGTTTATCGCCGCCGAACGGATCGTGGTCGTGCCGGCGCTCACACCCTATTCGACCGGTCTCGACGTTTTATCCGACGATTGCATAGCCGCCCTCGCGCCTTGGAACGTCCGCCGCAGTGACTTGCACGTTGTTGCGGCGACGAGCGACTTAGTGTTTCCGTTCGGAACGCTGTCGGCGCTGCGCGGCGCATTACGCGCGCCGGTCGCGCGGCCGGCGCGGGGCTTTATCCGGCGCCGTTTAGGCCCGGGTTAGCGCCCAAGCAGACCGAGATGCTCGAGCGCAACATACACGCAAGCGACTTGCGAACCGGTGTTGATGCGTCCGTCACGAACCATCGCGCGCAACTCGAGCGGCGTGGCATATTCGACGCTGATGTCTTCGGTTCGATCGAGCTTTTGCGCAACGCGCAGTTCGGCGTTACGGATCAAGTACAGATGAAACGACGCGTCCGAATTCGTCGGGTCGGCGAGATACGAGCCGATGCGTTCCGGCTCGTCGCCGATATGACCGGTCTCTTCGGCGAGTTCGCGTCGAGCGCAGGCGGCGGCGGTTTCGCCCGCATCGATTGCACCGGCCGGTAATTCCAATACGCTGATGCCGGCGCCATGCTTATATTGGCGCACTAAAACAACGCGATCGTCGGACGTAAGCGCGAACATGACGGCGAAGCCGTTCGATTCGCGCACGTAATAGTCACGAATGATTTCGCCGCCGGGAAGCTCGATCACATCGCTGCGTAAGCGCAGAAACGGTGTGCTGATCGGGTACGACGACGATAAGACGCGCCACTTGCCGGCATGTTGATTCATTGCCGATGGGAATACGACGGCAAAGCGCTGAATGATGCGCGATTCCGCACGACTTCCGATTCGGAGAGACGGAGCCATCGAAGCGATAAAAATCGGACAGCATTACGAGACCACGTATGGAACATTATGGAAAGACGGGACGTATTTTCCGCGCGGTACCGCAGTGTTCGTCGTCGGGTTGCATATCGAGCAAGGGTATTGCGTGCGTTTTCCGGCCGAAGTCGACGGCGAGCCGCTCGAGACATGGGAAGATTGGGACGAGGCGGAGTTTTTAGCCGAGCGCGGTTCGGTCGACCGCACGGTCACATTACCGGCTAGCGTGCTTGCCGAAGCGCGCGAAGTGCTCGACGACGCCGAAGACGGCTGCCACCTGCATCTGCACGAAACCGACGACGACTAAAAACCGCACAGATGGTGCCCGCACCGATGCGCCGGGCGCAAAACGTTCTCGTCATTTGTGCGTCGTTTCTTGTTTCGGGCGCCTTGCTGCCGTGGGGTGCGCGCGTTCGGATTCTTTGCGCCGGCGGCGCAATCGGCATTATGGTGTTGCTGCTGGTGTGGCGGGTACGCGGTCATTCCGCTGTCGGCCGATCGCCCAGCGTCGATGCGACGCAAGCGCGTATCGACCGGATTCGTACCGCTCGCGCCAACCGCCTTCGGCGCCGCTAAGCGCCCGGCTCAGGTCGCATCTCCAACGCCTTCGCGGGCCAGCATCTCGCGGTAGATTTCATTGACGCGCTCGAGCGTATCGATCTCGGCTGGAAGCTTATCCGGACGCAAACGAACGATGCGCGGGAACCGCAAGGCGAACCCGGATGCATGTAATGTGCTCGGCGCAATGATGTCGAACGCAATTTCTAAGACGACCTGCGGTTCGACTTTGAGCGCATGACCGGCTCGACCGGTCTGATGCTCGAGAAACCGTGGCGTCAGCTCGGCAATTTCCGCGTCGGTCAATCCCGAGTAAGCTTTGCCGATCGTGCGCAACACGCCGCCGGGTCCGCGAACGGCGAACGTGTAATCGGACAAAACACGCGCGCGTTTACCGTGACCCCATTCGACGGCGACGACCACCACATCGAGCGTTGACAATTCGCGTTTGAGTTTGAGCCACCACTTGCCGCGCCGCCCGGCGGCGTACGGCGAATCGGTCCGCTTGAAAATCAAGCCTTCGTTACCGGCGTTGCGCGCCGTCTCGAAGCGCACGTTAACGAGGTCGGGCAGCGTTCCGCTTTGCAGCGCCGTCCAGGGTGCGGCGCTGACCGGTTCGTGCAGGTCGGCGGCCAGTTCCGCGAGCAGTCCGCGCCGCTCGACGAGTTCACGATCGAGCAACACTTCGTCGCCGCGCGCCAACACGTCGAAAACAATGAAGCTCACCGGGACGTCTTCGAGCAATTCGGCCGCCACCGATTTGCGCTGCAAACGTGCTTGCAAATACCGAAACGGCAAAATCCGGCCGTCCCGTTGTGCGACGATCTCACCGTCGATGATGCAACTCCCGCTCACATGCCGCAGGGCCGCCGTGATCTCCGGAAACGCCGGCGCGACGTCGTTGAGCGTGCGCGAGAAAAGCGCAATGCGCTCGGGCGTAACGTGTGCCTGAATGCGCACGCCGTCGTATTTATCCTCGACGAGCCACGTGCCCGAACGAAGGTCTTTATATTCCGAGCCGAATGCAATCGGCGACGCCAGCATGAAACTCAACGGTGAGTGATAGGTAAGCGATACGGCGTCGAGCGTGTCGTGCTTGGCTGCGACGGCGACTTCGCCGACATCGCCAGCGGCGCTTGCTGCACGGCGCACCCTCATGAGATCGCGGCCGAACGCTGCTGCGATTGCATCGACGACGAGACCCTCGCGCAGTCCGATGCGCAGATCGCCGGTCATGATCTTCGTTACATACGTTGCTTCGATTGCATCGGTGCAAGCACCCAAGATGCGCTCGGCAAGAAACTGGCGTTTGCGTCCGGCGTTCTTTCCCGACGCGTCGGCAATTTCATCGAGAACCGTTTTGAGCGAAGCCGGTGTCAGCGGCTCACGAAACAGTCCCAAATCGGCAGCGGGGCGCAGCAGCGGTCCGAGCGCCGCGCCGAGATCGCCGGTCGCGGCGTAGCCGGCCGCTAGTGCCGCATCATCGATTCCCCAGACGGCTTTGGCCGCACAAACGAGCGTCCGGCCACCGATTGCCAGTGTCCGCTCCTCCCGTTGAGCGAACGGATTACCGCTAAAATAGCGTGCCGCTGCGGCGAGATCGGCATCGCCGAGGCCGGCGAGATAACCCGCGACCAGCGCGATCTTGTCGAGCTTGCCGGACGTCCGGGCGATGCTTGCGCAGGTTTGCGCGAAGGCGATCACCGGCTACGCGCGAGCCGCACAGGTACTCGCCTGCCGGGGACGGTAGCCCGCGGTGTGATAACCGCGCTGGTCCTCATGACGGTCGCGCCGGGCGAGGTAAAACGTCTGGCCGAGTCACTCCTTGCAATCGACGGTGTCACCGAAGTGTATAGCGTCGCCGGACCGTACGATCTAGTTGCGATCGCACGCGTGCGCGCGCACGAAGAGCTCAGCGATTTAGTGACCGACATGATCGGCTCGCGCGAAGGCGTGCTGAGCACCGAAACGCTTATCGCGTTTCGCGCTTTTGCCAAGCGTGATTTAGGCCTCGTTTGGGATATCGGCACCGATTGACGACATTAAAATAGGGCGAGCTGCTGGTGCTCCTCGAGATACTCTGCGTCGAATCCCATGCGTCGCAGCCGCCAGACAAAATCCCGCCAGCCATGATTGAGTAACACCTTTTTGGGCTGAGCTAATTCCAGGTAGCGCAGCAGTGCGGGAAAATCGGCGTGGTCGCTCAGCGCAAACGCTGCATCGGAGCCGTATTGATACGTCGCGCCGCGATTGAGGGCCCAGCCGGTGAGCACGGCGCTGCGCGTGGGTTTTCCGCGCAGCGCAACCGGCAGCGATTTGCCGCTCGGTGGCCAAATCAGCGCGCTGAGTCCGTCGTACGTTTCGGCATCGTATTTCGCGTACGGCGGCAATTTTACGCCGCACGACTCATACACCCGCGCCATCGAATGAACCGCGCCATGGGCGGTAAGCGGAACGGCGGCTTTGCCTAAAATTGCCATCGCCTCTTGCGCCTTGCCTAACGAATAGGCGTAAAACACCGGCGCGCAACCATCTTCGAGTGCCTTGAGCGCAAAGTCGATCATGGCATCTTCGACTTCGTCGCGCGGCGGAAAGACGTATTGCGGACGTCCGTAGGTGCACTCCATGAGCACGACGTCGCAACGCTTTACTTCGGCCGGCTCGCACGTATATGTCCGTCCGAGTTTGAAATCTCCGGTATAGACGAAGCTGCCCGCGGCGCCTTCGATCATGAGCTGCGCGCTGCCCAGCACGTGTCCGGCGGAAAACATGGTCAGGCGATGATCGCCTTCGCGCCACGACTCGTTGTAATCGTAGGTTTCGTAGCTGATCTCGAAGGCGTCCGGCTGCGGTAGAAGTGTTTGCTGACGCTTCGGCCGGCCTTTGGTGCCGAGCCGCAATTTACAGACTTCGGCGTTGTGCGGCGTCGTGACGATCGTTTCGTGAATCCGGGCATGGTCGCTATGACCGTGCGAAACGTAACACCGCGAGCGGGTACGCATTGAATCGAGCCACAGGTCGAGCGCCGCGACATAGAGCGACTTTCCGGCGAGGGTAAACATGGCGGGCCGAACGTGCGTTCGAGATCGACGGCCTGCACCCTTCGCTAGATGGGTACGGTTGACTTTATCATGAAGCGATGTCGATGCCACGCCGACGCTCCGCCATACGCACCGAACATCCCGCTCAATTAGGAGATTAACGTGGCCCGAATTTATGACTCGATTATCGACACGTTCGGCAATACGCCGCTCGTGCGCATTCCGCGAATGAACGCCGGCCTGGGTGGCCGGATCTTGGTGAAGCTCGAATCGTTCAACCCGGCCGGCAGCGTCAAGGATCGCATCGGTGTCGCGATGATCGAAGCGGCCGAACGCGACGGCCGTCTGCGGCCCGACACCGTCATCGTTGAACCGACGTCGGGCAATACCGGTATTGCGCTAGCGTTCGTTGCCGCCGCCAAAGGCTATCCGCTTATTCTCACGATGCCCGAAACGATGACGATCGAGCGGCGCAACCTGCTCAAAGCGTATGGCGCGCAACTCGTGCTTACGCCCGGAGCCGAGGGAATGAAAGGCGCGATCGCGCGCGCGAAGCAGATTCACGATACCGACCCCGGCAAGTACTTCATGCCGCAACAGTTCGATAACCCGGCGAATCCGGAGATTCACCGGCGTACGACGGCCGAAGAAATCTGGCGTGATACCGACGGCCAAGTCGACTACTTCATCGCGGGTGTCGGTACGGGCGGCACGGTGACGGGCGTCGGCCAGGTGCTCCGAGAGCGCAAACCGGGCGTCACCATCATTACCGTCGAGCCCGATACGTCGACCTTGCTATCGGGCGGCGCTGCGGGTCCGCACAAATTGCAAGGTTTCGCGCCGGGCTTCATTCCGTCGATCCTCGATACGAGCGTTTATAGCGAAGTGCTACAGGCGTCGTTCGACGACTCGATTGCAACGTCGCGTCGCTTAGCTCGCGAAGAAGGCATTCTGGTCGGTATTTCGGCCGGCTCGAATGTTTGGGCGGCACTGCAAGTCGCCGCGCGTCCGGAAGCGGCGGGGAAAACGATCGTCGTCATCGGTTGCGATACCGGGGAGCGCTACCTGTCGAGTCCGCTGTTTGCCGAGCAAGAAAGCAACGTCTTCGAGCCGGCACTGGCGTAGCGCCGGCGTTCCGGCCGCGTTGCATTAGGCTCGCGCGAGTCTTCGTGTTCGACCGCCGAGCCGTCTAGCCGGCGACGGGTAAGTGTAACCGGCGGCCGATGAACTACGAGGAGTTCGTGCACGAGCTTTCGAGGAACTTAGATCGTCGCCGTCGGCAGTTAACCGGTTTACGTATGCGATGACTCCGCGCCGACCGTGTAACGGCTGAGCTCGTCGGCAATTTCGTGCAGCGAGTAACCGCGATGCGCGAGCGTCGCGACGCAGCGTGCAACGGTCTGGTGTAAAATGGCGCGGCGTACCGTACTATCGGCGGTCGGCAGTCGGTGTGCGACGCGCGTTCCGCGCCGGCCGTCGCCCGCCGCCCAGCCTGCGTCTTGTAAAAGCGTGTACGCCTTTGCTACGGTGTTGGCCGCAACATTGAGATCGCCCGCAAGTTGGCGAACCGGGGGCAGCAGTGCACCGGTTGCAATCATGCCGCTTTGAATCGCTGCAACGATCTGTTCGTAAATTTGCAAACTCGGCGCGACCGGGAGTGCCGGATCGACAACGACATATGCGTTCGTCACCGGCTCAGTGCAATGCGTTCCGTGCTACTTAACTCCAAGCGCTTACACGTAACGAAAAACCAACCGATGATAACGATGGTCACCGCTGCGCACAGCAGCCAACTGGCGAAGCGTGCCGTCGATAGCGAGTAGCCGGAAAACGAAGCGAAAACGAACAGCGGCGCCACCGCCGTTATGAAGGCGCTCCCGGCGCGAAAGAAACGCAAGCGCCGGTCGACGATCATTTCTGCGTCGAGATCTTCGCCCGGCAAATATGTCGGCGATGCAGCCAAGCTTGCGGCACAGCCGACACTCAATCCGACGGCGACAATGACGGCCAGGACGGCAAGAGCATCGGTTGTTTGCCGCAGACCGAACGCGACAAGCGACAACGCTGCGATTGCGGCGACGGCGAGCAGAGCATACGGGATGGTCGGCATCGCGCGTCGGTTCGACAGCGGTGCCGAGCGCGGACCGTCGGCCCGTATCGTTTTGCCGTTCATCCACATTACGGCAACGACGATCGTGCAATCAAAAGCGTATGCAAGACTCGCGGCAAGCGGTGTCCACGCGCACGTGCCCGCAAGGACGAGCGCAGCACTTCCGGTGATGATGCATGCGCGGTCGGACGAATCACCGGCGCGGAGCCGGCGCGCGAGGGCCGCGCTTAGACGCTCGCCGAGCGGATCGTCGCTGCACCAAAAACGCTGCACCGCCGACGTCGCGTTTCCGAGCTGCCGTCGAAAACCGATCCGAACCACGGCGATGCTCGCAAGATAGAGGACGATAAACCAGCGAAGCAATGCATCGGGCGGCATTGTATTAGGAGCATAATACAAAAGGTGCACCCGTGCAAGCGGTCGGCGTGGCTAAGTATTTTGCGTCGAAGTCCGATTGGCAGGCAGTGGCTTCGACTGTGTATGCAGCTGGACTGCGCGTCGGCACTCGCATCGCACGCGTGTTGTCTGGGTTGGTTCTGACGGCGATTCTCGCTCGCACTGCGTCCGCGGCAACACCGCCGGTCGCGGTAAAAAATCTGACCGCCTGGTACGATGCAAGCGACGCCTCGACCATTCAGTATTCAACTTCGCCGTCCGTCGCGCATTGGACGGATAAAAGCGGCTCGGGCAATACGCTGAGCCAAGCCGGTAGCTCGAACCAGCCGTCCGCCGCCTCTGTGAACGGCCATGCAGCCCTGACGTTTAGCGGCAGCGCGTTTCTCACATCGAGTACGATGAACACGTACGCTACGGGCTCCGCGCCGGGTTCGACCTTCATCGTCGCCGCATACTCGGGCGGCGCCACGGACGGAACCTCGGTGCTCTTGGATTATGGCCAAGCGACTGCTTTGAACGACCGTGCTATTCGCAAGAAGAGCGGCTCGCTTATTGCATTTGCAACATTAGCCGGCGGAAACGACGTTGTTTCGAACGCGAGCTGGGGATCGACGCCGACACTCGTCTACGCACAATTCGGACCGTCGGCGACGTCGGTAAACGTCAACGGCGGCAGCCTCACGAGCGCCAACTACGTTCCGGCAACAACCGCATCGACGAGCTTGTATCTCGGGCAGAAACAAGGCGGGGGCGGCTTCTACTGGGTCGGCAACGTTTATGAGACGCTCATGTATAACGCTGCGCTTACGACGACCGAACAGCAGTTCATCGAAGGGTATCTAGCCTGCAAATGGGGCTTTCAAGCCAGCTTGCCGGCGGCGCATCCGTATTATTCGAGTTGTCCGACGACCGCGACGCCGACGTTGAGCGTCGCACTTGGTGTCGTGCCGGCGGGATTGCAATCACCCGGTACGGACCTCGCCTATACGAGCACCTTTACCAATGCGAGCGGTACGCTCATCTACAGTCCGGTGATCTCCGATCCGATTCCGGCGCATACGTGGTTTAAAGTTGGAACCGCGGGTGGTTCGATGGGCGGCACCGGTCTTAGTTTGAGCCTGACGTACTCGAATGACGGCGGCACGACCTACGCCTATACACCGACGAGCGGAGGCGGCGGTGCCGCCGCCGGATACGATGCACTCGTTACCAACGTTCGCTGGTCGCTGGGCGGTTCGATCGGACCGGCACCGTCGATCAATTCCGGCACCGTCACGTACACCGTCCGCATCATTTGACCGACGACCGATGGGCGCGAAACGGCGACGCTTAGCCGGTGCAGGCGGCATGACGTTCGTTCGTCTTTCGCCGGGTAAGGTAAAGCATGCAATCGTTGCCGCTGCGACAATGCTGCATCGTGCAGTGCCCGCCTGACGTTCGTACGTGAGTGCGCTTTGGGGCGTGCCGATGGTCGGTGTGACGCGTGGACGGCGTATCGAATCCATGCATGATGTTGCCGCTTGCGCCAGCGACGCGAACGGTACGGTTATTTTCGCTTGCGGTTCGATCGATGAACCGGTGTATCTGCGTTCGTCGGCAAAACCGTTCATCGCGGCGGCCGGCGTTCGAGCCGGAACGATCGAGCGGTTTGGTTTTGACGAGCGCGAACTTGCGGTCATGTCGGCTTCGCATAACGGCGAACCGTTTCATATCACGGCGGTGCTGTCAATTCTCGCGAAGATTGGAGCCACGGTCGCCGATCTGCGGTGTGGAACGCACGCGCCGATGTATGCACCGGCAGCGGCCGCCCTAAGCGAACGCGGTGAAACGCCGAGCGCAGTGCATAATAATTGCTCGGGCAAACATGCCGGAATGCTGGCGTTGGCACGGGTGCTCGGCGTACCGTTCGACGGTTATCTCGAGATCGCGCATCCCGTGCAACGCGCGGTGCTTGCGCTATGCGAGCGGGTCAGCGGCGATACGTTCACATCCTCTACTCTGGGCGTCGATGGCTGCGGCGTACCGGTCTATGCAACGCCGTTGCGAAACGCGGCGCGATCGTATGCGCGTTTTGCAACGCTCGAAGATCTTGAACCGGCCGACGCCGATGCTTTGGCGCGCGTGCGTCAAGCGATGCTCGGGGAACCGGCGTACGTTGCGGGCACGTCGCGCTTCGACACCGACCTTATGCGCTGCGCAAACGGACGTATCGTCGCCAAGGCCGGTGCCGAAGCCGTTCACGCAACGGCACTGGTCGAAAGCGGACTTGGTTTGGTACTCAAGGTCATCGACGGAGCGCAACGCGCGGTCCCTCCGGCGGCAATCGCGCTTTTGCACCGGTTGAATGCGCTCGACGACACGCAAATGACGGAGTTGCAGTCGCATTCCGTCGCGACCGTGCTTAACCACGCCGGCGCGGTCGTCGGCCGCGTCGCGACGATCGATGCTGCGCTCGAAGCCGTGCGTTAACTTTCGCGTTCTTCGCGCTGTCGCTGCGCTAGAATAAGCGCCCGTTCAAGGATCGCGCCGAGCTGTTCTTGATCGGTATCGGAGAGCGCCGCAATGGCCGGCGGCGGGAGCGCGAGCCGGTCGTCGAGTTTGCGTCGTAGGCGGCGTCCGGCGGCCGTCAGCGCGACGCATTTCACCCGCCGGTCGTTCTCATGCGGCCGCCGCTCGACATAGCCGCGCGACTCGAGCCGGTCGACGATACCCGTCGCATTCGAGGCATCGCAAAATAGCTGGCCGGCAAGTTTCTTCATCGTCGTGCCGCCGGCTGGCGGCACCTCCTTGAGTGCGATCGCCATTTGCGGAGTGATGCCGAAATCTTCGGCGATTTGCTGCATCCAATATTTCTGCGATTGGATCAGATCGATGAGCGAGCGCCAAACAGCTACCTGATCCTTGACATGTACCATCGTTTGCTAGTATAACCGATTTGCTTGATGAATACCAGTAATTCGACAGCCGGCCCGGATATTGAAGCGTGGTACGCGCAGTATGCCGGGCGGCTGCGCCGCGTTGCCCGCCGGATCGTCGGCAACGAATTCGATGCCGAAGATGCGACGCACGACGCGTTTTTAGCGGCGTTTCGTGCCCATGGCCGCTTTCGCGATGCGAGCGATCCGTTTCCGTGGCTCTCGCGTATCGCAACCCGTAAAGCACTCAACATCGCGGCGGGATCGCGCGCGTCGGTCGTCGCCGATAACGTAACGGCCGGCGGCGCATTGCCGTCGGCAGAAGATGAAGCGCTGGCGAACGCCGAAGCGCGGCGCGTCACCGCGCTCGTCGCAGTCGAGCTACCCGTCGCGCTGCACCTGCTGCACGGCCTGCGTTTCCGCGACGTCGGCGAACGCCTCGGCATTCCGCCCGCCACTGCGGCCACCCGTATCCGCCGCGGTAAGCGGCGCTTACGCGCGCTGCTGGCGGCAACCACCGCTCACGACGAAAGGTCCAAGACAGCGTGATCGAGTTCTTTTTACGGCGGCCGATTTTTGCTTCGGTCTGTTCGCTTGTGATTTTGTTACTGGGCCTCGTCAGCATTCCGCTGCTGCCGATCGCGCAATTTCCGATCGTCGCGCCGCCGACAATCACCGTCACCTCAACGTACACCGGCGCGAGCGCGCAGGCCGTCGAAGCGTCGGTAACGACGCCGCTCGAAGAATCGATCAACGGCGTTCAAGGTCTGCGCTATATAAGTTCGCAGTCCGGTAACGACGGTTCGAGCACCATCACCTGCGTCTTCAATCTTGGCCGCGACCTCGATCAAGCCGCAAACGACGTTCAGAACGCCGTCAACCTCGCCAACGGCCGGCTACCCAATGAGATCAAGCAAACCGGCGTCACGGTCAATAAAAATTCGACGTCGAGTTACGTCATGGCGATCGGTATGGTCTCCAACGGTAAAATGTCGGCGACCGATCTCAGCAATTACGTCGACCTTAACGTCGCCAACGAATTGCGCCGGATCACCGGCATCGGTAACGTGCAAATCTTCGGTGAGCGCAAGTACGCAATGCGCGTATGGGTCGATCCGAAGAAGCTTGCGGACAACGGCATCAGCGCCGGCGACGTCGTGACGGCGCTACAAGACCAAAACGTCCAGGTCGCCTCGGGCGCAATCGGCGCCGCACCGACGACCGGGCATAATCCATATTATCTCTCCGTGCGTGCGACCGGCCGGCTCAACTCGCCCGATCAATTTGCAAACGTCGTGCTCAAAACGAATGCCGACGGCGGTTTCGTACGCGTTGCCGACATCGGCCGCACCGAACTAGGTGCGGAGAACTACGGCACCGATTTGCGTTTCGATCGTCAGCCCTCGATCGGCATCGGCATCCAGCAGTTACCGGACGGCAACGCACTGCAGATTTCGCGCGACGTCAAGACGACGATGGAACGCCTGTCGCGCGAATTCCCGGCCGGCGTTACCTATAAGATCGCCTTCGATTCAACCGACTTCGTACGCGAGTCGATCAAAGACGTCACCGAGACGCTGCTCATTGCAATCGTACTCGTCGTTGCCGTCATTTATTTATTTCTGCAGGATTGGCGTACGACGCTCATCCCGTCGATCACGATTCCGATCTCGCTCATCGGCACGTTTGCGTTCATGAAGATTCTCGGCTTTTCGATCAACACGCTGACGCTCTTCGGATTGACGCTCGCCACCGGACTCGTCGTCGACGATGCGATCGTCGTAATCGAAAACATCGCACGTTTCATACAAGAAAAGAAGATGCCGCCGGCACAAGCCGCGCTCGAAGCAATGCGCGAAATCAGCGGCGCCGTCGTTGCGACGTCGCTCGTACTGCTCGCCGTGTTCATCCCGGTCGGCTTTTTTCCCGGAACGACCGGTCAGCTCTACAAACAGTTCGCGCTGACCATCGCGATCTCGATTGCAATTTCGCTGTTCAACGCGCTGACGCTTACCCCGGTCTTGTCGTCGCTCTTGCTCGGTCATGGCGAGCGGCCGAAAAACCGGTTTTTTCGTTCGATCAATTGGGCGATCGACGGCACCCGCGCGCGCTACGACCGCTTCTTGCCCGGTGTGATCACGCGCTGGCCGATCATTCTCGTGTTGTTTCTCGTGGCGCTGGCGTCGACGGCATTTCTCTTCACATCGACGCCGACGGGCTTCGTGCCGGACGAAGATCAAAGTTTTTTACTCGTGTCGTCGCAAGCAGCTGAAGGCACGTCGGCCGACACGATGCTCGTTGCACGCAAGAAGATCGAAGAAGTGTTGTTCAAGCAATCCGAGGTTACCGACGTCTTCGACGTCGGCGGTTTCGGCTTCACGGGTAACGGTCCGAATAAAGCGATTATGTTCGCCAAGCTCAAACCGCTGGCCGAACGCGGCGGTGGTCCGCACAGCGCCGGCGCGCTGATCGGGCGTCTGTACGGCGCGCTGAGCCAAATCCCGGATTCATCGACGTTTCCGGTCAACCCGCCGGCGATCGCCGGTCTCGGATTCCAAGGCGGTGTGGCCTTCGAGCTCGAGGACAACACGAACAAGGGGCTCACACCGATGGCGTACGCTGCCTACGGAATGATGGGTGCCGCCGCGCAAGATCCGTTGCTCAAGCAAGTCTACACGACATTTACCATCAACAGCCCGCAACTCGTCGCCCAAGTCGATCGCAACAAAGTCAAGGCGCTCGGCTTGACGATGGCCGACGTCTATGCGTCCATGCAAGTGTTCTTGGGCTCGGAGTACGTCAACGATTTCGATTACCTCGATCGGTCGTATCGGGTTTACGTGCAGGCTGATGCGCCGTATCGCTCGGTTGTCTCCGATTTGTCGCAGATCTACGTGCACAACAGCACGGGCGGCGGTTTGATTCCGATCTCCGCGCTGCTCACCCAGACGCAAACGAAAACGGCGCCGGTCATCTCGCACTTCAATTTGTACCGCTCGGTCGAACTCAACGGTCAGCCCGGCTCCGGTCATGGTTCGGGCGATGCGATTCGCGAAATGGAGAAGTTGCGGGCGCAAATTGCGCCGGGCTTCCGTTACGAATGGAGCGGTATATCGCGCGAGCAGGTCGAGGGCGGGAGCCAGGCCGCGCTCATCTTCCTGCTCGGTATCGTCTTCACGTATTTGGTGCTCGCGGCGCAATACGAGAGCTTCATCGATCCGCTCATCATTCTGCTGAGCGTGCCGATCGCGCTGCTCGGCGCACTCG
The DNA here is from genome assembly GCA_965214935.1 of Candidatus Velthaea sp. Lineage (GTDB taxonomy): Bacteria > Vulcanimicrobiota > Vulcanimicrobiia > Vulcanimicrobiales > Vulcanimicrobiaceae > Velthaea. The sequence goes on along the minus strand of CBDCCS010000022.1, from coordinate 409,430 downwards.
GTGCGATCTTCCTGCGGAATTTCTTTCTCGCCGGACTAACGCACACGTTCGAGGTTTCCGACGTCTATGCCCAAGTCGGCTTCGTCATGCTCGTGGGACTTTCGTCGAAAAATGCGATTCTGATCGTCGAGTTTGCCAATCAGTTGCGCGCGCAAGGCTACTCGATTCGCGACGCGGTCGTGCGGGCCGCCGAAACGCGCTTGCGACCGATTCTCATGACCTCCATTGCCTTTATTCTGGGTATTTTTCCGCTGGTGATTGCCACGGGCAACGGCGCGGCCTCACGGAACTCGCTCGGCACCGTTGTCTTCGGCGGAATGCTCGTCTCGACGATTCTCAATCTGTTCGTCGTTCCGGTGCTCTACGTGCTGATCATCGGCTTGGAAGAACGGCTGCGGCCGCGCCCGGCGACCAAGGGTAACGGCCGGATCACGGGATTGGGCGAGTCGCCGGAGCCGGCAGTACGCGGCGTGTAGCGGTCCGGTACGCGTCGATCCACTCCGCCGTTGTGTAATACCGGCCGCTGCGCACGATGGTGCGCAGCCGGCCGCGCTGAGCTGCCTTTGCGAGGCTCGTATAGTCGTCGCCGGCAAGAGTGCGCAGCGGCGCTACGAGGGTATCGGCTTGATGTCCGGCGTTCACCAGTCGCTCCGACGTCCGGATGAGTGCAGCGGCGACGATCCGCGCAAGTGCGTTCTGGTCGTCGGCTTCGGCCGCTGCCAATGCGCTAGCGTACTGCCGCCGGTCCGGCTTTGCGAAGACCAGCGGAACGCCGTCGAGACGGCGCAGAAGGAGATTTGCCGCAAGCCGGCCCGTCCGGCCGTTGGCGGCTTCAAACGGTAACAAGCGCGCAAAGCGACCTAAAAACTTGGCGAGCCATTCGGCAATCGGCATGTTTTGCGGTCCGCGGCCAAACCGGTCGAGCAACGTCGTGACTTCGCGGGCGACCAGCCACGCTGCCGGCGAAACGACTCCGGCGGTCATGGCGTTTCCTTGCCGCCAAGCGCCGCCGCGGGCAGTGGTCCCGGCGGTTACCCGCGCATTGAGTGCCCGCAACTCTTCGATGGCGATCAGCGGCCGCCGGTCGCCCGCCGGAAATCCGCGCGTGTCGGCGATTCCACGCGCGGCGTCGGCATACGCCCGTACGAGGATGTAGTCGCCCAAACGGTGGTTACCCCGAGCGCGGTCGCGATCGAGCAACGCGTCAACCTCAACCGGCGATAGGCGACTGCCGGCCAACGCGGTCGACCCGAAAATCTCGGCTCGCTGGACGGCGCGCATCTCATAGGCGATGCTCGCGCGCGGCGATAATTGCCGCACCGCACGGAGCGCCTCATCGGCCCGTCCGGCCCGGACCACGTCGGCCATTGTCCGATCGTACACGCTCCTGCTGCGTAGGACAACGGTTTTGCAGCAACGGCGCAACCATGGCACTGTACGCGCCCGCCGTCGACCGGAAACGTTGTCTGATAGCGCTTGAACAGTTACGATCGGACAAACAAAGACACGATTGCATCGGTCGTTGCCGAAGATGTTATGTATGAGCCGTTCCAGCTACCTCGAGGCCCTCGACTCGCGCGTACTCGTCTTCGATGGCGCGATGGGGACGCAGCTCATGGAGCTCGAGCTTGACGATGAAGCCTTCGGAGGTGCGGCCTATCATGGCTGTAACGAAGCGCTCGTCCTAAGCCGGCCGGAGTTGATCCGTGGCATCCATGAAACCTACTTTGCCGCCGGCGCGGATGTTGTCGAAACCGATACCTTCACCGCCTCGCGGTTGAAGCTCGATGAATACGGCCTGGGTGAACGCGTTGCCGACGTCAATCGTGACGGCGCGCGGCTCGCGCGCGAAGCGGCGGACCGGTTTTCGACGCCCGACCGGCCGCGTTTCGTCGCGGGTGCGATGGGTCCGACCGGAATGCTTATTTCGTCATCCGATCCGACGCTCTCGAAGATTAGCTTCGATCGGCTCACCGATCTTTACGGCGAGCAGGCGCGCTACCTCATCGAAGGGGGCGTCGATCTCTTGCTGCTCGAGACCAGTCAGGATCTGCTGGAAATGAAGGCGGCGATCGCCGGGATCGAGCGCGAATTCCGGCGCGGTGCGCGGCGCGTACCGATTCAAGCGCAGGCAACCCTTGACGTGACCGGACGAATGCTGCTCGGTACCGACATTCGGGCCGTTACCGCCACGCTCGATGCGCTACCGATCGACGTCATCGGCCTCAACTGTTCGACCGGCCCGACGCACATGCGCGACGCGGTACGCTATCTGGTCGAGTCTTCACGCTGTTACGTCAGCGTTATTCCGAACGCCGGTTTGCCGCTTATGGGACCCAAAGGCGAGACGATCTATCCCGAACGTCCGGCCGAGATGGCGGCCGAACTCGGTGCATTTGTTACCGATTTCGGCGTCAATGCGATCGGCGGCTGTTGCGGCACGACGCCCGAACATATTGCGGCATTTGCTGCTGCCGTCGCCGGCCGGACGGGTCGGCCGCCGCAGCCCAAGCCGCTACAGTTCGCCGCGTCGGCGATGACGGCCGTCGCGCTCAAGCAGGACGGGTCGGTCACGATCGTCGGCGAGCGCATCAATTCGCAAGGGTCGCGCCGTATCAAACGCCTGTTGCTCGAAGAGAATTACGACGACATCGTGCTCGTCGCACGCGAGCAAGTCGAAGGCGGCGCGCACATTCTGGACATCTGCACGGCGCTAACCGAGCGAACCGATGAAGACGAGCAAATGGCAATCATCGTCAAACGGCTGGCACAGTCGGTTGAAGCACCGCTAATGATCGATTCGACCGAAGCGCGGGTCATCGAGAAGGCCCTCAACATCTACGCCGGCCGGGCTGTCGTCAACTCGATCAATCTTGAAAACGGCCGCACGCGAATCGACGATGTGATGCCGCTCGTGCGCGACGCCGGTGCAGCGGTCGTTGCCCTCACCATCGATGAGACCGGTATGGCGAAAACGCGCGAGCGGAAACTCGAAATTGCGCGACGCATTCACGCGATCGTCACGAGTGAATTCGGTCTCGCGCCGGGCGCGCTGATCTTTGACGCGTTGACGTTTACGCTGGCGACCGGCGACGCCGAGTTTCTGGATTCCGCGGTCGAAACGATCGAAGGGATTCGCCTCATCAAGCAGCAGCTGCCCGGCGTTTTAACGTCGCTCGGCGTTTCGAACGTTTCGTTCGGACTCAAGCCGCCTGCGCGCGCCGCGTTGAACTCCGTCATGCTGCATCACTGCGTCGCGGCCGGGCTGGATATGGCGCTCGTCAACGCCAAGGAAATAACGCCGTACGCCGAGCTCGATGCGACCGAACGCGCGCTGTGCGACGACCTCGTCTTCAATCGGCGAACCGATGCGTTACAGCGTGTCATCGAACATTGGGAAACGAAAAAGAGCGACGGTACGACGAGCGCGGCAAGCGTCGACGACGATCTCGATGCACCGATCGAGCGGCGCATCCACAACGCGATCTTGCGCCGGCGCAAAGACGGCATCGAGGCGAAGCTCGATGAGGTTCTGAACGCTCGCGATCCCGTCGATGTGCTCAACAACGTTCTGCTCCCGGCGATGAAAGAAGTCGGCGATAAATTCGGCGCGGGCGAACTTATTCTACCGTTCGTGCTGCAATCGGCCGAAGTGATGAAGAAAGCCGTCGCGCACCTCGAACAGTTTCTCGATAAAGTCGAAGGCACGACGAAAGGCAAAGTCGTTCTGGCAACGGTCTTCGGCGATGTTCACGACATCGGAAAGAATCTGGTTTATACGATCCTATCGAATAACGGCTACACCGTCTTCGATCTTGGTAAGCAAGTGCCGATGAATACGATTCTGGAAAAGGCCGTTGAAGTCAACGCCGATGCAATCGGTCTATCGGCGCTACTGGTATCGACCTCGAAACAAATGCCGGTTTGCGTCAAAGAACAAATGGCGCGCGGCCTCGCGTTTCCGATCGTTGTCGGCGGCGCGGCGATCAATCGTGATTTCAGCCGGCGAATCTCGTTCGTCGACGACGAGACGCTCTTCGAGCCGGGGCTCTTTTATGCCAAAGATGCCTTCGAGGGCCTCGACATCATGGACCGCTTGATGAGTAATCCCGCCGATCGGCAAGTTTTCATCGAGCGGATCCGTTCCGAAGCTTTGCGCGCGCGCGACATTGCGCGCACGCCTGCCGCGACGGCTCCGGCACACGGCCGGACCGGTCGCGAACACTTAGTGCATCCCGACGTTCCGCATGCACCATTCTACGGCGTGCGGACGCTGCGCGATCTCGACATACGCGAGTTGTGGCCGAACTTCGATTTGAAAAGCCTGTACCGTTTATCGTGGGGCGGCGGGAATGTGAAAGGTGCGGATTGGGACGCCATCGTCGCGACCGAGTTTGCACCGCGGCTCGCGCGTTTCCAGCGCTTAGCCGAACGCTCGAAACTGCTCGATCCACGCGTTGTCTACGGCTACTTCCCAGCCGCCGGCAGCGGTGATGACGTCATCGTCTACGATCCGAGCGATCTCGGCCGCGAGATTGCGCGTTTCCCGTTCACCCGACAGATCGGGGGCGAACATCTGTGTCTTGCCGATTATCTGCGCGAGCCGGACGGCGGCCGTGCGAGCGACGTCATCGCCTTACAAGTCGTCAGCATGGGACGCGACGTATCGCATGAGATCGACCGGCTGCAAGCCGCGGGCGACTACAGCGAGTCCTACTTTCTGCACGGCTTCTCGGTGCAATCGGCCGAAGCGCTCGCCGAAACGATGCATCGGCGCATACGCACCGAACTGCGCTTGGAAGCCGGCCGCGGGAAGCGCTATAGCTGGGGTTACGGCGCCTGTCCGGATCTCAGTCAGCATGAAATCGTTTGGCGTTTACTCGACGCGCAAGCCGCAATCGGAACCGAACTAACCGAGGCTTTCCAAATCGTCCCCGAGCAATCGACGGCGGCAATTATCATGCACCATCGGCAAGCCGCCTACTTTAACGCCGCCGCGGTGCGTGAGTTCGCGACGGCCTGACGCATCATTTCTTGGCCGGCTCCGCTGCACTTGACTGTACCGGCGCCGGCGATTCGACTGCGGCCGGCGTATCGCTGGCCGTTGTTTCATCCTTCACGTCGCTGCCGTCGGCTTTGAGCCGGATGACGGTTGCGGCATTCAAGACGACGATGCTGATCCGGCGGTTGCTCGGATTCGTCAGATCCTTCATGAGCGGAACCGAGCCGGCTAAGCCGCGCACTTGCATGACTTTGCTCTCGCGCATTCCGCCGCTGATGAGTTCGCGTCGCGCCGCGTTCGCGCGTTCGCTCGAAAGTTCCCAGTTCGAGTAACCCCGTCCGCCGCCGGCGTATTGCAACGCATCGGTATGGCCGGCGATCGAAATCGGATTCCCGACTTCGTTGAGCGTCTTGCCGATTTGATCGAGAATGACTTTCATGTCGTCGAGCAGGATCGCCGAACCGACGGCGAACATCGGCCGGTTTTTTTGATCGACGATCTGCACCCGCATGCCCTCGCTGGTAATCTCGATCTTGATTTGATTTTTATACGCCTTCAACCGCGGGTTTTGCTCGACGAGCGCCTGCAATTTCGCCTTGAGCCCTTCGAGACTTTTCTGATCCGCTTTTTTTTGTGCTTCGATCTTTTCTTTGATGGTTTTCGGCGCCATCGTCGGTGCCGCGCCGGGACCCGATAGCTGCAATCCTTTGAGCGGACGGTTGAAGTATTCGGCGATTCCGGCTTTGGTGCCGGGGTCGGCGTACGACAGCAGCCACATCAAAAGGAAAAATGCCATCATCGCGGTGACGAAATCGGCGTAGGCAATTTTCCAGGCTCCGCCGTGGTGCCCGCCATGGCTCTTTTTGTAGACCTTCTTAATGATGATCGGGGCAAGTTGTTTGCCGGCGGCTTTCTCGGCCATTGTGCTTCCGTCTTCGCGTTAAGCGGCCGCGGCGGCAGCCGCAGCAGCCGGCGGTGCGGACTCTTTAGTCGCTTTCATTGCTTCGTCAAGCTCGTTGAAACTCGGCCGGTCGCCGGCGAAGAGTACCTTGCGGCCGTATTCAACGGCAACGCCCGGCGCTGAGCCGCCGAGATACGCGAGGATGATCGATTTGACGCACTCATAGGGGACGGCTTCGTCGGCGGCGCGCGCCGCGATCACGCTGGCGAGCGGGCCGACGAAGCCATAGCCCATGAGAATACCGAGAAATGTGCCGACGAGTGCCGCTGCAATCATCTCACCTAGAACCGCCGGCGGGGCACCAACGGAACCCATCGTGTGCACGACGCCCATGACTGCCGACACGATGCCGAAGGCCGGCAGGCCGTCGGCCATGCCTTGCACGGCGGCCGCCGGGGCATGCGCCTCCGCATGGTGCGTCTCGAGCTCGGCGTTCATGAGGTCTTCGATGGCCGACTTATCGGCATTGCCCTCGAGCATCATACGAAAATAGTCGACGATGAAGTCGAGCAGGTGGTGATCTTTAAGGACCGCAGGGTACTTTGAGAAAATCGCACTGGTCTTTGGATCTGAAACGTCCGGTTCCATCGCCAGCATGCCTTGGGTGCGAATTTTCTGCAGCAGCTCGAACAACAGACCGATGATCTCGATGTATTTCTTTTTCGTGTAGGCCGGCCCGGCAAAGCACTTCGGGATCACACCGATCACGGCTTTGAGGATTTTCACCGGATTGCTTACGACAAAGGCGCCGATCGACGCACCAAGGATACACATGAGCTCAAAAGGCTGAAGCAGCGCAGCGACGTGTCCGCCGGAAAGAATGTAACTTCCGATAACGGCACCGACGACGATGGCCCAGCCGATGGCAACAAACATGGAACGGGGATCCTGCCTTCCCTGGCGCGGAGCGGAGACGGCGTGCTCGTCCCTACGAGGGATATCGGCAGGCCGCTTCCTTGCATCATCGGCAGATCGCCCCCGAAGCGCCAGGGTACGTCGGACGACACAATTAAAGCGCGTGGAAATTTTACAGCCGCCCTGTGCGCCGCACGTCGCATCGTTGATGAGGTGAACATGATCGTCATGATCTCGCGAGAACTCGGTTCGGGCGGAGGCACGATCGGCGAAGCGCTGGCAAGCGAACTCGGCGCATCGCTGCTCGACGAGCGCTCCGTAATCAGCAAGATTTCCGAGCGGCACGGCGTTTCGTCCGACTACGTTGCACGCACGATCGAACGGCCGCCGACCTTCGGCGAGAGCTTGATGAGCGATCTCGCCCGTGCATCGGCGATGCTGCCGTTCAACACCGAGTGGCGCATGTCGAACGATCCGCTTATCGATCGGGTACGCAATCTGATCCTCGATACCGCCAAAGACGGTCACGTCGTCGTCATCGGTCACGGCGGTGTGAGTTTGATCGGCTGGCGTCCGGCCGGCATCGGGGTCTTGGCCATCCTGTTGCAAGCCGGCACGCAGTGGCGCATCGACCAGCTGGCGCGACGCTTGAACGTCGACCGCGCCGAAGCGCAACGACGCATCAGCCGGACCGATGAGGCCCGTAAGCGCTATCAGGAACATTACTTTGCGTGCAACATCTACGACAGCCGCAATTACGATCTGGTTCTCAATACCGAACGACTGGGACTCGATCTTGCAATCGGTCTGGCGACGAACGCTGCGCGTGCGGTTGCCGATCATGGTTCTGCGGCGCGCCCGGTCAGCATTAGCGGGACACCGGTGACGTAAAGCCGTATGATGGCGCGATTCGCTCCTCGTCAGGAGTCATATGCGTCTGCATCCCGTTTTCGCAATCATACTTGCCGCGGCACTTTCGGGCTGCTCGAATTCACCGACGGTCACGTCATCGTCGGGAACATCGTCCGCGCCGGCCGGCGATACGATAAAGATCGGTATCGATTTTCCGGTCAGCGGCGCCGACGCGTCGATCGGTATTCCGACGCAAAACGGCGCGGTGCTCGCAATCGAACAGGCGAATGCAAAAGGGTTCGCGGGCGGTAAATTCAAGCTCGCGCCGGTTTTGCTCGACGATGCGGTGCAAGGCAAACACGATCCGGCGGCCGGTGCCCAAAACGTTAAAACGTTCATCTCCGATAATGACGTGCTCGGTATGATCGGGCCGTTCAACTCCAATGTAGCGAAATCAGAAATTCCGTTGACCAACGATGCGGGACTCGTGCAGATCAGCCCGTCGAACACGAGTGATGCGCTCACCGTCGGCGATGCCGCGAAAGCGTTGCGCTCGTCGCACCCCGACATCAACACGTATTTCCGGGTTTGCACGAACGACAGCAATCAAGGCGGCGCGCTGGCTCAATTCGCGCGCAAACTCGGCTACGGCAAAGCGTTCATCATCGATGACAACGAGACGTACGGCAAGGGTCTAGCCGACAGCTTCGAGGCGCACTTGACGAAGCTCGGCGGCACGTCGCTCGGGCACGAGCACATCACGGCGAACCAGCAAGATTTCAAAGCGCTGCTCACCAAAATCAAATCAAGCTCACCCGACGTGGTTTTTTTCGGCGGAACCACTTCTACGGGCGGAGGCTTGATCCGCCGGCAGATGGCTGACGTCGGCCTCGGCAAAGTCGGCTACATGGGCGGCGACGGCATCAGCGATCCGGAATTCTTGTCGACCGCCGGAAGCATGGCGAACGGCGCGTACTTCAGCGTTGCAGCGCCCGATGCCACCAAGCTCGCCACAGCCAAAACGTTCGTTGCCGCGTACAACACCCGCTTCAAACACGATGTCGGCGGTTACAGCGCAAGTGCGTACGCCGCAACCAACGTGCTCATCGCCGCGATTGCAAAAGCGATCGACAGCTCCGGCGGCACGATTCCTAAACGCGATGCGGTGTTGAAGAACGTGACCGACACCAAAGATTTCGCGTCACCGATCGGCCAAATCGGCTTCGACAAGAACGGCGATATTCTTAGCCCGGCCTTGACCTTGCAAAAAGTCAGTGCGGGCAAAGTTGTGACGGTCGACGTCATCACCGTTAAAAGCTAGCGCCCCTTGGACGTCTTCCTCCAGCAACTCATCAACGGATTGTCGCTGGGCGGAATCTACGCGCTCATAGCGCTCGGCTATACGATGGTGTACGGCATCATCGAACTCATCAATTTCGCGCATGGCGACGTGTATACGCTCGGTACGTTTTTCTCACTCGCCGTTCTGACGTTACTTGGTGTCTCGGGCGAAGTCCACGGCATCGCTCTGGTCGGCATCGTCGTGCTGACCATCGCTGTTGCGATGCTGCTCTGTGGGCTCACCGGCGTGATCATCGAACGGCTGGCCTACCGGCGGTTGCGAAACGCACCGCGGCTCGCGCCGCTCATCACCGCGATCGGCATGTCGTTCATCCTCGAGAACATCATGCAGTATTGGCGCGGCCCTTCACCCGTCGCGTTTCCGCAGCTCATTCCGAATCCGACTTTCCATCTCGGCCCGCTCGAGATCGCCGCAAAGCAGCTGTTGGTGATCGTGTTGGCGGTCGTCATGATGATCGTGTTGCAGCTATTCATCTTCAATACGAAGCTGGGCAAAGCGATGCGCGCGACGGCGCAAGATCGCGATGCGGCACAGTTGATGGGCATCAACATCAACACGACGATCGCTTTGACGTTTCTGATCGGCTCGGCGCTGGCCGGCGCGGCCGGTTTCGTTTCGGGCGTCTATTACGGCTCGACGTGGTTCTTCAACGGTTTCTCGGCCGGACTCAAGGCGTTCACCGCCGCTGTCCTGGGCGGGATCGGCAATCTTGCCGGCGCCATGCTCGGCGGTTTCCTCATCGGGCTCATTGAGTCGCTGACGACGCAATTCATCTCCGACCAGTGGAGTAACGTCGTCGTGTTCTCGGTGCTCGTGCTCGTGCTGATCTTCCGGCCGTCGGGTTTGCTGGGCGAGTCGCTGCCGAACAAAGTTTAGCGAGCGCGACTTCTGATGAAAGTCATTGCGAACACGCGGTATCAAACGCTCGCAATCTTGGTTGCCGCGATCGCATTACCGCTCGTCGTGCGTAATGGTGCTTTCACGAATTTCCTTGCCGATGCGGGCGCGTTCGTGCTGTTGGCACTGGGGCTCAACATCGTGGTCGGGTTCGCCGGTCTGCTCGATCTCGGCTATGCGGCTTTTTTTGCAATCGGCTCGTACGCATTTGCGATGCTGGCGTCGCCGCAGTTCGGCATTCACGTGCCGTTCTGGATCATGCTCTTCGCGGCGTCGGCAATTGCCGCGCTGTTCGGTATTTTGCTGGGTGCGCCGACCTTGCGATTACGCGGCGATTATCTGGCAATCGTAACGCTCGGCTTCGGCGAGATCGTACCGCAAACGTTTTTGAACTTGTCGCAGTGGACAGGTGGCCCGAACGGAATTGGGTCGCTCGATCAGCCGACATTCTTCGGTTACCGGTTCGGCTTCAACGTGACGCCGTATTACTATCTGATGCTCGCGCTCATCGTGCTTGCCGTGTTCCTGGTAAGCAATCTGCGCAATAGCCGGCTCGGCCGTTCCTGGATGGCAATCCGGGAAGATGAGCTGGCCGCGGCACACATGGGCATCAACACGACCCGAGCAAAACTTGCCGCCTTTGCCCTCGGTGCGTCTTTTAGCGGTTTAGCCGGTGTGGCCTATGGTGCAAAACTGCAGCTCGTCTCGCCCGATCAGTTTCAATTCAACGTGTCGGTTGCGATCCTCTCGATGCTCGTGCTCGGCGGAATGGGCAACATCCCGGGCGTGATCTTAGGCAGTCTCGTCATCTCGTCGCTCGACCGGTACATCTTGCCGCAGGCGACGAGCTTCTTGCAAAACACCGTGCACGTCAACATCGATCTGACCAATTCACGGTTGCTCATCTACGGCGCGATTCTCGTGCTGATGATGCTGTTCCGGCCTGAGGGTTTGCTGCCCAGCCGGCAGCGCGCCGCAGAGTTGCATGCCGCCGACACCGACGCCGGCGTTGCCGCTCAAGAACAGACGCAATTCTCGCAAGCGGTGCCGTGATTCCGATCCTGCAGATGGAGCACGTGACGCAGCGCTTCGGCGGACTCGTCGCCGTCAACGATCTGAGTTTCACGATCGAGCCGGGTTCGGTCGTCGCTATGATCGGTCCCAACGGCGCGGGCAAGTCCACGGCCTTCAACCTTGTCACCGGTATCTATAAACCATCCGCCGGACGCATTGCGTTCGACGGCCACGACATCACGGGGAAACCAACGGCTGCAATCGCGGCACTCGGCATCGCACGCACGTTTCAAAATATCCGGCTGTTTGCTTTCATGTCGGCGCTCGACAACGTTATGACCGGCGAACACGCGCGCATGAAAGCAAATTTAATCGATTCGCTCCTGCACACGCCCGGGCAACGGCGTGAAGAGTTGCGAGCGCGCGAACGCGCGCGCGAATTGCTCGCGTTCGTCGACTTAAGCAAACACATGCAATCGTACGCGCGCAATCTGGCCTACGGCTTACAGCGCCGGCTGGAAATCGCCCGAGCATTGGCCGGTGAGCCCAAGCTGCTGCTGCTCGACGAGCCTGCAGCAGGGATGAATCCGCGCGAGAAGGCGGATCTTGTCGGACTCATCGCCCGAATTCGCGAACGCGGCGTCACTGTTTTCTTGATCGAACACGACATGAATCTCGTGATGCAGATTAGCGAACGCATTACCGTGCTCGATCAAGGTCAAAAGATTGCCGAAGGTTCGCCCGCCGTCGTACGCAGCGATCCGCGCGTTATCGAAGCCTACCTCGGAAAGCCCGCATAGTGGCGTTGCTCGAAGTTGAATCGCTCGTCTGCCGGTATGGCCGGATCACTGCGATCGACGGCGTTTCGCTCAGCGTCGACGAAGGCGAGATCGTGACGCTCATCGGTGCCAACGGCGCCGGTAAAACGACCACGCTGCGCGCGATCAGCGGACTGATCCACCCGGCCGGCGGTTCGATCCGCTTTCGCGGGCTCGACATAACGAAGATATCGCCCGATCAAATCGTGCGTCGCGGTATCGGCCATTCACCGGAGGGCCGCCGCGTTTTTGCCCGGATGACGGTGCGTGAGAATCTCGAACTCGGCGCTTTCACCCGGCTGTCCAAACGCGAAGTCGCCGACGATACCGAGCGCATTCTTACGACGTTTCCGCGGCTTAAAGAGCGCTTGAATCAGAAAGCCGGTACGATGTCGGGCGGCGAGCAGCAAATGCTCGCGATCGGCCGAGCGCTCATGTCGCGACCCAGCGTGCTGCTCCTCGATGAGCCGTCGCTGGGGCTCTCACCGTTGCTGGTCCAAACGATCTTCGGCGTCATCAGCGAGATCAACGCGCGCGGCACGACGGTGCTGCTGATCGAACAGAACGCGCGTCAAGCGCTGCAGATCGCTGCCCGCGGCTACGTTCTCGAAGTCGGTAAGATCGTCAGCGGCGATTCGAGTGCCGCCCTCATGGCAAGCGAAGCGGTACAGGCCGCCTATTTAGGCGGCGCGGCCTAACCGCGCGTGTCTTCGATGCTCACGCGCGAGCGCGCGACGGCTTCGACAGCCGCGATGCGCCGTAGACGGTGACGCCGCCGACGATCGTCGCGAGCACGTTGTAGCTTGCGTCCCAAATCGAAAGGTCGGCGCGTTTGCCGGGCTCGATCGTACCGAGATCGCGTTCGATGCCGAGCAGACGCGCCGGGCTGCGCGTCGCGTTGACGATCGCGGTTTGAAACGGAATATCGGCGTAACTCATGAGGTTGCGAACGGCCTGATCGATGTGCAAGGCGCTACCGGCGATCGTCCCGTCTTCGGCGCGCACGACGCCGCCCTCGATCCGGTAACCGCTGCCGGCCGGCGGCATATTATCGGTGGTCAAAATAAGCCGGTCGCGCAGCGTGCGGTACGTGATATCGACCATCGGCGGCGAGACGTGATAACCGTCGCAGATGAGTTGCACGGTCGTGCGCGACTCTTGGATAAACGCCGCGAGCAGCGACGGATCGCGATGGTCGAGCGGCGGCATACCGTTGAAGGCATGCGTGAGGGTGCGAAACCCGAGGCCGATTGCGAGCATCCCTTCGCGATAGTGCGCCGATGTGTGTCCGGCCGAACACACGATGCCTTGATCGAAAAACATGCGTGCGACATTTTCAACGCCGTCGGCTTCGGGCGCCATCGTTACCATTACAAGCGCCCCCCGGCAGGCTTCGATCATCTCGTTCGCTCGCTCGATCGTCGCAGGCAGGAGCCATTCGCTGCGGTGGACGCGCCGGAACTTCGGATTGAGAAACGGCCCCTCGAATTGAATGCCCAAGCAGCGCGCGCCGCTGCGTTCGGCCGATTCTTCAAGCCCGTTAGCGGCTTCGGAAACCTCAGATGCTGCGTGCATCATTGACTCCCAGGGAGCCGTCATGACCGATGCGACGAAGCCGGTCGCACCCATCCGGGCATACGCGCGGGCCGCCACTTCGACGGCGTTACCTTGATCGCGATTAAACAGAAACTCATCGGCGCCGTTCGTGTGAACGTCGATCAAACCGGGCGCAATGACCGCGCCGGGCGGCAACAACACCTCGCTCGGACCGTCCTCGGGCAAGATACGTGCGATCTTGCCGCGTTCGATCGCCAAGCGGCCAAGTGCAACCGTCCCGTCGCCGACGGCGATTTGGGCGGGGCCGAGGGTAAAAGTATCCGACACGGGAGAGCGGTTCGGGAAACCGGTTGCGGCACCCTCGGGTCAGCGCCGGCCGAATAACCGTTCGAAAAGCGACGGCGCGCGTGCGCCTTGCGGTTCGCGGCTGCGGGTAAGGCGCTCGTTTTCCGCCCGGCCTTGACGAGCACGCTCCAACCGCAGCATGTGCTCTTCGGCATGCGTTGCAAGCGTGCTCGTTAACGCAGCTAGTTCATTCCAAGCCGCCGGCGGCCGGCCGGCACCATGCGCGGTACGATACTCATGGGTCGAAACCGTATAGATGCGCTGCGGGACGATCGCACGTTCGCGCAAATACCGGTCGGCCAGACTGACGACATTGCGCCGTTCGGCCGAAGCTTCGTTGTCGGCAATCGTGTGAACGAAGGCGATCGGTTTGCCGACGTTCGCCATCCGTCCATAGACGTCGAGTTCGAGGTCGGAGAGCTGACGCGAGAACAGGGCGAGCAGTTCGCTGGCACCCTTGACAGCGGCAAACGCAATCGTTTCAGCGTCCGGCAGACCGGAATCGAATGCCGGCGTATGAACGAGGACGAGTTCGCGCGGTAAGGCCCATGGCGTCTCGATCAGCACCGGAGTGCGGGTGGCTGCTTCGAGTGCGATATCGAAGTCGATCGGATCCCAGGCTGCGTCGTCACCGAGCGCGTACGCCTTTGGTAGCGGACCGTAACGGACGTGAACGGGGAAGCGCATTTCAACGTCGCTGCCTTCATCGGGCAAGACGCGCGCATCCGCAATCGTGTTGATGAGACTGGACTTGCCGCGCCGCAGGGCACCAACGATCGCGACGCGCCAGCGTTCCGGCCGTAAACCGTGCTCGTATGTTTGCGCATCGAAGCGGGCATCGCCGGCAGTAACGACCGCAATTGCACCGGCCCGGGGTTCGGCCGGCAAAGCGGCATGCTCGTTGCGCGCCGCGCGCGATTCGCTGCCGAACGTTTCACTAATCGTCTCGATGCGCGTCGCAAGTTGAGCGAGTTCCTCGTCGGAGGCGCGCGAGCGAGCATCGAGCGCCGCCATGTCGGCCCCGCTTTGGCGTGCGGCAAGCGCGTTGTCGATCGACTCGAGCGCCTCGCTACGGATACGACCGGCAACCGTCCCGGCACGTTCGGCCAGCCGGTGCGCGACGAGCTGTACGCGCTCGGCGTTGGCGGCGCTGAACGCCTCCATCTCGGCATCGAAATCGGCGAGCAGCGTCGTACGCAGATCGGCAAGCAATTCGCGCTTCATATACGTACCGAACGGCGCTGCGGCAAAGCGCTGCGCGATCGCATCGACTAGTCCGACAGCCGGTCCGCCGAGCGCACCCAGGACGATCGTGGAGCGTATGCCGGTTTGCAAATCGGTGCTCCACGCGCCGCTCGACGGGTCTGCGCCGAATGCCGCGGCGGCATCTTCGGTTAGCGCAAGCCGCTCGCCGGCGATCGCATCGAGGATCAGCTGCAATCGGCCGGCGCCGTCGGCCGCTCGCGCCGTTTCGATGATCGTAGTCAAGGCCGTCTTCGCCTGTGCACGCAGGCCGACGGCGATCATATCGGCGACATCGCCGGCAAAGCGGCCGACCGCGGCGGCTAAGGTATCATCGACGATGCCGTGAAGTTTTGCTCGATCTCGTAAACGCGCGATATCGGCGGTATCGAAGGCGCGTGCGAGCGTTCGCCGCAATTGAGCGAGCATTTCACTGCCCTGACCGGCCACCGAGCCGTTGAGCGTGCTGCCTGACTCTTCGAGCGCGGTTTGCGCCGCACGTGCCGATTCATCGATTGCAGCGAGTGCCGGTACAAGTGTATCGCGGCTGCCGCGCAGCGTTGCTTCATCGGTCGCGAGTGCGACGCGCTCGCGGGCGAGCGCATCGGCGGCACGCGTGACGAGTCGGCGCGCCTGTGCGGCGACCCGGCGTAAACGCGAGCGTCCCGTTGTTGCCACGAGCGATGCGTCGAGGGCGGCGCGAAACGGTGCAAAGCGGCTCTGCGCGATCAAAGCGGAATCGCCGTCGATGAGTCCCTCGGCATAGTCGCGCGCGGATAGCGGGTAAACCGGTACGTCGGGTGCGTGAATTGCCGCCTGCGCCACGATCCGCGCCGCAGCGCTCTGCCACGTTTCACGCTCGCCGTCACGCATGCGCCACAGATCGATTTTGGTTTGCACGATGAAAATCGTCTCGATGTAGCGCCGCACGATACCGAGAAACGAGGCGTCACCCGTGCTAAATGGTTGTTGCGTATCGACTAAGTAAAGGACGGCGTCCGCGCCGGGCAGATATCGTAGCGTTGCACGACGATGCGCGGGATTGATCGACGCCAAGCCGGGCGTATCGGCAACGATGAATCCATTCTGAAGAAACGCCGATTCAACGTGCACCCGGACGAGACTCGGCGCATCGCGCTCGCTGCCGGTCGCGTCGTGCAGCTTTGCATCTTGGCCGACGGCAACAAAGCGGGAAAGCCGCCCCAACGGTATGCGTTCTTGCCGACCATTCGGATAATATGCAACCGCCGTTTCCGCGTTGCCGTATACCAGTTCGGTAATGGTCGCCGTGGATGGATTGATATCGGTTGCAAGCAGGCCGACGATGCGCTTTGTTCCCAGTCGCTCTTCGCGTTCGACCTTGCCGAGCAGCGCATTGAGCAGAAACGACTTGCCGCTGGAAAATTCGCCGACGACTGCAAGAATAAATTGCCCATCGCGCAAGCGCGCGATCGTTTGCGCGAGTTGTTCGAGATCGCTCCGAGCATCGTGCCAGCCGGCGGTTCGTTCGAGCACCGCCTGCAATTCGACGAGTGCTCCAAGCATCGCGTCGCGCGCGCGACGATACATGTCGAGCGGTTCGTCACGGCGTCGATCGGTCATACGTATCGCTCACGCCGTCCGTTTGAAGTTCCCTCCGCAAACCGCAGCGCGCGACGTGCTCTACGTTTCGTCGGTCGCCAGAATCGAATGGATTTCGCGTCGCGCGCGATCGATGATAACGCAGATCTTATCCAACGTTGCATCATCGCTTGCTCGAGCGCTCATCATTGCCGCCATCAATTTCATCGCCGATTGTCTGGCGCGGCCGCGCGCATCATCGTCATCGTCGGCGTCCGGGCCGGCCGGACGCCCGGCGCTGTGGCCCGCGAGCAGTTCACGTCCGGATTCCGAGATCGTGTAAACCCGCTTTCCGTCGAGCTCAACGCTGGTGACGAAACCGCCGTCATCGAGCATCTGCAGCGTCGGATAGATCGATCCGGGACTGGGACGAAAACCGCGCTTTTGCTCGATCGCGCTCATGATCTCGTAGCCATGCTGGGGCGCCGCGCTGAGCGCTTCGAGAACCAGGAACTTGCCTTCGCCGCGTCGTGTGCGCGCGCCCCAACGACCGCCGAAGCGCCCGCCGCCGTGAAGATGAGCACCCGGCTCGTGCTCGTGACGCCGGCCGAATTTATGCCGCACGCCGGCCAATAGAAAATGATTGATGTATCTCATAAAGCGATATTACGCGATATATCTTTTAAAGTCAACTGCCGGCAAGCTGTCGGCGCGTGTCGCCGCTTCGATTCGTGTTACCGGCTGAAACTTGCCTTGAGCGCAGTTGTTGCTTCGGTCATCGCCGCTTTGGCCTTCGCCACCGCGCCGCCCATGCCGAAAAACTCGTGCGTGACGCCGGAATAAAGCGTCCGCTTGACGGTAACGCCGGCGGCTTGTAATGCAGTGGCGTACGTTGCACCGTCGTCGCGAAGCGGGTCGAGATCCGCGTTGATGATCGTTGTCGGCGGAAGTCCGCTTAGCTTGGCATGCAGCGGCGACGCCAGCGGACTTGCGGCCTGGCTCGCATCGCTTAAATAATATTTACCGAACCACATTAACGCCGGTGTCGACAGCGGAATGGTAACCGGGTTCTCGCGGTACGACGGCGGCGGCGGCCCTTTCACGAAATTCGTCACCGGATAAACCAACAGCTGGTGAACGGGGACGGCAATGTTGTGACGGACGGCTTGGATGGCGACGACGGTCGCAAGGTTTCCGCCCGCGCTTTCTCCGCTCACCGCCACCCGTTTAGGATCGCCGCCGATCGACGCAGCGTTCGTCAACACCCAGCGATATGCCGCATAAGCATCTTCGGGCGCGGCCGGAAACGGATGCTCGGGCGCTTGGCGATACGCAACGGAGACCACGATTGCATCGGCACCGTTTGCGAGCTGACGCGGTACAGCATCGTACGTATCGAGATTTGCAATAACGAAACCGCCGCCGTGATAATACATCGCAACCGGGAACGGCGCATCACCCTGCGGCGTGTAGATGCGAAGAAGAATCGGTCCGCCCGGACCGGCGATCACCTTGTGCGTGATCTTGCTGACCGGCTCGACGCACGCTTTGCCTTGCGCCGACAGCGTGGCTTGCAGCGCATCGGCGAACGACGGGAGTTCGCGCGCGATGCGCGGCGGAACCTTGGTAAGCGGCGGCGTGTGAAACGCTTGTAATTGCTGCAGAACTTCTTGCATGTCGGCGTCGGCACGTTCGTCTTGCGCCGGTAATGCCGCTAACGGTGCGGCGATTGCCGCCCGTCCGAGGACCGGCATGGTCGTCGCCAGCGCCGCGGTTGCGCTAAGAAAGCTCCGGCGGCCGATGAGTGAATTGATGATGGGCGCTCCGAGTAGAGAGTAGCGGATGCCAACGCAACGATTCGCGCAACGGACCGGATTGCCGGTGATATTATCGCGATCGGCGTCAGAACGTCCGCCGCGGCGATGTTGCAGGCAACGTCGAATCGGCGGCGTCGTCGACATCGAGTCGTGCCATTTCGCAGCTAATTGCATGCAACTGCGTTTGATGCGTATCGTCGAACGATAGAACGATGCCGGTCGACAACGAACACGCCGGTTCAACCGCCGGCGGCGGCGAGCGATCGACGCTAAAGCCGGCTTGCGCGCCGGCGTGCCCCGATACCGAGAAAAATATGGCGAAGGGCGGCTCAATGTCGCGCCCGGCAAGGTTCAGTGCGATTGCCGTCCGCGTGCGAAACGGCGGTGTGTTCGGCTGGGCAACCGGGGCCGTTGTACCGGCGATAGGGCGATAGGCGTAAAGAGTTGCGACGTACGTATCGCCGTCGCGTGTAAAACCGATGGTTGCGCCGCTATTGCCGCCGGTCGCCGCAGCACCGGTCACCGCGGCCAGCGATCGTGCCTCTTCGACGAAGGCTCGTAAGCCGACGGCGGTCGCATGGGCTTGGGCGGGCCGTTGAGCGAGCGATGCATAGGCGGACCCGCCGATAACGAGTAGCAAGCCCACCGTAACGACCATCTCGACGAGCGTAAAACCGCGTTCCCCGCGCCTGCCGCTTCCGGCCGCCGCCATGCCTTAGGGCGTCCAGCCGGATGCATTTGTGTTGCCGTTCGTCCAGCCGGTATCGCTAAACGCGTCGGCCGGCGCTGCCGGTTGCAGGCACGGCGCTTCGTGGGCGGCACCCGCTGCATTGCCCCACGGCAGATCGTCGTTTCCGATCGGCTGCTGGTCGTTATGTTTCTTTGGATCGGCATCCACGATTGCGGTCCGACAGGTTAGCTGCACGTGGATGCGAGTGTCATGCAGCGCTGCCGCCCGATCGATGGACGGCTGACCGCCGGTCGAATCGGTCGCGCTCGAATCGCTCGGTGCGCTGAGGCCGCCGGTATCACCCTGTGCCGTCGTTCGCGTGCCGCCGGCCGTCGTGGTGTCGCGCGAGCCGGAAACAAACGCGTACGGCATGACGCTCAAGACCCGATACGTCAAAAGCCGCGTGCGCGTCGCGACGACGGTACCCTGCGGCCCGCTCAGCGTCGCGGAAACGCTCGCCGAAAGCCGGCTTTCGCCGATCGTCGTCTGCACGTTCACCGCCGCCTCGCCGGCCATTCCCGGTGCGGGCACGTTTGCGGCATCGGTGATCGCAGCGTGAATGACATAGGAGTAGGGACACGCCGCTGAAATCGACTCCCCGCCGCAAAGCGCTTTCGGATACGAATCGCTCGGCTGCGCGGGCCATGGGCCGCTCGAACCATGCACTTTGACGTAGGCTGCCAAACCTGCGGTGAAATCGGCGACGGCGTCGGTGACGGCAACGTCTGCGTAGCGTGCCGCCGTTCTATCGCGCGCAATGCGCGCCGTTGCAAAGCTGCTCTCGAACAGCGCGGTCGCGAGTGTCAGCAATAGCGTCATGACGAAAATGAGCGGAACGAGCACGGCGCTATTGCTGCTTGAGTTCGGCCGCAGCCGGACACGCGAGCGATCGCGCATGCGTGCTGCACCATTGCGGCGGCGGCGTATCGAGCGGCAGCGGCGACGGCGGAGTCCAATCGGGCGGAGCGTCGGCCGGCCAGCAGCGGCCGGCCGGCCCGGGATTGACCCAGCACGGTAGCGGCGTGGAAACTGGTTGTAATTGGCTTGTGACGCTCGCATCGGGCGGGTTACCCGGGCCGGGCGGCGGCGGCGTCGGATTCACCGCACGGCAGTGTTGCAGTAAGGTCGCGGCTTGTTCGACCGGCTCGTCCGGAGTATAGTCGCGATGCGGATCGGTCTTCCCGTCCAGACCGTGCGGATTGCCCAACACATTGAATTCGCACCACGGAACGCGCGTCTTCCAATTGTCGTACGAGACGTCGATGCGCGCGTTGATGAACACGCTGCTTTTGCCGAAGAAGCCGCCGTTGTAACGATGCGTTTGATCGACGCGGTAAACGACGGCGTGCCAAACCGGAAACGCGGTGATCGTAAAACCGCTGGGCAATGCGCCGACCGCGAGATGGACCATGCGCGCCGCCGCTGCGTTGGCAAGCGTTACGATAACGACTCCGTTGCCGCCGGCTGCAGGGATGTCGAAATCCGGCCGGTCGTAACGAACGGCATAGGCCTGCGGCGTGCGCGACAGCAAGGCGGCAAGACCGGCGTAGCGATCTTCGTCCGAAGCGAGAAGCTCGTTTGCGGGGACGGCTCGAGCGCTAAACGCCGTGATGCCGTGCAGCGGCGGATACTGCGCCGCAGGATCAATGCGTCCGGTTGCCGGGTCGCGAACGCCGCTCGTGCCGGCCGAATCATAGTCGAAGCGCGCGAGCGTGTGCTGCGCAGCGTCGAAAAAATAACGCCACAGCAGATCTTGGCCGGCATCGCCTTTGGCATAGTAATCGATCTCGTGCGCGCCGCTCGGACCGCCGTTGGGTGCGCCTTGCATATCGGCGGCGGGTACGAACACGGCAAAGGCCGAGGCGGCATCGTTGCGCAGCTGCGTTATTTGCGCATCGACGGCTGCGGCGTCGTGACCGGCCGTATAGATCGTTTGGGTGATACCGGCAACGGCTTTACAAGTCGTCAGTCCGATGAGACCCATGACCGCGATAATCGCACCCGCGATCAGTACTTCGATAATGCTAAAACCGTGCTCTGCGCTGGGGGCGCTCGACGGACGTCCGGCGACGCGTAGCATCACAGCGCGATCGGGCCGCGCGCGTGCGGCGGCGATTGCGTTGCGGCGGGCGGCTCGGCCGGCGACAAGGCGGGGCTCGGCGCTTCGGCGGCGACGTTCGAACCCGGCGCCGGCACCTCGCGCGTCAAAGTGGTTTGCACCGCTGCGCTGCGTCCTTGCGCGTCGCTGACCCGGACCGCGGCGACGAGTGCGCCGTTCGCTGCCGGCATTGAGACGCTTAGGCGAATGTGAATGGGTTCGGGCGACCCGTTTGGACTAGGCTGGCTGCCGTCGAAGTCAGCGTTCCGTCCGCCGAGCCCGTTGAGTTCGGCGCCGTCGTAGGCCGTCGCTGCGCGCAGGTCCGTCAGCACGTTTTGAGCGGTTAGCGTGAGTGCCGCCGATGGTTGGGCAAAGAGCGTCCGGTGCTGTATACTCAGCACTGCCGACAGCACCGCTCCGGCGCAGACGGCAACGAGCGCGGTGGCAATCACCGCCTCGATCATCATGAAACCGGCTTCATGCAGCTTGCACTGTGCCGTTAGCATCCGCCGTATCATGTCCGGTCTCGGTACCCGGACCGAGGTGGAAGATGCCGCTTCTATGCGCCGCCGTTTGCGGATAGGAACGCATGAATCGCGTCGGCTAAGGCTTGCGGCTCTTCTTCCTGCGGCAAAAGTCCGGAGTTTGCAAATGTCACTAAGGTTCCGCGTTGTGCGAGGGTCATGAATTCGGCCGAGCACGCGAGTTTGCTTACGCTCGGCGCACGTTCGCCCCAAGCGACGAGAATCGGTGCGTCGATGAACGGCAAGTCGCGCGCCACATTGATGTTGAGTCCGCCGCCGACGAACGCTGCGGGAACGTAGCGTGCACCTTGCTGATGCGTTATGGCATAGTAGTCGTCGATAATTTCAGGCGTTACCGAGGCCTTATCGGCATAGCTTTGATGTTCGAGAAACCAGCGCAGCGACGGCCGCGAAGAAAGCGCATTAAATAGCGTTTCACCGGCGACCGGGGAGCGCAGCAGCGTGGTTGCAAAACGCTGACCTGCACTCGGCTCGCGATCCAGTACGCCACCGAGCCCCGTCGGACTAATCGTCACAAGCCGGTTGACCCGATCGGGCGCGCGTGCAGCCGCGCGAATCGCAAACGCGCCGCCCATCGATGACCCGACCAGAACGGTTGGTTCCGACCCGAACTCATTGAGAGCATCGACGATCAGCTCGACGAAAACTTCGCCCGAGTACGCGATGTTCGGCCGATCCGACAAGCCGCAGCCGAGCAAATCGAAAGCGACGACCCGGTGCGATGCGGCCAGCAGCGGAAAAAGTTTGCGATATTCGTACGCCGACGCGCCGGCGTAGATGCCGTGAACGAGAATGATGAGTGGACCGCTGCCGGCCTCGGTCGCGAAAAGATCGTAGCCGCGCCACGACCAGCGGCGCTGCGTTCCGCCGAGATGATTGGTCGGCAATGGAGCGTCGCGCAGGCTGCGATTGAGCGCTGCGATCGAGCCGGCCAAGCCGGCTCCTGCCAGCAGCGGACGCAACACCTTCTTGACTCGGCTCATGTTGAGGCGTCCTCTTCGGCGTTGCTCGGTACGCTTCCGCAGTCCGCGGTTCGGGTTGGCAACGAAACCTCAAAGTTTGGCGTTTCGTAGAATAACGCACGTTGCATCGAGCGCTAAAGTTAATAACCGCTCCGCGCTATGAAACTTATTAACTTTAAGCAACCGGTTCAGTCGTAAGAAGTTTTCAAACAACTTCGACCGCGACGTCCATCCGTAGTCGTCTACGGAATGAATGCGCGGCTCAATGCGTTACTTACCGTCGCTTCCAGCGGCTGTGCCGTGAACGTCATCGCAGTGCAATGCGCGAACGCCGGGAACGTTGAGCCGTCCGGCTCCCTTCGCCGCTATGCACGAAAGACGCGCCGTGCAGACCGCAACATCCGAAGGAACACATTTGAACAAACCACTTTTACTTGCAGCCTTTGTCCTAATGGCCATTGCCGGGACGCAAGCGGCCCAAGCGCAATCGTCACCCAGTCCATCGCCCATGATGTCGCCGATGACCGCGCCGTCACCGATGATGTCTCCGATGACGGCACCCTCACCGACGATGTCGGCTTCGGCAAAGCCCGCCGTGCCTGTCGTATCTCCATCTCCATCACCGTCGCCGTCCGCTCCGCCGCATCTCATTCAATTTAGCGGCTTCGGCGATGCGGCGTATACGTCGCGCGTCGGTGACACGACGACGCGGTTTAGCGCCATGGATCCGGTCAGCGGATTGCCGGTCGGCGCCGCATTTCCGTCACGCGTGTTCGATTACATCGACCGTCAGCCCACGTTGCAAAACGCGAACGTCCAGGCGGCCCTCAATGCCGGTAATTTAACGGGCAAACTCGAGCTGAGTGCCGGATCGGATGCCGACGTCATTCAGTCGTATCCGGGCGCCTTTAACAGCTTCGATGTAACGCAGGCGTACCTGGCTTATCAACTTGGAAAGCTCTCGGTCGAAGGCGGCAAATTTGAGACCCTCGCCGGCGCTGAAGTGATCGAAAGCCCGAGCAACCTGAACTTCTCGCGCTCGATCCTGTTCGGTTTTGCCGTTCCGTTCACGCATACCGGCGGCCGGTTGACGTATGCCGTAACGCCGCATCTCAATGTTATCGGCGGTGTCAATGCCGGCTGGGATGAAATCCGATCGACCAACGGCCGGCTGACCGCAGAATACGGTTTCGCATTCAATCCCAGCACGGCAGCGACGCTCACCGCGCAGGGCTACACCGGATTTGAACAGCTCAGCAATTACACCGTCGGTTTCAATCCCTTAGGGCAGCCGCGCGATGCGAACAATCAACCGCTACCGGTCAACATCGTTCCGTCGGGTGCGCAAGGTCAGCGCAGTCTGCTCGATGTCGTCGGTACGATCCATCCGACAAGCGCGACGACCTTCACGCTCAACTACGATCGCGGACTGCAACACAACGCAAGCTTGTATGATATCGACGGTTCGGAAACAGCCGGTTGGAGCGGCCTCGCCGGCTACGCCTCGTATCAAGTCAACCCGCGCGTCGTGGCGAGCCTGCGCTACGAAGGTTTCCACGATAGCGACGGCTACCGCACCGGGTTCGTTCAATTTTGGCGTGAAGGCACGGCAACCGTCGGTTACAATCTGACGCCGGCGGTGACGTTGCGCGGTGAATACCGTCACGATACGTCGGACCATAATGTGTTTTTGCGTGCCGATAATGCGACGTTCTCGAACGTTACCAGTACGTTCGCGCTCGAAGGTTTCGTCAAATTCTGAACCTTCGGCGTTCGCCGGACAACGGATAGAAGCAGCCGCGCACCTCGCGCGGCTTTTTCTAAAAGTATGCGGGACTCGGCATCGGCAACGGTCCCTGCGCTAAGCTGCCGCCGCCGCCGATGTTTCCGCCGGCACTCAGCGTTGCGCCTTGCGACCACGGCCGCACCGGCGTGATGAAGAGCGCGCCGCCGTCGAGCAGCTCGACGATTTGCCGTTGCCCGGTGGCGATGCCGAACGCGTCGCTCGCTGAGCCCGTCGCTACCGGATTTAGCGGCCCGGGTTGCACGATCGTCCGCCGCTCGTATGGCGGCAAGCGCCGCGAATACGTTTGCACGCTGCCGCGTAAAATAATACTTGGATCGAAACGGTAGGCCGGATCGCTCGAAAACGGCGGCACCGCTCCGCCGCTGTGCACGGCGATCGCGGTTGTGAACTCGCGGAACAGCGGGACGAACGATTCGCCGTGCGCGGCGGCTGTCGCAGGACCGGTATCCGGTCGAACGCTGCCGCCGAAGTTTGTTTCGGCGTAAATTGCTTTGAGCGCGTCCGGTCCGAAGCGGTCGTAGAGATACCGGATGAAAAGATAGGCGAACCCGTAGTTGCCGGCGGTGTTGCGGTAGTAACCGTAACCGCCGTTGGCCGTTGCGGTTACCGCATCCGGCGCATAGCCGGCAAACGACGTTAGCGAAAAGTTGCCCGGAGCGAGTAGAAACGCACGCACGAAGAGCGGGCTCTCGCGATCGCCGACGGCCGCTCCGGCGACGAGATCTTGAGCGAGCACCGAACAACCCTCGTCGATAAACGAATCATCGAGGGTGCCGGCTTGCGGATCGTTCGGATGGTCGACGTGCTGCTGCAGATACTTATTGACAAAATGTAAGTAATGTTGAAGTTCGTGCGCGAGCGTCTGCGGCATATCGCCGTGCAGCCAATACGACTCGTTGTTTGCCGGATAAGTATCGGCGGCTGCACCGCCGTACGGCGTGTACGCATCACCTGCGATGACGAGCAGCGGCACGCCGTTGACGACCGGTTTCTGCGGGCTCGGAACGCAATTCGCCTCGGTTTGATCGAGCATGTCCAAGCCGAAGAAATAACCGCCCTCACCCGAACCGGCGAGCCGATCCGTGATCAGGACGTTGATATGCGGATCGGTAACGCCGGTCGTATCGGGTTGCGGCGGTTGCGTGCGCAGCGGTGTCCCGTCGCTCGCGCAATTTTCGAAATTTACTAATCCGGTCGTATACGCCGGTCCGAAGGCTTGCGTCTCAACGCTCAACGCGTGTTCGAAGGCGGCCGCAACGGTCGCGAAATCAGCCGAGCCGCTTGGATATTCGCGTTGTAAGATACCGGCATCCGCCACGATCGCGCTGTCGAGCCAAACATCGGCATGGGCACTTTGCGCAACGAGCGTGGCCGGCGCCGTCAATACTGCCGCCGTCATCTGCGTGCCGTCGATCGTGCCGCCTTGCAATTTGAATGTCCGCTGTGCGCCGAGCGAAGAAGTGGTAACGCTGCGGACTGCGGCGGCGGCGCGTCGCGCAGCAATGCGCGCGCCGATCGCCGGCCACTGCGCGCGTTCCGCTCGATCGCTCAGCCGATCCGGAATGCGCAATTCGCGATCGAGGCCGGCGACCCGATGCTGCGCCGATGACGCCGGCCGTCGTCCTGTCGCCGCCGGCACGATCGTTGCGGTTGCACCGGCGGTATCGTTCAACTGGATTGCGTATGTCGCAAGCGCTCCGCCGACGGCTATCGGCTGCGGCGTCGTGCCCGAGTTAATGGTAAAGATCGCCGCCGCCGCCGCCGGTAAGATCGTACTGCCGATGCGCGTTCCGCCGCCGATCATCGTCAGCGCCCCGGTTGGTGCAACGATGCCCGACGGCATCAGCGGCGGAATGAACGCCGGCAGCGCAGCGCTCGAAGCCGACGTTGTGCCGCCGCATCCGCCGAGCAACAGCGTGAGAGCAACGGCAATGTTCGCTAACGTGCGGCGCATGACGCAGGCTTATGTGTGTTGCCCGACCTTCCGGCGCCGATTCACCCGCCGCGCACAATCTGAACATTCGTCGTGCGTTCGAGGCGGCGCGACGGCCGGTTTTCTTACCAAGCGACGTTAGTCTGAACGGCAGCGCGAGCTTGGCGATTCACCATGCGCGCGACCACGGCGGACCCGGATGCGCATCATCGCGTAGCCGCGCATCGACGCCGGCATCGCATTCGAGTTTTCGCGCGATCAGCCAGAGAACGTCGGAGAGGCGATTCAAGTAAACCAAAACGTTGGGCTCGATGACGGCACCCGACGTCACGAGCCGCACGGCCGAGCGTTCGGCGCGCCGCGCGACGGTTCGCGCTAAATCAAACCCCGCAGCGGAACGCAATTCACCGCTTATCGACCAGTCGCGCAAGATGCCGTCCTGCGCCTCAAAGCCGTCGATTGCCGCATCGAGCCGCGCGATCATTGCCGATTCAATTTCCGGTAGCGTGGCGCCCGACTCCGGTTTGGCCGAAAGCGCGCTGCCGATTTTGAATAAGTCGCGTTGAAGCGAGCGCGCAAACGACACGATCTGAGGGTCGTCGCACCAAGCCCGCGCAACGCCGATCGTGGAGTTCACTTCATCGATCGTTCCATACGCTTCGACACGCAGATCGCTTTTAGAAACGCGTGAAGTGCCGGCCGTCGCTGTTTCGCCGGCATCGCCGCTGCGCGTCGAGATGCTCATGCTGCCGCCGATTTGCGCAAGGTCAGCCGGAGCCTCCCGCGTAACCCGCCCGTATCGTTCGAGCGATGGGAACCCGGTGGAAATCCGGGACGGTCGCGCCACTGTAAGCGGGGAGCCGCTGTCGATCACTGCCGCAAGGTGGGAAGGTCGCAGCATTCGGTAACGATCCGCGAAGTCAGGATATCTTGCTCGAACGCTTCGCTGCACCAACCTCGCGTAAAGGTAGGATCGTGTTTTCGTATCGTAAAGTCGTGCGCGCCGCAATCGGCGCGCTTAGTTTGACGTTGTTTTCATCTGCGCCGATTTGGGCGGACCCGCTACCGGCCGCAAGCCCGACGCCTGCTCCGGAGATCGGCCGTGTGTCGACGAGCGACCGGCATGACGAGCCGATCGGCCGTACGACGCGAGCAACGTACATTGTCGACCGCGCGCAAATCGAAACGCGCGGACAACGCACGGTCGCCGATGCGCTCGCCGACGTGCCGGGGGTCGAACTCTATCACTACGGTGCGTTCGGTGCGCAAGCGAACGTATTCATCCGCGGATCGTCATCGACAAGCGTACTTATCTTGCTCGACGGTGTACCGGTAACACCCGGCTCGAACGAACAGCTCGATCTCGGCACGCTTTCGACCGCCGGCGTCCGGCGCATCGAGATCGTCGAAGGCAGCGGCTCGACATTGTATGGCGCAAACGCCGTCGGCGGCGTAATAAACATCATAACCGATGTTCCGCGTGGATCGTATCTCGAAGCCGCGGCCGGCACGCTACAAGATCGTAATGTGCGGCTCGGTACCGGTAACGGCCGGCTCGGCGCTTCGTTCGAGCGGCATATCGCCCAAAACAATTACAGCTATCCGGCGGCCGGCGACGTACCGGGTCGACCGCTGTATCCGGCCGGCTCGCGCGCTAATGCCGACGCCGAGCAAACCGCCGCCCGGATCGCCTACGATGTGAACCTCGGCCCGACGATCAGCGCCCGGCTGCGCATCGGAAACGAGCAAATCCACCTCGGCGTGCCGGGTTCGCTTGTCTATGGAACGGATCTCTTCGCACGCGAAAACATTTCGCGTGCCGACGCGCATCTCGACATCACGCACGCCGGCCTCAACAGCGCGACGACGCTGAGCTTCTTCGGCTTACATCAAAATCTCGATTACGCCGATCCTTCCACGGTGACGGAGAATCCGTCGATTGACGGGCGTAGCCAGTTGTCGTTACGCAATGTGGTTCAAGCCGGGCTTTCGACGTTGATGGTAGGCGTCGATCTGGCACGCGAATCGGCCGTTCTTGCGAACGTAGCGACGTACGATGCAACCGGTGCCCCAAGCGGTTATGCAACGACCGGCCAAACCCAATCCGAAGCCGCGTTGTACGCACAAGAACAATTGACGCTGCATGACGGCGTCCAGATTAACGCCGGCGTCCGCGGTGAAACCGATGCACCGTTCGGTAGCGCCGCGACGCCGAGTCTCGGCCTTGCCGTACCGCTCGGCGCGGTGCGGCTGGCCATCAACGGCGGAACGGCGTTTCGCGTGCCGACGATCGTCGACCGGTACTATCCGGGCTATGCCAATCCGGCGCTCAAGCCCGAACGCTCCAAAGATACCGACATCACGCTGCAGACCGGCGCGATTTTGGGCGGTGCGACGTTGGGCTACTTCACCCGCGACGCCGCGAACCTCATCCAAATCGACAGCCGCTCGATCGGACAAAACGTCGCGCAATCATCGTTGCGCGGCTTCATTGCAACGTTGCGCACGCGGCCCTTTCACGGCGTCGTCTCGAACGTTTCCGTCACCGATACATATCGCGCCGAAAATTTGTCGCCCGGCAGTCCGGCGGCGCGCCTCTTTTTCACGCCGGTTTTCGTCACCAAAGTCGGGCTCGAACGCGCTGTTCGCACCGGCGGTTCTGTCGTCGGTGCACAAGCAAACATTTACGGGCCGCACGCTGAGAGCGGCGGTTTCAATGCAGATGGCCAAGTGACGGTGGACGTCTATTTGCGCGGCCGGATTGCACGCGACGGCGTTCTTTCGGTTCGTGCGCGCAACATCGGGAACGAGCGCTACGCTCCGCTGCTCGGCTATCCCGCACCCGGCCGGACGGTTGAAGTCGAGCTGTCGACGCGCTGATGGCCGCCGGCGCATTCTTGCTCGCGACGGCGATCGCGCTTCGCGTCGTTTCGCTCGCGCCCGCGCTGACCGACGATCTGTTTGCAATCGGGGCCGGCGGAGCGGTCGTCGGCGTCGATGCAGATGCGCGCCGGCCGCCGGCCGTGCTGCGTTTACCGCGTGTCGGGTCGATGCGTACCATCAATAGCGAAGCGATCGCGGCGCTCGATCCGGATCTCATCGTCGGGATTCCGTACCAACTGCCGAATCTGCGCGATCTTGGGCGTACCGGCGTTCGAACCGAGGCGCTCGCGGTCGATACGCTGCAAGATGATTTCGCGGCGATCACAACGCTCGGACGTCTCACCGGGCACGCGCGCGAGGCCGCCCGCGCGTTAACGGCGATTCGCGCACGTTTGGCCCGCGCCGAGCGGCGAACGCAGACGGCGCGGCCGCTGCGCGCGTTCGTCCTCATCGGAGTCAATCCGACGTACACTGCAGCGCATGGTTCCTACATCGACGATCTGCTGTGCTTTGCAAACATTACGAACGTTGCCGGCACGGTGCACGCCGCGTTCCCGGAGATCTCGGATGAAAGCGTCGAAGCCGCCGATCCCGACGTGATCGTCGTGCCGCACGGAACGCTGATCCCGGACGGCCCGCCGTGGTCGCGTTTACGCGCTGTACGCCGGCACCGCGTGGTCGCGATCGATGAAGACGACCTCTTGCAGCCCGGTCCGCGCGTGGCCGACGTCGTCGATGCGCTCGTGCGTGGAACGGCGCGCTATCGCGGCCGTGCCGGCGGCGACGCGAATGCAAAGACACCATCGCGCTCGTGCCGGACGCCGATTGGGATGCCGTAGACGCGACTTAGCAGTTCCTCGTTGAAAACGCGTTGCGGCGAGTCGAAGGCGAGCAACGTCCGTTCGCCCAGCAAGGCGATACGATCTGCGAAGGCTGCCGCCAGGTTGAGGTCGTGCAACACAACCACGGCCGTCTTTCCGCCGGTCACTAAGCGTCGCACGAGCGCCAGCATCTCGAAGGTGTGCCGGATGTCGAGATGGCTCGTCGGCTCGTCGAGCAGCAGCACCGGCGTTTCTTGCGCGACCGCGAGAGCCAGCCAGACTCGCTGGCGTTCCCCGCTGGAAAGTTGCGCGAACGGACGCTGCGCCAAGCCGGCTATCTCGGTGCATTCGATTGCTTCGTCGATCGCGCGGCGGTCGCGGGATGTCGACGACCAGCGCCACCACGGGCGATAGGGAAGCCGTCCGCCGGCAACGATATCGTCGACGGTCATGCGCTCGGGCAACGGTCCGTCGGCTTCGATAAGTGCCAGCGTTCGGCCGCGCTTCTGACCCGTCAGCGACTCGACAGCCTGTCCGTGGACGGCGATGGAACCGGCGACGAGGGGTTGTAAACCGGCAATTGCTCGTAAGAGCGTCGACTTACCGACGCCGTTCGGACCGGCCAAGACGACGAGTTCGTTGTCCGCAATTCGCAAGTCGACGTCGTGCAGAATGCGACAGCCCCCGTAAGCCAACGCAACACCGGCGACTTCGATCATGCTGCCCGGCGGCGAAACGCAAGAAAAATGAAAATCGGTACGCCGAACATCGACAGCAGCACGCCGACGGGCAGATCGAGCGGCGGCGCGATCGTACGCGCGAATGCGTCCGCCATTACAACGAGTATCGCGCCGACGATGAGGCTGATGACGAGCGTGAACCGCGCGTCGTCGCCCACCAGACGCCGCGCGAGATGCGGTACGATCAGCCCGACAAAACCGACGATGCCCGATACGCTGACCGCCGCAGCAGTCAACAACGACGCAGCCGCGAGAATCGCCCAGCCGGCGCGGTCGACGTCGATTCCCAGTGCACGCGCGCGCGATTCGCCGAACCGCAAGCCGTTGAGCGTCGGCGCGAGGACAAGCGCGAGCAATGCGCCGCCGGCTGCGTAGACACCGGCGGCTTGCAAGTCGCGCCAGCCGCGGCCGGCTAAGCTTCCGCCGAGCCAAGCGAGAATGCTTAGCGACGTGCTCGCGCGCGGCGAGAGCAAAACGACGAGCGTGACGATGCCGGCGAACAGTGCGGATAGCGATATCCCGGCGAGAATGAGCCGCTCGTTGGACAAGCCGCTGCCCGTGCGCGCCAACGCTGCGACGAGCAGTGCGGTAAGCAGTGAGGCAGCAAAGGCGAGAAGCGGCAGACTCGCCGTTGCGGCACCGGCGGCGATGCCGATCGCGATCGCGCAGGCCGCGCCGGCACTGCTGCCGGTAAGGTACGGATCGACGAGCGGATTGCGCAGCATGGTCTGCAGCAGCGTTCCGGCGGTGCCTAAAGCCGAGCCGACCAGCGCGCCGATCGCGACACGCGGAATCCGGATGTCCCAAAGTATACGTCCGGCTTGCGTGCTTAAATCCGGATGCACGATCTGACGAAGCACGGTCGTGAAGGCGAAGGGTACGGCCCCAACCGCCGTTCCGAATACGACGACAGCCGCGCATGCGAGCAGCGCGGCGCCCATGGCAACGAAACGGCTCCGGTCGCGTTGCGCTTTCACAACCCGGTAGGTACGCCGGATCGGGCTGCTCCGCTTGCCGTTCCGGCGGAAAGGCGCAAAATGCTTGCGCCCCTAAAACGTGCTTCTTGATTCGTACCGTCGCCGAGGCGCCGCAACGGGCACTGCTCGTGGCCGTCGACCTGCAAGACCGGTCTGCGCCGCTGGAACCCGAACTGGCTGAGTTCGCCGCACTCGTTCGCGCTGCCGGAGTCGTCGTCGTGGGCGAAATCGTGCAGCGGCTGCCGCAAGTCGACCCGGCGACGCTCGTCGGCAGCGGCAAGGCGCGCGAGATTGCCGAGCGTGCCAAAGAGTTGCAAGCCGACGCCATCTTCATTTTCAACGACCTGCGCCCGCGGCAGCGCACGAATTTGGAGAAGATCGTCCCGCTGCCGTTCGTCGATCGGACGATGCTCATTTTGGACATCTTCGCGCAGCATGCGCGATCGCGTGAAGGTCAGCTGCAAGTCGAACTCGCGCAGTTGCGCTACCGCCAATCGAATCTCATCGGCGCCGGAGCAGCGTTATCGCGACTCGGCGGCGGTGTCGGTTCACGCGGCCCCGGTGAAACGAAACTCGAAGTCGACCGGCGCAAGATCCAGCAGCGGGTGAGCATGCTGGGCGATCAGCTCGAGGAAGTGCGCAAACAGCGTCAAACGCGCCGGTCGGGCGGCGGTCGCGATCCGTTCGTGGCACTCGTTGGTTACACCAACGTCGGCAAGTCGTCGCTGCTCAATCGGCTTGCCGGCATCGATGCGCTGCGCACCAACGCCGCGTTCGTTGCCGATCAGCCGTTTGCAACGCTCGACCCGACATTACGCCGGGTCTACATAGGTGACGGCCGCAACATTCGCCTAGCGGATACCGTCGGC
This sequence comes from Candidatus Velthaea sp., assembly GCA_965214935.1. GTDB lineage: Bacteria > Vulcanimicrobiota > Vulcanimicrobiia > Vulcanimicrobiales > Vulcanimicrobiaceae > Velthaea. Next base: position 376,782 of record CBDCCS010000022.1, on the reverse strand, counting down.
TTCATCACGGCGCTGCCCAAGGAACTCATCAACGCATTTCGTGCCACCCTCGAAGAACTCGACGTAGCCGATCTGCTCGTCCACGTGATCGATGCATCGAATCGCGACTGGCCGCGTCAACGTGCGAGTGTCGAGACGATTCTGGCCGAGTTGAGTTTGGACGAGAAGCCGGCGATACTTGCGTTCAATAAAATCGACCGGCTCGATGCGGCGGCGCGCGCGGCGCTTCCGGCCGGCGCGGTCGAAGTCAGTGCAACGAGCGGGGACGGCATCGACGCGTTGCGCGCGGCGATCGCGGAGCGCCTGAACACCTAATCGGCGCGTTCGTGCGCGTTGTTCTCTTGGCGTGCATAATGCTGCCGCTCGTTGCCTGCACGCGCGCAGCTACGCCGGCCGCCGATCGGGTAGACGTCTACGTCGAAATGTATCGCAAGCTGCAGCCGTCCATGGCGCTCTTTACAATGCTCGTTCCGGCCGACGATCCAAAACGCAAAGGCAAGTACGACACCGCGTACGGCAGCGGTATCGTCGTGCAAAGCGGTAGCTGGGGTTCGCGAATATTGACCGACGCGCACGTCGTCGCCGATGCCCGCGGTATCTCGGCCCGGATCGGCGACCGGCGAAAAGCACCGGCTTTCATCGTCGCGGTTAGTGACGATCGCGACGATATTGCCCTGCTCGATACGCCGATCGCACGCGTGCCGGCGGTCGTGCTCGGAACGTCGAGCGGAGCGCAAGCGGGGCGGCAAATCGGCGTCATGGGCTACCCGATCCCCGATGCTTTCGAGGACGAACACCTCGGCACGAAGGTATCGATCTACGCGGGCCGGATCGCGAGCGTTCGCAGCACCTCGCTCGAACTCGACGTACCGATCATCCCGGGCGAAAGCGGCGGTCCGGTCTTCGACGCAACAACCGGCGCCATTATCGGTATCGCCGAATCGCGCTTCGATGAAGAGCGCGCGATCGGTTTTGCAACGCCGATCGACACGGTTAAAAAATTCATGGCCAAACACGCACGTTCGTAAGCGTGCAATTCGTCAGCGTGCAATCCGTAAGCGTGCAATCGGTGAGGATGTTAATGAGGATGCGACAGGCGGCTAAACATCGACAAGCCGCGGAATATCCGGCGTAAGTTTCAACGGCGGGTGGTGGCTGATGAGAGAGCGGTCGCCGACCCATTGGGCGGGCGGAATACGCCAGAATTGCGCCATAGCGTTAAGCCGCCCGGCGTAGGTCGATCGGACTTCGCTGAAATGACGCCAGGCTTTGGCTCGATTGACCAGCGGAATACCCGCATCGTGAAGCCGATCGTACGCGACGTCGAATTCCGTCTGCTCGACCCCGACGTCGGTGCCTTCGGCGAGGTTGAACTGGTGCCCGAAATCATTGACGAAGTGGCGCGCCAGTCGATTGACGAACACGGCTTCGGCTTTACTCGGGACGTCGACGGTCGTTAATAGAATTGTCGAGGCATCCAAGATCGCGCCCAGCGCGCCGACCCACGAGATGTCGTCGTGCGTCGAGCGGAAGTAATTGAGTACCGGGTATGCGAGGTGCGTCTCGAGCACGGCGGCAAGCCATGCTTGCGACTCGCGCAGTGTCGCGATGAGGCTATCGATGCTGTGCAGCCGGGCATGCGTTTCGATCAGCTCGACGCCCGACGGCGGAGCCCCTGCCCGATTGCAAAATGCGACGACGAAAGCTTCGCGCGATTGATACGCACCGAAGATTGCAAAAAGGAACGTCGTGAGAATGGCAAAGATGCCGAAACCTGAAGCGCCGGCAAAAATCGCAGTCGCGCGCGCGAGCGGAGCGGCCGGCACGATGTCGCCGTAACCGATCGTTAGAAACGACGTTCCGGCGAAGTAGAGTGCGCTAGAGAACGTCGGCTCCGGCTTGAGTTGCGCGTGTAAGCCGAAAAAAATGCAACCGAAGCCAAAGATCAAGCTGGCCACCCAGAATGCAAGCAAGACCAGCAGCAATAACGGTGCGTACGTTCCGAGAAAGTCTTCGCGCAAGTCGTTTTTGATCGCCGTGTGCGCGAACCAGCGCCACGTTTGCCAGCCCCAGCGGGCGATAAACGCGCTCGCGCGCAACCGGCGGGTGGCCGGACGCGGTACGATAACGGATTGAAAAACATCGCTGAAGGTCATGATGATGATCACCACCCCGGCAGCGAAGAACGCGAACTCTTGCATCTGCGCCCAAGAACCCCGTAGAGGTCGGCGGGTTTGCTCGCCCGTAGGGCAGATCGATGATCGCTCTCATTACCGGTCCCGTGCGGTCCGGGAAGAGCGCGCGTGCTCTGCACGTTGCGCGCCGGCTAGGTGCACCGGTAACGTACGTTGCCACCGCGCGTATCGATCCGGCGGATGAGGAGATGGCCGATCGCATTGCGCGCCATCGCGTGCAGCGCGGAGCACTCCCGGCGATCGAATTATGGCATTCCGGCGCTGCAACATTGCCGCACATCGTCACTGCGGCACCGACGGGAACGACGTTGCTCGTCGATTCGCTCGGAACGTGGGCGGCGGCGCATCTGCTCGATAGTGAAGCGCTCGTCGAACGCGATGCGGTCGCGGCACTCAGCCTGCTCGACACGCACATCGAGCCGTTCGTTGAAGCGCTCGCCGCGACTCGCGCGCATGTCGTGCTGGTCGGCGAGGAAACCGGTTGGGGGCTCGTGCCGCCGTCGGCGCAGGGTCGCATTTTCCGCGATCATCTCGGCCGTTTGATGCAACGTGTTGCGGTATGCGCCGATCGCGTTGAACTCGTCGTGGCCGGCTATGCAATCGACCTCAAAGCAGCCGGCGTTCCGATTCTCTCCGACCGTTAAGTCGGTCGCGGACGCGGCGACGCACCACCCGATTGTAACGTCGATTGCAAACGAACCAGCCCGGCGTCACCGGCTTTGGACGTGTTGCCGGTGGTTACGAGTATCGTTTCGGTCTCCGTTGCGTAGCCGATAGCGCGGATAACGAGCGTTTGATTGCCGATCGGAACGCCGGCGAGTGTAAATTGTCCGCCATCCGCGGCCACGACATTGCGCACGATCGTGCCGACGACGACCGTCGCGCTCGGCACCGGTTGACTATTGGCCGCGTCTAAAATACGGCCGACGATCGAGCCGATCTGCGTCTCACCATTCGGATTCGGGTTCGGACCGCAAGCTGCAAGAACGGAGCACATCGCCGTCACTGCAAAGGCGCTCCGGGAAAGCTTCCAGAAAATCATTGACTGATATGACTCCGTACGGACCCGTTGCAATCTATCTTGCGGTTGCGCTTGCTGCCGCTGTGCTCTTTACCGTGCTGCCGGGCTTGATGGCGCGCGCGAAGCCAAACGCGGTGAAAAGCGAAGCGTACGAATGCGGTGTCGAACCCACCTCCGACGTGAGCGGCCGATTCCCCGTTCGTTTCTACCTTATCGCTATGCTGTTCGTCGTCTTTGATGTCGAAGCTGCATCGTTCTATCCTTGGGCCGTGCAAATGCACGCACTGCGGGTGTTTGGTTTGCTGGAAATGATCGGCTTTGTGATCGTGCTCGCCGTCGGGTATGCCTATGTGTGGAAGAGAGGCGGATTCCAGTGGCGATAGATTCACCCGGTCAATTCTTATTGGGGAAAGTCGACGAAGTTGCTCGCTGGGCCCAGTCGTCGAGCGTTTGGCCGCTGACGATGGGCTTAGCATGTTGCGCGATCGAGATGATGACGGCGACCGCGCCGGAATACGATCTAGCTCGCTTCGGCTCCGAAGTGTTTCGCGCATCGCCGCGCCAGGCCGATTTGATGATTGTTTCGGGCCGCGTCGCGCAGAAGATGGCTCCGATCATCAAGCGTTTGTACGATCAAATGGCCGATCCGAAGTGGGTGATCGCCATGGGCGCTTGTGCAAGTTCGGGCGGTGTGTTCGACAACTACGCGGTCGTGCAAGGCGTCGATACGATCGTTCCGGTCGATGTGTATATGCCGGGTTGTCCGCCGACGCCCGACGGCTTGCTTTACGCCGTGAATCTCATTCAACAGCAGATCCGTCAGGGTGGCCGCGGCGGCATCCTCGCCCGAGCGTAGGTTATGCCGAGTTCTCAACTACCGCCGGCCGGCTCGACGGCCTTGGATCCAACTGCGATTCGGCCGGATATCGACGATGCGCGTATCATCCGGACCACGCCCGCCGGCGTCCGGGACGAGCTTACGGCGCTGCGAAACGACGGTTATGCGATGCTTAGCGACATCGGCGGTGTCGACTATCTCGAACGCGAGCCGCGGTTCGACGTCGTCTACCATCTGCTGAAGTTCGCGTCGAATGGTGCGAGCGCAACGCGGGTACGCGTTTTGTGCGGCGTGTCGATCGGGTCGCCCCCGGTGCCGAGCGTAACCGACCTGTGGCCGTCGGCCGATTGGCCGGAACGTGAGATATTCGATCTGTTCGGCATTGCGTTTTCCGGTCATCCGGATCTGCGGCGGATACAGATGCCCGAGGATTGGACAGGGGCGCCGCTGCGCAAGGATTACCCGTTGCGCGGGCCGGCGCTCGAGCGTACGCCGCGTCCCTCATTTGCGTTGAAATCCAACGTCGCTGCCGGTACGCCCGCCTCCGGGAAGACGGCGGCGGCGTTACAACGGCAAATTGCGGCCGCGCGCGGCCAAGCGGTGCCGGCGGCACCGGATTTCGCGGGCGCACCGGCGCCCGCCGCGACGTCGCCGGGCGCCGTCGCAACGGCGGGGGCCGCGAGTACCAAAGAGCTGGCGGCCGAACCGAATACGGCGCGCGGCGGACAGTTGCCGAAAGATGGTTCGCAATGAGCGTAGAGAGTTTCGTCCCGGCGCCGGCACCCGCCCCGGCGCCTGCGCCGTTGACGATGGCCGTCGTCGAACGTGATAACAACCGGATGGTCCTCTCGATGGGACCGCAGCATCCGTCGACGCACGGCGTGCTGCAAGTCATCACGGAGATCGAAGGCGAGGTTGTTACTCGCGCGGAGCCCGAAATCGGTTACCTGCACACCGGCATCGAGAAGTCGGCCGAGAATTTGTTCTGGACGCAGGCGTCCACAGTGTGCGAGCGGATGGATTACTTATCGCCGCTTTCCAATGCGCTATGCTATATGCTCGGCGTCGAGCAATTGCTCGGCGTTACCGAACTCGTGCCCGAGCGCGCCCGGCAAATTCGGGTCTTGCTGTGCGAACTTTCGCGGATTGCCTCGCATTGCGTCTGGCTGGGAACGGGCGGGATCGATCTCGGCGCAATCTCATCGTTTTTTTATGCGTTCGACATGCGCGAACGCATTCTGGATTTAAACGAACTTTCAGGCGGTGCGCGCATGCATCCGAATTATTTGCGGATCGGCGGCTTGCGCGACGATCTTCCTGACGGCTTTCTCGAACGGCTCGATGCGCTGATCGCCATGTATACACCGCGCATGCGCGAATTGCGAAACCTGTTGCAGAAAAACCCGATTCTGCAAGACCGGATGATCGACGTCGGTATTATCTCGGCCGAGGATGCAATTGCCTGGAGCGTCACCGGACCGGTTTTGCGTGCGACCGGCGTCGCGTACGATGTGCGCAAAGCGTTTCCATATAGCGGCTACGAGAATTACGATTTCGAGACGCCGACCCGAACCGAGGGCGACGCCTACGCGCGTTTCTTAGTGCGGCTCGATGAAATGGACCAATCGATGCGCATCATCGAACAAGTCCGCAAAAACCTCGTCGGCGGCCCGGTCATGGCAAAGGATACGAAATTTTCCCCGCCGCCGAAAGAGACGATCGCCGTTTCAATGGAAGCGCTGATCCATCACTTTAAGTATGTGTCCGAATCGTTTCGCGTTCCGCCCGGTGACGTCTATCAAGCCGTCGAGGGTCCGCGCGGCGAACTCGGCTATTACCTTGTGTCGAACGGCGACAACCGCCCGTGGCGCGTTCGCACGCGGCCGGCATCGCTATATAACTTGCAGATCCTGAAAAAAATAGCAGTCGGTGAGATGATTGCCGACATGGTCGTCATGATCGGGTCGCTCGATCCGGTGTTCGGCGAGGTCGACCGGTAATGGCCGGCAGTTCGACTGCAACGACGCTAGTACCGGCGGATTGGGATCCCAATGTCGTCCGTTCCGGCAATGCTTTCGACGACCTGTTCGTGCGCTTGCGACCGGAGTGTGAAGCGCTCATCGCGTTGTACGAAGATTCGCGCAGTGCGCTCATTCCGATGGCGCACTTGTTTCAAGAGCATGAGGGCTACGTATCGCAGAATGCGATTGTGGCGATCGCCTATCTGCTGCGTCTCACGCCGGCGGTCGTCGAATCGACGGTATCGTTTTACACGCTGTTCTTTCGCAAGCCGGTCGGCAAATATATGATACAAGTGTGCCGTAATTTATCGTGCGCGATCAACGGTGCCGAAGAGATCATGGCGTATTTCCGGCAGCAACTCGGCATCGGACATCTTGAAACGACGGCCGACGGGTTATTCTCTTACGAAGAGGCCGAATGTCTTGCGGCCTGCGACCGTGCACCGTGCATGCAGATCAATCTCGAGTTCGTCTACGACTTAACCGAGCGTGATATCGACGCGATGCTGGCCGCCATTCGCGCCGGCACGTATCCGGTTGCACCACTCGCGCAGACGGCTAAACCGGAACGGACATGGAAAATTGCGCAGGATACAGGTCGCAAATCGCCGGGCGGCCGCGGTGTTAGCGATCCCAACAATGCGGGCGGACTCGGCGATGCAAGCGGCATCATCATGCTCGACCGGCTGATGGCGAACTCGGCGTTTGCGCAACGCTCGAACGAACGCGTTCTGCACGAAAAGAATTTGCAGGCAATTGAAGGACAGCAGCATGACTAGCACGCTCGTTACGCCCGTATTGACGAAAGGGATCGGCGAACTCGATTTACGCGATATCGACGTTTATCGCGCCCAGGGCGGCTACGCTCAACTCGAACGCGCCTTTAAAGAACTGACGCCTAAAGACGTTTCCGATATTTGCATGGGCTCGAATCTGCGCGGGCGCGGCGGTGCCGGTTTTCCGACCGGACGGAAGTGGTCGTTTTTGCCGAACAACGGCCGGCCGCGCTACATGGTCTGCAATTGCGATGAGGCCGAACCGGGCACGTTCAAAGACCACATGCTGCTCGAGCAGACGCCGCATCAAATTATCGAAGGTATTCTTATCGGTTCGTATGCGATCGGTTCGCATCATGCGTTTATCTATATTCGCGGTGAATTCAAGCAGGGTTATCTTATTTTTAAAGCGGCGCTCGAGGCCGCGCGGAACGCCGGTTACGTCGGCAAAAACGTGCTCGGCTCCGGCTACGATCTCGAGCTGACGATTCATCGCGGCGCCGGCGCGTATATTTGCGGCGAAGAAACAGGTCTGCTCAACTCGCTTGAGGGCCGTCGGGGTGAGCCGCGCCTCAAACCGCCGTTCCCGGCGATCAAGGGCTTGTACGGCGAACCGACCGTCGTCAATAACGTCGAGACGTTGGCGTACTTGCCGCATATCATGCGCAACGGCCCGGAATGGTTCGCAAGCGTCGGTCCGGAGCGTTCGCCCGGTTTCAAGATCGTCTCGATCAGCGGCCACGTGAAGGCACCGGGCAATTATGAAGTCGCCCTGGGCACGACGATTCGGCAACTCATCTGGGACTGTGCCGGCGGTCTGCGCGACGGCCGGACGTTTTCCGGCGTTCAACCCGGCGGCGGTTCGTCGGCCTGTCTGTTTGAAGAACATCTTGATTTGCCGTACGATTTCGACGCGATCTCGAAAGCCGGATCGATGCTGGGGTCGGGAGCAATGGTCGTCTTCGACGATACGACCGACTTCGTCAAGGCATCGCACACGCTCATTCGTTTCTACGCGCATGAGTCATGCGGTCAATGTACGCCGTGTCGCGAAGGCGGTCAGTGGCTTGAAAAGACGCTCGTGCGTATTCTCGAAGGCCACGGCTTGCAAAGCGACGTCGACATGCTCGTTGCGGCATCGCATCAACTTACCGGATTGAACCTATGCGCGCTGGGTGATTCGCTCGAACCGTTTCTGGCATCGGTCGTCAAGCGTTACGAGGACCAGTTCCGCGCGTACGTTAAAGAGCCGCGCGGCTTACCGCTGGCGGTGTAAACCGAGCATCCTCGGTTCATTTTCGCATTGCGATCGTGTTCGATCCGTCATCGTTACCCAACCGTCACTCGAAAGCAGCATGAGCACTACCCTTCCGCAAACCGACCTTGTTACCGTCACGATTGACGGCGTCGACGTGCGCGTGCCCAAAGGCACGCTGCTCGTCGAAGCTGCGAAGCAGATCAAAAACAACATTCCCGTTTATTGTTACCATACGAAACTTGGACCGGCCGGACTTTGCCGCGTCTGTTTGGTCGATATCGAGGGAATGCCCAAGCTGCAGATCGCGTGCAACACGCCCGTGAGCGACGGCATGAAAGTGCATACGCAAAACGCTAAGGCGAACGAAGGCCGGCGCGCAATTCTCGAATTCTTTTTACTCAATCACCCGCTGGATTGCCCGATTTGCGATAAGGGCGGCGAGTGCGATTTGCAAGATTACTCCATGGCATACGGCCAGGGCGCATCGCGTTCCGTCGACGCAAAAGACGCAAAACCTAAGGCTGTCGATCTCGGGCCGACGATCGTGCTCGATGAGGAGCGTTGCATCTTATGCCTGCGTTGCGTGCGCTTCGACGACATCATCACCCAAGAGCAGTCGCTGCGCACGGACGACCGCGGCGCGCATGCCATCATCGCGACGGCCACCGGCGCGCCGTATGTCTCCGACTTCTCCGGCAACGTTACCGAGTTGTGCCCGGTTGGCGCATTGACGTCGAAAACGTACCGGTTCAAGTCGCGTCCGTGGGACAACCATCGCACCGATACGACCTGTACGCAGTGCAGCGTCGGCTGTCAAATGCACGTCGACGAGCGCGGCAACACGTTGTTGCGTACGATGAGCGTTGAAGAAGACGATCAGATTAGTGACGGCTGGCTGTGCGATCGCGGGCGTTACAACGTCGGCTACGTTGCCGACGAGCGCCGGATCACCCAGCCGCTGTACAAACAAAACGGCAGCTGGTCGCAGATCGCATGGGACGACGCCATCGGCCTATGGGCCGCTGCGCTCAAAGAGACGCTGGCGACACACGGCCCGCAATCGGCCGGCGCCATCGGCGGCGGCCGATTGCTCAATGAAGAAGCGTTTTTGCTGCAATACGTGCATCGCGCGCTCGGCGTCGAGAACCTGGACTGGCGCGCAGGCCGCCAACTGCAAGCGCATCCGGCTCCTTTCGGCGGAACGCATCTCGATCTCGAAATTGCCGAAACGATCGTCACCTACGGACGTCCGCCGGCGGCACTTGCACCGGTGCTCGATCTGCGTATTCGCAAAGCCGTTTCGCGACTCGGAGCACGCTTGATCTCGATCGGCGATCATCGCGCGAGTTCGTCGCTTGCCGTCCGCCACGTCGCAACGGTTGCCGACGCGGCGGCGCAAATCGCCGGTGACACGCAACGCGTCGCATTTGTTTGGGATGGAACGCAAATCGATGAAGCCGCAGCGTTCCTGGATTTAGCTGCAACCTTGCGCGACGGCGGCAAAGACGTCAGTCTGTTCATAAGCGGCGAGCAGCCGAATGCACGTGGTGCCGAAGCGATGGGAATGTTGCCGCGCGGGAGCGGCCTCGACACGCAGCGCATGCTCGAAGCGTCGCGTGCCGGGCAAATCGGCGTGCTGGCGATTTTCGGCGCTAATCCGATGCTGCATTACCCGGACCGCGCACTCGTTCGGGCCGCGCTTGCAGCGACGCCGTTCGTCGTGGTGAGCGAATTATTCATGACGGAGACCGCCGAACTGGCAAATCTCATCTTGCCGGCGTGCGCCGCGTTCGAAAAGAGCGGAACGACGACCGATTTGGCCGGCGATTTGCTGCCGGTGTTCGGCTCGGTCGTTGCGCCGGGTGAAGCTCAAGCCGATGGCGACATGCTCGTCCTGCTCGCAGATGCAATTGGTGTTGCCTTGCCCGATCCGCTCGCGGTCGAACATGCGGTGGCAGCCGGCTTACGCGAACTGCCGGCTAACGGCCGGACGTTGGCCCGCACGTCCATTGCGGCGCCGGGCGACGGCGAACTGCGTCTGATTGTCGACTCAGCGATTTTCAGCGGGGGCGGTACCCTGGCGTTCGACGCGCGCATCGTGCAACTGCGGACCGTACCGCGCGCGACGTTGCATCCGCAAACGGCGGCGCGGCTCAAACTGCGCGACGGTGAGGCAGTCGACGTTACCGCCGGTTCGACCGGCGGCGACGCGGTGCTGTCCGGACTGATTCTCGTTGTGAGCGACCGTGTTCCGGCGGATGCTGTCGCAATCGTTGACGGGTTGCCTGCGGCTCCGGCGAATGCGTTCGGCGCGGGGGGCGCCGTGCGCGTGAGTGCATCGCGAAGCAGTGCCGTGGTGGGAGTGTAAAAGATGGATGCCGCGCTGACGTCGGCCGTCCCATTTTGGCTGATTGTTTTGATCAAGTCCGGCATCGTGCTGGGCATCGTTATTACAACGTTTGCCTATTCGATGCTATTCGAGCGCAAAATCATGGGCTGGATGCAATTGCGCCCCGGACCGAATCGCGTCGGGCCGTGGGGCATGCTTCAACCCGCAGCCGACGCCGTCAAAATGATGTTCAAAGAAGATCTTACACCGCGAACCGCCGATCCGCTGATCTATAAACTTGCACCCTTTATTTCGCTCATCACCGCGATGGGCGTTTTTGCCGTCATCCCCTTCGCCGAACCGACCGGCGGCGGGTTCTTCGGCTCGATCGGCGACGTGAACGCCGGCATTTTATTCGTGTTCGCGCTGACATCGATCGGCATTTACGGCATCTCGCTGGCGGGCTGGGCATCGGGCTCGAAGTTCCCGCTGCTCGGTAGCGTCCGTGCGACCGCGCAGATGATCAGCTATGAGTTGTCGATGACGATGTCGGTGATCGGCGTGTTAATTCTCGCCGGAACGACATCGCTTATGGGCATCGTGCACGCGCAATACCGGATCTGGTTTATCATTCCCCAATTGCTCGGCTTCATCATCTACATCATCACCGCAGTCGCTGAAACCAACCGCGCACCGTTCGATCTGGTCGAAGCAGAAACCGAACTTGTCGGTGGCTTTCATACCGAATACTCGGGCCTGCGCTTCGGCTTATTTTTCATTGCCGAGTACTTGAATATGATTACGGTTTCGTGCCTTGCCACGCTGCTGTTTCTGGGCGGATGGAACGCACTATTCGGTTTAGCGTTTATTCCCGGCTTAATTTGGTTCTTGCTCAAAGCCGGGGCGTTTTTATTCTTTTACATTTGGCTGCGGACGACGCTGCCGCGGTTCCGTTACGATCGTTTAATGGACTTCGGCTGGAAGATACTGTTGCCAGCAGCTACGCTCAATCTCGTGCTGACGGCCGTCGTCGTCGCATTTTGGCCTACGAACGGATGACCATGCGCAAAAATCTCTTTAATGTCGGTGCGCTCTTTACCGGCTTCCGCACCACGTTTTCGTATTTTTTTTATAAGAAGCCGACCATTGAATATCCGTCGGTTACCAAGCAACATGCACCGCGCTTTCACGGCCTGCACGAATTGCGGCGCTACGCCGACGGCAAAGAGCGCTGCATCGGGTGCGAGCTGTGCGCGATCGCTTGCCCGGCGAATGCCATTACGGTGATCGGCGCCGAGAACAGTCCCGAAGATCGCCGTTCACCCGGCGAACGCTACGCCGCGCGCTATGAAATCGATGAATTGCGTTGCATCTTTTGCGGTTTGTGTGAAGAAGCGTGTCCGACCGACGCAATCGTGTTGACGCCGCGTTTCGAGATGGCCGACTACCGGCGCGGAGCGTTCGTCTACGCCAAGGACCGGCTGTTGGTTGCGCCCGACCAAGGCATCGGGCAGGCTCCCGACGAGCGGCCCAACGGGATACCCTCGGATCTCGGCGTCGTCGCGCAAACGAAGTCGACGGTCGACATAGCCACCGGCTACGATGCAACGGCACGCGGGAAATATCTCAAGGACCACCGCCGGGGGCTTGCCGGTTGATCGCTTTCTGGTTATTGGCGCTGGCTCTGATCGGAACCGGCGTCTTTGTCATCACCGCGGAAAAGCCGGTTTACAGCGTCGTCGGCTTGCTCGGCAACTTTATTACGCTTGCGATCCTGTATCTCACGCTGCAAGCCGAGTTTATCGCCGTCATTCAGATTGTCGTCTACAGCGGCGCGATTTTGATTCTTTTCCTATTTGTTATTGCGTTATTATCCAGCGGCGTCAAGCCGTTCGACGTCGGTCCCGACCGGCTGCCGAAGATCGTCGTTCCGGCCGCCATCATCGGTGTCATTGCGCTGGCGACGATCGTGTTCTCGGTCGCGCGCGCCCCGTTGCCGGCCGTGCCGGCGATTGCGGCCGGCTCCACCGGTGCACTCGGCGAGACCGGACAAGCCGACGTCTTCGGCAGCGTGGCAAACTTCGGCCAAGTGCTCTTCACGCAAAACTTGCTGCCCTTCGAGGTAACGGCCTTACTGCTGATGGTCGCCGTGATCGGCGTCGTGCTGCTGGCCGGTGACGATGAACCATCGCGTACCACCTCGCGACAGCGCAAGCGTCAGCGCGAGTCGATCGTCAAGCCGCAGGAGCCGCTTACGCGATGAGTCCCAGTGTGTTCGCCGTGCCGATCGAAAACTACATCGGCCTCTCGGCCGTAATGTTCTTCCTCGGCGTTATCGGCGTAATCGTGCGCCGTAATCCGCTTATTATGCTCATGTCCATCGAATTGATGTTCAACGCCGCAAACCTCGCGCTGATCACCTTTGCGAAGGCTTGGGTCAACGCCGCCGGCCACATTTTTGCGTTTCTGGTTATCACGGTTGCAGCGGCCGAAGCGGCGATCGGCTTGGCGATCGTGGTAATCGTATTCCGCCGTTCGGTCAATGTCGACGTCGACGAGATTGCGGCGTTGCACGGATGACGCATTACGCACTCGGCATCGACGGCAGCTATCCACTGCTCTATTTTATCTGGCTGCTGCCGCTCGTCGGAGCGGTCGTTTTGTGGTCGTTCGGACCGCAACTTAAATCGCTCGGCGGCCCGGTCGGCGCAGCGCTCGTCGGTACGGCGTTTGTCGCGGCGCTATGGTCGTGGAACGATGCGACGCAGACGAGCGGGCCGCTCGGCGGCGCACATGCCGCGATGTTTACCTGGCTACCCGGCTTTTCGTTCGGACTGCTGTACGACCGGCTGTCATTGACGTGGACGCTGATCATCACGGGCGTCGGCTTTCTCATCCATGTCTATTCGATCGGTTACATGGCCGGCGACCGCGCGTACACGCGGTTTTTTTCGTATCTCAACTTCTTCGTTTTCGCCATGCTGACGCTGGTGTTGTCGGACAACTTCGTCGGCTTACTCGTCGGCTGGGGCCTTGTCGGCTTGGCGTCGTACTTTCTAATCGGATTCTGGTTCGACCGGCCATCGGCGGTTGCAGCCGCGCGCAAAGCGTTCGTCATCAACGTTTTGGGAGATGTCGGCATTCTTTTTGCCGTTCTGATCATCATCACGCATGTCGGCTCGATTTCGTACGGCGACGTGTTCGGTAATTTGACACATGCGTTCAGCAGTCAAGAGTTGTTTCTCGTGTGCTTTGCGCTCTTTGTCGGTTGCGCGGCAAAGTCGGCGCAGGTTCCGCTCCACACGTGGCTGCCGGATGCTATGGAAGGTCCGACACCGGTTTCGGCACTCATTCACGCCGCGACCATGGTAACGGCCGGAGTCTATTTGATCGCTCGCTGCGCACCGTTGTGGACGGCGTCGGCCGAGGCGCGTGAGCTTGTCGGTGCGATCGGAGCGCTCACGGCGATCGCCGGCGCCGTGCTGGGCATCGCTCAATGGGATATCAAACGAATACTGGCCTATTCGACGATGTCGCAAATCGGTTACATGATCATGGGCGTCGGCGTCGGCGCGTTCGATGCCGGCGTGTTGCACTTCCTCACCCACGCATTTTTTAAAGCCGAACTCTTCTTGGGCGCCGGCATCATCATCCACAATTTGGCCAACGAGCAAGACGTCCGGCGCATGGGCGGCTTGCGCAAACAAATGCCGTTTGCATTTATCGCGATGCTCGTCGGCGTGCTCTCAATCTGCGGCATCCCCGGCTTCAGCGGCTATTTCAGTAAAGATGCGGTGCTCTACGAAACGCTGCGGCACGGACATCCATGGTTGTACGCAATCGGCGTCATTACCGCCGGTGTAACCGCATACTATATGTTCCGCTTGCTCTTTGTAACGTTCTTCGGGCAATATCGCGGAAACATCGATCCGTCGGAACTCGGCATCCGCCATCCCGAAATGGCAGGCATTCCGCAGAGTTCACCCGTTGCGCTCGAACACGAAGAACACGAGCATGGAAAAGAGCATGGTGCGCATGCGCCGGCGTGGATCATGAGCGCGCCGGTCGCGGTGCTCATTCCGTTTTCAATCGGTATCGGCTGGCTGGCAATCGGCGGCGAGCATAGTCCGTGGCGCACGTTCTTCGCGCCGCTCTTTCCAGCGGCGCAAATCGGCGCGGAGCTGTCCGCACCGATCCCCGAATTGCTGTCCGGCGCGATCGTGCTAGTTTTCGTTGCCGCCGGTATTGCTTTGGCGTACGTGCGCTATGGAACGGCCGCGGCGCTGAGCGGCAGTGTCGCACGCTTGCGCACGGAGACGGTGAAGATGCCGCCGGTGCTCGGCAACGCGTACTATTTCGACGCCGCGATCGACGCGCTGTTCGTAAAGCCGGCCGCCGCGCTCGGCCGTCTGTTCGGCAACGTCGTCGATCCGATCGTCATTGACGGCGGCGTGCGCGAAGTCGCGCATTCGATGAATTGGTTCGGCCACTTTTTCCGCAGCTTTCAGACGGGTCTCGTGCGCGGTTACGCACTGTATATCATGTTCGGTGTCGCGTGCTTCGTCGTGTATTATGCGGTGATTGGAAGCGGCCGATGAACGGCACCGTCACCGTCCTGGTGCTCGCTCCGATCTTCATTGGTCTATTACTGTACGCACTGCCGAAAGCCGCGGATGGAACGGCAAAGTGGATCGGCGCCGGCGTTGCGGCGCTGGCGTTTATTGTAACGATCGGCGGTGCGCATGCGCCCGACGATAGCGTGCACTGGCTCTCACGTCCGTTCGATGCTTGGTTTCACTTTGGGTTCGGTCCGTTCTCGTATTGGCTCGTCATCCTCTTAGAGCTCGCGACGTTCGGTGCACTCGTTGCATTACGCGCGACGCGGGCGCGCGAGTACGGTGCCCAGATGCTCGTGTTGATGGGCGCGATGACCGGCGTGTTTCTGGCGAAAGATCTGCTGCTGTTCGCGCTCTTTTGGGATCTCATGCTCGTGCCGGTGTTCTTGTTGATGATCGGCTGGGGCAGCGCGACCGGCGGACGCGGCCATCGCACGGCGGCCTGGCGTTATCTTATCTACAATCTTGCCGGTGGTTTATGTCTGCTGCTCGCAACGGCTGCGTTCGGCATCGTGCACGGCACGACGGATGTCATCGGTGTGCCCAACGCCGGCCCGCCGATCGATCCGGCATTCGCAGCCTGGGTCTTCAGCGGGTTTGCTTTTGCGTTTCTAGTCAAGACGCCGGTATTTCCGTTTCATACCTGGATGCCCGATACGTATGCCGAATTGCCGCCGCCGGTCGCGGCGGTCGTCGGCGGCGTGCAATCAAAAGCCGGCATTTACGGGTTTATCGTCATCGGCTTAGCGTTATTTGCGCCGCAGATGCACGCGGCGATCCCGCTGATGTTCGTGCTCGGGCTGGTCGGCTTGTTGTACGGCGCACTGACGTCGCTCACGCAAGTCGACGCAAAACGCGTGGTTGCGTACAGTTCGCTTTCGCATCTCGGGTTGATGCTCATCGCAATCTTCAGCTTTAGTCCGCTGGCAATCGCCGGTGCGATCGTGTACATGGTGGCGCACGGACTGTTCAGTGCCGCGCTGTTTTTGGTTCTCGGCTATGTCGAAGAGCGCGAAGAGACGCGGTCGCTGCACCGCCTCGGCGGGCTCGCCTACGATAATCCGCGACTCGGCGGAGCATTAATGTTCGCTGCGCTTGCAGCGCTGGGCTTACCGGGACTTGCCGGTTTTGCCGGCGAGTTGCTGATCCTCTCCGGCTTGTATCAAGCCGGCTTCGGCAGTGCGGCATTCGTCGCGCTGATCCCGATCGTTATCGCGGCGGCGTACATGCTGCGGCTATTTCAAGGGATCATGAATGGGCCGAAGGTCGCCGATCTGCCCGAACGCCGCGATCTCACCTGGATCGAAGGGTTGGCGATCGCGCCGCTGGTCATCGGTTTTATCTTGCTGGGCATCAATCCGGCACCGGTCGCGGCAATCGCTCAAAGCGCCGCTGCCGCGTTGACCGGTGCGAGCGTCTTGCTCGACCCGCCGTCTGCTCCTCGCATGCAAGAAGGTTTGAATGCCGTCGTCAGTTCCGTACGTTAGCTCCGCCGACGTCGGCGCACTCTGGCCGACATTCATTATCGCCGTTGCGGCGCTCGTTGCTCTCGTCGTCGATCTGTTCGTGCCGACCGGGCGGAACCGGCGCGTCGTTGCCGTCGGAATCGCAATGTTGGGTCTCGTCATCGGCGGCATTCTTATCGCGCAACAATACGGTCATCCATACGCTGCTTTCGGCGGCGCCTACATTGTCGGCGGCTTCAGCGTTGTTTTCAGCGCGATCGCTATCTTCGCGACGATTGTTTCACTTGCGCTGGGCATCGGCATCGGCCGCGACGATCAAGTCGCCGGAACGACGGCTCTTATGCTCTGGAGCACGTGCGGCGCGCTGCTCATGGCGGGCGCCGGCAACTTGATGCTGGTTTTCCTCGGGCTCGAATTATTGTCGCTCGGCCTCTACTGTCTGTGTGCGATGTCGATCCGCGCCGGCGCGCGCGAGTCGGGTCTCAAGTATTTGTTGCTGTCGTCGATGGCGTCGGGCTTTTTGCTTTACGGAATGGCGTTGCTGTTCGGCGGAACCGGCTCCGTGACGTTGGCGGCGATCGCTGCAGCGCCGCCTTCGGCGCTCATAGCGATCGGCGCGGGTCTTTTCTTCGTCGGCCTCGCGTTCAAACTCAGTATGGTTCCGTTTCACGCCTGGACGCCGGACGTCTATGAAGGCGCGCCGCTTTCGGTAACCGCGTATATGTCGGTCGTCACCAAAGCCGGCGTTCTCGCGGTGCTCGGCCGCTTTGCGTATGCTGCGCTTCCGCCGACCACGGCGACCGCAATCTTGGCCCCGATTTGGGCCATCGCCGCGTTGTCGATGATCGTCGGCAACGTCGCGGCACTTGCACAAAGCGATATGAAACGGCTCCTGGCGTATTCCGGCATCGCGCAGATCGGCTATGTCGTTGCCGCATTCGCGGGCCAAACGCCGCTCGGCTTGCGCTACGCCGTGTTCTATCTCGGCGCATACACGTTTATGAATCTGGGCGCCTTTGGGGTCATCGCATTGATGACCAAGGATGCGGACGGCAGCGTGAATATTGCGCGCTTCGCAGGCTTAGCGTATCGCCGCCCGTGGCTCGCGGCAGCGATGACGTTTTTCCTGCTGGCGCTTTCAGGCTTGCCGCCGACGGCCGGCTTCACCGGCAAGATCCTCATCCTTGCAAGTTCCGTGGGGGCCGGTTTCTGGTGGCTTGCAGTGTTATTAATCGCCGGGACGGCAATCTCGGTCTACGTGTATTTTAAGATCGTCCGCGCCATGTTCGTGCGCGTCGATCTCGCGCACGTGCGCGATGAACGTTCGGCAAACCCCTTACCGTGGATATCGGTTGCCGTGTGCGCTGCTGCAACGTTCGCGCTCGGCATCTATCCGCTCGCACCAAGTGACATTATTCCGGTCGTAAAATAAGCGCCAATGTTAAAAAAACAAGCTTGGATCATCCCGGTAAACACCGCTATTTTATTTGGTGTCTTGTGCTTTTGGGCGATTCAAAATCATGACACGCTGTGGGCGGTTATCGCGATCGTCTTGTGTTTACTCAACATTTTTTTCGCCTATCGCTGGATTCGCATGCGGCGGCAATCTCGACCATCATAGTCGCTGTAGTCGAGCGGGCCGAGCGTCAAATGATGCGCAATAGCCGGTAATTTCTAGCCGAAACCAACACGCTCAACCGCGATTTCGTTACCCCCGAGACATACAGTGGACATCACGCCCGATCGCGATCCAGCGCCTGCAATTCGAGATGCGGCGCCGGCAATATCCGCTGAAGATACTCTTGCTCAAGCCGAGACAAACGGAGACCTAGGACCCGGGCACTGCGCAAAAGCGGCGATGGTCCGGCCGGCCGCAGGCGCTAGCATCGCACCAAGGACGTCGCGCATCGAACGCAGGCGGCGGCCCAGGAGTCGTCGAGCGTCGGGTCGACTGTTGACGGCTCGCGATCGGACGGTCGTCATGCAGTCGCGCATACCGGGTACGCCGGCGCGTAATGACGCCGTGACGGAACCGCTTGCGTCGGCGCCAGCCGCTCGCGTGAAACATTGCTGCCACGGCAGCACGTGTGGTGCCTTCAACACGGGTGCGGCGGTTCGCGCATCACACGAACCGTCGTCGCTCAGCCACGCGTCGACTGCTTCAAGCTGCGCGTGCGCTAGCGATACGGCGAGAAACGGCAGCGGAGCGATCGGCACGGCAGCGGAACGTCGGGCATCGTCCGTAAGATAAGCTTCGAGTTTGCGGGCAAGCACGCGCACGACGATTGCCCGGGCCGAGCCTTGCATGAGTTCGCCTGCGAGCGAGCGTTGCGTGCAAACGTGGATCAACGCATCTTCGAACGCACCGCTTGCCGTCGTCGCGGCGAGCTGCGTCATCACCCGCGCGACGCTGTGTTCGAGCAGCTCTTCCTTGCCCTCGAAATGCTCGTAAAAGGTCGAGCGGCCGACGTCGGCGTTCGCGGTAAGGCCGCGCACGCGAACGTCGTTATAGCCGCGCGTCAAGAAGAGACGATCGAAGGAGGCGAGCAGCAGTGCCCGCGTTCTGTTGACGCGGCGGTCGGGGCGAGTCGGGGCGCGCATCGTCTGTTCTCCAGACACGCTCCGCTTATGGTCCGTCTCCGGACAACGTCGGTTCGTGTTCCATAAGCAATAGCCGCGACCGTGCTAACGTTGCAAGCATGGTAGCTAGACGCGGCGCTGTCCTGCGCGCAGCTGGTTCGACTGCCGGCGCGGCACTGCTTGGGATCATCGCCCTCGCGCTGCATCCGCACGTGATCGGGCATCACGGCACCGCAGGCGGCGTTGCGCGAAATAATGACGCTCGGGGTGCGCGACATGCTCGTGCATGGAACGTTGCTGCTGCTGCTAAGTGCGCTGCTCGTCGCTTTCGTAAATTATGCACGCGGCCGGGGACTTTCACGCTGGCCGGTCATCACCGGGCTGATCCTCTTCAGCCTCGGGTTCGGTGCACTATTGGCCGCGGGCCGCGTCGATGGTTTTGTCATTCCGCGGCTCGCTGCACGTTTCGCCGCAGCTTTCGCGCCGTCGCAAGATGCGGCTATGAACGTGCTCACGGCTTGCTCGGTATCAGTCGACGTGATGACCGCATTCGGCGTCGTTGCGATGGCAATCGCAATTGCCGCGTGGTCGCTCGATCTTGCCCGCGATCCGGGCGCACTTGCGCCGGCGTGACCGTTACGCTACCGGCGGTCGCCGGTTCGTACCTGACACTGCAGACAGTGATGGCTATCTTTATTGCTCAAAGCATCTAGTATATCTGGATTGCCGTACTTTCCGCGCGCGGACAGCTCTAGCTGTCCGCTCTCATTTCGTATTGCACGCGCGAGCGTTCGGGTTCGTCGTTTCTTACGGTGCCTGTACGGCACGCTTCGTTTTGACGGAATCGCGTTCGACGGCCAGCATTCCGGGCGCGCCGTTCTCGATGGTGCCGGTGATAAAAGCGTGAGCGCGGTCGTACGCCGCAGCGCCGACGGCGCGGCCCGACCGCCGGCCTGCGAGATCCGCGTCCTCAAAGTGAATGCCGCCGTAGCGACGCGACATCCCGGCCTCATCGGCGGCTTGCGAAAACGTTGCCCAGGCCAGCGTTACCGGACGTCGCGGCTCACCCGGATCGACGATCGAGGTGCCGGGTAATTGCGTATACGAGGCACCGAAGCGATCGCTGCCGGTAAAACGGCGCAACACTTCGGCGGCAGCTGCACTAAAGGTACTATGACCGGAGAAGAATTCAGGAAAGGCCGGTGTGACGACCTCGGGAGGCTGATACGGCTGCCAGGCGGCTCCATCGATTGCAGCTGTTCCTTTTCCGGGTCCCGCCCATGCGCGAACGGTTCGGCCGGCGAACAGCGCATGAATTGCGGTGATCGGCCGTTCCGAATCGTTGACCCGTTTCACATGCCAGCAGAGTATGCCGGCATCGAGTAGAGCGTTGGAGAGGGTGAAGAACATCCTGGCATCGGTTCCGGCGTCATGCCGGTCGCGCTTCGAGATCCAAATGCCGAAACGCATCCAGTGCCCGGGCGGAGAATCGGTCATCATCCCGTCGGACCAGTACTCGGCTATGGCCTTTTGGCGATCGGTGAGCTGTGCACTAATGTCGAGCAGGTCTTGCGCTTGCTGCTGAAATTTCGCTTCACCAACATGCGCGGGCGCGTCAAGCGCGGCCGTCAAACGGTGAATGTCTGCTGCAAACGGGCGAACATCACCCCATTGCGGTACCAAGAAATGTTGCGTGCGGAACGAGCCGTCTTCGTGGTAAACAAGCAGCGGTTGCCAATGATTGGGATCGGCTACACGTTCGGGCGTGTTGACCGCGTGATATGCCGTGTAGTCGGAATAAAATCCGGCGTGGCGATCGCCGAGCTGATTCGAGCCGTCGTTATGGCGTGTGGCAAGAACGGCGGCGGCGGCCGCTTGTCCGATCCGTTCTGCTTCGTCGCCCTGTCCCAGTGGTTGCCCGGTTTGCGCCAGTGTCGTGTCCGCCATCGGCACCGCGCAGACATCGCGTAGGGCATAAAAGGCGGCGATTGCAATCGCCCGCTGCATGTGCCGTTCGTCATGCATGCGCACCAACCGTTTGAGGCGTGCGGTGCCGTCCGTGCCGATCGCGGCGCTATCGTAAGCCGACCATGCGTCGTACATCGCCGTATTAACGATCGCAAGTGCGCGCGCGGCAATCGGCGCCGGTATACTCGCCTCACGTATCGCTTCGAGCGTCGCCTCATTCCAAATAGCGACAACCGTTTCACCCGCGAGCGGATCCGCCGGCTGCGCGCGCGCGGCCGGCGGAAAGCTGCATACGATGACCCAAGCCGCAAGTGCTAGGCTCGGCAGCCGAAACGTCATTTCTTTGCTTGGGCGTCGCTAAAGGAATAGATCGATCCGCATGAGTTGAGCCAATACCGACCAGGGTTGAGATTGGTCGCTAACGGAAGCGTCGGCGTGCTGTCGTACCGCACGGACATCGTGCCGATTGCCGACAATGGAACGTACGACGCGCCGGTCTTCACCACCGTCAAGGTTCGCCGTGTGCTGCCGACCGGTAACCAATAGGCGGTAATCATCTGCGTTGCTGTAAGATTGTTCGGGTTGGGCGGAATGCAAGCCAGCGATCCGTATTGCACCGATCCCGTACCGTAAAAAAACGACGTGTACGATAGCGATGCGTTGAATCCGACGCCTTGTCCGTTTACAGTCAAATTCGTACCGTCATCGATGAGCAGAACGTCCGCGCGTATCGTACTGAATTGTCGGATTCGGGTGCCGCTGGCACCGGCAAGACTTTTACTTCCGGCAATGTTCAGCGCAGCATGTGCCGTCTTCGGCGTCGTCGCAGCAATCGCAGGCAAGCTTACTAGCAGAACGCTTAACAGCAGCGATGCTCTTATCAGTAGTTTATTTATCATTCATTAACTCCGATTTATTTATCAGACGTGCAAGCTCAATTAATTCAAGCGAGATCAATTTAGCATCGTCGAAAAGCGAATTGCAAGCAGAGCGTTCGAACGAAAAATTAAGCTCGTGTAACGAGGCGCTCGTAATGGATTACGAAAAAGCGAGCGAGTTAGCAACGCATATTAAGCGTTCCTTGAAAGCATAAGGAAGCGTTAAATAATATTGTTGCAGAGTTTGCTACTGTTAACGTCTTCGGCAAAATTTTTCTTAAATCAACGAAAACAAGTTTAATCGGATCTAACTGCTCGCATCGCGCCGTCCGTCGCTCGCACTCACAATTAGGCAACGAGCTAAGATGAGTTGGTCGGCTTTGTGCAGCTCTTGAAACTCGTTGCGGATGGAACGGTCGTCAAACGCGCGGCGTTACAGCGACTTCTCGCTATTTGCCGATGCACGACGGCGATCGTTCGGTTCAAACCGCTAGCGCACCGAATCGTCGGTGCTCGATAGGTGAGCGCGTGCGAAATCATGCGTTTCGTCGCCAACGTGTACGCCGGTTCCCACGAGCTGAGCGCTCCGCACCCATATGAATGACACTTTGCAAACGTCGTCCGCGATGATTGCACGCCGGGGCGACGCGCAAGCTACGCGCTTGCCGGTGTATCCGTGTCGCTACCGTGTCATTGAGACGATCGTTTGCGTGAGCGGATCGCTTGGATCGGCGAGGCGATGACAGATGCTGAAATGATTGTCGCCGGGCGAATCTTCGTAACGGGCCTCGAGACCATAGACTGACCAGGCGTCGACGAGCGAACGGCCTTGCGCTCGAAAATCGGGCGATTCGAGTGCACCGGTCGTTGCATACACCCGGCAGCCGTGCGCGGGGCGATACGCAATCGGGCTGAGTTCACGCGCCTCGTGCTCGGACAGCCGGAGCCACTCATTAACGAATGACTGCTGCACGGGGATGAGGTCGTGCAATCCGCTGATCGTTACGAGTGCATGGACCGGCAGCGTCACGGCCGTCATCGCGCTGAGATGACCGCCGGCCGAATGACCGAATACGCTTATGCGCTCGGAATCGACATCGAGCGTTGCTGCATTGGCATACACCCAGGTAACGGCCCGGCGACATTGTTCGACGATCTCCGCTAAGCGCGTTTCAGGCGCCAGACCGTAGTTGACCGACGCAAAAGATATTCCGTTAGGAATCAAGCCGTTTGCAATGAACGAGAAGTCGTCTTTGTCGCGCCGACGCCAATAACCGCCGTGAAAAAATACCGCCAGCGGCGTGCCTGCGCCGGCTGAAAAGAAGTCGAGGCTTTCGATGGGACTGGCGCCGTACGCGAGATTTCGTTGAACGCCGAAGCGTTGTCGTGCGCTCAAACTTCGTTCTGCATAGACGTCGAAATACGTGGTAACGTCGGGAACCGAGGCGGCAGCATCGAGCGGATGAATCAGCAAAAGCGTCACTTTCGTTAGCTTGAGAACGGGCGTTTGCGGTGTTACTTGCCGGCGCGGCGCACCGCGAGCCGCGGTTGGGTGATCGCGTCGATAATCGGTTCACTTCCGGGGCTGCGCGCCAGAATCGGAAAACGCGCTCCGCCGGTATACTCAATGCTTTTCGTTTCGAACGTTTGGCGATCGTTGACGAGTAGCGCGATCGGCCGGCGCGTCGTTGCCGCGCCGGCGATCGCCGCGGTCAGTTCGGATTGGCTGTAGCGCCGGTCGTCAACCGCGACAAGCGTCATTCCCGGAACGAGTCCGCCGAGCGCAGCCGGGCTTCCCCCGATGACGTCGGTAACGGCACCTGATTCCGATACGCGTGCGCCCAAGCTGTAACGCAGATCGTTCTCCGAGCCGCCGATGCGCATCGACGGATTGCTGACCGCCGGCTTCGCTTCAAAGTTCAGCCGATAGCCGCCGCGCACGATGCCGCCGAGCGGCGGATGCATCGTCGGTCGGTCGAGCCGCGCGGCCAGGAAGCCCTCCCAATCGTTCGGCGCAACCGTGTTGAGCGCAGCGACGACGTCGGCACGCGTGTAAGAAACGACCGCCGGCGGTCCGTCCGTGCCGCCGAAAAAGGCGGCGGCGAAATCGTCGAGCGAACGGCGTCCATGCGACCGTTCGCGAATGAGCGTGTCGGCGTCGAGCCACATGAGTTCGCCTTCGTCGTAGTACTCTTCGCCCGACCGTCGCGCTCCCGGGAACGCGGCGCGGCCCGCACTCAATCGAGCTTGAAACGTCGTATCGGCCAGCGAACGCGTCGCGCGGCCGGTCTCGGTATCAAGATAGGCGTACTTTGCCGCCAGCGCAGCCCGATATTCAGCCGGCGTCCAAAAGCCCGCCCGTACGGCGAGCACATCGCTATAGTATTCGGTCAGGCCTTCGTAGACCCACAGCAGATCGGTTGTTTCATCGGACTGATAATCGGCGCGCACGAGGCCGGCGGGGCGCCGGTATTTTCCGTTCCATGAGTGGACGAACTCATGGCAAAGCAAATCTCCGGCAAAGCGTTTCGTTGCCGCCGACGTTGCTAAGGTCGATGTGTCGACGCCGTTCCAACTCGACTCATGATGCTCGAGACCGGTGTAACCGATGGCATCCGTAGCGCTGACGAGGAAGCGATATGGCGCGCGCCAGTGATGCGCGCCGAACAGCGCTTGCGCCTCGGCGACAAGCTTGCCGAAATGCGTCCGTACCGCGCTTTCGATAACGACCGGTGACGGTGAGTCGCTCGCTACATCGAGTTCGGCTGCCGGCGCTAGCGCAACGGTCGTCAGGTTGGCACCGGCAAGCAGCGGCGAGTCGAATAGCCGCTCGATGGTGACGAGCCCGAAGTCGATTCGGCCGGGACTGCGAACCGGTCCGTCAAGGGCCGTCGCAACGGCCCAGCCGGCCGGCAGCAGCACCGACGGCATGACCGTCTGCTCGCCGATGCGCGCCCCGGCGGGATACAACAGCGTGGAGTTCCAGTCCATGAGCGCTAGTCGCGATGTTGCATGACCGGGCGCCAACAAGAAGTCGTAGCGCAATGTTAAGTCGGTGGCACCGGCCGGTGCGCTAAAGGTGAAGCGAAACAGGTCGACGGGATCGCGCACCCACGGCACAATGGCACCGTTCGCCGAAGCTTGCAGCATCGCCAGATCGACAACCGGGTTCGCCGGCGCGTGTTCACCGGGCACCCACTTCGGAAAGTTCAAAATCGTTGCGCCGCCGCTGACGGGGACGTCGAGCCGCACGTGCACGACGTTGCGTGAAATCTCGCGCGCATCGACCAGCAATGTCAACGGCGGTGCAATCTGCGCCGTCGCGGCATGCGCCGACAGACTGCTGAGCTCGAGCAATGCTGCGCAAGACAGCAGCGCCGGAACAACGCGCATCATCGCCTCGGCCGCACGCTGACGGGCGCGCCGATCTGCGCGAGAATGTCGGCGCGCTCCGGATCGCGCACCAGTTGCGGATACCGTTCGCCGCCGTGGTAATCGACGGTCACTCGCCGGATCACGCCGAGATCGTCGAGGATCAAAGTGATCGGCGTCCCTTCGCTCCGTGCGCCGTGCAAAGCTAGCCGCAAGCGGTCGAGCGAGTACTCCGCGTCGTTCACTGCGAGAATCTTTGCACCCGCCGCGACGCCCGCACGTGCGAGCGGCAGCGTATCGATCGTGAAGCGGACGGTTCCATCG
Organism: Candidatus Velthaea sp.; assembly: GCA_965214935.1. Lineage (GTDB taxonomy): Bacteria > Vulcanimicrobiota > Vulcanimicrobiia > Vulcanimicrobiales > Vulcanimicrobiaceae > Velthaea. Next base: position 351,140 of record CBDCCS010000022.1, on the reverse strand, counting down.
GCGTCGACGGCCGTCCCCAGGGAGTACGTTGCATCGAGCGTGTGCGTCATGCGTTCGCGCGCAATCTGAAAGTCGTTCCGCTCCGAGGTGAAGGTAAGGTGCCGTCCGCCGCGCGCGAGCCCGCCGTTCGGCGGATGAATTGCGATGACGTCGACACGTGTATGGAAAAAGCCGGTCCAGTCGTACGCCAGCACATCATTGAGCGCAGCAATAATATCGCGTCGTGTATATCCGATGACCGCCGGCGGCGTATCGGCGCTGCCGCCGAAAAATGCGCGTGCAAAATCGTCGAGCGACTTGCGACCGTGCGTGCGTTCGCGAATGAGCGTGTCGGCGTCGAGCCAGATCAACGCACCTTCGGTGTAATAATCCTCGCCGCGGCGCGCGAATCGTCCCTGCGCGGATTGTGCTGCGCGCGTCAAGCCCTGCGCGCGCGCCGTATCGATGAGCGGACGGGTGGAGCGGCCGGGTTCGACGTCGAGCGCCGCATAATAACTCGAGAGATCGTACGCGAGTTCACCGCTGCGCGACAAACCGCTGCGCGCGGCTAGTACGATGCCCCAATATTGCGTCAAGCCTTCATAGACGTAGAGATCGTCGTCGATCATCGGCACTTGAAAGTTCGGCGTCATCAAGCCGAACGGGCGGCGGTATTTGCCGTTCCACGAGTGTGTATATTCGTGCGCGAGCAGATCCGAGCCGGCTTCATAGATATCGCTATCGCTGAGATAGCGCTCGGGCAGGCCGTTCGCACTCGACTCATGATGTTCGAGACCGCGTCCTGATTCGGCGTCGCTCAACGTAACGAGAAAGTGATAGTGCTGCCAATGACGCCGGCCGAACAATGCGTCGGCTTGAGTCACGAGATTATGCCAGCGGGCGATTTGCAGCGAAGTCGGATCGATATCGCTCGTGGCGTCGGCGAAGAGATCGACCTCGCTGGTCATCCCGCGCGCATTGACGAGCGGCACGACCCGTTCGTGCGCACCGGTGTAAAGCGGCGAGTCGACCAGCGTTTCGAGCGTTACCGTTGCAAAGCGCACGTGACCGCGTAGCGGAGTAAATCCGGTCGTCGCGCTGCTCGGTGATAAGGAGGTTGCCGCAGTCCAGCCGGTGGGCAGCTCGATGTCCGCTGCCACCGTTACGTCACGCGCGCGCGCATCCTTGGGATACAGCACGACTTGATTCCAATCGAGAACGGCAAGTTGAGGCGTCATGTTTGCCGCCGCGCGCGTTCCCTCGAAAAGATCGTAGCTGACGTCGAGTTCGTGCGCGCCCGGCGGCACCGCGAAGCGAAACATATACGGATCGACGGTATCGCGCGTCCAGGCAACCGGAGCGCCGTTACATGCAGCGCGCAGCGAACCGAGGTTGGCGATCGGACCGGTCGGCCCGTGATTGCCCGGGATCCATTTCGGATAGACCAGTGTGATGTCGCCGTCCGACGTGATCGGGATCGCGAGCCGAGCGTGCCAAACTTGTCGTGGTGCGTCGGTTGCATCGACGCTGAGCGTCACCGTCGTTGTTGTCGCAGATGCGTATGCCGGCGGTAAAGCGGCAAAGACGGCCGCGGCAATCATGGCTTTCACCACCGGCCGCTGCTTAGGCGAGAAGCGAATGACGCCTTGCCTCGCCCTGATTTCGGCGACGTCCGCTAACGAAATGAGTGACCGGCGGCGGCTAATGCGTTTTTCGCCGAATCGAGGCTTTCTTCACGAACCAGGATATGATCGGTATCGTACGTTGAGATGCCGAAAATGGAGATTCCCGCAGCGGCCAGCGGCTTTGCGAGATCGGCGATGATCCCTGTAAGCGCAAAATCAAGCGTGCCGGTCACGACCAAGGCCTTGAAGCCGCGCTGAACTTCCGTGACGTTGGCGGGTACCGTAGCGTCGCTGCAAACGATCGATAGTTCGTTTCGGGTGCGAACGACCGCGATCAGGTCCTTACCGCCGACCCATGGCGGCACCGCTTGATCGGCGGCCAGCCGGGTAATGGCAAATGTTTCCTCAAGGGTGCGAAGTTCCATCAATCTCCGGTTCGGTTAGCGCGTCCGCGGCTTGGCGTAGGTTGAGCCGCTCGTTAGCGTGGATGTGTCATGTCGGCGGGAACGACGAAACGATCGAAATCGTCGCTGTTCACGTAGCCGAGTGCAAGCGCTGCATCTTTGAGTTGCGTTTTGTCGTGATGCGCTTTCTTTGCAATTTCCGCCGATTTATCGTAGCCGATATGCGGTGAGAGCGCAGTCACCGTCATGAGCGAATCATCAAGATAGTGTTTGATCACCGCTTCGTTTGCTTCAAGCCCCTCGACGGCGTGCTCGCGGAACATCGTACACGCATCGCGCAGCAATGTCGTCGAATGCAAAAAATTATAAATCATCACCGGATTGAAAACATTGAGCTCGAAATTGCCTTGCGAACCGCCGAAGCCGATGGCTACATCGTTACCGAACACCTGAACGCACACCATCGTCATCGCTTCGGATTGCGTCGGATTGACTTTGCCCGGCATGATCGAAGACCCCGGCTCATTTTCAGGCAGTATGAGCTCGCCGATGCCGGCCCGCGGACCGGATGCCAGCCAACGCACATCGTTAGCGATCTTCATCAACGAAGCAGCCAGCGTTTTCAGCGCCCCCGACGCATAGACGACTTCGTCGTGCGACGCGAGTGCCGCGAACTTGTTGGGATGCGAACGAAACGGTAAGCCGGTGAGTTCGGCGATCTTGCTCGCCGCGCGTTCGGCAAATTCCGCCGGTGCATTGAGACCCGTGCCGACTGCCGTGCCGCCGATTGCAAGATCGTAGAGGCCGTCGAGGGCTTCGTTGCAGCGCACGACATCGCGGTCGAGCTGCGAGACGTACCCGGAGAACTCCTGACCGAGGGTGAGCGGCGTGGCGTCCTGTAAATGCGTGCGGCCAACCTTGACGATCGTCGCCCACTGCTGTGCTTTGCCGTCGAGTGCGTCGCGTAACGCGCGGACGGCCGGGAGCAACGCGACCATCGCCTCGGCTGCCGCCATGTGCATTGCGGTTGGAAACGTGTCGTTCGACGACTGCGACATATTCACGTGGTCGTTGGGGTGAATCGGTTGTTTCGAACCCATCTCTCCGCCGGCTATCTCGATGGCACGATTGCTGATGACTTCGTTGACGTTCATGTTGGTCTGCGTGCCCGAACCCGTCTGCCATACACGCAGCGGAAAATGCTCCGCTAAGCGACCGGCAATCACTTCATCGGCTGCCGCCACAATGAGTCTGGTCTTCTCCGCATCGAGTTTGCCGAGATCGGCATTGACGAGCGCAGCGGCTTTTTTGAGCAGTGCCATGGCGCGGATTATTTGCGTCGGCATGACATCGCGCGCGGCATGGCCGTCGCCGATGTCGAAGTGAATGAGCGAGCGGGCAGATTGAGCGCCGTAATACCGGTCGGCCGGAACCTCGATTTTGCCCATACTGTCCGATTCAACGCGGGTCGCCGTGCCGTTGACCAAAGTGCTCATCGTAGCTCGCTTACTCCTGACAAAGTGCTGACCGGTAAGACTCCGGCAACCCGGCGCGGTTCCCCTCGACGACCGCCGGCGGTTTGGGTCCGGTTCGCTCCATCTGCCCCATCCACGCTGGTCTCGGTGCGTTACTTGTTAAAGATGCCGGCCGAAACGAGCGATACCAAGGTATGAGCATCAATCCGCACCCGCCGTCGAAGCCGCAGGCCGGCAATCGCGCAGCGCGGCGATCGATCGGCCCGGCCCTCAATGCATTGTTCATCGTGGGCTTTGTCGTAGCAATCGCGTTGGTCGGGCACCAATTCTCAAACAGTACGGCACCGGCGGCGCCGAGCATGCGTGGGCATAGCGCACCGACCTTGCCGCTTGCCGTCCTGCGTGCTCTGCGCTCGGGCGCGGGCCGGACATCTGCTGCCCCGATTCGGATCGTCAAATCACGCGCGCAACCGGCGTCGCTGCCCGCGCAGATCGCGTTGCAGCCCGCGCCTGCAAGCCGGCCGCTCAGCGGACAAACGGTTTCGAGCATCAAGCCGGCCGACGCCCCAAGCTCCGTCGCGCACGCGCGGCCGGTCGCGGTCGTCTGCACGGCAGCGATGGTCGGCGCGCGGCGAGAGGCATGCTTGACGGAGCGACTGCGCTGGGCCAACCGTCAATGGCGCGCGGAGTTTCACGAGGCAAGCGAAGCAAAGCCCGTTCAACCGCGGCAGCGAACTTAGCGTTTGGCGGTTCGAGCGATGACTTCGATCTCGATGCGGGCCCCGAGCGGCAAGGCGGCAACGGCAACCGTCGAGCGTGCCGGAGCAACGCCGCCGGCAAACGCTTCGCCGTAGATCGGATTGACGACGCCAAAGTCGCTCATGTCGACGAGAAAGATCGTCGTCTTACAAACATGCGTGAAGGTAACGCCCGCGGCTTCCAGCACGGCGCTGATGTTCCGCATGACCTGGCGCGTTTGCGCGGCAACATCGCCGTCGACCAGCTTGCCGGCGGCGGGGTCGATCGCGATTTGGCCGCTAAGGAATATCAGACGGCCGGCAACGACCGCCTGATTGTATGGCCCGATCGGAGCCGGCGCGCCGTCGGTAAAGACGCGCCTGGCGGTCACACCGTCGCCAAGGCCGCGGTTGCTTCGTTGTAAGCGCTGTCAGTCATCGTTCCCTTGTAGCGGCCTTGCTCGGCACCGATACCAAAATTCGTTTGCTCGAGTTCCGCAATCCGAGCAAGTTCATCGGCCGTGAGCCGTGGACTGTCCGGTGCGGTGCCGAATTCGGCGAGTTGCTCGGCATCATAAATATTCGGCAAAACGGTCATTACGCGCGGTTCGGCCAGCAGCCACTGCAATGCGGCCTGACCCAGCGTTCGGCCGGGCGTTTCAAGAAAGCGCAACGTCTCGATTTTCTTCATTCCGTTGAGCAGCCATTGACGCGGCCGATGCGATCGGTGATCGCTCGGCGGAAACACGGTGTCGAGCGTATATTTACCTTCAAGCATCCCGCTCGAATGCGGTACGCGAATCTGGTATCCGGTGTCGGCTTGCGCCTCGTTCGCGGCTTGCAACATCTGATTGCCGGGGAACTGCTCGAGCATATTCCAGATCATCTGAACGTTCGTTACGTTGCGTTTGCGCGCCGCGTCGATGCCTTCGTAAAGCCAGCCGATCGCCGGTCCGAGCGCTACGCCGTACGAGCGGATCTTGCCTTCGCTTTTGAACTCTTCGAGCAGCGCGAAAAGTTCGTCGGAATGAACCTGCTCGAGATGCGCGTTGTGAATGGAATAAATGTCGATATAATCGGTTTTGAGACGACGCAGTGATTGCTCGAGCGCAAACCGGACGAACGCGGGCGAAAAGTCGGCCGGAATTTCATTCTGGCCTTTGCGTTCGCCGGAAAAATTGTAGAAGTCATAGCCGAACTTCGTCGAGTAGATGACACGTTCGCGCCGGCCCTCGAATGCTGCGCCCAGTTGTTCTTCACTCCGGCCGTTCGCATACGTGTCGGCGGCATCGAAGAGCGTAATCCCGTAACGGTCGTAAGCATCGCGGATGAGTGCGACGGCCTGTTCGTCGGTCATTTCGCCCCACCAGCCGGTCGAGGTGGTCCACAAGCCGAAGCCGACTTCGCTAACCGTCATGTCGGTTTTTGGATAGGTGCGGTACTGCATCAAGTACTCCTTACGTGCGGCAGATTCCATTTCGCGAGCCGGGAACGAGCGCCATGCTAAGGGCGTCCCACGGGAAGCTAATCAAAAGGGGGTTCAAGCGTGGAACATCGTCATGAAAAGTATGATGCCGGAGCAATCGAGACATTTGCCGGGATGCACGTGCGCGTCTACTTAGACGACGGCACGTCACACACGGGGCATTTGCGCACCGAGTTACTTTCCGACCGCTCGCTATCGGTTTACATTGCGGGAGCGGGCGACGAAGGCGCGACTCTTTATATCGATCAAATTACGGATATCGTGCAGCTTCCGCAATCCCGCATGACGTGACGCCGGGCACCGACGACTTCGCCGCCCGCTTTGCGCGAGTCGGTGCATGGATCGAACGGTATTACACCGACACTCGCAGCTATCGGGTCCTTTCGGACAGCCGGCCGGGCGATTTAAAACGACAGTTGCCGGACCGCGCGCCGCACGATGCCGAAACGTTCGATGCGATTTTTGCGGATTTCGAGCAATTGATCGTTCCGGGTATCACGCATTGGAATCACCCGCGATTCTTCGCATACTTTTCAATCAGCGCCGCTCCGATAACGGTCCTCGCTGAAGCGCTCGCCGCTGCGCTCGATGTAAATGCGATGCTTTGGCGGACGTCGCCGGCCGCCACCGAACTCGAGGACGTCACCCTCGGCTGGTTACGCGAGATGCTCGGCTTGCCCGCCGACTTCTCGGGGATCATCTACGATACGGCTTCGATCAGCGGCTTTACGGCGCTTGCCGCGGCCCGTGAATCGCTTGACCTCGACATTCGGATGCGCGGGATGGCCGGCCGCGCGGATCTGCCGGCGTTGTGCGTCTACATTACCGAACATACGCATTCGCATATCGAGAAGGCTGCCATTGCACTGGGCGTCGGTCGCGAGAACGTGCGCCGCGTGCCGTGCGACGCCGGTTACGCAATGGACGCCGCCGCGTTGGCCGCTATGCTCGATGCCGACATCGCGCGCGGCGCGCGCCCGATGTGCGTGGTTGCCACGGTCGGCACGACTTCGACCACGTCGTCCGATCCGGTCGACGCGTTGCGTGCGATCACGCGGGAGCGGAACATTTGGCTGCACGTCGATGCGGCGTATGCCGGTCCGGCCGCAATTCTGCCGGAGTTTCGCTGGCTGCTCGCCGGTGCGTACGAAGCCGACTCGATCGTACTCAATCCGCACAAGTGGCTGTTCGTCCCGGTCGACTTGTCCGTGCTGTACGTGCGCGACATGGAGTTGTTGCGGCGTACGTTCAGCCTCGTTGCCGATTACCTCGTGACCCCGGAGACCGACGTGCGTAATTACATGGATTACGGCTTGCAACTCGGGCGGCGCTTTCGCGCGCTCAAGTTGTGGTTCGCCATGCGCAGCTACGGCGTGAGCGGCTTGCAGGCGGTGTTGCGGCGGCACATCGCCATGGCGCAAGAATTTGCAAGTTGGGTTGAGGCCGAGCGCGATTGGCAGATCGCTGCACCGCACCCGCTTTCAGTGGTGTGCTTCCGTCATGCTCCGCCGGAACTCGCGGGCGACGCGCTCGATGCGCACAATCTTGCACTCATGCACGCGCTCAATGCGTCCGGCGAGATCTTTCTATCGCATACCAAACTCGACGGCCGCGTCGTTTTGCGCATCGCGATCGGCAACGAGCGGACGACGATCGACGACGTCGCATTCGCTTGGCGTTTACTGCGCGCACGAGCGCACGTACCGGCAGCGCGGTAGTGCGCGTTGCCGTCGTCGGCGCCGGACCGGCCGGTTCGGCGGCCGCAATCGAACTTGCACGGGCCGGCGCGCGCGTGACGATTTATGAAAAGTCGTCGTGGCCCCGGGCAAAGACCTGCGGCGACGGGCTGACGCCCTCGAGCGTCATGCAACTTGCCGAACTCGGCCTGAGCGTCGCGGGCCGGCCACAGCTCGATGCAACGCTCATTTCCGGACCGTCCGAGGTAGCGGTCCGCGCCGGATGGCCGGCCGGACTGCCGGCCGGAACGACGATGCAGCGCCGTGCATTCGATGCATTGCTCATCGATGCAGCCGTCGCAGCGGGCGCCGCGTTCCACCCGAATACGACGATTCGCAGGCTCGAGGATCTTGATGACGACGCCGTGCTGTTGGCCGAAGGAGCGACCGGCGGTCTTGCGCACAAGCGCGGCTTTCCGGCGTTTCGTTCGCAACTCGTCGCGGTGCGCGGCTACGTCGAAACGGCGCACGACGTTCCGCTCGAATATGCCGTCCATTACGCGCGTCCGCTCACGCCGGGTTACGCATGGATTTTTCCGGTTGCCGCACGGCGCGTGAATGTCGGCCTGGCCGTCGATTCACGCGTCGTCGGTGATTCGGGCGGCGATCTGCGGGCATTGCTGACATATTGGCTGGCGACAAGCCGCCTGGCACGCGCGACGCTCGGTGAACGTCCGGCCGTCGCCGATGTAAAAGGCGGCGTGATTCCGTCAGGTCGCGCACGACGCTACGCCGGTGGCGCTTTCCTGATCGGTGATGCCGCCGGCGTTGCCGATCCGCTGTCCGCCGAAGGCGTGTCTCAGGCGCTCGCGACCGGTCGCGACGCCGCGCGCGCTTTGATCGCTGCGAACGGAAACGTACGGCTAGCCGGCCCGGCGTACGAACGCGGACTTCTGCGTTTCGATCGAAATGAACGTGAAGCGCGGCGCATGCGTACGCTGTTTCGAGGCGGCGGCGATGTGCTGGTACGCTTAGCGGCAAAACGCCCGCAGCTTGCGACGTACTTCGTCGAAACGGGTTACTTTCTCAAGGATGATGCAAGCTGGTTTTCCGGCACGCTCAAGCGCGTTTTCAGGCCTTCGCGCGAAGCCGACGCCGTCGCTGCGTCGAACAACGTCGCTGCGGCAGCAAAATAGACAAAGCGCTCGTCTGAAGTTACGCTTAGCCCGTTCGTTGACGTGGCTTCATGGCTTGAATGCGGCTCACATCGACCGGCTTTTTCGCCCGTGGCGCAGCGGCAACCATATCGTCTACAAGGATCCGGCATTCGGCCTCCCCGGTCGCTAACACCTCACGAAACGAACGGATGCGCGACATGCACCACAGCATCGTCGCCAATACCGGAATCGGACAGGCTGCGACGATTTGTTTTCCGCGCGGGTAGACGCGATACCCGAGCCCTTTGATGAGCTCGAAGCTCGTCTGGACGCCGCGTGCCAAAACGATTGCTTCGGCCCACGAAGCGCCGCCCGCAAGCCGCTCGCCGGCGACCGCTACGCTTTCGAAGGCCACGCACAATGGAACATGACAGCGCAGCCAGAGCAGCATGTCGGGTTCGAGCGCAGCCGGCAAACCAGCAGCATTAAAAACAGCAACCCAGCGTTGCTCGCTCATGATGGTTTTCTGGCCACCGGCTCCGATCGCCGCCCTGAGCCTGCCATCGCTCTCTAATCTTGCTTGAACGAACGGCATGCCGAACGTACAGCGCGCGACCGCGATCGCGTCCTGCAACCGCTCGGGATAAAACGTATTAAACATAAATTGTACGCACTTTGCCGCGCAGCGCTGTAACATCGGGAGCAGCGTGATGGCCTGGTGGTCGAGTAGCGTGACGATCAGCAAATCGTAGGGCGTCTCCTCGTCCAGCGCGTCGATTACCCGGACCCGCGCTCGCTCGCCGCTTACGTCGACGATTCCGTTGTCGCGTTGCAACTGCTGCAACCGAACGGATCCCGGTCGCGCGATGACGGTGACCTCGTGGTGACCGGCGCGGGCGAATTGAAAGGCAAAGGTGCTGCCGATTTTTCCCGCGCCGAGCACCGCAATTTTGAGCGACGATGAATTGTCGCCGTTCGCAAGCTTGTCGTCAGCCGACGCCATCAACGTCTTTTTCATCGAACGCGCTATCCCGAATCGAGTTTGTTCCTCGCCGACGAACGCGAAGCCGCAAGCTAAGTAAAATGCCTCGGCTCTTGGGTTCGCGATGACATGCAATGCTGTCGATCCTGCGCTTATTGCGCGACGCTCCGCTTCCTTAACCAACCGTGTGCCGATGCCCGTACGCCAAGCATTGGGCTCAACGAACAAGCCATCAAGTTCGGTGTTCCCGTCCGTGCGGCGCACGATAACGCCGAAACCAACGATTTCGCCGTCGCTCTCGGCGACAAACGTCCGACCTTCGACTAGCTGCTCGACGGGAAGTTCGATCGCGTCGCGGTTTGCAACGAGAAGTTGTCGATATTCTGCCCAAGCGATCGAGGCCCGCAACTGCAAATCTTCCAATGCGCTACGTTCGGCGGGGTCGGCGGGACGAATGTCGATCAAGGCGGTAAACCTTCTACGCGTATGAACCGCTTGCGGTGCATGTCGGCATTAACCGAAGCGGTAAGCGGAAATCGTTGCGCCGATAATGCGGTCGTTAAAAATCCGCTTTCCGCTATCAACTCCGCCTGCCCCGGCGGCCACCATCAGCGGTAACAAGTGTTCTTCGCGCGGATGCGCGAGCCGCGCCTCGGGTGCTTCGCGCCAGCGGACAAGTCGCTGCGTTCGCTCCTGCGGATCTGCTTCAACCGTTTGCGATAGCCACGTGTCGAAGGCGGCACCGTTCGGCGCATCGTGACGAGAGAAGCCTTGCATGTTGTGATAACTCATCCCGCTGCCGACGATGAGCACACCCTCGTCGCGCAGCGGCGCGAGCGCGTTGCCGATCGCGACATGCAAGCTCGGGTCGAGTCCCGCGACGAGTGAGAGTTGCACGATCGGAATCGCGGCTTCCGGTTCGACGAGCATGAACGGTATGAAGACGCCATGATCGAAACCGCGTTCGACGTTTGAACGCGACCGGATGCCCGCCGTTTGCAGCAAATCGCGCATGCGCTGTGCCACCGCCGGCGAGCCGGGTGCCGGATACTGCAGTGCGTAAGTATGCGGCGGAAATCCGGAATAATCGTAAAGTAGTGGCGCCGAATCGGCGCGGTCGGTCAACGTCAGTTGCGAGACTTCCCAGTGAGCGGAGATGACGACGATTGCTTTCGGACGCATGCCGATTGTCGAACGCAGCCCGCGCAGAAAGCCGGCCAGCGTGTCCCACGAGCCCGCCATCTCTCCCGGCCAATCAATGAAAAAGCACGGACCGCCGCCGTGCGGTATGAAGAAGGTGGGAAGACGGCCTGATTGGGCAAGACGATCGATCATGATTGCACCGCATAACACCGATCGCGCGGATTGCGTCGCATGGTTGGCTGAGCCGCAAGTAAAAACAACGGGGAATGACGTCGCCGCGCCGGCATAGATTTGCCCGAGTAGCATGCTGAACGTTAGGCCACATGTTCGCATTCTGCAAATGCATTGCACACGGATCCGTGGGTCGCGTGGCGGAAACCCCAAAAATGATCGAGCAAGCGCGCGCGGAGCGACAACATCGCACGACGCAGCCGTCAAAGCGTCAGTACGGCTGAGGAATCGTATCCTCGACAAACATTACGCCTCGTGCCAGGATCTGCGCACAACGTCACTTGTGCCGGCTGCGACGTTCGAGAGACATCGCCTAAGAAGACATCATCAGCACATGCGCGGTGATGAGGATGCGAAGCAAAACTAAGACCGCTCGTGCTTCGCTTGCCGTCCGAGATCGTCTTAGTACGTGCGCAGATACGCCTCGTGTTCCCACGGATGAACGGCGCGGCGGTAGCGCTCGTATTCGGCAAGCTTAGCGTCGCGGAAGGCATGATAGATGTGGTCGCCGAGCGCGCCGCGGACAACGATGTCGCGGTCGAGTTCCGTTAGCGCCGAGCGCAGCGACTTGGGCAGCGTGACGATGCCGCGATCGTTGCGCACGCGTTCCGAAAGCTCGTAGGTCGAGCCGGTGAACGGGTCACCGGGAAGTGCGCGCGCGCGGATCCCTTCGGCAATCGACTCAACCAGCACGGCCATCGCAAGGTACGGATTACAAGCAGAATCGGGACTGCGCACTTCGATAAGCTGCGGACCGTCAGCCGCCGGCGGCACCCGGACAAGCGCATTTGCACTGCGATGCGACCAGACCGTATAGATCGGCGCATCCCAGGCTGCGACGAGCCGCTTGTACGAATTGACCGTCGGGTTGCAAACGGCGGTGAAGCCGGGTGCGTGCTCCAGCAAACCGGCGATGGCATGCAGCCGGACGACTTCATCGACGTCGCCGAGACTGAAATACGCGTGCAAACCATTTCCGGCTTGCGACTCGACCGGCTTCGGCATGAACGTGGCGTGAATATTGTTTTGATCGGCGATGTGCTTGACCACACCGCGAACGGTAATGAGATGATCGGCCGTCGCCAGCGCACCGGCGGCCGCGAGGTCGATCTCATGCTGTCCCGCACCGTGCTCGTGGTGGGCACTCGACACGACGATGCCCATCGATTCGAGCGCCGCGACCATTGCAGTACGCGTCTCATCGCCACGGTCGCTGGGTGAAAAATCGAAATACGAACCGCTGTCGAGCGGCATGGTCGTCGGCGAGCCGTCCGGCTGCCGATTGAACAGATAAAACTCCACTTCGAGTGCGGTGAGCACGCGCGACACGACATCGCCGGCGTCTTCGAGCACGCGTTTGAGCGTCGAGCGCGGGCAGCCCTCGAACGGCGTGCCGTCCGGCATGGCGATATCGCACAGGAGACGTGCCTCGGCGGTGCCGTTGTGCGTCCAGGGCAAGATTGCAAACGTTGCCGGATCGGGCTGCAACACCATATCGATCTCTTCGCCGCGCACGAAACCATCGATCGATCCGCCGTCAAAAGTAACATGTCCGGCCAGCGCGCGTTCGAGTTCGCTGACCGGAATCATGATATTCTTTTCAATCCCGAGAATATCGACGAACGCGAGCCGCACGTAACGTACGCCGCGTTCTTTCGCAACGCGGAGAATCTCACGCCGCGCGGCGACGCCGTCCTTAACCGCCGAGAGCATCGATTGCTATCGCCGCGCGGAGCGTCAGTTGGTCGTGCGGGCTATCGAGATCGAGCCCGCCGATCTCGGCGATCTGACGTAACCGGTAGAACACCGTGTGCCGATGGACGTTGAGCGCCGCCGCCGCCACTTTGATATTTTGGCCGACGTCGAAAAACAACCGTAACGTTCGGACGAGTTCAGTCTGATGCTTTTCATCGTAGTTGCGTAATGGCTCGAGCACGCGATCGGCAAAGGTCTTCCAATCATCGCGCTGTACGCCGCCGCGATACAGCAGCGGGTAGACGCCCAAATCGTCGTGCGGCATCACGCGTGCACCGCCGAACATGCGGCGTGCAATCGTGAGTGCTTCGCGCGCTTCGTCAACGCTCTGCGCGACTTTGAGCATCTCGGCATGTAAGCCGACGCCGCCGACGACTTTCACATCGATGCCCGCGCGCGTGATGCCGCGCGGAATGAGCGTCGCGGCCGTCCGCGCGTTTTGCGCATCGACTTCATGCGGAGCCGGAACCAAGAAGAGGAAGCCGCCCCCACGTTCGATGACGACCACGTCGCCGGTTCGCGTGCCGAGCGTATCGAGGCACACGCGCCGAATCTCGGCGTTCTTTTGCAGCGCGCTGACTTCGTCGAGCCCTTCACCTTCGATCGCTACGGCAACATAGCCGGGTGCTAGTGCGATGCCGCGGGCCGTTGCGTCCTCGCGAGCTTCGATCGGGTCGTCGTAGGCGCGCGCCAGCAAGCGGTCCCAAAACGAGCGCCGGCGGCCTTTACTGCCGCCGTTGTCGCGCGATAGTTCAACGGCAATGGACGCCGCGGTTAACCGGATGACGCCATGTTTACCATCGAGATTGCCCGCTGCCGGAAAGATCGAAAGCCAGCCCAGCCGCGCTTCACCGGCGCGGATCGGAAAGGCGCGCGAACGCTGATCGGCCGGCGCGGCGAGGTTGAGGCCGTCACTTGCATCGCTCAGATCGCGCGGCAGCAGTTCGCGCACGGACGGTGGAACAGAACGGTCGCCGGTGCCGGCTAATGCAAGATGACGCCATTCGGCATCTTCGACAAGCACCGCGGCATCGAGAACCGACGCGAGATGTGCAGCGAGTGCTTGCGAACCGCCGCCGCCCGCGGCAATGCGCGCGAGTGCTTCGGCAAATGCGAGCAATGCATCCGTGCCGTCGCGGCGAACGCGCCGCGCATGAACAACGCTCTCCTCGTGCATTACGGTCTCGCTTTCCTCATCGCGGCAAGTGCTGTCCTTTTGATCTGGTGGCCGTGGGGCCGTCGCGTGATGTTGTATTTACTTACCGTCCACATTCTCGTCGGCGGTTGGGTGCTTTCCACGCATCTCAAGGCGCCGACGCTGCATTACATTTTTGCGTTGTTGGGCTGGTTCGGTTATATGGCGGCAAATGGAATCGGTCGCCGCGCCGGCCGGGAAAATGTGGCGCTCGCAATCACGATCGGTTCGAGCGTATTTGTCTTAATCGCCTTTGCAATCGGTCAATGGGCCGTGAAAGCCTCCTAAACGTACGTCAATTGGACCACGCCGGCGAGAATCCATCGGGTCGTTGGAACGGGCTAAAAGTCAGTCTGGCGTGCGCGATGCGGGTTCAACTGCCGGCGCCGTTGCCCGACAGCATCGTCTGAACCGTCGAAACAATCGTCAACAATCCGACGATAACGACCGTCGCCCAAGCGATTGCATTGAATGCAAAGTTGTTGACGTATGTGCCCATTAGACGCGGCCGGTTGATGAGCAGCAGCATCAGCACGAGCACGACCGGCAGCAGCACGCCGTTGAGGACCTGCGAATAAAAGATGATTGCAACGAGTGGTGCGTTGGGGATCAGAACGAAACCGCCGCCGATCACGATGAGCGCGAGATACAATGAATAGAAGACCGGTGCTTCACGAAACCGCCGCCGCACGCCCGATTCGAAGCCGAACGCCTCGCACACATAGTAGGCTGTCGACAAGGGGAGAATCGAGGCGGTGAAGATTGCCGCATTGAGCAATCCGAGCGCAAAGAGAAGCGATGCATATTTACCGGCGAGCGGCACCAAGGCGGTTGCAATGTCGCCCGGATTCTGCACGTCGAGCCGCGTTGCACCGGGCGCAAGATGAGCGTTCGCAACGAAAATCGTTGCCGCGCACGCAACGATGATGAAGTAAGCAATGATATCGGTGATGATGGCACCGCTGATCACATCGATGCGCGAGAACGCGTAGTCTTTGACCCGTATGCCTTTTTCCACGACCGATGATTGAATGTAGAATTGCATCCACGGCGAGATGGTGGTGCCGATGACGCCGATCGCGGTGAGCAGATAGGCCTGCGTCGGAACGAAGTGCGGAACGAACGTTTGTGCGAGAACTTCATGCCAGGGCGGGTGCACGAGGAAGCCGCTCACGACATACGCCAAATACACGACGCAAAAAGCGAAGAAGACTTTCTCGACGACTTTGTAGTTACCGCGCGTCACCATCGTAAAGACGAGCACGGCTGCGCCGATGACCAGCACGTACTTATTGAGGAACGGAAGATAGGTGGCGAATACCGGCGATGCATACGCGACGCCGGCAAATTCGGCTGCCGTGTTGCCGAGATCGCCCAGCACGAAAAGCAGTAGAACGAAGAACGTCACCCGCACGCCGAAGTTCTCGCGGATCAGATCGGCAAGGCCCTTACCCGTAATGGCACCCATGCGCGCGCACATCTCTTGGGTGACGATGAGCGCCAGTGTGACCGGGA
The DNA here is from genome assembly GCA_965214935.1 of Candidatus Velthaea sp. Classification (GTDB taxonomy): domain Bacteria; phylum Vulcanimicrobiota; class Vulcanimicrobiia; order Vulcanimicrobiales; family Vulcanimicrobiaceae; genus Velthaea. The sequence goes on along the minus strand of CBDCCS010000022.1, from coordinate 335,780 downwards.
TGAGCAGCCACAACATCGAGTAGCCGAATTGCGCGCCGGCGAGCGAGTACGTCTGTATGCCGCCGACATCGTTGTCGGCATTTGCCGTGATGATCCCCGGACCGATGACGGAGAAGAACATCAAGACGGTGCGCCAGCGGCTGGGCCGCCGCTGCGGCGCGTTCGCCGGTTCCATGCCGAGTTAGTCGCGGCTCGCGGTGTGCTGCGCCGCCGCGTGGCGTTTGGTAAAGCGCGGTAGCGTGCGTTTGAGCCGATCGGGCAAGATCGTATCGATCGCATCATCGACCGTGACGATACCTTGCATGATCCCGGCTTCATCGAGCACCGGACACGCCAGCAGGTCGTAGCGTGCGATGATGGCGGCGACATCTTGCGCGCTGGTCTCCGGCTCGACACTAACCACGTCGGTCATCATGACGTCGGCGATCGTCGATGCCGGATCGGCAAGCAGCAGCGTTCGAAGACTAAGCAAACCTAAGAGATTGTCGGACGGATCGATCACATACAAATAATAGACGAACTCGATTTCTTGGGCGAACTCGCGCAGTTTTTCGATCGTCGCCGCTACCGTACGGTGCGGATAAATCCAGACGTAATCGGTGGTCATCAAACCGCCCGCCGTGTGCTCGCCATAACGGACGAGTTCGCGCAGATCTTCGGCGGTTTGCGCATCCATTTCGGCAAGCAATTCGGCCTGCCGGTCCTGCGGAAGATCGCCGAGCAGATCGGCCGCGTCGTCGGACTCCATCTCTTCGATGATGTCGGCGGCGCGTTCGGTGCCGAGATCCTCGATGATCGTTCGCTGCTGCTCGGCGTCCATGTGTTCGAGCGCGTCGGCGGCGTCTTCGTCGTCGAGCGAACCGACGACACGGGCGGCGTCTTGGGCCGAAAGTTCGCCGATAATTTCGGCAAGGTCCGAGGGGTGCAAGCGCGACAGGCGGCCTTCGCTGATCGAGAGCCGGATTTCACTTGGATTCAGATCGTGTATCGGTGCGACGTTATTCCAGGCGATGAGCGTACGCGGAACCCGATCGACCCAGGCTCGCGCGAGATGACCGATGCCCAAACGCCGTAAGAGTCCGGCAACGCCGACTTCGGCTGCGACGACGCGCAGGGAGCCGGCCGTCATGGCAAGTTCGAGGTCGTTGATGCGCACGACTTTGCGACCGTCGACGTCGACGATTTGCTTATCGAGCAGATCTTCTACTAAATAGAGTGCCGCATCGTCGGCGGGTGATGCGATCGTCGCGGGCCGATCGATGAACAGCGGCCCGGTGCGGCTGATCGTTACTTCGTTGATCGGCACGATACGCAGACCCGCACCGGTCTTGATCTTGACCGCATCGATCCGCGGAAACATGTCTTCGGGGCGGCTAACGAGGAAATCGACGACGGTTCCGGCGGCGACGTTCGCGCCTTCCGTGCGTGCACTCACGCGCATGCCGATGAAATCCGAGAGGAAGCCTTCGCGAAACGCCGATCGTTCGGACGCCGCGACCGCCGGCGGCATCGAATCTAGCCTTCCCGGCGTGCGGCGGCCATGACGATCGCGATGAGTCCGAGTATAACGACGCCGCCGTAAACGATCGACGAGCGGCTGTGCAAGGCATGATATTGCGCAGAACCAAGATCGCTTACCGCAGCCATCGCCGGTACGATCGCGCGCGATTCAAACCAGACAAGCGCTAAGGCCGCGGCGATCAATAGCGCGCGGGTGAAATCAAAGATGCGGTCGCCGGCGTCGCGCGAGCGCCAGAGCGCCATGACTATTGCTATCCCGCCACAGACGTAACCTAGCACCGAAAGCGACGTCAAGATCGCCGACGTCAATGCCGCAAAGCGGCCGACATCCAGCGGCGCAACGATGCGAAAGGCGATCGGTGCGAAGATAAACGCAAAACCGCAGAGCGCACCGAGCCACAGCCCGAGGGCCGGGATCTCGATTGCCGCGAGGATGCGATCGGCACGGGAGCGATTACCTGTCCACATCACCCCGTCGTTACGTTCGAGGAGAGCCGTGGACCCGCTCGATTTCATTACCTCCGTTGCTCGGGAGGCCGGAGCGCTGCTCGCAGAACGACTCGACCGTCCGCGAGAGATCAGTCTGAAGCACAAGGCGGACCTGGTAACCGACGCCGATCGCGCGTCGGAAGCGCTTATCGTCGCGCGGATCGCAGCTACGTTTCCGAGTGCCGCGATACTCGGTGAAGAAGGCGGCGTTTACGCCGGCTCCGGCAACGAGCGCTTCATCGTCGATCCACTCGACGGAACGACGAATTACGCGCACCGCTATCCGCTGTTTTGTGTCTCGATTGCATACGAACGTGACGGCCTGCTCGAAGCCGGCGCAATTTACGCACCGGTCCTCGATGAACTCTACGCGGCGCGGCGCGGCGCGAGCGCAACGCTCAACGGCAAGACGATTCGCGTTTCACCGATCGCTGCGGTTGTCGACGGTCTCGTGTGTACCGGCTTCGTGCCGAGCGGATACGAGCGCAACGGAAAGAATTTCGCTACGCTTTCGACCACCGCGCAAGCCGTGCGGCGCGACGGTTCCGCCGCTCTCGATTTAGCCTTTGTCGCGGGCGGGCGGTTCGAGGCATTTTGGGAGTGGGATCTCAAGCCGTGGGACATCGCCGCGGGCGCCGTTATCGTGAGTGCCGCCGGCGGCACGATAAGCGCGATCGGCGGGTCAGAACTCGATATTGCACGCGGCTCGGTGCTTGCGACCAACGGACTCGTGCATGCCGAAATGCGTGAATTGTTGTTATGAGTTGCCCCGTGGCCGCACCGGCCGGATGCCGGACGTTCCGCCTGCGGTGCTGCCGAGTTCACCGTCGATGTTGCCGATAACGAACACCAGCGGCAAAACGCCCAACACGAGTGCCACGGCCGCCGTTACCAGAAGCGGGACGAGAAAACTACCGCTGCGCGAAATCAACAATCCGGTGACGAACGGCGCAAACGAGGCGGCCAGATTGCCGCCGAAATTGTGCAATGCTGCGAGCGATGAAACGAGTTCGGCTGGTGCGACGTCGACCGGAATTGCTTGCAGCGCGGCAGTTGCAAAACTAAACGCGGCCACCGACAGCGTGAGAAAGGTAACGGCGGCCCACGTCCCGGTCGCAAACGCGCCGAGAATCGTCATGACGGTCGCCGCTAGCAAACCGCCGATCGCGATGCTTCTGCGGACGATCGTGCGGCGGATTCCGCGGGCGAGCAGGTAGTCGCCAAGCCAGCCTCCGGCGAGCGTAACGAAAAAGCCGACAACGAACGGCAGCATTCCGACAAAGCCGCTATTGAGGATCGACAAGTGCCGTTCAATGACCAGATAGCCCGGCAGCCAGGTAGCAAACACATAGTACATGTAGAGATAGCCGGCGTTCGCGAGCATCATGCCCCATGTTGCGCGGTAGCGCAGGAGCCGCACCCAGTCGATACGCGAGTCAGCCGCACTGCGTTGGGCGGTCCGATACACGGCGAGAAAAAGCGCGAGCCACGCAAAGCCGAGGGAACCGGTTAGATAAAAGAGCCAGGGCAGACCCAGCGCGTGCAGCGTTACGGCAGATAGCGGAATGCCGACGGCGAGACCAATTTTGTTACCGGCGAAAAACGCGCCGACCGCCCGCGTCCGTTGTGCCGGCGAAAACGTCTCGCGAATGACGCGCTGTCCTGCCGGGATCATCGGTCCTTCGCCAATGCCGACGAGCCCGCGAAAGACGGCGAGTGCCCCAAAGGCCGTCGTCAGTCCGCAGAGGAGCGTACCGGCCGACCACAGCGAAGCGCCGAACCCATAAGCGATGCGCGGCCGGACGCGATCGACGAACGGTCCGGCAAACAAAATCGCGATGGTAAACACCCAATTGAAGATTGAAAAGAGCACGCCGACACGCGCGGTCGTGTAATGATAGGTCGCAACGAGCACCGGTGCTGCAACCGACAAATTTACCCGGTCGATGTAGGCGATCGTCTGACAGGCAACCAGCAGCGCAAGGACGTTCCAGGTATGCTGCCGGCCGGCTTGCGGCACGCCGGCGCCTAGCGGCGTAATGCGTCGAGTTCGGCGAAAAAGTGCTCGACCTCCGCGTCCGTCGTATACAGATGCGGCGAAAGGCGAATGCCGCAACCCGGCCGGTAATCGACGAACACGCGGCGTGCGTGGAGTTCGTCGACCAGTCGTGCACCGTCGGGTACATCGACGCCGATCCAACCGGTTCGCGCAGGCGGATCGAGCGGTGTCCGAACGGTCAAATCGCGTTCGAGAGCGGCCTCGACGATCTTTACCGTCAGGCGGACGTTGTGGGCGCGAATGTTCTCGATGCCCGCTCGAGCGATGACCTCGTGACCGGCTCGCGCGACAAGGTAGCCGGGTACGGTCGGCGTGCCGGTCGCCCAACGCATCGCGCCGGCATCGTAGCGCATCGGAGCCGGTGCAAACCCGAATGGATCGGCGTGACCGAACCATCCGGTCACGGCCGGTTCGAGCCGGCCGGCCGCGCGCGGACGGGCGTAGAGAAACCCGCAGCCGGGCCCGCCGCAGAGCCATTTGTGCGAGCCGCCGACGGCGAAGTCGACGTCGAGTCGAAGGACGTCGTACGGCACCACGCCCGTTGTCTGATACGTATCGAGAATGACCAATGCGCCCATTGCGTGCGCGCGCGCAATGATCGGCGGCACATCGACGAGCGCGCCCGACTGATAGTACGCGTGCGACAGCACGACGACAGCCGTGCGCGGACCGATTGCCTCAACGATTCGCTGCGTCGGAATGGTCATGCCGTCGTCGGTCGGCACGTACCGCACGACCGCGCCGTAGCGCTCCCAGGCTTTCCAGACGTAGGACAAAGTGGGAAATTGCAGTGCTTCGAGCACGACTTCATTGCGTTCAGGCGGAAAATTTAGCGAGGATGCAATCGCCGCTTGGGAGAGAGAGACGTTCGGAACGAGCGAAACGCTCGCGGCCGGTGCGCCGATCAACGCGCCGATGCCGTCGGCGATCGCGCGCGCTTCCCCGAGCCAGTGTCGCCAAGCCTCAGGCCCGTCTTGCGCCCAACGCGTCCAGTATTCGGTCAGTGCCGGTTGCGCCGCGAGGGGTGCAGCGCCCATCGAGTGACTGACCAGCCACGTGTTTTGCTCTAAACCGCCGAATCGTTCGCGAAAGCGGGCGGGCGTGGTCGTCGCGCTAGTCATCACGCCGTTTTACGCTCGGGCAGCCTTTGCACCGCTCGCACCGATAGCTGCAAAGGCCGAGCTGTGCACGGTAGCATTCCGCACCGGTTAGGGTAGAGGCTAGCAATGCGCAGCCGGTTCGAGTTTACTTTCTATCGTATCGAGCCGGATCATGTGCCCGGCGGAATCGATCCGACGCTGGCGCTCATGGGCGCCCAAGGCTGGGAGATTCGCGGACTCAGCAGCGGCTTGGATGGCGCGCTGACGCTCGCTTTGCAGCGGCCGCTCGACGAAGATTTACCATTGCCTGACGGCGCAACGCTCGCCGCAACGCTGGAAGATCCACTGATGGCGCCCGGTTCAGCGGAACTTGAAGCGCTCGCGGCGCCGGGTTCAGCCTAAACCGGGACTCGTTGCGACTTCCGGGATCAACCCACATGACGGACAGCGCAATTCGGAACCGGCGCGAACGACATGGGTGCCGCACCAGCGGCCGCCGCACGAGCAGCGGTAACGCGCGTGACCGCGGCATGGCGCGCCGACTCGCGTCCCACCCGAACATCGGAGCACCACCGAATCCGTCTTTGCCTCGATCTTCACCTAACAACTATCGGAAGGAACGATGTAAGACTCGAGGGCTTGGCGGGCCGCTTTCCATACCAAGCCAAGCTATCGTTTCTTAGCGCGGCTTTCCCCCATTTTGCTGCCGAAGAGCGTATGGTCGTGATGTGGACCGCATCGGCGGCCCCGATCTTAAGGAAAGCCGGATTTATGCGCCAGACCGCACTGCACTTCGCCAACCGTGAAGCGCTCCTCGTACTCAAGGGCCACGAACGCATCGCACGCTGGATTGCCTCGGTCCAAGAGGATCGGATCATTACTTATCCCGTCAACGCGCCACACGCCGCGAACGCCTCGGCCGACCCGGTCGGACGCGAGGCGTATCGGTATGCGCAACTTGTCGATATCGTCGAAGCGAACGGTCCGCTACTGCAACGCTGACCGGAGCCGGATCGGGCTATTTTGAGTAGAGGTAGTCTTTCACCGCAGGGCTGTCGACGTTATCTTTGGTGATGATGGCTTCGCCGGTTCCGTAATGTTTCTTAAAGTCGTGTTTGCCTTTGAGATACTGCACGCCGTAACGCACGGCGAGTTCACCGATGTGATACGGATCTTGCGCGACGAGCGCCGAGATCGTGCCGGCTTTCACCGCTTCGACTTGGGCCGGTTCGGCATCGAACTCAACGAGTTTGAGTTTGCCCGAAAGGCCGAGTTCGCGGGCGGCCGACGTTACGCCGCCGCCGGTGACGACGTTGGTTGCGAACACGCCCGCTAAGTCCTTATGCGCCGCTACCAAACCTTTGGTGACCGTGTTGGCGCGCGTCGGATTATCGCCCGTGAACGTCACCCCGAGACTTTTCATCGCGGTATACGTTGCTAGTTGCTTGTTGAAGCCTTCGACCCGCTCGTCGGTGGTGCTTACGCCGGGCGACACGCTCACGACCGCAACATCGCCCTTTTTACCGGTGGCGCCGGCTAACGCGTCGGCGACTTTCTGTCCGCCCGCCACATTGTCGGATGAGATGGTGGTGATTGCGATCGACGGATCGCCGAGCGTGGTGTCGACGAGAATGACCGGGATGTGTGCCGCTACGGCGCGAGCGATCGGCGCTTGCAAGGCGACTTTGTCGGTCGGTGCGATGAGAATGAGATCGGGTTTTTGCGCCAACGCCGCATTGAGATACGGCAACTGCGTTGAGGGGCTGAACGCCGCCGGGGAGCCGCTGAATTGGACGGTCGCACCCTGTTTTTGCGCTTCGGCCTGAGCGCCGTGGTTCATTGTTATGTAAAACGCATCGGACGCAATGCCGGCAATCAGGACGATTTTGTACGGACCGGCAGCCGCAGCGTGCGGGATCGCGCGCGGTACCGATGAACCGGCCAGCGCGACGGTAGCGGCGACCGCGGTGACAAAGATTTTGCGCTTGAGCATTTGAGTTACTCTCCTCTAAGCCGAAGTGGACGTGCGCCGCGCTACGTAACGCGCCGGCGCCGGATCTGGTCGAAAAGTACGGCGACGATGATGATGGCGCCGACAACGACATCTTGCCAAAACGACGAGATGCCTTGAATGGTAAAGCCATATCGTAGAACGGTCGGAATAAAGGCGCCGATCACCGTGCCGACGATCGACCCGGTACCGCCGAACAAACTGGTGCCGCCGATGACGACCGCCGCGATCGCATCGAGATTATCCAGACTGTGGCCTTGAATGTCGGTCGAATGAAAACGCGCGAGATCCAAAACGCCGGCTAACCCCGATAGGCAGCCTGCGAACGTATACACCGCGATGAGGTGCGCGTTGACCGGTACGCCGGCCAGCCGCGAGCCTTCGAGGTTGCTGCCGACGGCAAACGTGCGGCGGCCGAAGATCGTGCGCGTGAGAACGATATGGGTGAACACCGCAACGACGGCGGCAATCACGACGAGCGTCGGCAAGCCCAGAAAGAGGTTGCCGTTGCCCAACGTGTTAGCGAAGCTGTCCGGGATCGGCGGAATCGCCGACTGGCCGGCGGCCCCACCCGAACTGACGAGATCGCCGAAACCGTTCGCAATACTAAATAAGCCGAGGGTCACGATGAAGGCCGGCATCTTGAGACGCGTCACGAGATTACCGTTGATAAATCCGCCCAGCGTTCCAACGGCAATACCCGCGAGAATGCCGAGCGGGATCGCCGTCGCCGCCTGGGTGAAGTGACCGCTCGAGACTTGCGCCGGCGGTCCACCGGTTTGCGCGATCACCCACGATGCGACCACGCCCGAAAACATCAGCACGGTACCGACGGAAAGATCGATCCCGGCCGTGATGATGACGAACGTTTCGCCGATGGCCAAAAGCAAGATTTCGGCGCTGTCCCAGGCGATGTTGATGAAATTACTGCGATCGAAGAACGCGTGGTTCGGGCTGATGATGCTAAAGAATGCCACGAGTGCGAGCAGCACGATGAGGATGTAGAGATTCGTCGAGCGGGCCAGCATGTTGCGCGGCCGGGACCGGCCGGCCGGCGGACGCGCGCTGATCGCTTCGCTCATCTCAGCGCTCCATCTCGGCAACGTGTTCGACCGATGCACCGGTCATAAACGCGACGACATCGGTCATCGACGTCTCCGCTCGCCGCATTTGCCGTACCGTCCGGCCTAAGCGCAGGATCGTAATGCGATCTGCAACCTCGAACACTTCAGGCATGCTATGACTGATCATGACGACGGCGATGCCGGCGCTCTTAATCCGGTTGATAAGCTTAAGCACCATCCCCGATTCGCGTACGCCGAGCGCGGCGGTCGGCTCGTCCATGATGACGATTTGCTTGCCCCACGCGGTCGCGCGGGCAACGGCGATCGCCTGACGTTGACCGCCCGACAACGTAAACACGGGTTGCTGCACCGACGATAATCCGACTTGCAGATCCTCGATCTCTTGGCGGGCGCGTTTTCGCATCAGCGCATCGTCGAGAAAGCCCAGCCGGCCCAACAGACCGGGAAGCCGAGCCTCACGCCCGAGAAAGAGATTCGATGCGACATCGAGTGCGGGCGCAAGTGCAAGATCCTGATACACGGTCTCGATACCGTGGTCGCGCGCGTCTTGCGGTGATGTGAGGTGCAGCGGCTGTCCGGCGAGCAGCAGTTCGCCGCCGTCCGGCTTGAGCGCACCGGAGAGGATCTTGATGAACGTCGACTTGCCGGCGCCATTATCGCCGACGATCGCCGAAACTTCGCCGGCGTAGGCAACGAACGTTGCATCGCTGAGCGCCGTCACGCGGCCGAAGGTTTTGGCAATGCCGCGCGCTTCGAGCAGTGGTACAGAAACGGCATCCGGCGGCATGCTGCAGCACTTTGCGCAACAATCTTGCGAACCTTTTGCCTACGGGCGAATCTCGCTTCGCTGATGATACGGGAACCGCACCGTTTTCAATCGCGCATCGATTGATACGCGTCGAGATGGTTTGCGCCCGTTCACTACGTTGATTACAAGCGCGTTTGATGACGTTGCGGTAACTTCGTGCATTCGGTCGTCCCGCTTGAGTCATTCGATCGTTGCTCGTTGCGAACAAGAAAAACGTAAAGGCGGCTTGATCTGTTTCTGATAGTCAGCAAAGCGAGCCGAACAAAAAGCAATAGAACTAAGCGCTTACCGAGCTGGTATGGATGTGCGAATCAAACGCCGTCTCCTGATGTCGCTTTCGATTCATGAAGGCGCTCGGCAAAGTCTGCGATCCTTGCCACGCATGTCATGATTCCGCGAAGGCCGGCAATCGATACGTCCACCCTTGGCCCGCGGATCTCAACGTCGTATAGCATCCATGACATCGGCAGCCCGCCGAAATACGACTCAAGTAGCGCCTATCCGGTTATCCCGGCCGGATTCAACAATACCGGACAGATCTACGGCGAGTACACTCAGCCCAATTTAAATGAAGACTATTATTATTGCGTCGTTTATACCGGCAACACGTTCTTCGACGTAACGGCTTCCGCTTCGCCGTTGGTAACGTCTTGTTTGCCTAAGGCGATTTCCGATGCGGATCCAAAGACCGGACGCTATGCCCTCGTCGGCATCGCGGATTATCCGCTTGATGGCCTCGTTCCCGACGTCGCGGTCGGATTTGTCGCTCAACTTGGCCCAGGTGCGCCATCATACCATGTTTATAAGGGATACTCGCCGTCGGCCGTCTTCGGAATAGACGGCCGTGGGCGGATCGTCGTAACGACGATTGCGGATGCAATACATCCGTCAACCTTTAATTTGCTGACGAACTATACGGCGACGACGGCCAATCCGACTCTCGTCCCACTTGAACCTGATTGTCAGCAAATTCTGCCGGGTTGCGTCTATACGAGCGCCTTCACACCAAGAATCCCCTTTAGTTCGCCGTTTCTTTCTCAGTCGGTAAGCAGCGCTGGATTTGTCATCGGAATTGACCAAAACGGTATGCCGGCGATTGTTGCAATCGGAAGTCCGCGCGCAAAGGCGATTGCCGTCAAAATTCCGGCCGGGTCGACCGTCCTTGCAATCGACGACGTCGGAGAATTGCTCTATGTTACAGCCGACGGGAGTCCGTACATTTATGCGATCGCATCGGCTAACTCGCGTTTTATACCGAATTTACCTGGATGCTCCTACGAGTATTCGATCAATATCACAAGCAACGGCAGCATCTTAGGCTACGCGGACAATTGTTCGGATCAAACGAAAAACTCTGCCTATTTCATCAACGTTCGGGTGCATGGCACCCGCTCGATCATGCCGCAGATACCGCGGCCGGCGAATCTACAGAATTTAACGATTTTTGCTCTAAACGATCGCGGGCAACTGCTCTTTGGGGCTCACAATACAAGCACGAACGCATACGATTGGGGAACGCTCGATCCTCCGGGATTCTCGGCGCAATCGGTAACGCGCGGATTGCTGCGCTAAGCCTTGATGATATCGATGCACGGAGTTCATGCGATGAATCGTTTCCTCGCAGGTTCACTTATTGCAACGCTACTTCTCACGGCGTCAAGTTCGGCCGACGCGAGACGTACGGTAAGCGTTCGACAAAGCACCGTCAAGCGACCGATATTACCACGGCTTACCGTCCGGCACGGTGATTTCGGGTTCCGCGAGAATTATTATCGGATCAATGATGTCGGCAACCCGACGATCGGTCACCCTGAGTATACGAATGCCCCATCTTGTCGCATTCAACAATACTGGACAGATCGTGGCGGAGGTGCTCGAGCCGCGCCGGTATGCTTGTTTTTTGTATAATGCCGGGCACTTCATTGATGTGACACCGTCAGCGGCGCCATTTTGTCAGCCCACGTCGTTGTCTGACGTGAATCCGAAAACCGGCGCGTTTTCCATCGTCGGCAACACCAAGTGGCGGTTTTCAGAATTCGTCGTCGGTTTCGCAGCGATTGTGTCGCCGCAGGCGCTAAGCTTTCACCAATACGTCGAATATCCGTCGAGGCTCTTCGGCGTGAATAGTTCCGGCGCAATAACCGGCATTTACACAAACGAAGGCTCTCAGCCCGACGGGGTCGACCCGTATGCCCTTCCGCTGTCGACAACCACCACATCAACGGATCTCAAGCTCGTTCAATTCACGTGTCCGGCAGGCTGTTTCTCTAGCACTCAAAGTAATACGGCGTTCCATTCGGGTCAGCTCAATGATGCCGGTCTCGTTCTGGGCCTAGATCTACGCACGACCCAGCTCTCGATCTACAAAGCCGGGCAGCCGGCGTCTCCGCGCGTGCTAGCGGAAACACCGTCGCAAGTCGATAGTGAAGATATCAACAATGCCGATCAAGTCGCATTCGGCTATTCCGCATCGGGCAGTCAGACCGACGGTCGCGTTTATCGATGCGCTCGCGACCAGAAAGCTAACCGAAGTGCCGACGATTCCAGGCAGCAGCTGCACGAATTATCAGTTGTTAAACCTTAATGATAACGGCACGATTTTAGGTAGTACAACCAATTGTGCGACATCGAGTCAGGGCTACTTTTTATACGATCCCCTGACCGGAACACGTGCATTCTCACCGACACTTTCTGAAGCGACACCGCTCACGGACTTCTCGTTTTTAGCAGTGAATAATCGAGGGCAAATACTCTTTTCGGCTTATGACCCGTCAACGAAGCAATTTCATTGGGGGACACTCGATCCGCTAACAACACCCAAGCCTCCGCCGCCTCGGCACGAAGACGCATTGAGTCAGGTAAGGAGCATCGTGCAACCGTCGCTTACGATAGCGAGGAGAGTCAGGGATTCGAACCCTGGAGCCCGTTGCCGGGCTTACGGTTTTCAAGACCGTCGCTTTCGACCGCTCAGCCAACTCTCCGACAAAACGGTGTTCAAAAATCGCGCGAATGGGGCCTTCCCCGTTCTGATGTCGAATGCGCACGCGTGGCAATTTTGGCTTTGGCGAACTTCGACCGAACCGACGAGCAGCGCGAAATTTTGCAAGCGGCTCGGCTTGGTGAGACGTTCGCCGTTCGTGCCTACGCCGGTGCCGGAAAGACAACGACGTTACGCGCGATCGGAACGGAACTTGAAGGCAAGCGCGTGCTGTATCTGGCTTTCAACCGCGATATCGTGCGTGAAGGCAGAGCCCGGTTTCCCGCTACGACGAAAGTCGCTACCGCGCATGCGTTCGCGCGCCGAATGCTCGTCGAACGGTACACCGTGCAGATCGATGATACGGTGCCGACGCTCGAGTCGCGTATCCGTATGCAATTACAGCTGCCGCCACGGCGCGGCGAAATTACCGACGAGCGCGAACTGCTTGCGGCACGCGTCGGCGACGTGCTTGAAGCGTTCTGTTTCGATCGCAGCGCGCGATTAAGCGCCGCGAACGACCCCGAAGCGCTGCCGTATGCTCGCGCAATATGGTCGGAGATCGCCGCGCAACGCGCCGTCCATTCCGGCGACCACGACCTGTACGTCAAGCTGTTCTTCGTTCTGCAAACCGAGCACGAGCATCCGCATCTCGGCTTCGACGTCATCTTGTACGATGAATGTCAAGATTGCAGCGGTTCGATGTTCGGCACCGCGCGCGCCCAAGCAAAGACGCAGCAAATTTACATGGGCGATCCGGCTCAGGCGATTTACGAATTTCGCGGCGCGACAAACGCGTTCTCATATCTTGACGATATGGCGATTTATCCGTTGACGACGAGCTTTCGGTTTGGACCGCATATTGCGGCGCTGGCCGACCGCATCCTCGACGCCGACGGACGCCACTTTCCGATTCGTGTCGTACCGCGCAAGGCCGACCGCGTCGTGATTACGCACGAGCAGTGTCCCGAGCCGGCCGTCGTCCTTACCCGTTCGCAGCAACAGGTGCTCGATACGGCGCTCGGCGAGCATACCCGCGGGCGCAAAGTTGCGATTGTGGGCACGCTTGAGGCCGGACGGCTGCAACATCTCGGCGCGCTGGCCGCCGACGTCTATGCGCTACGCGAAGGTGGTCGCCCGCCACGGCTGGCAAAGTTTTCCTCGTTTCAAACCCTCAAGTGGTACGCGGAAAAAAAGAATGTGCAGACTTTTAAGATTGCCGTCGCGCTCGTCGAACGCTTCGGCGATCGCGTTCCCGATCTGCTGTCGACGTTGCACGGCCAAGTTGTGCCGCAGGAGCAAGCCGACGTTATCGTCTCGACCGCCCATGCTTTCAAGGGCCGGCAGGGCGTGCGCGTTCGGATTGCCGGCGATTTCCGGCCGTTTGCAACCAAAGAATCGGCATCATCGGCCAGAGCCACTGTCGATCGGGCAGAGCTGCACCTCGCGTACGTCGCGGTTACTCGCGCGCAAGCCGTTCTCGATTTGACTGATTTTCGCGAGCCGCTGGTAAGCTCGTTCGTAGCCACGGGCGGTCACGCCGGTCTGGCCGGCATCGTCAACGAGCCGGTTAAGCTCGGTACCGGCATGAAGCAAGTGCCGCGTGCACTCACCCGGCTGGTGGGTAATGCCGGCGAGTTACACGCACCGGAGGCAAGCATCCGAGTTGCGGTACCGTCGGTACAAGCGCGCGCCGCCAAAGAGCTGGCTGCCGTCAGCGCCCGGCTAACGAAGATCCACCGTAAACCCGTCTTCCAAGCCCCTGCCGGTCATACCGAGTTCACCGGGACGTTTCTCGAAGCGTTGCCCGTGTCGGTGACGGCGGGTTATGCGTTTGTCGACGGCGCCGAATCGATCGGCATCATTCCCATCGACGGTTCGACGCTTCGAACGGCCAACGTTCTGCGCGGCAAGCGCGTTATCGCACGCAGTGCGGAGCCGGCCTGGACGCTACGTGTAACCGCAAATTGACAGAATCGCTGTGACCGCGGCTACCGAATCAACCCGCTATACTTTTAAGTATGAAGCCACGCGATCTCTCGCGATACCGTGGTCGCCCGGTACGCGTCTACCTCTACGATGGTGTTGCCTTCGAGGGCGTCTTTGCCACCGAGGTGCTTAGCGAGTCGGCGACCTCGGTGTCGCTGCAGAACGAGCGGCTCGGCGTTGCGTTGACGATCGAAGACATCGTCGATGTTCTGCCGCCGTCGCATGGGGTCGCGAAGGTGCCGGCGTGAGCGAGCAGCGCTGAGCCGCGCGTCGCTGCTCGCGGATTTGGCGCGTTATCGCGCAGCGGACAAACGCGAAGCCGCGATGGTCGCCGAGCTTGCCGGCTTTGTCGAAGCGAACGCCGGCTGTTTCGAGCGGACAACCCGCGCCGGCCACGTTACCGCTTCGGCTTGGGTAATCGATGAAGATCGCACGCATGCGTTGCTGACCCATCATCGGAAACTCGGCCGCTGGCTGCAACTCGGCGGCCATGCCGACGGCGACGGCGACGTTCGGCGCGTCGCACGGCGCGAGGCGCATGAAGAATCAGGTCTGACGGCAATACGCTCGGCGTCGGATGACATTTACGATGTCGACGTACACGTCATCCCCGCGCGACCCGGCGAGCCGGCGCACAAGCATTATGACGTGCGCTTCGCATTCATTGCTGCTCGCAGCGATCCGCTCGTCGTAAGCGACGAGTCGCACGCGGTTGCATGGGTGCCACTGGCGTCATTCGAGCTCGCGGATACGGATGATTCCGTTCGGCGGCTGGCGCGCAAGACCGGCTCGCTGCCCCCGCTCGGTCCGAACGTACAAGAGCAATCTGCACCTTCGACCGGTGCTTGATGCTCCGGGAGGCGGTGGGCGCGTCTTAACATCCACTTAACGTTGCACCGTCACAGTATGCGCAATGGAAGATCTGACAACGCTGAGTCTTATCGGACTTTGTGCGGCGCTCTTACTTGCTTTTGCTTTCGAGTTCGTGAATGGCTTTCACGACACGGCAAACGCAGTTGCGACGGTCATCTATACACGGACGTTACCGGCGACACCGGCCGTCATTTGGTCCGGTTTGATGAACTTGCTCGGCGTGCTCGTTTCGAGCGGCGCGGTCGCCTTCGGCATCGTCGCGCTCTTGCCGGTCGAGCTCGTCATCCATGCCGGTTCCGGACCGGGCTACGCGATGGTTTTCGCCATGCTCATCTCGGCGATTATTTGGAATCTCGGTACTTGGTGGCGCGGTTTGCCCGCATCGAGCTCGCATACGCTGATCGGTTCGATTCTCGGTGTCGGTCTGATGAATTCGGTGATTGCACCCGGTCATATCTTTGGCGACGGCGTTAATTGGGGCAAAGTCCAAGACACGGTCGCGGCGCTCCTGATCTCGCCGCTCATCGGGTTCTTCGTTGCCGGCGCGCTCTTACTGCTGGCCAAGGTTCTCATCAAATATCCGGCGTTGTTCAAAGAACCGCCGGCGGGCCAGGCGCCGCCGCTTCCGGTGCGGATATTACTTTTCTTGACGTGCACCGGCGTCAGTTTCGCGCATGGATCGAATGATGGGCAAAAAGGCATGGGGCTCATCATGCTCATCCTCGTCGGCGTTCTGCCCGGTGTGTACGCCGTCGATCTGGGGATGCACGGCAAAGCCGTCGAACAATTGCAAACCTCAAATGCGGCGGTCTCGAAGATCATCGGCGGACACCGGCAAGCCTTCATCAGCGGCGTACGGATCGCCGCAACGTCGCCGGCGGCGGCCGTTGAATCGACTCTTGCACGGCCGGAGAACGACGATAAAAACGAAGCGACGATCTCGGCGTATCTTAAAGCCGACGGCAAACTCGACGGCGCGACCTATGCCGCCGTGGCCGCCAAAAACGAGCGAATCGGCCAACTTCTGCACGGCCGTACGTCACTTGGCGAGCTGCCCAAAAACGAGCGTAAGCCGCTCCGTACCGACAGCTATCTTATCTCGAGCGCTTTAGATAAGATGAACAAGAATCACGTGTTCGGCGCGGCCGATATGCCGGCGATTAAAACCTATCGCAAATCGCTCGACGGTATGACGAAATTCATTCCTGTTTGGGTGAAGATCGCGATTGCGCTATCGCTGGGCCTCGGCACGATGATCGGTTATAAGCGCATTGTCGTAACCGTCGGATCGAAAATCGGAAAGGCGCATTTAACCTACGGGCAAGGCGCTTCCGCCGAGCTCGTTGCGTACGCTACCATCCAGGGCGCGGATCTGCTCGGGCTTCCCGTCAGCACGACGCACGTTCTGTCATCCGGTGTTGCCGGGACGATGGCAGCGAATCACTCCGGTTTGCAGGGCAAAACCTTGCGCGATATTTTGCTCGCCTGGGTGCTGACGCTGCCGGTGTGCGTGTTTCTCGGCTCGATGTTATTTGCTGCCGGTTTGCTGCTCGTTGCCAAGCTCGGCATTCACTGACCGAGCAGTCGTTGAAGCCGCGGCTCGCCGAAGCCGGTCGCGCACGGCCGCATTGCTCGGCGTGTCCGGCGGAAGGATCGCAAGGAGGACGTCATAATCGCCACGATCGAGGTCGCGCAGCGCGGCGTACAATGCGCGCGCTGCCGCGGCAGCGCCATCGGGAAGGACCAGCACGCCGGCTCGCTCGCCGGCTGCAGCGCGGCGTTTCAACTCCGCCTCGAGGGTGTTTTGTTCGATGAGAACGAGCGGCGAGCGCGGCGCATAATGTGATTCGAGCGTACCCGGCGCCCGCACCGTGCCGCCCACACGCGTTTCAACAGCAGTGCCGAGCACTGCGCTAAGTTCGGCGACTCCGATACTGCCCAAGCGCAGTACCGCGGGAATGTTCCCGCTCAAATCGACGATCGTCGACTCGATGCCGACCCGTGCCGGGCCGCCGTCCACAACGAGGTCCACGTCGTCGCCCAAGTCGTCGCGCACGTGCTGTGCGGTGGTCGGACTCACGCGGCCGAATCGATTCGCCGACGGCGCAGCAACCGCCGAGCCGAACCGTGCTAGTATCGCTTGAGTCAGCGGATGGTCGACGACGCGCAGCGCGACGGTCGGCTGTCCGCCTGTGACGTCGCCCGAAACGATACCGCTTTTGGGCAAAACAATCGTCAACGGACCGGGCCAATACCGCTCGGCAAGAATTCTCGCCGTACGCAGATCGCCGGCAGCGTAGCGTTCCAAGTCGGCCGCTTGCGGCAAATGGACGATCAGCGGATGATCGGCAGGCCGGCCTTTGATCGCATAGATCCGACGTACCGCTGCCGGATTCGCAGCATCGGCTGCAAGGCCGTACACGGTTTCAGTCGGCAGGGCGACGACGCCGCCGGCACGGAGGCGACCGGCGGCGTCATTGATGCCGCCCTCGCGTGTCACCGACGGCATCTACGTTAGCTATGCTTCCGGTTGAGTTCGGCAATGTAATCGAGATGTGCGCGCCCGCAAAGCGAGCCGCCGGTGACATCCAGAATGCTGCCGGTCGTCCAGCCCGACCGTTCCGATGCTAAGAAGGCAACGGCTTCGGCGATCTCTGCGGGTGCGCCGGTCCGGCCGAGCGGCGTGCCGCGCAACATTTCGCGCACGTACGGTGTCAGCCCGGCCGCCGAGCCGTCGACAACTTCATCGGTCACCAAGCCCGGCGCGACCGCGTTAACGCGGATGCCGTGCGGACCGAGTTCGAGCGCCAAGACTTCGACGAGCATCTCCAGTGCGGCTTTTGACCCGCAGTATGCGGACGCCCCGCGGCGCGCCGACCGGGCCGCGCCTGAGGACAGGTGGACCATCGAACCGCGCGTGCCGCGTTCGACCCAACGCCGTCCGACGATCTGCGATGCAAGCATCACCCCTCGCACGTTCACGGCGAATACCTGATCCCAGGCCGAAGCGTCCATTTCGAGCAGCGGTGCATTGGGATACACGGCGGCACACGTCACGAGTATGTCGAGCGGCCCGAGTGCCGCTTCCGCTTCGTCGACGATGTGTGTCACGTCGGCGACCGCCGCCGTGTCGCCGGCGATCGCCGTGATACGCACGGTCTGCGCTCTTATTGCGGCGTCATCTTGTGCCCAAGCGGCCTCGACGCCGGCGAGTCGCTCGACATCACGGTCGGCGATCGCGACGCACGCCCCTTCGCGCAGGAACGTACCGGCAATTGCGCTACCGATACGGCCCGCGCCGCCGGTGACGAGCGCCGCGCGCCCGTCCAACAGTAGCCCCGCAATCATGCCGCCAACGTCACAGCTGCCGGTTGATTATCCGGCCAACGGCAACTCATCTGGGCAGCGTGCGCAGACGAGCGAGAGTGTGCGCACGCGATCGTTTCATGCCGGCGTTAAAAGCCGGTGCGCGGCTGGGTGGTCGAACCGCTCGGGCCGATGCTGCGCTGCAATTGGATGTAGAGCGTGCGCGGCTGGACGAAGTTCTGGGTGGTATAGCCGGCACCGCCGCCGAGAATCGGGTACGTGTACCCGCCGTCATACACGCCGCCGGCTTGATAATTATCGTGGTTGAAAATATTCGTGCCGCCCAGATTGAGTGAAAAGCCATGCCGTAACGGCAGGCGAATCTCGCCGTCGAACTCCGTAAAACCGGTTTGCCCGAACGAGTTGTTCGCGCCGTACGACGTGCCGCTGATGCGCGCTTGCGCACCACCCGAAAATGTATAGAACAGGTCGTTGCGCAGCTTACTGTACGGATAGCTCGGCAATTGCACGTAGTTCCCCGGCGTCCCGGCACCGAAAATGCTGTCGACGCTAACGGTCTGATCTTGATTGTACGCATAATCGCGCAGTAGGTCGATCGCGGTGTGAAAGCCCACTCCGACGCGCGGTGCGTGCAGAAACTGGAACTCGATCCCCTCCTGTCGCACGACGGCTTGATTGCCTTCTTGCGTCTCGGTCATGATCGGCGTGCCGCCGAAACTCGATCCATTCGGCAGCTGCGTCGTCACCGATGCGTACCGGTTGAAGATCGTGCTGAGGTAACCGTCGAACGATACGAGCGAGTCGCGACCCAAGCTGATGTCGGTGCCAAAATCATAGCCGGTGGACGTCTCGGGCTTGAACGGCCCGGTCGCAGCATTTAGGTTGCCTTGATTGACGTACGGTGCCGTCACGATCAAGCCGTAGTACGGTGCAACGAATGCGCTGCCGAACGAGGCACGCACTGCCGCATTAGAATTGACCCGGTAAACAAGACCGAGACGCGGATCGAAGCGCGAGCCGACGAGGGTCGTGTTCGAAAAGTAATTGCCTGATTCGAGGCTGAGCTTGCGCGACAGTGCAAAGTCGCCGCGCAAATTGTACGAGACGCTCTGAATGTTCAGGCCTTGAGTGAACGACGGCGGTCCGAGCGTCGGGTCATACTCGCCGAAGGTCGCGGTATCAACGTGCCGGTCGAAGCCGAACGTTACGTTATTTGCACCGAACGGAATCGTATACTGTGCGTCGACGCCGTGCAATTTGTCGATCGTATCTTCAACGTACGGCTCGCCCTGATAGGCGTTGTACGTCGGTGGATTTGTCGAGAAGTCGTCACCGTTCGGACAAGCCGGCGACATACACGGAATCACGGCAACGGGTGAAAACGACTGGGTGATGATGCGATTGATCGTGCCGGTATAATACCGCGCGAGGAACGATCCGGGACCGGCCACGGTGCGGAACTCTACGGAGTAAATCGGCTCGTTGTCGAATTCCGTCGTGTTCGGATACGGCGCATACAGGTTGAGCGGAACGCTGCGGCCGATGAGGGCGGCATTCGCCGTCGATGTATAATTCGGGTTTGTGCCGCCTTCGAGACAATTCGGCGTTCCGCCGAAGCCGGCCGGAGGCTGGTCGATGCACGGCAAAATCGTTGCGTTTGCGAATTGGTAGTTGGTGCCCGTTTCATCGTTGTCGGTTTGCGTCGAGTACTGTTCGAGCAACAACGACGTTTGCGGTGAGAAGTTGTACGACAATTTTCCGAGTTGCGAGCGGCTATGGAAATCTTGCGTCGCGGGGTAACCGAAGTTGACGACACCGACGTGCGGTGCAAATCCGGTGCCGGCCGTAACGCGCGGATAGGTTTGGCCGGCGTAGATCGTTTGCGGCGTGAGATAACCCGGCGTTTGATCCGATGCGACGCCGACGAGCACGCCGAGTTTGCCGAACGTATCGGATGCTTGCGCGCTGTAATAAAAACCATCGAACGAATCGTAGCCGGTTAGTGCCGTGCCGCTCGGTCCGCCCGTGATGGTCGGCGTGATAAAATTGAGCGTTCCGCCGACGGCGTTTTCGATCGTATTGGGGATGTTGCCGGGCCCTTTATTCACCTCCACGTCGGCGAGCAGCAGCGAGTTGATGAACGTCCCGTTAAAACCGCTCGCGCCGTTCGCCGATGAAACCACCGGATGCCCGTCGATGAGAATTTGCGATTCGTATGGCTGCGCGCCGCGGAGCGAGATCGAGGTGTTCGCACCGGGTGCATTCGACGAAGCACGGTTGATCTCGACGCCGGGGATGTGATCGAGCACGTTGACGACTTGCGGCTGGCCTTGATCGACGAATGTTTGACTGGAGATGACCGCCGTTGCGGCGGTCGTCGGATTCACCGACGTCGCGCGGTTACCGCGCGTCCGTCCGATCGTCTGCAGCGTCGACGCCACGAGCTGTAAACGTAACGGCGAACCCGTCGCCGACGTAACGGTGACGCCGTCATTGCGCAGCGTTTGGAAGCCGTTCGCCGCGACGGTAATGGTGTACGTGTCGGGTGCAACGCCCAGCGAAAAGCGGCCGTCGGCGGCACTACGGACCGTTACAGTCGTCTGAGCGCTGCTGGCGGTGATGCGCGCATCACCGAGCGGCTTGCCCGCGGCGTCGAGAACGGTACCGGTCAACGTTGCCGTCAGCGGCGTCTGCGCGACCGCCGGCAATGCCGGTAGCGTCACGGGCACAGCGGCAAGTGCCAAAGCAAATACCCACGCCGGCATGCGATGAGAGGCGAAGCGGAACAACAACAAATACAGCTTTCATAAGCGACGGTAAGCGATTGCGCGCGCAGATTGTTCGCCGATGGCAACCGTTCCGAATTCCAAGCGAGCGTCGTTAGCCGGTTCGGCCGTCGGGGCCGATTTGAGCGAATCCGGTAAACGGGACGAGCACCGGCGGAATATCGATACCGCCGTCCGCGCGTTGGTAGTTTTCGAGCACCGCGAGCAGCGTTCGTCCGACGGCAAGTCCCGATCCATTGAGCGTATGCACGTACTCCGGTTTACCTTTTGGTTCGCGCCGAAAGCGCATGTTCGAGCGGCGCGCTTGGAAGTCGGTGCAGTTGGAGCAAGAACTTATTTCACGATAGCCGCCGCCGTCGCTGGGCAGCCACACTTCAAGATCGAATGTCTTGGCCGCATTATAGCCGACGTCGCCGCTGCACAGCAGCATCGTGCGATGCGCCAAGCCGAGTTCGCGCAACAGCCCTTCGGCGTGGTCCGTCAAGCGATCGAGATCGTCAAACGAACGCTCGGGAGCCGTCAGCCAGACGAGTTCGACTTTCTCGAATTGATGCTGGCGAATAAGACCGCGCGTGTCTTTACCGGCTGCGCCGGCTTCTTTGCGAAAGCATGGTGTATGCGCGCAGTACCGCAGCGGCAACGTGTCGCCGGGTAGAATCTCGTCTTTGTGATACGCCGTTAGCGGCACTTCGGCAGTCGGAATCATGAACAGATCGGCGCTCGGATCGTTGAACATCGCATCGGCGAATTTCGAGAGCTGTCCCGTCGACCACATCGTCGAGCGCGAGACAAGGTACGGCACCGCGAGCTCGGTGTATCCGTTGCGCGCGGCGCGATCGAGGAAAAAGCACGCCAGGCCGCGCTGTAACCGAACGCCGGCACCCTTGAGAATCGAGAAGCGCGAACCGGACAACTTTGCGGCGCCGTTCGAGATCGATTATGCCGAGTGCATCACCTAGCTCCCAGTGCGTCTTGGGCACGAAATCAAACGCGCGCGGCTCGCCCCAGACGCGGACCTCCACGTTATCGTCGCTTGCTGCGCCGGCCGGAACGCTGGCATCAAGGACGTTCGGGACGTCGGCCAGCAACGTGTCGATCCGGGCCCCGATGGCGGCCGGTTCCATCCCGGCCTTGAGCGAGACGCGCGTCGATCGCGGCAAGCGCCGGCCGCAACTCTTGCGCTGCCGCTGCACGATCGGCCGCTTTGGAGATCGCGGCCGTCATCCCGTTTTTTTCGGCCTTTAACGCTTCGACCGACGTGAGTGCACGGCGCCGGTCGATGTCGAGTTCGAGTACGCGATCGACAAATGCCGCATCTTGTCCCCGGCGTCGCGCAGACGCGCGAACGCGTTCGGGATCGCGACGAATCAAGGCAATATCAAGCATCGGTAGCGAAGCGGCGCGTTATGCGCAGTACCCAAGCGCTCCTACCGGGCGCGACGTTCGATCCCGATCGCCTGCTCGCGCCGCGCGAAGCTCTGGCCGCCTTCGAGCGCGCCGTCGCCTTGCAAACACCGCAAACCGAAGCGGTCGGTTTGGCCGCCGCATTCGGCCGCGTTCTCGCCGTCGACGCGGTTGCTGCCGAAAGTTTTCCGCCGCGAGCGCGTTCGACGATGGACGGCTTTGCGGTCCGTTCGCAAGATGGCCGCGAAGCGCGCCGGATCGCCGGCGAAATTCGCATGGGTCACGCACCATCTGCGGTGCTCGGTTGCCGTGAAGCGATGCTGATTCCGACCGGTGGCACCTTGCCCGACGGCGCGGATGCCGTGATTCCCATCGAGGACGCCGTAACGGATGGCGGACTGGTGTACGTTCAGGTTGATCCGGGATCGAACGACTACATTACGGCTGCCGGCGCGGACATGCTGCCCGGCGATGTTGCGCTCGGCGCGGGCCGCCGGATCGGCGGTCCGGAGATGGGCGTCCTGGCAACGCTCGGACTCATAACCGTCGCGGTCTATCGCCGCCCGCGATTTGCCGTTATCTCAACGGGTGACGAGCTCGTCGCTGCGGCGGACGTGCCGCTGCCGGGCCAAGTTCGCGATTCGAATCGCTGGGCGATCGCCGGTGCATTGGCGGCGATGGGTGCCGATGTGGTGCAATTGCCGAATGCATCCGACGACCTCGAAGCGCTGCAAGCCGCGCTCGGCATGGGTCTGGCTCAGGCCGACGGCGTCGTGTTGACCGGCGGTTCCTCCGTCGGCGCGCGCGATCTGACGCCGGATGCCATCGCCGCTTTCCCGGGGCCGGGCGTCGTGGTGCACGGCTTGCGCGTCAAACCGGGAAAACCGACGGTGCTCGCCGCCGTCGGCTCGCAGCCGTCATCGGATTACCGGGCAATCCGGCGTCGGCGCTGATGATCCTCGAAGCCGTATGTGCGCCGATCGTGCGGCGCATGACGGGCCAGACGCCCGTACGCAGTACGCCCGCCGTTCGCGCGCGAGCAGGTGCCCCTTTCTCGGGCCGGCCCGGCTGGACGTGGTTCGTGCCGGCGGAATTGCGCGCCGGCGAGATCGGCGAGGAGGCATTCCCGCTACCGCTACGTTCGGCGCACACGAGCTTACTCGCGCGGGCCTCCGGCTACGTCGTCTTGAGCGCCGAGCGGTCGCAGGTCGACGCCGGCGAGATGCTCGATGTCGTGCGCTTCAGTTCGGGCGGCCGGCTGTGAGGGCCCGCATTGTTACCGCCGTTCTGCTTACTGCGCTCAGCGCTTGCGGGCCGGACGGCGGTACCGCTGCGAGCAGCAGCACCGACGCTCCCGGCGGCGCGCCGGCCGGCACGTTCCGCGATGGACTCCTTTACGCCGCAATCAAAGCCAAACTCGCGGGGGCCGACATCGATTCGGCATCGCGTATCAGCGTCAGCGTTCATTCCGGCGCCGTCACCCTCAGCGGCGGCACGCACGACGCCGGGGCGGTAGCGCGCGACATCGAGATCGTGCGCGGCATGCGCGGCGTAAGTTCGGTCAACGGCGTCACGCGAGCCGGCCGGTAGATGCGCAACGCCGTCGCTCGCGCTGCGGTCAGGTAGAAGCGATGTCCACGTTTCCACAGCCCGCCGCGCAAATTGCGGCCGTTCCGCCGACGACTCCCTTTGTTGCGCCCGAAGAACTGGCGCGGCGAGTCGGCCGCAACTCGCTCGTTCGTCTGGGCGCAAATGAAAGCGCGTTCGGACCGTCGCCCAAAGCGATCGAAGCGATGCGCGAAGCAGTCGCCCATGCGTCGTTGTACGGCGATCCCGAGTCGATCGAATTACGCTCGGCCTTGGCGCAGCGACATGCGTGTGGCGTCGAGAATATCGTCGTCGGCTCGGGCATCGACGATCTGATGTCGCTCATCGTTCGCACCTACTGCGCGCCGGGCAATGTTGCCGTGTCGACGCGCGGCACCTATGCGACGTGGGCCTACCACGTTGCGGCGTACGGAGCGGTCGAGGCGCTTGCCGCACCCGCGATTGACGGACGGATCGACATCGACGCGCTGCTTGCAGTCGCGCAGCATGCCGCGCCGAAAATCGTCTACGTCGCAAATCCCGACAATCCCAGCGGCGCGTTCGTTGAAGCCGCTGACCTTGCGCGGTTACGGGCGGGGTTGGCCGACGGCGTGCTGCTCGTCATCGATGAAGCCTATGCCGATTTCGTCGATCCGGGCCGCCTGCCGCCCGCCGCCGTCGATGCTCGAACGATTCGCTTGCGCACGTTCTCCAAAGCGTATGGTTTAGCCGGCGCGCGGGTCGGCTATGCGATCGCCGGTACGGCCGCGATTGCCGTCTTTCAGCGCATCCGGCAACATTTCGGCGTCAACCGGACGGCACAGATCGGCGCGCTGGCGGCGCTGCAAGATCCGGCGTTTGTTGCCGGCGTCGTCGGCGAAGTCGAACGCGGACGCGACGATTACGCTCGGATCGGTCGTCGCCTGGGATGCCGGACCCTCACATCGGCCACCAATTTCGTGTGCTTTGAGATCGGTACCCGGCAGCAGGCCGAAGCGCTGCTGGCGGCGTTGCTCGCGCGCGGCGTTTTCGTCCGTAAACCGTATGCGCCGCCGCTCGACGGATTCATCCGGGTAACCGTCGGCACGCCCGGCGAACGCGCGATCTTCGACCGTGAGTTCGCCGAGGCTCTCGACGTAATGCGCGAGAAGGCGGCCGTGTGAGATACGCGATCGTATCGGACGTTCACGGCAATCTCGAAGCGTTGCAAGGCGCATTTGATTTAATCGCGTCGACCGATGGATTGTTGTGTCTGGGCGACATGGTCGGCTACGGTCCGAACCCCAACGAGTGTGTCGAAATGATTCGCGCGCGTGCAACCGCGACCGTTCTCGGTAATCATGATGTCGCCGCGATCGATAGTTTCGGTCTGTCGTATTTCAATCCGACCGCGCGCGAAGCAATGCGCTGGACGCAGACCGTTTTAACGCCTGAAAAACATTACCTGGCTCAATTCGCTGGGCTACGAGTTTCGCACGCCCGACTTTTTGCTCGTGCACGGTGCGCCCGTTACCTACTTTGAATACGTGCTCGACAAGGCAGCCGCGGCGCGAGCCTTTGCGGCCACCGATGCTCCGCTTATTTTTATCGGCCATACACACATCGCCGAATCGTATGCACTGCGGCCCGACGGGTCCCTCGAGCACAAGCACTGGCAGCAAGGCGGTACCTTTACGCTCGATGCCGGTACGCGCTATATCGTTAACGTCGGAAGTGTCGGGCAGCCGCGCGACTTAAATCCGCAGGCGTCAATGGCGTTTTACGAGCCGGCCGCCGCAACGCTCACGATCTCGCGGTTCGCATATCCGATCGCGCGCGTACAAGAAAGATTGCCTCGGCACATTTGCCCGAAGCACTCGCGCGCCGGCTCGTCGTCGGCCGCTGACTTCGGCGCTCGTGCGAGCAAGGCGCCGGACAACGAGCATCGGGACGATTGCGCTGACTATCGCGCTTGCGGTGTCGATCGGCCGGCCGGCGGCGGCGCGTCGAACGCCGCAACGCACGCGCGCGACGATTTTGCAAACGCTGCGTTCAGCCTGGCGCTGCGCGGGGGCTTGCGGGCATTTTTCAAGCGTGATTTCCCCGCCGCTCGGAGCGGCTTCGAGCGCGCGTTGCGCGTCGTTCCGGATAACACCTTGGCACTCGCGTTCCTCAATTCGACAGCGTTGCAACGCCGGCCGCGTTCGACGCGCTTGTCGATGCCGAAGAAGAAGCCGTCGCGGTTCATCCGCGTGATTACATCGCGCACGTCCGGCTAGGTTTTTCGTACCTGTTTGCAACGCAAATCGGGCGCGAGCGCGAGACCGACGCGCGCGAAGAACTCGACGCGGCGCTGACGCTCGTCCCGCAGGCGCCCGCCGCGCATGTCGGCTTAGGGATCATGCGTGAGAACGAGCGCAGCAAGAATCGCGCCAAGGTCGAATTTCTCACTGCTCTGCAAAGCGATGCAAACAACGTGCTGGCGCGCGAGTATCTCGCCCTAATTTATCAAGCCGATCTCAAAGATCCGCAACGCGCGCTTGCCTACGTCATCGACATTCCGAACGTGCTGCCGGAATACGCCGATATCGATTACCACATTGCGTCGTTGTTCGACGATCTCAACGAGCCCGACGCGGCGATCACCTATGCCGACCGCGGTCTTGACGCCGACCCCGGACATGTCGGTGAGGCGGGTCAGCACGGTTACACGCTGCTCGCGCGCATCTTTTTGGGACAGAAGCGGACGGCGGACGCGCGGCGCGTACTCAAAGCCTCGATCGCGGCCGATAGCGACGCGCTTTTCGCTCAAACGCTGTTGCGCAAACTCGACCGCGGTGATTACGACGCGGCGCATCCGACGCCGCCGCCCGTGCGCCGCTGATGCAATCGCCCGACGCCGTGCTTCCGGTCGACGATGACGCGTGTTTCGCCTGTGGCTCGCGCAATGCCGACGGACTTGCGCTGGTTTTCACGCGCTTGGCCGACGGAACGGCGTCAGCTCAGGTCACGCTCGATGCGAAATATCAAGGCTATCGCGGCATCGCACATGGCGGTATGGTCATGTTGCTGCTCGACGAAGTGATGGCTCACGCGGGGGCCGCCGCCGGCGAGAAGGTCGTCACGGCTGCCGTCGCCGTGCGATTCCGCGCGCCGGTACCACTGGGCGTCCCGCTCTCGCTCGCCGGCCGGGTGGTGTCGAAGCGCGGTAGCATCGTCAAAGTGTCGGGCGTCATAAGCGATGCGGCGGGCGCGACCTTAGCGACCGCCGAGGGCTCATTCGTCAGTACGGGTCCGCTCGACCCGAACCGGCGCGGCAACTCCGTTACGAGCGAAATGGTTTAATCCGCGATGGCAAAGATGAAGGCGGCCCGAGTCGCGGCTCGCGAGGCTCCGGTTCGCTCGCCGATTCTCGAAAATCGGCGCGCGCGCTACGAGTACGAGATTGCGGAAACCGTCGTTGCCGGAATCGCGCTTGCCGGCACGGAGATCAAATCGTTGCGAACCGGCGGCGGCGCCTCGATCAACGAAGCCTACGTGCGAATCCGCGAGGGTGAGGCCTGGCTCATCTCGATGACCATCCCGACGTACAAAGAGGGCAGCTTCTCGAACCACGAGCCGGGCCGGCCGCGCAAGCTGCTCATGCATCGCGCGCAGATCGAAAGTTTTGCAGCGCGGCTTTCCGAAAAAGGCCTGACGCTCATTCCGCTACGGATGTTTTTCACCGAGCCCCGGTACGCCCGGTCTCAAACCGGGCGTCGTTAAGATTCTTATCGGATTGGCCCGCGGTAAGAAAACGTGGGATAAGCGGCGGACCGAAGCGGAGCGCGACGTCAAGCGCGAACTCGAGCGCGTTGCGCGGCGCTAGACCCGAACGCGCGCTGGACGCGCTCGTGCGGCGCTCCGGTGTGTTGCCCGGGCCCGGCGAGCGCCTCGTATCGGCATGCAGCGGCGGACCGGATTCGGTGGCGCTGGCTTGCGTTTTGGACCGGCTTGCACGCAGCGACGGCTTCGAGCTGATCCTCGCGCACGTCAACCATGGAATTCGCGCGTCGTCCGGTCAGGACGAATGCGTGGTGCTCGCAGTCGCGGCGCGACTCGGCCGCCGGGTCGAAATCGCCGCACCGGTGCCGGGTGCCGCCGATGAAGCCACCCTGCGTGCCGCGCGCTATGCGGCGCTCGAGCAAATTGCAACTGCCGCCGGAGCGCACACGCTGGCGACCGCCCATACCGCCCAAGATCAAACGGAGACCGTTTTGCTCGCGCTCTTTCGCGGCACCGGCGTTGCCGGCTTGACCGGGATGGCGCCGTTGCGCACGCTGCCGGGCGGCGGAGTGCGGCTGGCACGCCCGTTGCTGCGGGCGACGCACGCCGATTTGCTTGCCGAGCTGCGGCGTAGCGCGTTGCCATACGCACTCGACCCGTCCAACGCCGATCGGCGCTACCGGCGCAACGCCGTCCGGGCGGCATTGGCGGCTCTACGGCCGGAGTTTCCGCAACTCGACCGCTCCGTGGCCCGGTGCGCCGACATCGTTCGGGCCGAACTGGCCGGCGGCGAGCGGGTTGCCGCGCGCCGTCGCCTGCGTCAACTGCTCGATGGGCGCGGCGAATTGCATGATATTCCGTTCGAGCGCATTGAAGCGGTCCTCGATGCGCGGCCGCAGCGCCGCGTGTTCGTCAAACGAGGCCTCGAACTGCAAGCCGGAGAGTTGCATGAACGACATTGAGTCGGTGATTTTTACGCCTGAATATATC
The DNA here is from genome assembly GCA_965214935.1 of Candidatus Velthaea sp. Classification (GTDB taxonomy): domain Bacteria; phylum Vulcanimicrobiota; class Vulcanimicrobiia; order Vulcanimicrobiales; family Vulcanimicrobiaceae; genus Velthaea. The sequence goes on along the minus strand of CBDCCS010000022.1, from coordinate 307,030 downwards.
GCCGGCACGATACGCCGCATGGCCACGGAGATCGCTGCCGACTACGCCGGAAAGAGCGTGGTGCTGCTCGGCGTACTCAAGGGGGCGTTGTTCGTGACGGCCGACTTGGCGCGTGCATTGGACGGCGTCGTTACGAGCGGAACCGAAGTGCGGCTGGATTTTTTGGCCGTCTCGAGTTACGGCAACGCGCATCGCAGCTCGGGTGAAGTCCGGCTCGTGCAGGACACCAGTCACAGTATCGAGGGTAAACACGTACTAATCGTCGAGGATATTGTCGACAACGGCTTGACGCTCAAATACCTTATGACGCTACTGGCCGGCCGTGCGCCGGCTTCGCTACGCGCCGCGGTTCTGTTAGATAAACCTTACAATCGGCAGATCGATGTGCCCGTACAGTACGTTGGAATGACGTGTCCGGACGAGTTCGTCGTAGGGTACGGACTCGACTATCAGGAACGCTATCGGACTCTTCCCTACGTGGCGAAGCTCCGTTCGGAGATCTTCACCCCGCTCGAAGCCGTTGCGCGGTAGAAGCGGAACGCTCGAGCGGCGAAACGTGTTTCGAGGAGAAACGTTCTAACGTGTTGATGGTAACCGGTCGGGGGATTCGTCCTCGTATCGGGCCGGCGTAGGGAGCCACGACTACAGTACATGGGTAAACACCTCAAATCCATCCTCATCGTCCTCGGCATATTCATCTTCGTGATTTTTATCGTCGATAAACTGGTTCTCAACCAGACGACGAGCACGCGGATTGACTATTCGCAATTTTATTCGAAGGTTGAAACGAGCGACGTTTCCAAGGTGACGGTCTCCGGACACGACGTTGCCGGCGAACTGCGCGACGGAAGCAAATTCACGACAACGCTCCCGCCCGACGTCAGCGACGTGTATACCGCGATGCGTACGCATCACGTCGACGTCAATGTCGAAAATGCAAGTTCGACGCCGATTCTCGGCTGGATCATTCAGTTCGTGCCGTTCATCTTGATGGCGCTGCTGCTGATCTTCATTCTGCGTCAAGCGCAGAGCGGCGGCTCGCAAGCGTTATCGTTTGGTCGGTCGCGCGCGAAATTGCAGAGTGAAAATCGTCCGAAAGTAACTTTCAATGACGTCGCGGGCGTAGAGGAAGCCAAAGAAGAGCTCGGAGAGGTTGTCGAGTTCCTCAAGTACCCGAAGAAATTCCAAGCTTTGGGCGCGCGCATTCCCAAGGGCGTTCTTTTGCTCGGACCGCCGGGCTCCGGCAAAACGCTGCTTGCGCGAGCGATCGCCGGTGAAGCCGGCGTTCCGTTTTTCTCGATTTCCGGTTCGGACTTCGTCGAAATGTTCGTCGGCGTCGGCGCTAGCCGCGTACGCGACTTATTCGAGCAGGCGAAGAAGAGTGCACCGTGCATCGTGTTTATCGATGAGATCGATGCAGTCGGCCGCCAGCGCGGAGCGGGCTTAGGCGGCGGTCACGACGAGCGCGAGCAAACCCTCAATCAGTTGCTCGTCGAGATGGATGGGTTCGATCAAAACACCGGCGTCATTTTGATCGCCGCGACGAACCGGCCCGATGTTTTGGATCCGGCACTGCTGCGCCCGGGCCGCTTCGACCGCCAAGTCGTCGTCGATCGCGCCGACGTCAAAGGCCGCGCTGCGATCTTAGCCGTGCATGCCAAAAATAAGCCGCTTTCAAAAGAAATCTCGCTCGATATTCTGGCGAAGCGGACCCCCGGCTTTTCGGGTGCCGATCTCGAGAATTTGCTCAACGAGGCGGCCTTGCTCGCCGCGCGGCGCAATAAATCGGTGATCGACATGAGTGACTGCGATGAAGCGATCGATCGCGTTGTGGCCGGTCCCGAACGCAAGTCGCTCGTCATGTCGCAAAAAGAAAAAGAGAACACGGCGTATCACGAATCCGGACATGCGATCGTCGGAGCGATGCTTCCGAATGCCGATCCGGTTCACAAAGTTACGATCATTCCGCGCGGCATGGCGCTCGGTATTACCTGGTCGCTGCCGGACGAAGATCGCCATTCGCGCACGAAAGCCGAATTGCTAGCGCAAATTACGATGGCTTTATCGGGCCGGATTTCCGAGGAGATCCAGTTCGGCGACGTCACGACCGGCGCCTCGAACGACTTTGAGAAAGCGACCGAACTTGCGCGGCGGATGGTCACGCAGTACGGCATGAGCGAGTCGCTCGGACCGATTCAATACGGTCGCGGATCGCATCAGGTCTTTCTCGGCCGCGATTTCGGCGACGAGCGCAATTACTCCGAAGAAGTTGCCTCGAAAATAGACGCTGAGGTGCGGCGCATCATCGATGAATGTTACGACAACGCAACGAAGATTCTGCGTGCCAATTGGGATAAAGTCGAGCGGATGGTCGGCTCGCTGCTCGAACATGAAACCGTCGATCGCGAAGAAGTCGGCTGCATCATCAACGGGCGCCCATACCCCGAACCCAAGGCACCGGTCGAGGACTATCCGGAGATTCCAAAAGCTGCCGCGACGCCGCACGAACCGGATGTCCGTGAAATGCCGAGGCGGTTTCCACCCAATATCTCTCCGGAGCCGGCGTGACCGGTCGTTTCGTCTCGAAGGTCGCGCTTGCCGCGGCCTTCGTCTTCTCCGGTCACTGCGCGGCCGGTGCAGCAGCGCCGCCGCCGGCGAGTAATATCAGCAACGGTATGCTGCCCGGCGGCGGACAATACGTCGTCAGCCACACCGATGCAGCGCCCGTTGCGGCAATCGCACTCTGGTACCGGGCGCCTTCAAGCGGCTTCGAGGCCGCCGGCGTGCCTAGTTTGGGCCACTTGGCAGCCGCAACGGTTGCCGGGTCGGCGCCGATCACCGGTACGCCCCTGGGCCGGTATATCGCCGAATTAGGCGGCAAGATCGCAATTAGTACGTATCCCGATAGCGTCGCGATCTCGACGCTCGTACCGGCCGAGAATGCCGCTGATGTCGTGCATGCAATGACGGTATCGTTTTTCGCTCCGGTCGTTACGGCCGAAGGCCTCAAGGTCGCTCAGCGCGACGTCGCGGAAGTTGCATTCTACCGTCAATTCAATGCCGAGGAGTCGATCGATGATGCGTTGATCGCATCGTTGCTGCACGACGGTCCGGCGCGGTATCCGACGCTCGGTGAGTCGAGCGACGTTGCGAAGATAACGCTCGCGCAAGTGAAAGACTTTGCGCAGCGTGCGTTTCGGCCGGCGAACGCCGTGCTCGTCGTAACCGGCGCCGTCGATGCCGGGATCGTGGCAACGGCTGTGCCCGGCCGGACCGACGCCGCACCACGTTCCGAACCGCCGCTAAGTACGCGCGAAGCTGTCCAGCCGGCACCGGTCATGACATCGGGTGCCGAGCCCGGCCAAGGCTTAGGCTGGGCCGGTCCTGCGATTAGCAACGAGCGCGAGGCGACGGCGCTCGACTTCATCACCGATTATCTTTTTCGCGCCGACACCGGAACCGTGCAGCGTGCGGTTGCTGCAACAAAATCGACCATCAGCGGCAAGTTCGTCACCTATCACGATCCGGGCGTCGTGCTCGTTACAATTTCCGGTGGCGACGTATCGGCGTCGCGGCGTATGGTGGACGATGCGCTTGCCGGGGCTCGTAAACCGCTCGACCGGGCGACCTTCAATGCGGCTCGCGATGCATTCCGTTACCACATTTTGAGCGATATCCAGACGCCGGGCGGCTTGGCGGATACGCTCGGGTGGTATACCGTAGAAGGCAATCCCAGCTATGCTCCAGGTGCGGGCGGCGCTACGGGTCGCTACTTTACCGCGGCCGGCGCGTTGACGCCGGCATTCGTTGCCGCGACCGTTGAGAAATATCTCAGCCGGCCCGGTGCCGTCATTGCCGTCGATTCGAGGCGATCGGAAAAAGCGAAATGATGCTTCGCAGCGCCGCGACTGCGGCCGTTTTAAGTCTTGCCTTGGGCGCCGCTGCCGCTGCTCCGGCGAAAACGACGGCGTTCGATATCGGTTCGGCGAAGCTATACGTGAACTCGGACCAAACGTCGATGCTTGCCGGCTTGCAGTTGTATCTCAGCGCGGGTCTCGACCGGGAGACCGAGCAGCAGAGCGGCTTAGCCGCGTTGAGCGCGCAAACGATCTTGCAATCGCCGGTCGGGGATATGCCGCTTGTCGATGCCGTCGCGGCCCGCGGCGGATCGCTTGCGTATGTGATCGGGCCGCAATACGTTCGTTTTTATCTCGAGGCGCCGCCGAACGCGATCGGAAGTCTTGCAACGTTGCTTGCCAAAGGGCTTGGAACGCCGACTATTACGCCCGCGATGTTGAGCGCCGCCCGAGCAGCACTCGTCGATCGCATTGCCGACGACGCGAACAATCCCGTTGCGGTCGGGACGGCGATGATCCGGCAGTCGTATTACGACGGCGCAGCCGGTCTGCCGACGAACGGCACGACCGCGACGGTTGCCGGTTTCACCGCAACCGACGTCAAGACGTTCATCAGCGCGCATTACGGGCGCGGAAACGCGATCGTGACGGCGGTCGGGCGGGTGACCGCACCGGTTGAAGCGGCGGGCCGCGCGCTCGTGCGAGCGTTGCCGGACACGACCGATGCGGCGGTGGTTACGAAAACGCGCGCCTTTGCGACGACGCCCAAACGAATCGTCACGCAGCGCGACATCGGTGTACCCTATGTGATGCTCGGCTTTGCGGCGCCGGCTGCGGGCGATAAAGATTTTGGAGCGATGCTCGTCTTGCGCTCGCTGCTCTCCGATGTGTTCGACCGGCAAAGCGCGACGACGTTGCCGGCGTACGCCCGCACCGTCGGCGTGACGTACGATTATGATTCGAAACCGGCCCTCTTGACGCTGTATATCAACGGTCAGCAAGTTGAAGCAACCGCGGGTTTGGGCAGTGTGGATGAAGTGCTCAAAGATATTGCGGGCAAAGCGTTGACGCCCGTTTTGCTCAAGCGCTACAAGGCTAGCGCGCACGGCCAGTGGGAGACCGAGTCCATCTCGCTCGCCGACCGTGCGTGGTCGATCGGAAATTTCGTCGAACAAGGTGTCGACCCGGATTACGCACAGACGGCACTTGCGGCGATCGATGCGACGAGCTCGGGCGACATCGTCCGCGTCGCCCAAGCGTATCTGCGCAAGTTCACCGTTGCACTGATCGTGCCGCGAGATAAATCTCAAACCAACGGTTGAGCGTGAACCGGCGCTCCAGGGCGTGATGCGACCGGCGTTGAGCATTGCGCTGGTTCACGACTACCTCAATCAATGCGGCGGTGCGGAGCGCGTCTTCGCTCACATCGCCAAAGCGTATTCCGCTGCGCCGATCTATACGTCGATTTTCAATGCGCGCGAGCTTGGCGGACTCATCGAACCGGCTCGCGTGCACACGTCGTTTCTGCAGCGCTTTCCACTGCGCGAGCGATACTTTCGCGCGCTCGCGCCACTGTATCCGCGGGCGTTCGAAAGCTTCGATCTATCGGCTTACGACCTCGTTATCAGCTCGACGACGGCCTGGGCCAAAGGCGTCATCGTCCGGCCCGGTGCGCTGCACATCTGCTACATCAATACCGTCAGCCGGTTCACGTTCGACTACGACCGCTACCTCGGCGGCTTCGGCGTTGCCCGGTTGGCGCAGCCGCTCGTTGCGTCGCTCGTCGATTGGGATCGCCGGGCCGCGCAACGTCCGACGCTCTTCGTCGCGAATTCACACAATGTCGCGCGGCGCGTCCAGCAGTACTATCATCGAGAAGCAAGCGTCCTCCCGTGTCCAGTCGATGTCGACCGTTTTACCATCGGCGCGGGCGGCGGCGATTACTTCGTCGTCGTCTCCCGCCTGCTGACGTACAAGTCGATTGAGATTGCAATCGAAGCATGCGCATCGACGGGCGTTCCGCTGCGCATAATCGGCGCCGGACCCGCTGAGCGGATGTTACGCCGGCACGCCGCCGGAACGCGAACGACGTTTTGCGGGCGCTTAGCGGACGACGAGGTCAACCGGATCGTTGGAAACGCGCGGGCGGCGATTCTGCCCGGCGTCGAAGATTTCGGTCTCGTGCCGCTCGAAGCAGCGGCCGCCGGCCGTCCGACCATCGCCTTGAAAGCGGGCGGTGCGCTCGAAACCATCGTGCCGCACGAGACCGGGATGTTTTTTAACGAACCAACGCCGGCAGCCTTAGCCGCCGCGCTGCGGGCATTCGATCCGGCGTTGTATCGACCGGAGCGATTGCGGGCGCACGCCATGCGCTTCGCACCGCCGCGCTTCGTCGAGCAGTTACGCGCGATCGTCGACGGCGCCGTGGAGCGCGGTGAGAATCGCGTCGGCAGTCCGTTGAGCTGAACCCGCGGGCCAGCGGCTACGACTTCGCTCGGCAAACGCGCGGCGTAATGGGAGATCGAACACAAGCGATTGCAGCGCGTGAATCCAGGCTTGCGCATCGGTCGGTGCAAGCAACATGCCTGCCGACCCGACCGTCTCGGGCAAGGCGCTCGCATGCGCTGCAATGACCGCAGCACCGCACGCCTGCGCCTCGGCCGCCACTAGCCCGAAACCTTCGGCAAGCGACGGCACGGCAACGACGGCCGCCGTACGGTAGAGCCGGCGTAGCGACGCATCATCGACGGCAACTTGTTCGCTCAGCGGAAAGCTCGCAGTTTGCACGTGCTGCCGCAGAGCCGTATCGAGCTGACCGACGAGCACTAAACGCACGTTGCCGGCGGGAAATGCCCGTCGAAACGCATCGATGAGGAAAGCGACATTCTTGCGGCGTTCCACCGTGCCGACGGCGACGACGAACGGTTCGCCGAACGGCGACGCTTCGACACCCGGCGTGAACGACTCGTCGGGGCCGAGCGGAATGACGCTAATGCGATCCGCAGCGATGCCGAAGCGTGCACGTAACGCACTGCACGACCAGTTCGAGATCGTCAGAACGTGCGTTGCGGCGCGTGCTGCGCGCCGGATCGGCCGTTGTTCGCGCCACCGCGCGACCGTACCGCGCGCCGGAAATCGGAAAGCGAAGTCGTCGTTGATGGTAACGACCGACGGTGCCGCAGAGTTGAAGCGCATTGCGTTCCACGGATACCAAACGACGTCGAAACGCGAACGAGCCTGGACGGCAGCCGGCGTCGCGAGTTCGACCGGCCCGACGAGCTTATAATCGTCCGGCGCGGCTTGCGTATCGCGTACCAGCAATGTTAGCGCGACCTCGGGCCGGGCTGCCAGCGCCCGCAACACCGAACGTACGTAACGGCCCATTCCGCGCTCGTCGGCGCGCAGGTTGAGCGCATCGACTGCGATTCGAAGCGTTAGCCTTTGCCTCCGCTCGTCGCGAGCACGAGCGCAACGTTGACGGCATTAAAGGTCCCATGCGTGAGCATCGATGAGAACAGCGATCCGGTTCGGTAATAGACGAAGGCGAGCACGAACCCGCCGCACGCCAGTGGAAAGAACGCGGTTTTGTCGGCATGAGCCAAGCCGAAAATCATCCCGCTGATCGCCGCTGCAACGCTAAAGGGAACGTAGCGCAGCAATGCATTGAACACGAAGCCGCGAAAAATAACTTCTTCGACAAACGGCGCAAAAACGACCGCGAGCGCGATCAAACCGTAGATCAGTATGCGATCGTGCGTCGTCTCGAAAAGTTGAACGGCAGTTTGCGTTCCTTCGAGGTGAAAGATGTGCTTCTGCAGATTCGCGGCGCCGTTCGCAACGACGAACATGACGAACGCACCGATTACGCCGATTAGCAGATCGCGCGTCGCCGGTGCATGTAAGCCGATCTGAGCTAAGCTTCGCTTTGCGGCAAACGGTAGTAGCGGTAAGGCGGCGCCGAGCAGTGGAATGTACGCGACGATTTGTGCGATCAAAACGCCGGCCGTAAGTTGTAGCGCCTTTCCCGGACGCATCGCCGGTGCGCCGATTTGGACGGCAAGTCTTGCAAATACGACGTCTAAGACCAGCGCAACAAAGAGGACGGCAATGAAGATCAGGCAGCGCCGAGCGGAAAAAGCGTCAGCCGGCCAAAGCGTCGGCGAGAGCGGCGAAGGTTGCGAGGTCGAGAGCTTCTCCACGTATCTCCGGACGAAGGTTCAACGCACGTAGCGCATCCGCGATTCGCTCCCGTGATAGCGGAAGTGAAAGCGCGAGCGCATTTGCCAGCGTCTTTCGGCGGTAGGCGAAGGCTCCCCGCACGACCCGTTCAAAGTGCGGTACGTCGTCGACGGCAACCGGCGGAACGCGATGCGGCCGTAATACGATTACTGCTGAGTTCACTTTCGGTCGCGGATAGAATTGCGCCGGCGAAACGTTAAACGCGCGTTCGACGGCCATGCGCAGGCCTATCGCGACGGTCAAACTTCCGTACCCGGGCGTACCCGGCTTTGCCGTCAGCCGGTCGGCGACATCACGTTGAATCATCGCCACGATGCGGGTCGGCGGGTGCGGCGTCTGCGCGAGCGCCAAGAGCAGCGGCGTCGCGATGTTATACGGCAAATTACCGGTCGCAATCCAGGGCTCGGTGTGCGCCCAGCCGGCGTAGTCGAACGTCAGTGCATCGGCGGCGAAGATCGTCGCTGCGCGCAAATCTTCGCGCGCTTGCAGAATCGCCACCATCTCCGGGTCGACATCAAAGGCACTGACGTTGCCGCTACGGTCCAGCAGCGCCCGCGTTAACGCGCCGGTTCCTGCGCCGATCTCGATGACGTGCTCGCCGGGCGTCTCGACTGCGCTTCTCGCAATCCGCGCCGCCGCGCCGCCATCCATGAGGAAGTGCTGACCGAGCCGCTTTTTCGGTCGGACACCATACTGCTGCAAGAGTGCTCGCGGATGTGTCGGCGCCGGCTGGAGTTCGGCGCGGACGACCCGTTCGTCTCGATCGTCGATACGGCGTGCGCCGCTTAGCGAAAAAGGTAAACCACGATCGGGCGGCGTCCGAACGTCCGCGCATCGCGATTAGAATCGAATCCGAGATCAATACGATTTCCGTGAATCGCGCCGCCGGTGTCGCCGGCATACGCATGTCCGTAGCCCGGAATAAACAAGTGAGAACCCAGCGGAATGATGTGCGGATCGACCGCGACGACGCCATGACCCGCGGGACGGCCGGAGGCGGTCAATCCCGAGCAGCCCGAACAATTTGCCGTGTATGCCGTAGCGATCATTCGCAACGCGGCGTCCGCAAGATTCATCGTACCGACGAAACCGCGTCGTGCGATCCGGCTAAGCACGACTCCGTCGCCCACGCCTTCGGCTAAGATCCGCATGCGCGGCAGCCGTAACACGCGAGCAGCGAGCAGCAGTCGTTTGGGCGCAGCGGCCGTGTCGGACCGGAGCACGGCAACCGTCGATTCGCGCGTTCCGGCGGCTCCGGCGTCGACGACCCGCGCGGTGCCGGGCAGCATCGAGACGTCATACTTTCGAGCGACGGGCGGTGCGATGCGAGTGAGGACGCGCTCGAGCCAGGCTTTGACGTGGGTCACTTCGATCGTGCTGCCGGCCACGAGCGCCGAATCGATCGCCGGCTTCACGCGGTCGTGAAGGGCGACGGCGATGTTCTCACGCGCGAGCAACATCCGAACCGTCGCGTCTCGCATGTGCACGCTTCGTCCAACGCCGTCGACGCGGACGATAACCGCGAGGGCCGGATCGCGAGCGATCGTCCCGTCGGCCGGCGTCACGCCGCTCGGCGTAGCATCAGGCTGTTGACCGGTTTGAACTCGAGTCGCCGTCTCGCCGTCGCTCGCTGCGTTCGTAGCAAAGGCTTGCGGGGTGGCGGCGGTCGCGACCGTAACGTCGTGCTTTGATTCGATCTGCACGACGGCATTGTGGACGATCGCGCCGGCCGGACCGGGCAGCGCCGCTGCTAACGGTAAGAGCAAGCTCAAGGACAGAATACTCACCGCCACGGGCGACTTTCGGTCGGATTCTATAACCAACTCCTTATCCTGAACGTCGGTCTACGCAAAGCCAGTCACAGGTATGCTCGGCCGTTGCGTGCGTGAAGAACAGGTAGGAAGCGCCGATTCTCAAAGTCGCCTGCACGAAGGCGGCAATCTTTCAACCGTAAAGCGCTCGCTCGGCCGCCATCCAAAGTCAATCGGCGTGGCGGGCTCGGGCTACCATAACACAGCCGTTACACTCCGTCAAACTCCGTTTGACGGCCAAGGCCCTCCGGGCTCTTAGCGCTAAGCTGCGCCGTTCGTGCCACAGCTTCACGTCGGTTTTTTTACCGAGTGCTATCACCCGATCGTCAACGGGATCGTCGCGAGCATCGATACCTTACGCGCCGGTTTCGAGGCGGCCGACGTGCAAGTAACGACCGTCGCGCCGCGCTACCCGCACTTCGCCGACAATGCCGGCGGCGTGGTGCGCATTCCGTCGCTGCCGTTGCCGACGGCGACTGCCTACCGCCTCTGCGTTCCGTACCTTCGAGTGGCGGACCGCTCCCGCGTGCGCGACGTCACGATCGTGCACACGCATTCACCGTTCGTAACCGGCTGGATGGGAGCGCGATTTGCCCGCCGGCGCGGCTTACCGCTCGTCTTCACTTATCACACGCGAATCGAAGCGTATGCCCACTATATGCCGTTCGAACGGCATGCAATGGAAGCCGCAGCGGTTCGGCTGACGCGTCTCTATGCCAATATCGCCAACGTCGTGATCGTGCCGACTCGAGCAATGGAAGCGCGGCTGCGCGCGATCGGTGTTCGCTCGCCGATTGCAATCGTCCCGAGCTCGATCGATGTCGATCGTTTCGCCGCCGGGCGGCGCTCGCCGGCAACACGGGCATTGCTCGGCGCCCGCGACGATACGCCGTTGGCGCTGGTCGTGTCGCGTTTGGCTCGCGAAAAGAATCTTGAACTCGCTATCGACGCGCTCGGCCATTCGCGCATTGCAAGCGCACGACTTGCAATCGTAGGCGACGGTCCGCATCGCGCGAGACTCGAAGCCCGGGTGCGGCGTGCCGGGCTTACCGAGCGCGTGCGCTTCGTTGGAGCGATGCCGAGCATCGCTCTACCGGATATTTACGCTTGCAGCGACGCATTCGTATTTCCCAGCACGACTGAGACGCAAGGCCTCGTGCTCGCCGAGGCGCTGGCCGCCGGACTATCCGTGGTCGCTGCCGACACGCCGGCGTCGAGCGATGTGCTAAGCGGCTCGGGGACGCTCGTGCCGGCCGAAGCCCGCGGGTTTGCAGCGGCAATGGATGCGGCACTTCTGTATGGGCGCGACGAGAGTGCCGTACGTTTGGCATACTCGCGCTATACAGTTGGGCTACAAACACGGCGAGTACTAGAAGTTTACTCACGACTGCTCGCCGCGAAGGTTGCTTGACTCGAACGTACGTTCGGTATAGGATGATAATCAGCCATGCACGATTCGCGCCGAAATAAAACTGCTGCCGACGTTGCGATCGGATATGGAATCGACGAGCGTGGTCGAGGCATCGTCTTCGCGACGATTGCGACCGGAACGGCAAGCCGGGTCGTCCGCCTAAGCTTCGCAGCGACTCCCGCTCCGGCGCTTGAAGGCCGCGAAGCCGGCTATGCGGCTATTGCCGCGATCGGACACTATCTTAAGCGCCACGGCTTCGGCCGCGTTCGCATCCGGCTGGCTGACGAACGCGTCGCGCGCGAGCTTAACGGGATGACGACGCCGCCGAAAGCGCTAGCGATGGCGTACGTTCGCGTTCGCTGCCTCCTGCACGGCTTAGGCCTTGCGCGCCTTGAAGTTGCGCAACCAATCGAGGTGCGCGACATGCAGGCGAGAGCGACGGCGGAAATTACGTTGCACGTCGCGGCGTAAACAGCGAATTCTGGGGCGCGAAGTGCGATGACGAACGATGCCCGATGCGTAGACTCAGGCGCGAAGATGTTCCGTTAGCAACCGACGAGCTCGCCCACTTCCTGATCGGCGTAACGCTCGTTCGGCGCTTCGATGATGAATCGATTGCTTCAGGTCTCATCGTTGAAACCGAAGCGTATGTGCCGACCGATCCGGCATCGCATTCCTATCGCGGGATGACGAATCGCAACCGGACGATGTTCGGTGCGAACTTTCATGCCTACGTGTACTTCATCTTTGGTACGGCGTATTGTTTGAACATCAGTAGCGAGGGGCCGGGAGTCGGCGCTGCAGTCCTCATTCGCGCGCTCGAACCCCTTGCGGGGCTCGGTCAGATCCGGGCGCGCCGCGCAGCGGCTTCCGACCGCGACCTGTTGCGCGGGCCGGGACGCCTGTGTGCAGGGCTCGATATCGATCGGCGTTTCGATGGCGCCGATCTTGATAGCGATCCGCGTCTTTGGCTTGCCGCCGGCGAAGCGCCGCGACCGCCCGTCGGCAGGTCGACACGTATCGGCCTATCGCGTTCGCTCGATGTCGAGCACCGATTCTTTGCGCGCGGCAGCGCTTACTTGAGTGGGAAGCGCGCGCTTTCGCCGCACGGCGGGTAAGTGGCGCCGCTGCGAACGGCGAGGCCCGTATCGAAAAGACAATTGCAGTAGTGCTTCGAGATGTGATATAGTCCGGGCGGCGCCGACCGATGCATTTCGAGGCGTTGACTTACTTCGTCCCCGGCGCTTCCGGGTTGCAATGTGTCACGGCAGCCCCGCCGGATACGTGGCGCTTGGCGGCGCAACCGCGCAGAAGAGAGATCTCAGCTGCAATTCGACAATCGACCCCCGCAAAACGGACGTCCTCCCGATGCCGCCGGCAGCCGCCGCCGCCGCTCGCGGCGCGGCCGGCAGCGATTTGAAAACGGCGCAGCTCCGGCGACCGACATCTTCGCGCAGCCGGAATTTCCTCAGCCGGTCGGGCCGCCGATGGTATCGGCGCAGCAACTTGCCGAGATGAGTAAAACCGAACTCAACGAGCTGGCGAAAACGTTCGACATCGCTGCGCCGGTCAAGATAAAGAAGGACGATCTTGCAGCGCAAATTCTCGAGATTGCCGCGGCGCGCTCCGGTCTCGAACTTGCCGACGGCGTGCTCGATATTTTGCCGGAAGGCTACGGCTTTCTGCGGCGTTCGGGTTATGTCGCCGGCGGCGACGATATTTATATTTCTCAGTCGCAAATTCGCCGTTTCGAGTTGCGCCGCGGCGACCTTGTCGCCGGACAAGTACGTAAACCCAAAGACAATGAAAAGTACTATGGCATCGTTAAGGTCGAGACCGTCAACGGATTCGATCCGGAGGCTGTTCGCGAACGCGCGAAGTTCGACGAGCTCATCGCCGTTCATCCGACGGAGCGGCTGACGCTCGAGCAGCGCGGCTTGCTCGCGACTCGGCTCATCGACTTATTTGCACCGATCGGCAAAGGTCAGCGCGTGCTCGTCTCTGCGCCGCCGAAAGCCGGGAAAACGACGCTCATTAAAGAGATTGCAAATGCAATCGGTGCGAATTCGCCGCGCACGCACGTGATCGCCGTTTTAGTCGACGAGCGTCCCGAAGACGTCACGGATTTGTCGCAAAGCGTAACGGGCGACGTCGTCGCGACCACTTTCGACGAACATCCCGAATTGCACCTCAATGTTGCCGAACTCGTTCTGGAGCGTGCAAAACGAATCGTTGAACTCGGCGGCGATGCCGTCATCCTGCTCGACTCGATCACTCGTCTGACGCGCGCTTACAACGCCGTTGTGCCGCCGTCACCACGGACGGTACCGGGTGGACTTGAAGCTGCTGCGCTGTTCCGCGCCAAACGGTATTTCGGTGCCGCGCGCAACGTCGAAGGCGGCGGTTCGCTTACGATCGTTGCAACCGTCTTCGTCGAGACCGGCGCCAAGATCGACGATCAGATTCATGAAGAGTTTCGGCGCAGCGCCAATGCCGAGATCGATTTGTCGCGTTCGCTCGCCGACGCGAGAATTTTTCCGGCAATCGATCTGAAACGATCCGGAACGCGGCACGAAGAATTGCTTTTGAGCGAACTGGAATTGCGCAAGGTGTGGATGTTCCGGCGGGCGACCGTTGCGCTGGGGCCGACGGAGTTTACCGAGTTGGTGCTCGAGCGCATCGGCAAGTCGAAGGCGAACGCTGATTTTCTGGGCGCGTTGACCGATCGCGCGGTCGCAGCGCTCAAAGCCTAGCGGCGTTCGGGCGATCGATTCCAACGTCAAGATGCGTCTTGCGCGCTACCTTGCGCAAGCCGGTGTCGCGTCGCGTCGCAAGGCTGAAGAACTCATCGTCGCCGGTAGCGTTTGCGTTAACGGCGGGACGGTGCGCGAGCTCGGAACCACCGTCGACCCGGCCCGCGATCGGGTCGAATTCGGCGGACAGGTCGTCGTACCGCCGCAAGATCATGCCTACTACGTGTTGCATAAGCCGTTCGGCGTCGTCACGACGATGAGCGATCCTCAGGGGCGCCGGACGGTCGCCGATGTCGTGCGGACCCACGGTGTTTTGCAACGCGTCGTTCCCGTCGGCCGCCTTGATTACGATACGGCCGGCGTCTTGTTGTTAACCGACGACGGCGATCTCGCGCATGTTCTCACGCATCCGCGTTTCGGTGTGGCGAAAACCTACCGCGCGACCGTGCGCGGCCGTTTGACGCCCGACCAGATAACGGCGCTGGGCGCCGGGGTCAAACTCGATGACGGACGGGCGGCGCCGGCCGTGCTGCACGTCGTCGCCGTCCGTCCGATGCGCTCGACGATCGATATTACCATTCACGAAGGCAAGAACCGGCAAGTACGCCGGATGTTCGACCAAATCGATCATCCCGTGCTCGATCTCGTTCGCTTGCGGTTTGGTCCGGTTGCGTTGGGCACGCTCGGAGCCGGTGAAATGCGCGCTGCAACCGCGCGCGAACTGCGCGAACTGCGCGCGATCCTCGCCGCGGCTTCGTGACGCTCGTGCGCGGTATTCGGGGTGCGATCACGGTCGACCGCGACGAGCCGGCGTTGGTGCTCGATGCGACCGAAAAGCTGTTGCGCACGCTTATTGCGCAGAACGACGTCGTGCCGGACGATATCGCATCGGCGCTTTTTACCACCACGCCGGATCTTATTTCCGAGTTCCCCGCCGCTGCCGCGCGACGGATGGGCTGGCTTCTGGTGCCGCTGCTCAATTTCACCGAGATCGCGGTGCCGGGCGGCTTGGCCCGCTGCATCCGCGTGCTCGTGCATGTCAACACCGAAAAAACGGCGCAGCAGATCGTACACGTGTATCTCGATGGAGCGCGTGGTTTACGTCCGGATCTCCAACGCTGAAGGGCGAACGCATCGGCATCGCCGGCGTCGGGCTCATCGGCGGCTCGATCGGCTTGTGCGCCCGGGCTCGCGGTGCATGGGTGATCGGCTGCGATCGGGATCCGGCTGTCATCGATCGGGCGCGCGAACGCGGCGCGATCGATCGTGCCGTAAAAACGATCGCCGAACTTGCCGCAACCTGCGATACGCTGGTGCTGGCGATTCCGGTCGACGCGGCGGCGGAAGCGCTCGAGGAACTACGCGGGACGGCCGGGCCGCGTTTGATCGTCGACGTCGCTTCGGTGAAAGCGCCGTTGCAACGTTATGCTGGACTCGTACCGAATTACGTCGGTACGCATCCGATGGCCGGACGCGAACGCGGCGGCATCGACGCGGCCGGCCCCGATCTGTTTGCGGCGGCTACCTGGGCCTTCGTTCCGCATGCGGACCGCGGTTTGATCGAACGGGTCGGCCGCTTTATCGCGGCAATGGGCGCCCGGCCGCTTGAAATCGAGGCGACTCGACACGATGCGATCGTCGCATTGACTTCTCACCTGCCGCAAGCAGTAGCGGTCGTCCTTGCAGCCGAACTCGCCCCCGCTCTTTCGGCCGATCGGCATGTTGCCGAGTTGTGCGGACCGGGTATCATGTCGATGTTGCGCTTAGCTCGATCGCCGGCAACGATCTGGTCGCCGATCATGAAAGCCAACGCCGCGCCGTTAGCCGGCCATCTGCGGTCCTTGGCAGCGCTGCTTGTTACCGCGGCCGAGGGACTCGACGGAGGGGACACAAAGCAGCTCATGTCATACTTCGACGTCGCAAGCGGCGTGATGGCAACGCTCGAGCGACCTGGCACCGCCCGGTTATCCCCCCCGTCCGCGAGGTAACATGTCCCTTCGTCTGACGCCTTTGGCCGCCGTCGCGGCATTTGCCCTGGGCGCCGTACCGGCCGGCGTGCCGGCCCAAACAGCTGTCTTTTACGTCCCGCCCAAACTCATTTCACGTGGTACGAGCACCACACCGGTCGCCGGAAAAGGCACCGTGACGATCAAAGTTTTCGTGCACGCCGGGGGCAAAGCCGACGCGCCGTCGGCAGTCAGCAAGTCGACCAATCATGCCGATGATGCTGCGGCACTTGAAATCGCTAAAACCTCGAAATATAAGCCGGCATCCAAAGACGGCAAACCCGCCGACGCATTTTACACGTTCGTGCTTAATTTCGCCGGGAGCGGATCGGTGACCGACGGCAGTAACGAGCCGGCGACCGGCGCGTTGGCGCACGTCGTCGTTCTCGAGCGCAGCGGCAACTACGCCGGCGCAAAGACGCAACTTGCCGACTACCTTCGGAACGCTCCGGACGATCGGCAGGCAAATCTCTTATTGGGTGTTGCCAATGCGTTTACCGACGATTCGGCCGCTGCGGCCGCCGCGTTCGACAAAGCCGGCCCGATCCCGCCGAAGTATAAGTTGCTCGCCGACAAATCCTACGTCAATGCAGCCGCTACCGCTCTTAAAAGCAATAGCGACGATGATGCCGTCGCTTTTGCGACCAAAGCGATCGCATTGGTACCGTCGCCCGAAGCGTACAACATTCGCGGCAGTGCACAATACGCCGGTAAAAAATACGAGCCGGCGGTTGGCGACTTGGAACGTGCGCGCGACCTCGCGCTTACGGCAAAGGCCGACAACCATCAACTGGCCATCATCGAGACGAACTTGACCGCCGCTTATATGGGCGCCGGCCAAAGCGACAAGGGTCTTGCAACGGCCAAAGACGTCAGCCGGCTCGACCCGGGCATTACGCAGACCGGTGACATCATCGCCCAGTATTATAACGATAAGGCGACGACGCTCGTAAAATCCGGCGACCGCAAAGGCGCCGCGGATCAACTCGATGCGGGGGCTTCGGCCGCTCCGAAATATGCCGTTCAGCTCTACGGCAATGCGGCGATGATTCTTGCAAGCGACACCAAACCCGATTGGAAAGTCGTCAAGGCTGAAGCGGATAAGGCACTCACGATCGACGCGAACGACGCTCGCTCGAATTATGTCGCCGGGGTGGCTTTAGCGAACGACAAAAACACAAAGGATGCGCTCACGTACCTTAATAAGGCACAAGCATCCGCTAAAACCGGAAACGATCCCGACTTGAGTAAGCAAATCGATGCGGCGCTCAAGCAACTGGGAACCGCCGGAACAAAATGAGTCGGTCCTCGTCGGCGACGAGGATTCACGGCGAATATTGCTAACCCTCGCCTCGCTCCGAAGCAGAGCAAGGCCACCGTTACCAATCACGAGTCAGCCCACACTAAACGTCGTCCTTGGAGGCGCCAGCAACAGTGGATTTCAGTAATTTCTTTCAGACGATCGTATCGGGCGGTCCCGCGATGTGGGCGCTATTGCTGTTATCGGTCGTCGCAATCGCGATCGTTATCGAGCGACTGTTTTTCTTCGCGACGCAGCATTCCGATTCAAAAGCGTTGCTGCGACAGCTCGGCCAGAAGATTGCAGCCGATGACCTGACCGGTGCCATGCGGACGTGCCAGGGAAATAAAGGCATGCTGCCGCGTATTCTCGAGTTCGGTCTTGCGCGCGGGGAAAAAAACCGCGCCGACATTACCGACGCGCTGTCGATAGCGCTCATGGAGAATCTCAACTCGCTCGAACGTAATTTAGGAATCATCGGAACGATCGCGGTTATTGCGCCTTTTGTCGGTTTGTTCGGTACGGTGCTCGGTATTATCAAAGCGTTCCAAGATATCGCGCTCAAGGGGAATTCGACGCCCGCCGTTGTTGCCGCCGGTGTCTCCGAAGCGCTCATCACCACGGCTGCCGGCTTGTTCGTCGCAGTCGTATCGGTCGTGTTCTTCAACTATTTCAAGACGCGTATCAAGGCGTACAACCAAGACATGATCGTCGCTGCCAATCAGCTCGCCGAGATGTTGCACTTTCACAATACCGGCGCGCCGATTCCGACGGACCTCTATCAGCCGGCTTCCACTAGCCGGGCCTAAGGGAGACGTAGCGCTTTGTCGATGGTTTCGTCCGCCGGGGGCGATGATGTTATGGCGGAAATCAATATCACGCCGTTCACCGACGTGCTATTGGTATTGCTCATTATCTTTATGATTCTCGCGGCGCTCGTGACGCCGCCCGGCTTTCAGAAGCAGTTGCCCGACAAGAGCGACAGCAAAAAAGTCGAGATAGAAAAACCCAGTAAGACGATCGAAGTGCTGGTCAATGATAAAGGTCGCATCTTCGTCGACAATAAGGAAACGAACCCCGCCCACATCTATGCCGACATGGGCGAAGTCGCTCGACGCCGCGGGCGCATCCACGTTTCGCTCGCTGCCGATATCAAGGCGCCGTACGGCATCATCATCACGATCCTCGACGCGGCGAAGATCGCCGGATTGACCGACGTTGGTTTTGTTACATCGTAGTCACGTGCGAACATCCGCACCGTCGGCCCGTCGACGGTTCATCCAAGAAGGGCATCTGAACTAGCGTGGCCGTTTCTGTAGGTCAAGCCGAAGAAGAAGTCATGTCGACAATCAATATCACGCCGTTCACGGACGTGTTGCTGGTGCTGTTGATCATCTTCATCATCCTGGCATCCGTCACTAAAGAGCCGAAATTACCGGTCGCCAAGAACACGGATACGGTTACAGCGTCACAGATCGTGGTGTTGATCGACGAAAATAACAAGATCCAAGTCGGCTCCGATACGATCGACGAGGCCGGTGCGGCTGCCGAGTTCGACAAGCTTGCGGCTCAAACCGGACATCATCTCAAATCGGTGATCATCAAAGCCAGCCCGAAAGCAAGTTTCGGAACGATATTGCGCGTGATGGATTCGGCCAAAAGTGCCGATCTCACCGGATTCGGTTTGGCTAATAAGGTCGAGGGCTCGAAGGACCAGTGACGCAGCCAGATTCTTCGCCGCCTCCGCCGCCGCGCGATCCGACGCGCGCCCGCGTTACAAACTTTCTCGTCTATGGTTTCGGCTTGTCGATCGTGCTGCATTTGCTGGTCGGGCCGCTCGTGAAATTCGATCGCACGCAGCCCGAAGAAGAAAAAGTTTCGGTCATCCGTCGCGATCACATCGCGACGCCGCCACCGACTCCGCCGCCGACGCCGAAGCCGACACCCACACCGCCACCGACTCCGCCGCCGACGCAGCCGCCGAAAACGCCGCCGCCGAAAGCTCCGCCGCCGATCCCGCAACCAAAAATTAAGATCACGACCGCGAAGACGACTGCAACCAAAGGCGGCGCAACCGAGGCCGCCAACACGCACACCGTCGGTTCAACGAACGGGGTCCCGCAGGGGACCTCGACTGCCGCTGCCACGACGCCGGTTCCGATCCAAACGGCCGCCGCGCCGCCCGCACCGCCGACGGTCGCGCCGACGAAGCCGCCGTCGTGTGCCAACCCGAATGTTGAAGCGACCACGACCAACGCCGTCGCGCCGGACACGCCGCCGATCGCTCAACAGCAGGGCATTACCGGCGTCGTCAACGTGGTTATCAATCTCGATGCGACCAACCATATCGTCGGTACACCGACCGTGCAAAGTTCGCCCAGTCAGTTGCTGAACTCAGCCGCGATTCGCGCAGCGCAGCAAAGCACGTTCCGCACCGAAATTAAAAACTGTGAACCGGTTGCGGCGACGTATATCTTCGCCGTCGAGTTCAACAACAACTAATTCGGATCGGCGAAAGCGCGAAACAAAAGAAGAGGATGCCGGTCGGCATTCTCTTCTTTCTGCCTGATTCGCATGTCGCACGTACGCTTAGAGCGCGCCGAGATCGCGCAACATGTGCAGCGTGTCGATGTAACGTAATAAGTCTTGTTCGAAGTCGGCGGGGCGGTCGGTAAAGGCGACGCCCGTTCGATACTTCTTGAGCAGCGGATCGTAGCTCGACCAGCGTACGTGCGCGTTCAAGCGCAGCTTGGGCCGCGTATCGCCGCGTAACTCGAGATCGATGACGAGCGCGCGATTCGGAGACAGCGCAGCGTTGGTCAACATTGCGAGGCCACCGACGGCAATGTCGTACGTTTCGGTAAACTCGGGCGCCAGATCGGCATCGATCGTGTACGATACGAGTAAGATTTCACGTTCGCGTCGGCTTGCACGCATGATGCCCTGCGTCGGCGGTAGATCCATGTACGAACCGCGCTTCATCGTTTGCCGCTAGGAAACCCTGTCGCCGCGCGCGTACGCACCATAACGTGACGTTTGCTCAAGCCATGTTTCTCGCCGTGCTGCAAGGCGTGAGCGAACTTTTTCCGATCAGCAGCCTCGGACATACGATCCTTATTCCAGCACTTTTGCGCTGGCCGATCGATCGTTCGGGCGAAGAGTTTTTAGCCTTCGTCGTCGTGTTGCATCTCGGTACGGCGCTGGCGCTCATTGCGTTTTACCGTCGCGAGTGGATCGCGATCGTCGCTGCACTCGTGCGTAGCGTCGTGCGCGGAAAGCTCTCGAGCGATCGCGACGAAAAGATCGGCTGGCTGCTCGTGGCCGGCACGATCCCGGTGGGTTTGCTCGGCGTATTTTTTCAATCGGCGGTGCGCGGTCTGTTCGGATCGCCGCTGCCGGCTGCGGCGTTTCTGGTCCTCAATGCATTCGTTATGTTTTTCGGCGAGTGGCTGCGTAAGCGCCAACGCGCCGATCGGACGCGGACGTCAAAGCCGATCGAAGCAATTAGCTATCCCGACGGCGTGAAAGTCGGCTTGGCGCAAGGGCTGGCGTTATTGCCGGGCATTTCGCGCTCCGGTTCGTCGATCGTCGCCGGTCTGCTCGTCGATCTCGACCATGAAGCAGCGGCGAAATACTCGTTTCTGCTAGCAACGCCGGTAATTTTAGCCGCCAGCGTTTTGGAAATACCGAAGTTATTTGAACCATCGGCACATATCGTCGCACAGGAAGCAATCGTAGGCGGAATTCTTGCTGGTGTTACCGCATATGCTTCGGTCGCGTTCTTAACCCGTTATTTTGAACACAACGATCTGCGGCCGTTCGGCTGGTATTGCTTGCTCGCCGGCGGCGCGTCGTTCATCCTCTTTGCAACGAAAGTTATTACATGAGAGCCCTCGCGAGTGCCCTGGTTGTTATCTTCGTAATTCTGGCCGTTATTGCAATTCTGCATCCGCTCGAACCGAGTTCGATAACTCGCGCAATCGGTTTTTCAAGCGATAAGCCGCATACCAAACACGTCATCGCCTATTTTGTTCTGGCGTTACTGTCCGTGGTCTGGATCCGATTTCAGAGTAACGCCGCTCGCGTTTGAGGCGACGCGATCAGCGTGTACCGATAAGATAGGTCTCGTCGGCGTTTGGGCTTAGCCGTTCGACGCTCCGCTTTGCGTCATGCATGAGCCGTTCGAACGCGGGCGCATCGTGCAGCGGCGTTTGCATGATGATATACGGATACGCTCGGGCTGCTGCAAGCACCGATTCGACAGCGCGTTCGTAACCGGCCGTGTCGTCCGCACGCCGGCCGAACACCGTATTGCGAAAATAGTGCTCGATACTTAAGTAGGGATTGCCTTGCCACCAAGCTTCCCACATCCAGATGCGCGGGTCGACTTTGGCCGCGCTGTTGCGGCCGGGGGGCGCGAAATACAGACAGTCGGCGCGAGCGGCCTCAATTGTGATGGCGAAGTCTGCGCGCCGAACCGTATTGCGCGCGTTGTTCGCGCAAACCAGCCGTTGCGTTTCGCGCAAATAGTGCCAGGCAAGTTCGCTTGGCGGAATGTCCGGCATCTCGTCCGGATGGTGCGCTTTCTGCAGCCAATAGCAGAGCACGTGCCACAGCCCCGCGATCGCGAGACCTGTTTGTCCGTCGCTGCGCAAACTGTGAACGTTGGCATGCCAAATCGCCAAATACTGGCATTGCTCCTCGGAGAAAAAGACGCCGTCCCAAGCCCGAAACATCGCCGCGGGATAGACGCGACCCGGAGCACGCTCGACGATCTCGGCGACTTCATCGTCGCGCAGCACGGTGAAGTCGTTGACGACGAGGCCTTCACCGGCCCGAACGAACCATTCCATCAAGTCGCCGCCGTGCACGCGGATGCCGCGGCGTTTGAGATAGTTGAGATGCGTCGGCAGACCCATGAACGGATCGACAATGCTGCCGATCGAATGCGACGCACAGATATCGAACAGACGCGAGCCTGCGACGCGGCGGGTGTACTCGCGCAGATCGATCATCGTACGACCTCCGCGGCAAGGTATGCAGCGACGATGGCGGGATCGAGCCTGGTCCCGCTTGCCGCGGCTATTCGTAGACGCACGTCGCCGGCTGATATGGCTTCGGCGGCAAGGGCGACGGCGATGATTCGCGCCAGCGGATCGATCTCCCGATTTGCCCGTTGCAGCGGTCCCGAACCGTCAAACCATTCTTCGGTTGCCTCAACGATTGCTGCGAACGGAAAAAATGCCGGAGTCGTGCGCAAGATACTCGCGGCGGCATGCGCCTGAGCGGCACGCGCGTCGCGCCCCAGCCGCGAAAGACTAAAGGCGTCGTCGGTGATTCCGTCCACGCTCGTTCGTGCCAGTGCCGTATACCGTCCGGCCAGAACGGCGCGCTCGCCGTCGATCGACGGTTCACCGAGTTGTCCGACGATCGCTCGGATGATGCGCTCGATCCGGTCGCCCCGGCCGATCGTGCGAGCCTGACGTGCGTCGATGCGTGCGCAGACTGCAGCGACGATGCCGTACGCATCGCCGGCGGCCGGCGCCCAGTCCGGCGTATAGGGTTCATCGAAGTCCGGCGAGGCGGCCAGAAAATCGCGAAAATCCCGCATGACGGCGAGCGTAAAAACGGTGCCGCTCGCCGCGACGAGAGTGAAGACGGCATCGGCCGCCGAGCCTCCGTCATCGGCTTGTGCCTCGAACGCAGCGACGAATGCCCGCGCGACGTTGATCGACATTGCCGTCGGCGGGATGCCGTTCCAACGCAAGCGATCGGGAAATCCGGTTCCGTCAAATGCTTCGCGGTGCCAACGGACGGCATCGGCGACGGCTTCGGGAAAGACGCCCAATGCCGTGACGAGCGCGGCGCCGGCGGCGGGCTCGTTCCAACGTGCGATTTGTGCGTTCCGCTCGCTCGCGTCGCGCGGTACGATAACGTCGATTGCGCCGACTGCATGAAGTGCCGCCGCGTAATACGTAACACCGATCGTCTCGGGGTCGGCGTGGCGGAAGGCCGCAAAGCGGGCCGCCACCCGGGCGACGTGCAAACTAAAGCCTACATCATGTCCGCCAAACACGTCGCCGACCGCACTGAGCAGCACAATCGCGTCGATCGTCTGAGGGCTGGTCGATGACGGCATCACAACTGGCTGCAGAAATTCCCGCAGCGACGGCAAAACCCTCACACATTCGGCCCGACGGCTCGCTCCAAATGGTCGATGTCGGTCAAAAGTTGGTAACGGTGCGGACGGCCCGCGCGGAAGCGCACGTTCGGCTCGGCGATGTCGCAGCCGACGCGTTGCGGGCCGCCACTTTGCCCAAGGGCGATGCGTTCGTCGCCGCTCAGCTTGCGGGTATTCTGGCGGCTAAGCAGACCGGTGCCCTCATCCCGCTGGCCCACTCGCTCCCACTCGCCGCGGTAAGCGTCAGCTTTGCTTGGCTCGAGTCTAGCGTACTCTGCGTTGCGGCCGAGGCGACGACAGCCGCGCAAACCGGTGTCGAAATGGAGGCGCTCGTGGCCGCCGGTATTGCGGCGCTCACCATCTATGATATGTGCAAAGCACTCGATAAGGGGATCGTCGTCGAGGTTCTCCGGCTCGTCGCAAAAACGGGCGGTAAGAGCGGCGATTGGTTCGCTCCGGCGGCGACGGCGCCGGCCGGCGAAGCGGAGTGAGTCCGTATCAGACCGCCGTGATCATTTTGTCGGACCGGGCCGCGGCGGGAACGCGGCCCGACGGCTGTTTGCCGGTCGTGCGGGAGTGTCTGGGTAGCGGCTTCGCCATCGGCGATGAGCGCGTGCTGGCCGACGACCCGGCGGCCCTGGCCGCAGCGCTTATCGAACTCGCCGATGCCCGTTGTTCGCTCGTGCTTACCTCGGGCGGTACGGGCCTCGGGCCGCGCGACCGCACGCCGCAAGCGACGGCAGCCGTTCTCGATTACGAAATACCGGGCATCGGTGAAGCGATGCGTGCCGACTCTCGGCGCTTCGTGCCGACGGCTATTTTATCGCGAGCGATCGCCGGCGTGCGCGATAGGACGCTCATCGTCAACTTGCCGGGTAGTCCGAAGGCCGTCCGTGAAACGCTGGCCGTCATTCTCCCGGTGTTGCCTCACGCGCTCGATTTGCTGGCCGATTCGGACGTTGACGGTTAGCGCTTGACGAACGTTAGATAAGATATGCTCTTCGCTCAGGCTCAAGCGTACCTGCTCGGCACGATCAATGAAACGGCGTCACGCCGGCTGCCCAACCGGCTCGACCGAATGCGCGCCTTACTCGAGGCGCTCGGGAATCCGCAAAACCGTTACCCGACGTTGCACGTCGGCGGAACGAGCGGCAAAGGTTCGTCGGCAACGATGGCCGCCGCTGCTCTCGAGGCGGCCGGCCATCGAACCGGACTGCATGCCAAGCCGCATCTCGTGTCGGTAACGGAACGCGCGCGGATAAACGGGGGCGCAATATCGGAGGAGCGATTCGGCGACATCCTTAGCGAGATGATGCCGGCGATTGAAACCGTCGCTACCGAGCACGGGCGCCCGTCATATTACGAGACGCTGCTGGCAATCGCGTTTGTGTATTTCGCGCACGAAGATGTCGATATCGCCGTGATTGAAGTCGGCATCGGCGGTAAGCTCGACGGCACCAACGTGCTCGAGCCGCTCGTTTCGGTAATTACGAACGTCGCGCTGGATCACACCGATATTCTCGGTGATACGACGGCCGAAATAGCCGCCGACAAAGTCGGTATCGCGAAGCGCGGCATTCCGCTCGTGAGCGACGTGGCCGATGTCGCGGCCCGGGCGGTCATCGAAGCCGGCTGCGCCGCGGCCGGAGCGCCGTTTATTTCCGTGCGGGATACGGTGCGGATCGATACGCGCGCGGGTCAGCGCTACGGCCAGTCGTTCAGCATTCAAACGCCGCTTGAGACATACGAATTGGCGTTACCGGTTTTAGGCTCGTTCCAACAGCGCAATGCAGCGACGGCGATCCGTGCGCTCGAGTTTTTGCCGCCGGCGCTTCGGCCGGCCCGTGCCGACGTCGAAAATGGATTGGCACGGCTGGTCATCCCCGGCCGAATGGAATACTTTCCTTCGCACCCGGCGGTTATTTTTGATATCGCGCATAACCCCGACAAGGCCACCCAGCTCGCTCTTGCTTTGCGCGAAACCTTCGCCGGCCGCCGTTTTGCCTTCGTCATTTCGATCGGCGAATCGAAAGATGCGGGCCAAGTGATTGAATCGTTTACCGATCTGCCCGCATCGTTCACGTTCACGTCGTTCAATGCCGACGGGCGGATCGCAATGCGGCCGCAACGCTTAGCAAGTATCGCGCGCGAACTCGGCGTGTGGGGTCGAGCGATCACCGATCCGGTCGAAGCGTTCTCGGTCGCACGGCGCAACGCCGACGCCCAGGACATCGTGGTCGTGACCGGATCGACGTTCGTCGTCGCTACGTTACGCGAGTGGTGGTTGACGCACGTTGCCAACCGCGTCTGACAAGCGCGGCGCCCTCCGCGTTCGCGGACGCTCGTTGCCTTGGGGCGCGCGCACGTACGTCATGGGGATCGTTAACGCGACCCCCGACTCGTTCTCGGGTGACGGTTATGTCGATGCCGATCGCGCCGCCGTTCACGCGCTCGCTCAGCGGGACGCCGGCTCGGATGTGCTCGATCTCGGCGCCGAGTCGACGCGTCCCGGACATCGGCCGATCGGGGCGGATGTCGAGACAGCGCGGCTTCTACCGGTGCTCGAACGTATCCGCGCGCTCGATCCAAACGTGATCGTTTCCATCGACACCTTCAAACCCGCGGTTTATCGTGCGGCCCATGCGGCCGGCGCGGATTTGCTCAACTCGATCTGGGGCGCCGGGCCGGAGCTGATCGAGACGGCGCTCGAGACCGGTTCGCCGATCGTCGTCATGCACAATGCGCCCGTCGCCGTCTATGCCGGCGACGTCGTCGACGAAGTGTTGCGCTTTCTGCTCGACACCGCTACGCGAGCCGTTGCCGCCGGGATGCCGGCCGACAGCGTGATCGTCGACCCGGGCATCGGGTTCGGCAAGACCGCCGAACACAATCTGCGGATTCTCAAACGGCTGGATCGGCTCGTTGGGCTCGGCTTTCCGACACTGCTGGGTACCTCGCGTAAATCAACGCTCGGCAAATTGACCGGGCGCGACGTGGGAGACCGTGCGTTCGGCACGGCCGCCACGGTCGCACTGGCAGCGAACGCCGGGGTCGATATCGTGCGCGTTCACGACGTGAACGAACAGCGCGATGTCGTGCGCGTTACCGATGCGATCGTGCGCGGCTGGCGTCCGGCCGACTGGCCCCGCTGACGGACGCCATCGCGCTCACCGGAATCCGCGCGTTCGGACGGCACGGTGCCGATCCGGGCGAGCAGCGAGTGCCGCAGCCGTTCGATATCGACGTGCTGATCGAGCTCGACCTCGCTGCAGCTCGGCAAACCGACCGGCTAAGCGAAACGCTCGATTACGCCGCGTTACACCACTCGATCGTTGAAATCGTCCGGACGAAGTCGTTCGACTTGCTCGAGCGCCTCGGCCAGGAAGTGCTGACCCTCATTCTGAGCGATCCGCGGGTAGCCACGGCCGAGGTGCGGATCGCCAAGCCCCGCCTGCTCGCCGGAGCGACCCCCTCGGTCACGCTCCGGCAAGCGCGTTAGCCATGGGCCTCGCACGAATCGGCATCGGGTCGAACAGCGGCGATGCGGTAGCGCACGTGCATGCTGCCTTCGGCCGGCTGGCGGAGCTCGGCCGGATAACGGCGCGCTCGTCGCTGTATCGAACGGCGCCATGGGGCGTCGCGGAGCAGCCCGACTTCATCAATGCGGCCGCGCTGCTCGAGACGGCGTTTGCTCCGCGTGCGCTGCTTGCCGCGCTTAAGGCGATTGAAACCGAACTCGGCCGGGTCGCGACGTACCGCTGGGGTCCGCGCGTCATCGATCTCGATATTCTTGCCTACGATCGAGTCGAGCTCGATGAACCGGAGCTAACTCTGCCGCATCCGCGTTTGAGCGAACGCGCGTTTGCACTTGCGCCGTTGGCGGAGATCGAGCCGGCGTATTTGCCGTTACTCGCACGGCTCGGCGCCGGCGAACGCGCCGGGGCCGTCCGCCTGATCACACCATGATCAAACCGCGCCGCACGCCGATCGTGACGGCTTGGGTTCGCGTAGTCGCATCGAGTTTCGCAAAAATCGACGCAACGTGAAACTTGACCGTGTTTTCCGCCAATGACAAGCGGATGGCGATCGTCTTGTTCGACCAGCCGCGAGCGAGGAGCGCCAGAACGTCGCGCTCGCGCGGCGTAAGTTCGACGGCGCTTTCGCCGGCTTCCCGGCGGCGATCGGATAGGACGATGAATCCCCGACTGACCGCGTCGATCGCGGCCGCGAGATCGTCGGCCGCCAGATCGCGGCCGACTACGCCGCGGACGCCGGCCCGCAGGAGGGCGCGGCCGGCATCGCCGCCCGGGTCCGCCAGCGTCACGATCGTCGGCTGTCCGTCGAATCGCTCGGCCAACGCCGCCGTCAGTGCGCCTTCGTCCGGCAGGTCGCGTATGACGACGGCCGGTTCGGACGCTTTAAGCGGCAGCGGCAGTTTCGCCGGCGGCACGGTGCACCGGAACGACGAGCGCCGTGCCGCCGCGCACGACATGGACGTGCGGGGCGATGCCGAGCGTTCGGATATGCCGCGCCGCAACGATATCGCCGACCAGCAGGCCCGAGCGTTGCGCGAGGCTGTCCGGTTCGACCGCCACGATTGCGTAGGCGGCCGCGACCTGCCGTCTGTACCGGGACGAGCTTGACCCCGAGCCGCGCCGACGGCAGCGCTTCGCCGAGAAAGCGACGCACGTCGTCGCTCGGTATTGCCAGCGCTAAGCCGCCGGCGATCATACTGTTGATGCCGACGACGCGCCCGTGCACGTCGGCAAGCGCGCCGCCCGAGTTGCCGGGCGCAAGCCGGACGTCGGCCCGAACAAAACGATCGCTGCCCGCGCGGTGCGGCCCGAATGCGATCCCGGCGGTCAGCACGTTCGGGACGCCCAGCGGGTGACCGAACGCGACGAGCAGTTCGCCGACGCGCAAGTCGGCCGGACTACGAATCTCGACCGGCTGAAGCTCCGCGGCATCGATCGTGATGGCGGCAAGATCGCGTGTATCGTCACGCCGTACGACGGAACCGCGCACTTGCCGGCCGTCGGCAAGCTCGATCGTTACCGTTCGTGTGCGCGCAACGTGGCGCGTTGGTCACGATCGTTCCGGCCGGCGACCAAACGACTCCGCTGCCCGAGCCGCGATCGTGCTCGGAGCGCACGCTGACCGTCGACGGACGCAAGCGCGCGGCGAGCGAGCCGAGCTCGCGTTCTACATCAGTCGTCATTGTTCGGCCGTTCTCCGATTGTCAGCGTGATATCGAGCGGCTTCCCGCCGCGCAGCAGTCCGACGACCGCCGGAGCGCCGACGGTCACCGATTCGAGCGCCGCCGCGACGTCGTCCGTATCCTCGATGCGCCGGCCCAGCAACGTTACGATGATATCGCCGACGATCAAGCCGCCGTGGTCGGCCGGGCCGCCTTCGGCGATGCCTAACGCAATCACGCCGCTGCCGCCGCCCAGCGCATGCGGTAAGGCGATGCCTTGCATTGCCAAGCCGAGATATCCGCGCGCGATGTGGCCGCGGGTGCCGAGCTGTTCGATGACTCGGCCGAGCGTCGATGCCGGCACGACGACGGCTTGACGGCGCGAAAGTCCCCACGTGTTGAGTCCGATCAGTGCACCCGCCGCATTGACCAGCGGGCTGCCCGAGAAAGCGCGGATAAAGCGAGACGTCCCGCTCGAATGAAGCGGTCGATCTCGCCACCGCGCCACGTCCGCCAAGCGGCGCCGATCGAACCGACGACGCCCATTGTCGCGCTCAGATCGCCGTCGTCATCCCGTGCGACGGCGATCGCGATCGCGCCGACGCGCACGTCGCCCGGCGCAATTTCGCCGAGCGGCGGCGGCCCGGCGCTCGCGACCCGCAGCAGCGCAACGTCGGTCGCCGGGTCGCGGCCCGTAACGGTCGCCGGCTCTTCATGACCGTCGGCGAAGATAACGCTGATCTCGTCCGATTCCAGCGCGTGGTCGGCCGTCAAAATCGTGTTGGGCTTAATAAAAAAGCCGCTCGAGCCGATCCGGTCGCGCGCTTCGACGGCGACGACGCTCGGCGCCACGCTCTCGATCGTCCCGGCAATGTCGTTGGATAAGGCGGCCAGCGCGCCGCCGGAAGTTGCGTTCATGACGTTACTATGACAGCCGCGGCGGTTTGCCGCTTCACCCGTTCGGGCGGTAAACCGCGCTCAAACGACGCCGTTCGGGGATTCGTCCTCCAGGTCGTGCTTTTCGTATGCGAGCCGGGGAAGCGGATCGGTTGCGCGATCTAAGTAGCCGAAGAGCGAGATGACGTCCGGCGCATCTTCGATGACGGCTGCCTCGCTGACGCCGAAGACGGCAACATCATCTTCGCCGCCGTCGTCTTCGGGTGGAATGTACGCGAATTCGAGCAGTCCGGCTGCGGCGAACGCATTGACGATTGCCGCGGCCTCGGCGAGCAGTTTCGGATCCAACTCGTCGTCACCGCCGGCTTCGAGCGCCCGCAATGCGTCGCGCAAATCTGCCGAGAGATGACGTGCGACCGACGGATCGTCAACGGCCATTTCCAGATCGCCTTGTTCGCTCATATCCGTGGTTGTACGCGACCTCCGGTTGACGGCCTGCGTTGTGCCCATCGGCGGGACCCGACCGTACCGAGGCGAACCCGACCACTTCGATGATCGACGATGTTGTCGCGGTCCGCGTGCGTGCACTTGCGCAGGCGTTTTCCGTCTCCGGTCTGGCCCGCCTGAACCTCAAAGACGCCGGCTTTGAGGTTGAGTTACGTCGCTCGAGCGGCGCTGTTGCGACCGTCGCCGCCGTCCCTCCGGCCGCTGCGCCGCCCGAGCCGGTCGTCAAGAAACCGGACATCGTCACGAGCGACCTGGTCGGCGTCGTGCGTCTTTCGCGGCCGCAGGTCAGCGACGGCCAGCAACTCGAGAACGACCGCGAACTTGCCTTCGTCGAAGCGCTGGGCATCCGGAATCCGGTCCGGTCGCGCGGCCCGGGTAAGGTCGCGGCCGTGTTTATCAGTGACGGACAGCCGGTGGAATACGGGCAGCCTCTTTTTGCAATCGAACGCTAAGCGCCGGTCCGAGCGGTTAGAGTCAGCCGACGATGTTTAAGAAAGTTTTGATCGCGAACCGCGGGGAAATCGCGGTTCGGATCAATCGCGCATGTCGTGAGTTGGGCGTGCAAACCGTAGCAATCTTTTCCGACGCCGATCGCGAGTCGCTGCACGTGCGCTATGCCGACGAGGCATTTTGCGTCGGGCCGGGTGCCGTGGGGCGCTCCTATCTCAATATCCCCAATATCATTTCGACGGCGCTCATTTGCGGTGCCGACGCGATCCATCCCGGCTATGGCTTCCTGGCCGAAAATGCCCGATTTGCCGAGATGTCGCACGATCACGGCTTGACCTTCATCGGACCGTCGCCCGCGGTGATCGCGTCGATGGGCGACAAGGCGACGGCCAAGCGGATCATGCGCGATGCCGGTGTTCCCACGACGCCCGGCAGCGACATCGTCGAGTCGGTCGACGAAGCACGCAAGTACGCGGAGAAAATCGGCTTTCCGGTTTTGCTTAAAGCGACCGCGGGCGGCGGCGGCAAAGGGATGCGCGAGGTTCACGACCCGCGTGAGTTCGGCTCGGCCTATGCGACCGCCCAAGCTGAAGCGCAGGCATCCTTCAAAGACGGCCGGCTGTACGTTGAAAAATTGATCTTGGCACCGCGGCATATCGAGGTGCAGTTACTTGGTGACGATCATGGTTCGGTCGTGCATCTCGGCGAGCGGGATTGCTCGGTGCAGAAACCGTCGCATCAAAAACTTATCGAAGAATCACCGGCGCCGCTGCTCGATGCATCGGTGATCAAGAAGCTTCACCAAACGGCGCTTGCCGCCGGGCGCGCGGTCAAATACACCAGCGCCGGGACACTCGAATTCCTTGTCAGCGGCACCGACGTGTATTTCATGGAGATGAACACGCGTATCCAAGTCGAGCATCCCGTCACGGAAATGGTTTACGGGGTCGACATCGTGCGCGAACAGATCCGGGTTGCGGCCGGCGAGCCGCTCGGCTTCAAACAGCGCGACATCCATCCGGTCGGGCATGCCATCGAAGTCCGCGTCAATGCCGAAGATCCCGCGACCGGTTTCACCCCGGCTGCGGGCGTCCTGACCCGCGTTGAGTTTCCGGGTGGTCCGGGCATCCGCGTCGACACGCATATGTATACGGGTGCGGTCATTCCGCCGTACTATGATTCGATGATTGCGAAAATCATCGCGCACGACCGCACGCGCGACGGCGCGATCGCGCGCTTGGAACGGGCGCTCGGCGAGACACGTATCGAAGGCGTGAAGACGACGATCGATTTTTGCCGCGGCGTTTTGCGGTCCGACGGTTTCCGGCGCGGCGGCCTGCGCGTCGAATGGCTCAAGAACGATTTCATGGCGCAAAACGCCGGTTTGTTCGCCGAGGTTCCGGCGTAGCAATGCCGTCACGCAGACACGCGCGCGAACTTGCGCTACAAGCCCTTTACGGCGCGGAGATCGGTCACAAAGAGCCGGCTGAAATGATCGCTGAAACCGTCGGCAGCGCCGCCGAAGCCGATACCCGTGTTTTCGTGCGCGATCTCGTGCTCGGGACGCTCGAGCACGTCGTGCAAAGCGATCTCATTATTGCGCCGTTGCTTGAAGGCTGGACCATCGATCGGCTGCCGACGATCGACCGAATCGTTTTGCGCATGGGTGTATATGAACTGGGACATCTGCCGACACCGCGTCCCGTCGTTATCAACGAAGCCGTCGAGTTGGCCAAAAAGTTTTCAACTGAAGATTCGGGCCGCTTCGTCAACGGTGTGTTAGCGAAAGCAAAACCATGATTGGCGTCGGCGCGCGAACGCGCGCGCGCAAGCGTCCGAAACGGCGCGCCGTTTGGGCGCTGTGGAACGTCGTGCGCGCGGCGTTCGCACTCGTAGTCCTCGGGCTACTGCTCGTCGCCGGTATCGCCGCCGGCGTCATTACATCGTACTCGCGCGGCTTGCCGGACATCAATCGGATGGCCGACTATCAACCTTCGCGTTCGACGCGCGTCTTTGCCCGCGACGGCACGCTGTTAGCAAATTTATACCGCCAAAATCGTACCTGGGTAACGATCGATAAAATACCGGTATTCGTGCGCAACGCGTTCATTGCAACCGAGGATCGGAATTTCTATAACCATCACGGAGTCGATTTCAGCGGGATCGTGCGTGCTGCATACGCCGACTGGCGGCACGAACAATTTCAGGGCGCTTCGACCATCACGCAGCAGCTGGCGCGCAAGCTATTTTTGAACGACGAAGTTTCGATTTCGCGCAAAATCGAAGAAGCGTTGCTGGCAATCGAAATCGAGCGCTATTACACGAAGAACGAGATCCTCGAGCGCTATCTTAATATCATTTACTACGGGTCCGGCGCCTACGGTATCGAAGCAGCGGCGCACACGTACTTCGGTACGTCCGTCGAGCGGCTGACGATCGGTCAAGCCGCATTATTAGCCGGCATGCCCGCGGCACCGTCGGCGTATTCGCCCTACGTGAGTTTAGAACGGGCGAAAGAACGGCAGCGTCACGTGCTCGAACGGATGGTCGCGAGCGGCTTTATAAACGCACAAGAAGCACGCGCCGAAGCCGCTCGCCCGCTCAAGCTTATCGGCGACCGGCCCAGCGGTCTGCAGTCGTTTGCATATCCGTATTTCACCACGTACGTTCAACATGTCATCGAAACGCAGTTCGGTACGCAAGCAACGTACGAAGGCGGCTTGCAAGTGAACACGACGCTCGATCCGGCGATGCAGAAGCTCGCGCAGGACGCCGTCGACTGGGGCATCGGACGCGCGCAGCGCGAGGGGATCGGCGCGCATCAGGCCGCGCTCGTCGCAATCCGTCCCGCGACGGGTGAAATCGTATCGATGGTCGGCGGCGCCGGCGGGTTCACGCTCGGCAATCAATTCAATCGCGCGTGGCAGGCGCGCCGTCAACCCGGCTCGTCGTTTAAAGCTTTCGTGTACACGGCGGCGGTCGATAGCGGGATGCCGCCGACGACGATCTTAGAAGATACGCCGGTGAGCTATCCTGCCGGAGACGGCACGCGCTGGGCGCCGATGGACGACGACAACCGCTTCTTCGGCGCGATTACGATGCGTTATGCACTCGCCCAATCCCGCAACGTCGTCGCAGTGAAGCTCGCGCAACAACTCGGCATCGATAAAGTGATCGAGTATGCGAAACGGATGGGCGTGAAATCGCCGCTCGATGCGAACTTGTCGCTTGCGCTGGGTTCCAGCGTCGTCTCTCCCTTGGACATGGCGAGCGGCTACGCGACGATCGCCGACGAGGGCATTCACATCGAACCGTCGCCGATTCGGGTGGTGCGCGATTCGCTAGGAACGCCGCTGCTCGACAACACCTATCCGCAGCAAACTGAAGTGATCAGCGCCGGCACCGCCTACGTGATGACCTCGATGCTCGAAGGCGTAATCCAGCACGGCACCGGTTATCCAAATGCGGATATCGGGCGTCCGGCGGCGGGCAAGACCGGGACGACGTCGGATTTTCGCGACGCCTGGTTCGTCGGCTTTACGCCGGATCTCGTTACCGCGGTATGGGTCGGTAACGATGATTACCACCGCATGACCGAAAGCTTCGGCGGCAATATTCCGGCACGCATCTGGGCGCGCTTTATGAAGTCGGCTTTGGCAAAAACACCCAAACACGATTTTACCTTGCCTGCCGGTGAGGTGCGCAAGGTGACGTTGTGCGGTACCGGCCAGCCGGAGGTCTTCCTTGCCGGGACAGAGCCCGCGCACGTGTGCGGCGATGGCGAGACGCCGCCGCCCCGCCGTCTGCATCGCCGTGCGACCGTTGCGACTGGTGATGCCGGGCCCGCGAATGCCGTACCGGACCCCGAACCGACGCCGTGATTTCGTCCAGCACCAGCGCCGTTCCCGAGATAATCGTCAGCGTTTCGAGATTGGCAAGTTACCTTACCCGCAAGT
Source organism: Candidatus Velthaea sp. (assembly GCA_965214935.1). Classification (GTDB taxonomy): domain Bacteria; phylum Vulcanimicrobiota; class Vulcanimicrobiia; order Vulcanimicrobiales; family Vulcanimicrobiaceae; genus Velthaea. Next base: position 272,465 of record CBDCCS010000022.1, on the reverse strand, counting down.
TGACTGCCGATGCCAAGCTGCGCCGGATCGGCGTCAGCGGCGAAATCTCCGGGCTCTCGGTGCAGCCGAACGGGACGACGTATTTCGATCTCAAAGATCGTGACGCGCTCATTAAATGCATTGCTTGGGCGGAGGCCGCGGCGATGTTTCCGGCATTGGCAAACGGTCAAGCCGTCATCGCTTACGGCAGCATCGGCACGTATGCCAAAAAGAGCACGTATCAGCTTAGCGTTTTCGGTGTCGAACTCGAAGGCGCGGGCCGGTTGCACGCCGTTTATGAAGCGCTAAAGCGCCGGCTTGAGGCCGAGGGTTTATTCGCCGGCGATCGCAAGCGCCCGTTACCGGCGTATCCGTTTCATATTGCACTCGTGTCCTCGCGTGCCGCGAACGGCGCGGGTGATTTCATCAGTCAGGCGGCCGCGCTCGCACCGCATGTCCGCATCGAGTTGTTCGAAACGGCCGTTCAAGGCGAAAGCGCCGCCGGCGAGATAGTCGCGGCGATCGATCGAGCGTCGCGTGCGCCCGTCGACCTCGTGGTGATCGCGCGCGGCGGCGGCTCGTATGAAGATTTGTTCGTTTTCAACAACGAGCGAGTCGTCCGCGCTCTGGCACGCTGCGTGCACCCGACGGTCTCGGCGATCGGACACGAAGCCGACGCGCCGCTGACGGATTTTGTAGCCGACCGGCGCGCGGCAACGCCATCGACAGCCGCCCAAACCGTCCTTCCGCGCCGCGCCGACGTGCAGCGCTCGATCGCCGTCTGCGCTCAGCGGCTCGATCGCGTGCTCGAGCGCGGAATCGAAATGCACCGGCGCGAGCTTGCGCGCATTGAAACGCGCTCGCCGCTGGCCGCGCCGGAACGGTTGTTGTTCGGGCGACGCCAAGCCGTCGATATGACCGCCGTCGACCTCGATCGGGCGATCGCCGATCGCCTGCGCGGCGCGGTACGAACGCTCCATGCCGTAACGGCACGGCTCGAGACGTGCAAACCGAGCCTTCGCTTGAGCCGGCGGCGCGAGCGTCTTGCGCTCGTACAATTCGGCTTGGCCGGTGCCGTACGCGAGGCGCTCGCACGCGAACGCCGACGGCTCGTTGCGCTGGGTGGCCGGATCGAACCGGCCGTCGCTACGGCAATGACGCGGCGCCGCGCGAAGCTGCAATTGCTCGACGTCATGCTCGATGGGCGCGACCCGACGAAAATTCTGCAACGCGGATACGCCATCGTTACTGCGGACGGAGCGGTGTTACGCGATGCGGCGTCCGCGCCGCCCGGGACGCATCTGAGCGTGCAGCTTGCTCGCGGAACGCTCGGCGCCTGCGTCGAACGCGAACGGACAGATGGCGGAGAATAAAGCGCTGACGTTCGAGTCGTCGCTCAAGCGGCTCGAAGACATCGTACATCAACTCGAAAGCGATACCGTTTCGCTCGATCAGTCGGTAGCGTTATTTCAAGAAGGACGCGAACTGGCACGACGCTGCGAAGGTTTGCTCAAAACCGCGCAGGAGCAGATCGATGCCGCGGTTAGCGGTGCAGTGATCGAGAAGAAAGCGAACGGCGCAACACTGCAGCGTCCGTCACTCGAAGACGAATTGCCCGACGAAGATTTGCTATTTTAAATCGTTCCGCCGGCCTGTCGCAACGCGAACGCTTGGACGCCGCAGTTGCCGCCCGGCTCGGCGTCACGCGCTCGCAAGCGCGCGGACTGATTTTGGCCGGCCGCGTTCGGGTCGATGGCCGGCCGGCGGCCAAGGCCGGCGCGCTGTTGCGTGACGGCGCGCAACTCGACGTTCAGGCACCGCCGGAATTCGTCAGCCGCGGCGGTGAAAAACTGGCCGGTGCGTTGCGCGCGTTTGAAATCGTCCCGGCAAACCTCGACGTGCTTGACGTCGGGGCATCGACCGGCGGCTTTACCGACGCGATTTTACGTGCCGGTGCCAAACATGTTACGGCGCTCGACGTCGGCTACGGACAACTTGCATGGTCCTTACGTACCGATCCGCGCGTCACCGTAATCGAGCGGACGAATTTTCGGACCCTGCCGGACGACGCATTTCCCGAACGTTTCGATCTGATCGTGATCGATGCATCATTTATTTCGATCCGAACCATCCTTGCTCGCGCGGTTCGGTTTTTGCGGCCGGCCGGCGAAATCGTCGCGCTCGTGAAGCCGCAATTCGAGGCCGGTCGCGACCGGATCGGCGGCGGCGGTGTCGTCCGCGATGCGGCGGTTCATCGCGCGATTCTCGTTGAAGTGCGCGATGCGCTCGCAAAGTTCGGGCTCGTCGCCGTTGACGGCGCGCTTTCGCCGCTACGCGGACCGGCGGGCAACGTCGAGTTTTTTTATCGTATCGCGCAAAGTGGAACGGTGTTGACCGACGCAAAAGTCGACGCGCTCGTTCGCGACGCCCATACGGAAAACGCCTAGTGCGAACCGTTGCGTTTTACGTCAACTTACATCGTCCCCGTGCGCTCGAGTTCGCCCGCAGCGCCGCGGCGCTGGCCGTTAGTCGCGGCTTCGCCGTCGCACTTGCGGACGAGCAGGTCGAGTTAGTCGATTTAGGTACGCCGCGCACGAGTTTGGCAGACGCCGATCTCATCATAACCTTCGGCGGCGACGGTACGCTGCTGCGCGGTATGCGCTTTGCGGTGCCCCTTGACGTTCCGGTGTTCGGCGTCAATACCGGTCGGCTTGGTTTTCTAACGGAGATCGACGAGCATGATAACGTGCTCGAAGAGATCGGCGATATTCTCGATGGTTCGTTTCGCATCGAAGAGCGCGTTGCGCTCGACGCCTCGGTCAACGGCGAAGGTGCTCACTTTGCGCTCAACGACGTCGTCGTGCGGCGTGCTTCGAACGCCCGCATGGCACCCTTCGGTCTCTCGCTGGACGACGAGCCGATAGCGCGGCTGCCGTCGGACGGGATCATTGTGGCGACGCCGACCGGTTCGACGGCCTACTTTTTGTCCGCCGGCGGGCCGATTATTTCGCCCGGGGTCGATGCGTTCGGCATTGCGGCGTTGCTTCCGCACACCTTATTTGCCCGGCCGCTGATCGTGCCGACCTCGTCGACGATCACGATTACCGTCGACTCCGAGTCGATGCATGCGAATCTCGATATCGACGGGACTCTTGCCGGCGACCTCGCACCGGGTGATCGGGTGATCGTGCGCCGGGCGCCGCGTCCGGTAAAATTTGCGCGCACGCGCTCGGATGGGTTCTTTCTACGCTTAGAGGAAAAATTACAGTGGGGCGTACCGATCAAGCGCGAAGCCGGCTGATGCGGCTCGTGCGCTTAACGATCGAAGATTTCGGTCTCATTGCACATGCGGCAGTAGACTTTGCCGGTGGTCTTACCGTCTTTAGCGGTGAAACCGGTTCGGGCAAGACGATGTTGCTCGGCGCGCTCCGGTTTGCGCTCGGCGAACGCGCCGATACCGATATGATCCGCGGCGGGGCCGCACGGGCACGTGTCGTTATCGAGGTCGAACCCGACGAGGCGTTGCGCGAGGCCGCTGCGGCAAGCGGTATCGTGCTTGCCGAGGACGACGATCTCATCATCTCGCGCGAACTGCTTGCCGGCGGACGTTCGCAAGCCCGGATCAACGGTGTTGCGGCAAGTGCAAGCCAGTTACGCGCGCTCGCTGCTTTGGTCGTCGAGATCGTCGGTCAGCACGATGCGCAGCGCCTGCTGGCGCCGGCATTTGCACTCGAGATCGTCGACCGCTTCGGCACGGGCGCGACGGCCGCCGCCGTCAGTGCCGTGGCCGCCGTATACCGCGAGTTGCATGCGATCGACGAGCAGCTTGCCGAACTCCAGGCAGACGACGGACGGGCACGCGCTCGTCTCGAGTTCGCCCGCTTTGCGTTAGCTGAAATCGATGCGGCCGCGCTGGAAGACGGCGAAGACGTTCGCCTGCGCGAGCGCCGCGATGTATTAGCGAACGCTGAGAAAATCGCCATGGCACTCGGGACGGCGGGTGCAGCGCTCGGGGAAGAAAACGGTGCCGAAGACGCCGCCGGCACGGCGGCTTCAGCGCTTGCCGGCATCGCGCGCTTCGGCGACGCATTCGCACAGCTCGCTGCTTCGATCGTAACACTGCAAGCCGAACTGCATGATGCCGTAAGCCGGCTGGCGCGTGAACGCGAAGCGGTCGAAGCCGATCCGGCCGAACTTGCAACGTTGCTTGCGCGGCTCGAGCACATCGACCGGCTTAAGAAGAAGTACGGCGGGTCGCTCGCGGAAATCCGCACGGTGCGAGCGGACTTCGCCGCGCTTGTCGACCGCGACGAACGGCGTGACGGAGATCTTGCGGCGTTACGCGGACGATCGGCACGTTTAACGGCGCAGTTGCATGACGCCGCAGGCCGGTTGAGCGTGCAACGCCGGTCGGCCGCGGACGCGCTCGAAGCACTCGTTGCAGCGGAGCTTGCAGCGTTAGCAATGCCGAACGCACGTTTTGCGGTGACGTTCGAGCCGCTCGAACGGATCGGCGCTACCGGGGCGGAGCGAGCAGAACTGCAACTATCGGCGAACGCCGGTGAACCGCTGCGAGCGATTGCCAAGAGCGCGTCGGGCGGCGAATTATCGCGCGTGCTCCTCGCTCTCGTCGTCGCCATTGCCGACCGTCGCGACCGGCTTGCGCTGGTCTTCGATGAAATCGATGCGGGCATCGGCGGAGCCACTGCGGTTGCCGTCGGCTCCCGGATCGGCCGGCTTGCACGCGGCACGCAAGTCGTCGTGGTCACCCACTTAGCCCAAATCGCTTCGTGGGCGGACGCGCATCTAGCGCTCCGCAAGCACGATGTTCGCGGCGCAACGGTCATCGAGCTCGAAACGCTCGGCGTCCGTGAGGCTCGGCTCGAAGAGATCGCGCGAATGCTTTCCGGCCAGGCGAACTTGGTATCGCTCCAGCATGCTGCGGTGCTCGTTGCCGGTGCGCACGTCCCGTGAAAGTACTCTATCTTGTCTCGATGGGCGGACAAGCGATGCTGCGTTCCGTTCGCGATGCGATTGCTGCAATCGCGCCGGTTCACGAAACGCGAATGCTGGCGCCTGACGCGCAGGCCAAAGCGTTGCGCGGCACGGGCGTCCCGACCGAATCGTGGCGTCCGGCCGGGCTGTTCAACGTTCTGCGGTCGATCCGCGTGTTGCGTCGCGCCGTCGACCGTTACGAGCCCGACGCCATCCACGCTTTCGGCTGGACCGCCGCAGCCGTTGCGCTTGGGGCTCTTCCCGCGCGGTATGCCGGCCGAACGCTGGTGACGTTGCAAGATCCGATCCGCAAAGGCGAGATGCCGAAGGCGTTTCTCGAGAAACGCTTGCCCGAACTGCTTGCGCGTTCGTGGGCGGTTGAATGTGCGTACGATACGCTACGCCGCGTGCTGGTCGGCACGCTCAACATGCCGGCCGAAAAGGTCCATGTCGTGCCCTACGGAGTGACTCCGCCGGTGCGCGATAGCGTGATGCGTCCGGTCGGGCGGCCGGGACCGATTGTCGGCTATGCGAACCGTTTGGAGTCCGATCGAGCGTGGGAAATTGCGGTTGACGCCGTCGCACTCGTGCGCAGGAAGAACGGCAGCGCGCGCCTGGTCTTCGGCCGCAGCGGTCCGATCGCCGGGCTCGTCCGGTCGCACGCGCGCACGGCCGGAATCATTGATGCCGTTACGTTTCACGATGACTTATCGAGCGCGGACATGTTCGCGGAGATCGATATGCTCGTCGTTCCGTCGGCCTATGACGGCTTGCCGTACGCTTTGCTCGAAAGCCTCGCCGGCGGTATCCCGGCAATCGGAGCGGATTCCGGCGGAATTGCCGACACGCTGGCTCCCTATGCCGGTTGGCTCGTTCCCGATAATGCAACCGGCTTTGCCACCGGTATCAACGAGGCTTGGCTCGGTATCGATACAGCTTGGGCAGCCGCACAAGCCCAGCGACCTGCTGCAACGCTGGCATTTTCGGCAACGACAAACGTTGAACGGCTGCGCGAGACATACGAGCAGATGGCGCGGCTGCCGATTGCCGGCCGGCGCCCGCATCAACCGGTCTAGACGGCCGCCGCCGGGAGGCGGTGAATTTTTAAGACGTTCGTACCGCCGGCGCCGACCGGCATGCCGCTCGTGATGGCGACCGTCTCACCCGGAGCGGCGAGCCCTTCAGCGATCACGCGCTGTTCGGCGATCTCGATGAGCGTCTCGATGTAACGGTACGTGTGAACGACGAGCGACTCGACGCCCCAGACCAGTGCCATCCGCCGTGCGACTTCAACGAGCGGAGTAACGGCGACAATGCGCGCTTTGGGCCGGAACGACGAAATGTGTCGCGCGGTGTTGCCGGTCGTCGTCCCGGTGACGACCAGATCGAGACCCAGCACTTGGGCGCAGCGAGCGGCGCCTTCGGCAATGGCCGTGCCGATTTCATCGTCGGTATTGGGCAGCGACGGTTTGCCCGACTGTCCGCTCGAGCGGCGATCGAAGGCTTCCTGAAAAGGATAACGGGCCTCGATCTCACGTGCGATCGTCGCCATTGCGCGTACGGCTTCAAGCGGATGGGCACCGCGCGCGGTTTCGCCCGAAAGCATGACGGCGTCCGTCCCGTCTAAGATGGCGTTGGCGACATCAGCGGCTTCGGCGCGGGTCGGCCGGGCGTTTACGATCATCGATTCGAGCATTTCCGTCGCGGTGATGACCGGCTTGCTGGCCCGGTTCGCGCGCGCGATGAGATCCTTTTGAATCATCGGAACTTCTTGCATCGGCATCTCGATGCCGAGATCGCCCCGAGCGACCATCACCCCGTCGGCGATATCGACGATCGCTGCAATGTGTTCGAGCGCTTCGTGCTTTTCAATCTTCGCGATGACTGGGATGGTCTTACCGCGTTCGGCGATAAAGCGCTTGACGCGCGCCACGTCGGCCGCCGTCCGAACGAACGAGACCGCGACCCAGTCGACATTATGCTCGATGCCGAAGGCCAAATGCTCGAGATCGCGGTCCGTCACCGATTCGATCGCTAGCGATCCGTCCGGATAATTGATGCCTTGTTTCGAACGAAGGGTTCCGCCGACTTCAACGGTCGTGTGCACGTCGGTCTCGCTGAGCGATGTAATGCGCAAGGCGATCGAGCCGTCGGCCAGGTAGATCTGCTTTCCGGCCGTCACATCACGCGGCAGATGCGCGTACGAAACCGAGACGCGGTCTTGCGTACCTTCGACCGCAGACGTCGTAAGCGTGAAGTGCTGCCCCTCGAGCAGGATGATCGAGCCGCTGCCACCGTCCATGAGGCCGGTGCGAACTTTCGGACCAGGCAAATCCTGCAGGATTGCCACGTGAATCCCAAGTTCGCTCGAGACGCGCCGGACATCTTCGATGACCGCCGCGTGGTCCGCATGCGAGCCATGCGAGAAATTTAGCCGAACGACATTTACGCCGCTCCGGAACAATTCGCGCAATACGAGCGGATCGCGAGAAGCTGGTCCAATCGTCGCAACGATTTTCGTGCGTTTCGTAGCAAGCAGAGTCACGTATGCGAGTTTTGTCGCCCGCGCACCACGAGTCCCTGCGCCTGAAAATTTGTCCCGCGCCGGCGGAGTTTAGGCGAAGCCCGCCTTGATTGCATAGACGGCGGCTTGAGTGCGTGCCGACACGTTGAGTTTGCAAAAGATGCGGCTGACGTAGTTTTTGATCGTCTTTTCCGACAGACCCAGATTCGCGCTAATCTCTTTGTTCGACAAGCCGGCGGCGATCAGGCGTAAAATATCTGCTTCGCGGGGCGTAAGATCGATGATCGACGGTTCGGCGAGAGTCCCGTGCCAACCGCGGCGCTTGATCGTTCCGGCGAGGACGCGCGGGTCGACATATGAAGAACCCGAGGCGAGAACGGTAAACGCTAAATCCAATTCGCTGGGTGAAACGTCCTTAACTATGAAGCCGTCGGCACCGGAGGCAAGACTACGCTCCATAACATCCGGGTTGGCAAAGCTCGACAACACGCAAAAGCGGACGTTGGGCAATACGCTTCGAGCCATTGCCAGCGCCTCAGCGACGTCGTGTACGGCGTTATCGAGGCCGAACAGAACTAAGTCCGGCCGCGTTCGCTGCATGTCTTCGACGCGGATCGACGGTCCGTCGCCCACCATATGGATGAGCGAATTCCGATCCAAAAATGAATGCAACGCCTTGGCAATAAGCGCTTGACGTTCAATGACAAACGTGCGAAGCGGAGCAATACTTTGACCGATCACTTTTTGGGCTGCCCCTCGACCTTCACACGACGTTGCGCGCCCGGGATTCATTCGCGAACGTGTTACGATTATGAACTACGCATGAGAACCGGCAACTTCTCAAAATTAAGTATTTGCGTAAGAAGCATTTGTCGTTAGCGTCGGCCATGCATGAAACTTTCTCGCGCTGCCATGAGGTGTTTCCCGGATGATTAACGGCGGCGCACCGCGCCTTGCTCCTGCGCCGGGTCTACCGGTTGCTGTAGCGGCCCAAAATTTTCTCGTTCTCGATGCGCAATGGCGGGTTATCATCGCTTCGGCCACCGACATTTGGGACTTTCTCGGTCTCGCGGTCGCGATCGGCGGCACGATTCCGGAGCAGCTGCAAGCGATCGTTGCAGCGACCGTGGAATCGCTGCAATTCATGACGTCGCCGGATAAAAGCGTACGCATTACACCTTGGCCCAGCATCGCGCTCAGCATTACGACGGTGTATGGTCGAGACGGAGCCTTACTTGCATTAAGCGCGCAGCGCTACCAAATTCGGGCGAGTCTCAAACATGCCGAGCGCGCTTACGGCCTTTCCCCACGTGAGCTTGAAACGTTGCGTCACGTACTCAGCGGCGCGGGAACCTCACGCATCGCTCAAAAATTAAGTATCGCCGACTCGACGGTGACCGCTCACGTGAAATCGATGTTGATAAAGACAAAGGCCGCAAATCGTGCGGCCCTTGTTGCAAGAGTGCTGGGTTGGGACGATACGCCCGCACGTCAATAGCGCGAGCGCCGTCCGTCACGAACTCAGTGCCGGTCCGCTTTCCGAAACGCTTGCACCCGCACCGCTTGCAAGATAGTATTCCGAGTACTGATGCGCTTCGGGCTTCGTATGATTGAGTACGACGCCGATGAGATTGACCGCACCGACGGCAGCTAATTTATCGAGCGCATTATTTGCCGCACGGGTGTCGGTATTGGTCGCCGATACGACGAGAACGGCGCCATCGGCTTTCATGGCTAAGATAACGCCGTCGATGATCGGACCTAAGGCCGGCGCGTCGATGATGACGAAGTCGAATTTTTCGCGGGCGGCCATCAGCAACCGGTCAAACGCGTCGCCTTGCAGCAGCGCGACCGGATTCGGTGCACGCGTTCCGCTCGTCAGCGACAAGACACCGGGATGGCCGCTCTCACGAACGGCGGCATCGAGCGAACAGACGCCGACGAGTACATCGGACAGTCCCTTGCCGTTGGCAAAGCCGAGCTTCGTGTGCAAAGTCGGGCGGCGCAAATCGGCGTCGATGATGAGCACGCGTGCATTGAGCTGGGCCATGCTAATTGCAACATTGAGTGCAATCGTCGACTTACCGTCGCCTTGGCGCGGCGATGTGATGGCGACCGATCGCGGTGCTTCCGTCGACGAATAGCGCAGCGCCGTCACCAGCTCGAAATACGATTCGTACGCAAGTGCATCGATCCACGTGCCGGTTCGCGATCCCGGCCGCAGGGCGTTTGTGAGCGACGGGATCGAGGCGAGGACGGGCATGCCCAATCGCTCTTTGATGTCGTCTTCGGTGCGGAAACGGTCGTCGAAAAACTCGAGAACGAACGCGGAGCCGATAGCCAGCAACGCGCCGGCGATCACGGCGATCGCCATGTTGAGAACGTAGTTCGGCGACACCGTCGCACTCTCGGGATCGGCCGATTGCGTTATCGTGACGTCGGAGAGTGCCGTCGTCCGCGACAGCATCGCATCGTCGTATTTTTTCTCGAGCGTATTATAGACGTCTTCGGCGGCCTTTGATTCGCGGGTCAATGCCGCGACTTGCTGCGTGCGTTCGGGTAAACCGCGAACGATTGGGTCCATCGCGGTACGCTGTGCACGAGCGGTCGAACTTTGCGATGCATCGGACGAAATTTGCGCGCGCAGGGTGGCAGCTTGTTGTTCGAGTTGCTGGTAGACCGGGTTCGGTATGCGGGTCGAGCCGGCGGTCACGGTAGCGGCTTGGCTGCGGGCTTCTTTTTCGAGGCTGGCAAGCTGGCCTCTGAGCGCGATTACGGCGGGGTATTCATCCGTATACTGCTTGCGCGCAGCGTCGAGTTGGGTGCGAACGGTGGCGATCTGTTGATCGATCGACGACGCGACCGGATTTGCATTCGTGCTGCGCGTGCCTTCGATGGTCGGTGCGACGCTGGCCAATTGCGATGTAACGCTGCCGAGTTGTGCTTGGGCCTGATGGCCGTCGAGTTCGGCTTGTGATTGCTTGGCGTCGAGCGCGGCAACCTGAGTCAGTTGCGATTGCGTCTGCATCGGGAGGTCGGCGATACCATTGCGGGTCTGATACGCGGCGAGAGCACCTTGAGCAACACGCAAGCGCTGCTCGGCGATCGGCAGCTGCGTCTGCAGAAATCCGATCGCACTATCGGCTTGATGCGCGATAAGGTTGCGTTCGCGGTCGACGAACGAACTGGCGTAAGCGTTCGCGATCCGAGCCGACGTTTGAGGATCCGACCAGGTCGCCGCGACGCCGATGATACTCGTGCCGGTGACCGGTTTGATCACGACATGTCCGGCCAACTCGCCCGGTGAGATGTTCAAGCCCAGGCGGTTCACGACGTCCCGCGCGACCGGCGATTCGTGCAGCAGTTCGGTATAGGTTTCCGGTGACTGCGTGCCGCCGGCATTCAAGAGTGCATTAAGAACCGGCAGATTCTGATCGGCACTGCCGGCGGCTTGCACGCCCGACCCGTTTCCGGCGATCAGCCGCACTTCGGTCGTATACGCTTTGTGCTTGAGGAACGTCCCCAGCGCCATTAGCAGGACCACAGCGGAAAACACGATGGCGATGACCGCGCGCCGCCGTTGCAAGACGCGGAGCCAACGGGCGACGTCTACCTCCGACGCCCCGCCGCCGGGCGGTGTCGTTGCGAAGATCGGTTGCGGACGTTCTTCGGTCAACGAAGAGCCTGTCGGCGTATACGGAGTAAGAGCGCGCTTCATGTAAGGTCCCTATGAGTGCTGCAGCGGTTTATGGGATGAAGAGACGGCTTAGCGAATACAGGATCGATGCCGGGCCCGAGACACGATCGGTCCGGCCGGCGGTTTGCGGAACGTACACGAGGTCGTTCTTTTGCAAGACCGGATCGCGGCTGACGTCGCCGCTTTTGAGCACATCGTACAGGTTGATGTTCATTGTTTGAGCGACACCGCCCGAGGCTATGCGGCGCACGGTAATATGGTTGAGATCGGCGTTCGCATTCGCGCCGTTGCCGGCGCGCGCGATCGCCATCGAGAGGCGGTCGCCTTCATGCACGACGACGTCACCCGGCTTGTCGACCGCACCGAGCACTTGGACGTCGAGCGTCAGCGGGCTCGAAACGTAGACGGTCATTTCGTCGCCGAGCGGTACGTTCTCGGTCGTGTCGCCGTCATGCAGCAGCTTCTGCAGCGAGACTTGCTTGATGTCGCCGCGGGCGTCGGCAAGCCGGGCACCGGGCAAATCGCCGTCGGTAATTCCAAGTCCGCCGGCGCTGGCGATCGCATCGGTCAGGCGGCTGCGCGACGGCAGCTCGTATTTACCGGGCTTGAGAACGTTGCCGAGAACGAGGACTTCGAGCGGCCCTTCTTTTTGTACCACGACGGAAACTTGCGGCTGGCGTACAAAATGTTTGAGGCTCGTCGAAACGGCGTTTGCCGCTTGGGTCGGCGTTAAGCCGCCGACGTGGATTTCGCCGATCAGCGGATAGCTGATCGTGCCGCTCGGCAGCACCGTGACGACTTGGGTCAAATCTTTTTCGCCGTACACAACGACGTTCAACTCGTCGCCGCCATGAATAAGATAACCCTTATCGGGTACCGATGCCACAACGGCGGGCGGCGTCGAACTCAACGCCGGCGCGGGCGCAACGCCGGCTGTCGCCAGGACCGTCAAAGCGGCAAGATGTGGAAGCGTTCGATGCACGGCGTTTCCTATTTTCTTAGATAAAATGACGAATGATGACATGTACGATTTACCGTAACGAGTTCCGCGCTTCACGACCCGACTCGCCCCGGCGACGGGGACTTGTGTCCCACCCGCGCCGGATCGGCTTGGCCTTCTTAGGTTACAAGATGAGGTTCGGCAAGTCGGGTCGGACGATTAAGCCGGAACGCCGAGCAGTACGGTCTGCCCTCGATAACGATATTCGCGGCGGCGACGTGCCACGCATGCAGCGAGCTCACTGCGCCGGACGTTCGATGAACGCGGCTTCGCGCGCGTCGGTGCGGACGTTGCCCGGTAGCAAAACCGCTTTGAGCCGCAAAAATGGTAACTCGAGGTAGCGTCGGGACAGCGCCGCGATGACACCGGCAGCGGTAAACACGACAATTGCCCGCAAGGGTACGAGAACATTCGGCGGCAGCGCTTGGATCGCCGGGACGTACGTGCGTGTCGCCGATTCGAACGCCTCGACGAGCGGCACGTGGATGAGATAGAGGCAAAAACTGAGGTCGGCCACGATCCGGGCTGCTCGCGTGCGAAAAATGGCCGTTGCCGGCGTTCCGGCAAACGCGACGAGCAAGGCGATGAGGGCACCGAAGAACAGCGTGCCTTCGGAGATGCGGACGGCCGTTGAGAGCCGGCCCTCGGCAAAGCCGCCGAAGGGTGCCGTCCCTGCGATCAACGCCGCGGCGGCGACGGCCAAGCCGGCCGAGAGCTGCCACTTCCGGCCGGCCGTAAAGCTTCGGCTTGAGAAGAGCGTCGCGAGTAAAGCGCCGAGCGCCAACCCGTCGAACCGGCACCACGGATAGAACATATCGTGCGTCCCGAGATGATAGCGCACGAATGGTTCGACGATCACGATCGCCGCTGCAAGGATCGCCAGCCGCCGCCGCGACAGCCACAAGACGATCAGCGGCCACAATAGATAGAACTGTTCTTCGACGGCGAGGGACCACATCGGGCCGGCACCGGCGGGCACCTTGGCGTGCAATAGACTGCTGAGGTTGGCCGACAACGCGATCGCAAACGTCCAGTACGTTGCATATCTCTGGAAACCGTAGGCGGCAATCAAGACGCTGAGCACGACGACGTATAAGGGCAAGATGCGCAGAACGCGGCGAATATAGAAGCCGCGAAAGTAATCCCGCTCGGCCTTTGCTCCAAGAAGGATGCCGGTGATAAGAAAGCCGGATAACACGAAGAAGAGATCGACGCCCAGCCAACCGTGGGTCACGATAAGGCGAACCGGCGCAGGCAGTCCGGCGATCATGCCGGCCGGCACGAAAGCTGCCGATCCGAAGAGATGGGTTATCAGTACGAGACAAACGGCAAGCGCGCGAATGCCGTCGAGCTCCCGGATATGTGGCCGCCGTTCATTCACTTTTGCTTCTTTGCCTCACTTGCGACGCCGCACCCTGGCCGGTAAGGAGCGCGCAGACGAGACTTTGTGCCCGCTTTCGCCGATGACCGAATTGAGATGATGACGACGTGACCGGTCCCTTAACATTTGCGCGGCGCAGTGGTATCAAAGCCGGCCCGCTGTTCATCCTCTCGGCTATCGCACTGATAACCGTGAGCATCGGCTTGGTCTTCATCGGGTCTGCGGGCGCGACTGCGGGGGTGGCGACATTCGCCGTCCCGGTCGTTCTCGCGCTGGTTCCGGTCGCGGCGGTCGTCGCTTTTCGCTGGCCGCTGATCTTCCCGTTCGGTTTATGGGCCGCTCTCGTGCCGTTTGATTTCATCCTGGCTGCCGGTCCGGCCGGCTTGTTGACGCGATTGTTAGCGTTTATGGCGGCCGGGATGATTGCTTTGCGCATCATCGTCACGCGCCGGATGCTATCGGCGCCCGATTCTTGGCTGCCCTGGCTCGTGCTCGTCGGCTGGATGACCGTTACGGCGCTTTGGACGATCGGACCGGTCAAGACACAGGCCGCGCTCGGTGCCATCTTGCCGTTATTCGTGATGATGACGGTCGTGGCTATTTATCCGGTGAGCGTCAAAGAGATGCGCGGCGTTTTATTTGCCATCGTCGCCGGCTCTTTGTGCGCGGCTGCCTTTGGTTTAAATATGTACGCGCACGGTCAACTGGTCGGTGACGGACGGGTTAGTCTAACGTCGGATACGGGGCTGGTCGTCGATGCGAACTTCTTTGCGACGAGCTTTTTGCTGCCGATCTCCATTTGCTTGAGCGTGGCGCTCGCACATCGCGCAATTTTCATGCGGGTGCTCGCCGGCAGTTCGATTTTTGCAATGGTCGCAGCGATCTTTCTTTCCGGCTCGCGTGGCGCGTTCATTTCGGTCGGCGTGGTGTTCGTGTATTACGTTGTGAAAAGCCGGAATCGGCTTGCGCTGCTTGCGATAGCCGCCGGTACGGGTTTATCGTTCGTGCTGTTTCCGGCGGTTTTGAATCGGCTCAATCAAAATCAAACGCTCACCAACGGCAGCGGCCGGACATTCATCTGGAGCGTCGGTGCCAAAGCTTTAGGCGATCATTACCACTGGCTCACCGGTGCCGGTGTGGGTACTTTTCCGGTCGCCTACGACAAAGCACTTAACTCCGTTTTTCAGCCGATCTTCGAGGGCTGGTCGCGACCGGCTCATAACGTTCTCGTCGGGACCTCCGTCGAATTAGGTTTATTCGGTGTTGCCGTGCTGGTTTTCGCCTGGTGGCGAAGCTTTCGCCAAGCTGCCGTGATCGAGCCGACCAGCAGTAATTATCCGCTGCGACTCGCGTCCGAAGCAGCCATGTTCGGTTTGTTCGTCAATGCTCTGTTTATCGATCCGCTGCTCATTAAATACTATTGGTTGGCATTCATGATTCCGATGATGCTGCATAACGTCGAGCGACCGAAGAATATACGGCAGCGCCGTCCCGTATCGACTCAGGCGCAACAGACGCGGGTTCGTCGCGCGCTCTTATCCGTTCCGCGCGTGCGTAATTTTGGTGTCCGGAACTCGGTCGGCAAAGCACCATAACTCGTGCCGATCTTGCTGTAAGTAATCGCCGATTGCAGCGCGGTTATCGCTCGCGGGTGAAGCAGAAGCCGGCCGGGCTTGTGCGCAAGCTTACCGTCGCCGGGGCTTCGCTCGTCGGCGTTGCCGGGATCGCCTTATCGATGCCGGCTCACCTTCGGCCACGGCTCATCGATCACACCAAGTTGCTGCTACGCAATGCATTCGAACCGGCTCTGCACGAGCCGGCGCGGCTGCTTCCCGCTCCGACACCGGCACCGAATGCCGCCGGCTATCCGAGCCCGTTCCCGCGCTGGCCGAATGCGCTTGCGCTCACGACTCCGATCGATGCAGCGAAAGCAGCCGGGCACATCAAGGCCTACGACGCGGGCGCGGTGGCGTTCTATTCCGGATGGCGGCCGGAGTGGAGCGACGTCAGCCACGGTGAACTTGCTTGGGGCTCGCAGTCGAATTATGTCGTAACGTCGGGGCCCGGCTCCGGTTTCTATGCCGCAACGAATGCCGACCCGACCTATAACCTGCGCTGCACGACGCCGGGCTACTGCGGTTACAGTCATGATATCGTTAACGTGCACGTACCGCCGGATGCACGCACCCAAAATTCGGGCGCCCATAATTGCGATTGCCATCTCTATTTACTCGAGCCGGTCGGCTGGACGCCGAAGAGCTCCGACGGCTTCAAGTGGCCGATCCTCGATGCGTCGCGGGGGCTTCAGTATGAGATCGACATCGAAAACGCAAGTACGTCCGACGGCTGCGAACCCGAAGCGTCGGCGCAGTGCACCACCTTTCGCGGTCCGGGCACCATGTTCGGTTTTGGAATTGCCGCATTCTCGACCGGGAGCACCGGCTGGTACGGCGGGCAAACGCCGTCCAATGACGGCTTTAGTCCGGCCAACGCGCCGCCGGGCAAGTGGGGCGGCAGCGCCGACCATTCAAATACTCCGTATACGGCGCTCGTCGTAACGCCGCACGATATCTTGCAAGGCGTCATTAAACATGAAACGGGTTTGGCGCTGGTTTGTTCGGAAGAACCGCAGCCCGATGTGTGGCCGGCGGTCATTGTCGGTACCGATTATTCTTGTCATGACGCGGGTGCCGACCGGCGGCACGAGAATTTGCACGCAACCGGCTGGTCGTACGGCGACCATATCTGGCTGCAACGCTCCGCTGCCGAAATCCGGGCCGACGTCGCAAGCCGCCGTTTGACGCCCGTGCAAGGCGTTCTTGCAGCGAATTTAGCGACGTTTGGTGCAGTTGTCTTCGATAACGCCGGAACCTACGGTCCAACGTATCAGATCAGCACGTTAAGCGGTGATGCCGAGTGGCTTCGCGTCGCCGCGAAGTACAATCTGCCGAACATCCGGCAAAAACTTGGCGGCGTCGATACCTCCGGCGTCCTGCTCAATCTTTCGCTTCCGGTAAGCTATATGCAGGCGTATGCACACGCGATCGATTCGTGCGTCATCAGGGCAACTTGTCGATGACCGGTTTGTAAGCTCCAAACAGTCGCTGCCGCAGGAGGCTCGTCCAATAACGAAGGCCGGAAGAAGAACGGATCGGCACGTCGGCGCGCTTGAAAGCATCCGACGACGCTAGACGTCGTCCGCTCGTTGTCGATTGCGTTGGGGGGTCGTATCTACTGGGCCGCCGCGCCCGGCAAAACGCTACGTCGGCGGGCTTCCGTTAAGCCGAAAGCCGCACCAACACACACAAAAGTCGTTCAAGGCAGCGGTGCGCCTTGAACGACTTCGTGATTCACTCGGCCGCGCGGCCGGTTTTGTTTAGCGGTTTAGCACGTGGAGCGAACGACGCACGAGTCGATCGCGTGCGCGTATGCCTTCATGTAGCTCATGGGTAACGATAAGTTGATGAGCACGCCGCTGGTTTGCACGTTGCGGAAGGCCTTCGTTATGCGCGGCAGGCCGTATTTATCGCCGACTGCGCTCCATAACGGGTCACCACTTGTTGTGTTGACGAGGAAGGTCGGTCCCCAATTTCCTGCGTTATCGAACACCAAGGTGCCGTACTGCGCGAAGCTCATTGCCAGCATCCCTTGCATCGTCGTTAGGATATGGTTTGCGACATCATTGCGGATCTCGGCCGGCGTTCTTTGCAGCCAGATATGATCGCCGTAAGACCAGCCTTTCATTCCGCCCTGGATGTTCGAGCAAGGGTAATCGGTGCCGACGATCGCCGCCGGCCAGTTATCGCTTTGCGGCGTCTCGGAGCAAACGATCCCGAGTGCCGTTTCATGATTGATGGCGCCTTGTAAAACATCTTGGGCGCTTACGACAAGCGACGTATACGGTGTGTTCGAGTGGTCGGCCGATCCGCCCCAGCCCGCCGGCGCACTATTCGCCGGACTAAAACCGTCGTTCGCCGGACTCTTACCGCCATACCAGCCGGTGCTGCCCGTCGAATAAGCGATACTGCCCCACGCGTAGATCTGACCACCGCCGGTGAACGTTGTGCACTGCAGAGCAGCGCTGCCTTCACATGACTGCGACGTCGCGGCGTTCTCGATGTCGATCTCATACTGATACGGCGGCGCAAGTTTCGGCCACTTGACGCCGTTTACACTGCCCGGCGTCCAGCCTACGGGTTGCAGCACGTAGATGTGACAATCACAGTTGCCGGTTCCCGAGTTCTGCGTGCGTGCGCCGTACGGGATGTGCATGCCGGTCAAACCGTTTGTATATCCGCAATAGCCGCCGTTGTAACAGTGGAGGTCGTACGTCGGATCGCTGTTCGACGCGACGTAGAAACCTTCGCCGGGGCCGGATGTGATCGCATAATTCGCTTGACTGTCCCAGCCGGCGACACCACCGTCGATGTTACTCCAATTCGGATTCCACGACGAATAGAAGTTCATTGCTCCGGCATCGTACGATTTGATGTGCGCGGCGGCACGGTTCGGATCGATAATGGTTTTGAGACCAATAGCATTCTGCCATTGCGGAAACGGCGCCGGATAGTTCAAGCCGCCGGGATTCGGCGGAGCCGTGGGCATTGCCGTGGGAGCAGCACTCGGCGCGACCGTCGGAACCGGTGTCGGCAAGATCGTGCCCGGCATTACTTCGATGCCGGACACCAGTGCATTATTGACCGTTGCCGCAAAAGTAATGTTGATGACGCCGCTCAAATCGGCTTGACTTGCAAACTGTTTGGTAACCGCAACGTTCGCACCGCCCGCTGCTGCAAAGATATCGAAGTTGGCTAACATCGGTCTGCCGTTGATCGAAGCGCCGAAAACTCTTTTGCCGGCTTCGTTAAAGTATGTTTCGGCAAAGTGTAGGCGCACGATGTATGTTGCGTTCGCAGAAAGATGCGCGATCGTATAAGCAAATTGACGACCGTAGCGATTAGACTGGTAGACATTCTGCGGTGCTGGATTCGCCGCCGAAGCCGTACTTACCGGCTGTAGTGTCGCAGCGACAAAGCCACCAGTAAAACCGCTGTCGGCCGTCCAGGTCGCGACGGCGCTTCCGCCGGCATTAATCTGCACGGCTGCCGGCATGCCGGGCGTAGCACTCGACGCCGGGTTCGGCGCAGGTGTAGCCGTCCCGAGAGTGACATTCGTTGCGACGATGCCGCCGGTCGGACAATTGTTTTCTTGAGCCCACGCGTTTGCATACGATGGCGTGCCGACGATTGTAATGGCAGTACCCGGTTTAAGAGTGTTAAGGAACGATGGCCATACGACGCCGCCCGCCGGCGATGCTCCAATGTCGTGACATTGACCTTGTGCAAGAACGTAGATCTGTCCGTTGCCGCCGAAGCCGCCCCACGGTGCGCTATAACCGTATGCGCTGCTTCCGTTATGAATGGAAGTAACGTGTCGAGTCGCAGCTGCAGATCCGTTCGATGCAGCTCCATTAACATTGAGATTTGCTGCCGGCGGTAGGCTGCCGGCGCCGCCGCCGCATGCACTTAAGCCGCAAGCAAATAACAAAGTAACGGCCATCTGTAAATGGCGTTTATACATATCCTTGTAAATCCTCCGGGGAACATCATGCTCCCCAACACGCTTTAGGATTCGGCGTAAGAGATTGTAGTTATTAGGTTGAGCGTGTCATTCCATAGTTATGTTAGATGCATCACGCAGTTCGGTTTCGTACCTTACAATCGCAACGCTAATGATCTTCGTACATTGCGTCGATATGGGCACGTCAATGCTAGTGCAGCGTACGCGCGAGGCAACTTATGCTGCCGCTGAAATAAATAATGCACGCGCATTGCTTGTTGAGGTCACACTATGATGTAAACCGGCATCTCGAGTATGTTACTTAGTGCATCGTACCAATACGTACCATTACAATTATCAGCGCTACACAAGAGCCGGCTGCACCGGCTCGGCGACCGTCGCCGGCATGAAACGTCAGGTTTCCGGTATGTCGATCCGATGATGTGAACCGAACATCCCGTGCCGATGCAGCAGGATGCATGTAGCGGTATAAACTTACTCGTGGCCCGGCGGGCTCACACGACTGAGATGCAAGCATTGCCTGCAAGCGCGATTACAAAATCATGCGGCTTAACGGCCGCTGAGCGACTGATACAGCGACGCATGCCGCGCAACGGTGCGCTCGAGATCGAAACGGTCGAGCGCCGTCTCTTTGGCGGCAGCGGCGATCTCTCTGCGCGCGAACGAATCGTCGATCGCCGAGGCAATTGCTGATGAAAAGGCGTCTACGCTCCAGTCGTTTGTGACATACCCGGTCTGCCCGTGCTCGACAAACTCCCGCACACCCGTCCACGGTGCGGTAACAACCGGTACGCCGCAAAGCATCGACTCGCCGAGAACAAGCGGCATTTTTTCCCAGCGTGACGGCAGGACCATGAGGTCGCACGCGGCGCTCAGGCGTTGAGCGTCGCGCCGATAGCCGAGAAACGAAACGCTATCGGCAAGGTCCAGTTCGGCAGCAAGCGTCCGCAACGCGTGCGCATCGGTACCGTCGCCGATGACGATCAAGCGAAGTTGCTTGCGGCCGTTCGCGCGCAGCTTCGCGACTGCGCGCAACGCGAGCTCCTGGTTCTTTTGGTGGACCAAACGTGCCGCAGTGACGATGGCAAAGTCGGTTGGTTGAAGTCGCAGCTCCTTTCTCGTCGCAACCGTGTCCGTCGGTTCGGGCAACGGGATCCCGTTCGCGATAACATCGATTTTTTGCAAGGCCAAGTTTTCAGCGAGCGCGTAACGCCGGCGTTCTGCTTCGGTGAAGACAATGAATCGATCGGTGCGGGCGTTGAGGATTCGCTTGACCACCGATCGGACGACGCCACCCGTTTCGTCACCGTGCTCGGTAAAGACAATCCGCGGAACACCGGCGATAATTGCGGCGATCCGGCCCGCATATTTGCCGGTATGGATGTGCCCGTGTACGATGTCGGGTGCAACGCGACGCAGCGTCTGCAATAAGCGCGGCGCAAAGCTCAAATCGGCGCGGCCGCGTCGACCGATGACATGTAAGGGCGCGCCGAGTTGCGCGCGCTCGGCGTCATCAAGCCGCGGATCGTAAACCGAAACGACTTGGACGTCAAGGCTGGGAACGGCGGCTAAGCGCGGGATGAGAGCGCGTACCAGTGTCTCTGCGCCGCCGTCGCGTAACGTCGCTACGAGGTGAACGACCCTCGTTTGTATTTTTCCCTCTCGAGAACGCGTCCGCGTTAGCCTCATCGATTGGTTCTATGCGACGAGCGCGAGCGTTGTCATGTCCGAACAAGCATGCTCGACCGCGCGTGCACGGGCGGCATACCGTTCGACTGCGACGCAAATCACTCGACGCGCATGGCGGCGCGCTCTGTAACGTCGAACGATTGGGGCTTTGCTTACCGCGTCAGCAGCGCGAACCGGGGTAGCCGACATTGACACATGGAGCAAGCACGTGGAGGTGCGGCTCGATGTAATTCGTCATGTCCGAAGCAGACAGCACCGCATACCAAGTTAGCCCTTTCCAATCGTACCAGCGCGGCAGATGGCTCGCTCCCCATTGACCGACGACATCCTCGCCGTAGACGCTACCGGGAATCTGCGACTCGATGACCCCGATGCTCAACGGATCGTAGCCGCTGTTGTCGTTTACAAATGCGCCGTATTCGTGAAGCGCTCGGAGCACGGTTTTTTGTGCGCTATTGAAGTGTGCTAGCGAATCGATTTGGCTATCGCTTAAATCGAGCCAAAGACGACTGCCCATTGCCACGATTTGATTTGGGGCGAGATGTAAGCCATGGCAGTTTTGCTGGTTCGATGCATGCACGGCGGGATAAACATAGTCGCTGGTCGGCGAGCAAAACGTATTTGCCGTAAGCGCGTGGCGAATTTGTCCGGATGCGAGTTCCGGCTCGCGGACCGTTCCGGCCAGACCATCACTGCCGCCGGCGGTAAGCCCGCCATTAGCTGAATCCCAGCCCGTGCCGTGCGTCAGGTCCGCAAGCCCGCCCCAACCGATATTCACTTGCTCGCCGTTATGCCATGGTGGATTCTGCACCGTGCCGCTTTTGAAGCTCTGACCCCACTCCCAAACGTCGAGTTCCAAACCGCTAGGCTGAACGACGACCATGTGGTGATCGTTGTTTTGCGCGTAGGCAGCTTTCGCCGGAACGTAAAAGCGCTTTCCTTGCAGCGAACATGTCCCGAACGATGCCGTACAGTTGATCGTTACGAGTGGATCGCTCGTTTTTGCAAAGTAATACGGTAGACCGCCGCCGCCCTCGTTTGACGCTAAAGCGGTCGATTCCGGAGTGGCGATACTGCCCTGGTACTGATTGGAACCCAATGCAGAATCGAACATGGCTTGGATCTTTTGCCGATCGTTCGGGTCTCGCGTCGGGTTGTCAACATTGGAAAGACGCTGGTTGAACGTAGAATCTGCGCGATAAGGCAGCCAATTTGCCGGTGGATCGTAATTCGGCGAGACGCTGCCGAACGGGACAGCCGAACTCGAGTCGGCGCCGGCGTCGCCCGCGATTTGACGTATCGACTGTGTCTGATCGGAAGGCGATGCTTCGACCGCACTTGCCGGCAGCACGCCGGAACCGGCCTTCTGACTGCCGACAGACGCTCCGCCGCTATTACATGCCGTCAGTACAAACGCGACTAGCCAAAGCCATTGAATGCGTGGCATTGTTATCAACCCTTCGAGTGCAAAGCATGATGCGCGAAAACAACGCAGCACAAATCGAGCCGATGCGCGCGAATTGACTTGTAACGTCGTCGCCGTCGCAATGCGATTTCAATCCGCTTCAATACCTTGAGCGACGGATGAAATGCGTAATGTCGGCCGTGGTTGTTAGCCTACGTTAAACTAGTGAGCTAAGTAAAGTGATCCATACCGTGTTATTGCACGATGCAGACGATTGCAGGCATCTGGCAATGCTTCGCACGAGAGTAAAACCGTTAGCGCGGTGCATACATGCGGCAATGCGAAGTCCCTATGCTCGGAACGGTATTGCGACGAAGCTCGAAACGCCGGTCAGATTTGTTATTTGGATCACACGGCGCACGATATTACGTCGTTAATTGCAATCTGCGTCGAAGCAAATTTGAGGCCAGCGCTATTAGTAGCTCTGAAGCGCTTAACGCGGCATGCACCGTTAACGGCTTGCTCGAGGCCTTGCCGCCGGCGCAGATCGGATCAAGGTCGAGCCGTACGGCGCCGCTTAGATGCTGCCCCGCATCAACCTCGTGTTAAGCGTGACCGATGACGCCGTTCCTTACAAAGTTTTTTGCAGCCGAAACCAGAAAGGGTCCGTTCCGCTCAAGACGCCGGTGCCGCGGACCTTTTCGGTGCTCCGGCGGCGCGAGGGTAGGAATATGGACATTTGCTTCGTCGCACCGCGCTTTCCGTTTCCCATCATTAAAGGTGATACGCTGCGAGCGTACCACCAGATTCGCGAATTGAGCCGCGATCATCGCATTCATCTCATTGCCGCCGTGGAAGCACCGGTATCGGATGCGGCGTTGTTAGAGATGCGTAAGTATTGCGCCGCAATCGAGGTCGTGCATACGAGCCGCCTGCGCTCGTATGCTTCGCTCGCGACCCTTGGGTTCGCTTCGCGATTGCCGCTTCAAGTGCTGTACTTCGACTCTCCGCAGTTACGCGCTGCGGTCCGGCGCGTTACCAGCCGCGGTCGCTTCGACGTCGTTCATGCAATGACGATTCGCGTTGCTCCCTCGGTGTTCGCTGGTTCTAACGTGCCGATCGTCGTTGATTTCATGGACTCATTTGCCGCCAACATTCAAACGCGGCGCGAAGTTGTCGGCCCGGTCATGCGGCGATTCTACGATTTGGAATATGCTCGCGTCGCGTCCTACGAGCGCTCCGTTGCGGCTCGCACGGCAGGCGGATTCGTCATCGCCGACCTCGACCGCGATGCAATTCAGGAGCCGCGGCTTGCAATCATACCGAACGGAGTCGACACCCAAGCAGTGCCGTTTTCGGACGTCGGGCGTGAAGCGGCAACATTGCTTTTCACCGGCAACATGGGCTATCAGCCCAATATTGACGCTGTCGTCTGGTTTACCGGTGCATGTTGGGCGAAATTGCGCGAACGGCACCCGGCATTACGTTTGGTGATCGCTGGTGCGCGACCGGCGCCCGCGGTCGTTGCGCTTGGGCGGATGCCCGGCGTTGAAGTGACCGGCAAAGTCGACAGCATGTTACCCTATCTGCATCGCGCTACCGTCGCCATATGTCCGATACGTTGCGGGTCCGGCATGCAGAACAAAGTTCTCGAAGCAATGGCCGCGGGCGTTCCCGTCGTCACGAGCAGCTTTGCGAATCGCAGTATCGGTGCAAGCGATCTCGAGGCCGAGATCGTCGACACCGAATCGCAAGTCTTCGCAAATGCCGTATCTCGATTGCTGAACGACGCGAATCTTCGCGGCCGCCGGGCACTTGCCGCCCGGCGATTCGTTGAGTCTGAGTACTCGTGGAGCCAGCGTGCCGCGCAACTCGTCACGCTCTATGAGTCGGCAATTGCTTACCAAGCGCGCTCGCGTCTACTAAATGCCGGATAATAACCTGCGGGGATCGTTTATGCCGTTGTCGGCACAGGCTTTGCCGTAACGTCGGCTGTGCCGTCAATATACGCGCGCAGTAAAGCCGTCGTTGCTTGAGTTGAGAACCGTTCGCGTACGTGTTCGCGTGCTCGTGCTCCAACTTCGCGGCACAGCGCCTGGCTTCGCAGCAGCGGCTCGAGTGCGTCGGCAAGCGCAAGTGGATCGCGCTGGGGAACGAGCGTTCCGGTGCCCGGGATAACAAGTTCGTCGATGCTGCCCGTGACCGTC
The DNA here is from genome assembly GCA_965214935.1 of Candidatus Velthaea sp. Taxonomy (GTDB): domain Bacteria; phylum Vulcanimicrobiota; class Vulcanimicrobiia; order Vulcanimicrobiales; family Vulcanimicrobiaceae; genus Velthaea. Next base: position 248,008 of record CBDCCS010000022.1, on the reverse strand, counting down.
GAAACGACCGGCAACCCGGCCGCCATCGCCTCCATGATCGCAATCGGAACGCCCTCGTGTTCGCCCGGCGCTTCGGTGCTTGCGAGAACAAAGCAGTCGTAATTACCGGCGGCCAGAGATGCAGTGAGGATCTCATGATCGACGCGACCGAGAAGTCTCACCCGCTCTCCGAGACCCGACTTTGCGAGCGCAGCAACCACGATGCTGCGCAACTCGCCTTCGCCGGCAAAATCGCACGCGAAGTCCAGTCCGCGCCGTCGTAATTCGACGAGCGCGTCGATAAGCACCGTGTGACCCTTCCAGATGCCGAGCCGCGCGGCGCAGATGAGTCTCGGAACGGCGCGCATCGGCGGTTCAACGACGCTTTGTGGTATGTCGACGCCAAGATACACAACGACGCATTTCGCGCGAACGTCGGGCGCGATATACTCTTGTAGAAAACGCCGATTGCGCGCTGAGATGATTCGGGTGAACCGGGCTTCGCGCACCTTGGCGGTCAACATGTTATCGCTAAAAATGTCGTGCTGGTGAGCGGTGATGCTCCAGGGAACGCCGGTCAAGCGCGAGGCGATGAACGCAATCGTCGCCGGCGTCGTAATCCACTGTGCGTGTATGTGCTCGACGCCTTCGCGACGAACCAATTGCGTAACGGCGAGAGCTTTCGGAAAAAGCGCGAGATTTTTGATTTTCGCCATCGGACGATACCAAGGCAGGGCGATCGCCCCGAGTGCCGAGAGCACGGCCGACGGTGAGCGCCGGACTTCAGCCCAGGCGAGTGCCAGCGTGTTGCCGTCACGATTGTCGAGGTAATGAGCTTTCGCGCCGACGTCGGCGTATTCCACATTTCTCTGCTGCGGCCGCGTCGAAGTGACGATGACCTCATCGGATTTACCGAGCGTGCGGAGTTCGGGCCGCAGGAACGTCTCCTGTGGTCCGAATGGCAAAATCGCCGTTAAATATAACAGTTTCAAGCTTGCGCCTCCAGCAGCATCATCGGCACAACTGCGACTGTTCCGCAATGCCGTTCATCAGCGTTTAATTGCTTTGCGATGCGACGGTAAACCGAGACCCGCGCGCAACCAGCGATACGCTTCGCCGACCTTCCACCACTCTTTGTGCAAACGTTCGAGCGGCGGGGGCGAGGCGTACCACTTATTAAAGAAGTAGTGGTAATTCGTCCAGCGCATGCGGCACATATCGCGTGAACCCGAACGGTTGGCCGGCGAATGGTAGTGATGCAACTCGGCTCCCGGCGCAACGACGAGCCGCCCGTAGCGTGCGGCACGTTTGGAGAAATCCCAATCTTCGCCGAACGAATAACCGTTGAGGCGTTCATCGAATCGTTCGTGAGCAAAAACATGCGCCCGGTAGGCCATGGCAAAGCCGCCCAGCGAGGTTACTTCGGTGTGCGTGCCGTGTCGCTTACGGCGCCGCGGCGTAAAAAAACCATGCGAAAATAATCCGTCGAGCAGATCGTTCAGACGGCCGTAATTGTGTTCTTCGAGGTCGTCGCATTGGAAGCCGACGGCATTGGGATGCGAATCGAACGCCCGGTGCAGCGCTGCAATCATGCCGGGCGGAAGCTCGACGTCGTCATCGATAAAGAGCACGCGCGGTGCGTCAACGAGGTCGATACCGCGATTGCGCGCCGCAGTCAAGCCCGGTATCGACGGGTCATGGATATGCCGAACGGCAAAACCGCCGAGATCGTACGCTACCGCCGATTGATCGATAACCAGAACATCATCAGGCGGCACACTCTGCAAGGCGATGCTTTTGAGTGCGCGGCTGACATCGTTTGCTCTGTTTTTGGAAGCGATGATGATCGCCAAAGATTGCGATTTCGCCATGTTCGTACTTTTTCCCGAGTGAATGGCCGTCCCCCGGGTGAAAAGTCCCCGCTTGAATTGACCTTCCTAACAACGCGCTGTCTGCCGGTGCCGACGTCGCAAAAAGGTCGAGTGGTTAGGCGATCGCGCTAACGACGGGCTCGCCGCCGACAACGCCGCCTTTTTGAAGATCGGCAAATCGGAACAAGATAAGCGCAGCCGGCCCAAGACCGGTGAAACGCGAAAATAGCGCCGCCTTGACGCTGAAAGAAAGAAGATAGGCAACCGTCGTTGCGACGGCCGGGCCGACGATGCCAAAACGCGCGACCGTCGCGACCGATCCGGCGGTACAGACGACCAGCGTGACGGTCTCGATCCGGAGGATCAAGCCCGGACGGCCGACTTTAACCGACAAGAAATACGATAGGATCGAGTCGGCTGCGTACAGCGCCATCCCGGGAACGAGTATTCGTAAGACCGGACCGGCGGCCGAAAATGCAACGCCGTAAACTAACGTGAAGAGCGCCGGACCGACGATGAAAGCCACGGCGGCGGCGGTCACTTCAACGGCTAAGACGATGCGGGTTATGCGTGCTGTAAGAAGTGCCGCGTCGGCAAAGTTCAACGTTGCAACCCGGCCGTACGCCGACCATGATAATGCGCGGCCGATCTGCCACATCAGTTCGCCACAGGCAAGAGCCAGCGTATAGTTTCCGAGTGCCGTCGCCGAAAGTGTGGCAGCGACGATAAACACATCTGCACGCGAGGCAAGAAAGGTCATAAGCGCGGCGGATGAAGCCCGAACGGCGAAGCGCGTTTGCGTTGCGAGAAACGTTCGAATCTCGTGCGATGCGACGCCGATAGCATGCGAACCGGGTAAGAGGATCGCTGCCCCGGCGACATATCCGGCTGCCCAGATACTCATGATCACATCGATAGGCGGCCGCACGGCGATCGCAACGACGAGCATTGCGAGAGCGGCGCCGGCGTTGATAACCAGCGACGCGATATTCGTTCGCTCGACTCGTTGCGCGATGAGATGAAATCCGCTCATCGTCTGAACGTACAGCGCAAACGGTAACGCCAGCCCGACATAGAGCAAGGCATGTTGAGCCGGGACGCCGGCGCCCAAAAGCAGCAAGGGCAACGCCGTGCAAGCCGATACGAGCAAGACGAGCCGTAGAGCGGCTGCGCGAGCCGTAGGAATCCGGGTAGCATCGTCCCCGCACTGCCGCGCGATGGCGGAACTCAAACCATCGGCAATGGCAATGACGCCGAGAATCGCAATCCCGGCATAGGTGACCATGCCCTTGCCGGGCGGTCCATAAATGCGTGAGATGGCAACGCCCGCGGCAATTTGCAGCCCTTGATTCCCCGCCATGGACCCCAAAGTATGAAGGGTCTGCCGCAGCAGGCTAACCTTCTTCATTGCTTTCGGACCGCTCGCCGGCGGCAAGCGCGTGCGGCAACACTCGGCAACGTCACGCCGAGCGTAAGCGCAGCAGACGCAGCGTTGCATTGAGCGCACCGGTGTAGTGCGCCACGTCCTCAGCTTGGATGAGAAGCAGTCGCGCCGGCGAGATGCCGCTGCCGCGCACGAACATCGTCGATAAGACTGCCGTCACCATGAGGAACGTCACGGACGTCGAGGCGGCAGCGGCGGCAATTCCAAAGTGCCGCGCCGTGACGAACGTCAAAGCGCGCACAGCGCCGCAGCGCTGGATTGAATCCAAATCACAGCAACCGGCCGGACGAGTTGCAGCATCACGAATTGGGTCAGCGCTATTTCGGCGGAATACGCGACGAGGCCCGGCAGTGCCCAGCGCAAAGCGTTTCCGGCCGGCGCGAATGCTTCGCCGTAGACGTGGACGATCAGCCACGGCCCGACGATGAAGGCTACAAGGCCGAGCACGGCAACGATCGCCAGTATATTGCGCGTCAGCCGAGCCACCAGCGCTGCCGAGTCGTGCAGCGAGTCCGCACCGATCCGTCCGAGCGCCGGCCAAACGAAAGCGCGACTCACTTGCCAAAGCATCTCACCGCTGGCGATTGCCAACATGTACCAGCCGAGCGCGGTTGCCGAGAACATGACGCTCACGACGATAACGGCAATGCGCAGATTCAGGAAGCCGGCAGCTGAACCACCGGCGGCGCGTAAGCCGAAGCCGAGCTGTCCCTCGAGAAGCACCTTTGCGTCGTCCTGCGACGTAGCCGGTTCACGTAACATCGTGCGAACGCCCCACGCCGATTGCAATGCGGATACCGCATAAAAAAGAACCCATACGCCGAGAACGGCGCTTAAGCCGAGGTGCGTAAAAATGAGCAAGGGCAACGTTACGAGCGCCGTTCCCAGGCTTTGCGTCAATGCGCGGATATTTGTTAAGAGGATCTTTTCGCGGACCAATAAGAACGGCGTGAGTATCTGCATGTAAAGCGCAAACGGCAGCGCAATCGCCGCCGCGGCTAACGGACGTTGTGACGGCGCGACGGCGGCGATGATACAGAACGCCGGTATAACGATGCATAGAGCGCCGATCATGATGCGGAGTGCAACGCGATGAACCGCCCGAGCGCTATGTTTCTGCTTGCCGAATTGGAAGAAGACCGCATCGGCAAAACCGTAAAAGAAAACGGCGACGAAGTTTACCGCCGTTGCTGCGTAACCCGAGAAACCTTTTCCGTCCGGGCCGATTGCGCGTGCGATGACGATTCCGGAAAGAATGGTAATGACTTGACAGCCGACCTGCGTTGAAAACGTGCGGATGATATTCGCGGCAAGCCGGTTCATATCGGAGAAGATCCATAACTGCGAACGCCGGAAATCACGAGCGAAGAGTCCTCAAGGTTTCGCATACATTACGTATCGGTCATCGACTGCAAATCTTCCGCCGTTTACGACGATCGCCGGCGCACGCGCGCTGAAGGCGTCGGCGATCGACGCTTATTGCGGTACCCAGTGGAACAGAAACTCGAAGGCAGTCTTAACGAGAATCTGCGCGTCGAGCAACGGAGACCACTCCTCGAGGTAATACAGATCGCCCTCGAGCCGCAGCGCGATCTTATCCGTGGTAAGCATGCGTGACATGCCGATCTGCGACCAGCCGGTGATGCCGGGTGCCACGAGTAGGCGGTCTTCCCAGCGCGCGAGCGAGTGGGCGAAACGCTCGGCAAAGAACTGCCGCTCGGGCCGCGGACCGACCAGTGACATTTCGCCGCGTAGAACGTTGATGAGCTGAGGTAATTCGTCGAGGCTCGTACGCCGCAGAAAGCGACCGACGCGAGTCGGCTTCGATATCGCGGCGTTCGCCCAAATCGGCCCGGTCTTTTGTTCCGCATCGATCGGCATCGATCGAAACTTCAAGATATCGAATGGTATATTGTTCCGTCCGACACGGCTTTGACGAAAAATACTTGCACCGGGCGTTTCGATGCGAACGGCAATCGCACAGATGAGCAGCACCGGCGACAATAAAATTAACGTCGGGACGCTCACGACGAGATCGAAGGCTCGTTTATAGAAACGCGCGGCGGGCGTGCAGATCGGTAGCGGCCGCGGACAGAGGACTGACATGCTACCTTCGCGTTCGAGATGCATTTTATATGCATGCGGTCGCAAGCGCGTCGGTGCGATTGCGATCGTGGCGCCATGTCGAGCGGCGGCTTCCATTACGTTGAGCAGCCGTTCGGGCGGTAAAGCTTCGGTGATGATGATGCGCGATGCGCCCCACGCGAGTGCACCCTGCAGCCACGGCGGCATCGATTGTTTTTCATCAAACGTCGACTCGACGTTGCCGATCGGTAAGCGCATAACGGCATCGTCGCGTTGCGGCCGCAGGTGCATGAGCGCAAGATCGATGCGTTGCGGCATGCCGACGAGCGCCACCCGGCGCGGCATGCGATTGCGATGCGCAATCGTCCGCGTCGTCGCGAGCCCCACGAAAGCGATGATGGCAAACGTTGCTACTTCGGTTCGCGTGTACCAAAGAATCGGAACGACGAAGCTCAGTAGCGCTAAGGGTATGGCAATGAGGGCGAGTGCAGCGCCCACGGCATACCATTCATCGCGCATCGAGCCGCTATAGGTTCGCCGGTAGGTTCCCGATACAGCTAGTAATGCCAACGTCGTAAGCGCAGCAGCAATCAACACGGCAACCGGAAGCGTGTGCAAGCGATCCGCGAGGATCGCGGCGAACGTAACGAAGACGAGATCCGTTATAAATAAAGTCAGCGACCACAACCGGCTGTGAGAGCGGGTCGCCGCAAACGACGTAGCAGTATTAGCCATCCTTGTCGATATTTCCGTCAGGCAGCAAACTAGTCCTTACCAATGACCGGCTCCGGCTGGGGCCGGAAGTCCTACCTCGGCCGCCCGAGCGGATAGTGTTTTGTTACGAGGATTGCGCACACTTAGTACCATGGGAACAGCCTCCTTGATCGACGCCTACTCAGAGTCCAGATCTTTTGAAACGCGTTACGGTTCGCGGATTGCAATCGTCGGCGGCGGGATGCTCGGAACAATCTTGGCGTTACGTTACGGTCAAGCCGGCCGCATCGTCACATTGTTCGAGGCGAGTGAACGCGCCGAGCGTCGCGGTCATGCATCAATAGCTTCGGCAGATCGGCAACTCGTCAACGTCCTCGATGAACTCGATTTGGCGCAAACCGTACGCTGGGGAAACGCGCGCGCATTCGGCTTGCGTTTCGGCGCGCTGGCCGGCGGCCAGGCCCGCATCGTGGAGGCGCTGCGCGATCGGGCGCGGATGATCGACGTCGACGTACGGCTCGGAACGCCCGTGCGTGCCATTCATACCGACGGCTCAGGATTCTCGGTCGACACCGGTGCCGATATTGGTGAATTCGATCAGGTTATCGTTACCGTGCCGTCACCGATCGCGTCGAAATTAGTTCCGGCGCTGCCGAGTCTCGAGCGTTCGGCGCTCGATGGTGCAGCGTACGTCGGGATCGTTAATGTTTCGTTTGTCTTAGAGCGCCCGATCCGGCAACAATACATTTCGCGCGTCTTGCGTGGCGGCGATCAATTCACACTCATCAATCCCGCGGCGCTCGACGAACGCAGCGAGCGAAGAACCGTTGCCTATGTCAGCCGGCCGGTCGGCTCGAAGCAGCTGCTCGGCGCTTCCGATCGTGAGATCGTTGAGAGCTTTGCTCGAGCTCTACCGGGAAATGCTCACATCGTCAGTGCTCGCGTTATGCGTGTGCCGCACGCTTTTGCCGTTCGTCAAGTCGGTTCGTTTTCAAGCTCGATACCGGGTTTAACGATTGTAAACGCCGCGCACATGGGGACGGGTCGCCATCATCTCGAGCGTACGGCGTCGCTTGCGACCAACGTGTTCCGGACGCTTTGCGCCGAGCGTATCGGCTAGCGTTTCTGCAGCGGCCGCAGCGGCTTATGCTATAGGTTAAGGCGTCGAGCCTCAGCGTTCTCGCGCAACTCCGGCGGCGCGCTTCGATTGAAACAGTTCCATTAGATCGGACGCTGGATTGCCGTTGCCGGATATGCGCGCTCCGATCGTATGCGCGGTACGAGCGCGCGGTAAAGAAACGGGCGAAAAATCCAGCGCGGTTTGTTGGGCGAACGCCGCAACATGGGCCGGCTGCGACGATAATAGAAACACCGGTTCTTTGCCGTTAATCTGAGCCTGCCGTAGTTGTCGCGGGATAAGGCTGATGCGCACGTCGGCGTTAAGACGACGCGAATACGTCACGACCGATCCCGGATTGATATCGCTTACGATCTGTGCGTGCGAAACGGCATTTACTGCCGCTGTTATCCCGGCGACATCTGCTTCGGAGTCGTTATCCCACCACGTCGCATGTTGCGCACCGACAATGCATGATAGAAGACCGCCGGCAAGCACGACGCTCGCCGCGATGGGACGCCGCTCGACGGCGCGGGCAGCTAAAATTACGAGTGCAGCGAGCATCGGCAGTGTATACCGAGTTACCGATGAACGATGCTCTTTAAGAAAGATGTCCGGCAGCGCCAGCATAAGAAACGGAACGACGATGAGGGTTCCCAGGCACCAGCGTGCCTCTCGGCTTAGCGTTCGGAATGTCCGATAGATCGTGTAACCGACAACGGCCAGGATGACAGCAACGAGAACCGTCCAGCGTAAATCAAGATATTCGAGATCGAAGAATGCGGATCCGACATTGAACAACCACTTTGCGCCGAGGCGGGTCAATGGCCAAGCTGCGCTTGACCACGCATTCGTTTCGGCAATCTCTTTGCGATGCGTGACGATCTCGAAGAGCCACGGGCTGTAAGAGACGATGGCAACACCGGCGGACAATGCAAAGGCGCCCAGCGCGCGGCGGCCTTGATTCCAATGCGTCGCTACCATAAATGCCCCGTGCGCGCAGAGAACGTAGCCGGTAAAAGGGCTGGTATACAAAGCTGCGAGTAAGCAGATACAATAAAGCAACCACCATTGCGGCTTCATCGATCGAGCCGAGCGCAATAAAGCGATCGTACTTACCAGCGTCAGTAACGCTAACAGCGAATACTCGCGCGCTTGATCGGAATAGATCCGCTCGATCGGCGATACGGCAAAGACGGCTGCAGCGACGAGACCGCTGCGGGCGCTACCGAATAAGTCGCGCGCCAGGCTGAATGCGGCGCCGATCGCGAGCAAACCAAAGACGGCCGGCAGTATGCGCCACACGAACAAGCCGCTGCCGAACGTGCGCACGAGGGCAAATTCACACAGATAAAATAACGGCGGATGCTGCGCATCTTCGCGAACTAAGGATGATATCAGTGTCGCCGGCGTTGCGGTCGGACCGACCGTCGCGTAACCGTGCAATTCCAAAGCCGTGCGCTGGCGCCCGTCATAAAGCGTCTGCCACATTTCGTTAGCCGTATGGCCGGCAACGCGTATTTGAGTGACTGCTTCGTCGAAGAACAGCTCGCGGTTCGGTAATTGGACGAGCCGCAATACGATCCCGAGTATGATTGCGATCCAAGCAATGGATGTGATGAGACGTGCGTTGCGCTCGTGAGGCCGTTGGCTCTGATCCCATGCGCGAAGTTCCCGCTCGCGTTCGACCAACACATCGGTGCCTTGTTCGATTCCATAGTTCAATGGTGACGCCTCAGCTAGCTCGACTTTGCGTACGATCTTAGCGTCGGTAGCGTATAAGAGCGTCCGTAGATGACGTATCAATCGGTATCGTAAGTGCAAGTTATGAGCGCGGACCGGGACGTCATCGGACTGCAACGTAAACCAGAGCTCCAATTACTCGCTATGGGCGGCTAATCGAGGCATGTCGTTTGCAGTCGATTTTTACGATCGCTTCCGGCCAAGTCACCCGTCGGTAGGGTCGTCGAACGACTCTGGGTAGCCGGCACGAGACCAGAGCGCTTGCGCGTTGCCGCGAAACGGCGTATAGTGGTGGCTGTTCACACAGAAGCGCGCCGACGAGGCGCGCTTCTGTGTTGTCCGCCCACAGGAGCGCCGATGCAGTCAGCTTCACATCCGGATCGTCTTGCCGACGCATTCGATGAAATCGTTTATGGGCTTCCGCTGGAACGCGAATTCCAAGGTTTGGAAGTCGTTACGAGCAAGGCGCAGCGGAATCGGGACGGTTTTGCCCTGACGGTTATGGTCGACCGCACCGAACCGCTCGCCGGAGTCGATATTGCTACCTGCGAACGCGTCGCCGCGCGGATTAACTCCGCGCTCGAGGCGTACGCCGACAACTACACGCTCGAAGTCGAATCGGCCGGGCTCGACCGGCCATTGGTCAAGCCGGCGGACTACGAACGGTTTCGCGAGCGCGACGTTCGCATCGTCAGCACCTTGGCGATTCGCGGTGCCAAGACGCATCGCGGCCGGCTCTGCGGCGTGCAAGGCACGAACGTGGTTTTGCACACCGCCCAGGGCGAGATGTTCATCCCGCTTGAAATCGTCAAATCGGCCAATGTCGAGTTTGACATACGCACCGATCTTGCGCGTGCGAAACGTGCGAAACACGCGCAAAAGGAAAACCAATGAATGCAGAGATGATCGCGGCGCTTCGCGAGATCGAGACCGAACGCAACATTAGCTTCGACATGCTGCTCGAAGCACTCGAAGCGGCGCTGATTTCGGCGTACAAACGGAATTTCGGCGGTGAGGCGAATGCGACGGTCACGATCGATCGGCAAACGGGCGAATACAAGGTCTATCATCGGCGGACGGTCGTCGACGTTGTAACGGATGCGAAGCTCGAAGTATCGAAAGCACAAGCCGGCTCGCGCTACGAGCCGGGCGATTTTTTCGATGAAGAAGTAACGCCCAAAGATTTCGGACGCATCGCGGCTCAGACCGCAAAGCAAGTCATCGTTCAGCGCATCCGTGAGGCCGAACGCGACACGGTTTTCAACACCTATTCGGCAAAGCTTCACGACATCGTTCTAGGTGTCGTTCAACGCTACGAGCAGCGGAACATGTACGTCTTGCTCGATAATAAAAACGAGGCGTTGCTGCCGTTTTCCGAGCAAGTGCCGCGCGAAAATTTCCGGATCAACGATCGGATACGGGCTTACGTTCTCGACGTTCGTAAGACCAATAAAGGCCCGCTCGTCGTTCTATCCCGCGGCGCCGAGGGTCTCGTTCAGCGACTGCTCGAGTTCGAGGTGCCGGAGATTCAAGACGACATCGTTGAGATCATGGCGATTGCCCGGGAGCCCGGTTCGCGATCCAAGGTTGCGGTTCACTCGCGCCGGGCGGAAGTCGAAGCCGTCGGGGCCTGCCTCGGACCGAAGTCGTCGCGCATTGCAAACGTGTCGGACGAACTTCGGGGCGAAAAGATCGACGTTATCAAATGGGCGCCGGAATCGGCGCAATTCATCATGAACGCGTTGCAGCCGGCCAAGGTCCTCAACGTGGACCTCTTTGATGACGAGGGCGTCGCGCTCGTTACGGTGCCGGATTATCAGTTGTCGCTCGCGATCGGCCGTGAAGGTCAGAACGTCCGGCTCGCGGCGCGTCTGACGGGCTGGCGACTCGATATCACGAGCGAAGCCGAGGCGCCGCAAGCCCTCGAGCGGTATCTGTCCGAACGTGCGCATCGGACCGAGGCGCCGGAGATCGAAGCCGGCGATGAAGACTCGGCTGTCGCGGTCACGGACGGCACGGAAGCCGAGCTCGCGACGGTGCCGGATATCGACGAGGATTTACTGCGCAAACTCGAAGAGTTCAAACGCGAAATGTTCGAGAGCTGACGGTCGTGACGCCGACGCGAATGTGTGTCGGCTGTCGTAACCGGTTCGACCAGTCCGCTTTGCGCCGCTTCGTGCGACGCTGCGATGGTTGGACCGGTGATGGCCGGCGCAGGTCTATCGGACGGGGCGCATACCTATGTTCGCACAAATGTGCCGAGCGCGTTGCAAAGAATAAACGATATCCTGGGTTAAGTAGTGAGGCTCTGGTACAATGGTGACTCGGGACGGGTATCCGAGATGGATTCTCGGCTGCCCACGGGGACGCAAATGAATTAAGCAGCGATGAGGGGGTGACGACACGGCACCTTCTCGATAAGGATCTGAATGGCAACCGGTAAGGTTCGAATATTCGAGCTCGCAAAAGAGCTCAACATGACATCGAAAGACATGATCGCACTTTTCGGGCGACTTGGTCTTGAAGCGAAAAACCAATTGAGCGTCGTCGAGCCGAAGGTCGCCGATCTATTGCGGCTTCAGCTCGGGAAAGCTGCCGCCGCAAAATTGCAGGCGAAAGCCGGAACGGTCGCGCCTGCGCCGGTAGCGGCGAAAGCTGCCGACGCGGCAATCGACTTACCGCAGGTCGCGTCGGCGGCGGATTCTGTCGCGCCGGTCACCGCGCCGCCCGATCGATCCGTCCCAACCGATACGCTGAATTCGCGACCCGCCGTCGCACCCTCGATGTCCGGTGAAGCTCAGCAGACGCAGCCGGCCGCTTCGGCGGCTCGGCCGATCCTAACGCCGCCGCCGGCGGCCGGCCCGACCGTCAAGCCGCGCCCGAGTATCGTGCGGCCCGGTGCCGTGCCGACGGCAGTATCGACGTTGAAGCCCGTACCGAACGTGTCGCGCCGCGCGCCGGCAGCTCCGCTCAGCGCGGCGCCCGGTGCGCAGGCCGATCCGGCCGTAGCGACCGTGTCGCCGGCGGCGCAAAGCGTACCGCCCGAGCCGGTCGTGGAGACAGCCGGCTCAACCCTTAGCGTGTCCACCGGCCTCGAAGTTCATGCAGAATCGCTCGATTCTGTCGGTCCGGTCGCAGCGCCGAACGTGCCGGCTGCCGATACGCTTCCGGCCGCACCGCAGGCCGACGGTTCTCGCGCAGCCGACGGCGGAACGAGCGTTACCCCGGCCGGAACCGCGGATGCACCCGCCGCCGCACCGCCGCAAAATGGAACCGGCGTCAGTCCGAATCGCCCGCCCTCTGCAGGTCAACCGCTACGGCCGTTAGCGCCGCGTCCGCGGCCGCCGCAAGCGCCGCTCGATGCCGCACCGGTGCCGACGTTGCGTCCGGTTCCGGCCGGCCGGTCGTCGATCGTTCAACCACGACCGCCGGTCCAGCAGCCGCCCGCGACGCCGAATGCCAATTCGGCCGCGCCGGGACCTGCTAACGGCATCCCGGGTCGACCCGGCGTTGCGCCGCGGCCCGGAACGGGTGTTGCCGGTTCGAACTACCAGCAACGACCGGCTCAACCCGGCAGCCCGGGAGCGATGAATCCGGCCGGCACGAACGGTGCGCAAGGCGTTCCGGCGCCGGGCCGCCGGCCGATGTCCAATGGACCGTTCCGGCCTCTGACGCCGCCCGGTCCACGTCCTTTCACGCCCCGTCCGCCCGGTGCGGCGCCGACACCCGGCGCGCCCGGAGCGCAAGGTCCGGCTCCTAGTTCCGGTGGCGGCGGTGGCCGTCCCGGCGGGCGCCCGGGTCAACGCGGCTTCGACAACTCGAAGAAAGACCGCGAGAAAGATCTCCTGCTCGAAAAGGCGCGCCAGCGTAAACGCGGCGGGTCGTTCGATGCTGTGCCCGCGGTTCCGCAGGTGCATCTCGAGAGCATTGAGATCCCCGACGTCTTGACCGTTCAAGAGTTGGCGAACACCATGATCTTGCCGGCGGCCGATATCATCAAAGAGCTCTTTAAAATGGGCACGATGGCGACGATCAATCAGAACATTTCGTCGGAACAGGCGATCGCCGTGGCTAAAAAATTCGGCTTCAATGCGATTGTTAAAGAAGCCGGTGACGAAGTCGTCGTCGAGCAAGACGAAGATAAACCGGAGCTGCTCACCGATCGTCCACCGGTCGTCACCGTTCTCGGGCACGTTGACCACGGTAAAACGTCGCTGCTCGATCGGATCCGCAGTGCCTCGGTTGCGGCGGGCGAAGCCGGCGGGATCACCCAGAAAATCGGTGCCTACACCGTCGAATCCAACGACCGGAAAATTACCTTCATCGATACGCCGGGTCACGAGGCGTTCACCGCGATGCGGGCGCGCGGCGCAAAAGTAACCGACGTTGCCATCCTTGTGGTCGCCGCCGACGACGGCGTAATGCCGCAAACGCGCGAGGCAATATCGCACATCAAGGCGGCCGGCGTTCCGATCGTGGTTGCCATCAACAAGATGGATAAGGAAGATGCGCAGCCCGACCGGGTGAAGCAGCAGTTGACCGACGAGGGTCTGCAGCCGGTTGAGTGGGGCGGTAAAGTCGAGATGGTGCAAGTTTCGGCGCGTAACGGCAACGGCATCGATGCATTGCTCGAAACCGTGTTGCTCGAAGCCGATCTCAAAGAGCTCAAAGCCAACAAAAACCGTCGCGCGACAGGTGTTGTTATCGAGTCGGCGCTCGATCGTGGTCGCGGTGCAGTCGCGACGGTACTCATTCAAAACGGGACGCTGCGTGTCGGCGACGTTGTTGTCGTTGGCGCGGCGTACGGCAAGATTCGGGCGCTTGTCGATGACAAGGGCAAACAGGTGAAAAAAGCCGGACCTTCGATTCCGGTCGAGATCATGGGTCTCTCCGACGTTCCGGCGGCGGGCGATGCACTCATGGTTGTGTCCGACGAACGAGCAGCGCGTGAAGCTGCTGCGAAGCGTTCGACGAAGCGGCGTGACGTTCGCGTTGCAGCGACTTCAGGGCCGCGCGTTTCGCTCGAAACGTTCATGCAAATGCCCGCCGACGGTGGTTCGAAGACGCTCAATCTCGTCATCAAAGCCGATGGTCAAGGCTCGGTTGAGGCGTTACGCTCGCGTGTCGAAAGCCTCTCGACGGGGGAAGTCGGGATCCGCGTTATTCTCGCGGGCGTCGGGGGCATTACTCCCAACGACGTTAACCTGGCGTCGGCGTCGAACGCCGTCCTCATCGGTTTCAACATTCGGCCGGACGAGACGGTAAAACGGCTGGCGGAAAACGAGCAAGTCGATTTGCGTTTTTACCAAGTCATCTACGATGTCGAGAACGATCTCAAAAAAGCCATGGTCGGTCTATTGGCGCCGAAATTTCGCGAGATCGTGTTGGGACGAGCCGAAGTACGCGAGATTTTCAAAGTCTCGAAAGTCGGAGCGATTGCCGGTTGCTACGTGCAATCGGGTAAAATCACGCGCAACTCCAAGGTACGCGTCATCCGGGATTCGGCCGTCGTGTTCGACGGCGAAATCGAATCTCTGCGGCGGTTTAAAGACGACGTTCGTGAAGTCGCTGAAAACTTTGAGTGCGGCATTCAAGTTGCGCGGTTTGCGGATCTCAAACCGGGCGATGTCATCGAGGCTTGGACCTCCGAGCTCGTCGCGCCGGAATTGCAGCCGGCGTAGGGTGGCAGAAGGACGTGCGGCGCGGGTCTGCATGATGAGGCGAAGCGTGCAGCGGCAGCCGCGTCGTCCGTTGCCGTCAGATAAGCGCCGAGCGGCCGGACAGGGACGTCGATGAAGCGGGAACGGCAAGGGCGGATCGATCACGAGATCCAACGGGCGCTTTCGAAAACGATCTCGCTCGATGTTAAAGACCCGCGCATGGGTTTTGCAACCGTTACGCGCTGCGAAGTCACCCAAGATCTCATGTTCTGTAAAGTCTTCGTCTCGATTATCGGAGACCGGCATGCTGCGCGTCAAACGATGGACGCATTGAAAAGCGCAGCCGGATTCATCCGCGGCGAACTTGGTGCAGCCGTGGCGTTGCGGCATACACCGGAATTAACATTCGTCGAGGATCGGACGACGGAGCGGGCGATCGCATTGTCGAAAACGCTCGAGAAAGCGCATGTGATTGATGAGTAGTATCATGACGGCGTCTGCAACGACGTCGGAAGTTGTCGCTGAATTACGTGCCCGGTCGTCGTTCATGTTCGTATCGCACGTCAAGCCGGATGGTGACACGCTGGGCGCCGGACTGGCGCTCGGCCTTGCGTTGACGTCGCTGGGCAAGCGTGTCGGTTACTTTCAGCAGGATCCGGTGCCGCGCAATTTGCGGTTTTTACCGGGTGCGGAGGTCGTCTCGCGTAGCGTACCCGACGATTTGCCTGCCGATACGCTTTGGGTGTTTTGCGATATGAGTGACTCGACCCGAGCGGGCGAGTATCTGCCGGCCGTCGATCGCGAAAATATGCTCAACATCGATCATCATCTCGGCAATTCGCGTTTTGCAAAGCTTAATTACATTCTCGAAAAAGAAGCGTCGACCGGAAGCTGCGTCGTGCACTTGTTGCGTGCGCTAGGTGTACCCATCACCAAAGGCATTGCGACGAATCTATTGACGACGATTATGACCGATACCGGTGCCTTCATGCACACGAATACGACGAGTGAAGTGCTGCGCGTCTCGGCCGACCTCATGGAAGCCGGCGCGGACAAACCGCTCATTACCGAAGAGATTTTCGCAAACAAGCGTTTTGCCGCGACGAAGCTGCTCGGCATGGCACTCGAGCGCGCACGGCTCGAAGAGAGCGGACGCTATTGCTGGACGCACGTCGATTCGGCAATGCTCGCCGCTTGTAACGCCGACGGTGAAGATACCGAAGAAATCATCCAGCATCTACGTGCAGTCGAAGGCGTCGAGGCTGCCGCGCTATTCAAGGATTTCGATGGCGCAGTCCGGGTCAGTCTGCGCTCGAGCGGCCGGGTCAACGTCCAACTCGCGGCTGCGGCACTTGGCGGCGGCGGTCATTTCATGGCGTCCGGTCTGACCTTCGACGGCGACTTTTCAGCGGCAGTCGAAGGCGTACACCAAGCACTCAAAGCACAGGGCCTGTAACGATCGTATCGCCGGTAAGCTTTCAGGCGCATCAGTCGTGATGCGCTTGGGGCAACGTGCATCGGCGCGGTTCGCGCAGCGGCGCGCGCATTGACGTCCGTGCTGGGGTTCATCAGCTTATTTAAACCGGCAGGGCCGACGTCGACACAATTCGGTGCACGGCTTCGGCGCATCTACCGCCAAGCCGAGCGCGCAAAATTGGCGGTTGGACATTTCGGCACGCTCGATCCGCAAGCATCAGGCGTTTTGCCCATTGCACTCGGCAAGGCAACACGCTTATTGCCGCTCATCGAGGACCGTCGTAAAGCGTACGTTTGTACGCTCGTTCTTGGACGCGCGACGACGACCGGCGACGGCGCCGGCGAAACGTGCGGGCAAGAGTCGATCCCCTTCGACATCGACGAGCGACTCGTTCGGTGCATCGGCCGCTTCACCGGCGCGATCGAACAAACGCCGCCCATGTATTCGGCCGTGCATCACGGCGGGGTTCGATTATACGAATTGGCACGGGCGGGAAAATCCGTCGTGCGTTCGCCTCGTACGGTCACGATCTACGGTTTGACATTGCTTGGACGCGAAGGTCCGGTCGTTCGGCTCAGGATCGCCTGCAGCGAAGGTACGTACATTCGAACGCTCTGCGAAGACATCGCTCGTGCCTGCGCGACCGTCGGCCACATGGGCGCCCTGGTACGCGAAGCGTCCGGGCCGTTCGTGCTGTATGAAAGCCTCACGCTCGACGAAGTCGCGGCCGATCCGGTAGCTGCGCTCGTTCCGCCCGAACGGGTCATCCCGATTCCGACTGTCGTGCTCGACGTGCACCGGGCGACCGACTTTCGCGCGGGCCGCGTTGTTACGTTAGCAAATTCACCGGCCGGCAAACACGTTTTCGTACGCGATGCGTCGCGTTCGCTTGTCGGTGTCGGCGAAACGCTCGGCGTTTTGTTAGCACCGCGGCGGGTTTTCGATTGAAGGTTCATCACGCATTACCGGCGCGAACCGATCGGACGCGCTCCCAACCGCAGTCGCTGCCGCTTGTTGTCGCCGTCGGATTTTTCGACGGCTTTCATCGAGGCCATCGGGCGATCGTGCGGGCCTTACTTTCGCTTCGGCGGCCCGGCGAGCGAGCCGCCATCGTTACGTTTAGAAACCATCCGGCGACGTTTTTACGGCCTGAGTCGAATCCGCCGCTCATCATGACGCTCGAAGAGCGCATCAACGCTTTTGCACGCGCCGGGATCGATGAAGCGTTCGTGCTGCCCTTCGATGCGGCAATGGCGACGCTCACACCGCAGGAGTTCCTGGACGAGACCATCGTCGAGCGCATTGGTGCTCGAGCGGTGATTGTCGGGAAAAATTTTCGCTTCGGCGTAAAACGCAGCGGCGACGTGACTTTCGCCGAGTCGCACCTTCTCTCACGGGGGCTCGCATTCGTTGCCGTCCCCAACGAAACCGACGGCGGCGACCGAGTCTCGAGTACGCGCGTGCGAACCGCCATTGCTAACGGCGACTTTAGCGAAGCGGATCGCTTGCTGGGCTCGGCGTTCAGCTTACGCGGGATCGTGACCCTGGGTTTCGGTCGCGGACACGACTTGGGCTATCCGACGGCAAATATTGACGTACCGAGTGAAAAGATGCTTCCGCCCGACGGCGTCTATGCGACGAGCGGCCGGCACGAAGGACGCGATTACGCCGGTCTCGTTTCGATCGGCACGAACCCGACGTTCGACGGTAGACGGCGAACCGTTGAAGCCTGGTTGCTCGATTTTCGCGGCTCGCTTTACGGTGAGGAATTGGCGCTGCGCAATTTTCGCTTCATTCGGCCCCAGCAACGATTCGAGACCGTCGATGCATTGCTCGCGCAGATGCGTGTTGACGCCGCAGCTATCGGCTTTCCGTCGTTTAGCTAACGCGATGATCGATGTATCGTGCTCGGCCGGGCAACCCGTCGCGCCCCGGCGCAGCGCGGGCCGTTGCGGCGCGACGTACGCTGATGCACAGCGCGGAGACGACATGGACGCCGGTAGAAACGGCGGCCATTAGCTTGACGCGCATACGCCCGGTGCTGCGTACGATGCTGTTGTTCGCTCGCTTTGGGCCCAAGGCGATCGCTGAAATCGTACTGGGCCAGATCAATGCGTTTACGGAGCCGCGGACGCGACTCGCGCGCTGCGGAAAGCGAACTTATTTCAACCGGCGTTGCTCGATCGAATATCCGGAACAAATATCGGTCGGGGAAGCGGTGATATTCGGCGCCGAGAATCGCCTTTGGGCATCACCGGGTGCAATGTTAATAGTCGAAGACGAGGCGTTGATCGGTCCGAATGTGACGATCGTGACCTCGAATCACGGCACTGCGGACCGGAATCTACCCATTCAAGATCAGCCGTGGCTCGAAGCGGATGTCGTCCTCGGTCGACGCTGCTGGATCGGCGCAAACGTCGTTATTTTGCCCGGCGTAACGATCGGCGAAGGCGCCGTTGTCGCAGCCGGTGCCGTCGTTACGACGTCCGTGCCGCCGTTTGCTATCGTCGCCGGCGTTCCCGCGAGACTCATTAAGTATCGCGACGGGTAGACGTCGAAGGTGCCGGTGGGCCGGATCGAGTTAGACCGGCGAGCATTCGGCATCCAGCCGGTCGCGTAAGCCGCCATCGTTTGCATCGACTTTTCGAACGAACCAACGGTGTGCCGTGCGAATCGCCGGCAAATCAGTGACGGTCAAAAATTCGGGGCTCGCCTTGCCGGGTCGCCAATTGGTGTAGTGCAACTCTGCATTTTCAGTTGTTAAGCCCGGTGTATTGAGCACGATCGTGTGAAAGATCGACTCGTCGGATGAGAGTGTTCGCGCATAGCGGTCGACATATGCCGGCTGGTCGGCAATCGCGGTCATTACGGCTTCAACGGCTTTACGCGACATTGCCCACCACGTCGAGCCTTTGAAAACCGGGATGCCGAAGTTCATAATCGACCGGATCGCACGTCGCCCGATGAACGTTCCTCGCGGCGCCGTTTGTATCCGGAGAAACGGCTGCACGCGATTAAAGATCCGATCGTAGTAGCCGCGAGCACGTAAGACACGAGGCAATTCCTTAGCCGATAATCGCGCGTAACGGAAGTTGTAGCGATCGTAGAGATGGCGATCCGCCGCATGTATCTTTGCGTATGTCATGATCGCGTCGGCATTCGTATGTGCGAGCATTTCTTGAAATTGAACGAGCGGGCGTGCCGGATAATCCTGTCCCGATATCAGTGTAATCCAATCGTATTCGACGTTCATTGCTCGCAGCTGCGCGAGCGATCGAAGCACCGCTTCAACCTGCGCAAACGTGCCCCACGTAACTCGTACGGGGTGCTCGACGATTACCGTGCGGGGCAAATCGGCAATGACGTCGCGCGGAAACACACCTGCAGAGGCATCGTGATGGACGAGCACCCAAGATGCCGGTGACTGCGCAAGAATGGTACGCGCGAGTCGAGCGACGGCTTGGGGTTGCGTGTGTGAGACGATCAAGTAGACACATCGGCATCGCTTCGTCGGGCACATCGTGGGCGGTATTCGCGGTCGCACCGCAAGTTCGTTCCGCCGTCGTCAGACCGCGCAACAGCGATGCAAACGGATGACGATTGAATGCGCCGGCTACCGATCAGCAGCGGCGTCGATGGCCGGTGGGGATTTGAGTCAAGTCCCGGCTTGCGCACCGCGCAGCCGGTTCGTTTCATTGAAAAGAAAACCGGTCGCGCATACGCTGCACGACCGGTTGTTCGTTTTTGCCTGCTGGAGCTAATGTGCGCGGTATTGGTACCGCTGCGTCGGGCGGCTCGTCGCTCCGGCTGTGACGGTTTTCACGGACGGGTCGATGGTTAGTGCATAGAGGTCGCCGTATTCGTCGATCAGCCAAACCCAATTGCCGTCGACGCTCGCCGGCATACGAATGTTCGAGGTGGTCGAGAGAAGCGGCTTTCCATTGCCGAGCAGATTGCCGTTGGTCGCATTGAGTGCCCAAACCGCACCCTTGATATTGCTGGGATTCGCCGTCGTGCAGCCGCCGTTTCCGTCCGGCGTGCAGGGCGTGCCCATGAACACGACGCCGCCGGCCGTGGCCGTCGGGGCGGAACGCGCCGGATGCGCGTCAACGCCATAGTTGTAAGAATCCGGTCCGAATGCCGTGTTCCAGGCAATCGAGGTGCCGCAGTTACCGATCGCTGCAAGACCCGGCGGCAACGTTGAGGAGCCGCCGCCGGCCGACGTGACCGCGGCGTAGAGATAACCGGTAGCCGGTGAGTAGGCCGGATTGCCGGAATAGAAAGCAGCGGCATTCGGGATGGACAACTTAAAGGTCGCAACATTGGGCGAAAGTTGCTGCGTGTTGTTGACGACGAGCGTTCCGGCTTTGCCCTGCGTAGCCGTCAGCGTTCCGCAGCCGCTTGAGAACGGCGGCGTGAAAACGACCGGTACGCCCGTGTAGTCGAGATCTTCACCGCCGATGGCAAAGTTGAAACCGGGGTAATCTGAGCCTTCAACCGTCGACAAGTCGGCGCTAAGTTTAACCAGATGTTCGGCGTAGCCGGCCTGCTCGTTGTCGGTCGCATCGAACGGCGCGCTGATCACTCCGGGCGAAGCCGTCTGACGGGTTGCCGCGTTGCCGCTTGCAACATAGACGTTACCGCTCGGATCGACCGAAACGCCGCCCCAGCCCCATACACCGCCACCGGCAAAATTACCGCCGTGGCCGAACGTCGTGTAGAACGTATTGAGCAGGGTCATGCTGCTCGGATTCACCGCAACGACGCGGCCGCGCCATGCCGGCCGGCTGCCCGACGTGCCCTCACAATTTGAACCGGTGCCGAGGTACAGCGTCCCGTTTGCAAGAGTGACTGCGGTGTGTCCGCCGGTTGACTCTCCGGTCAGCAGCGTCGGCGTGACGTCGGTTTGACCGGTGATCGTACCGTCCGTAACGCTCAAGCGATAAAGAATGACGTGATTCGGATCCGTGCCATTGCCCGCAGAGATGAAGACCGAAGCCAGCGCGCTATCGTAGACGACGGTGCCGCCGGTACCCGCCGGGTAGCACTCCTGGTAAAACTGCGTGGGCAAACCTCTCGACCAGATCTGCGTGCCGGTGAGCGCGTCGTAGGCATAAACGGTCTTGTATCCTGCGACGATGAGGAGCGCCTGGTGGCCCGCAACGTTCGTCGCAACGACCGGCTGCGTTTGCGATCCGCCGCCGATGTACGTGTGCCAAGCGAGGTGCAGTTGGCCGACCGTCGTCGGTGTGATTGCCGTCGACGACGGATTGTAACCGGTGCGTTGGGCGTCAAAGCCGTATTGCGGCCAATCGACGAGCGTCGAAGGCGGCACCGTCGTTGCACTGGGTGTCAGTGTTGCGTTCGTAATGTTTGCGCTCGGCACACCGGACGCCGTCGCACTGAAAAGCGCTGAAGCAATCGTCGCGCCATTGTATGTGATGCTGGGTTGGTCCGCCGGCGTCGTGACGGTGGTTTTCGATAAAACCGTCGCACCAGTGCCGTCGCTGTCGCTAAGTTTGATCGGATTGGCGAATGCGTCGCTGCCGACGATGATCTGTCCGGCGGCATCTTTACTCGTCACCGTCAAAGCGACCGTCGCCGCCTTACCGGTCGGCGGAGATGCCGGATTGAGCGTAAGCGCGATCGACGAAACGACGCCGCCGAGAACCATGCTGATCGCGTTGGCCTGGCCGGCGACGACGGTCGCCGTACTCGTGCTGGTCGAAAGAATCGCGCCGCTGCCGTCCGTCGATGCGTAAAGCGAGACAGCGAAAGTATCGCTGCCGGCCGGCGCGCTGACCGCGATCGTGCACGTCCGGCCGCCGCCCGCGCTCGGCGGGCAATTCGCTGAAGTCGGCGCCAAGCTTGTAATAATCGCCGGGCCACCGTTAACGGCGATCGCTGCCGACTGCGTGCTCGCCGAAACATACAACGGATGTCGCGCTTTATTCGCTGCTGCGGCGGGCAACGCCGGAATCGTAATTGCAACCGTGACGCTCTGCGTCGGCACCGCCGGTGCTGGAAGCTTCGACGTTTGCGGCAAGCCGGAAGAACTTGAACCGCCGCCGCCGCAAGCCGAAAATGCAGCGGACAAGAAAATTACCGGCAAGAGTCGTCGAAACATATGCTTGCATTGTGCGTCGTCGCCTCAGCCGGCGTCTGGGGCCTCTAGTCCATTCATACAGGCCGTTTGGACTAGATCCGGTAAACGCTATCGCAAAAGTTACAACGAATTAGTGATGCTGCATACCATTTGCATCATTGCGGTTTTGCGCAAGCATCGATCGCCGCCTTGGCGGCGATGCGCGTTGTCTCCCAGTTGCGCGCTGCAAATGCGCGCACGGCTTCAGCGTAGCGCGCCTGCGCCTGGGCCAGGCGGCGATCGTGCCGGGCGGCGCAATCGTCGATCGTACCGCGTGCGAGCGCGAGAAACGTATCGGCATCGATCGCCGGTGCATCGGCCCCGTACAAGCCGCCTTGCGTTCCCGGCAACTGCGTTGCGCCCGGGGGCAAAATGGGAGCAGGCGGAGCGTGCGCGTCGGCTCCGAGCGCCGGCTGCGAGGCTGTCGAGAGCGCTTCAAGTGCGCTACGGCGGGCCGCCCGGAAGTCGCCGCTTCGATACTGTTGCACGGCGGTGAAATATTGGAATGAGGCCGTTTGAGCCGCTTGCGGATTGGTGAGCTGAGCGCGACTTACGGCGAGCATCGCATCAAACAGAGCGCTGCTGGTCTGATTGCTGACCGGCGGGGGTGCCGGCAGGACGATCGGAACCGGCGCCCGCTGCTGTGCACCGGCCGGTATCGCCGCAACGAGCAGCAGCGCTGCGGCGAAGGCGGCGGTGAACTTCATGCGGCCCGCACGGTAATCGCTCGGCCATCGTAGTCGACATGCGCGGTCTGCCCGTCGACGATACCCCCGCTGAGCAAAGCGCTCGAGAGCGGAGTCGTAACGTAGCGCGCGATCGATCGAGCGACGTAACGTGCACCGTTGCCGGCATCGAGACTTTGCTTGGCCAGATAACGCCGCGCGCTTTGTGTCAACGCAAGCGATACGGAGCGCGCCCCGAGCCGCTCGGCAAGTGCCGTAAGCTGCAATTCGACGATCTGCTCGATTTCGCGGGTTCCGAGCGGCGCAAAAACAACGATATCATCGATCCGATCGATCAGCTCGCTGCGCAAATTCGCTTCAACCTCATCGCGTTCCAGATTGCTGGTCAGAATAATGAGCGCATGCCGGAAATCGATGTTTCGGCCCTTTGCATCGGTGACGCGGCCGTCATCGAGAATCTGCAATAAGATCGCGGCGACGTCCGGATGCGCTTTCTCGATCTCATCGAAGAGCACGACCGAGTACGGCCGCCGGCGCACGGCTTCCGTCAATTGACCCGGCTCCTCGTGACCGGAGTATCCGGGCGGTGCTCCGAGCAGCCGTGAAATCGTATGCTGCTCGGTGTATTCCGACAAGTCGAGGCGAATGAGCGCTTCGTCCGTACCGAACAACACGTGAGCTAGGGTTCGGCCGAGTTCGGTTTTCCCGACGCCGCTGGGTCCGATGAAGAGAAAGCCGCCGACGGGCTTGCGGGGATCTTTCAAGCCTGCGCGCGCCCGGCGGATCGCTTCCGATACCGTTGCAACGGCGGACGACTGCCCGACGACGCGTTGCTCGATTTCTGCTTCCAACGCGAGTAAGCCGGCGCGCTGCACGGCGCTCAAGGTGCCTTGCGGAATGCCCGTCCAACGCGAGATGACGGCGGAAATGCGCTCGGCGTCGACGCGGGCGCTATTTTGCATCGACGCCGTCGCCGCAGCCTCGTCGATCACGTCGATCGCTTTATCGGGTAAGTACCGGTCGGCGATATAACGCGCCGAGAGCGTTGCGGCCGCTTCCAGCGCTTCATCCGCGATCGTAACTTTATGATGGCCGGCGTATTTCGGGCGCAGTCCGCGGAGGATCTCGATCGTTTGATCGACGGTCGGCTCAGCGACGGTGACCGGCTGAAAACGCCGTTCGAGCGCCGCGTCGGCTTCAATATATTTGCGATATTCATCGAAGGTCGTCGCGCCGATGCATTGCAATTCGCCGCGCGCAAGCTCCGGTTTGATCATCGAGGAAAGATCGAGTGAACCTTCGGCGGCCCCCGCTCCGACAAGCGTATGCAGTTCATCGATGAAAAGGATGATATCGCGCGCGGCGCGCTTGACTTCATCGAGGATGCGCTTGACGCGGCCCTCGAATTCGCCGCGATATTTCGTTCCGGCGACGAGCGGCCCCAGCGATAGCGATAGAACGCGTTTATCGCGCAATGCCGCCGGGACGTCGCCGCTGGCGATGCGCTGCGCGAGGCCTTCGACAATAGCCGTCTTGCCGACACCCGGTTCGCCGATAAGGACCGGATTGTTCTTACTGCGCCGAGCTAAAATGGATACGACGCGTTCGACTTCGGGTTCGCGACCGATGACCGGATCGAGTTCGCCGGCTTTGGCGGCCGCCGTGAGATCGCGTGAATACTGTCCCAGTGTCGTCCCGGTCGCTCCGCGAAGGAAACGCCCGATCTGTTCGCCGGCTTGGTTCGGCGGCGCGCCGTCGCCGCCGTCGCGCCGGCCGAAACGTTCGATTGCAAGCACGGCGCCGGCAAAAAGTGTCGCGGCCGAGACGGCGGCGCCGACATACGGAATGATTGCGCGCCGGCGCCGACGCGCGCAGTCCTCGCAAACGGCCGCATCGGTCCATTTTCCCGCGCGCAGCGCATAATCACGAACGCTCGCCGGCCGCTCGCGGCAAACTTCACACGTCTCGACTATCACAGTTTCGGCTACCCATCTGACGGTCGAGTGGTTTCGTTCTCACCTCGACCCGGCGCGCAGCGTCGGTTCGCGGCGGCTAGCGGACGACGTATGTTATCGCGATCGAACGGCTAATTGCCTGATCGGTCGGTTCGATCGTGGTCGGGACGGGTTCGGCGGCGGTCCGAGAAAGTGCGGCGGTTTCGGCGTGCAACCGGATCGGGGCGCCGTTATCGTAACCGATCGTTAAAATGCGGACGATGCGCACGTGCGCGGCGGTGGCGATCGTCTGCGCTTGCGCGTAAGCATCGGTCACCGCTGCTGCAAGTGCAACGCGTTCGAGTGCAGGGCGGTCGCGAAAACCATACGACACGCCGTTGATTTGTCCGCCGCCCACAGCGCTTGCCGCATCGACCACTTTGCCGGTAAGCGAGAGCTCGCGCACGACAATCTGAACGTTGCGCGTGACGATGTAACCATAGAGATTTCGCGCCTCGGCACCTGACGTCGGCCGCGGATTAAAGTACGAAGCGATCGACGCAGACTGCACGTCGCCTGCAGCGATGCCGAGCGCGGACAGCTTCGTTACCAACGCCGCAAAACGCGCGTTATTTTGTGATAGCGAACGCGGGTTGCCGTCATCGGCGGTAATAATCGCGACTCCGACCGTTGCGAGATCCGGTGCGCGCGCGATTTCTCCGTAACCCGTAACACTCAGAGTCGCCGGCGTGGCTTCGATCGTCGCGGTTGGAGCCGCGTCAACCGGCGGCGACAGTGCCGTCATGATCATCGTTAAGGCAGCCGTTACCATCGTTCCACGCATAGGCTGTAAACGTACTTCCGTGCGAGAACGTCGGCAGGTTTCGTTTGCCGACCGCTCGGGCACCATGCCGACATCGGGTGCGCTTTCTGCTACCAATGAACGAAGGAGACTTGCGCGTGGGTATTTTGAGTTGGATTCTCGTCGGCCTCATCGCCGGATTTCTTGCAAAGTATGCCGTTCCCGGCGAGGGCCCGGGTGGGATCATCGGCGACATCATCATCGGGATCGTCGGCGCGTTCATCGGCGGCTTTGTTTTTAATGCATTCGGGCACGTTGGTGTAAACGGTCTCGATCTTTACAGCATTCTCGTAGCGTTTGTCGGCGCCGTCATCTTGCTGTTTATTCTGCGGGCGATTTCCGGTCGCCGCGTCGCCTAAACCTCGGCAAACTCTTCGTAACCTGAACCAAGCACCGGATGCATCCGTCTCATAGACGGCTGCTTCCGGTTTTTGCTTGCGGCGAAGGACACCGGGGGAACGCGGCTAAGGGAATATTCTCCCATCTTGCAGAGAGGCAGACTGACCGTTTCATGGCGTACATCATCACCGAACCTTGCATCGGCACAAAAGACAAATCGTGTGTCGATGTTTGCCCGGTCGACTGCATACATGGGTCCGACAGCGACACGCAGCTGTTCATCGATCCCGAAGTCTGTATCGATTGCGGCGCGTGCGTTTCGGCATGTCCGGTCGAAGCAATTTATGCGGATTCCGACGTTCCCGATAAGTGGAAGAACTTTATCGAAATCAACGCCGACTTCTACAAAAACTAGCGTCGAGGTAGCGGCCGCGGATTGGCTGCTGAGCGCCCGGTGAATCGGCTTGTCGCGCGCGAGCTTATGGACGATCCGATCGACTCGATCGTCGAACTGCAAGAAAACCTAGCGGATATCGGTTGGGCCAACCGCCACCTCGGCGGCCTTGCACCGATCGTCCGTAACGTGCGCCGAACCGGTGCGCAAACGGTACTCGATGTCTGTTGCGGCGACGGCGACATTGCTCGGGCGTTGACTGCCGATGCGCGCCGTCGCGGTGCAACGATCTCGATCGCCGGTCTCGACTGCAGCGTTCAAATGTTGACGATCGCCGCCGGCCGGACGCCGCCAAACGTCGCTGTAACGTATGTCGAAGGCGATGCGCTCGCGCTGCCGTTTGCCGACGGCGCCTTTGACGTCACCGTTTGCAATCTTGCTCTGCACCATTTCGAGCCGGCCGCGGCGCGCATCATGCTCGGTGAACTACGCCGCGTTGCACGCTTGTCGCCGGTTGTTTGCGACTTGCGCCGGTCGCCGGCCGCTTACGCTGCCGCCTTGTTCTGGTCGCGAACGTCAGCGAATCGCTTAACGCGTCACGACGCACCGTTATCCGTGCGGCGTGCATATACGGCGCGCGAAACGCGGGCGCTCGCAGCGAGTGCAGGTTGGCGCGTTCCGCACGTCCGCGCCGAAGCGTTCTTTCGCATGACGGCAACTGACGGAAGGCTCGACGGCGCGCTCGTGACCGGGCACTGAACGACGTCGTCGTGGTCGGCGGCGGACCGGCCGGAAGCGCGACCGCGCTACGGTTGGCCCGTGCCGGTATCGGCGTGACGCTGATCGAGCGCGCCGCGTTTCCGCGTCGAAAAGTCTGCGGTGAATATCAAAACTGCGGAGCGGTCGAGGCGCTTGACGACCTTGGTTTGCGCGGCTTGGTGCAAGCGGCGGGCACCGAGCTGCAGGGGATTCGCCTCATTCCGCCCCACGCGCCCGCGGTCGAATTACGCTTCTCGCGTGCCGCTCTGAGTTGCGATCGGGCAACGCTCGACGCCATCGTACTCACGGCTGCACGGAACGCCGGGGTGAACGTCGTTCGCGGCCGTGTCGAATCGCTCGTTTTCGACGGCCGCCGGGTGACGGGGGTAATGTACCGCGATGCGACCGGCGAAGCCGTCCACGCACGGAGCCGAATTGTGGTGGGCGCCGACGGAACGACGTCGGTCGTCGCGCGTAAGCTGGGCCTGACGCTCCCGCTACGTCCGAAACGCCGGTTTGCGGTCGGCGGACATTATCGCGGGTTCGGCGATCTTAACGGCTTTATCGAAATGTACGTCGGCGACGGCGCGTATTTTGCAATCAATCCGCTCGATGCCGGGCGCGCAAACGTTATGGTCGTCGTGCCGCAAGCCGCGCTTGCCGGCTGGTCGGCAGACATCGATCGCGGCATCGCCGGGCGGGCGGCGGAACTCGGCCGTGGCCGGCGCTCCTTTGCCCATGCCGAGCGAATCGGCAACCGGGTCTCGGCCGGACCGCTCGCGCATCGCGTTTGCGCGCCGGTAGCGCCGGGAGCGCTACTGGTCGGCGACGCTGCCGGCTTTCTCAATCCGTTCACGGGCCAAGGCGTGTATCTTGCACTTGCCGGTGCACGCGAGGCGAGCGCAGCAATCGTCCAAGCTTTTGCCGATCGAAGCGCCGAAGATCGCGCATTTCAACGCTACGCCGCGGCGCGGCAGACGGATTTTCGGCGCCGTGCCGTACTGTGTGCGCTCGTTGCATCGCTCATCGATTGCTCGCCGCTCGCGCGCCGGACCGCCGAACGTTTGAATCGCCACGCGCACGCGCGCCGAACGCTCGTCGATGCGATTTGCGGCATCGGGTCCCCTCAAAGCGGGTATACACCCGCCCTACTCGGCCGGTTGTTGGCATGAGTGTTTCATCGTCAAGCATTGAGATCGATGCGGCGCCGGCGACGATCTTCACATATGCCGACGCAACCGAACGCTGGCCGTTGATCCTGCCGCATTATCGTTACGTCCGCGTTCTGGAACGCCGGGACGCGATGCGCGTCGTCGAGATGGCTGCCTGGTGCGATGTGTTTCCGTTGCGTTGGGTCGCCGAGCAGACAACTGATGCACGGCGCCCGCATATCGCATTTCGGCACATCGCCGGACCGACGCGCGGGATGGAAGTCGAATGGCTGTTCGAGCCGGCCGGCGGCCGAACGCGCGTGACGATCGTGCACCGGCTGGACTTCGACTTTCCGATTGCCGCAGCGTGGTTCGGCAAGCACCTCGTCGCCGGCTATTTCATCGCCTCGGTCGCGCAGCGAACGCTTCGGCGCATCAAGCAGCGTGCCGAAGCGGACGGGGCTCGATGACGGCATTGCATCGGGTCGTCGTAACGGGTATCGGCGTCGTGACGCCGCTGGGCATCGGAAAAGCCGCGTTGTGGCAAGGTTTGCTGAGCGAGCGAATCGCCGTCGACGTTATTCGGCGCTTCGACACGACCGGTTACCGCTCGAAGCTTGCCGCGCAAATCGACGACTTTACCGCGCACGATTTCATGAGCGACAAGCGCCAACGCTGGACCGATCGCTTCTCACAATTTGCCGTCGCCGCGGCTCGTTTAGCACTCGATGACGCCGGCTTTTCGGCCGGTCCAAACACCTCGGATATCGGTGTTTACATCGGCTCGGCGCTCGGAGGTCTCGCGTATGCCGACGAGCAGCACGATATTTTCCGCGAAAAAGGCTTGAGCGGAATCCGGCCGTTGCTGGCCGTGTCGGTTTTCGGCGGCGCGGCGACCTGCAATGTCGCCATTGAATTCGGCTTGTCCGGACCCACGGTTGCCAACGGCAATTCCTGTGCGTCGGGAGTGGTTGCCATCGGCGATGCGTTCCGGAGCGTTGCTCGCGGCGAAATGCGCGCCGCCCTGGCCGGCGGCGTCGAGGCACCGTTATCACCGTTGATCTTCGGCGCGTTCACCGTCATTCGCGCAATGTCGACGCGCAACGCCGAACCCAAAGCGGCAAGCCGGCCTTTCGATCGGCAGCGCGACGGCTTCGTTATGGCCGAAGGCGCGGGAATTTTGCTGCTCGAGCGGCTCGACGATGCGCTCGCGCGAAACGCGCCGATTTACGGTGAAATTGCCGGTTTCGGTGCGACGAACGATGCCTTTCACATGTCTGCGCCGCGCCCCGACGGCGTCATGAACGCATCGGCGATGCAACGGGCGCTTGACGAGGCCGGCGTCGATCCGGGTGATGTCGATTTGGTCAACGCGCATGGGTCGGGTACGCCGCTCGGCGATGCGGCCGAAGCACTCGCCATCGATCGCGTGTTTGCCGGACGCCCGGTAAGCGTAAGCGCAACCAAAGGTCAGCACGGGCATGCGCTGGGCGCCACCGGCGCATGGGAGTCGGCGATTTCGTTACTGAGTATCGTGCACCAAACGATCCCCAAGACGGTCAATAACATCGAGGGCGACCCTGACTGCCGGCTTGCGGTCACCCGTCGACAGCTCGATCGCGCACCCCAGATCGTCCTGAAAAATACCGCCGGATTTGGTGGGATCAATGCAGCTCTCGTCTTTCGCCGTTTTGCCTAGCGCCGTCATCCCCGTCGTCGTGCGTGACGTCCGCAAATCGTATACCGGCAGCGGTGAATCGGTCAGCGCACTTGCCGGAGTGTCTATCGACGTGCGAGCCGGTGAGATGGTCGCGCTCGTCGGCCCGAGCGGCTGCGGTAAGAGCACGCTGCTCAACCTCGTGGGTTGCGTCGACTTACCGACATCGGGCGACGTTATCGTCGACGGCTGCGTAACGAGCGACCTCAAAGACGATGCGCTAACGGTGCTGCGGCGCGACCGGGTGGGGACGATTTTTCAATTCTTCAATCTTCTGCCGGCCTTGAGCATCGGTGACAATATCGGACTGCCGCTGGTCTTACGGCGGCTGCCGAAAGCCGAAATCGCCGCACGCGTCAATGCAGCGATGGATGAAGTCGGCATCGGTGATAAACGCGATGCGTATCCCGCGCAAGTATCGGGCGGCCAGATGCAACGTGCGGCGATCGCCCGAGCCATCGTCCACGCACCCGCAATCATCCTAGCCGACGAGCCGACGGGAAATCTCGACACGGCGAACGGTGAAAATGTGTTGCGGCTTTTGCGTTCGCTCGCGGACGGCGGTCAAGCGATTCTCATGGCGACGCATAGTGTCGAGGCAGCTGCCGTGTGCGATCGCACGATCCGCATGCAAGACGGACGCATCGTTTAGCGGCGCATCGCCGTAGCGCGAGCAGCGCGCGCAGCGCGCGCGTAGATCTCATAAAGCGTCGGCTTTCGCCGAAAATCCTATCGGTATGAAAACGATCCTGACCGTCGACGATTCACCGTCGATTCGGCAAATGGTTGCCTTCACGTTGTCCGGTGCCGGCTACACCGTCGTCCAAGCGGTTGACGGCGTCGACGGTTTGGCCAAAGCCCGCAGCGCGAATGCGGATCTCGTTCTCACCGACCAAAATATGCCGAATGCCGATGGGCTTACGCTCATTCGCGGGTTGCGCGGTCTGCCGAACTACGCCCGGACACCGATCCTGGTTCTTACGACGGAAGCCGGCGACGACATGAAAGCCAAAGGCCGCGCCGCCGGTGCGACCGGCTGGATCGTCAAGCCGTTCGATCCGGTGACCTTGCTCAACGTCGTGAAAAAAGTACTCGGCTAAATCGTGTCGCTCGACCTGACGCGCTTCCACCAAGGCTTCTTCGACGAAGTCGAAGAGCATGTCGCGAAGCTCGAATCCGGGCTGCTCGAACTCGACGTCGATGCACCGGGAAGCGCCGATTTCGACGGCATTTTTCGGGCGGCGCACTCGATCAAGGGCGGCAGCGGAACGTTTGGTTTCGCCGACATGGCGCGCTTCACGCACGTGCTCGAATCGGTGCTCGACCGTTTGCGTCATGGCGAAGTTTTACTCACGTTTGCGATGGTGGACGTGTTTCTGCGTGCGTGCGACGTTCTCAAAGCGCAACTCGCGGCGTATCGCGCAGGCTCGCCGGCGGGCGCCGTGTCGACCCAACAATCGGTCGCCGAGCTCGAAGCGATCCAGCACATGCCGGCGGCCGCCGGAGCTTGCACCGCTGCCGCCGTCGCGCTGCCCGCCGTGTACGCATACGGCGTCGATCTGCCGGCGCGCGATCTTGGCGCAACCCGCCCGGCCGACTACGCAGCACTGCACGCTGCGCTCGCGGAACTCGGGAAGCTGAGCGTTCCGCCCGAACAAACGGCCGAAAGCGACGTTTGGCACTTCACGCTTGAAGCGAGCGTCAGCGAAGAAAGCTTGCGTGATTTGCTCGGTTTCATCATCGACGATCCGGCCGGCGTTACGATCGGCTACACTGAGCTTCCAGCAAGCTCGGCGGCGGCACCGGTGTCGAGCGGCGAAGCTTTCGGATTTTTCGCCGACGGTCCGGGTGCGCCCGATGAGCCGGTGGAGGCGTACGGCTTTTTCGCCGATAGCCCCGGCGAGCCCGAAGCCACTCCGGCAGCGGCCGTCGCAAAGCCCGCGGCACCGGCCGCGAACGAAGTCGCCGACTCGACGATCCGCGTGAGCTTAGCGAAGATCGACCAGCTCATCAATCTCGTCGGTGAAATGGTGATCGCGCAAGCGCGAATCGAACGCATCAGCGGCGACCTCGATCATGCCGCGTTTGCCGACTTACATCAAGTCGTGCGTCAGATGGAACACAATATGCGCGACCTGCAACAGGGCGTCATGTCGATTCGCATGTTGCCGCTACGGTTTGTTTTCGATCGATTTCCGCGCATGGTGCGTGAATTGGCTACGACGTTGGGCAAAGCCGTGCGCTTGCAAACGACCGGCGACCAAACGGTCCTCGACAAAGTGATCATCGAGCAGCTCGGCGATCCATTGACGCATCTCATTCGCAATGCGCTCGACCATGGCATCGAATCGCCCGCTGCACGCATTGCTGCCGGCAAACCGCGCGAAGGCACGATTTCGTTGCGCGCGTGGCACCAAGGCGGCGAAGTCGTCGTTGAGTTGAGCGACGACGGCGCCGGGCTTAACAAAGAAAAGATCTTAGCGAAAGCGGCTCAATCCGGGTTGCCGTGCGCGCCCGACATGCCGCTGCGCGATGTATGGCAGCTTATTTTTGCGCCCGGCTTTTCAACTGCGGACGTCGTCACCGACGTGTCGGGCCGTGGTGTCGGCATGGACGTCGTCAAGCAAAATATCAGCCGCATCGGCGGGCGGGTCGAGATCGAGTCGGAAGCCGGCTACGGAGCGAAAGTCACGATCCGCTTACCGCTCACACTGGCAATCTTGGATGGTTTATCGGTGGTCATCGGCGGTGAAATCTACATGATTCCGTTGACGAACATCATCGAGTCGGTGCTGCCGCCGCCCGACTCGATTCGGGTCATCGCCGGCGGCGGGCGCTTGATCCACATTCGCGATGAGTATTTTCCGGTCGTCACGCTCAGCGACGTCATGCCGCAACGCAATCCGAAGCCGCCTTTGCGTGACGGAATTCTCGTTTTGCTCGAAGCCGGTAACGGTCGCGTCGCTTTGCTCGTCGATGCGCTCGAGGGCCAGCATCAGGTCGTAATCAAGAGCTTGGAGACAAATTTTCGGCACGTGCCGGGTATTTCCGGCGCGACGGTGATGGGTAACGGCCGCGTTGCTTTGATTATCGATGTACCTTCATTCGTGCGTCATGCCGGCGCGCGAGCCGTCGCGTAAGGACGCATTCATGAGCCGCACCGACGAAATGCAAGTAACGCAAACCCGTGAAATGCTGACCTTCCGCTTAGGCAGCGAAGCGTACGGCATCGACATTCTCAAAGTGCAAGAGATTCGCGGCTGCGATCCGGTGACGCCGATTGCGGGGACGCCGGATTTCATTCGCGGCGTCATCGATCTGCGCGGCGTCATCGTACCGATCGTCGATATGCGCTTGAAATTCGCGCTTGCCGAGGCGGCTTACAACGCCTTCACCGTCGTTATCATTCTCAACGTCGCGCGCCGGGTGATCGGTATCGTCGTCGACTCGGTTTCCGACGTCGTAACTTTTGCCGCGGACCAGATCCGGCCGGTGCCTGAGTTCAGCTCGCGGCTCGATACTGATTTCCTCATGGGACTCGCCCGGCTTGACGATCAGATGATTATCTTGCTCGACATCGAGCGGCTATTGGCGAGTGCGGAGATGCAGTTAACCGACGGCGGCTCGGCGACCGCCTACGCTTAAGCTAAGAAAGAAAGTGTCCCGTGGCTCTATTTGCTGGTAATAGAACGAAACGCAACGCGCAGCGGCACGCGGTCGTCCGCACGCTCGATCGCATTGCCGCGGGCGACCCCACCGAGGTCTTTAGCGGCAACGACGAATTGAGCGTTGCACTCGCGCCGTCGATTCGCCGATTGCAAGAGCAACTCGTTGCGCAACGCGCCGAAACTGCGGCGCTCGGTGCGGCGCTGCAAGAGATGCAAAGCCGGCATACGGCGGGCGCGATCGATTACAAAATTCCGGCCGGGACGCTGAGCCCGGCGTGCGGCGCGATTGCGGCCGACATCAATGCACTCGTGCAGTCGCACATCGACGTGAAAATGAAAGTCGTTCGCGTCGTCACCGACTATGCCAACGGTGATTTCACGGTCGACATGGATCGCTTACCCGGCATCAAAGCGCACGTCACCGCCGCGGTCGATCGCGTGAAAACCGCCTTCATTGCAGTGAGCGGACAAGTTGCCGAGTCCGATCGTTTCATCGAAGCGTTGGCCGAGATGATGCGGCAGCATGAAGCCGGCTGGATCGACGAGATCATCCCGGTCGACGCGTTCGCGGGCGGGTACAAACGCGCGGCGGACCTGGTAAACCGGCTCGTCGGTGCGCACATCGCGGTGAAGATGAAGATCGTCGATCTCATTACGAGATACGCGCACGGCGATTTCTCAATCGAGATGGATCGGCTGCCCGGCAAGAAGGCGCAGATCACCGAGGCGATGGACGCGGTACGATCGTTGTTACCGCGACCCGAAGACATTGCCGGAATGCGCCGGGTGCAAGCCGCGCTCGACAGCGTGACGGCCAACGTTATGCTTGCCGATGCCGACAACGTCATCTGCTACATGAATGCTGCCGTCAAAGAAATGCTGCGCAACGCCGAACGCGATCTGCAAAAAGATCTGCCGAACCTGCGTGTCGATCGTCTGCTGACGACCAAGATCGCTGAGTTCAACGTTATTCCGGCAGACCAGCTGCGCATGCTGGCCGATCTGCGCGGAACGCATCGCGCCGAAATTGTCGTCGGCGGACGCACGCTGGCGCTCATTGCCAATCCGGTCGCCGACGAGAGCGGTAAGCGGATCGGCGCCGTCATCGAATGGAAAGATCGCACGCTCGAAGTGCAGGTCGAGAACGAAACGGCAGCGATCGTCCAGGCCGCAGCGGCCGGCGACTTTAGCCGGCGCTTAGCGTCCGACGGTCAAACCGGCTTCTTCAAAATCTTGGCTCAAAGCATGAATGAGCTGATGGAAACGAGCGATACCGGTCTCAACGATGTGGTGCGCGTCCTCGCGGCTCTTGCGAAAGGCGATTTAACGCAAACCATCAGCGCCGATTATGCCGGTACGTTCGGCCGGCTCAAATCCGACTCCAACGCGACGGTTGAGAATTTAACGCGGACCGTCGTCGAGATAAAAGAAGCGGCCGAAATCGTGAGCACGTCGGCGCGTGAAATTGCCGCCGGCAATACCGATTTGTCGCAGCGGACCGAAGAGCAGGCCGCAAGTCTGGAAGAGACTGCGGCAAGCATGGAGCAGTTGACTGCGACGGTTCGCCAAAACGCCGACAACGCCAAAGAAGCGAACGGCCTTGCCATCGGCGCGAGCGATATTGCCGTAAAAGGCGGTCAAGTCGTCGGCGAGGTTGTCGTGACCATGGCGGCGATCAATGCAAGCGCCAAGAAAATCGTCGATATCATCAGCGTCATCGACGGGATCGCCTTTCAAACCAATATACTTGCGCTCAATGCCGCCGTCGAAGCCGCGCGAGCCGGCGAGCAAGGCCGCGGCTTTGCCGTCGTCGCGGGCGAAGTCCGCAATCTTGCGCAACGTTCGGCCGCCGCGGCCAAAGAAATCAAAGCGCTCATCGGCGATTCGGTCGACAAGACCGCCACCGGAAGCATGCTCGTCGATCAGGCCGGTCAGACGATGGCCGAAATCGTTGCCGCCGTCAAACGCGTGACCAACATTATGTCCGCCATTGCTGCGGCGTCCGAAGAACAAGGCACCGGTATCGAACAAGTCAACGAAGCGGTGACTCAGATGGACCAGGTCACGCAGCAGAACGCCGCACTCGTGGAGCAGATCGCTGCTTCCGCCGAGTCGCTCGAAGAACGTTCGCAAGCACTCGTCGGTCTCGTCGGCGTGTTCACCGTTGCTTCCGGCGCGCGTCGCAGCCAAGCGCCGGCGGCCCCGCGGCCGGCGGCTCGGCGGCCGGCCACGCCCGTTGCGCCGGCTGCAGCAAAACATGCACCGCTACGTGCCGCCGACGACGCCGACTGGAGTTCGTTCTAACGCGCGCATCGGACGTTGCGGTCGAGCTACCCGGTCGGCCGCGGCCGTTACATTATTTCGACGAACAACTCGGCCGCGAGGTTGTTAAAATCAAACCGGGTGAGTACTTTGCGACGACGGTCGCGTGCGTCATCGCAACGGTGCTCGGCTCGTGCGTGGCAGCATGCATACGCGATCCGATCCGCGGCAGCGCCGGCATGAACCACTTCATGCTGCCGCAGCACGACCACTTGGATGCCGCAGCGGCGCCCGAAACGTCGTTGCGGTACGGCCTCTACGCAATGGAGTCGTTGATCAACGAATTCATCAAACATGGTTCGCGGCGCGGCGATCTCGAGGCGAAGGTTTTCGGCGGCGCAGCGGTCATGACGTTCTCGCACGGTAATGTCGGCCAACTCAACGCATCCTTCGTGCTCGAGTATCTGGCGACCGAAGGCATCGCGACAACCGCCGCCGATCTCGGCGGTGTGCTGCCGCGCAAGCTGCTGCAGTTCGTCGACACGGGTATCGTGCGCGTGAAATACCTATCGCCTCTCAACAACGATACGATTCAAAGGCAAGAAACGGCTTATGCGCGGGAGCTTCTGCGTCCGCAGGCCGGAGCGGCGAATATCGAACTGTTCGGCTAAGGGGCTCAGACGGTGGTCCGCTACGCAACACGCATTGGCCGTCAGGCGTCGAAGTCTCCGAATATGAGCGAGCCGGCAAGCTTCGTCTAATGGCGCTTTTTCGGGCGCTTGTCTTGGGTCATATGCGCGGCAACGTTTTGCGCACGGGTGTTACGGTGCTTGCCGTTGCCTTAGGCGTCGCAATAGCGCTCGCCATCGACCTTGCAAACGCGACGGCGGTCGCTTCATTCGCCTCGAGCGTGAATGTTGTCTCGAACCACGTCAATTTGCAAGTCCTCGGTGTCGGGCGCGGATTCGACGATCGTTCGATCTTGCGCGTCTCGAACGTTCCCGGCGTTACCTACGCAAGCCCGACGATCGAAGACTCGATCGTCGTCGGCGCCAAAGCCGGCGACGCATTTTCCGGCGAAGTTCTGCGCGTCCTCGGTGTCGATTTGCTCCGGCCGCTCCCCGGCGATCAAAGTTCATCGGCCTCGACACCGGGCGCAGTTGCCAAAGCCGGCGGCGCGCCCGATCCTTACGTGCTCGTCGATGGGCATGGTGCCTTTATCAGCGAGCGGGTCGCGACAAAATACCGCTTGCAGCAGGGCTCGGTCATTCGCGGTCTTGCGGGCGACCGGGCCGTTTCGATGCGTGTGGCGGGCGTTATCCCTGCGAGTGTTCCGGGCGTTGACTCTAGCGTGGTCTTCGTCGATATCGCAACCGCGCAAGAACTGTTCGATAAAATCGGACGGCTCGACCGAATCGATTTAATCGTCGATCAAGCGCATATTGCGGCGGTCGCCGGCGCGGTCGCGCGCGTCATTCCGCCCGGCACGCGAGCGATCGAACCGAAAGTTCGCACCGGTGAAATCCAGCGCATGCTCAGCAGCTTTCAATTAAATCTCGCTGCGCTCTCGTACATTGCGCTGCTCGTCGGTATGTACCTGATCTACAATACGGTCGCGATTTCGGTCGTGGCGCGCCGGCCGGAGGTCGGCACGTTACGCGCGATCGGTGCACAGCGGCGGGCGATTTTCGTCGCGTTTCTCGGCGAAGGCGCGATGTTCGGCGTCGTCGGCTCGATCTTCGGATTGTTGCTTGGCGCCGTCCTCGCGCAACTGTCGATCGGCGCCGTTTCGCGTACGGTCGACACGCTTTATGTCGCGAGCCACGCCGACCACATTATTTTTGCTCCGCTCGTTCTGCTCAAAGCATTCGTTGTCGGTGTGATTCTCGCGACGTTGTCGGCGGTGGTGCCGGCGCTCGAAGCCGCGGCGACGCCGCCGGCGGTGGCCATGCGTTCGGCCGGTTACGAACGGCGTCCCAAGGGTCTTGCGACGCGACTCGCTGCGTACGGTGCCGCGTTGCTTGCCGCCGCGTATGCGTGCACGTTCGCGCCGGCGATCGACGACGTTCCGATCTTCGGCTACACCGCCGGTTTGCTTATCATTTTCGGCGGCTCGCTTTTTGCGCCGTTGCTTATCGGTGTCGTCTCGCGCAGCGGCGTTGCGCTGTTTGGACGGCGTTCGGCATCCGGTCAGCTTGCCGCAGCGAATCTCGGCGCTTCGCCGGTGCGCAACAGCGTTGCCGTCGCGTCATTGATGATCGCTATTGCCATGATGGTCTCGATCGCTATTTTGATCGGCTCGTTCCGGACCACCGTTGTTGCTTGGGCCGACGATACGCTCAAAGCCGACCTGTTCGTCCGGCCGCTGGGATTGCAAGACGCGTCGTTCGATGCGCGCTTTTCGCCGGTCGTCGCAAAGACGATCGCGCGCTTGCCGGGCGTCGCTGCCGTCGACACGTTTCGCGGCATCTCGATCCCGTTTCGCGGTCGCCTGACGACGCTTGGCGCCGCCGACTTCTCGACAATTGCCGAGCGTAATAAACTGCGCTTCATCGGCGTCGCCGATACGCGTGCCTTAGCCCAACAGCTGCCGGGAACCACCCAAGTGCTCATTAGCGAGCCGTTCGCGACGAAGTTCGACGTCGGTCGCGGCGATCGCTTCGAGCTCGATACGCCCGCCGGCAAAACGACGTTCAGCGTCGCGGCAATCTATAACGATTATTCGAGCGACGCCGGCATCATTCTGATGGATGCGCGTACGTTCGGACGGCTGTATCACGATGACTCGGTCAACTCGATTGCAATTTACGCGAAGCCCGGCGTCGATCTCGTCGCGTTGCGCAGCGACGTCGTGCGGAGTGTCTTGCCGTTGCACGTCGATGCCCAAACGACGCGCGAATTACGCAAGCTCGTCGTGACGATTTTTAACAAGACGTTTGCGATCACGTACGCGCTGTACATCATCTCAATTACCATCGCGGTGCTTGGCGTCGTGTCGACATTGTTTGCTTTAGTGCTGGAACGGCGGCGCGAGATCGGGCTTATGCGGTATCTTGGATTGCGAACGCGTGACGTGCGGATGATGGTGTATTATGAAGCGGCGTTTATCGGTTTGCTCGGCGGGTTCATGGGTGTCGCGGTCGGTGTGCTGCTTTCGCTTTTGTTGATTTTTGTGATTAACCGGCAGGCATTTGGGTGGCTTATTGAGTTGCATATGCCGTACGACTTCTTGATTGAAGCGATTGGGCTCGTTATTGTTGCTGCGGTTGTTGCCGGGATTTATCCGGCCGGCGT
This sequence comes from Candidatus Velthaea sp., assembly GCA_965214935.1. Lineage (GTDB taxonomy): Bacteria > Vulcanimicrobiota > Vulcanimicrobiia > Vulcanimicrobiales > Vulcanimicrobiaceae > Velthaea. The sequence continues at coordinate 208,707 of CBDCCS010000022.1, read as the reverse complement.
TGCGGCTCGTATTCGTACGGCTGAAGCGGTACGCGCGGAATGATACAATTTTGCTGGTGGCGGGCGGTGCGCCGTCTCCGCGGCTCCGGGGCCGCTCGGCGCGCACATCCTGTGCGCTTTGTCGCTACGCTCGGGGTCGCTCTCGCCATCCTGGCTTCGCTCGCCCTTGCAGTGCCCCGCAGCCGCGGAGACGCCGCCCCACCCGGGATGCAACCAGGATCGGCGGGGCGCGATGGTTTTGAGAGTGCTAATCGGCCTTACCGGTTTGCTTTTCCGCGCGATCATGCGGCGCACTTCGGTTATCAGTCGGAGTGGTGGTATTATACCGGGCACGTTCGGGCTCGGGATGGCCGGCGGTTTGGTTACGAGCTGACCTTTTTTCGGGTTGGTTTACGACCTGGTGATGTAAAACCGTTGGCCGGTCAGAGCGCTTGGCGCGGCAACGAGTTGTATCCGGCGCATTTTGCGCTAACCGACGAAAGCGGGAGGCAGTTCTTGCATTTCGAGCGACTGTCGCGCGAGGCTTTGGGAGCCGGCAGTTCGTCGGACCGGGCGCTTGACGTTCGGGTCGGTGATTGGTCGCTGAGCGGAACGGCGCCATTTCATATGGTTGCGCGCGCGGACGCTGCCGCGATCGATTTCGATCAGATTGCCGAAAAAGCGCCGGCCGTTCACGGGCGTGACGGCATTTCGGTGAAGGCGGCTTGTGCGACGTGTGCTTCGCATTACTATTCGATGACGCGCTTGCGCACGTCGGGGACACTGGTTTATGGTGGTCAGCGGTTGGCAGTTGATGGGCTTTCGTGGATGGATCATGAGTTCGGCTCGGACGAGTTGCAAGCAAATCAAGCCGGTTGGGATTGGTTTGCAATTCAGCTCGACGATCGGCGCGAGCTCATGCTGTATGCGTTGCGGCAAAAAGACGGGTCGATTACGCCGCAGTCGAGCGGTTCGCTCGTCGACCGCGATGGCCGCGTCACGCACTTGTTGTTAAGCGATTTTTCGACCGTTGCGACCGGCGCTTGGAAGTCGCCGCATACCGGTGGGACGTATCCAAGCGGGTGGCGCGTGCGGGTGCCGCGGGCGGACGTCGACATCGTGCTGCGCCCGACGTTGCTCGATCAGGAGCTAGCGAACACCGCCGGCGGGGTATCCTATTGGGAAGGCGCCGTGGACGCGCTCGACCCGGTCACTGGGCGGCTGCGCGGGGTTGGTTACGTGGAACTTACCGGCTATGCCGGCGCGATCTCGCTGTAATACCATTTGGTTTGCCGGCAACAACGTAAGGCGGCCGACGTTCGAAACTCGTTTAGGCGTGCTATCGTCTAGATCATGATGACGACCCATTCGAAAGCCCTCTTACGGACGCTCGGCGGTATTTTGCTTGGGGCGGTGCTAGTGTTGCCGGCGAGTGCAAATTCGACGCCTTCAGGCGAACCTAGCGAAACGGCGGTTTTCGCCGGCGGGTGCTTCTGGGGTCTTGAAGCGGTCTTCGAGCGCTTGCGCGGCGTAAAGGACGTTCAAGCCGGCTTTGCCGGAGGCAATGCCTTCACGGCACATTACGATGTTGTCAGCACCGGTATGACCGGCCATGCAGAGTCGGTCCGCATCGCGTTCGATCCGGCCAAAATCTCGTATGCGACGTTGCTCGACGTGTACTTTCGTGTCGCGCACGACCCGACCGAACTCGACCGGCAAGGTCCTGATGACGGCAGTCAATATCGGTCCGAGATCTTCTATACCACGCCAGCGCAGCAAACGACAGCCCGCGCGACAATCAGCGCGTTAACGGCATCGCACGCGTTCAACGCGCCGATCGTAACGAAGGTGGAGGCGTTGCACGGCTTCTACGAAGCCGAATCCTATCATCAGCGTTTCTACGATCGCAATCCGGGCTATCCGTACATCGTGTACAACGACAAACCCAAAGTCGAGATGCTGCGGTCGCACTACCCGCAACTCGTGGTTGACGAAAAGGCTATTGCTTCGCGGCCCTGATAGGGGCATGGTCCTACGTTGAATACGATTTCTGCAGCGGTCGTGAAGTTCAGCGCTTGCTAGAGTTTGCTTGCAACAAACTACGTAAAAGAGAGACTGCGTTTTCCTGATCGCAGCCTCTGCATCTCCCGAACTCCGCCGAACCGCGGGCCCATAATCTGGCAAACCGAGCCACCTTGTGCGAATATCCATCGGACTTCTGGCGAGACATTCACTACCTCCGAATCATAGTTCTTAATGCCATCGCTGACGTCGTCCAACTTAAGCTGCTTGCAGGACCGATGGTCGGTTCGCTAGCATTAGCACGCTTTGGTCAGCACCGATTCGAAAATGGCGAGTAAACAAGTGCACCGAGGATTCGATCGCGCCGCTGGTGCTGAGCGCATTCTCGCGTTGAGGGCTTCGCTTTCGGCGCGTAAAACGGTGAACGCTCGTGCGGTCGTTCGTTATGTTCGTTTCGCGATCATAGGTGATGGAGGCGCAGGCTTCAGACTTCCGTCGTTTAAAAACGCAACGCCGAGTTTACTTAAATGCTGGCCTTCGACCAGCTTTTTAGTTTTTTCATGCGTCTTTAAATGAGGAGGCCCGAGTGAAGATAGAACAGCGACTTTTGGCTCTATGCAGCATAGTTACAATCTCAATGTTAATCGTAATGACAGTTGCGAGCGCTCAAACTACGACTGCCCGTCTAAGAACGTTAACCGAAGAGCATCATGCCGCGTACAGCATCGAAAGTATTGGAACGCTCAAAGGGTATGTTGCATCGTCCGCTGTCGGCATCAATAAGTATGGCACCGTTGTCGGCACGATTTGTTGTGCTACTCAAAACGGCATGCTCTATACACAGGCTGTAAAGTACGCGACCGGAAGACTGCAAGCGCTGCCTGGACCCGCGCCTTTAAGTTCAGTTCCGCCAGATTTCAACATAGCTGAATCGGCGATAGCGATCAACGACCACAATATCATAGCCGGCAACGTAAATGTCCAGCAGACGTTTTCAGTATTTTGCCCTCAAATAGGTTATCCACTTGGCTTTTTACCAAATGGAAAATACGTAATCCCGTATTCCACTTCGTTCGCTTGCGCCAATTTAGTTGCGAACGGCATCAATGATCTTGAGCAAGCAGTTGGAACCGATACTGGCTATTCGCCTGGTGGCGCTGGTGGTAGTCTCCCGGTACTCTTGAAAGACCGTAAAGAGATAGTTCTCGGTAAAAGCGGCGGTTCGGCCAACGCTATCAATGATGCCGGAACGATCGTCGGACACGATAACGCAAATATTGCTTCCATTTTTGCATTCCGCAAAACGGTTGAAATCGGAACACTTGGTGGAACGCAAAGTTCGGCGCAAGCGATCAACGACCGGAATGTCATCGTCGGCTCGGCGGCAACGCGCGGCGGAATCGATCACGCGTTTTTCTATGAGTTTAAGCGGATGTACGATCTGGGGCTGCCGAGCGGCGTTAATCCGTCAACGACGTCGAGCACGGCAAACGGCATCAATCACTTCAATCGGATTGTCGGCACGTACACGCTCGTCGGCGGAAAATCAGCTGCATTCGTATTCGAGCATCAACGCGTGTACGATTTGCGTTCGATCGCCCGCGACGCTGCCGGGTGGACGCTGGATAGTGCGTCCGCGATCAACGACTGCGGCGAAATCGTTGGAACGGGCACGTATCGCGGGCGGACCGTCGGTTTCATCGCGCGCCCGACCGGCACCGATCTCTATTCGTACGAATACGACAAAGCATGTCGGCGGTAGCAGTCGCGGCGCTAACGCATAAGCGCTTCATTTAGAAATATCTGACCGATACAATGTGGCTGCCGATACGCGTGAACAACCGCATTGTATCGATCATCTACGACGGCGCGACATGCGTGCGGTCATTCGGCCGCAGTCCGGTTGGACCCAATCGCCTTGCGTTCGCGGCTCAAGCGGTGAGCCGCAAACGGCAACGACTATGATGCTCGCGAGCGCCTGCGCGTCGTCATCGCGTGCGCCCGTTACCTTGAAGTGCGCTGCTAAGCCGGCTCCGTTTTGACGCCGGCGAAGAAATTTAGGTACCGAGTGATACCAAAAAGCTTAAAACGTACCGCTTGAGTCGCTCGGCAACATTTCGTCGGGATGCGCAGAAACGATACGCCCAAAAGCTGGATAAAATGCGAGACGAAGCCGCCTGAAGTGAGTCTAACGATGTCGCGCGCTTGCCATAGCGGGATTGAAAGCCCGCAACAAAGGGCGGCGGTGTGCGCTACGTCGGGGCTGCGCTGAAGTCGATCGCGCGACGTTCGCCGGCTAATGCCGTGAAGATAATAACGGCGAGGAACACGACGATCATGATGATCGCGAGCGCCTGAGCGTAATTGTCGCCGCCGCCCGGCAGCGCGAAGTGCGCGGCGAAGCCGGCTTCGATTTGCGCCGCCGGTGCAGATGTGAGATTGCCGAGTTGATAGGTGAAACCGGGAAACGTGCCGCGTATATCGCTAGGCGAAAGTTCGTTGAGATGCACGGGGATGACACCCCAGGCACCTTGGACGAAGAATTGCATGATGAAGCCGCCGAGGGCCAGCAGCACGATGTTCGGTGCAAAGGCCCAGAGTGGAATGGCAAAGAGCCCGCAAATTGCTGCAGTGATGATGCAGCGCTTGCGCCCGAAGCGCTGCGAAAAATAACCGAACAACGTTCCACCGAGAATCGCGCCGATTTGAACCACGATCGTCACTTGCGAACGAACCGCCGGCGAAAAGCCACGCTGTTTTTCTAAAAAGGTCGGATACAGATCTTGCGTGCCGTGCGACATGTAATTAAACGCCGTCATCAACAAGATCGCCGAAATGAAGACCCACGGGTTTTTGCGAAAAGCGCTCAAGAGGTTGCCGCGGTGCTGCAACGGGTTGGCGGCGCCGGCGCGCCAGGTCGGCGATTCCTTGACGAAGGCGCGGATGTACAAGACGAGCAGTGCCGGCAACACGCCGACGACGAATAGACCGCGCCAGGCGTGCTCACCGAAAAGCGAAGAGAAGATCCAGAACGCGATAGCGGCGAGCAGAAAGCCGAGTGCGTAGCCTTGCTGCAGAACGCCGGAAGCAAGGCCGCGTGCATGCGTCGGCAGCGATTCGAGCGCCAGCGCCGCCCCGACGCCCCATTCGCCGCCCATGCCGATGCCGTAAAGTGCGCGCAGCGCTACGAAAATGGTGAAGTCCGGAGCGAACGCCGTCAGTAGTTCCATGAGCGAATAAAAGGCAATGTTGATCATGAGCGGCGTCCGGCGCCCAAAACGGTCGGCGACGATGCCGAAGATCAACGCGCCCAGCGGACGAAACATCAAGGTGATCGTGTTAGCGAACACGACCGACACCACCGGAACGCCGTATTCCGCGCCGATTCGGGCAAACAAAAACGTCACGATGAAGAAGTCGAACGCATCGAGCGTCCAGCCCAAGAAGCTGCCGAGAAACGCATTGCGTTGATCGCGGTTCAGCGAGCGGAGAATCGCTAAGGGTCCCATGGCGACGGCAACTCCTCTATAAAGCGAGTGAAGCGTGCGTGGCCCGTATCATGCAAAGCGCGGAATGCACGTCAACGTACGTAGGCGCCGGACCCATGAAGCAATACGGCGGAGGCTTGCGCTCGTCCCTTACGGCTATATTGCCGGCGCACTTGCGAAGCGGTCGAAATGGCGCAGCCGCGGCACCGCGGCAACGACGATTGCAACGATGGCAAGCGTCGCAAACCCGCCGCTTACGACAGCCGGAACGACGCCGATGAGCGCAGCGAGCGAACCGGACTCGAATTCGCCTAGTTCATTCGAGGCGCCGATGAAGACGTTCTCAACGGCGCTGACGCGGCCGCGCATCGCGTCCGGAGTGCCGAGCTGAACGATGCCGCTGCGAATGACGACACTTACCATGTCGGCCGCTCCCAGAACCACCAGCGCTGCAAGTGAGAGCAAAGAAAGACGTGACAGCCCGAAAACGATCGTCGCCGCTCCGAAGATCGCAACCGCGACGAGCAGCGTGCGCCCGATATTGCGCGCGAGCGGCCGGCGTGCGAGAAACGCCGCGCTCCCGAACGCACCGACGGCCGGCGCGCTACGCATCAATCCCAGACCAAGCGGGCCGGTATGAAGAATCGTATCGGCGTACGCCGGCAGCAGCGCGGTCGCGCCGCCGAATAAAACCGCAAACAGATCGAGTGAGATCGCGGCAAGAATAACCGGTTGCGCGCGAATAAAGCGCATGCCGCCTAGCGCGTCATCGAGCGAAGCGGCATCGACATGCACGGTGGCGCTACGAACGGGCAGGCGCAGCACTATTAGACCGGCCGCGGCGAAGGCAAGAAGCCCGATACACGTCCCGAGCGCGACGGATACGCCGAGCGCCACGAGCGCGCCGCCGATTGCCGGACTTCCGATGGCAATGAACTTTCGCACCGATGCGTAAGCCGCCGAGACGCGCAAATACTCGCTTTCCGGCACGAGCGCGAGCAGCAATCCGCGTTCGGCCGGCGCGCCGAACGCGCGCGCGACGCCGACGACGAGCAGTGCGCCCAGATACGGCCATAAGCTTCCGGCGCCGCGCAACACGAAGCCGAGGAAGGCTGCGGCTGCGGCAATCTCGACGAAGGTCGTGACCATCATGATCGAACGGCGATCGTGCCGATCCGCATACAAGCCCGTGACGAGTACCAGCAGCGCCGACGGCAAAAAGAGCGTCAATCCAACGAGGCCAAGATCGAAAGGACGATGATGCAGGCGAAAGATGTGCCAAGCAACCGCGATTCCTTGAATCTCGCTTGCGACATCGCCGGCGAGAAACGCAATAAAGTAAGGCGCGAGTCGGCCTACGGTCGGGCGCTGCATACGGCGTGCCATTGGCGCAACGCCGGATACCCTCATCCGCCGAAACATTCAGGCCCGCTCGCCGGTAACGCCGCATGACGATGGCTGGACTACCCGATGCTGCCGTGCAAATCGTTGCGCAGATCGAAGCGATGCTCGACGAGGCGAACCGCCTCATCGAGCGGACGGGTATCGCCGACGAGGCCGCATTCTCGCTCAAAGAAACCGAGCGCCGCTATTTGCCCGACACGCTTGGCGCGTACCTCAACGTTCCCGCCAGCCGGCGCGACGCTGTCGCCGATACGCTGTTGATCGACCAGCTCACGCTGCTCGAACGCGCGACCGCGCAACGGCTCGCTGCGCTAGCCGAAGCCGGGCGGACGGCGCTCGCGGCGAACGGCGCTTTTCTCGCCGAGCGCTTCTCGGATCTCCCTGCAGCCGTGCCCGTCCAGAGCCAAGAATTGCCGTCCGCGACGGCGGTGCCGCGCGCGCTGGTCAGCCGCTTCTTCTCGGATCTCCAAGCGCCGGCCCGGAGCGACTCCGGGCAGTTTTTGGCCGTCGCCGGGCAACGCTTTGCAACCGCGTTTCCGGCGTTGACCACCGTGCGTCGCGGGCTCTTCGGCGGGCCGGTCAAAAGCGTCTCGATCGACGTGCCGCGCGGTCCCGACGTCTTGCGCTATACGCTCGAGGCCGAACGCGGCGGCGTGGCTGCGGCCTGTACGAAAATCGTGCGTGGCGTCGCGTTGCGCACGGAACGGACGGATGTCGGCGAATGGATGAAGGGGTTATTCGAGGATGTCGGGGCGTATGTCGAGCGTGACCGGTCGGCGCGCGATCTTCTCCACTCGTTTCTTTCAAGATGAAGGTGCGGCATGAGTTTTTTCGGGATCGGTAATCGGCAGAATCAACAGTCGGCAGTCGGCACCACGCAGGGCGGTGTCCCGCTCGATGCGATCGCGCGCTTACGCCGGATGCGCGGCGAAGGCGGCAAACCGCTTTTTACCAGCGACCTGTCGGTCTCCGAGTTCGTGTTGCTCAAAGAACTCAAGATGGAGCCCGTCGGCCTAGTGCTCGGCAGTTCGATTTATCACGTCGGTTTGCAATACGCCAATTATTTTAACAACGAAGAACTCGGCGTCTTGACGCAGGCGATGTATCACGCGCGCGAACTCGCCATGGCCCGCATGGAAGAAGAAGCAGCGGCGCTCGGTGCCGATGGTATCGTCGGCGTGAAGCTCGAAGTCGGCAGCTACGCCTGGGCCGAAAGCGCGCTGGAGTTCACCGCGATCGGTACGGCCGTAAAAGCGCCGGCCGGCGGCGATTACCGCACCGTTCACGGTAAGCCGTTTACCAGCGACCTATCGGTGCAAGATTTTTATCGCTTGCACGAGATCGGATACATCCCGGCCGAATTGGTAATGGGTACGTGCGTCTATCACATTGCGCATGCCGGCTTCGTGCAGTCGATGCGCACGCTGGGCAACAATATCGAACTGCCGAATTATACCGCAGCGATTTACGACGCGCGCGAGCTGGCGATGTCGCGCATGCAAGCCGAAGCCGAAGCGCACGGCGCAGAAGGCGTCGTCGGCATGCAGATCGTGGAGAAAAACCATATCTGGCAGCCGCACATTATCGAGTTCATGGCCATCGGGACGTCGATCGTCAAACGGGCGGAATCGCACGGCGTGAAGCCGATGTTCCAAATCGGCCTCAACGACTAGTATGGATGGATTCGGCGATCTTTTCGGCGGCGTCGGCGACATGCTCGGTGAGATGTTCGGCGGTGAGGCGACCGCCGAAGGTGCGATGGGCTTCATGGAGATGCTCTCACCCGACGGTCAGCGCCGGGGCGAGTCGGTCGTGCCGGTCGAATACACACGTTACTTGTGCGGCGGGCCGCGAAATCTGCACGTCAACGATCGGTAGTCGCCGATTGCATCGTTGTCGCCATCGTTGTCATTGCCGGCACAAAGGAAGCTTAGTTGAACGACGATACTCTCGAGGGCACGTTGGTTCCGCCCGATCAACAACTCGTTGCCCCGCAGCCGGTCGGGCCGATCGCGCCCGAAAAAGCGATCGGCAAAGTCCCCATCGCGGCAGCCGACAAAGTCGCGCTCGACGCGCAGGTCGAACAAGTAGCGAAGACGCTCGTCGAATTGCCCGTCGACGGCGATGAGTTCAAGAAAGCCGTCGACGCGTTGAGTGCGATGGGAAATAAAGAAATCGTGGCGTCGGCTAACGTATCGAACGCGTTGCTGGACCGTCCCTCGCGCGCACTTTCGGGCGGTGCGCTCGGCAACGATTCAGATGTTTCCAAGCAGATGCTCGATTTGCGCCGCACCGTCGAAAAGCTCGATCCGTCGCGTCAAGGCGACCTGTTCAAAGGTCCGCGCAAACTGCTGGGCATCATTCCCATGGGCAACAAAGTTACCGATTATTTTCGCGGTTACGAATCGTCGCAAAGTCACCTTAATGCGATTATCGAGTCGCTATACCGGTCGCGCGATCAGCTCATGCGCGACAACGCCTCGATCGAGCAAGAGAAAGCCAACATGTGGAAACTCATGGGCACGCTCGAACAATATGCGTATCTAGCCAAGCGTATTACCACTGCAGTCCAGGCGCAGATCGCCGGCATTGAAGTAAGCGACCCCGAACGCGCTCGTATTCTCAAAGAAGATGTGCTGTTCTATGCGTTGCAAAAGCAGCAAGATATCGCCACGCAAATGGCGGTCAACGTGCAAGGCTACATGGCGCTCGACCTCATCAAGAAAAATAACACCGAACTGCAAAAAGGGATCGGCCGGGCGACGACGACGACGATCTCGGCCCTACGCACGGCGGTCATCGTTGCTCAAGCGATTGCCAATCAACGGCTGGTGCTCGACGAGATTTCAGCGCTCAACACGACGACGGGCAACCTGATCGCAGGCAATGCAAAGATGCTCAAAGCAAATGCAACGCGCGTGTACGAACAAGCGACGACGTCGAGCGTCGATGTTGAAACGCTCAAGACGGCGTTTGCGACCGTCATGTCGGCGATGGACGACGTGTCGAAATTCAAACTCAAGGCGCTGGGTGCGATGGAGCAGACCGTCACCTCGCTGAGCGGCGAAGTCGATAAAGCCAAAGCTTACGTCGATAACGAGCGCGGACGGCTCGGCGGCGCATCGGCAGCGGCCGGCGTGTTGGCGGCAGCCGAGCCACAGACGGGGGTCGCCCGAATCTTGTAGAGCGGTCGCTGTTTAGAGCTGCTCGACCGCGTGAATCTCGGGCACGTGCTCGCAGACGACGCGCTCGATGCCGCTCTTGAGCGTAACGAGTGCGGCCGCGCAGCCGCCGCACGCCCCGACCATCTGAACGTAGGCAATGCCGTCAGCCACGTTCATCAGCCAAACGTCGCCGCCGTCGGCAGCGATGTTTGGGCGGATACGATCGAGTGCTGCGTCAACGCGCTCGAACAGCGGCGTCCTGGTCATCTCGTTCACTGGCTCCTAGTTTCGCATACCGCAGGCGTCGTTCGCAACGACGCTGGTGGCAGCCGCTCGCGCCCGCTAGTGCAAGCTCGAGATATAGCCGAAGACCGAGAACGTTACGGTGAGAAAAAACAAGGTTACTCCGTGCGCGGCGACCTCGGCGGCGAGCGCGCCGGCGTCACGTATACGACCCGCGAAGCCGCTTGCCACCGGGGCGATCAGGAGCGCGAAGGGCAGGACCGATCGCGGCGCGCCGAATGCCAGCGGTGCGACAAAGGCCGGAACGAGCAAGACGGCGGCAACCGTCGCCAACCGCGCCGTGCGTAACGTGCCGAAGCGCACGACGAGATTCCGTTTACCGGTCAATCGATCGGCGCTGCGATCGGGCCACTCGACGGCGATCATCATCGCGAACATTGCCGCGGCCGGTGCCAGCGTAGCGCTGAGGATCAGCACATCGAGCCGGCCCGCAACGGCCGCGTAACCCGCCAGCGGGACGAGTACACCGACGATCGCCGCCGTGTCGATCTCGCCCCAGCCTTGAGCCGCCAGCCGGAACGGGGGGGCGGAGTAACCCCAGGATAGCAGCCCGATCGCAAGGCCGAGCGCCGCAACGCCGGCGTTGCCCGCGACGGCGAAACGAACGAGCGCAAGCGTGCCGCAACCGGCACAGACGGCGGCGGCAACGATTGCAACTCGCGGCGTCAGCAGCCCGGCCGCCAGCACACCGCTGCCGCCGGCGAATTCGGTCGGCCGTGTATACCGGTCGGCATGCCGGTCGAAGTACTCGTTGGCAAAGTGCGTCATCAGCTGAAATGCCGTCACAATACATTGACCCCAGCTATACGCGGCCGGCGTTACAACCACACCTTGGTAGGCTGCAACCGTTACTCCCAGCGCATAGCCGGCGAAGCCGCCGACAAGAAATTTTAGTCGCGCGAGCCGTACGAACGCGACAACGATTTGCATCTTGCGGCAGCTTGGGGGAGCACGAGCGTCCTCCCTCGTAACGGCGGGCATGCTTTTTGGTGCGATCGATGTCGGTACGAACTCGATTCACCTCATTGTCGTCGAGTGTGACTCGATTTACGACACATCACGCATCGTGTACAAAGCGCGCGAGATGGTGCGCCTGGGAAGTAACGACGCGCTCGAACGCGGCCGGCTGGCCCCGAAGGCCATGGCGCGCGGCGTCGATGCGATCACTCGTTTCGTCGCGCTGGCACGCGAACGCGGTGCCGAGCGCATTCGCGCCGTCGCGACGTCGGCCGTGCGCGAAGCGGAGAACGGACACGAGTTTCGGGTTCAAGTCGAAGCGCAGACCGGTGTTCCGCTCGAAATCCTTGACGCGGCTGAAGAAGCACGCCTCATTCATCTCGGCGTAGCGAGCGGCTTTCCGATCTACGATCGCATTGCGTGCATCATCGACATCGGCGGCGGTTCGACGGAATTGATCGTTGCCGACGGCGAGCGCGCGTTCATGCTCGACTCGGTGAAACTCGGCAGTCTGCGGCTGTACGACGCATTTCTGCGCGATGCACCCGATCCCGCGCGGGCTGCACGCGGGTTGAACCTGTACGTTCGCGATGCGCTCGCGCCGCTGGTCGGACGCATCGCGCAATTCAACGTCGATTTTGCCATCGGAACGTCCGGAACGATTATGGGTTTGGCGGCGCTCGATGCTGCCGATCGCGGCATCGTGCTGCGCCGCGTGCACGGCTACACGATCGAACGCGCGCGCTTGGAAAACTTACAACGGCGCATGCTCGCGCTCAGCGAAGCGGAGCGGCGAAAGATGCCCGGGATGAATCCGCGTCGCGCCGATATCATCGTTGCCGGAAACGCCGTTCTCATTGCCGCGCTCAACGGACTGCAGATGAGCGAGATCGTCGTGTGCGAGCGGGCACTGCGCGACGGCATTATCGTCGACCTCATTGCGCGCGACCGCGCACTCTCGCAGCGATTAGGCGATAAACATGCGGCGCGCATGAATGCCGTTGAGGCGCTCGGGCACAAGTACGGCCATCTAGCGGGACACGAACGGCACGTCGCGCGTTTAGCGCTACGGCTTTTCGAGCGCCTGGCCGACATTCATGGCCTCGCACCGGGCGACCGCGATCTGCTCTATGCTGCTGCGCTCGTTCACGGTGTCGGGCGGTTCGTCGCTGAAAGCGGGCGTCATAAACACTCGGCTTATATCATTCGCTCTTCGGCGCTGGACGGGTGGCGCGATGACGAACGCATGCTGATTGCATCGATCGCGCGCTATTACCGCAAAGCGATGCCGAAAGCCGCGCATCTAGATTTCACGGCGCTCGAGCCGCCCGCACGCCAGCGGCTAGAAAAACTCGCCGCCCTCCTGCGGATCGCCGACGGTCTCGATTCGCGGCATCTCGGCCTGGTCAATGACGTCACCGTGCGGCGCGAGCCCGGCCGGATCGTCATCGGCGCGCAGGCTGAAACGGACGTTGCAAGCGAACTTGGTGCCGCGATGCTTCACGGCGATCTTTTCGAGCGAGTTTTCGGCGTTCGTCTCGGGGCTGAAGCGCTGACGGCGGAAGTGCGCGCTTGATGGCCCCTGCTGCCGCAACCGTCGTGGCGGCCGCTCGCAAGAAGATTTTGCTCGTCGATGACGAGGCGGCGATCGTGCAATCGCTGCGCTACAATCTCGAGAAAAACGGCTATGCGGTGTTAACGGCGGGTGACGGCCGTACCGCCGTGATGCTCGCGGCAACCGAGGCGCCCGATCTCGTCGTGCTCGACATCATGCTGCCGCTGCTCGACGGCATCGAAGCCTGTAAAGAAATACGCAAGCTTAGCGCGGTGCCGATCATCATGCTCACGGCCAAAGACCAAGAGTTCGATAAAGTCCTCGCGCTCGAACTCGGTGCTGACGACTACGTCACCAAGCCGTTTGCACTGGGCGAGATCATGGCGCGCATTAAGGCGCGATTGCGGCGCCAAGACGTCATCTTCGAGCAACAAAAAAACGAAGCGATCAGCATCGGAGATATCTCGATCGACCCGACGCGGCAGCGCCTCATCGTGCGCGGCGTCGACGTAGCGCTAGCACCCAAAGAGTTCCGCTTACTGCACTTGCTCATGGAAAACCGCGGCCGCATCGTAACGCGCCAAATCTTGTTGGAAAAGGTTTGGGGCTACGATTTCGAGGGCGAGCACCAGACCATAAGCGTTCACATTCGCTGGTTACGCGAAAAGATCGAAGTCGATCCCAATAACCCGCGTCACATCGCCACCGTCCGAAGCCGCGGCTATATGTTTCGCGAGTAATCGCGATGCCGATCGAATTTGTCGCCGCACTCGGCGGCGGCATCGCCGGCGCGCTGGGTACGTATCTTGCAATGCGTCGGCGCGCAGCGGCACCGCCCGTATCGAACGAGCCGAAAGAAACACCGACCGCCGTCGCTCCGCTGCTTGCCACCCAGCGTGTTCTGCGGGCGTTGCCGTTCGCGGCATTCTTATTCGATGCGAACGGCCGCGTGACGTTCATCAACTCCGCGGCCGAATCACTATTCGGCATCACCGCCGCGCGTTCGCAGGGCAAAGTCGTTATCGAAGTCGTGCCGTCGGTGGAGTTCGAGCGTCAAGTGAACGACGCCCTGAGCGGCGCCGGCTCGACGCGGGACGTGCGTGTGATCGAGCGCGAACGCGAGCGAATCCTCGGCATCACCGTGGAGTCGCTGGACGGCCAGAGCGTCGTTGCGATCGCTGCCGACCGCACGGAGCTCGTCAGCATGGAGCGCATTCGGCGTGACTTTGTCTCGAATGTGTCGCATGAACTGCGCACGCCGCTTGCCGCCATCAAGTTGATGGTCGAAACGATGCTTGCCGCCGAAGACGACGCCGACGCTCGCATGCAATTCATGCCGCGAGTTGCCGCCGAAGTCGAACGTATCGTCGGGCTCGTTGAAGATCTGCTGGCGCTGGCGCGCTCGGAGTCCGGCCGGCTTATCATTCGCAAAGAACGCTTTGATTTGACCGATGTTGCGGCGTCCGTCGTCGATACGTTTTCACATCGCGCGTCGACCATCGACGTGAATCTCGATCTTGAAGCACCCGAGCCCGTCTTCGTCGATGCAGACCGCGCGCGGCTGGCACAAGTCGCGGTCAACCTCGTCGATAACGCGCTACGTCACACACCCGCCGCCGGAACGGTCACCGTTGAAGTGACGCGAGAGCAGCAATGGGCGGTGTTGCGGGTGGAAGATACGGGCGCCGGGATACCCTTCGCCGATCTGGCGTTCATTTTCGACCGCTTCTATGTAGCCGACCGCTCGCGGTCGCGCGGTCAAAGCGGAACGGGTCTCGGACTTTCGATTGCCCGTAGTCTCATCGAGGCACATGGTGGAACGCTCACGGCGCAATCGGTTCTCGGCCGCGGCTCAACGTTCACGGGCCGCTTACCGGCAGCGCACGCCGAGGTCGACATTAAGAGTTCTTAAGGTTAATTTAAGCCGGGCTTAGGCTCCGCTTGCGACGATGGTATGCGGCTCGCTCGTTGTTCGGAGTGTTGTCATCTTACACTGCGGGAGGTCTTCGTGGTCAGGTCAAGAGTTTTGGCGCTCGTTGCAATCGGGCTATCGCTTACGCTTCCGGCAGGGCCGGCGTTGGCTGACACCTCGATGAGCATTGCCGGTTCAACCGCTTTGCTGCCGCTGGTCCTCGACGCGGCCGGCGTGTATCAGGGCGAGCACAAGGATGTGAAGATCAGCGTTTCGGGCGGCGGTTCCGGCACCGGAATTTCACAAGTCGCCGGTAAGGCCATCGACATTGGTGATTCCGACATCGCTGCCGCCGCGCATCCCGAACTCGTCGACAATAAAGTTGCCGTCATTGGTTTTGCCGTTATCACCAATCCCGGCGTGAACGTCAAGAATTTGTCGAAGAAACAGCTTCAGGATATCTTCACGGGCACGGCGACAAATTGGAAAGACCTCGGCGGGACGGATCAAAAGATCGTCGTTATCAATCGTCCGCGTTCTTCAGGGACGCGCGCCGTGTTCACGAAGACGGTCATGGGCGGCACGACCATTAGCGAGTCGGGCCTGACCGAAGACGCGACCGGCACCGTTGTAAGCGTCGTGAAACAAACGCCGGGCGCGATCAGCTACGCGGCGTTCTCCGGTACGCATGGCCAGGCGGTCAACGAGGTTTCGATCGATGGTGTTGCGCCGACCGACGACAATATCACCGCGGGCAAATATCCGGTGTGGTCGTACGAACACATGTTCACCAACGGTCCGGCAACCGGCGAAGTGCAAAAATTCATCGCCTTCGTCGAGTCACACGCCGACCTGCTCAAAAAGAACGGCTTCATCAGCATCGCGAGCATGAAAGTCAAAGAGTCCGACCGCTAACGACGTGGTAATGGATGAGCGCTCGCAACGACGGAGCGAACAAGGCATCGGAAAGGCGGCTCAAGTAGTCGCCTTTTCCTGATCTTCCTGTGGAAGTGGCACCGGTGATCTCGGTACAAGCAAGAAGTTCTCATCGGATCGAACGGCTCGCCGTGATCGTTCTGCGCGCTGCGGCGATCTTCGTTATCGTCGCGATTGCGTTGCTGCTGCTTTACTTGACGTTCGAGGGCTCGAAGAGCTTCTTCGTCGATAAATTGCCGGTCTGGCAATTTCTCTTTTCTACCGATTACGATCCGGCGAACACTAAGGGCGGCTCGGCGGTCTTTATCGCCGGAACGTTGCTCGTAACGGTTTTCGCAATCGTGGTCGGCGGTCCGTTCGGCATCGCCGTCGGCGTATTTCTCAGTGAGATCGCGCCGTCGCGAATGGCAGCGATTCTTAAGCCGGCGATCGAGCTGCTCGTCGGCATTCCCTCCGTTGTTTACGGCTGGCTGGGTTTGACGCTGCTCGTTCCGTTCTTGCGTACGCACACATCGTCGCCGAGCGGCTTCGGCCTCGCGGCTGCCGGTATCGTTTTGTCGATTATGATTTTGCCGACCGTCATCTCGCTGTCTGAGGATGCGTTTCGGTCGTTGCCCATTGCGCTGCGCGAAGGCTCGATGGCGCTCGGGTCGACGCGCTGGCAGATGATCACCAACGTCCTGTTGCCGAGTGCGTCGAGCGGGTTGACCGTCGCTCTGGTGTTGGGCATAGCGCGGGCGATCGGCGAAGCGCTCGCAGTGCAGATGGTCATCGGCAACTCATCGCAATTTCCGAAGGGCGTGTTCGGACCGACGGCTTCGCTAACGACGGAGATCGTTATCGATATGGGTGGCGCGCCGCAAGGATCGTTCCAAGAACACGTGCTGTTTTCAATGGCATTGCTGCTGCTTTTCATCGCAATGGCACTGATCTTGATCGTTCGCTTTGCATTGCGGCGGCGCGGCTGATGGCAACGTTTGCATCGTCCGAGCGTGCTCGCCGGCTGGTCTCGACCAATCGCGTACGCGCCCGGCGCATCGCCGATATTGCGGCGACCGTTGTTTTATGGTTGATGGCACTGAGTATCGTGTTCATGCTCGCGGCTTTTATCGGTTACTTATTCTATCTCGGCTTCGGCGCGCTGAGCTGGCAATTTTTGACCGGTTCGCCGAGTCAGGATGCCGGCGGCGGCATCGGACCGGAAATCTATAATTCGTTTTATATTCTTGCGCTCACCCTGGTTTTTACCGTGCCCATTGCGCTTGCCGCAGGTATTTATCTGCAAGAGTATGCGCGGCCCGGAGCTTTTCGTTCGATCGTGCAGTTCAGCGCTGAATCGCTGGCGACGGTACCGTCAATCGTAATGGGATTGTTCGGCTTATTGATCTTCGTATTTTACTTTCACTGGGGCTTCACCGCGCTCGGCGGCGCATTGACCCTCACGCTGCTCAATTTGCCGGCGCTCATGCGGGTGACGCAAGAAGCGCTCGCATCGGTGCCCGATACGTTGCGCGAAGCATCGATGGGTCTGGGAGCGACCAAGTGGCAGACGATCTTGCGAACGGTGCTGCCCAGTGCGATCGGCCGTTTAACGACCGGTATCGTCTTGATCGCCGGCCGAATTTTCGGTGAAACCGCCGCGCTTATCTTTACCGCGGGCCTTTCGGTAAGCGCAAATCACCCGTACGAGTTAAACCCATTTCGCTCCGCCGAGACGCTCGCGATTCACCTGTGGTACACGCATTCCGAATCCGTCATCCCCGATGTTGCGCGCGTCGGTAACGGTTCTGCTCTCGTGTTACTCATTATGGTGCTCGCTTTTAATATTAGCGCGCGCGTTGCCGGCAGTGCGCTCACGAAACGTTTCACCGGGAGATCCTCATGATTGAAGCGACGCCTGCCTCGGTCAATACGCGCGATAAGTTAACGGCAGCGCACGTCAATGTTTTCTATGGCGCCTTTCAAGCAATCAAAGACGCGAACCTGAAAATGGCCGGTCATACGGTGACGGCGCTCATCGGGCCGTCGGGTTGCGGTAAGTCGACGTTTCTGCGCGCGCTCAATCGCATGCACGACCTCACGCCGGGCGCGCGCGTCGAAGGTTCGGTCATGCTGGACGGTCAGGATATTTACGCCGCTGAAGCCGATCCGGTCGTCATCCGGCACCGAATCGGAATGGTGTTCCAGCGGCCGAATCCGTTCCCAAAAACAATCTATGAGAACGTCGCATACGGCCCGAAGATTCACGGCGAACGCAACCGGGCGACACTCGATGCGATCGTCGAGAAGTCGCTGCGTCAAGCCGCGCTGTGGGATGAAGTCAAAGATCGTTTGTACCGCTCGGCACTCGACCTTTCGGGCGGGCAGCAGCAGCGTATGTGTATCGCGCGCGTGCTAGCCGTTGAACCCGAAGTCATTCTCATGGACGAACCGGCATCGGCGCTCGACCCGATCGCGACGTCAAAAATCGAAGACCTCATCGGTGAACTTCGCAAAGAGTACAGCGTCGTTATCGTCACGCACTCGATGCAGCAGGCCGCGCGTATCTCGGAATATACGGCCTTCTTTCATCTCGGGGAAATCGTCGAAGTGGGCACGACGACGAACATCTTCACCCGGCCCAAGGAGAAGCGCACGGAAGACTATATCACCGGCCGCTTCGGTTAGCGCATTCGTTCCGCGTTATGCTTGCATGATCCGCAAGTCGTAGCGAACGAAATCGCGTGCTCCGCCAATCGGAATATGCTCGCGCGCTAAGCGGCGTTCGGACGATGATATGTCGAGGTCGTACATCTGGGGAACGACGCCGTGAAAGAGAAATGCGCCGTCCCGGTCGGTCCGTGTCGTGAAGGCGGTATCGCCTCGTTCGGCCGTTAAGCGTACCGTCAAGCTGCTCACGCTTCGCCCGAAACGATTCGTGATATAGCCGCCCAATGCCGTTGCCGGCTCGCCTTCAGGCGTGTTGCCCTCGCCCGGAATAAGCGCCCGGGTGACGACTTGCTGGTGGCCGCCCAATACGCCGACGCCGCGAATGAGCAGCGAGAGATAGCCGCGCGCCGAGACGACTAAGTCGTAGACGCCTTGCGGCATTCGCGTGGAAAAGCGGCCCGAGCGGTCCGCGTCGTGCTGGGTCACCCGGTTGTCGCGCCAAACACAGGTTATGCGCGCACAATCGAGCGGAATACTCGAGCGCCGGTCGATAAGCGTGCAACAGAGCGTGCCGCTAAGCTCCGTGGAAACGCTCGCTTGTAATTCCATCTCATTCAAGTATCGGCCGCCCGCCGAGCAATTGAAGACCCCCCGCTTTTTACAAAGCGGGTGATCGATGCTAGTGACTGCCGGTCGGTTCGAGCTCCCATTTTGTACGCGAACGTGCATCGACTTGGCGCGATACGGCTTGAATCGAGGCATACTTCGGATCGAGCGTCAGGCCGTACATATCGCCCGCATTATCGAGAACGAAAACCCAGTTTCCATCGATGGTCGGCGGCATCCGCAAGGTGCCCGGGGTGGTGAACAGCGGCATCCCGCTGTTAAGGATCGCGCCCGTGGCCGCGTCGAGTGCCCATACTGCGCCGCCGAGACCGGACGGCGGCGGGCCGCAGCATAGTGCCGGTTTCCGGATCGAGCTGCTTGTCGAACGAGCGATTGCCGTTTGCGAGATGTCGCCTTTGCAACCGCCGACGCCGTCGGGCATGCAGGGCGTCCCGACGAAAACCACACCGCCGGCGCTGACTGCCGGAGCGGAGCGGGTCGTATCGGAGTTATTGACGGAGTCCGGTCCGAACTGCGTGTGCCAGGCAACCGACGGCGAGCCGCAACCCGGATCGATTGCCATCATGCCTTGGGGAAACAGCGTTCCCTGACTCGACGGAATCGGCGTGTATAGTCGATTCGTCACCGGCGAGTATGCCGGGCCGCCCAGGAACGGATCGTTGTACGTCGGCGGCGAGAGCTGATATTGGCTGATCGGTCCAGCCGAAATATTCGTCGTGTCATACATGTAGAGTGAGCCCGACTTGCCTTGAACTGCTGCAAGCGTGTCGCAGCCGACACCGCTCGGCTTGAAGATAGCCGGCGTCCCATTGATGTCGAGGTCGGCGGCTTGTCCGCCGAAGATCGTGTTCGGGATCGGGTGATTCGTTTGGTAGATGGTGGCAAGATCGCTCGAGATCGCCATGAATGAGTCGCCGTTACCGGATTCTTCCGACGGCGCGACTTGAAACGGCGCCGAAATCGTACCGCGCGTGGTCGTGCCGTTATCGGTGTTACCGACGCCGGTGAAGACGGTGCCGTTGGTATCGATCGAAACGCCGCCCCAGCCCCAAACACCGCCGCCGCCCCAATTCGTGGTCGGGTTCCATACGGTAAAGAGCGTGTTGGCAATCGACATCGTCGGAACGTTGATTGCGACAACTCGTCCGCGCCACGATGAGATATCGCACGTCGCCGCAGTTCCGACATAGGCCACGCTGCCGGCAAGCGTCACTGAAACGTGCGAGAAATTAAGCTCGCTGGGACCGATCGGATTCGGTGCAAAGTCGACCTGTCCCAAGACCGTCCCGCTGGCGCCGTCGATATGGAACAGCGTATTTTGCGCCGGTCCATTGTTGACTGAGTTGCGATTGCCCACGACGTAGAGCGAGCGTGACGACGGGTCGTATGCAACCGTTCCGCCGACCCCGAAGTTCGTTGGAATCTGACTTGCCGCGCAGGTGTACTGCTCGACGCCCAGCGAGCGGCTCCAAATAGCTTTGCCGGTTAATGCATCGTACGCGTACACCTTGCCGCTACCGCTGCCGCCGACGAAAATGACGGCGGTGTACCCGGGGATGTTCGTCGCGATAACCGGCTGCGTTTGCGTGTTGTAGTCGCCGCTGCTCGGAGCGCCCAGCGCAGTCTGCCAAGCGATGTGAAGATTCGGCAATGTCGAAGGCGTGATCGCCGTCGAGTTGGGGTTGAAGAGCGTCCGCTGGTTATCAAAGCCGTACGTCGTGTAGTCATTGAACGTGACGGTCGTGTTGGGAACCTGCGGAGTCAACGCTGCCGTCGTGACCGCGCCGGCATTGAGGCCGCTGCCCGTCGCGCTGAACGTTGCCGATGGGGAAAGAGCGCCGCCGTCGTAATCGACGGTAATATTCGCGGCGTCGGCCGGTGACTGTAACGATGTTGTCGAGATACTCGTCGTCGTTGAGTCCGAGTCAGTCAGCGTGATGGGAAACGAGTAAGGGTCGGGTCCGACGATGATGTTGCCGGCCGCGTCCTTGACGTTAACGGTCAGGCCGATCGTCGATTTCGTGCCTTGCGTCGCTATCGGCGAGTTCGCTAACGTCAGAGCGACCGAGGCTACGACGCCGTCGAGCGTCAAGCGGACGATGTTATTCTGTGCCGTCACGATGGTCGCCGAAGCTGTCCCCTGCGAGAGCACCGGTCCGCTGCCGTTGGTGGTTTGAAACAGCTTGATGCCGAACGTATCGGGGCCGCTGGGAGCAGCCACGCTCAGCGTACACGTGCGGCCGGCCGCGGATCCCGAACATCCCGGCGCGTTCGCGGCGAGATTGAGAATGACGCCCGTACCGCCGTTCACCGAAACGACCGCAGACTGCGTGCTGGCCGAAATGTATGCCGGACGCCGCAAACGGTTCGCAGCCGCACTCATCGCCGGAATGAGAATCGAGAGCTGAACGCTTTGCGGCGCCGTTGCCGGTTGCCGCGACGAGGCCGGGATGCCCGGTAACGAGGATCCGCCGCCGCTACACGCCGACAAGGCCATAAGAAAGGCAAACATGACGTAACGGCGTCTGAGCAGCATGTCCTAAGGCTCCCACAAGCCGCCAGACGACAATGGAGCCCTTCGATGACGTTTCCTGGGGCTTTCGCCTTATTTCAAAGGTCGTTTACCGCGTACGGTCGTTCGTAAGAACGGTCGACTCCAAGGGCCGCTGATTTCGGCCGGGACGGTCCGCCGTTGAGAGCACGATTGCACCAATCACGCAACAATGAACGGCCCGGTACTTCGATGAACCGGTAGGCCGCCGAGGCAAGAACCGCCGTGAGCGCAAGGCAAATGAGTCCGGCAATGCCGCGGGCGTGCGGTAAGCCCGTCGCATAGCCGCGCACGTACAGCCAGTTGAGCAGACCGAATAACAGCTTATGCGTCAGGTAAATGCTGAATGACAGCTTGCCGATGCGCTCGGCAACCGGCGAAGCCAATAAGCGGCTTGCGATATGCGTGTCGGAAGCAAGGCTCACGACCAGTAACGGCAGGAGCAGCACGACGGCGAGATCGGCTTTGGCCGGCACCGCAACGAGCAGGACGAAGGCGCCGCACAAGCCGGGGCCGATCCACTTGCTCGTGCTTAGGCGCTTACCCGCAGACGTTCCGGCAAGCCGGAAAGCGAGAATTCCCAAAGTGAATTCGGGGATGCAGCGCAGCACCGGCAAGCCGAGCCAGTAACCGTTCATATTGAGCGGGTTACGAACGAGATAGTCCGGCAGCAACGCCGGCGGCAGCGCACACAACGTCGCGAGCGTCGCGATGCACACGCCGGCGCACAGCCAGGCAATGCGCGTACCGCGAAACATCGCCGGAATCAGAACGAGCGGAAAGACGACGTATGCCGCCCACTCCGCGCTGATCGACCACGCCGGCGAGTCGAAACTCGAAGCAATCCCCCACGCTTGCACCATCAAGACATTGGCCAGTAAGGGGATGCTGAGCGGTCCGCTCGGATACGGCAACGCGCGAAAGATGACGAGCCCGAATGCGATGAGCGCCGTGACGATATAAAGCGGATAGATGCGCGCAATGCGGCGACCGAGGAAGGTCAGATACGCGGTTCGCGGCGATCCGGCAGTAAAGAGATGCTGATAGTTCAGGGCCATGACGAAGCCGCTCAGTACGAAAAAGAGATCGACGGCAAGATAGCCGTGACTGAGCGCGCGTTTAACAACGTTCGTCGTCGTTTCAACAGGGAAATAGTGATAGAAGACGGCGTACATCGCAGCGACGCCGCGTAAACCGGTAAGTGATCGGATCTCGCGTATCGACCGCACCGGTCCGCTCCTCGATGATGACCGGAACCCGACACGCGGGTCCGGATTACGCAGCATCGTACGCTAAGCGCCTGAGGTTGAAGCGGGCCATCCGACCTTGAGCAGGCTCGCGAAAGTCACGCCTTATACAGATTCACGTCGGTTTGCCTATCGTCGTGGCCGGCCGCAATCGAGATAGCGCTTATGGAGATTTGAAGCAGCCGTCGTGCAGTCGCACGCTGCGATACGTTGGACGTGTACGACATCAGCCGGTTCGATGTCATTCGAGAGCAGGTGCGATGTTGTTTGGCCGGCGGGTCGGCGAATTACATTCGTCCGACGGTGAAGTTTGCAAATCGGCAGGCGCACGTTGCGATTGTGAAGCTACGGCGGCGCAATTCGCGAGCATGGACGAACGCCCGGGACAGAACTCCGTCTGTCAGGAGACGGTACCTGACAGTCTGTATGAAGCCGGATCGGCGAAAAAATGACCGGAGCCGCACACTGCCTAACGCGACGCGAGACGGACAGGCCCGTAAAGCAGGCTACTTGGTTGCGGGGATCCAGGTTCAAAAAGCGATCTTGGTCAGACGGCCTTGCCGTGGACAAGCTTGGACGAGAAAGTCAACGAGGCTGCAGGGAGACGTAAAAAAGCGCGGGGCGTATCTGCTTCGCGAAGCCCGAGTGAGCCATGGGCGATTCCCCGGTGCGCTCAAGGGTAAACCCGGCCTTTTCCAACACGCGCGCCGAGCCCCTATTTTCGGCGTCGCAACAAGCGCGCAACACGGACAAATCCAGCATGTCGCGGGCAAAATCGACCACCGCCCCGAGCGCCTCGGACATGATACCGCGATTCCACCATCGTCGACCGAGAACGTAGCCGATCGTTCCGTCGCCCGGTCGAAGTTCAATCATCCCGATGGGTTCGGGGTGAACGTCGAGGGAGATTGTCCAGGCATATGCATGACCCGTCTCCCATCCCGCGACACGAGTCGCAATAAAGATTCGCGTTTCGTCGATGTTCTTGTGTGCCGCCCAAACGAGATACCTGGTAACGTCGGCATCGGTCGTGTAGTTCCGGAAGAGCGCAGCAGCGTCGTCGGGACACGGCGGCTTCAATTCTAAACGCGACGTCTTGATGACAGTCGGATCGCTGCGTTTCATGTTATCCATTGACCGGCTCGAAGTCGCGGACGGTGCCCACAGCGAGCGTTTTTCGACAATGAAGCAAACGCGCTCTTTTGCGCGCCGATTTGGTTGGACCAAAAAGTCAGCGTCTAAAAAAACAGGTTCAGAAAGTGAACTCTTTCTGAACCTGTACTTGGTTGCGGGGACAGGATTTGAACCTGTGACCTTCGGGTTATGAGCCCGACGAGCTACCGGACTGCTCCACCCCGCGGCAACGATGGCAAGTATACGACGTCCGCGAAACGATTGTCAATGACATTTGAAAGTCTGGTCGGCATCCCCAAGGTGCAACTGCACTGCCACCTCGAGGGGACGCTGAGGCCGGAACGCTTTCGGGCGCTTGCCGCGCGCTACGGCGTCGATATCGGCGCACGGGGTCAAGCGGCACTCGATCAAACGTACCGATTTGCGACGTTCGGCGAGTTTTTGCTCTTGTTTCGCGACGTGTGTTCGGTGCTGCGGACGCCGGGCGAGTTTGCCGTGCTCGCGGCTGACTATGCTGCCGATGCAGCAGCGCAGAACGTTCGCTACGCTGAGATCTTCGTTTCGCCGTCGGTCTGGACGTGGTTTCATCATGGTATCGATGTCGAAGCGACGTTTGCGGCCATGCGTGCGGCGTTTGATTCAGCGCAGCGGACACTCGGTATCGAGGTTGCGTTCATTTGCGATTTGACGCGGAATTTCGGCGCCCAGCGCGCACTAGAAACGGCGGAGATTGCGGTGCAGATGAAGCCCTACGGCGTCATCGGCATCGGTCTTGGCGGTGACGAAGCGAAATGGCCGGCCGAATTGTTCGCGGAAGCTTTCGAGTTCGCTCGCAGCCGTGATTTGCGAACGGTCGCACATGCCGGTGAAGCTGCCGGCGCCGACAGCGTTCGCGCCGCGGTGTTGACGCTGGGCGCCGAGCGAATCGGCCACGGCGTCCGCTCGATTGAAGATCGCAGCGTCGTTGCCTTGCTGGCCGAGCGTCGTATCGCGCTTGAAATTTGCCCGACCTCGAACCGGCTTACGGGTGCGGCGCCGGCTCACTTGCCGCATCCAATGGGTCGCCTCGACGCCGCGGGCGTGCTCGTGATGATCGATGCCGACGACCCGGCACTCTTCGGAACGACGCTTGTCGATGAGTACGCCGAAGTCCAGGAAACGCTCGGCGCGGACGCCGTCTACCGCTTTGCCGCAAATGCGATCGACGCTTCGTTTGCAGCGGACCGGCGCAAAGCGGAGCTGCATGCCGAGCTGGCCCGGTCGCGGAACTCCGCCGAGGTTGTCGAACGCTAGAGCGCATGGCGGGGCACACCCATTTCGACGAGTCGCTCGAGGAGTATCTCGAAGCCGTCTACCGGCTCGAGCGGGAAGGCCCCGGGGTGACGACATCCGGCCTTGCAGCCGAACTCGGTGTTGCACCGGCGTCGGTCTCCGGGATGCTCAAGAAACTTGCTGAGGGCGGATATCTCGAATATCGCGCGCGCGGCGAAGCAAAGCTGACCGAGCGCGGCCTGGCAGTCGGCGTGCGCGTAATGCGCCGCCACCGGCTAGCGGAATTGCTGCTGACCGATTTGCTCGGCATGCCGTGGGACCAAGTGCACGATGAAGCGTGCCGGCTCGAACATGCGATCTCGGCTGCCGTCGAAGAGCGGCTCGTTGCCGTCTTAGGAAACCCGCAAGTCTGTCCGCACGGTCATCCGATCCCGCCCGCCGACTTAAGCGAACCGCAACGCCCGGGCGTCAAGCTGTCGGGCTTATGCGTCGGCTCGGCCGCGCGGATCATCGACGTCATCGAAGACGTGCCCGAGATGTTGCGGTATTTGGATTCGATCGGTATGCGTCCGGGCGCCGAAATCGATGTGGTCGAACGTGGACCGCTCGGTGGCCCCGTAACGGTCGTCAATGCTCGCGGCCGGCATGCGATCTCGCTCGAACTCGCGCGCCTCATCACCGTCGAACCCGGAGCGACCGCGACGCTGCTCAGCGCGTAAACCGATGCTAACGCGCGCGCTCATCGCCGTCAACGTGCTGGTTTTTCTGTGGCAACTCACGACCGGCGATACTTCCGATGCGCGGGTGCTCGTTCGGGACGGGGGCTTGTACGGTCCGTTCGTTTCGGCGGGTCAATGGTGGCGAATCGGCAGCTCGGCATTTCTGCACGCCGGCTGGCTGCACATCGCAACGAACATGTTCGCGCTCTATCAAGTCGGCACGTTTGTCGAATTGCTCTATGGCCGCACGCGGATGGCGATTATTTACGCAATTGCAATTATCGGCTCCGGTATCGCCGTGTTGTGGTTCAGCTATGACGCACCGACGGTCGGTGCGAGCGGCGCAATCTTCGGGCTGTTCGGGGCGCTGACGGCCGGCGGACTGCGGCTTGGCAAAACGGGCCGCGATTTAGTCCAGCAATCCGCCGGAATCATCATCCTCAATCTCATTCTCGGGTTTACCGTCTTCCGGTTCGTCTCAAATGCCGCGCACATCGGCGGGTTGCTCGCCGGGTTGATTTTCGGCTTCGCGCTGTTTCGGCTGCCGCGTCATCTCGTGGCGGCGCAAAATGCGGTACCGGTCGCCGCGCCGGACGGAAGCGGGGTTTACGAAGCGCCGGAGTTCATCGCCGCAACCGACGAAGCGCCGCCGCGGCCGATTGCGCCGCTGCACGACCCGCACGATTGAAGCATTGCGCGATGCAACGCAGCTAAGCCGAAGCAATGAAAATCGATGAAACGTTTGCTGCCGGCGGCCCGATCGCCGGGGCGCTCGGCGGGTTTGAAGGCCGTCCGGGTCAAGTGCAGATGGCGAAGCTGATCGAACGCGGGTTTCTTGAAAACGTTCACACGATCGTCGAAGCGGGCACGGGCGTCGGCAAGTCGCTGGCGTACCTCGTTCCGGCTTTGCGCAGCGGCAAGCGCGTCGTAATATCGACCGGGACGATCGCATTACAGGAACAACTGGTGCGCAAAGACATTCCGCTTGTCGTCGATGCGTTAGGCGTCGATGCGCGCGTCGTGTTGCTCAAAGGTCGCAGCCATTATCTATGCCGCGCAAAGTTCGAGCAGATGAGCGCTGAGCGACTTGTTGCACCGAGCATCGGCATGGAAAAGTTATGGCGCTGGGCGGACCGCACGGAGACGGGCGATCGGGCCGAACTTGATTTTCCCGTGCGTTCCGATGACTGGGAAGCCCTTGATGCCGACGCCGACGATTGCATCGGCGAATATTGTTCGCGCTTTGCGGAGTGCTATTTCTTTAAACGGCGTGATGCCGCGCGCTTTGCCGATATCGTCGTCGTCAATCATGCGCTATTTTTTCTCGACCTGGCGATGGGCGGCGGGCTGCTGCCGCAATACGATTATGTCGTTCTCGACGAGGCGCATCAATGCGAACGCTATGCCACGAGCGCCTTGACGGCGACACTTTCGGCCGCCGGTGTCGGACGCATGATGCGCCGCCTGCACCGTCATTACCGGCTGCCGGCCGGATATGACGCGGAGATCGATGAATCGATGCGCCGTCTTCAATCGACGTTGGCGCGCGTTCCGGGCGAACGCTATCCCGTCGGCGCAAACGATGCGATCGCAAGCGTTCTGGAAGCCGTGCGCGAAGCGTTGTACCGGCTCGAAAATTTCGTGCATGCCAATTGGCAGATCGCGCTGCTGCACCCGACGACGAACGAAGCAGAAGTCGAACGCCGGCGCGATCTTGCGCTACGCGCGATTACCGCGCACACGGCAACGGTCGAACGTATCGAACGTGCGGCGGACGAGGCGACGAGCGGCAGCGTAAGCAGCGATGAAATTGATGCGGTAGCGTGGGTCGAACGCAGCGACGGCGATGCGCGCTATGAAATTAACGCCGCACCCTTCGAGGTCGCATCGTTTCTGCGCGCTGCACTGTTCGCCCGGACGCGCAGCGTCGTCTTGACGAGCGCAACGATCGCCGAAGGCACGTCGTTTGCTTTTCTCAAAGACACCTTAGGCGTCGATGATGCCCAAGAGCTGATCGCGCCGTCACCATTCGATTATCCGGCTCAAGCGCGGCTGTTCATTGCCGGGCCGGAACTCAATCCGAAATCGCGCGATTTTGCCCGTCGCGCAGCGCCGATCATCGAAGAGTGTCTCGATCGCACCGGCGGCCGGGCATTTGTGCTGTTCACCTCGTATGCGCGCCTGCGCGAAGTGCACGCCCTGCTTGCCGAACGGCTTGTTTTTCCAGCGAAAGTGCAAGGCGACTTGCCGCGAAGCGCGCTGTTGGCCTGGTTCCGTTCGACTCCTGGTGCCGTGCTGTTCGCGACGGCAACGTTTTGGGAAGGGATCGATGTCGTCGGCGATCAGTTGTCGTGCGTCATCATCGATCGGCTGCCATTTCCGTCGCCGTCCGAACCGCTGGTCGCCGCACGCTTAGCCGCGCTCGAGGCACGCGGGAAACCGGGTTTCGCTTCGTACATGATTCCGAGTGCAATCGTGCGTCTTAAGCAAGGTTTCGGGCGCTTGATCCGCTCGAAGAACGACCGCGGTTTGCTCGCGCTGTTGGACGGACGTGCTATCGGCATGAGTTACGGTGCAACGATCGTCGACGCGTTGCCGCCGGCGACGCGCATCACCGATTTAGCTGCACTCGACGACTTATTTCGGACACCACGCTACTAATTCGTAAGCCCGTCGCGTCTTCGGGCCGCCTGCACCTTGCGCGTGCTTTATCATTGCTGCGGTTCGAGCAGATATGCGCGTAAGGTTTGGCCGAAGCCGGCGTGGTAACCCTGTCCGACGATTTGACGCCGATCGTTGATCGCCGTTGCGGTCTTGATGATCCAGCCGCTATTGGGCGGCAACAAGCCGTTTGCATCGCCGGTCGGAGAGAACGACACCCACGGCTGGCCATCGAAATAGCCGACAAAATCATCGAGATTGTTGAGCGCCAACACGTATTCGTTCGTGAGCTGATCGAACGGCGGGGGACAGCTTCCGTCAAAGCAAGCCGGCTGCAGCGTCTCAAACACCGAATTTTTAAGATAGAGAAAGCCGACGAAGCTCTGCGATGCCATATCGAAGTAATTGCTTACATAGTTGCCGAGAACGTCGTTCGAGGCGTTAACGGCAAGCGCAGAATTTTCATCGCATTGATCGAACGGCGGCGGGCACTGATCTTGCGTCGGTATCGGCGTGAAGACGCCGCCGTAATACGTGCCGGCGAAACCGACTTCGTCGCCGGCAACGACGCCGGCGTCATTGATTGCAAAAGCCTCGGTTGCGTTATAAATGCCATTCGGCGCGAGCGGGATCGCTTCGGCACCGGCAAAACTGACGGCAACATCTGCATTCGATCCACGCAGCCGGCTTGAACCGACGCTCACGCCGAGATTGTTGACACCGTACGCCGTGCCTTGTTCGTCCGGTTTTGCATCGAGATAGGCGACCGTTGAATACAATGGATCCCGGCGAATCCAAATGACCGGTCGTGTCGTCGTGATCGCCGAGCCGATGACATGCGTTACCGAGCCGACGATCTGTCCGCGATCGTTCATTGCGTTGGGAACGAACCGATCGACGCCCGTGCTTGCCGTTTGCGGTAGCGGCGACGGGCCTTTACCGCTCGCCGGCGCAAACGTTGCTAGTGCGATCAGCGCACGAGAGCGATAGTCATAAACGTAGGCGCTGTAACTGGGATACGTGAGGGGAGAACTAAAGCAACTCGCTCCCGGACACACGAGCACGGCGACATTGCCATACCGGTCGATCGCCGTCGGGGTCGGCAGAAACGTTCCGGGCGCAGCGCTCCCGCCACCGTTGCAACGTACGAGTGCATGCAGCCCGTTCGGCAGGATGACCGGTGGACAAGGCACGGCCGGCAACCCGAGATCGCGAATGACAAAACCCGTTGATTGAGACGAGTGTATGACGGGGAAGCGCCGCCCTTGCAGTACGCTCGGGGATACAATCCGGGGTCCGAGCGACTCGCCGGCCGGTCGGATCGGCCGAGCCGGCATCGCGATCGATCCGCTGAATGCGAAAATAACGAACATTGTTGCAGCGCATGCCGAATGGAACAATTTCCGAGGCTCAATCATTGAGGCATACCTCTTTTTCACCCGCCGAACCTTACTCTAGCTGAGATGATACAGCGAAAGTCGTCCGGTGACTATAGCGCTCGTTCGGTCCGGCACGCTACGTTTGCGAAGCAAAAAGAGAAAGTCAAATATCTGAGCACACGGCATTGCTCTCGGCGGTCCGGCGAAATGCTGCGGCGCAATGTTAATCGACGTGCTTTTGCCGGCAAATGCGCATCTCAGTTCTGCTGCATTAAAGTGACTATCTCGGTAGCCGCATCTTGCATCGCCTATGACTGAATGTCGGCGCGGCCCGGCAACTATGCTTGCAGCCGTGAGGTGAAAACGTACAGCAGGCGGCGATCGCGGAGCGTGAAGGGTTGAGTAATTCGGGCGCTAGCGATTGACGGCAGTCGGCGGCGCGGCGGGGCGCGTCGCTGAAGGCAGACCGTTCGCATGGAACGGCGGTGTAGCGATTCGCACGCCATGTCGCAGTTACAAGCCGATCGCGCTAGGACGATTACTGGAGCTTGGGACGTCGCATGACAAGCATCATGTGCAAACCGATACGCCCGTTGAGCTAACGAGCCGATCGCGCGCGGGCAAAACACCGGCTCGGGACGGGGCATGACAAGTATCATACTGCGAACGTGACGATATCGACTTACCGCTAAAGCGACGCATGCGCGATACTCCGTGCGGAGGTATTACAGAATGTTTGCTGAGTCGGTTCCGGCGCAACTGGATCACGTTGATAAGTACTACGGTCAAATTGCAGCTCTCAAGGATGTTAGTCTGAGCGTCGCACCAGGCGAAACGCTCGCCCTGCTCGGACCGAACGGTGCGGGGAAAACCACCGCGATCCGGCTGCTGCTCGGCTTGCAGCGGCCGACGGCCGGTTCGGCACGCATCTTCGGCCGCGATCCGTATGCAACGCATAACCGCGTGCGCAGCGGCGCAATGTTACAGGTCGCGAATATTCCCGCCACGTTGACCGTGGCCGAACACGTCACGCTGTTTTCGAGTTATTACCCGCACCCGCTACCGCGATCGGAAACATTGCGGCTTGCCGCGCTCGACGGACTGCAGAATCGCCGCTTCGGTCAACTATCGGGTGGCCAAAAGCAGCGCCTGTACTTCGCGCTGGCGATCTGCGGCGATCCGGATATTCTGTTTCTCGACGAGCCGACCGTCGGTCTCGACATCGAGACGCGGCAACTGCTGTGGGGGCAGATTCGCAGCTACGTCGCACGCGGCCGCAGCGTTCTGTTGACCACGCATTATCTTGGTGAAGCGGATGCGCTTGCCGATCGAATAGCACTTATTACCGGCGGTACGATCGTCGCCCAAGGGACGCCCGATGCAATCAAAACGCGTGCCGGTGCGCAAGATCTGGAATCGGCCTATCTCTCGTTAACCGGCGCTGCGCGCTTGGAAAGAGTATCATGAGTATCGCCCGCACCTATATGCTCGAGTCACGTTTCGAGTTGACCAAACTTTCGCGGCTGCCGACGTACGTCTTATCGACGCTTGCCATCCCGCTGATGTTTTATGCGTTCTTCGGATTGACGTTCGGCGGCGAGCGCATCGGCAACGTCACGCAAGCCACCTATTTGCTGGCGACGTACGGCGCGTTCGGCGTGACCGCCGCGGCGTTATTCAGCTTCGGCGTTAACGTCGCGATGGAACGGGGTCAGGGCTGGCTGTTGGTAAAGCGTGCAAGTCCGATGCCGCCGCTAGCCTATTTTTTCGCGAAGCTCGTAACGAACGCCGTCTTTTCGGCTGCCGTGGTCACGCTGCTGTTCATCGCCGGGGCGGTTTTCGGCAACGTGCGGCTTGCGCCGGGGGTATGGCTCGCATTGGGCGGCGCGCTCGTTCTGGGCGCAATACCGATGTGCGCCATCGGTTTAGCAATCGGATCGCTGGTCAAGCCGAACTCGGCGCCGGCGGTCGTGAACCTCGTGTACCTTCCAATGTCGTTCTTGTCCGGTTTGTGGATTCCGATTTCGCTGCTGCCGCCGGCCGTGGTGCACATCGCGCCGTGGCTTCCCGCATATCACTTAGGACAACTCGCGCTCGGCACGATCGGCGCGAGTGACGGCGGCGCTTTGTGGGTGCACGTCCTCGCACTTGTCGCCTTCACCGTCGTGGGCATATCGGCGGCAGCGGTCGGCTTTCGGCGCGACGAAGGTTCGGTCTATGGTTGATTCACGCGTGCGGCATGGCTGACGCTCGGCCGGCGCGGCAATCGCAAGGTGCGTTGCGTTTGCTGCCCGAGCATCTCGATCAAGGCTGGATGCCTTATGCGTGGCTCGTCTATCTGCTTCCGATTCCCATTGAAGCGTATTTCGATCGTCAGTCGCCGGCGGCATGGGCAGCGACGCTCGCGGGCCTCGTCGCCTTCCTCACTTTGTACTTTCGCGCCTATTGGGTTGGGGGCCGGCAACAGGTCGCCGTTATTGCCGGCATGGTCCTATTGGGTGCGCTCTTCGCGCCGGGCAATGACGCGGCGATCAGTTACTTTGTGTACGGAGCGTGCTGCGTCGCGTGGATCGAGCCGCCGGAACGCGCGTATCGTAATGTCGGAATTTACGTTGTTATCGTCGCGGCACTTTGCGCTGCGCTGCACTTGCCGGCCTATTCGATCGGTTACACCCTCGTGCTTTCCACCGTTCTCGGTTCGGTCGGTGCGCGCAGTGCCGAACGTCGTCGCGCGGATGCTGCTTTGCGCTTAGCGCACGCAGAGATCGAGCGTATCGCCAAAGTTGCCGAGCGCGAGCGAATCGCGCGCGACTTGCACGATGTCCTGGGTCATACACTTTCCGTCATCGTGCTAAAATCGGAGCTCGCGGCGAAACTTTCCGAAGGCGACATCGTGCGCGCCGCGCATGAGATTCGGGATGTCGAACAGATCGCGCGCGAAACGCTCGGCGAGTTACGCAAAGCCGTTGCCGGATACCGTTCGGCCGGTATCGACGCTGAGTTCACGCGTGCGCGCGACGTGCTCGAGATCGCCGGTTTAGAGGTGGCGTGTGAAAGCGAGAAGCTGCCGTTGACGGCGACGCAAGAGGGTGTACTTGCTTTAGCGATGCGCGAAGGCGTCACCAATATCATCCGTCATGCACGAGCGCGTTCGTGTCGCTTGTGCCTCCGACGCGCCGGCGGGTCGGTGCGGCTCGAGATTGCCGACGACGGCAAAGGCAATGCGACGAGCGACGGTTTTGGTCTGGCCGGAATGCGCGAACGGGTTGAAGCGCTGGGCGGAACGCTCGTACGCGACGTTGCGAATGGAACGCGCTTGATCGTCACCTTGCCGGCGTGATCGGGACGCAGCGCGTTCGCGTGGTCATCGCTGAAGATCAAGCGATGGTCCGCGGTGCGCTTGCGGCGTTGTTGCAACTTGCGGGAGACATCGATGTCGTCGCGCAGGCCGAAGACGGCGAAGCGGCATGCAAGCTTGTCGAATCGCTCGTCCCGGACGTACTCGTCACCGATATCGAAATGCCGAAACGAACCGGTCTGCAACTTGCCGCCGATATCCAAACGCGTAAACTGCCGACGCGCGTGATCATCGTTACCACCTTTGCGCGCAGCGGCTATTTGCGGCGCGCACTTGATGCCGGCGTTGCCGGCTACGTGCTCAAAGACCGCCCGTCGAGCGAACTTGCCGCGGCCGTTCGGCGTGTTGCTCGAGGCGAACGCGTCATCGATCCCAGCTTAGCGCTCGACTCGTGGGTCGAGCGCGATCCGCTCAGCGAACGCGAACGAACGGTACTGCGCTTGGGCGGCGAAGGATTGACCGCAAGTGCAATTGCCCGAAAACTTGGTTTGAGCGACGGCACTGTACGCAACTACCTGTCCGAGGCGATCGGCAAAGTCGGCGGTACCAATCGTATCGATGCTGCGCGAATCGCGCGCGACCGCGGCTGGCTGTGAGGTTACGAGCCTTCGTCGGGTGCGGAGTCGTCGACCCAAATTAAACCGGTCGGGCTGCCGAAGCCGATGAGTTGCGGCACGATGTTGCCGGTCGAAAGATCGAGCGTTCCGACGAAGCCTGCCACGCCCGAGTCGCTCGGCGCTTCGGTCCAAATTTGCCCGATCGGCCAACGTGCCGCCGTGACGATCGAGGTGAGATTCTTATGGCTGTCGACGATATAAAGCGCGCCGTGTGCCGAACGCGTCACGTCGATGTCGTCGAGCTGGGTACCGGTCGGGATCCGGCTCAGCCACTGGTTCTTCGTGCCCGGATTGTGAATGAAGACAAGCTCCGTTCCGGCTTGATCGACGAGCACCACGTCGCCGTTGGGCGCGATCTGCATCGAGTCGGGGTCGATTGCGTTGATGTGCACGAACGTGTTGGTCGTCGTATCTTTGACCAGTGCATTGCCGGAGATCACCGGTGAAACAACGGCCCGGCCGTCGGCTTGCAGCGTCACTTCATCGACTGCCGGGAACACATTTACGCCCGCGGCGTTGAGCGTCGGATTGGAGCCCGAGACGAATGCTTTGCCCTGACTAAATCCGATATCATCGTAACCGCCGCCATGCGGCGTCGGCCACGCAAAAGCATAACGCCGTAACGTCGAGCGTTGCGGCGAGATTACATACAGGCCCGGATACGAATCTTCGTTGACGGTCGCCCAAAGCGTGTGCGTGTAGGGGTTCCATCGCATGCCGTCACAACGGCCCGTCACCGCAACGGTCCGCACGACGTGCCCCGCGCGATCATACTGCACGATCGTGCTCTTGAGTGCACTTCCCGTCGGCGGCGTGTCGTTCTGATACGCAATGTACACGTGCTGCTTGGTGACGACGATCGAATCAGGATTGGTTACGCCGTTCGGCGTCCCCGACGCAAACGGCCGAACCGTAAGATCGGACGCGCTTTGCGTGACCGGCAGGTCGAGCGTACGAACGTGCAAGCGATGCGCGTCAACTCGCGAGCTACTAAAGATGACGCACGACGTCAGCGCTAAAACGAAAGTCGAACGAAGCGATCGGCGCACGGCGTTCTCCCACATGCTCTCTGTTGCATAAAACTGTCGCACGATCGGATTAACGCTCCGTTAAGGCACAACGCTCGGCAGCAAACTCCCGGACAAAATCTTCAAATGAGCGGAGACCGCATCACGATATTCGGCAAAATGAAAAATCAAGTAAGCCTAAGGTTCAGGCGTGCCGACGAACTCGTATATGAAGCTGCGCTTGCAGCGAACCGTGGCTGGCAGCGAAGCGTGGCTGGCAGCGAATTGTAGCTGCAGCGAACCTTCGTTTCATCGAACTTACGCCGGCGCACATTCCTGCGCTCGCAGGAGTCTGTCAATCGCGCCGAGAGCCTCGCTGCTGCTCATTTCTTGCCGTAGCGTTCGTAGTCGAGCACTTCGTCGAGCGGGACGCGCTGCTCCCATCGGTCGCGCTCGAGATCGGCAAGCGGCGCAAACGTGCGGACGTGACCCACGCACAAATAAGCGACGATCGCCAAGCCGTCGGGAATCGCCAGAAGCGTCCGCAGCTCGGCGGGTTCGATGATGCTCACCCAGCCGACGCCGAGCCCCTCGACGCGCGCTGCAAGCCAAAGATTCTGTATTGCGCAAACCGTTGAATAGCGTGCGGTTTCGGGCATCGTACGCCGCCCTAAACCCTTGCCGCGATTGGGATCGTCATCGCACGTTACGCAAATATTCACGGGTGCCTCGAGAATCCCGGCGAGCCGAAGCGGGATGTACCGTTCTTGCGTCTCGATGTCGTAGGTTGCCGCTGCTGCTGCGTTCTCACGCAAGAATGCGTTGTAAGCCGCCTGCCGGGTTATGCGATCGCGTACGACGATGAAACGCCACGGCTGCGACAGTCCGACCGACGGTGCCTGATGTGCAGCGCCGAGAATCCGGACGAGCATCTCGTCGTCGACCGGTTCGGAGGTAAATTCAGCTCGAACGTCACGGCGCAATGCGATCGCACGGTAGAGTGCGGCGCGTTCTGCTTGGTCGAAGTCGGTGTTCAGCGTTAGTCTTCTTTGCTCGCCTCCGTTTGCGCCCGCGCTTGGAGTTCGGCAACGATACTCGAATCGGCCAATGTCGTCGTGTCCCCGAGGATGCGGCCTTCGGCAATATCGCGCAGGAGCCGGCGCATGATCTTGCCGCTGCGCGTCTTGGGCAACTCCTGGGTGAACGTCAAGAACTTCGGCGTCGTGAATTTGCCGAGGCGCGTGCCGACATGTTCGCGCAGTTCTTTGGCCAACGCATCGGACCCGACGCTCCCGCCGCGCACGGTGACGAACGCGCAGATGGCCTGCCCGGTAACGTCGTCGTTTTTGCCGACAACTGCCGCTTCGGCAACCGCGCGGTGCTCTACGAGTGCCGACTCGACTTCGGTCGTCGAGATGCGGTGGCCGCTGACGTTCATCACATCGTCGATGCGGCCTTGAAACCAGTAGTCACCGTCGAGATCGCGACGGCAACCGTCGCCGGCAAGATAGCGATGCGGAAACTTCGACCAGTACGTTGCCTTGTAACGTTCCGGATCGCCGTAAATTCCGCGCAACATTGACGGCCACGGCTGGGTGAGCACGATGTAGCCGCTGCCGCCGGGCGCAACCGATGCGCCGGCTTCATCGACGATGTCGGCTGAAACGCCGGGAAACGGCTGCGTTGCCGAGCCCGGTTTGAGCGTCGTCACGCCGCTTAGCGGACTGATCATGATCGCGCCCGTCTCCGTCTGCCACCACGTATCGACCACCGGACAGCGGTTGCCGCCGATCACCTCGCGGTACCACATCCAGGCTTCGGGATTGATCGGCTCGCCGACGGAACCCAGGAGTCGCAGCGACGACAGGTCGTGGCTTTCGGGCCAGTCGCGACCCCATTTCATGAACGTCCGGATCGCGGTCGGCGCGATGTACAGAATGGTCACTTTATAGCGCTCGACGATATCCCAAAGCCGGTCGTTGGCCGGGAAATCCGGGCTGCCTTCGTAGATGACGCTTGTCGCGCCGTTGCACAGCGGACCGTACAAAATGTACGAGTGCCCCGTTACCCAGCCGATGTCGGCCGCGCACCAGAAAATATCGGTGTCTTCGCGCAGGTCGAAGACGAGTTTATGCGTCGCGGTTACGCCGGTGAGGTAACCGGCCGTCGTGTGCATGATGCCTTTGGGCTTGGCCGTCGTGCCCGATGTGTACAAGAGATACAGCAGATCTTCGGCATTCATCCGCTCGGGTTCGCACGTCGAAGCTTGACCCGCAATGACGTCGTCCCACCAATAGTCGCGGCCGTCGACCATGGCAACCGGCTCGCCGACGCGCTTGGCGACGATCACATGCTGCAGCGACGGCAGCCCCTTTGCAATTGCTTCATCGCAGTTCGCCTTGAGCGGCAGCTTTTTGCCGCGCCGCCAGCCTTGGTCGGCGGTAATGAGTGCGACGCACGCCGCATCGTTCACGCGATCGACGATCGAGTCGGGCGAAAAACCGCCGAAGATCACCGAGTGAGCTGCGCCGATTCGGGCGCATGCAAGCATGGCAACCGGCAACTCCATAATCATCGGCATATAAATCGCAACACGGTCGCCCTTGGTAATTCCGAGCGCCCGCAGACCGTTGGCAAAGCGGCAGACGTCGTCGAGCAATTGACCGTAGCTGACCGCCCACCGATCGCCCGGCTCGCCCTCATAGAAGTAAGCGACTTTAGCTGCCTTGCCGGCGTTGACGTGGCGGTCCAAAGCGTTGACCGACGCGTTGAGTTCGCCGTCGCCGAACCAGCGTGCGAACGGCTCGTTCCACTCCAGCGTCTTCGTGGGCGGCGTCATCCATTCGAGCTTATCCGCCCACGAGCGCCAGAACGCCAACGGATCGGCTTGCGCCTGAGCGTAAATGCCGGGCGGCGTCAGCGTCGAACTTCGCAGTTCGGCCGAGGGCGGAAACGTCAAACTCTCGGCGGGCGGCGCGTCGTAGATCCGATTCGTCGGCGAATTCATTGCGTGGTGCTTTCCTCCGTCCGGCCCGAGCCCTTCATGAACTTGACCGTTGAAACGGGGAATGCTACGCTTACCAATAATTCTTGGCAGTCGGGTGCCACGACTGCTAGCGGGATAGATGAAAGACAAGCTCGAGCTCGATAAACGCAAGGCCTTCATACTGGCGACGGTTGTGTACGAATACATCGCAACCGCCGAACCGGTCGGTTCCAACACGTTGACGCACAAGTATAATTTGGGCGTCTCTTCGGCGACGATCCGTAATGAAATGGCCGAACTCGAAGCTCTCGGCTATCTCGTCCAGCCGCACACGTCGGCCGGTCGCGTGCCGTCCGATGCCGGTTACCGCACCTATGTCGACCGGTTGATGCCTGCCGAGTCGTTGCCCAGCGACGATGCGCGGCGAATTCGCGAACAGTTCCGCGCTGCCAGCCGCGAGCTGTCCGACGTTATCGAGCAAACGACGCGGATGCTTTCGAGCTTATCGAAAAATCTCGTGTTCGCCGTCGCCCCGTCGCGCGATACGCATGCGTTCAAGAACATCCAGCTCATTTGGCTTTCGCCGCGAACGGCGCTGGCGATCGTCGTTACATCGATGGGCGTTGCATCGCAAACCGCGGTTGAATGGCAGATCGACGTACCGGCGGACGACCTTACGCGGCTCTCGAACGCGCTTAACGCACGCTTGTCCGGACGGATCATCGAAGACATCATCGCCGAAGATCTTGCCGCGGTCGCCGCGGAGTTTCATATCAGCGATGAATTGGCGACGGTCGTCAGCACGGCATTTCGAGCGGCCCGGCAGAGCGCCGAACCGCAGCTTGCAGCGTCCGGAACGCAAAATCTGCTGGATCAGCCGGAATTCCACGATCTGCGCAAGTTGCGTACGATTTTACATATAGTTGAAGAACAAAAGACGCTTTACGATCTTGTTGCTGAATCTATTAAGCCTGATGCGAATGTCACCACTCCGATGGTAAAAATCGGACGCGAACTCGGAGAAGACGCAATGTCGGAGTGCAGCATGGTGACCGTCCCTTATCGTTTCGGC
Source organism: Candidatus Velthaea sp. (assembly GCA_965214935.1). Classification (GTDB taxonomy): domain Bacteria; phylum Vulcanimicrobiota; class Vulcanimicrobiia; order Vulcanimicrobiales; family Vulcanimicrobiaceae; genus Velthaea. The sequence continues at coordinate 169,708 of CBDCCS010000022.1, read as the reverse complement.
GACCGCGGTGTCGGCATGATTGCCATACTCGGACCACGCCGCATGCCGTACGCGCGTTTGATGGCGCTAGCTTCGGGAACCGCCGACTCGCTCGGCGCGCATCTCGACGATCTCGAGTTGCGATAGCGCGCATGGCAACCGATTACTACGATGTGCTCGGCGTTGCGCGCGGCGCCGACGACACGGATATTAAGCGTGCGTACCGGCAACTCGCCCGCAAGCACCATCCGGACGTCAACGAAGATAAAGTTGCCGCCGAGCACAAATTCAAAGAGATCAACGAAGCCTACGAAGTACTAAGCGATCCGCAAAAGCGGGCGAACTACGATCGCTTCGGTCATGCCGGTGCGGATGGCGGCGGGTTCGGTGCTGCCGGCGGCGCCGATGGTTTCGGCGATATTTTCGATATGTTCTTCGGCGCACAGCGCGGCGGCGGAGCGGCTCAGGCGCCGCGCCGCAATGGTCCGGCGCGCGGCAGCGACCTGCGTTACGACATCGAAATCACGCTCGAAGAAGCGTTCGCCGGGACGCAACGCGACATTTCGTTCAACCATCTTGCGTCGTGTGCGACCTGTAAAGGTTCGGGCGCCGAGCCCGGGACGCTCATCACGGCCTGCGACCGCTGCGCCGGAAGCGGTGTCATGCGTCAGGTTCGCCAGACGCCGCTGGGCCAATTCGTCACGCAGACGACCTGTTCGAAATGCGGCGGCGACGGGCAAATGATCCCCTCGCCGTGTCAGGTGTGCCGCGGCCGCGGCCGGATTGAAACCGAAAAAGCGCTTACGGTAAAAATCCCGGCGGGCGTCGACGACGGCTCGCGAATTCGGATCAGCGGCAGCGGCGAGGCCGGCGTACGTTCCGGCCCGGACGGCGATCTCTATGTCTATCTATCCGTGAAGCGCAACGAACGCTACCGGCGTGACGGCATGGATCTGTATATCGATGTTCCGGTCTCGTTTCCGCAAGCCGCACTGGGCGGGGAGATCGCCGTGCCGTCGATGGAAGGCGACGTGCCGCTGACGTTGCAAGCCGGCACGCAATCCGGGTCGAGTTATCGTTTACGTGGACGCGGAATGCCCAGCGTGCGCGGGACGGCGCGCGGCGACCAGCTCGTCACCGTCCATGTTGTTGTGCCGACGAAACTTTCCAAGCGCGAACGTGAATTGCTCGAAGCCTTTGCCGACGAGGGCGGAGATCGGGTCGAAGAACGCTCGTTCTTCGAGCGAGTCAAAGAAGCGTTCAAAGCCGACTGATGCACCCGCTCGTCACGCGAACGGTGACGGCGGTCGCCGGACCGTTGACCGCTTTCGCTCGTGCACTCGCGCCGCGGCCGCATCCGTTCGACACCGATCCATACTTACTCGGACCGAACGCGCCGCGTCGCGATGAAATCGATCTCACCAATCTCGTTGTCGAGGGGCAGATTCCGGCGGAGCTCGACGGCACGTACGTACGTAACGGTCCCAATCCGCAATTCGAGCCGCTCGATTATCGCTTCCCGTTCGACGGCGACGGCATGCTTCACGCGATCGAGTTGCGGGACGGCCGCGCGCGTTATCGCAACCGCTGGATCGAAACGGCCGGCTTGAAAGCCGAGCGGCGAGCGGGCCGGGCGATCTACGGCAGCGTCGGAAAGCCGTTTCCCGTCAGTAAGAAGCTCATCGGTCGCGACGGCGATCCGAGCCCGGTGAAAAACGCGGCAAATACGAACGTCATCGGTTTTGCCGACCGCATTTTAGCGTTGTATGAAGGCGGCTTGCCGTACGAGTTGGATAGCGCGCTGCATACCGTCGGGCGCTACACCTTCGGCGGCCGGCTCGATGCGACGATGACCGCCCACCCAAAAGTCGACCGCCATGACGGTTCGCTGCATTTTTTTCGATATGCGATCGATACGCCGCGCTGCGTTTATTTCGTTGCCGATGCCGGCGGAACGATCGTTCGTGAACTAACGCTCGAACTCGATGCGACGATGATCGTGCATGATTGCCTTCTGACGGAGCGCTCGTTCGTGCTCGTCGTTGCGCCGCTCGTCTTCGATCTGCAAGCGATCATGCGCGGTAAGCCGGCATTTCGCTACGAAGCCGAACGCGGTACCGAAATAATCATCATCGATCGCGCCGACGTCTGCAAGCCGCCGCAGCGGATCCGCACCGACGGCTTTTATTTTTGGCACTATCTCAACGGCTACGAGACGGGCGATTTGCTGCTCATCGATGTGATCGTACACGCGTCGCTCGAAAGCTCGATCGATCCGCATGGTACGCCGCCGGCGCTCGTTCGGCTTGAAGTCGATCGGCTTGCCGGTACGTGCCGCTTCGATCGGCGCGACGAGCGCTATATCGAGTTGCCGCGAGTCGCCGATACCGTCGGCGGCACGCATTATCGCTATGGTTACGCCGCGACGGCGGGAGTCAGCGAAGCGCGCAGCGCTCTGCCGGCCGGCGGTTTCGACGGCTTCGTGCGCTACGACATGCAGACGAATGCTGCAACGATTCGGCCGGCCGGTTGGGCCACGCTCGTGGCCGAACCGACCATCGTTGCCAAACATGACGCGCGTGACGAAGGCGACGTTTACATCCTTGCATTCACCTACGATCGGGCGACCGACCGAAGCTCGTTCGTCATCATCGACGGAGCCGATTTTACCGGCGCGCCGGCTGCGACGGTGAACTTGCCGGTTCGCGTTCCGACCGGCTATCACGGCAGCTGGCTGCCCGGATTTGCGCTAGGGGCTTGAGGACGGAGCCGGACTCGGCACGACGACCGCGCGGCATTGTTCGGCCGTTCGAATAACTGTTTCAGTTGCGACATTTTCGTGATGCGCGATGGTCGCTTGGGTGTCTTCAAGCTGTAGCGCGACCTGATCGAACACCGTGTGACCGGCAAGGTTGGAGAGCTTCGCCGTCTTCGAAAATGCTGCGACCGGCGCGAAATCCGGTAAGCCGGCAACGCCGATAAAGGATGTCGGGTCGGCGGTTGCGGCCGCCTGCGGCTGACTTGACGGCGGCTGCAGCGAGTTTTGCATCGTAGCGCCGGCAATGTCGTTACGCATCTGCCCCAGCGACTCCGTTGCGAGCGTTCCGGAAATGAGATTGAGTGCTTTGCGCTGTTCGGCCGCAACGGCGAGCAGTTGTTTTTTGAGCGCATCGGCATCTTGCTCGTCGTCGCTCTGCGCGACAACCGGAAAGTGCTTGACGTCGCCAAGTTTGCGGTCGATGACGCTCAAATTGTGAACCAAGCGCGTTTCGATTTGTTCGAGGTACAGCTTGTCGATCTCGATCGACGCACTCGATGTACCGGCTGCATCGCGCGACATTTTCGCAAACGCGCGGTGACCGGCACCGATGATCTCATCGTTGCGCATCAGCCCGAGCACTGCCGGCGCTACGTTTTGGCGCACGGTCGTACATAATGCATTCGACCGGACGCGGCCGATCTCGGGCAACGGCGACGGCACCGGCGTCGCCGGAACGAAGAGCGGCGTGAGCACCGCTAGTAACAAGCCGATCACGGAAATCGGGTATTCAACACCCGGGCGGGTGTTCCGGTGCGGCGGTCTAAAACTGCGTCGTATGCCGCGCGATCGCTTTTTCATCGAGGGCGTTCATGCCGTCGGCGAGCGCGTGTCGCTGGCCGCTGACGATGCGCGAAAACTCGTGACGGTGCTACGCCGGGACGACGGTGACCGCGTGGTGCTTGTCGACAGCGGCGGCACCGCGTTCGCGGCGATCCTGGAAATCGACGGCAAGGCGGTTCACGCCCGTCTTGCGGACGCCATGGAGCGGGCGGAACGCGAGAGCACGCTGCGCACCGTCGTAGCCCAAGCGCTTCCCAAGGCGCAAAAAATGGACTACATCGTCGAGAAAGCGACGGAACTCGGCGTCGCGGGAATCGTGCCGCTGCGCAGCGACCGCGTGATCGGCGAGCGCACCGGCGATCGCAAACACGAGCGCTGGCAGCGCATCGCGAAAACAGCGGCGCAACAATGCGGCCGGACGCACGTCCCCGATGTGGGTCCGATCGTCGGCTGGAGCGAGTTGTTGCCGATCTTTCCTGCCTTCGAGCGAGTGTATATTGCGTGGGAGCTTGCCGATCCGCTGCCCCTGCGGGAACGCTTCGAGCCGGAACTGCGCGCGGCGAGCAGCGCGCTCATCATCATCGGGCCCGAAGGCGGTTTTTCGGCCGCTGAAGTCGAGGCGGCGGTTGCTGCCGGAGCGGTCTCGCTGTCGCTCGGACGCCGCATTTTGCGTACCGAGACGGCGGCGCTCGTCGTTCTCGCGGCGCTTCTGTACGCGCGCGGCGAATTATAGTCATGCGTAGCGGGTGATGAGCTTTGCCAGCGCCGGTCCGCTAAGAATGACGATGAAGATGCGCAGAGCTTGAACGGCAAGGACGAGCGGGATGTTGACCCCGCTGCCGACCGCGATGATCGTGACCGAGTCTAAGCCGCCCGGACTCGTCGCCAGGTAGGCGCTGAGTGGATCGGTCCCCAGCGTCCGGTGCAGCAGCCAGGCCGAGATCATGCACAAACCGATGAGCAGCAGCGTTCCCGCGAGCAGTTGCGGAACGGCGCGCAACGCATGCCTCAATGTATCGCGCGTGAACTGCAAGCCGACGTACCAGCCGATGGCGGCATAGGCAAGCCCGAGCAGCGGTTCGGGTAAGCTAATCGCCATCGCGCCGGTTGCGTGTAGCACCGCGCCGAGCGTCATCGGTACGAGCAACGCGCCGGCCGGAACCTTCAACCGCCCGCCCAGCCACGCACCGCCGGCGGCCAGCAAAAGCGTTTCGCCGATGGAAACGGCGCCGAAAAGCCGGGCGGCTGGTGCGATGACGGCGGAGGTATGCGTGCCGGGCGTGCCGCCGGTCAAAAGCCGGGCGACCAGCGAGGCGGTGACGACCACGACGATCACCCGCAAATATTGCATGAATGCAACGAGCCGCACGTCCGCGCCGAATGCTTCGGACATTGCGACCATCGCCGACGCTCCGCCCGGTGACGAGCCCCATGCCGCCGTGCTGCCGGGAAGTGCGCCGAAGCGAGTGAGGATGAAGCCGACTGCCGCTCCGGCCGCGACCGTACTGACGACGACGGCCAGCATGACGGCCCAGTCGTTTACGATCGATGCGACGATCGGAGCGGTTATTGCCCGCGCGACGAGGCAGCCGACGATCGACTGGGCGCCGATGAAAGCGGGTCGCGGAATCCGCAATCGCGCGCCGCCGGCCGCAGTGCCGATAGCGGCGATCATCGGGCCCAGTAACAGCGCGGCGGGAAACGCCGCCCGTTCGAGCAGCCACGCTAAGGCGACCGAAGCAGCGACGAGTAACGTCCATTGGCGCGCATTCGGCGGTAGAGGCACGCCACGGCTTTCGGCTTCGCGCGATTCATGCTTGCGCAATGTCGGACAAGAACGCGCGCAAAGAATACGCTGAGCACGGGAAAGCGTCACGTTGAGGCGTAAACTCTCCGTTCGTTAATGGCACATACGTTAGAATCGCTTCTTTCCGGAACGCCGGTGTTCGTTGGCGACGTCCGCGTCGGCGAGGTTCGCTCGGTCTACGCTGCGGATAACTCGCGCCAAGCTGAATTACTCGTCGTTCATTGGGCCGCGCGCGCTGAAGACGTCGCGCTGCCCGCAGCCGAAGTTGCCACGGTTGATGAAGCCGGCGTGACGCTGCTCAGCACCGAAGTAAGCGCCTACGATAGCTTGGCAAAATTTGACGCATCACGCTTTCCCACGGTACATCTCCTGACGTGACCGAATCGCCGACCGCCGCACCGGCTGCGTTGAAGTTCTCGATCGTCGTTCCGACATACAAAGAGGCCGGCGGAATCGAGCGCCTTATTGTGACGCTCAACGACGTGTTCACAAAGAATTCGCTCGACGGCGAAATCGTCGTCGTCGATGATAATTCGCCGGACGGCACCGGTGATATCGTCGAACGGCTGGCGGCCGAGAAGTATCCGGTGCGCTGTCTGCATCGGCCCGGCAAAATGGGATTATCGAGCGGCGTCATCGACGGCTGGAAGTTCGCCCGAGCGGATTCCGATGCGTTAGGTGCCATGGACGCCGACTTCTCGCACGACGCAACGATCATCCCGAAGATGGTGCACGCCTTGGCCAACGGCTACGACCTTGCGATCGGGTCGCGATATGTCGCCGGCGGCGGCATTGAAGACTGGCCGGTGCAACGCAAAGTTACATCGCTCGTGGCCATCGCACTAGCCAAGCCGCTCACCGCAGTACGTGATATTACATCAGGCTATTTTTTAGTGCGCCGCCGCGCCATCACCGGCGTCGAGCTCGACCCGATCGGTTTCAAGATCGGGCTTGAAGTCATTGCGAAAGCGCGCTACGAGCGGGCTGTCGAGGTACCGTACGTCTTTACCGATCGTGTTGCCGGAACGTCGAAACTCAATGGGAATGAGATCTTTAACTATCTGCGCCAACTCGCACGCATTTATCGCGGCCGCCTGAGCGGTCGTTCGTAGTGCCGATGCCGGAATGGCTGCGGATTCGCCGTGACGATGTTCCCTCGGGTGAAGATGCCGCGCAATGGACGAAGTGTCCGAAGTGCGGCGAGATGTTGTACCGGCCGGATTTAGCCGCGGCGCTGTACGTTTGCAAAAACTGCGGCCAGCATTTTCGGATGCACGCATTCGATCGAATCAACATGCTCATCGATTCGGATTTCGTCGAGATCGGAAGCGATCTGTTGCCCGGCGATCCGCTCAATTGGGTTGATAAAGTCCCTTATCCGCAGAAACTCGAACGCGACCGCGAAAAGTCGCATCTCTCTGAAGGCATCGTGTGCGGGTTCGGCGCGATCGGCGGCTTTAGCGTCGCGCTAGGCGTGATGGACTTTAATTTTCGCGGCGGTACGATGGGGACGGTCGTCGGCGAACGCATCGCGCTTTTGTTCGAGCAAGCCCGGCGGCGGAAAGTGCCGTGTATTATCTGTACCGCCTCCGGCGGCGCGCGCATGGAAGAAGGCATGCTTGCGCTCATGCAAATGGCCAAGACGACGCTTGCGGTTCGGCGCTTTATAAGCGCCGGAAACTTTTATATCAGCGTGTTGACCGACCCGACGACAGGCGGTGTTTCGGCCTCATTTGCGTTTCAAGCCGATGTAATCGTCGCTGAAGCAAAAGCATCGATCGGCTTTGCCGGACGCCGCGTGATCGAACAAACCATCCGGCAAAAGTTGCCCGACAATTTTCAGACTGCGGAATTCTTACTTGAGAAAGGCGCGATCGACATGGTGGTCAAGCGGACCGAATTGCGCGATGCCCTCATCCGCTTGCTTGACTACGGTTCGGCTGCAACGATCTCCGTCCGCTCGAGTAACGGCCGTTCGTCGCATGCGCGCGTCACGCCCGAAGAAGCGCCGGCATGAACGTTATCGTCGAACGCGAAAAAGGACTGCTCGAACTCGAAGAGCGCATCGCCGATTTGCGCCGGCACAGCGCCGATCAGCGGATTGATCTGTCGGTCGAGATTGCGGCAATCGAAGCCAAATACGCCGAGATCCTACGCGAAACGTTCGGCGCGATGACGCCGTGGCAGCGCGTGAATATGGCGCGCCATCCGAAGCGTCCGATCGGTAGTGATTATATCGCGGCGCTCGATCAATTCGACGAACTGCACGGCGATCGGCATTTCCGCGATGACCTTGCAATCATTGCCGGTTTCGCGAAACTCGGCGGCCGGCGTGTAATGGTAATCGCGCAGGAAAAAGGCCGCGATTTTAAAGATAAAGTCCGCCGTAACTTTGGTTCGGCGGCGCCCGAGGGCTACCGCAAAGTGCAGCGCCTAGTCAAGCTCGCGGGCCATCTGCGTATGCCGGTCGTTACGTTCGTCGACACGTCGGGAGCGGATCCGGGGATCGGCTCTGAAGAACGCGCGCAATCGGAAGCGATCGCCGCGACGCTCGCGACGTTTGCCGATGTCCCGACACCCGTCGTCGCGACGATCATCGGTGAGGGCGGCAGCGGTGGTGCACTTGCGCTGGCCCTGGCCGACCACGTGATGATGCTCGAGCATAGCGTCTACTCCGTTGCATCGCCCGAAGGTGCGGCGGCAATTCTTTGGGGTGACGCCTCGAAAGCCGATGAAGCCGCGGCACGCTTACGCCTGACCAGCGATGACCTGCGCGAGTTCGGTATCGTCGACCAAGTGATACCCGAACCGCTCGGCGGTGCCCATCGCGATGGTCCGCGGACGATCGCGACGGTGCTCGAAGCCGTCGGCGCGGCGATCGACACGATCTTGCACGAATCGACCGGCGCGCTGCTCGATCGGCGGTACGCGAAGTTTCGGCGGATCGGCAACGCGTGAACCGCATGCGATTCGCGCTTCGGCTGTCGCGTCGCATCACCGTCGTCGTGCTCGTCGGCACGTTCTTTGCCGTCGTCGGACTGCAGTACGTTCGAATCATCGATAAGAACCTCGCGTTGGCCGAGCAATTAGGCGCGACGCAAAGCGACGTGCTGCGGCTCGAAGCCAAACGCGCCGAACAAGATCGTGAAATTCGCCGTCTGTCCGATCCGCTCGGTGCCATCCCGGAGATTCACGACCGCTTGCATCTCGTACGCGATCGCGAAACGATCATTTACCTAAAACATCATGACCGACCCTGAACGCGTTCGCGGCACGGTGATCAACGTGCACGCACTTGGAGCGACCGTGCGTCTTGAGGACGGGCGCCTTGTAGCGGTCTCCATCGCGGAGGTAAACGCGAATCGTGCTGCTTATACGCGAGCGCTCGAAGCGCGCGGGACGACATTGCCGTTCGACCTCATCGGAAGAATGCTGGTACTTGCGAAAACTCGAGCTGACGAACCATTGCCGCCGCCCGGACCAGTGCCGATCATCAACGATCCCGACTTTGAGGCACAGATCAACGAATATCTCAAGTCGACCGAAGACTGGGCGCCGCCCGACCGGCCGCAACCGTTCGAGCGTCATTTATTTCGCAAGACGCAGCGTGCAAAGTTCTTTCGAGGCGACGCTAGCTAGGCTGGCGAAGCGTGTTCGAAATGACCGATGTAAGAGTTGAGCCAGTTAAAGTCCCCGGCAGCTTCGTACGCATTCAGGGGACATACTCGTCGCTCCGGACCGCCGAACAGCGCGTCGCCGACTTCATTCTCAAACATCCCGACGAGTTAATTTATCTTACCGTGACGGAGCTTGCGGAAAAGACGAACACGAGTGAATCGACCGTCGTCCGTTTGTGTCAAAAAATCGGTTACAAAGGTTATCAAGAGTTTAAGATCATGCTCGCGCGCGATCTCGTCGAGCCGACGAACGCGATTTACGCCGCTATCGAACCGGGCGATTCGCTCCAAGTCATTAAGACGAAAGTGTTCCAGGCAAACGCTCAAGCATTGCGCGACACGATCGAAGTACTGACCGATGCAGAACTCGAACTTGCCGTCCGGGCGATCGCGACGGCGCGGCGCGTCGAAGTCTACGGCGTCGGCGGATCGAACCCGCTGGCGATCGATGCGTATCACAAGTTTCTCAAATTAGGAATTGCGGTCGTCGCGCTGTCGGACGGCGATATGATGGCCATGTCGTCGTCGTTGCTGCAAAAAGGCGACGTTGCGTTAGGCATTTCGCACACGGGTGCCTCGCGTGATGTTACGGATGCCTTAGCGAACGCACAACGCAACGGCGCTACGACGATCTGCATCACGCACCGTTCGACATCGCCGATCACCAAAGTCGCCGATATCAAATTATTCACCGCCGCGAAGCAAACCGCGTTTCGCAGCGATGCAAGCTCGAGTCGAATCGCCCAATTGACGATCATCGACACATTGTATGTCGGTGTCGCGCTGTCGGGTTACGAGAATTCAGTCGAGATGATCCGACGGACGCGCGAGGCGACCGCCAACAAGCGTTATTAGTAGCGCGCCCGAGCGTACGGCGCTCATCTCGATCGGTACCAACTCGACCCGCTTGTTAATTCTCGATCGTGCTTCGGTCGTGGTCGCAAAGTCGGTCGGCACGCGCTTAGGGCGCGGCCTCGGTCCGGACGGCAAACTCGATCCATCGGCTGCCGATTTTACATTGACGACGATTCGCGACTACGTCGAACTGATTCGCGGGCACGGCGCAACGCTCGATGTCATTGCAACGAGCGCGCTTCGGCGCGCCGACGACGCGGTCGCGTTCGGCAACGCGGTCGCCGCGATTGCCGGCGTTGCACCACGCATCATTAGCGGCGATCGGGAAGCCGCGTATTCCTTTGCCGGAGCGACGTCGGCAAGCTCCGGCGGCGAGCGCTTCGGCGTCCTCGATGTCGGCGGCGGATCGACCGAACTCGCCGTCGGCAAGCGCGACGCAATCGAGCAAACCATCTCGCTCGAAATCGGCGCCGTCCGGCTATCGGAGCGTTTCCCCGCGCTGCTCGGTCAACGCGCGCTCGATGTCCCGACGCGGACCGCGCTCGTTACGCAAGCCCGCCTGCACGTCGATGCAATCCTGGCTCCGCTGGCCGGCTTTGCTGCGTTCGACGAACTTATCGCCGTCGGGGGAACGGTGTTTACGGCGGCCGGAATGTTCGCCCACGATCCGGCGCGCGACGGCGTGCGGCTCGACCGGCTGCACCGCCGCGCCCTCATCGACGATCTGCTCGCCCGCAATCTGGACGCTCGGCGAACGATGGCGCATATCCGGCCGCAGCGCGCCGACATTCTGCCCGCCGGTTTAATCGTCGTCGACGTTGCCTGCGATCGCTTGGGCATGGACACCCTGCGCGTATCTCACGCGGATCTGCTCGCGGGCTATCTGCGTTCGGCGGAGTATCGCGCCTACCGCGTAGCGCCGATCGCGGCAACGGGCTGACCATCCGGCAACGGGCTTGCGAAAGAAGATCGATCGGCGCCGAAGTCCAAGATTGCGCGCATGGGATGATGGTGGAATTGGCAGACACAGCAGACTTGCAGCAATGAGCCGATCGCCCGGAAACGACGATCGGGATGCGCTCAAAGTCGGTGAACTCTTCGCACATGAATGCGCGTGTGCATGACAACGCCGAGCCAAGCGCGTCCGGCACACCGCTCGACGAGCGATGCGACGGCGCGAAGGTGTAGAGACTGGACGGGCGCGACCTACGTGTATCGACATACGGTCAAGGCACAGTCCAGACCACGCACATCATCGACCGAATCGACCGATGATGACGGCGAAAGCCGGAGTGGTAAGAAAATCTGCCGCCCGAGAGGGCATCCGAGTTCGAGCCTCGGTCGTCCCATGAAACGAACGGAAATCTCAGCAGCTTCAACCGTGTCGTGTAACGGAAAGCCGGCACACGTTTGACCGAACCAAGACCTGCGCCGCGAACGATTCGGAGTTTGAGCGCTTCGCTACCGGCGCGTGCCATCGACGCGGTTTCGCGTCGCCGCGTGCGCGCACGGCTATCTCGCGCGCGGCGCTTACGAAACGTTTTTTGGTATCGCGTCGCCCGGTAACTCGAACGCCGGTTCGCCCGCGATCGCGCGATAGCCGTAACCGGCGATAAGTGCGCCGGCGATCGGCGCGACCCAAAACAGCCACAATTGCTCGAGCGCCCAACCGCCGACGAATAAGGCCGGGCCGGTCGAGCGAGCCGGATTGACCGATGTATTGGTGACCGGGATGCTGACGAGGTGGATGAGTGTCAGCGCCAAACCGATGGCCACCGGCGCAAAACCGCTTGGTGCTCGCGCATCGGTCGAACCGAGAATCACGATGAGAAACCCGGCGGTGAGAACCACTTCGGTGACGAGCGCGGCGAGTAAGCCGTAACCGCCCGGTGAATGATCGCCGTAACCGTTTGCCGCTAGACCGTTGGGCTGCATGCTAAAGCCGGTCTTACCGGAAGCGATGACATCAAGGACGAGCGACGCAACGATCGCACCGATCACTTGCGCGACGACGTATGGCGCAATCTCTTTGGCCGGAAAGCGTTTGCCGGCCCACAAGCCGATCGTTACTGCCGGATTAAAGTGACCGCCCGAAATATGCCCCAGCGCGTACGCCATCGTCAATACGGTAAGGCCGAATGCCAACGCAACGCCCGCGAAGCCGATGCCGACCGGCACGCGGGCGTCGGTCAGAAAAATTGCAGCTAAGACGGCGCTGCCGGTGCCTCCGAACACGAGCCAAAACGTTCCGATACATTCCGCTGCAGTACGGCGAAGAAGCGACGGCATAACGACCTCCGGTAAAGCAAGGCGGCGAAACTTTTGGCCCTGCACGTTCGCACCTCCTCGGCTTGCAGCGTGACCGAACAGGCGTCGCTGGTCAACTTCAACAAGAGCCGTCCGTGGATTCGAATGACGTCACGGCTGAATTAACGGTCACGCAGCAACTCTTGGGCGGAATCGCGCCGGCCGGTCCGATGATCACCATTAAAATTTCGCCGACCGGGTTTTATCACTCCGGTGGTCTCGGCGGCTTGGGTCAGTCGCTCGAACCGCTTAGCGCCGAACATGTCGCGGAGATGCTGCGACAATCGTTCGGCGCCGGCGAATTGCGCGCGTTACTCGAGCATATCGTACTGCTGCGTAACGCGCTGTAATTGCTGCTGCGCGAAACCCGCGCCGCTGTCGGTTGCTTCAAACTTGCGCGATGCAACAATGTCTACGCTGCCGTCCGACACTTTTCCAGAGCGTTTGCCGTCGGTCAAGCGTCGCAGCGTGACCTTCGATTGCATGGGATGCGACAATTCGCTAAGGTCACCCGGTAACTTCGGAGTTTCGTTTTGATATGGTCGAGCGGTTGCGGGGCCGCCCGCCAACGCACGCAGATTGACTTGCAAGCAACGCAAACAATTCTTCGTGCCATTAACGAACCGCTAGACAACCGCATGGTAACGGCCGTAACTGACGTGCAGAAGCTCGCACGATAGCGGCAACGAGACGCCGGAATTCTGCAACCGCTCTTAGGTTGTCTTCAGCACCGGGCCTGAGCGCTACGCGTCCACGACAGGGCTCATAATTGAAAGTCCGAATATCGTCCGGCTGTCCGTTCCCGATTCGTCGCGGCGAATGCATTGCCGGAGGCCGCCCAGGATGAAAATTTTCGTTACCGTCAAGCTCGTTCCGGATACGAACGCCGATAAGCGTATCGATGGTGCAACAAAACGGCTGGTTCGGGTCGCCGGCGAGACCGTTATCAATCCGTTCGACGAATATGCGCTCGAAGCAGCGCTACAACTCAAGGAACAACTCAACGACGGCTCGTCCGTAACGGTGATTTCGCTAACGCCGGAAAGCGGTAAAGAGATCGTTCGCAAAGCGCTCGCGATGGGCGCCGATGACGCGGTAATGCTTAGCGATGATGGTCTTGCCGGCTCCGACGTGTGGAGCACGGCATATGCACTTGCGGCCGGCATCCGCAAAATCGGCTTCGATCTGGTCATTACCGGCACCCAATCGACGGACGCAACGACGGGCGAATTGCCGGGTGCGTTAAGTGAGTATCTCGGTGTTCCCGGTCTCACGTATGCGCGCAAAATCGACTTCGCGGGCGGACGGATCCGCGTGCGGCGCGAGACGGAAACCGGCTATCAAACCGTCAGTGCGGCGCTACCCCTGCTCGTCAGCGTGACGAAATCGTTTGCCGAACCGCGCTACCCGTCGCTTAAGGGCATCATGGGCGCAAAGAAAAAGCCGCTGTCCGTCCTTCATCTGGCGGATCTCGAGCTTGCTAAACCGGTCGGCGCCGACGGTGCGCGTACGGAACTCATCGACGTTGCCATACCGCCCGCGCGAAACAAAGGCCGGACGTTGACGGCGGCCGATGCCGTCGATGGTGCGCGCGCGATCGTCGACTTCCTTAAAGAGCGGAAACTCCTGTAATGAAATCTGCCATCGCATTCATCGAGCACAAGCATGGCCAAGCTCGCCGCGTTGCGCTCGAAGCGGTGTCGGCGGCGCGGTTCGTCGCCGATTTGCTCGGCGGCGAAGCGATCGCCGTCGTCGTCGGCGCGAAGGCAAGCGTGATTGCCGAACAGCTGCGTGCGTACCCGCTCGACGCGATTCATTTTCTCGACGATGCGGGAAGCGATAAGCTGATCGATCCGGCCGTCGAAGCGCTCGCAACGGTTGCGGCCGCTACCGGCCCGAGCCTCATTATAGCCGGTAATACGATGGTCGGGCGCGATGTCGTGAGCCGCTTTGCGGCACGGGTCGATGCCGGCTTGAATGCCGACGTGGTAGCGTTCACGCTGCACGACGGCCGGGTTGCCTGCGTCTCACCGAAGCTCGGCGGCTTGAGCGTGACGACCTGTGCTTTTAAGAGCGAATACGGCGTCGCGACGATCCGGCCGAACATTTTTGCAGTCGCGCCGACTTCAGGCCGGGCGCAGACCTTCGCGATTGCGCCGTCCGGAAAACTCGCGCTCGTGACGGTCGAAGATGAAGTTGAAGAAGCTGCGGCCGAACTGCTCGTCGAGGAAGCCTCGGTGGTCGTGAGCGGCGGACGCGGAATGGGCGGACCCGAGCCGTTCAAAACGATCCTCAAAGATCTGGCCGATGCGTTGGGCGGCGCCGTCGGAGCGTCGCGCGCGGCCGTCGATGCAGGTTGGATCTCCCACGGTCACCAAGTCGGTCAAACCGGCAAGACGATCAGCCCGCAGCTTTACATCGCCGTCGGAATCTCCGGCGCGATCCAGCACAAGGTCGGGATGCGCACCGCCGAGGCGATCGTTGCGATCAACAAAGACGGCGGCGTTGCGATCGGTGAGTACGCCGATCTGCTCGTTGTCGGAGATGCATTTGCCATCGTTCCCGAGTTAGCGAAGCAGGTTCGGGACGCAAAAGCCGTTCATGCGTAACATTCGGGGCACTCCGGCTCGTTAAACGCGTAACGCTGCCCGTTCCGGCCTCGTCTTCGGGCGATGAGGCCACTCATTTATAGAAAGTCGAGTTCGTGATTCGTTCCAACCGTCTGTCCGCCGCCGCTGCTGCTGCGGCGCTCATCGTTATGACGGCGCCTGTCTGGGCGTCAGCGAAAGCCAAGCCGCCTGCATCTCCGTCGCCCGCCGCTTCCGCCTCGCCGGCGGCTTCGCCGACCGCCACGCCCGAACCGCTCGACATACAAGTCCCGCGCTTGGAAGCCAAGCTCAAGACCGATCCCAACGACAAAGCGACGATGACCCAATTGTCGCAGGATTATTATTCGATCAATCGACCCGATCTTGCCTTGGGTTTGACGCAGAAGCTCATCGCGTCGGGCACCAAAAGCGCCCAGATCTATTATGTCGACGGTATCGCCAATGCGGCGCTCGGACACGATAAAGAAAGCGTCGCCGACCTGGAAAACGCCGCGAATCTGGAGCCGACTAACCCCGCCGTCTTGCAAACGCTTACGACCTTATACCTGCGCCAAAATCGGGCGTCCGATGCCGAGCGCATCGCCAAGCGGGCGATCACGTTCAACAAAACCGACGAGAACTCGCTCGTGACCTACGGCCAAGTGCTCGCCACCGAGCAGAAATTCGACGACGCGCGGACGCAACTTGAAGCAGCTGCGAAGCTGGCTCCGACCGATCCGCATCCGGTCGTTCTCGAAGCGCGAACCTACGAACAGCAGAACGCGATCGCACTCGCCGCTCAAGTGTTCGATCGTGCCGTCGCGATCGATCCAAAAAGCCCCGAAGCTCTTGCCGGCAAGGCCGAAATCGCCTCGGCTCAGCACAACGTACCGGTCGCAATCGATACCTACAATAAGCTGCTCGCACTTGCCACTTCGGATGATGAAAGAGCCGCGATCATCGATCAAACCGCCAAGCTTTATGCAACGGAAAAGATGACGAGCCAGGCCGACGCGGCTTACCGGAACGCAATCGCCACGTATCCCAAGATTCCGGCGACGCATGTGGGCTACGGCGATTATCTGGCGTTTACGAAAGATACGGCGGGCGCGGTGCGTGAGTGGACGGCGGCAGCCGGTCCGAATCGCGACAATGCCGATGCGCTTGCACGGCTGGGCGATTATTATAAGCAGACGAACGACATCCCAAAATCGATCGCGACCTACAAGCGCCTAACCGAAATCGCGGGAACCGATCCGCGCACCTGGCTGCTGCTGGCCTCGGCTTACGTGCAACACCACGAGTACGACCGCGCGCGCGATGCGTTCCGCCACTCGTACGCTCTCGGCCGTTCGGCCGAAGCACTCGTCGGCCTCGCACAATCGGATTACGCGACAAAGAACTATAAGGAAGCAATTCTGATCTTCGCCGCGCTCGATCACACGGCGCCGAACTTCACCAAACAAAATCCGCAGGTGCTCTACGTGCTGGGTCAGTCGTATCAGAGGACCGGCGACAAAAAAGATGCCCACGATTCGTACTCGCGCTTTCTGCAATACACGAAGCCCGGTTCCCAGGCGCATACCGAAGTTCAGCAATTGATCGAGCAGCTTGATGCGAAGCCGAAACCGGCCGCCTCGAAAGCGCCGGCAACGGCGAAATCTCCGGCTGCGTCGAAGGCGCCCGCGAAGTCCTAAGATGCTCGTCGCGTACGACGATCGGCTGACCGAACATCTCGCCGGGGTGCGGCACCCGGAACGGCCCGAGCGGGTCGCGGTTGTCGCTGCTGCGCTCGCCGAACGCGGCATGCTTGCGGAGCGCGTCGATACGCGGATCGCGACCTCAGCCGAATTGCAGCGCGTGCATCCGCCGGCCTACGTGGAACTCGTGCGGCGCGAATGCGACCGGCTCGCGCGCAACGAAGCAACGTATCTTTCCACCGGCGACACGGCCATTGAGGCCGGTACGTACGAAGCCGCCGCGCGTGCCGCGGGCGGGACGCTCGAGGCGTTGGCGCAAGTAACCTTGCACCGTCGGTCCGCCTTTGCGCTGGTGCGGCCGCCCGGTCATCATGCCGAGCCCGCTCGCGGGATGGGTTTTTGCGTGTTCAACAATGCGGCGCTGGCCGCGCGCACGTTTGCTGATGAAAGCGGCGGCCGGGCGCTGATTGCCGACATCGATTATCACCACGGCAACGGCACCCAGCGGCTCGTCGGCCCCGGATTATCGTACGTGTCGACGCACGCCGATCCGGCCTACCCGGGAACCGGCGACCCGCGCGATAACCGGTTCGCGGCCGACGCTGCGCTTGTCAACGTACCGCTCGCCGCGGCCGGCATCAGCACCGAGGCGTTCATGTCAATCTGGACCCGCGCGCTACGCGCGCTCGCGGCCCGGATCCGGCCTGGCCTGCTGGTCGTTAGCGCGGGCTATGATTTCGTTGCCGGCGATCCGGTCGGCGACCTTGGTGTCAGTTCGGACGCAGCGCGCCAAATCGGGCGGATCGTCCGTGAGATTGCTACCGAGTATTGTGACGGCCGCGCACTCTTCGTGCTCGAAGGCGGCTACGATCCGGCCGGCTTAGCGACGTGCGTCATCGAGACGATCCGCGGTTATGAAGAAAGCCGGAGCGTCGATGTCGCCGATGCCGCGGCGATCCCGGCACGTCAGAGCGCCATCGTCCGCGACCTCGAGACGGCAGCATGACGATGGTCGTGCTTGTTTTGCGCGTTGCGGTCGGCGTACTGTTTGTTTGGGCCGGCGGCGCAAAGATCGGACATGCGGATCTCTTTGCCGCGCAGATCGCCGCCTTCGGAATCGTCCCGCACGGCCTCATCGCTCCGATGGCGCTGCTCTTGCCGTTCTTCGAGGTTTTGCTCGGCGGTTATCTGATCGTGGGCCTCTTTACACGTGCGGCGGCGATCGTTGCCGTCGTGCAATTAGCAATCTTTGCCGGTGCGATCGGTTCCGCGGTGATGCGTGGCCTATCGCTATCGTGCGGTTGTTTTGGACCGCACGATGCGACGGTCACTTCGTGGCCGGAAGTCGCGCGCGATCTCGCCTTCGCCGCGATCGCTGCATTTGTCGCATGGCGGGCGCCTGGGATGCTGGCCGTCGACCGCCGAATTGAAGGCTTGAAATGAAAGTCAATGTTTCAACGCGCCGGCGACCGGCGGCCGATCGCCGCAAGCCGATTATCTACGCGACGCTTGCTCTGCTCGCCGTTGCTCTGGTCGTGACCGTCGCCGTCCTCTCGCGGTCACCGTCGATTGTGCCGCAATCGGCAACCGAGTCGCATGCCCAAGCGACGCTGCGCGTCGGACAGCCGGCCCCGGCCTTTGCCGTTTCAACCACCGCCGGACCGTTCGATCTTACAAAAACGCAGACACCGGTATTTCTCGAAGTGTTCGCGACGTGGTGCCCGCACTGCCAGCGCGAAACAAAGATTATCGACAGCTTGTACGCGCAGTACGGCAAGCAAATCACCTTTGTCGCCGTCTCCGGAAGCGCCGTCAGCATTGACGGTAACACTCCGTCCTCGCAAGCCGACGTTGTCGGTTTCGCTCAAAAGTTCAATGTCGCATACCCGATTGCTTACGATCCGGACCTTAAAGTCGCCGGAGCCTATTTGCAAAAGGGCTTTCCGACAATCGTCATTATCTCGAAGAACAAGACGATCGCGTATATGGACGACGGCGAGATCGCGCAGCCGACGCTCGAAAAAGCAATCCGAGCCACCCTTTAACCGTCCGTTCACGACGGCGTAACGAGCGCGCTCGTAGAGTAAACAGCACTTCTTACGCCGCGCGGCAGCTGCCGTGCGCCGTCTACTCTACACAGCGCGTTCGTCAACGAACCGCCGGGAGCTACACGATGCCGATCCGTTTTTTCTCACTGCTTGCCATCGCAGCCGTGCTGACCGCGCCGGTCGCCGCGGTCGCGCAGACGGCCGCTTCTCCGATGCCGGCGATGTCGGCGGCTCCGATGGCCGGCTCGTATCACCATCACCGCCGTCCGGCGCTCATGCGCGCGCTTGATTCGCTCGATCTAACGCCTACGCAGAAGCAGCAAATCGCGACGTTCCGCAGCCAGCAGCGTCAGGCGAATCAAAACGCCGACGCGTCGACGAAGCGGGCGAACGCGCAAAAGATGCGCAGCCAAATCATGGGCATTCTCACGCCCGATCAACAGACCCAACTCCACGCCGAGATGCGCCATGCGCGCGGACATGCTCCGGCAGCAAGCGGAACGCCGGCGGCACCGATGCCTGCGCCGACCCCGTAACCGCGGCCGGCCTTACGGAACGACGCTCGTCGCGATCTCGGTCAGTTCTTTGATATCGAGGTCGCCGACGAGCGCGAACGCTAGCCCATGCTCGCGCCAGGCGAGTAGCGTCGTCGGACCATCCTTAACGTACGCCGCTTCGTGATTCTCAAATCTCGTCGAGGCCGGACGTAAGGTGCCGAAGTCGGCAGCGGCGTTACTGGCATTCTCGAATAGCGAAAGATTTCGCAAGCCGTCGGAATACAGCAAGTGCAGGCTTTTCACGCCTTTCACGACGCTGGCATCGGCGCTGATGATGGCAAAACCCTCGGGCAGATAGCGCGGACCGACCGGTGTGAATCCGGCATCGCGCACGGCGGCGCCGATATCGGTCGACGGCAAACCATAGTGCCGCCCTTCGACGCTTTGATAGCCGGCCGGAAGGCTCGTAGCGAAAATCCCCGCCGGGATGTCGCCGGTGAAGCGGATTTCATCAAAGCGCATTCGCGTCGCGAGGGAGCCGTCACTATGATAGCTCTCTTTCGACAGCACGATATTAGTCTGCGTATCGATGCCCAAACTCATCATGCGTTCGCCCGTGTGCCGATTGATGAGCGACACACCGTGCGTCGAGCGCCCGGCGACCGTTTCATCCGGTCCGGCAACCGCGGTGTAGTTCGCAAAAACAAGCGCGATATTGTTGTTGATTGCGACCTGATTGTCGGCCGCTAAGTTCTCGCTTGAAATGACGGTTTTGCGGGTGACGTTGAAGTCGAACGATCGCGTCCCGTTTGTGACCGTATACTCACCGTAGACCGATTGCGGCGCTAAGTACGTCCGGCGCGTATCGTCGGGCGCCTTGTGTTCGATACGAACGATCGTCGCAAACGCCTGATTGGCGCCCCAGCGTGTCGATTGCTCTTCACCGACGTAGGAAATTCGTTTCGGCGCTTCAGTGGCCGCTCGCACCAGCTCGTCGGCGTTCGGCGGCGGCGCTTGAGCGGTCAGGGCAACGAATGCGAGACCAGCAAGTACCGCCTTAGCGCCGGTCAGCGACAAGGTCGTCAAGGGTAGCGGCATCGGCAGCATCGATTAGTGCCGCACTCGTACTGGGAATAGGCGATTGCCCGGAGGCGGGCATAACGGTCGTCAGGCGATCGGCCAGCGGATTTTCCTGACCTTCCGCAGCGTGCTCTTCGAGATAGTAGACGGCCGAAACGGTCGGCGCGCCGGTAGCATGAGAGCCGCGCACGACCGGGACGCCGATGTACAAGAGGAGTGCGAACGCCGCAGCGAGCGGTACGGCGACAATCGGATTGATGACGGCGCGCACGCGTTCGAGCAAGCTCGGCTCGGCGGCGCGAATCGACGCCCAAACATGCGCGCGAAGCATCGCCGGAAGTTCGCGATCCTGTCCGAGCGACGACGAGCGCAACAGCTCGCCCAGCGCAGCCTCGGCGTCGTAGCGCGACCGGCAGTCGCCGCACTCCTCGAGATGGAAGTGCACGCCGGCATCCGCAGTGTCGTCGAGCTCGCCGTGGAGATAATCGATCAAGTCGTCGTCAGTGTAGTGCTTCATCGTTCTGTTTCTTGTTGCGATGCCCGATTCACAAGGCGCCGGAGCAGTGCACGTGCGCGATGTAAGCGCGAGCGAACCGTTCCGATCGAACACCCCATGATATCCGCGATCTCTTGGTAACTGTATTCCTCAATATCGGCTAAGACGATCACTTGTCGCTGTTCGCTGGACAGCCCGGCCAGCGAACGCGCCATCGGTTCGCTCAGCTGACCAGCCATGTAATCCTCGATCGGATCGACGGCTAGCGGTTTTGCGCCGCCGAAAATCTGCGGCGCGTTGTCTTCCGGTATCTCTTCTTGGAAACGTCCTTTTTTGCGCCGAAGTTCATCCCGGTACAGATTCGTGACTATTCGATAGATCCACGATAGGAAAGACGTACCGGGGACGAACGACCGCCAAGCCCGATAAACGCGGACAAAGGCGTCCTGCGTAAGGTCGCGCGCATCGGCTTCATTCCCCGTTAGCCGATAGGCGAAGTTATAGGTCGCTTTGCCGTACTGTTGCATGGCGCGCTCGAGGAACGCTGCGGCTTCAGAAGAGGGCGGGTCGACCGGCTTACGCGGAACCCCCATCGGGATCGAGAACTTCGGGACGAACGCACGGTCGGCCTGGCGCGTCAAACGTAGCAGGGTTGAGTTAGGTGAACCTACTATACTCGCGAGGACAACCGAAACCCAGGGAGCTGCATGGCCGCCGTTCATATTAATTCCACTTTGAGACCGACGCCGCCGGCCAAACGGCGCGGAGTTTTTTGGAAGTATCTCGCTGCCGCGGGCCCCGGTCTGATCGTTGCCTTCGCCGATACCGAGGCGGGCAGCGTAACGACAGCTTCGGTTTCCGGTGCACAGTTCGGCATGAAGCTCGTGCTGTTGCAAGTGCTGCTGATCGTGCCGTTGTTCGTGGTCCAGGAGATGACCGTTCGGTTAGGCACGGTCTCGGGTAAAGGCCACGCCCAGCTTATCCGCGAGCGTTACGGGCTGGGCTGGGCTTGGATCTCGCTCGGCACGATGCTCGTTACCAACCTCGCCGCACTCGTCACCGAATTCATCGGCATTGCCGGCGCGGCTCTGGTGTTCGGCGTGCCGGTCGTGCCGATGGTTCTCACTGCTGCAGCACTGCTCGTCGGCATCGTTTTTAGCGGAAAATACAAACGCGCCGAATATGCGGCGCTGGCGCTGTGTTTGCTCGAGCTGCTGTTTATTCCGGCGGCGTTTGCCGCGCATCCGACCGCCGCGTCGATCGTTCGCGAAGGTTTATTCGGTTCGCAGCCGCTGGGCGACCGCGACTACTTGCTGCTCGTTGCCGGTAACATCGGCGCCGTCATCATGCCCTGGATGATTTTCTACCAGCAATCCGCGACGGTCGATAAGGGTTTGAAAGTCGCGGCATTGCCGTTCGCCCGGGTCGATACGGCGATCGGCGCGGTGTTGACCCAAGTCATCATGGTTGCAATCGTGGTCACGGCCGCCGCAACGCTCTTCGTTCATGGTCAGCGGGTCGAAGACGCCGCTCACGCGGCGCTTGCACTCGTGCCGCTCACCGGATCGAAGATTGCCGGCGTTGCATTCGGTGCAGGCCTGCTCGGTGCGGCGATGATCGGTGCGCTCGTCGTTTCGCTCGCAAGCGCATGGGCGTTCGGCGAAGCCTTCAATTGGCCGTGCTCGCTAAATTATAAGTGCAATCAAGCCAAACGCTTTTATGGACTTTATGCCGGGATGGTCGTATTGGCCGCCGGCATCGTGCTGCTTCCGGGGTTGCCGCTGGTCAAGATCACGGTCTACGTCGAGGCGTTTAACGCACTCGTGCTGCCCCTCGTTTTAGGTTTTCTGCTCGTTCTATCCAACGATAAAAAAATACTTGGGAAGCGTGTGAATTCGCTGCCCGGGAACGTGATCGCCATCGGCATTTCGGTGGTCTGCGTCGTGCTGGGCGTCTGGTACGGCTTTCTCACGGTAACCGGTCAAACCGGCTAGCGATCCGGGCCGGATGAATCCGCAATGAACCGCGGGCTCGATCCGCTCGCTTAAGCAAAGCCCAGCCGGAGACGGGGCGCCCGGCCAAGCAACGCCGTTGCTCCGAAAACGAGCCGAACGGCCGTCGCTGCAAGCTCCGCTTCGCGCGCGCTGCCGGCCACGATATAACAGGCAACGCCACGGCCGGCGACTTCGCGCAGCACGCGCATGAAGTGCGCCGCGGCGTTGGTGTTGAGCTGATCGAAAAATCCGCGCAACACGATGCCGGCCGGATCGAGCGTCAAACCGCGAGCTAAATCGAGTTGACGCTGCACGAGCCGCGACGAACCGATAGCGGGTTCGACGGCATCTTCAAGATCGATCCCGGCGCGCACCATCGCGAGTGCCGCTTCACCGCGGGAGCGAACGGCAGTACGACGGCGCAACGCATCGACCGCCGCGATGATGTCGGACCAAAACGACGGGCGAACCGAGACGGAAACGCCGCCTTTACGCAAAGCGGGCTCGAGGATTATCGTCTGCCCGTACTGCCGAACCGTGACCGCGGAAGGCGTCGCCCCGCGCGAACGTTCTTTCATGACCGGACATTCCTTCTTGACCGAACGAGTTGGTGCCTGGGCTGAGACGCATTCCATTCGCTAAGAATTCTCCTGCCTTGCGCAGGCGGGGAAGCGCGTGATCGGCTTTCGGCAACTTGGCTGGGCCGCGAAGGGGGCGCCGACGGGCGGGTCCGAAGTGTTCGGCCCCGCCGCCCGCCCAAAAGAGAGAATCTCCAGTGCACACCTCACGCTCGGCCTTCGAATCCAATGACACGGTGAACCGCGTGGTCGCTTTGCTCGTCCGGTTTCCCGAAATTCATAGCATTCGTTCGTCCCCGGCAGACGAGTCGGTAACCCTTTCGTATGCGGTCGGACGGCGCTTGGACCGCGATGCAATCCGTGCTTTTAGCGATTATCTCGGCGAGCACGTGCGGGCGATCCTGGAACTGCGCGGCGAGAGTCCGGCCAAGATCAGCGTAACGAGCGAGCGCGACGCAAACGTAACCTTTTTGCATGTCAGTCGCGACTTTGCGACGTTTTCGCGCGAAGAACTAGAGTTGCAGATCGCCTTGTTTGCGGATCGTTTCGGCTCGTCGCTCGTCAAATCGGCGCCGGACGACACGCTTGACGACGACGCGATGGATCCCGACGAGCTCGTGGAGTTCGCGCTCGATGCATTGCGCGATTCGGCTGGACGTAAACGGTTGGTCGGCTTTCGTGAAGAGAAGCGGGTTTTGGTCTACTTCGTGCATTCCGGCAAAGGCGCCAAGGCTCGGGCAAGATCGTAAAAACGACCGTATCGGTACTCGTGATTGGCGACGTCATGGGTTCGCCCGGCCGTGAGACGCTGCAAAAGCACCTCGCATTTGCCCGCGAACAGCATCGTGTCGACGCGGTCATCGCCAACGGCGAGAACGCGGCCGGCGGCTTCGGACTCACCGAACAGACCGCCGAAGACATGTTCGCCGCCGGAGTCGACTTCATTACGAGCGGCAATCACATTTGGGACAAACGCGAATTTCGCGGCTATCTCGATGAAACCGATCGCGTTATTCGGCCGGCCAATTATCCGCCTGGTTCGCCCGGACGCGGCAGCGGCATCTTCACCGTCGATGGGGTGAAAATCGGCGTGGTGAACTTGATGGGACGCGTGTTCATGCCGGCCGTCGACGATCCGTTTCGCATCGGCAAAGAACTCATCGCGGATTTGCGCTATCAAACGAATTGTATCGTCGTCGACGTGCATGCCGAAGCAACTTCGGAGAAGATGGCGCTGGCGCGTTTCTTCGACGGGGAGATTTCGTTGCTCTACGGCACGCACACGCACGTGCAAACCTCCGACGAACAGATCTTCCCCGGCGGTACGGCATACCTCACGGATGTCGGCATGACCGGGCCGTCGGACGGCGTCATCGGTATGGAGCAAAAGGCGGTACTCGAGCGATTTACCGGCCCGATCAGCGAGCGCTTCAGCGTCCAAAAAACCGGTGCGCGGCAGTTTTGCGCTGCGGTCGCGACGTTGGACACCGCGACCGGAAAAGCGGTCGAGATCAAGCGGATTCAGCTGCGTGGTTTGGCGTGACGCTACGGCCGTCTGCGGCTTGACCGCCTGCGGCAGCGTCGCGTGATCGTCGACTTCCACAGTCATACGAACGCCAGCGACGGCATTCTCGAGCCGCTTGAGTTAGTCGAGCTGATGCGCAAACGCGGTGTGACGATCTTCTCGATTACCGACCACGATACGCTGCGCGCGTATGACGGTCTGGCCGTTAAGGATGCGAAGCTCGTTGCCGGAATCGAGATCAATACGACCTGGCGCGGCAACGAAGTGCACGTGCTGGGATACGGCTTACCGCTCGGCGCTTCGCCGCTAACCGCGACGCTCGAACAAAATCGTCAAGCGCGGCGCGAGCGGATGCAACGCATCATCGCTCAGCTCAACGCGCATGGCTTTGCGATTAGCCAAGCCGACGTGCAACTGCAGGTAGGCAACGGCCACGCGGTCGGGCGGCCGCACGTTGCCAAGGCGCTCGTTGCGGCCGGTTTGATTCGCGACGTCGCGACCGCATTTCGTACCTTGCTGAGCGCCGGCGGCGCCGGTTACGTGCCTGCGCAGCACATAACGCCGATGGAAGCCGTGGACGTTATCCGGCGCTGCGGCGGCGTACCGGTACTTGCCCATCCCGGCCGCTTACACGACGAATCGATCGTCGACGATCTCGCCGACTGCGGACTTGCCGGTCTCGAGGTGTTTTACTCGACGCACTCTTCAAGTCAAGTCGCACATTATCGTGCGCTGGCACGGCGGCTCTCGCTCGTCATGACCGCCGGGTCCGATTTCCACGATGCGCGCTGGAACGCGCGCGGTGTGGGAATGGAAGTTGACGAGGGCGACCTGCGCCCGTTCCTCGAACTCATCGCCGCTTAGCACCTACGCTCCAAGCCTCATTATATAGAAGGAGAACACATCGCGTTATGACCGATCAAGAAGTTCAACCATACGTCGGTAAACCGGTCCGCATTACGCTGGCCGATACACGCGTCTTGGCCGGCACGTTGCATGCCGACGATAGTCACGGTCACGGCCACGTGCATTACGCGGTCGTCTCGGACCCGATTCAGGGCGGCGGGCAGCCGGTGCAAGAAGTCATCCACGGTGCGGCGCAGATCGCCGACATCGAGGATGCTGCGGACGATCCGGCTGCCGTCGAGTAATCGCAAGCGCCGCCGTGCTCGTTGCCGTCGTGCCCTCAATAGCCGAAGTAAGCTTGTCTCTCACGACGTTTGATACGATTGCAATTGTGCCCGACGGCCGTGCCGTTGCGCGGGATGGAATCGACCGACGGCGGTCCGCAAGCCGTCGGTTAGCCGTCAGTGAATGGTCGCGCCGCCGTCGATGCGCAACACGAGTCCGTTGATCATCGCTGCGGCATCGGAAGCTAAGTAAAGGACCGCCTGCGCGACCTCGAGCGGTTCGGCGAAGCGGCCGACCGGAATCATCGCGCGCATCGGATCGCCTTTGGCCGGATCGCTCCAAACGGCTTTCCCAAGTTCCGTGTTGACGACCGTCGGGGCAACGGCGTTCGTCGTAACACCGAACGGCCCCCATTCAAGTGCCAGCACCTGCGTGATAGCGTTGATCGCGCCCTTACTCGCCGTATACGCTACGTGTCCCGGTAATGCAATGAGACTTGCCTGCGACGAAATATTGATAATGCGGCCGAACTTTCGCTCGATCATTCCGGCAGCAACGGCCTGAGCGCACAAAAACGCTCCGGTAAGATTAACGGCGAGCGTTTTGTTCCAATGGTCGAGCGTTGTTTGCAGGGCGAGTTCGATGATCGCGATTCCGGCGTTGTTGACCAGAATGTCGATGCCGCCAAGCCGGTCGTTCGCCAACGCGACGGCTGCCGCGATGTCCGACGTGTCCGTTACATCACCGGCGTACGAGACATAACGCGTTCCAAGCGCCGTAATGTCGCGGCCTAATGCGTCGAGATCGCCATCGAGTGAAAAGGCGGCAATGTCGGCGCCTTCACGTGCGAAGAGCAGCGCGATTTGGCGGCCGATCCCGGCGCCCGCGCCCGTCACGAGCGCTCTGCGTCCCGCCAATAGTGCGCGTGGTGCGGGCTCCGTCTGTTGCATGAAATTGTCTACGGACGCGTGCACACCGCTTCCTGCGACGATGCGCTTCGCGTACCGCCGGCATCACGGCGCGTCGCGACGTATGAGTGCACGCAAGAGTGCACGTACGCTGCGGTGCGCTGACGGCGCCAAGGGTATCAGTAAATGCTAAGACAAGGGAAGTGAAAATTCCGGCTGTTCGGAAAGTGCCGTTATGCAGGTGACCTCAGCAGCGTTCCGCGGCGTGCAAATGCGCGGAATCGTCAAAAGCTTTAGTGGAACGCGCGTTTTATCGGGCGTCGATTTCTCGTTGGCTGCCGGTAAGGTGCATGCGCTTGCCGGAGAAAACGGTGCCGGAAAATCGACGTTGCTCAAAATACTCGCCGGATTATATCGCGCGGATGCCGGAACGATCGCCCTGGACGGGATGCCCGTTACCTTTGCCGGACCGCGCGACGCGTTGCACGCCGGCGTTTCGATGATCCATCAAGAATTGACGCCGCTGCGCGACATGACCGTCTACGAAAATTTGTTCTTAGGCATCGAGCGCGGGCGCGGCGGGTTCGTCGATACGAAAGCCATGATCGAACAGTCGAATAAGGCGCTCGCCGAATTAGATTTGCGGGTCGATCCGCGCACGCCGGCG
The DNA here is from genome assembly GCA_965214935.1 of Candidatus Velthaea sp. Lineage (GTDB taxonomy): Bacteria > Vulcanimicrobiota > Vulcanimicrobiia > Vulcanimicrobiales > Vulcanimicrobiaceae > Velthaea. Next base: position 142,270 of record CBDCCS010000022.1, on the reverse strand, counting down.
CGTGAGTTGAGTACCGCGCAATTACAATTACTCGAGATCGTCAAAGCCGTCGTCGTTCGCAACGCTTCGATCGTGCTCATGGATGAACCGACATCGTCGCTGAATTCCGCCGAGATCGAACGCTTATATGCACTCGTGCGGCGGTTACGCGAACGCGGCGTCGCGCTCGCATTTACGACGCATAAGATGGAAGAACTCTATGCCATGGCCGACGACGTGAGCATTTTACGCGACGGCGCGCTCATTGCGACGGAACCGGCGGCAGAGCTCGATGAGGAGCGCTTAATTCGCTTGATGGTCGGGCGCGAGTTGAGCCGGATGTTTGCTGGTAGCGACGAGGCACCGGCCACGCGCCTCGATGCAACCCCGGCGCTGGCAATCGACGGTCTGGGCCGCGACGGCGAATTCGACGACGTTTGCTTGCGGGTCGCGCCGGGTGAGATCGTGGGCTTAGCGGGATTGCTTGGATCCGGCCGCAGCGAACTGTTGGAAACCATCTTCGGGCTACGCCGCGCCGCGCGTGGAACGATCGTCATCGGCGGCACCACGGTCGCGGTGCACGCTCCGCGCGACGCAATCCGTCACGGCGTCGCGTTCGTCGGCGAAGATCGCAAGAGCAGCGGTATCATTCCCGAACTCGGCGTCGGCGAGAATATTACGTTACGAGCGCTGCGCCGTTTTACGCCGCGCGGCTTCGTGGACGGCCGTGCCGAACGTGCAGCCGCGCGTTCGATCGTCGACGAGCTATCGATCAAAGCGTCCTCGTTGCAGCAGCCGATCCGCACGCTCAGCGGCGGCAATCAGCAGAAAGCCGTTGTCGGAAAGTGGCTGCTCGCGCGGCCTGCGCCGGTCGCGTACCTGCTGGTCGAACCGACGCGCGGCGTCGACGTCGGAGCGAAGGCGCAGATCTACGATTTGCTGCGTCGGCTGGCGCGCGAAGGCGCCGCTGTGCTCTTCGTGTCCGGCGAGTTGCCCGAACTCATGACGCTGAGCGATCGCATCGTCGTGATGCGCAAAGGGCGAATCGCGGGAACTTTCGGCCGCGCCGACTTTTCGCAAGAAAGCATCATGCAAGTTGCCGCTAAAAGCGACGCTGCTTGAACGTTCCGGCGCTGGTCAACAAATACGCAATCGCGATCGTGCTCATCGTGCTGGTCGTATTGCTCGAACTGTTCGTGCCGAGTTTCCGCAGCGTCGGGAACGTGCAGAATATTTTGCTGCAGACGTCGATCAATTCATTGCTCGCGATCGGTGCGACACTTACGATTCTCACCGGCGGTATCGATCTCTCCGTCGGCAGTATCGTCGGGTTGACCGGGATTGTGGCCGCGCTGCTCGGCAAAAACCCCGGTGACGGTCCTTTTGCAATCGCTCTAACCGTCGGTGTCGCGGCCGGCCTGCTCATGGGCGCGGTGAACGGCGCACTCGTCGCTTTCGTGCGGATCCCGCCGTTCGTCGTTACGCTCGGCATGATGTCGATCGCGCGCAGTCTGGCGTTCGTTTTTAGCCAAGGCCAGCCGATCTCCGACCTCTCGAACGAATTTCTCGCGCTCGGTCAAGGCAGCTTCTTCGGTGTCCCATATCCGATCATCATCAGCGTCGTAACGTTTATCATTTTCGGTATCGTACTGGCGCGAACGCGCTTTGGACGCTATATTTACGCTGTCGGCGGAAACGAGGAAGCAGCGCGGGTGTCGGGTGTCGATACGCGCGCGGTGAAACTTGCGGTTTACTCGCTTTCAGGTCTGCTGGCCGGCTTAGGCGGCGTCGTGCTGTCGGCACGCGCAACGGCCGGAATCTCGACCAACGGCGAAGGTTACGAGCTGACCGCCATCGCTGCGGCCGTCATCGGCGGGACGAGTTTGAGCGGCGGGCGCGGTTCGCTGCTCGGCACCGTTGCCGGCGTACTCATCATCGGCATCATGGTAAATAGTCTCGATCTGCTCAATATCTCTCCGTTCTATCAGGGGCTCATTCAAGGCACGATTATTATCGGTGCCGTTGCGATCGACGCGCTCGCTAATCGCCGACGCTGAACCGCCCGTCGCCCGACTACTCTGTTGAAGCTGTGCTATACAAAGAAAGAGTGATCATGAATCGAATGACAAAATTGACGGCAGCGTGCGCGCTGGGTCTATCGCTAGCGGTCGTTGCCGCAGTTCCGCCTGCGCGAGCCGCCAAGCCGGTTACCATCGGCGTCACCGTTTACGACATGTCGTCGTGGTGTTCGTGGGGCAAACAAGGCATCGACCGGCTTTCGGGTCCGATGGGCGTCAACGTATTGTGGACGAGCTCCAATAACGACGTCCCGACGCAGCTCTCACAGATCGACAGCTTCATCGATAAGAAGGTCGATGCCATCATCATCGATCCGGTGAACTCATCGACGCTCGATGCGGAAATCAAAAAGGCGAAAGCGGCCGGGATCCCGACTTTCGCGGTCAATCAATCGATCAAGAGCGATGCACTTGCCGGATATTTCGGACCCGATGACGTTCGCGCCGGTTACGATGAGATGGAAGCGATGGCGAAGCTCCTGCACGGCAAGGGCAACATCGTCGTCACCGAAGGACCGATCGGCGGCTCGGGCCAGATCGATCGCACCAACGGCATCAATCAGGCGCTCAAGAAGTATCCGGGCATCCACGTACTCTCGATGCAAACGGCAAATTGGAAACGCTCCGAAGCGCTGACGCTCATGGAGAACTGGATCGCCCGTTACGGTTCGCAAATCAACGGCTTCGTGTCCGAGAACGACGACATGGCGATCGGCGGCATCACTGCGCTCAAAGCCAAAGGCCTTGCCGGCAAAATTCCGGTAACGGCGATCGACGGAATTAAAGATGGTCTGCGCTATGTCAAAGACGGCACGATCAACACGACGCAACTGCAAAACGGCGCACTTGAGATGGGCGAAGGTTTGACGCTCGTCGTAAGCTACGTCCGCGATAAAACGCCGCTAAGCGGCAAACAGCTCGTGATGCCGCAAATCGATAAAACCAGTGTCGATAAATACTATAACCAGCTCTACGTCAATCAAGATAAATTTCTCGCGGATCTGCCGAAAATCATCAGCTCGGACATTAAAAGCGGTAATTACGGCGGTCAGTAAATATGAGCCTGGGAGGTTCGATCTCCCGGGCTTTCCTCTAGCGTAGCGCCGGCGATCGATGCATCGCAGCGACGGCCAAATCGTTGTTTTCTTCTAGGAATTGCGCCAGTCGCAAGCGTGCTTCGTCCGCGCCCGCTGTCGAGGCGAACACTGCGTCTTGCACGATACGGTAGACGGTAAGCCAATCTTGCGCGTCCGGCTCGGCGTGCAAGACGTCGAGCAGCAGCGGATCGAGCTCGCGGGCAGCCGGCGACGACCGTTCGCCGATCGCAACGAGGTCGGCGAGAAATCGCGCGTGCGCTGCACATGCTTCGCAGTCGGCTTGGCCGCCGTTGGCAAGCCGGCACGGCAGGCCGTTCATTCGGCTGCGGCTCCGATCGGTTTGCCTCTTGGTGGGCGCCGGACGATGAAGACGCATGGAACGAGAACAAAGGCGACCGCTGCGACTAAGTACGTAATGTCGGCATATGACAACACCGTCGCTTGACGCTGAATTTCCGCGCTGAGCGCGCTAGCCGTCGAGGGATCGTGGACGATCGAACGTTGCCGAAGCGTGACATTTGCTGCTGCGACGGCGACGTGAAAGTTTTGGCGCTGATCGAGAATGGTAACCACGAGTGCGCTCGAGATCGATCCGCCCAGTTGAATCGAAAGGGTGATAAACGCGCTCGCTTTCGGTGCCATCGCGTCGGTGACGCTCGCGATCACGACGGTTAAGAGCGGGATGATGAGAAACGCCGTACCGATCCCGGCCAAGACGAGCGGCCAGACGAGATTTCCAAAATCGCTGTGACTTGTCACGAGCGTCCCGAGCCAGCCGGTGCCGACCCCGGTCGCTACGAAGCCGAAAGCGATGAGCAAACGCGGATCGAAGCGATTCGCGCCGAGCGCGGCACAGATCGCCGGAGCAAGTAGCACGATCGGAAGTCCGCGAAAGAGAATGAACTGCCCGCTCAAGGTCGGCGTAAACGCGAGTGAATCTTGTAGATATTGCGGCAGCATGAAGTTCAATCCGATTAGCGTCGTGCCGAAGCCGGCTGCAAGAATGCAGCCTGACCACACCGAGCGATCGCGAAGCGCCCGGACGTCGACGATCGGATTCTTTGTGCGCAGCGAGACGACGAAAAAGGCGAGTAAACCTACGAGCGCGAGCGCCGCGGCTCGCATGATGATTTCGCTGCTGAACCAATCTTTGCGTTCGCCCTCGTCGAGCAGGTACTGTAGTGCGCCGATACCCAGCGCTAATAGGGCGATGCCCGGAAGATCGAGACGCAGCGGCTGCGGGTCGCGCGGACTTTTTAACATTGTCAGGGCAACGAAGCCCGATATCGCGCCGGGAATAAGGTTGACATAGAAGATCCACGGCCAGCTGAGCGCATCGACGATGATCCCACCGCAAAGCGGCCCGAGAATCGGACCGGTCGCGATGACCACGCCGAAAATTGCTTGGCCGACGTTGGCTTGTTCGGGCGGGAAAAGATCGCGTAGCGCGGCCTGCGTCGTTGCAATTAAGCCGCCCCCAAAAAAGCCTTGCACGACGCGCAACAAGACGAGCGATTCAATGTTCGGTGCGAAACCGCAAAGCATTGATGCAACAGTAAAACCAAAGATCGAGAATGCGAGGTATTGGTGGCGGCCAAAGCGTTCGGCGAACCATGGCGTCAGGGGGATGACGACGACATTGGCGGTCAGATAACCGGTGATGATAAAGGTCGCCTCGTCAAGCGAAGCGCCGAGATTGCCGCGAATCGCCGGCAATGCAACATTAACGATCGAACTATCTACCGTCTCGAGCAACGGCGCAAGCGCAATGCCGAATGCGATAAGCCAGCGGCGAGACCCATACTCGATCGTTTCGTACCGGCGCGGAAAAGCGGCGACTGCCATTCGACCTCAATAAGGCTCTATATAGATATCTATGCAGTATTTACTGCGATCGCCGTGCCTTGTCAACCCGCCGGACGATCAGACAGCCGGGTCGTCACCGGGCGGTGCTGCCTCGACCGCCTCGAAATTTTCGACGATGGTCGCCAGCATGGCGATAAACCGGTCGCGTTCGGCCTCATCAAATGCCCGCAGCGCAGCACCGATCGCTCCGAGATGATCGGCCGAGACTTCTTCCATGCGCGCACGACCGGCCTTACTAACGAAGAAAAGCGAGCTGCGGCGATCGGCCGGATCGGCTGAACGCTTGACGAGCTTGTCCCGTTCGAGTGCATGCATGACAAAGGTGACATTGGGCTGAGTCATGCGCAAGAAATCACGGAGCTGACCGACGGTCATACCGCCGGGTTCTGCCGAAGCCAAAAGATGTAAGACATCGAGTTTCGTGAGCGTGATGTCGTTGCGGTCGAGCCAGTTGCCGACCGCGTTATCAACGCGCCGTGCAGCGGTCCGCAAGGCCAAGAAGACGCGCAGCGCGCTCATGTCGCTGCGTGGATAATGCGCCTTCGAGCGCTCGAAATACGCCGGCGGCATACCGCTGATTCGGGAGAACGCATCACCGCCATCGCGTTCGCGCGCTACGCTCGTCATTCACAGGGATTTCGCGCCTGCCCGGCAGCAGCCTTGACGTGGCGCCTGCGGCACATCGCATGACGGGAGCGTGACTCGTTAACCACGGCGATCGTACCTCGAATGCACGGTCGCGGATGCCGACGATATTCGCTGCGTTCTTGATCGGCCCCAGCAAGGTCGTGCGCTCTCTCATACGCGCGTTCCGACCGACCGGACGTAGGACGATAGCACCGCGTTTTTAACGATACACAGGTAATTCTCGATCGGCTACACTTAGCTGGGCCGCTGCGGCGCCATGTCGCACGCGTTCGGCCCGACCGGAGGTTGCCATGGTCAATGTGCGCAGCGTCGTCCGCCGTTTGCGAACGCTATCTCTCGACGACGTTCGCCGGCAGACCAAGTATTGCATCGCATCGCTGGTCGTTGTTGCGTGTAATCCGGTCGCCGCGCAGGCGATTCCGGTCTTTGCAAACGGCGGCGGCGTGAGTTGCCAGACGTGTCATAACGCGCCGCCGAACCTCAATGCGTACGGGCGTTACATTCTGGGGACGAACTTCGTGCGCGGACTCAACGCGCATCAACAAATGCAAGAGAGCCTGCGCGATCCGTTCTCGATTGAAGTTGACGGTAACGGCTCGAACTCGAATCCTTCGAATACGCCGAATGTTGCCGGTAGCGGCCGCTTTTTGGGCGGCGGTTATCTCGGGCAGACCGTTTCGTACTATGCGTCGGTACCGGTCATCAGTCGCGGTTTTCCGACCGCCGCAGTCGACCAGGTCTGGGCTGCGTATAACGGATTTTCGGCGGGCAACGCGAGCGTGCAGGTGGGTAAATTCCCAACGCCGGTTTTTGCGCCATGGCTGAGCCAGTCGCTGTCACTAGCCGGTTATTCGCTTGCAGCAATGCCTGTCGGTTTGAACACCGTCGGCCTCGGCGACAACCGCTGGGGCGCGTCGTATACGCAAATCGGTCGCAGCGGGCTCATCGGGACGGCCGCCTACGTCACGAATAGCGGTCCCATCGAAGGTGCTTACCGGAACGTTTTCGGCGACAGCGGTGAAGGTCAAAGCTTTGTCGGTTCTTTGCAATTTTTGGCGCCTGCCGCACATGTAACGGGCGGTTTTGCAACGATCGCCGGTACGTCGCCGCTGCCGTCGGGTAGCCGCGATCGCTTCACCCGGGAAATGGCGTTACTTTCATACTCGACATCGACCTTTTATAGCATAAATGCGATGGCGCTCATCGGACAGGACAATAACCCGCTCGACGGAGCCGGATCGTCGGGGAGCAATGGTGTATCGCTCGAAGCAATCGTTAATCCGAATAGCTGGCTGCATCTCGATGGGCGTTTCGAACGAACGAATGACGGATTAGGTCTGCAACAAAATAATTACGTGACCGACGTCGCGTTCAATCCGATTCCCAATCTCATTCTGACGCTCGAAAATGTATCGAGCGTCGGTCAACGTCCCGTCATGGGGTATCAGCTTACGTGGGCAGGTCCGTGGATCCGCCGTCCGTTTCCGGGCGCAGCAGCGGCTCCCGTCATGCGCGCCGTTGCTCCCGTGGCAAGCGCAATCGCTGCATCGTCGGACAGTGGTGCACCGCTCTACGCGACGAATTGCGCAGCGTGTCATGCCGCCGGCGGACAAGGCGGCGTCGGACCGGATCTACGCGGCATTGCCGGGCGCCTGACGCTGTCTGCAACGATTGCCAAAATCGAGCAACCTTCGGGCGCAATGCCGAAGCTCTACCCATCGGTGCTTTCAGCCGAACAAGTCAGCGCGGTTGCAACGTACGTCAGAACGGCGTTCCGCTAACGCATCGCTAGTCAATCGTTTGCCGTCGCGACTTTACTGCGTTTGCGGCTGTACGTAAAGTAGATAACCAGACCGATGACGAGCCAGGCAAGATAACTGACGACGGTCAGTAGCGGCAGGCCGCGCGTGATCAAATAAACGGAACCGAGCGCGGATAGCGCCGGCACGACCGGACTGAAGGGGACGCGAAAACTTCGCTTGAGGTCCGGCTGCGTTCTTCGCAACACGATGACGCCGACTGAAACCAGCGCGAACGCCGCGAGCGTTCCGATGTTGACCAGATTGGCGACGACATCGAGTTGTGCGAGCGCGGCAACGGCGGCCACGATCGTGCCGATGGTCAGCGACGAAAGATACGGCGTGCGAAACTTCGGGTGGACGTGCGAGAAAATGCCGGGTATCAATCCATCGCGCGACATTGCGAAGAAAACGCGGCTTTGACCGTAGAGCAACACGAGCAAGACGGTCGTTAGACCGGCGATCGCGCCGACGGCAACGATCGCACCCGCCCAGCCGAGCCCGATCTGGATGAGCGAATACGACACGGGTGACGGCACGTTGAGCCGTTTGTAGGAAATAATTCCGGTCAGAACGGCGGAAACGATAATATACAGGAGCGTGCAAACCGCTAAGCTGCCGATAATTCCGCGCGGCAAATCGCGGCCCGGATTTTTCACTTCTTCGGCCGACGTCGAAACGGCGTCGAAACCGATATACGCAAAGAAAACCAGTCCGGCACCGTTGATGATCCCGTTAAAACCGAACGGCGCAAACGGATGCCAATTCGCCGGATTGACATGGCCGACACCGATCGCGATGAAAAAGAAGACGACAAGCAGCTTCACGGCGACGATGATCTTGTTGACCGTTACGCTTTCGTTCGTCCCGCGCATAAGCAGTGCGGTGATCAGCAAAATAATGAGTGCGGCAGGCAAGTTGACGATCCCGCCGTCGAACGGATTGGCAGCGAGCGCTTTAGGAATCGCTACCCCGAACGTTGCCGACAAAAAATCGGAAAAGTAGCCGGACCAGCCGATCGCAACGGTCGCAGCACCCAGCGCGTACTCTAAGATAAGTCCCCAGCCGACAATCCACGCGATAAATTCGCCGAGCGTTGCATAGACGTACGTGTATGCGCTGCCGGAAACCGGGACGCTCGAGGCAAGCTCGGCATAACAAAGCGCCGCAAGCGCGCTGATTATTCCGGCGACCACGAACGACAAGACGATGGCCGGGCCGGCATTAAGCGCGGCCGCCTTGCCGGTCAGCACGAAAATACCGGTACCGATGATCGCCCCGATGCCCAGCGCCGTCAGTCCCCAGACACCAAGAGTTTTCTTGAGCGCCTTATCCGTGTGTTCGGCCGCGCTTTGCTCGAGAATGGTGTGAATCGGCTTGATGCGGCCGAGAAGTGCTGCCAAGTCGCCCTCCTTGTATCGTCGTGCAAGGCACTAAGATGGACCGGGCGTGCGGCGAATCCTCGCGCCATTCGGTGCGCCGTGCGCGCGTTGTTCGAGCTTACAGCTCCTCGACGATGGTTCGGGCGCGCCGTTCGCCGCTTTCGGCGGCGTGTAATGCGGTCGCAAGCCGCTCGCTTTGCAACGCTATGATGTGCGGGGCTTTGATGAACCGGTGATTGATTCGAACGTTCGCGGCCGAGGCGTCGAAGGCGGCGCGGGCAAACGCGATCGCACACGCAACATCGCTCATGAGCTGAGCATTGTGCAAGCCTGCGGCCCGTTCGCACATGTCGAACAGCTCGACTGCGCTTTGCGCGACCTGCAGCGGCGCTTCGGCCGCACCGATCAACGCCTGTTGCAGCTGCTCGCCGCGCAACGCCTTGTCGGCTTCGGTCGTGCGCGCGAGCCCTTGCGCTGTGACGACCGCGCGGTATGCGGCTTCATCGCGGATTCGCGCTTGAACGAATTGCGAACGCAGGCCGTCGGCTGCGCCGACCAGCAGCACGGCTTGCGCGTGCACCGCGCGATGCCGGTCGCTGCCCAGCGTGATGCGGGCAACCATTGCAACGAGTGCGGCTCCCAAGGCACCGACGAGTGCCGCCGCGCTGCCGCCGCCGGGCGTCGGCTCAGCTGAGGCAAGGCCGTTTAAATACGCTTTCAAATCAAGCACGGCCGACGGCTACGGGTTGCGCGGCAAAACGGCCTTCGGCTGAAGCTTGACCTTTGTCACTTTGCCCGAAACGGGTGCTCACCCCAATGCGTCGAACGTGCAGACGTCCGTTTTAAGATTGTTTCAAAGATCAGCGGCCGCACCAACTTCCCCGCACATTAGGAGCCTTTCGTGCCCGTTATCGAACAATCACTCGGCGACGTCAAAGACCTCGCTTTAGCGGACTATGGCCGTTCACGCATCGAGTGGGCCGCCTCGTTCATGCCGGTTCTCGCGCAGATCCGCGACCGCTTCGCCAAGACCCGGCCGCTGGCCGGCGTGCGCATCGGCGCCTGCCTGCATGTCACCACCGAGACGGCGAATCTCATGCTTGCCCTTAAAGCCGGCGGCGCCGATATCACGCTCTGCGCGAGCAATCCGCTCTCGACGCAAGATGATGTTGCCGCGGCACTCAGCAAGCATTTCGAGATTCCGACCCATGCAATAAAAGGCGAAGACAACGCGACCTATTACAAACACATCGAGTCGGTGATCGCGACGAAGCCGCATATGTCGATGGATGACGGCTGCGATCTCGTCACGACGATCTACTCGAAGCACAATCATCTGCTGGCCGATATGATCGGCGGATGCGAAGAGACCACGACGGGCGTCATTCGCCTGCATGCGATGGAAAAAGACGGCGTCTTGCCGTTCCCGGTCATCGCCGTCAACGACGCGCTGACCAAGCACATGTTCGATAACCGCTACGGCACCGGCCAATCGACCATCGACGGCATCATTCGTGCTACCAATGTTCTGATTGCCGGTCATACGGTCGTCGTCGTCGGCTATGGCTGGTGCGGCCGCGGTGTCGCGTCGCGCGCCAAGGGCTTGGGCGCCCATGTCATCGTTACCGAAATCGATCCGCGCAAGGCACTCGAAGCGGCGATGGACGGCTTCATGGTGATGCCGATGGCCGATGCCGCGAAGCTGGGTGATATCTTCATTACGGTCACCGGTAACTATCATGTTATTCGCAAAGAGCACTTCGAGGTCATGAAGGACGGCGCAATCGTCGCCAACTCGGGCCATTTCAACGATGAACTCGACCTCAACGCACTTGAAGCGATGAAAGTGGAAAAAACGCAGCCCCGCAATTTTGTCGATTCGTACAAGCTGGGCGACGGGCGCTCCGTTCGCGTTTTAGGCGAAGGACGGCTCATCAATTTGGCAGCGGGCGAAGGCCATCCGGCGGCGGTTATGGATATGTCGTTCGCCAATCAAGCGATGGCCGCTGCGTATCTTGCCCAGAATTACAAGACGCTGGATAAAAAAGTTTACTCGGTTCCGGATGAGATCGATCAGGAAGTTGCGTCGCTTAAGCTCGCTGCCATGCACATCGGCATCGATACGCTTACGGCCGAACAGGTGAAGTATATGGCCTCCTGGTCGGAGGGCACGTAGTTGGCGCTACGCCGGCTATTTACATCGGAGTCGGTAACGGAGGGCCACCCCGATAAGGTGGCCGACCAGATTTCGGATGCCGTTCTCGATGCCATACTCACCGACGATCCAGCCGGCCGCGTGGCCGTCGAGACGTTCGCGATCACCGGCCAGATTCACATTGCCGGTGAAGTGACGACGACGACGTACATCGACATTCCAAAGATCGTTCGCAAGACGATCGCCGATATCGGCTACACGAAATCGGCCGTCGGATTCGATGCCGAAACATGCGGCGTCAGTGTTTCGATCGACGAACAGTCGCCCGATATTGCGATGGGCGTCGATCGTTCGCTCGAAGTAAAGTCGACCGGCGGCAGTGACGAATTCGAGCTGACCGGGGCCGGCGATCAAGGCATGATGTTCGGGTACGCGTGCCGCGAGACCAGCTCGCTCATGCCTTTGCCGATTGTCCTCGCGCACGATTTAACCCGGCTCCTTGCATCGACGCGCAAGAATGGTGACATTCGCTATTTGCGGCCGGACGGCAAATCGCAAGTAACCGTCGAGTATGACGGCGACCGGCCTGTCCGTGTCGATACCGTCGTTATCTCGACCCAGCACGATCCGGATGTCCCGCTCGAAGTCATCCGGCGCGAGGTCACCGAGGGGATCATCGATCAGGTGATCCCGCGCGGGCTACGCGACAATAAGTTGCGGGTCTTCGTCAATCCGACCGGCCGGTTCGTGACCGGTGGTCCCAAGGGCGACGCCGGACTGACCGGCCGCAAAATTATCGCCGATACCTATGGCGGAATGGCACGGCACGGCGGCGGTGCGTTTTCGGGTAAGGACCCGACCAAAGTCGACCGCTCGGCGGCGTATGCTGCACGCTACGTCGCCAAAAACGTTGTTGCTGCGGGCCTCGCTACGCGGTGCGAAGTGCAAGTTGCGTATGCGATCGGCGTTGCGCACCCGGTTTCGGTCTTCGTTGAAACGTTCGGCACCAACACGATCGACGAAGCACGGATTGCCGATCTGGTGCGCGATCATTTCGATTTGCGGCCGGCGGCAATCATCCATAATCTCACGCTGCGCCGTCCGATCTATCTGCAGACCGCTGCATACGGCCACTTCGGTCGTCCGGATCTCGATTTGCCGTGGGAAAAGGTCGACAAAGCCGAGATGCTGCGGGCGTCCGCAGGCCTAAAAGGCGAAGTCGACCGCGAGCTCGCACCGCTTACGGCGTAAACGGAAACAACGCGCATCCCGGGTTTGCTTAACGCAAGCACGTCGTTTGGCGAATCCGGGATACAGCGGTTTTCAACGCCCGACGATTACGATACCAAGCGGGCGGAATGCCGGTAACTGTCAGGCCTGCGCCGCAATCGGTCGCCTCGTCTGTGACGCGCGCTCCGTACTCGCAAAAGGACAACGGCAACGTGGTTTCATTTCTCTCCGCGATCGTCGCGAGCAGCGTTCTGCTGCTCGGAATCTATCTGCTACGCATGGTCGTGGCCACTAGCAAACTCCTGGCCCGGTCTGCACGAACTCGGCAGATGTATTCGATTTCGATGTTCGTGGCAATTGTTAGCTTTGCTCTGCTGGCAGGGCGCAGAATGCACGAATACCTTCAGCCTCATCATTGGTAAATTGACAATGAAGCGGTGCGCTTCGGAGCGCCGAGTGACAGCCGTTGCATCATCCGCATCCTCGACCGAAACGGCATCTGCCATACGAGAACGCATCTATCAACCGGGATGTCGGTCCGGCGCGGTGTCCTGAGCCGGTTCGGCGAACGCCACGTTCCGTGAGTACGAATCTTCCATTAGGGACGCTGACCGGGTCGCGCTATCCCAATCCGTTCGTTGAGAAGCTCGACCCGCGTTTTAAGCACAAGATCGGCAACGCGGCGATAGAGCGCATTGCAACCGGGTACCGCTGGGCGGAAGGGCCGGCGTACTTTCCCGACGGCGGCTATCTCGTTTGGAGCGATATCCCCAACAATCGCATGATGCGCTGGCTTGAAGAAGACGGTCATGTCAGCGTCTTCCGGTCACCCTCGCAACATGCGAACGGCAACACGCGCGATCGAGAAGGTCGCCTCGTCACCTGCGAGCACGGTGCGCGGCGCGTCACCCGCACCGAACATAACGGGTCCATCAGCGTGCTGCTCGATCGCTTCGACGGTAAGCGCTTATGCGCACCCAATGACGTCGTCGTCGCCGCGGACGGCGCTATATGGTTCACCGATCCGGGTTACGGTATCCTCAGCGACTACGAAGGTTTTGAAAGCGAATTCGAGTTGCCGGTGCGCGTCTATCGGATCGACCCGATCGGCGGCAAAGCAACGATCGTTGCGGACGACTTCGTCCGTCCGAACGGCCTGGCGTTTTCACCCGACGAGTCGCAGCTCTATATCGTCGATAGCGGCATCACGCACGGTGGACCGGCGCATATTCGGGTCTTTGACGTCCACGGCGCGGCCGTGCGCAATGGGCGCATATTTGCCGAAGATTTTGCGCCTGGTCTAACCGACGGCATCCGGATCGACAGCGACGGCAATGTCTGGGCCAGCATGGGCTGGGGCGCGCCCGAGGAGGACGGCGTGCGGTGTTACACGCCCGGCGGCGATCTAATCGGCAAAATTCACTTGCCGGAAGGCTGCGCCAATCTCGTCTTCGGCGGCCGGCAGAAGAATCGGCTGTTCATGACGGCCGGAACGTCCGTTTACGCGCTCTACGTTCACGCGCGGGGTGCCGCGCTGCCGTAGCGCGAGCCGATCGCCGCCTACCCGCCGGCGCGCTTGACGCGAAGGCCTTGCGCGCTGAGATACGCCACGACCGTGTCGCGATGATCGCCTTGCAACTCGATGGTGCCGTTCTTAGTAGTCCCGCCCGTGCCGCAGAGCCGGCGCAACTCCTTGCCGATTCGATCGACGTCGGCGGATGGAACGCCATGCACGATCGTCACGGAGCTTGCGCGGCGTTTCTCGCGCAGTACGCGCACGATGCCGTCGTTGGGTAACGCGTTCGGCGGCGCCGCAGCTTTGCGCTTCTCGCGTTTCGGAAGCGGAAGCGAATCGTCGGTCGAGTAGACTAAACGCCGATCGTCATCGGGCATCGCTATGCCGGACGTTAGCCGACCGGATCGAGCGTTTCGCGCAAGAAGTCGACCGCGGCGGAATATGCGCGATCGGTCTCGCTGGCGTTCCAGCGTTCGCCTTCATCGCGCATAAACGCATGCTCGCCATCGTAAAACGAAATGAGATAGTCGGTGCGGCTGCCGGCAAATGCCGTCTGGACCTTGGTGATCGCATCGAGTGGAATGTGCGGGTCTTTGCTGCCGAAAACAAGAGAAACACGGCCTGCAATGCCGCCTTTTTCGACGTGGCTGAGCGTGTCGGCGTCGGCGCTTCCGCCCAGCGAATTCGCGTGGAGGCCGGTCGGGTAAAACGCAACGCCGGCGCGGACGTCCGGTTGTAGTGCCGCCCGTACCGTGAGATGCCCGCCGATGCAAAAGCCGGTAACGCCGAGCGCACCCGTGCGTACGCGCGGATGCGTCCCGAGGTAGTCGAGCGCCGTTCGCGTGTCGGCATCGAAGTGCTCGGCCAGCGTTGCTTCCATTGCTGCGAACGCATGCTCGCGGGCTTCGAAGGGGATGAACGTTCCGGGCGCTTCGGTGCGGTGATAGAATTCCGGCGCCGCGACGACAAACCCGTAGCTGGCAAAGCGAATGACGGCTCGCGTCATCGACGGCGTCAGCGCAAAGATGTCGCTAAAGAGTAGCAGGCCGGGATAGCGGCCGGTATTCGTCGCCGGTTCAGCGACGAGCAAACGCATCGGCGTTTGCTCCGCCGGCAGATCCACATGCGACGTCTTGACGATCATCCAGTGGGGTTCGTGCGCAACCGTGGCTGCCCTGGAACGGTCGTAGCAGTGATGATGGAGCTAGAGCCGGCCGTCGACACGGCCGTCGTCGAAGCGATCGCTGCGATCGGCCGATTTGCGTCCGCTCGCAATTGGGTGCCCGCCACGAGCGGTAACTTTTCTGCCCGGATCGACGCCGAGACAATTGCGATTACGCGGTCGGGCGTTGATAAGGGGGCGCTGGGTTCGGCGCAGATTGCAGCCGTCGGCCTGCACGGTCCGATTCCGCCCGGCATGTCGGCCGAGACGCCGCTTCATCTGGCGCGTTATCGTGCGGATGCAACCATCGGTGCAGTCGTCCACGTGCATACCGTAGCCGCCACGGTGCTCTCGCGGCTGTATGCACGTGACGGCGTGCTGTGGCTGTCGGGCTTCGAGATGCATAAAGCGTTGAACGGCATCACGACGCATGAGTCGGATGTGGTACTGCCGATTTTTGACAACGCGCAAGACACGGTTGCCTTAGCGGCACGCGTTGAAGCGCGGTTAGGCAATGCGTCATCCGTTCCGGGCTACTTGCTCGCCGGGCACGGTTTATACGTTTGGGGGCGCACGATGGAAGAAGCGCGCCGCCATCTCGAAGGCATCGAGTTCTTACTTTGCTGTACCCTTGAAGAACGGAGACTTAGCCGATGAGCGTTATAACCGAACAGCGTTCGACCTTGCGGATTTTTGATGAGGCCGACGCGAGTGTTTCGCGTGAGGTTACCGACGGCGCCGAGATTGCGCGCGAACTTGCCGAAGTCGGCGTACGTTTCGAGCGCTGGAATGCAGATCGCGAACTGCCCGCGGGAGCCGACCATGCGACGATCCTCGCCGCTTATCGGTCATCGGTCGAACGCGTGCAGCAAGCCGGCGGTTATGCGACCGTCGACGTGTTGGCGCTCGCCAAAGGCACGCCGAACGTCGATGCCGTTCGGCGCAAATTCCTCGACGAACACGCGCACACCGAAGACGAAGTTCGGTTTTTTGTCGCCGGCTCCGGTTCGTTCTATCTACGCCTGGGCGGGCGTGTCTATCAGGCCATTTGCGTCCGCGGCGATCTCATCAGCGTACCGGCCGGAACGCGGCACTGGTTCGACATGGGGCCGGATCCTGAGTTCATCGCGATTCGCTGGTTCAACAATCAAACCGGCTGGGTGCCGGAATTTACCGGCGATACAATCGCGGCGCGCTTTCCTCGCTACGAATAGCGAGACGCCATGACTGCGCCGCGGTTTCACTGCGGCGCAGTCGTTACCGATATAGAAGGTACGACCGGGTCGGTCGCATTCGTTCACGACGTGCTCTTTCCGTACGCGCGCGAACGCATCGATATCTTTTTGCGGGCGAAGCGCGATGATGCGCTCGTTACGCAAGCGCTACGCGACGCCGCGGCGTTAGCCGGCGAGCCCGATGCTTCGGACGACCGTATCGCTGCCATCCTGCGGGCTTGGATCGATGAGGATCGCAAAGCGACGCCGCTCAAAACGCTGCAAGGGTACATTTGGGCCGAGGGCTACGCGCAAGGCGTGCTGCGGGGACACGTGTATGCCGACGCCGCCGCGGGCTTGAGGCGCTGGCACGCTGCCGGGCTTCCACTGTACGTCTATTCATCGGGCTCGATCGCGGCACAGAAGCTGTTGTTCGAACATAGTACGGCGGGCGATCTAACGCCGCTATTCCGCGGCTATTTCGATACGATGATCGGCGCGAAGATCGAAGCCGATGCGTACCGGCGCATAAGCGCGGAGATTGCAATGACGCCGGCCGACATTCTCTTCTTGTCCGATCGCGACGTGGAACTTGAAGCGGCGCACGCTGCCGGGTGGCAAGTCGCGCTTGTTGCGCGCGAGCAAGACGACGGTGCTGCTTTAACCGGCGCCGCTAAGATCGCGCCGGTGCACGTTGCTTTCCCGATGTTTCGCTCGTTCGACGAGATAACTGTTGCTCGCAGGTTGGAGCGCGTTTAGCGCGCTGAACGTGCCGCCGAACACGGACCTCGGATGGCTAGACTTCCTCGGCGACCAGAGAATGTATCGCGCGATCTTTCCCGGTTGGAAGGACGATCGACCTAATCTGCGATTCGGCATACGTTAGGACAGTATTTCGTCCGTGGCTCTTCGCGGCATACAGCGCAGCATCGGCATACTCGCGCAGCGTCACGCCGTCGAGATCATGTGCGTTCGTCGATGAGATACCGACGCTGATCGTGATACCAGCGAGCGCCGTCGAAACGTCGCGCCGTAAACGATCCATCGTCGCGTGTGCGTCGGCTGACTTCGTGTTTGAGAGTACGACGGCGAACTCATCGCCACCTAAGCGAAAGCTGCGGTCCGATTTCCGCAATCCGAGAAGTAATGTCCCGACGGTCGCTAAGACCCGATCGCCTTCGATGTGCCCCTTTGTATCATTAACGTTCTTGAAATTATCGATATCGATAAGTGCCAACGAAACCGTTCCACCATGGCGTTCACTTCGCGCAAGCTCGCGCTCAAGATCGTCCTGATACGCACGATGATTCCCCAGTTTTGTCAGCGTATCGGTTAACGAAGCTTCGGCAAGCCGTGCCAACTCGGCGAGGCGCGAGCATTCCATTGCACGGCGATACCGCAAGATGATCCAAACGGAAAGTGCAACTACGGCTGCACCCAGGACGGCCGCAAGGAGACAGAGCTGAGATATCCGTGTTTGCGTATCGTTCAAGCGAACGAGTGCCGCCGTTGCGATTGCATGCTGTTCCGACGCACGCCGATCGATACGGCTTTCCATTATGTCGAACATACGCGTCGAGCGCTCGAATGTGGTATTCGCTTGAGGTGCGTGTTCGTCGACCTCAGCGAAGAGCTGTCGCAGCAAATCGACATAGCTCGTATGAATTGCAAGTGTCTTTGCTGCCAGTAGACGATCCGTGTTGCCGCCATGATCGGCAATTTCGGTCAGTGTCGATTCAATCGCATCGGCGGCGGCCCGTTCGGCGTAGAGGTTCGCATACCAGTCCGCATTTTGCCAGTCAACGCCGTGGACGCGTACGAGCGACGCTTCTTTCCATAATTGACGTTCCACGAACGCATAGCGCTCGCTGAGCGCGACCGCCGTTTGCGTTTGCCGGGTAGCAACGCCGATCGTGGCAAAGCCGAGGATTGTAAAGATGACGAGCGCGACAAAGACGAGGGCAAGGACCGCCGACGCTAGCCGACTCGCAAGTTGCGTATTGAATTTCATCGTCCTGTCGCCGCTCCAAGCCCTCTCTTACCATACGCTATCGGTGGCCCATCCTATCAACCTGAGGTAAAGGGCATAGTCGGCAACAATACCGGCTCGGAAACACCTGAAGGTTCATTCGTAGTGCGGCAACTTCCGGAGCGCGAGGCGCCTGCGCTTGCGTTCGCCCTCGAGCCGCACTACCCGATCGGGTTTCCGCTGGTGCACATGCCACCTGACCGCCAAGTTGGTTTTTCATTTGGCGAAGTGCGTTCCAACAAGCCGTTGCCGAACATTCGCAACTTCGCTACATGTCTGTGATGGCGAGATCTACGAAAGGCGTTTGCAAGAATCGACGACTTACAATACGCGTGACTTGTCAGCATTCCACGCAGCGGCTACGTCATCGCTGTTGCTATAGTAAGATTGGTGCCGACGCTTTGTAAGCGTATCGCATGCTTACCGGCATGCGCGGCTTCGTTTCGGGCGCTTGCGACTTCGATGGGTGTAGCGATCGAGCGCAGCAGAGCCAACACCGATGCCTGAGCGATTCGATGTCCTTCCGTAGAATCGAACGGGCTATCGACAACATCGGATTGTGGTTCGTGACGACCGGCCAAAATTAACCCGAGGCAATCGTCGGCATGACTTGCCCTGATTGCGAGCGTGCCCGAAACATACGGCGACGACATCGATGTATGCGCTAGTTTAACCGAATACATTTGACCCGGATCGCTCGCCGATCGCAGCGTCGAGAGCGTCGCATAAAATCGGCGTTCGAGCGGCATGCGGCGTGTCGTGAACAGCTTGCCGGGAAGCCGGAGTGTCAACGCAACAGCACCCGAAGCGAGCACGTGCTGCTCCAAGAAGAATGTCAGGTGCCGCATCGCCTCACGGTCGGGGCAAAGCACATCAAGCCGTCCGCTGACATCGCTCGTCATGCGGCTCCGGAGCAATTCGCCACCCTGTACATGCAAACACTGTAGCCGGAGGCCGGCCGGTCTGATATCGTGGAAAAGTGGGATTGACGACAAAAAAACCATGCACACGTGACTCGGCATGCCGGAAAATGTTCATGTGGATCTTGCAGTTGCTAAGTCGGCCGGCCGTTACACAATTTCGTTGTGCACCTTCGTACTCTACGCTTATAAAGTTGCGAAGTAAAGGCCATTCGTACAGCATCGCTCCGCGCGCAACCGACCCATAGTGCGCGCTCGACAGAACTCAATGAGGTCGCGGTCGCCGCAAATGTGCTTCAATGATGTGGCGAAAAGCCGTACTTGAGTTGATCGGCGAACATGCTGCGCCTGCGGCCGTCGGCATGCGTTCGAGAAGCGCCAGCTTTTCGGTGCAGCATGCCGATGTAATCACGTCGCTGTATAACGTCTCGCAACGCGACTCAAGCGGTAATTAGACGTCGTACGCAAGCCGGCGATGATATGTTCCTGCATTTTGCGCACCGCAGAGGTGAGCGAATGGAGCATTGGGAATCCTTACACGCGTGCGTTGGGATGATGTGAGCGCGTTATCGCGTCGTCCGGCCAGGAAATTAAATATTTTAATATCGCGACGTTGGCGCGCCGTTCGATGTGAGAAAGCAGGTCGAAATGTCGAACTCTACGCCGATGTTTGCCACCTCCGGTATCGCCCACTGTCCGTACTCGATCGCACTCGAACATGCCGCCGGATATCTCAAGCGTTTCAACGGTACGGCGAACGAAGCGTTCGTCATGTTTCCGTATCGCGCTTTCGGTCTGCCGATCCGCGGCGGCTTGCAGCGCCGAGTCGCACTCAGCTTTCATATGACTGAAGACAACGATGACCGGAGCCGGGCACACGAGGCGTTGTCGTTTCACTGGGAAGCCGGCGCACGCTACTTGCCGAATCTGCACGGCATACTCAGTTTTCGGATTGCCGGCGACGGCTTGACCGAAATCGTGTTGCAGTACGGCTACACGCCGCCGTTCGGACTGACCGGCGCTCTTTTCGATCGGATCGTCGGCCGCTATTTTGCGCGGGTCACCGGTCACGTGTTGCTCGAGCAAATCATTGGGGAAATTGAAGTCCAGGAACGCACGTTTGCCAATGCGCTTCGCGTGAGTGAGGGCCAGCCGCGCGTTCGTGCGTCAAGCATCGCGGCGGCGACAAGTAGTAAGTAAAGGCTGCCGTTAGGATGGACCCATGTGCCGGTTATAGCGCCGGCAGCTTGATTCCGTTCGCGACCGCAGCTGTTGGTGGCGTCGCTCGCTTTTCGAATATATCGAGAAACGGTTTAATAAGGTCGATCGGCATCGGGAAGATGATCGTCGAATTACTTTCACCCCCGACTTCGGTCAACGTCTGTAAGTAACGCAGTTGCATCGCGGCCGGAACCGACGCGAGAATTGCCGCTGCATTCGTAAGGACTTGCGCGGCTTGGAATTCCGCTTCAGCATGAATGACTTTCGCCCGCCGGTCGCGTTCGGCTTCGGCTTGCTTTGCGATCGCTTTAACCATGTTTTCGGTAAGCGCAACGTCGCGGATCTCGACGGCGGTTACTTCGATCCCCCACGCTTCCGTCCGGGCGTCGAGAATCTCTTTGACGTCCGCGTTGAGCTTCGCTCGTTCCGACAGCATTTCGTCCAAATCGTGCTGCCCGAGGACGGAGCGCAATGTCGTTTGTGCCAGCAGATTGGTCGCGGCAACGAATTGTTCGACTTGAATGACGGATTTCGCCGGATCGACCACATGAAAGTAGAGCACGGCATCGACCTTGACCGAGACGTTGTCGCGCGAGATGAGATCTTGGCTCGGTACTTCCATGACCACCGTGCGCAGATCGACGCGAACGATTTGCTGAACGAGTGGAATGAGGAATACAAGACCCGGCCCTTTCACGCGAGTAAAGCGTCCGAGTTGAAAGACGACGGCGCGCTCGTACTCGCGCAGCACTTTGACCGATGCGCTCAGAACCGTCGCAACGATCATGAAAAGAATGAATGGGCCGACGAATCCGAACATATAACGACCTTTTCTGAACGCACGACGGCGTAAGCGCTCAACGGCTCGCGCTATCCGAATCGACGTATAGACGAGTATAGTCCGGCGGCGCGCGTGCCGGTATCGTGGAAAACACTGATCGAACGGCCAACGAACAGCGACCAGAGGCAAGCCGCGAGTCGCGAGCGAGACGTTCGGCTGTCTATCGCGCTTTTAACGATGGCCGGCTCGACGTTCCGCTGCTACGCTCGGTCATGGACGCTTGGCGAGATCTGCACCAATCGCGGACTCCTTTTATGGAACGCGAGCAACGCGCACGAGCGACCGGCCCAGAACGCGATCGGAGCCGACGATGCGAACCGCGATTCACGAAATGCGTAACCATCTAGCCGTCGCAATGGCGGGGATCGAAGCGTTTCTCGATCGGAAACTCGAACCGAGCGATACGCGCTTGGAAGCGCTGTTTGCAGCACTGCACGCCGTCGACCGCATTATCGACGACCTCCCGAGCGATCGCGTCGTTCGCTTTAAAACGCTCGCCGTTTCAATCGATGTCTGCCGCCTTGTTGCAACGCATGTTGTTGCAATGGAAGGCTTTGCAGCGGAGTGCGGCGTCTTGTTGACGATGCACATCTGCGACGAAGTGCATAGCGGCCTGCCGGCGTTTGTCGGCGACCCGGCTCGCATTGCCGAGATCGTTACGAATATTCTCATCAACGCCATTCGCTCGACGCCCGCCGGCGGCGAAGTGCACGTCGACTGCGTTCGCGACGCGACGCACGTTCGGGTACGAATCAGCGACGAAGGTCCGGGACTCGAGCAGGCGCTGCGCGCACGGTTGCTTGAGCCGCGTACGACACAAACGCCGTCGCGTGCAACCCAAAGCGGCATCGGACTTGCGTTAACGCAGCAGTTCGTCGCGCGGCATGGCGGCTCGATCGCCGTTTCCGACGCGCCCTTGGGCGGCGCGGTTTTCACCGTGACGCTTCCGGGTCAAACACTTGCGATGCAAAGCGAACCGCGCCGGCGCCGCACGCTTCCGCGCTCGCGTGCGCCTAGAACGCTGCCACTTCGCGCAACCCGGGAACGTTTGCAACGGGATGCGGTCCGCGCGCTGTAATCCGCCGTTGCGGCACCACGTACACCGGAACGCGGGCATTGCGAACGACCCCATCGGAGACGCTGCCGAGCGCGAGGCGTTCGAGCGCATTGCGTCCATGCGTGCCGATGGCAATGCTGCCGGCACCGTGCCGCTCGACTGCGGTCAATAGCGCTGTCAGAGCGGCACCGGCAACGAGTTCGCTCGTAAAGGTGATACCGGCGTCGCGCACGCGCTCGGCGGCTGTTTCAAGGACGGTTTCAGCAGCGGTAAGAGCGTGACGCCGCGCGTCGCCCGTTCGCAAGCCGAGCGCCGTACCCAACCGGTCGACCTGGCTGTCCTCGAAGACATGGACGAGTTGCAGGGCCGTTCCCGCAGCTCGTGCCTGCTCGATCGCGCAGTCGAGAGCCGCCGCGGACGCCGCGGATGCATCAATGGCGACGAGCATCGGTCCGGAGTGGACGGAATCATCGGCGTGCACGGTAACGACCGGAATGTCCGTGACACAGAGCAACGCGGTCGTGACGCTGCCTAGCAGCATGCGCTCCATACCGTTTCGGCCGTTCGTACCGATAAAGATCGCGTCCGCGTCTTTGCGGCGTGCAAACGCGTCGATTTGGACGCTCGGACTACCGTTCAAAACCGGAGCGCCGGCGGCTTGAACGCCCAACGCCTCCAGCCGGCGAACGGCATCTGCAACATGGCCGCCGGCGGCTGATTCAATCGCGTCGAGCAAGGCCGGATTGACCAAGACGCCTTCGGCGACAGGCAACATGATTGTTGCTTCATCGACGACCGAGCACACGTCGACAACGGCATGTTCGCGAACCGCGATCTGCGCGGCATACATCAAGCTGCGATTCGAAGCTGCGGATCCGTCGACCGGTAGAATCAAACGGGCAAAGCTCTTCATATCTGCAGTTTAGCAGAGGCCGTTGAGCGGACTGCGAAGCGGGTGTGAACCGGCGGTGAAGTTCATGCGATGAGTGCGGCAACATCGCGCGCGATAGCGTATTCTTCGCGCGCGGCGATTACGGCAACGCGGACAGCGGCGTCCGCTGCGCTAATCTCGCGGTCAGCGCCTTCGTTCGTGCCGTCTGCAATTGCAACACCCAAAAATGCGAGCTGCGCACCGACGCGGTCGCGCACGTACGCACTGTGCTGACCGACCCCGCCGGTAAAGGCAAGTGCATCGATCCCGCCCGTCGCCGTCGCCATTGCAGCGATGCCTGAGCTCAAGCGCCGAACGTACATGTCGAGCGCGAGCTGTGCTTGCGCCGAGCCTGCTTCGGCTGCAGCAATGACCGCGCGTAGATCTTCGGACACCTGCGAGACACCGGCCAGGCCCGATTCGGCGTTCAAGATGCGGTCGAGGCCGGCGACGGTATAGGCGTTGGTTTGCAGCAAATGCAGCACGAGACCGGGGTCGACGCTGCCGCAGCGCGAGCCCATCATCAAGCCGTCGAGCGGCGTAAAGCCCATCGTCGTGTCGACGCTCTTCCCGCCGGCGATCGCGGCGAGCGAACAGCCGTTGCCGAGATGCGCACTGACCATGCGCAGCCGTGCCGGTTCGATGTTGAGAACTTCGGCCGTGCGCTGTGCGCAGTAACCATGGCTGATTCCGTGAAAGCCGTATTTGCGCAAGCCGCGGGTTGCAAACCAATCGTACGGCAGCGCGTACGCGGCGGCTGCCGGCGCGAGCGTTGTATGGAAAGCCGTATCGAACACCACCGCCTGCGGCACGCCGGGGAACGCGGCTGCGACCGCGTCGATGCCCGCGAGCGCCGCTCGGTTGTGCAGCGGCGCGAGCTCGGCCGCCGTTTCGATCAACGTACGCACCCGTGCATCGATGAGCGTGCAGCGCGACTCGGTCAAACCATGAACGACCCGGTGACCGAAGGCCTCCGGTTGGATGTGGGCCGAATCGACGGCGGCCGTTAAGATTGCGGCAGCGGCACTGCCGTGCGCATCGACGTCGACCTCGCGCCGTCCGCTGCCGTAAACGGTCGACGTCCACGCGAGCGTTGCGCGCGACGGTAGCGCGGACCAGTGCACCTCCGCGGACCAGACCGGTTCGGACGCCGGCGCAGCCGGCCGCTCGAAGTAGGCGGTTTTGACGCTACTCGAACCGGCATTGAGCACGAATATGTTCACGCCCTTAACGGCGTGCGCCGGTCACCGTTAGTGCGCCGTCGTCGCGGCTTTAGCACGTGCTTGTGCTTTGGACGTCTCGACTACCGTGAAGTCGGCCTCAATCGAGTCGGCAATGGTCGCGAGCAAATTACGCGCCGTGAGTTCCGCGATTCGATGTCCGACGACGGCGTCGAAGGCCGCACCCAGAACGCCCAACGGCGGTTCGTACGTTCCCTTGAGGACCAAATAAAACGAATGGTAATCATCCGCGTTTTCAATGGCTAGATCGCCGTTGAAGGTCGGATACGGACCGCTTCGTTCGGGCGTCCAGTTGACGGCATAATGCGGCAGCATCTCGCCCCGCGCGTGCAGCGGAGTCAGCGTGGCGATTGCCGTCCGCTCGAGCCGAAACGTATTGCTGCCGGGCACCTGCACGTCGGCGCGCAGATTGAGCCGCGCTATATCGCCGTCGCTGTTGCCGCGCGCACGAAAATACCGGGCAAGGTGCAACGAAGCTTGATTGACGCTGCAGTGAACGATCGCACGTTCGACAAGGCTGCTCATACATTTCTCCTAAAGGCGCGTACGCAAATTTCTCGGTCACCGCACGGCGCTGCCCGTTCTTCGCTTTGCGACATGGACGCGTATAGCGTTACCCTCACACGGTAATACGCCGGGATCACCCGGTGGTGAAGAAGCGGTGAAGGCGCGCCGCATCGATTCGCCGGAGCGATGATAGGAAGCGGGCCTTACATGACGCCGCTTGGATCATTAGCTGCGGTGGTTCCGGCCGGACGAACGTCGGTTGCGACCCCACGAACTCCGCGTGGGCGATCGACCGCTGTTCCGGGCTGCATGTCCGCCGTACGCAGTCGATCGAATAAGACGTCGAGTTCACGTAGCGCCAGCAGTACGGCGCTCAGGCGTGCAGGTGTCGGCGAAAGCTTGCCGTCCAAGAACGCTTCGATGTTCGCAACGGCGACCGTCAGTTGATTGCGCATCTCATGAATGGTCGAGCGCATCAGTTACCGACAAACTTATAACCGACGCCGAAGACTGTTACGACATAGAGCGGATGCGTGGGATCGGGCTCGAGCTTTTGCCGGATGTTTGCAATATGACGGTCGAGCGTTCGATCGAATACGTCGAGTTCATCGTCGCTGAGCGCATCGAGCAGTTGCGTGCGCGTGAACGCCCGGCCGGCGTGCGCCACGAGCGTTTCGAGAATGCGGAACTCCATAGGTGTGATGTTGACGGCAACGCCCGCCCGGCGAACTTCATGTCCGATGCGGTCGAATTCAATGTCACCGAAGCGCAAAATTCCCGAGCGCTGCGACCGGCCGTTCGTGCGGCGCAGCACCGCTTTGACCCGCGCGACGACTTCGCGCGAGCTAAACGGCTTGCCGATGTAATCGTCCGCACCGAGCTCTAAACCGACAACCCGATCGACTTCGTCGACGCGGGCGGTGACCATGATGACCGGGATGTCGCCGTCGCGTCGTAGTTCGCGAAATACTTCGAGTCCCGATACAAGCGGTAACGACAGGTCGAGCAAGACGAGATCGGGCCGTTCGTGCTGTGCGAGCCGGAGCGCTTCTTCGCCGTCGTACGCAACCGATACGCCGAAGCCCTCGTCGCACAGATACGCGCGCAAAATAGCGACGATCTCCGGTTCATCGTCGACGATGAGCACGTTCACTGCCGGTCGGGCGCCGGGATGCATCCCGTATCGATTCGACCGGCGCTTGGTTGCACCCCGGTCTTGACGGGCCGCCGAGGCGTACGGAACGCGAGCCAAAAGACTGCTCCGGCGACGCTCATCATGCCGAGGAAAACGGCGACCATACCGCCGCCGCCGAGAGCGAGCGCTCCGCCGCCGCAGCGTTCGAGCGTCGCGCCGAGCCACGTGCGCAGCGTAAGCAAACCGCTATGTCCGGCCGGAAGCGTCGCACGCGCGCCGGCCAGCAGCTCGCCGGGCGTCCACGCGTTGCCGTAAATCGTTTGGGCGATTCGGCCGTCCGGACCGACGACGACGGCAGCTTCGGTATGCGTAACGCTGCCCGGTATGCTTCGAGCCGTCGCAATGCCCAGCCGAGCGGCGAATTCATCGATTGTCGTTGGCGCGCCTGTTGCAAGCGTCCAGTTACTGCTGCGGCCAAACCTGCGACCGTACCGCTCTAAAACGGCCGGTGTGTCGTACGCCGGATCGAGCGTCACGAGCAGCAGCCGGATCGGCGCAATCCCGATCGACTGCTGCAGCGTCGCGAACTTGGCTGCTACGAGCGGACACATGCGCGGGTCGGGGCAACGCGTATAGATGAACGAGACGACGACGGCTCGTCCCGCGAACGTCGAAAACGTAAATTGCCGTCCGTTTTGCGCGGTAAGCGCTAACGTCGTCGGGATCGCGTCGCCGGCTTCGAGTGTCGGAATGAAACGCAGCGGTGCGACCGCCGCACCGCTCGTCCACGCAATCGTGACGAGCAGCACGAGGGCTCGGATCACCACGTTCGCAGACCGGGCGCTAAATACGGATGGCTGCTTATTTCCTGCGCGACCGGTCCGGCATAGGCCAGGACCGCAACCACGATAGCAACTGCCGCCCAGCGTCCGAATCTATCGAGCACGGCCGGAGTCGGTCCGGCATTCTCGTCGATCGGCGCAAAGTCGAAGGTGGGCGGTCGTTCAGCGACTTCGTTGTTGAGATACGTGCCCGTCGCAACGACGATGAAAAGCAAGACCGCAACGGCAACGAGCGTCCCGCCGACGGCCGCGCCGACCATCTCCGGATGCCACGACAAGGCACCTTGCGCGCCGAGATACGTAACGTCCGAGGCACGACGCGGCGCACCTAAAAGGCCCGCCCAATGCATCGCCATCGACATGACGACCATGCCGACGAACCAGAGATAGATCGAGATTAATGCCGCGCGCGGGGCAAACAGCTTGCGGCCGGTCAGCGCCGGAATGAGCCGGTAAGACGCGCCGATGAACGTCAAAGCGACCGGACCGCCGACGGTGATATGGAAGTGGCCGACAATCCACATGGTGTTGTGGACGAGCACATCCATTGCATACGAGTTGTTGACGATGCCGCCGAACCCGCCGAAGATGAACAGAATCATGCCTAATCCCGGTCCGGCGAAAGCCGGATCTTTCCACGGCAGCCAACGCACGATGTTGACGAAACCGCGTACGCCGGCGCGCCGCGCCGCGATCTCGAACGAAGCAAAGATCGCAAACGCCGTCATGAACGATGGAATGACGACGCCGTACGTCAACACCGCATGCAGAAACTTCCAACCAGCCGGAACGCCGGGATCGAGGAACTGATGGTGCAGTCCGACCGGCGTCGACAGCACGAGCAGCGAGAGAAATGCAACACGCGTCAGCGCGTCGGAAAAAACGCTGCCTTTGTATGTCGTGGGCACCACTGCGTACCAGATCGTATACGCGCCCATAATCCAAAAATACACGAGCGGGTGACCGAAATACCAAAACAGCATGCGCGTCAACTCGACGTCGACGCCATGCGTCCAGCCGAGCGACCACGGAATAAGAATGCCCATCTCGGCGACGACGCCCAGCGTCGCGATCATCCACATGATCATCGTCGTGAGCGCCATGAACGCCGGCAGCGGAATGCTTGCGCCGCGATGACGGCGTTGAAACCAGCGGACGTTCACGATGATGTCGGCTGCGACAAACCAGGTTCCCGCTATGAGCAGAGTCGCACCGAAATAAAAGAGCGGACTGGCTTTGAGCGGCGCGTAGAACGTGTAGAGTACGCTCGCGCTGCCGTCGAGAATGGCGATGGTCGCCATGACCGTCCCGAGCAGCATCACGCAATATCCCGTCCAATTTAAGCGGAACGTGCGTTCGCGTGGAATAGCCCGATAGGTGCAATACGTGAAGAGGCCGACGATGAAGAAGGTTGTAAAAACGAGCGCCATCATGACGCCGTGCGCCGTGAGCATCCGGTAATAATCGAACCAGGCCGGTAACGCGATCCAGTTCGCACGCGAGAATGCTTGTAATAAGCCGAACAGTGCCCCGGCGCCCAGGACCAGTGTTGCCGTGTAAATGTACGTGAGCACGAGTAAATCGCCGCGTGCCCTTGATAGAGCGAACTCCGGCGGCGGCGGCGGTGCGACCGGAATGAGCGGACCTTGCGGACGCGCGATCAGCTTCATCGCACCACGACCTTGGCCGCCATGAGTTGATGCGCGCTGCCGCAATACTCGTTGCACACCAGCAGATACGTCCCGGCTGTTTTAAAGGTATGTGAAACGGAGCTGACCCAGCCCGGTGTGACCATCGTATTCACTCCGGTTTCGGGGATGCTGAAGCCGTGCTCGACGTCGCTGCTCGTTACATAGAATGTAACGCGAGATCCGGCCGGGACGGTAATCGATTGCGGACTGAACGAGAAGATTTGCGCAATATAGTACGCCTCGTATGCACCCGCGCCGACTTTGCGCAAACCCGGATGATCGAACGGCGGCGTTTGGGCAACGCGCGCCGGATCGATCGTCTGCACGTGACTCGGCGGTACGAAGCCGTCGACGACGGCGGCCGTTGCAACGACGGCAAGAAAAAAAGCGAGCATTGCAATTCCGACCGATAGCCAGATTCGCTCGTAGCGGTGAACGTGCATCGCTTACCAGCGTGCTCGCAGCAGAAGAAACATGCCGATCCAGCCGATGAGAATGATTGCGCCGACACTTAAGACAAAAGCGAGCGTCGTCGGAAGCGGCTCGTCAAGGGCTGGTTTCATCGTCCGATCGTAGCTGCGCAGCTTGCGCTTGCAATGAATCGGCCTTCACGCCGCCTTCATTGCGCGTTCACAACCGTGCGTTAGCGCGAAACGCGCTGCAAGTAATCGGCTTCGATGTCTACGGTGAAGCGAGCCAGTAGCGCGGCAAGCGTTGCACGCGCGATGCGCACGCCGATCATCCGATCGAAGAGCACGCCGGCCAACCCGCCCGGTGGGGTGTATGCGCCGTCGATGGTCAAGCGGCACGTCTCCGTGCTTACGGCGAGCGCTTCGAGCATGCCCGAAAAACTCGGCAACGCGCGCGTTGCGAGCGGTTTCCAGCCGATGGCAACGCTCTGCCGGTGTGCGTCCGCCGGCGCAGATGCAAATTCGAGCAGCACGACTTTCTCGATCGTTAAACCGCTCATGATGATATTCGGCAAGGCGAAACGCAGAGCGAGCCGGGCGGAGCCCTCCGGACCGCGTTGTAAGAAGTACGTCCGAACGAATGCGAGAGCAAAACTGGCCGGCGCCTTTACTTGGAGAGAACTGCTTAGTTGGCGCATATCGCTTCCTCGTATTGGGAACGGCTGGTATTGGAGAGCATGGCACCCTTCCCCGCTTGTACGACTCCGCGTCCGACGGCCTAACGCTTATCGCTCCGCAGCGATCGTATACCGAGTACTATGAGCGCCAGCACGGCATAACCGAACGTCGATATGAGCATCGCCGTCCGCGTTCCATACCGGTCGCCGATCAGTCCGCCCACTAGCGAACCCGGCAACATTCCGATGATGACGATCAAGCGAATGACGCCGAAGACGCGACCCACCATCGCGTCGGGAATGATGCGCATACGCCAGGCGACAATCGACGTTATTGCATAAATGCCGCAGGCGCTACCGGCGGTGACCGCTGCAACGGCGACTGCCAGCGAATGCGTCCAAATTGTCGGCGCCCAACACATGGCATCAAGAATGAACGCAGCGATCAGCGCGCGTCCGAACGGCCAATGCGTGCGGCCGCTAACCATCGAGCCGACGACGGTGCCGATCGAGATAGCGCCGAAGATCAAGCCGACAACTTGATCGCTCGCGCCGAACTCACGTTTGAAATACGGAATAAGCACGACGAACCCCATTGCGCCGAACGCGTTGATAAACAACTGCGCAAATGTCAGCGTGCGCAATGCTGCATCGTGCATGACGAAGCGCCAACCGTTCATGATGTCGGCCCCCATGTCGGCAAAGCCGGGTACGCCGCTAGGCCGGTCGGGTCCGAAATCCTTAACTGAAGCGATCGAAACTTGCGACGTTAAGTACGTTAGCGCGTTGAGCGCGAGCGCCGGTAACGGCCCGGCGAGATTGAACAGCGCGCCACCGACGGGCGGCGCTACGAGATTGACGGCTTGTTCGGTTGCAAAGAGCATGGCGACGGCCGGTTTTGCGCCGGACTTGCCGAGCAGATACGGGATCGACGGCGACTGACAACCGAGGAAGATCGCACCGCACATTGCGAGCAACACCACACCGCAATAGAGCAGCGGCAACGTGAGCAGATGGGTCGCGTAGGCGACCGTAAAGAGCAGCATAATTGCAAAGCGTACGGCGTCGGAAAGCAACATGAGCATCCGGCGATCAAGACGGTCGGCGAGCGATCCACCTACGAGACTAAAAAGCGCAAACGGCGTGATTTCGAGTGCGAAGGTAACACCGAGCGAAACCGCAGATCCGGTAAGCTTGAACACCAACAAGGGAATAGCAAGCGTACGCAGCCCGTCGCCGACATAACTGAGCGATTGGCCGAGATAAAAGCGTACGAACGACGGCGAGCGAAAAGCGCCGCTGCGTGAAAGACTCGCCATGTTGCCCCATCGAATATAAAAGCGGTTGCAGCTAGGTTGCGCGGGCTACGGCCCGGCGAACGACAACATGGTTTCGTCCGGTTACGCGAAGCAGCCGTACCGTCCCTGGGGCTGTGCCGATGCAAAGGGCCGGTTTGGGACGGCGCGAATAAACCACCACTGCGCAACGGCGTTTTTGCACGCAGCCGATCCCGAATAGCTCAGTTGGTAGAGCAGCTGACTGTTAATCAGCGGGTCTCTGGTTCGAGTCCAGATTCGGGAGCCACTTCAAACCCTTACGTCGGTAAGGGTTTTCCTTTTGCCGGGCGTTACGATCGTCAAAGCGCTCGTAGCGAGGAAATCCACGATTCTTCGCCGTTGCGATTCGCGCTACAGTGAAGCATGTCGTCATTTGCTAACCACAAATCGGGTGTTCGCACGAAGCTCGCGGGCTGTCACCGGTGCGCACGCGCCGTTCGGTCAAACCGCGCGCCGTCAGACTCGAGCCCGCCGAAAGTTGCCGTTGCTCGTGCCGAGTCGTGATTGAGGCTGAGCAGCAGGATGCAAAAGCAATTCAAGGGGTGACGGCGCAAACGTTCCAAGCGCTGGTACTTGCGGGCTCTGGCCCGATCGCCGTTGAGTTTATGTCGTACGGCTGCGCTCACTGTCGAGCGATTGAGCCTGCACTCGAGCGAGCCGCTAAGATCCTTGCCGACGATGAGCCAATCTTTCGAGTCAACGTCGCTGCCGACCAAGATCTCGCGAGCGCCTATCAAATACGTGGGACACCGACATTCGTCATGTTTCTAAGCGGTCGCGAAGTTGGACGAACCGAAGGACCTCGTCCGGTTGTAGCGAGCATCGTGGCGGCTCTGAGAAAGCCGTTTACGGCGTGACATCGGACGTGCCGGCAACGGCCAAACCAATACTCTTAACCAATGGCGAATGCGCCGTTTGCCGGACGATTGCGCAGTGGGTCGATACGATGTCGCGGCGCACACCGGGCGGTTCGAAACTTATCGAACGCTCGATCGGCGACGATCCGCAAGCGCTTCGCGCGTTGAACCCACGGCTCGACATCTGGGATGCGTACGAGACGATCCATTTGCTCATGCCCGATGGTTCGATGAAGCTCGGCGGTGATGCAGTTGCCGAGGTGCTCCGCAATTTGCCGAATTGCCGCTGGTTCGCATGGGTTTTCCATATTCGGGTTCTCGGCATGCGGCCGTTTCAGACAATTCTTAATCTGAGCTACGAGCTTTTGTCCGACGTACGCCCGCTCTTAGGTTGTGCAAGTTGCGGGATACCAAGCCCCTGGGTCCGATTCGTCGCCTCCCTTGTCGGCCGCGGGCAGCACATAGCCCAGAAGCGCACACGGACGTCCAGCCCGCAGTTCACGACGTTGATCCGAACGCCGGCTCGGAGGTAGCGCGAGCCGTACACAGGCCGCGCAATTGGCTATAAGCGCAATGGCGTGAATGGACTACAATTGCGGTTCCGCCGATCGAGTGTTCTATCGGGGTTTTCAACGATAGCGTATCGGTCGTGCGAATGTTAGCGTCGATTGACGGATTTAATCGCCACACGCGACTGGTGAAAGTAAGACACGTTGAGTTCCTCACCGCGGAAACGTTTGAGCGCTGCGATAGCGGCGGGTGCGATCGCCGGTCTCATGGGCGGCTGGTTTAAACTCGGTTGGGACGTTACGTGGTCTCCGCGAACCGCCGATCGCATTGCCGAGCCGTCGCTGCTCGTCACGATGTTTACTCATATGCCTACCGCGTTGTGGGAATCGCTCGTCATTCAGTTCGCATTCAGCATTCTCGCCGGTGTTGCGTTCGGCGCCCTCGTTGAATCTTTTCCGTTCGTCGAGATCGGCGCGGGCGTCACATTCGGGGTTGCGATTTGGATCGGCGGTCACGAGATCGTGATGCCGCTTATCGGTCTCACCCCGCCGACCTGGGCGCTACCGCTGAACGAACAAGCGTCAGAGTTCTGCGGTCACGCGCTTTGGGGTGTCGTGATTGCGGTTTTTTACACCTACCTTCGCCGTCGCTTTGTAAGGCTCGATGTGCTCGCGCCGGCGGGCTCTGAAGTCCTCGTTCTGCCGATCGCCGAGTCGATCGCCGTCTACTAATTCTGCCGATCGCCGAAGCGACCGAGCACACCTTGGTTCGAGAAAGCAAACACATGCAAGTTGTAACCGATACCGGAACCGCAGTCGCCGTCTATTCCGATCACGGCGAAGCAGAGACCGCCGTCAAGGCTCTTGAGCGCGGGGGATTTGACATGCGTAAA
The DNA here is from genome assembly GCA_965214935.1 of Candidatus Velthaea sp. GTDB lineage: Bacteria > Vulcanimicrobiota > Vulcanimicrobiia > Vulcanimicrobiales > Vulcanimicrobiaceae > Velthaea. The sequence continues at coordinate 109,046 of CBDCCS010000022.1, read as the reverse complement.
CTATCGATCATCGGCGCGGATTATCACAGCGAAGAAGATGTCGTGGGTTACTACAACACCGGCGACCGCATGAGATCTTGGGGCAAGAACGGCGCGTTCTGGGGCGGGATTTGGGGCTTGTTCTTCGGCGCGGCGTTCTTCATCATTCCCGGCTTCGGGCCGTTGGTTGCGGCCGGGCCGATTGTCGCCGCGATCGTTTCGGCGCTCGAAGGCGCCGTGCTCGTCGGCGCGATCGGTGCATTCGGGGCGGGCCTCGTCGGACTCGGCGTTCCCAAGAACAGCATTCTGCATTATGAAACCGCGGTCAAGGCCGGCAAATTTCTCGTTGTCGCGCATGGTTCGCGTCAAGAAGCCAACCACGCGAAAGACATTCTCGCACAGGCCGGTCTTCCGCTTCCCGACATGCACGCCGCGGTATTGTCGAGCAACTAACACGACGGCAAGGAGAACGGCGCGACAGTGAACGGCTGTGAGTCCGCTTCTTTGCATGTGAGCAAAGCCGACAAGAGCGTTTTGGTCCGTTGTCTTTGCTCATTTCCATAATGTTCCCATGCTCCGGCTTGTCGTAGGGTGAGCTTCGCAATCTTTCGCCCTACGGTACAAAAGTGAGGGTTACGACCAGATGAGCAAATTCTATTTTGTCGGCAGCGGCATTGCCGCACTTGCCGGAGCAGCCTACCTCATCCGCGACGCTGCAGTCGACGGCCGAGATATCACGTTGTTCGAAGAGTCGACGCAGTATGGCGGAGCGCTCGATGCACACGGTGATGCCGAGCACGGCTATTTCATGAGCGGCAGTCGCATGTTCGAAAGCAAATACAACTGTACGTTTGACCTGTTGAGTTCGATCCCGTCGCGCTCGGACGAACGTCTGTCGATTACGGCTGAAACGAACCGCGCCGCGGCGCAAACGCCGTGGAACAATCGTGCGCGGCTCGTCGATCGTGAGCGAACGATCGTGGATTCGCATAGTCTGGGTTTCTCTGAACGCGACCGGGTTGATCTGCTCTTGCTCACGGCGACACCTGAGTACGCTTTGAATTCAAAGCGCATTACGGACTGCTTTCCACCCGAATTCTTTAACACAAATTTCTGGTTCGAGTGGTGTACGCTCTTCGCGTTTCAGCCGTGGCACAGCGCGATCGAATTCAAGCGCTATCTGCTACGCTTCATGCATCACTTCTCGACCATCGATACCCAAGCCGGGGTGTATCGTACGAAATACAATCAGTACGACTCCATTGCGGTGCCGTTGGTCGCTTGGCTTCGCGACGCGGGGGTCACGCTACAGTGCGGGACGACGGTGCTCGATCTCGGCTTTCGCAGCGGTAGCACCGCATTGCGGGGCGATCGCGTGTCATCCCAAGCGCTAACCGTCACTTCGCTGACATGCACTGGTCCGGATCGCACGTCGACCGCGCCGGTTGTTCTTTCGATCGAAGCCGACGATTTTGTCTTTGTCACCAACGGCTCGATGACCGCCGACAAATCGTTCGGAAGCATGCATACCGCACCGGTCATCGATCGCAGCCGGCGCAGCGGAGCGTGGCGCTTATGGCATACGCTTGCCGAGGGCCGGCCGCAGTTCGGCAATCCCTCCGTGTTCGATGGGCACATCGAACGTTCGCTTTGGGAATCGTTTACCGTCACTGACAGTGCTCCGCTCTTTTTGGATTTGATGCGTGATTTCAGCGGAAGCAAGGCCGGCCAAGGCGGCCTAATAACGTTTAAAGACTCTAACTGGCTTATCACTCTGTCGATCTTTCGTCAGCCGTTCTTTGCCGAACAACGCGCAGGCGAATCTATCTGGTGGGGATACGGTCTCAAACACGACCGGATCGGTAATTTCGTGCGTAAGCCGATGGCGCAGTGCACCGGCAAAGAACTCCTCGAAGAGGTGCTGGGGCACTTGCAGTTCGGTGCCGAGCGCGACGCGATCCTAGCTACTTCAAACGTCATTCCGTGCATGATGCCCTACATTACGAGTGAGTTTCTGGTTCGGAAAGCCGGCGATCGTCCCGAAATCGTTCCCGCCGGATCGACAAATCTGGCGTTCATCGGTCAGTATTGCGAGCAGCCCGATGAGGTCGTGTTCACGGTCGAATACTCGATCCGATCGGCTCAAGCGGCCGTATATAAGCTTTTACAGCTCGACGTTGCGCCAACGCCATTGTATAAGGGAGCGCACGACCCGCGCGTGTTGCTCGACGTTCTCGAGACGCTCCATCGATGAGTCGCCTTCGGAGTCGTGGAGCGTGCCACGTGCATGGAGCTGAGGTCGTATGTTCAACGGCTTCGCTTAGATCTTTGGCGCTCGTCAGGCAGCCGACGGATCGCCTTGAACGAAAAGTTGCCTACAGACGGCGTGTTTGCGATCCGACGGTGGTAATTCAATGAAAGTGACCAGCGAATATGATGCCATCGTCATTGGATCCGGACTTGGCGGACTGACTGCCGCAGCGCTTTACGCGCGCGGCGGTAACAACGTGCTCGTTCTTGAGCGAAATGGCGAATTCGGTGGAGCTGCGACCGTCTATCAACATGGCGCGCTGAGGATCGAAGCATCGCTGCACGAGATCGACGGGCTTGACGGCGAGGATCCAAAATTACCAATTCTACGATTGCTGGGCTTAGATCACGATGTCGCGTTCGTCGATGTCGGTGACTTAATCGAGGTAAGAAGCCCGCTCCTCGGCGTTCCGTTCGTCATGCCGCGCGGATTTAACGAAGCGCTGGCGGTAACGAAGTCTCGTTTTCCGGCTCACGCAAACGGCCTGGACGCTTACTTTGATCGCCTCGCTGCCGTCCGGCATACCGTCGCTTCCAATGCGGTTACTTCGCCGGCGCATTCCTTGTCGTTGATCGACGATCGAAACGCGACGCTGGGCGAGGTTCTTAGGCACCTATTCGGCGATGACGAAACAGTTAAGTTTGCCCTTGCAGCAAATCTTTCGTACTACACCGATAATGCCGAGACGCTGCCGTTCCTCTCGTTTGCCGTCGCACAAGCTTCTTACATCTTCGGCGGTGGTCATTACGTTCGCGGCGGCTCCACGGTGCTCAGTCAACGCCTCGTTGCAATCGTGCGCGAAGCGGGCGGCATCGCCCAAAGCGGGCACATGGTGACGGAGATCATGCTTGAAGGCGATCGTGTATGCGGTGTACGTCATCAGGCCGGTGACGAAGGGCGCGACGATCGCGCGCCGGTCATTTTCGGGAATGCCGCGCCGAACATACTTGGTTCGATGTTACCCGAGCACGCACGTCTCGCGTTTTCGAAACTTTATAAAAAGCGGCAACCATCGATTTCGTTGTGGGCGATAAGCGTCGGCCTCAACCGTCGGTCGCATCACTTCGGCGTTTCTCACTATTCGACGGCAATTTTTCCGAGTTGGTTGACGACGCTGAGCCGGTTGCGCGAAGCCGGAACGTTATTGCGCGAAGACCCTGGAAGCCGCATGGCGCCGTATCTGGTCGTCGCATACGATCAGATTGATTCCGGATTAAATGAAACCGCTCCGTACTTGGTATCAGTGGTCGGCGTCGATCGACTTGATAATTGGTTGAGTGGTAGCGATGAGGTCAAGCGATTGCGGAAGCAGCGTTGGATGGATCGCGTCGTTGCCGACCTTGATGCCCAATTTCCCGGAATCGCCGGTGCCGTGGTTTCGTGCGAAATGTCGACCGCACAGACGTTTGCGCATTACTTGAACACGCCCGGCGGCGCAGTCTATGGCTTCGAGCCGCAAATCGGCGGATTTATGCCAGAACCGAAAACGGCCGTCGAGGGTTTGTACCTCGCCTCGGCATACACCGCCGGCGGTGGTTACACCGGAGCGATACTCGGCGGCGCATCCGCAGCGCGGATGGCGTTGCAACACCGCGTTGATCAGCAGCCGGCTCGACAGTCGGCGCTAGCTGCCATGATGTGAGCATGCAAGCAACGAGTAGCGTGACGTTGTCGACGATATGCTCGCGAGGAATAAGGGCAAGGCAATTGCGGTCAGTTCGAGTTACAATGTGCTCGCCGAGCGTGAGTTTCTCGATAGTCCGAAAGCCGAGTGGCTATGGGAGTATGCCGCAGCGAAAGGCGTGCCGGTCCACATTTATCCGCCGAACATGGGAATGTCGCACAAATCCGCGACAAAAACCGTCTGAACGAAGCACTTGCGCGCCCGTACCATTTCGTCACGTAGCGTCGCGCGAATGATCGGTGCCGGAGTATTCGATCGTCATCCCAAGCTGCAGGTGGAAAAGGTCGCAGTTAACGTGCGAACTCCGTTCGATTACTTTCATACCAGCATCTTCGTCGACTCATTTGAATTCAGTGCGCTTGGGCTTCGCGCTGCGATCGAGATGTGTGGTATCGACCGGGTCCTATCCGGTACGGCTTTCGGCCCAGTCCATACCGAGTGCGTGAGCAAGTCGAGATCGTCGCCGCAACTGCGCTGACCCAGGAAGACCGAGAGAAGATTTACTGGCGCAACAGCGACGCGCTTTTTGGTCTCGAACTTAAGGCGCTCGCGCTGAGCGCGGCATAGCGCGAGTTTTTGCTCGACGCGCTTCGAGCGTACGCCAAGTGATTCCCGCTAGCGGAAGCTCCTTTGGGTTGCATCGCTTACCACGACGTGAACGTGCGCTTATGAGAGGCCGGCTATCGTCGGCGTCTCGTAAGCAATCTACGGGTCTATCCGGCGCTTGATGAGACACGGCCCGACTCGCGTCTTCGGTGCTTCGCGATAGCGCGAGTGGTCCGAAGATCGCTGCGCTGATACCTTGCTGCGCGAAGCGCCAAACTCGAGTTGTAAGGTATCGAGCCGTGTACGAGCGATAGGCCGGCTCTGGTTCATGCGGCTCGGATCACCTCGACTATGGGGCGGCGGAGTGAACGCGGTAATGTCGGCCCCGATCCGAATCGCACAACAAGATCGGGCCGGCGTCTTTTGAGCCCGATTGCCTCGCCGAATTGTTTCCGCACGTCAGCCACTTCTACCACTTGGTTGATCATTGCCGTATTGATTCCCAGCGCAGCGGCTTGCAGTGCAAAACGTTCATACGAGCGTCCGACTTCAACCCAGTGCTCAGGGTTACTGACGTTGGCCGCAAATACCGCAACGCCCGATGAGCTTTCGAGCAAGCCGGCAAGTTTTTCATTCTCGCTTTTCGCGGTATACAAATAGCGGTACATCAGGCTTCCAAGCCAATGCGGTGCTGTCGGATTGCCCGAAGCGCTACTCAACAGACCATCTCTTGTCGCAACGGCGTCGGTCAGGTTGAAGCGAATCCAATGCAACAATTCCGCTCGAAATGCCGGATCGTTCGTCTGGTGCGCGTTAGCCGCGAGGGCATACGTGGAGACCTGAGCGATCTGTGAGGGTTGGGTCAGTACGAGAACCGCAACGTTTTCGTTATGAGCTGCCGCTTGAAGTTCGCGCAGGTCAGCCCGCGGTATCGGCTTACCGTCATACAAGGTGCGCGCGCATTGGCGCATGGTTATTGCGTTGTAAAGTCGCGTTTCGTTCGCACGCGCTTTAACGAGCGTGATACGCACCACGCTGCCGGCAGCGGCGTCGAAACGGACGTTGCCGGCGTACCCGTGAGCGAGCGCAGCCTGTACAAGATTCTCAGTAGCGCAGCCGAGGCTCACGAAAAGATGATGGTTGTCCGGGTCGATGACCGGACAACGGCGGGTGCGATCCGGCCCGATGGTGATTGTGTTTGCTTCGAGCGTGAAAATCCAGCACTGCGTGTTATGGCTCGACGGTGCAAGCGTCGCATAACGAAGAAGTTCGCGTTGGAGAGCCTGCTCGTCTACACTGGAATGTGCAAAGCTCTGCCATGTTTGGCGAACAGCTGAAGTGTAGACCGTCTCATCTGCCGTGCAGGCAGCCACTGCCGTCGCCGTCACAGCGGCTGCTCCGCCAATTAGTAATCGTTGCCGCAGCATGTGGACTTCATCTGAGCACACCTGTCATAGCTTCCAGCGGCTTCCAAAATAACGAGCAGTGATGTTCCGCATCGACATCGACGCCGGTTCGGATCCCGCGCTTCACGTCGCTTAACTGCAATACGTCAGTCGGTATTCGATAACTCGGCCAATGAGGCAACCCTGGCGCGTTCGGGTTGCCGCGCGTGACGAAAGCTGTCCAATAGCGGATCATCGCATCTGAAAGCGGCCGTTGAGTCGAAGGCAACGAAAGACCGCCGGCATTTTGCATGGCGGAAAATGGCGACGCCAGGTTTGGAAAGAGATACTGCAATTCCGCTGCATGGATCGGTCCCGGTCGAAGCATTCGATTGAACGGTCGAAACGCAAGCGGTACGGGCGCATCGGCGGCGCTAAATTCATACGCATAAAGCGGCGATTTTGTGACGGCCTGCTTTTGCCACGTAGCGACGTCGTCACACATCGCCACGGAGACGGCAGGCGCAAAATCAGTCATGGCGGATGAAAGCGCGAGCAAGCCGTCTCCACCGAAATGCGCCCAGTTGTATTGCGTCGAGCCTGCAACGCGATCTCCGGCTGCTACACCATACACCGTATGCAGGGTGGCGGCGTACGCCCGAGATGTGGCGGGTGCCGGCGGAAGACCGAGCGCGACGAATAAACCCCATTCCAGCGTGTTGCCGCCGAGAAGCATCGGTATCGAACCGATCGCCGTTCGCGGCTGCTTCGGGAGGTCGGGGCCGCCGACACTCGGCCCAAGTCCGCTCGTGCCGAGCTTTCCCTGCATTTTCAAGATGGTCGCAAGCGGCAATGCGCGCAAGCAGGTCGCGACGAGTTTTCCGCTGCCCGCACAACCCAGTTTTACTGCGAGTGAGACTCCGGTGAGTTCGGCTGATGCAATCGATTTAACCGGCGACTCGCACGGCCCGCTCTGCGCAATTCCGCGTGCGAATAGGTGTGCAGCCGGGCCACGATTTGCTGCATTTGCAATTAAATCGCAAACGCTAAGCGCACCGGCGGATTCTCCGGCGATCGTCACGTTGCCGGGGCTGCCTCCGAACGATTTGATGTTCGTGCGCACCCAACGTAATGCGGCGATTTGATCCTCGAGACCATAATTGCCCGTACGGGCGGAGTTCGTCGAATCGAGCGCCGGGTGCGCCAAAAAGCCGAGGATACCCAACCGGTAGTTGATCGTGACGACGATAATCGCACCGCGCTGGGCTAGCTGTGTCGCCGGATAAAACGCTCCGCTACCCTGGGTGAAGTATCCGCCGTGCAGCCACACGACAACCGGCAAGGCTTTTCCATGCAGCGGCACGGTTACGTTCAGCGTCAGGCAGTCTTCGCTCGCCCTCTGCGCGCGACCGAACGGATAACTTGGCGGACCGAACTGCGGGCAGATTATTCCCGGCCGACTTGCGTCGAGCGGCCGCGTCCACGCTGGACGCGGCGCCGGTGGTGCGAAGCGTAATGCCCCGACCGGTGAGGCTGCGAACGGTATGCCTAAAAAGATTTGGCTCGCGCCGTTTTGTCGTCCGTAGACCGGGCCCTTATCCGTGACGACGGTGAGTTCACTCGAATGTTGCTGCGGCGACCTTGGTGTCGCGGCGCTGTTCGCAATGCAGAGCGCCACGCCCCAAAGCCAGCATTCCAAGACCTTCATCGGGACAACTTCCGACTTACCAATTCGCACACGGCACGCCTGTATCGTAGCGCGAGCGCTCGTTCCGCGTAATCGTGGAGAACGGGGGTAGACTTGCGCCGCCGTCGAGCACGGCCTTTGCTATCGGTCAGCTTGACGATCGGTTGACAGAACACGCGAACAATCGCGGGTTGCAGCTTTTGCACAGCGCAATGCCGATCTCGCCTTCACCGTCAATGGCTTTCCCGGACACAAGGTCGGCAGGCATAGAGTCGATTGAACCCGGTCGGCAAAAGCATCGCCGCCGATGCGAGCGATCACATTCGTACGTTTACCGGCAAGCGCACCGATACGTGATGCAACACCGAATCATCGGCGCCGATATTTGAGACGTCGTGAATGCCTTTTCGATGTTCAGGTCGGTCGAGCACACGGCAAAGCGTGCCGCGATGCCGCAATTCTTCGTCGAACTTCTTTAAAGTCATGGACGAAGCCGGGTGATGTTCCAATGGACGGCCCGTTATATGCAGTTCATTGAATTCTGCGCCGGCCCGACGGCGCGGCGCAGCAGTGCTCATTTAGTAAGCTGTCGGCAGGTCGATGAACTGTTTGGAGATGTCGAAAGTGCCGACCCCGGTTGTCGTATCATAGCCCGGTAGTGCCGGAGTTCCGTTCGATCCGGTGAGCACGTCGTGAAAACCGCCAACTACCTGTGTAAGCCCTCCAGCAGGCGGTGTTGGCGGTACGTACTGACCGAGCGTTGCGTTATACGTCGTATAATTTTTATACTCTTTATACAAAAGCGGCGCTGCAAACCCGAGTTTGTTCGAGCGATAGGTTTCGAGCCGCGCCCAAACACCAAGACTGAGCGGCGAAGAGAGACTCGTGCCGCCCACGCCGGTTAGTACGCCGCTGACGAATATGCCGGCGCCGGTATTCGGATCGGCGTCCATGGCAACGTCCGGCACTTGTTTGAGTGCTGCCTTGGACGCCGCCGGTGAGACGACTCCCGCTTGCCAAAAGGGGGCGTTCTCCGAAACGCTGGTTCCGCCGCCGGTGCCGTACCAAGCCACTTCAGAATTGTACGTACCGCTGCCGGCGTTCGTTAACAGCGTCGTACCGCCGACGCTTACGACGTACGGCGAAACTCCGGGGTAACTTTGGGCGGGAAGACCCGTGCCCGGAACGCCGGTTGAGGCGCCGACCGGGCACGTCGTGCCATTGTCGCCGGCCGACGAGAAGACCGTTTGTCCTTGGACGGCCGCTTCGGCAAAGATGGTATCTTCGAGCACTTCGGCACCGTCGAGCATCGGGAAGATCTCACACTCACCGAAGGAGGCACTTCCCGCCTTTGCGATGTCGTCGGTTTTAAACCGATCGAAGTCGACGGCCGTATCAGAATCGGTCAGGGTCGCCGCGACATAAAAGTAAAGCTCTTTGACGTTGCCGGCCATGCCGGTACTGGTCTGCGAATCGAGGTCCCATTCGTCTTGACCCGACCGGTCCGGGTTGGCGATACCTGCGTTGATAACTTTGGTAGCTATTTGCGGCAGAACCGGAATGTTCGCATTCTCGTACTTCACGAGATCCGTCAGCACGACGCTCATGTCGCCCTCGGTAAAGACGGCAATCGGCGTACTCTTACCGGTATAGCCCCAGGAGTTTGTGTTACCCGCGTCCTGCGGCGAATCGTATGCAAGCTGAAAGCCCGTCGCTGAATACTCGTTCAACGTGCAGATCCCGGCTACCGGCGTAGCGCACGGCTGCGTAGCGGCGGCCGCCGGCGCGGCAAACGCGGACGAGCGCAAAGCACACTCACCATTTACGCGCAATGCCGATTGGATTGCAGCCGGAGCGAGATGTAACGCCGGACGCAACTCATAGCTGTTTAGGCCAAGTACGGCGGTGACGATCCCGCCGAGCGAAGCCGGGACCAGCGCCGGCTTCACGTTTGCATAGATCTTGTTACCGTTTAAGCTTAAGACATCGATCTTGGTGAAGAACGCGGCATTGGTTTGTGCGGCTGTGCCGTAGCCCGAGATAAGCAGATTATCCGGCGTGACCGTGACGTTCTTGAAGCCGCTTTGCACCAAATACGATGCAACGGCTTGAACCGAAGCGCCGGCTGGAGCAAACGCCATAGCAACTTGAGATGGAGTTAAGTAATGCTCGAACAGTGGATCGCCCACGCTGCCTTGATGTTTGATGATCTGCGCAAACATCGAAGCATTGCGAGGTGTCAGGCCGACGACGATGTGCATGGGCATCGATTCAGGCACGACGCCTAAGTCGGTCGTGCCTTTAAGGGCCGGAAATGCATGCGTTGAGGTAACTACAGGAACAAGAGAAGTGGTCGCGTGTCGTAGGATAGCAGCACCAGCGGGCGCAGCAACAGCACCGACTGCAGCGAGCGCAAGGGCGGCTCGGGCGATAAGCTGCAGTATTAGCTCCTTCGAGTGTAAGTGGGACCTCGTCCGACGTCACTGAAGGCCCAACGCTTATCGCCGCGGCTTAGATTTTGCGATCACCCGCCGGTCGACATAGATACCTGCGGCAACACACAGGATACCGCTTGCCGGTAATAGCCAAAAGACGAGAAACGGCTCGAGCGGCGAGCGATCGGGTCCGCCCGGAAGCGAAGCTTTAGCACCGGTTAGGCCGCCGTTGACGGCGCGATCGGCTCCGGGTGCCGTCGGCAGCGTAATGGGTGCCGCAGATTGCGCGATTGCAGCGCTACGAGCAACAGCGAAAAGTAGCGATACGGCGAGAACCAATGCAAAGGCGTAACGTATTTGCGTGCGCTTCATATCTTGGACGATTACCCGTTTACAGCGCAAACATCTCCGAGCGTCCAGGTGCGAGCAGAAGATCTCAGCACCCAATGGCCGCGAGCCTACTGCGCGTGCAACGGTGACGCGCCGCCGATGCGCTGCGCCAGATTGACGGCGAGCTCCAAATGCGCCTGAATGGTCGGCATCCACTTCCGCGCCAGCATCTTTAACTGCGGGTCGGTACCGTTGTCGGCTTCGGTTTGGAAAGCCGTCAGCGTCGCCATATGATCGCTGACTTGAACCAATGCATACGTTTGGTCGAAGTCGACGTCGGAAATGGTTTGCAGATGCGTGTATGCGAGCGTATCCGCCGCGTTGAGGCGCATCGTCGGCGGCGGACCGCCGATACGCAGAAGCGACGGCTGCATATCGTCGGCTAAACCCATATGCTCGCCGACCATCTTTTGTGCGTATCCTTTGATATCCGGTGCGCTCGCCCGCTTCAACGCAAGCTGCGCCATGGCAATCTCCGCGTCGTTGCCTTGCATCGCCGCTAGCGCGAAGGTTCGATCGACACCCGGCACGGGCGGGATCATGAATGGTGCCGGCTGCTCGCGAACCGGCGCTTGATTTTGGCGGACCGGAGCCGGCGGCGGCGTCGTAACGGTCGCTTGAGCAAGGACCGTTAGAAGGGCGAGAACGGCGATCATGCTGGAAGCTCCATTAACGATGGGAAACCGTGCTCGTGCCGGCCGACTGCAGCGTCGTAAAGCTTTGTCGATTTATAGTGTTCGAGCCGGCCATCCCCGGCAATCGCGGCCACGCGCGTCTCAAGCGCACTGCGCTCGGCAACAGTCATCGGCGTAAACGCTCCGGCAATTGCGAGGTTCTGCCGGAAGACGTTGTAGGTATCCATGCCGCTCACGGTCGTGAGCACGCCGGGGACGCTCATCGCGTAATGGAGCAACTCTTGCGGCGTTGCGGCCCCGGCTTTCACCGGCTCACCGCTACCGCCCATCGATTTCATCGAAATCACCGCGATGTTTTGCCGGCGCGCTTCGGGCAAAACGCGTTCTTGAAAACTGCGATAATGTTTGTCAAACGGATTGATCGGCATTTGAACGGTATCGAAGGGATACCGGTGCGACAGCATTTTTAAATGGATATCGGGATCTTTATGACCGGTGAAGCCGACGAACCGGACTTTTCCCTGCTGCTTGGCTTGCGTCAATGCCTCGACGGCACCGTCGTGGGCGAAATGAAGATCGGGATCGTTATCATAAACGACCTCGTGAATCTGCCAAAGGTCGAGATGGTCCGTTTGTAACCGGCGCAGTGAATCTTCGAGCATCTGCATGGCAACAGCCTTACCGCGCCCGTGCGAACACACTTTGGTCATGAGAAATGCGCGATCGCGCTTGCCGCGCAGAAGCCGGCCTAACCGTTCCTCACTTTGGCCGTCATGATACTCCCAAGCGTTATCGAAGAAATTGATGCCGGCATCGAGCGCCTCGTCGACTAACCGGCCGGCTTCGCTTTCGTCCGGCATATCGCCGAGCGCCGACCCGCCGACACCGATGATCGACACAGACGAACCTTTGAACGGACGGTGCGGGACGGAACCTGCGGGCATCATGCCGACGCTCCTCGTAAAGGCATGCCGTGCATTTGACGCGTGACGACGTCGTCGTATGCAAGCGATGTTTTGTATTGTTCGAAACCGCCGTCGCCGGAGAACGGCGCGAGCGCCGTTTCGACGCCTTGCATTTCCGCGCTGGTCATCGGCGTAAAACCTTTAGCGATGGCGAGATTCTGGCGCAAAACCGGCAACGATTCCATGCCGGTGATCGTCGTTGTTACGCCCGGGACGCTCATCGCGTAGCGCAACGCCTGTTGCGGCGTAAGCGGAACATCGCCGCGGTGAAACGGATCGCCGCGACCGTTGAACGGCTTCATACCGAGCACCGCAATGCCGCGCTGAACGGCGTCGGGCAAGACGATGTGTTGAAAGCTGCGAAACTGCGCGTCGAAGGCGTTGATCGGGAATTGGACGGAATCCCACGCGTAGCCCATATCGATCATTCGTTTGTGTATGCGTGGATCTTTATGACCGGTAAAGCCGACATGCCGGACTTTACCTTGCGCCTTTGCTTTGTCGAGTGCTTCGATGACGCCGTTCGTACGATACGCAAGATCCGGATCGTTATCGTAAACCACGGCATGGACTTGCCAAAGATCGAGATGATCGGTACCTAGTCGCGTGAGCGACTCTTCAAGCTGCTGCATGGCGACACTCGCATCGCGTCCATGCGTGCACACCTTGGTCATGAGAAAGACTCGCTCGCGATAACCGCCGCGTAACGCCGCCCCGAGCCATTCTTCCGACCGGTGGTTGTTGTACTCCCAGGCATTGTCGAAGAACGTCACGCCATTGTCGACGGCTTCGTGCACGATCGCCGTTGCATCGCTTAACGAAGCGGCATTACCGATGTGATGTCCGCCGAGACCGATGATCGAGATCATGTCGGAATGCCGGCCGAATTTGCGCTTTGGGATGACGCCCGGCGTGCTCTGAGCGCTAACGGCGTCCGGAACGGCGGCTGCCGTTACGACGCTCGCGGAAGCACCGGCTAACCGGGTAAGAAAGTCGCTGCGCTTAACGGACATGGCGCAGAACCAATCGACGATCAATCATGATAGAGCGAGGTACCCGGTTTTCAATCAGACACACGCAAGGGGTCGGTGTGTCTCCGAGAATGCAAGCGACTCTGCCCACTTGCGACGCGCGAAACGCCGGTGACTGCCCGAAGCACGCATTGTCATGCGCGCTCGAAGGTGATTGGCTTACATCAGTGTTCGACCGGAGGATGGACTGCATGATTGCTTGCTGCGCGCCGATCGTCGCGCCGTAACATGGATGAAACGGCCAAACGGCGGATTCGGCGCCTTGTCGCCGGCCTCGTCGGCACCGCGACGATCGCTGGTATTGGTCTGGCGCTACGAGCGGCCCGATCGGCAGCCCGCAAACGAGACGGCGTCGAGCGCAGCATCAGCATCGGACGTGAGACCGGCGAGTTGCAAGCTCGCTGGTTCGACATGCTTCCGACCGTCATGGAGCCGTTCGCCGACGTTACGCCGGCCGGCGGGGGACGTCTGCGCTGGGACGTGCATGGCCTGGGCAAAACGACGTTTGAAACAGCGGTGTTTTCCGATATTCCGGGCGATACGTTGCGCTGGGCGACCGACACCGGCACGTTTGCAGGCAGCGCGCGTTTTCGGGCCGCACCGGACGATCGCGGTACGGAAGTCGCTTTGCGGCTGCAGACTCGCCTGCCCGCCGCAATTGTCGGCCCGGCGCTGCTCGCGGCGTTACGCCGGTTTAAAAGCCTATGTGAAACCGGTGAACTTCCGTCGCTCGAATGCAACTCGTCGGGTCGCCGCTAGCGAACGGCTAGCACGTCGCTCGGCAGAAGGAGACTAGCAATGCGTGCCTTGTGTTGGAACGGGGTCAACGATCTTCGCGTACAAACCGTTCCCGATCCGACCATCGTAAGTCCGCGCGATGCCGTTTTGCGAGTCACAATGTCGACGACGTGCGGTTCGGATCTGCATTTCATCGACGGCTTCTTACCGACGATGCTTGCCGGCGATATCATCGGTCACGAATTCATGGGCGAGGTCGTTGAGATCGGTGCCGATGTGGCGAAGCTCGTCCGCGGTCAGCGCGTCGTCGTGCCGTCGTTCATCTGTTGCGGCGAATGTTGGTACTGTCGTAACGACCTCTGGTCGTTGTGCGACAACACCAATCCGCATGCATACATGCAAGACCCGCTCTTCGGTGATGCGACGGCTGGTATTTACGGCTACACGCACGCCTTCGGCGGTTATGCCGGAGCGCACGCAACGTTCGTGCGCGTGCCGTTTGCCGATGTCAACTGTTTTCCGGTACCCGAACAACTGCGTGACGAGCAGGCCGTCTTTCTTTCCGATGCCGGCCCGACCGGCTACATGGGGGCCGACCTCTGTTCGATCAAGCGCGGCGACACCGTCGCCGTCTGGGGTTGCGGGGGCGTCGGTCTGGTCGCGCAAAAATCGGCGTATCTGCTTGGCGCGCACAAGGTGATTGCAATCGACCGGTTTCCCGAGCGCTTGCAACTCGCGCGCGACTTTGCCGGAGCCGAGACGATCGATTACACGGCGGTTGAGAGTGTCGTTGAAACGCTCAAGGCAATGACCGGCGGACGCGGTCCCGACGCTTGCATCGAAGCCGTCGGCATGGAGGCGCACGGCACCGGCATCGGTTATGCCTACGATCGCGTTAAACAAGCCCTGCGCTCAGAAACCGACCGCGGGTCGGCTTTACGTCAAGCGATCGTGGCCTGCCGCAAAGGCGGAACGCTCGTTATCTTAGGTGTCTACGGGGTGCTCGACAAGTTTCCCTTAGGCGTTCTCATGAATAAGGGAGTCACCGTACGTACCGCCCAGCAGCACGGCCAAAAATATGTGCCGCGACTGCTTGGCCATGCTGCTCGCGGCGAGTTCGACGCGTCGCCGCTGGCAACGCATCGCTTCTCACTCGAAGATTCGCCGCGCGGTTACGAACTCTTTAAGTCGAAAGAAGAAGGCTGCATTCGCGCGGTTTTCGTTCCGTAGATCAGTGCTTTGCCGGATCCGGTTCGAACATTCCGCGATGGACTTCGGCTTTAACCATGTTTGGTAACGGGCGAATGACGGCCGCCTGGACCTTTGTTTTTAGCGAACCTGCTATGACTTCGTCATGTCCGGCCATGAGCGCGTCAAAGCCCTGTTTTGCAACGAGCGCCGCTTCGTCTTTCTGATCACCACCGACCGGCGTATCGTCCATATCCGCGCGATGAAAGAAGTTTGTCTCGGTTGGGCCGGGCATGAGCGCCGTTACGCTGACGCCGGTGTCTTTAAGTTCGTTCCGAAGCGCTAAGGCAAACGAATGAACGAAGGCCTTTGAGGCGCCGTAAACAGCCTCGAACGGACTCGGCATCAATGCCGCTATCGACGCCGTAAAGAGGATGCGGCCACTGCCCCGTTGCGTCATCATCGGTACGACGTGTTTTGCGAGCGATACGCTCGATTTGCAATTAAGATCGATGAGCCGCTCCTCTGTTGCAAGATCGGTCGTCTGAAAAGCACCGCCGACGCCGATACCCGCGTTAATAGCAACTGCGTCGGGGATGGCGCCCGACCGGATGACGGCGATGAGTTCGTCGACGCCGCCTGGTGCAGCGAGATCCACCCGAACGGCGTTGACGGTACCGCCCAAGCCTTCAAGCGCGCTTGCTGCAGCAGAGATACCGTTATCTTCAGCTGCAACGATCAAGTCATAACCGTTTTGCGCGAATTGCTTGGCAAGTTCAAAGCCGATGCCGCTCGAGGCGCCGGTTACGACGGCAATCGGACGTCGGGCGGATGTTGCGGTGCTGTTCATTCGTTCCATGTATCCAAATTGCGCGCTTCGCAGTAGAGCGGCGCTCGATAACTCGGCTTCTAGGGAAGCCGTTTGAGTTCGCGTTAATCGCTGCACAATTCATCATCTTCGCTCTTATTATCGCTTGAAAGGATCGCTCCGCATGAACGAATTCACCCGTCGGATCGCCGCGCTAGCCGCCGTATTGGCAGCGTTGCCGTTAGCCGCTAGCGCGATGCCCAGTTCGCAAGACACGATGTTTGCAATTAAAGCCGCCCAAGCCGGTATGACGGAAGTCAAATTGGCGGCACTTGCAATGCAGAAATCGAGCAACCCGCAAGTGCTGTCTTTCGCTCGCGCGATGAACGCCGATCACTCGAAAGCCAACGCACAATTGGCCACGATCATGAAGGGTGACGGCCTCATGGCCCCCAGTAGCGTCGGTCCGAAGAATGAAGCGTTGATGGGCAAATTGCAGGCGCTCAACGGTCCGGCGTTCGATGCGATGTACCTCAAATCGCAATTGCCGGCACATCGCAAAGTGCTTTCATTGTTCAAGATGGAGGCCGCCAACGGGTCGGATACCTCGCTTGTCGCGTTCGCCAAGCAGACCATACCGGTTATCGCGGCTCACATCTCGATGGATCGTCGCGACATTGCAAAGGTCGGAATGGTCGGCATGCAAATGCCGGCGATGAAGTAGGCGCGGCATGAAGAGCGTCTTCTTCGACATCGACGGAACGCTCGATGACAGTAATGACGCTCACGCGCAATCTTGGGTCGATGCCTTCGCGGAGGGCGGTCTAAGCGTTCCGTTCGACCGCATCCGGCCGCTCATCGGCATGGGCGCCGATAAGCTGATGGATTCGCTCGCTCTCGGCTTTGCGGCCGATAGCGAGCAAGCCGCGTCGGCGAAAAATCGCCGGAAAGCAATTTTCCTTTCCCGCTATCTGCCGCAACTCGTCGCGTTTCCAGGTGCCCGTGAACTCGTTTTGTTCGTAAAATCGGCTGGGCTCACGTGCGTGGTCGCAAGTTCGGCCAGTCCGCAAGAACTCGAACCGCTGCTCGAAATTGCCGGCGTCGCAGGCTTATTCGATCACGCGGTCTCGCCGGATGAAGTTGCTGCGTCGAAGCCGGATCCGGACGTTGTCGCGGCCGCTTTGGCGTGGAGCCGCACGTCTTCGGCGGATGCCGTTATGATCGGCGATACAAAATACGATATTGAAGCTGCGCATCGCGCCGGCGTCAAATGTATCGCCCTTCGCTGCGGCGGGTCGGCGCCTGCCGACCTTGAAGCCGCCGACGCGATGTTCGATACGCCCCTCGCGCTCGTCACGGCTCTGCAGCAACAGCCGTTTGAAAAGCTTTTTGAACGGCACGTTGCGATTACGCCGGCAAACTCGGGGTAAAGGAAGCGAGCTATCGCTACGTCATAACGAACTGAAGTGAGGGTATCGTTCAGCATGAATCAAACGACGATTACGAATGCAGCGAGCGCGGCGGCTGAGAAGTCGAAAAATATCATCGTCGCGCAGATTGATAAACAAGCTCACGTACTTGGCACGACCGTAACGCAGACTGCTCGCGATCTGGAGCAGGTCGGCAATCAGTTGCGCCAAAGCGGTACGATCGGCAGCGCGGCGCAGTTAGCCGATTGGGCCGCCGGCTACGTTCAAACTGCCGGCGCATATCTCGAGAACGGCGACACCGCGGCGTTCATTTCCGATCTCGAAGGATTTAGCCGGCAGCGTCCTTGGGCCGTTGCCGCGTCGGCGGCGGTGCTCGGCTTCGCTGCCGCGCGTGTGATCAAGAGCGCAAGCGTGCGTCGCTCGAAGTCGTCCGATTACGTCGCGAAATATTCCGATGATTATGCATACGAGAGCGCGTCGGTCAATCCGACATCTTCGCCGAGTGCATTGTAGCTAAATGCACGAGCAGCGCGTCGAGTCGTTAAAGACAGAATCAATACCTCAGCTTCTGCGTCAATTATCGACCGAAACGACGACACTCGTCAGGCAAGAGATTGCGTTGGCGAAAGTTGAGCTGAATGAAAAGATCAAAGTCATTACGTCGGGCGCCGTCATGTTCGGCGTGGCGGCGGTTTTCGCTGTCGGCGCCTTCGGTGCATTGACGACCGTTTTTATAGCGGCACTGGCGTTGGCTATGCCGGTTTGGGCGGCGGCACTCATCGTAACGATCGTTTATGGTATCGTCGTGGCCGTAACTGCGCTACGCGGTAAAAAGCAGCTCTCGGGCGCATCGCTCGTACCGGAACAAACGGCGCAATCTGTAAAGGAAGATGTTGAATGGGCAAAGACGCGAGCACAATCAAGCAAGAAATAGAAGCGACGCGCGAGCGGATGGGCGATACCGTTGAGGCGCTCGGTTACAAGGCTGATGTCGGCGCCCGTGTCAAGGACGAGCTGAACGACCGGGTCGACAGCGTCAAGGGCAACGTCAGCGACGTCGTCGAGAACGTCATCGACAATGTCAAGAATGCGGTCGGCGGCGGTGATACGTCGGCCCCCGCCGGCGGGACGAGCAGTGGAACCGGTGCCGTCAGTGCAACGGTTGCGAAGGTTGCAGACACGGTCAGCAATCTTGGCAGTTCGACGGCCTCGAAAGTGACCGACCGCGTAGCGAACATCAGCGACGCTACGTCGGCGAAACTTCATGACAGCGTCGCTAATTTAAGTGGCGCAACCTCGAAGGTAACGGATCGAATGGCAAATTTGAGTGATGGTGTAACGTCAAAACTGCAATCGGTCGACGTTCGCGGCGGGACGCAGCGTGCAGTCGGCGTTGCGACCGAGAATCCGATCGGTCTTGCGCTTGTTGCGCTCGCCCTCGGTTATTTAACCGGTTCGCTTCTGCCGGTCTCCGATGTCGAACGCGAGCGGCTTGGACCGATTCGCGACAAGGTTGTCGATCAGGCGCAGGCCGCAACGCACGATCTTATTGAAGCCGGTAAGGCCGTCGTTGCTGAGACCGCGCAGAACGCGGTAAGCACGGCGTTATTCTCAGCCCAAACGCACGGGCACGATGTCGTAGAAGCCGCAAAGGGCCGCGTCGAGTCCAAATAACGTTCTCAAAACAAAATGAGCGATGAGCCGGGGAGAACCCCGGCTTTTCTGCATCTAACTGCGTCTCGAAACGATTGTCGGAACTCCGTCTTCAGAACCGGCGACCGACAACCGGCTTAGTGAGAAAGCATTGACCGTCGCTACGCTCGTTTGATCGCGCACCGCAAACGATACGGTCATGATCGCAACGTCGTCAACCGGCAATTTGTCGGCGAAGATTGCCATGCGCACGCTTGATGCGGGATCTGCTGCGTTATCGACGGCGGCTGTGCGCGCTGCTTCGAGTAGCCTTTTTTCGCCGTCGATGAGATCGCGTTTATGTTCGATGACGCCATCGGTATACAGCACGAGCAGTGCGCCTTCGCGCGCTCGAGCAACAAACGAACGGAACGAAACATCCGGTAAGATTCCCAGCGGCAATCCGTCGTGCTCGAGAAAGTAGGGCTCGGCGTCGCGAAACGCGAGGATCGGCGGCGGATGACCGGCGGTTGCATAGGTGATGTCAAGGGTCGTCGGATCGATGTAGCCGCAGATTGCCGTTACCATCTTCGGTTCTTGCAGCATGATCGTTTCGTTGGCTTTGCGCAGAACGATCGCAGGATCGCTTTCGTGTAAGGCGGTGGAGATGATCGCTTGTCGTGCCCGGCTCATGATAACGGCCGCTTCGATACCGTGCCCCGCAACATCACCGATCGAGAAAAGAATGCGGCCGTTCGGAAGCTCGAAAGCGTCGTACCAGTCACCGCCGACTTGCGCTTCAGCGCCGGCCGGAACGTAGCTGGCATGAAAGCCGAGGTTCGGTATGATGGGCAGCGCCTTTTGCACGAAGGCGGCCTGCAGCGCGTCGGCGATCCGCTTTTCGTTTTCGTAGAGCATGCGTTGCCGCAGCGTTTCGGCCAGCATTCGTGCCCGCTGCGCGGCAAAAACGAAGTAGGCCAACAGGAACGTAAGCCCGAGCGCGCCGGTCGCTATGGCGATGCGGATGACCGTGACCGTGACGGCGCGGTCGGCGTCTGCCGCGGCGCCGCCGACACCGTTGTCGATGATTGCATCGTCGACGCGAAATGCATCGACGATGCGCTTGCCGGCAAATTGGAGGGCGAGCGCGTCGTGGCGCTCGCGATTTGCCAGCAATGGTGCAGCGACCGTATCGTGCCAGCGATTATGCAGTCGCACCTCATCGTCGACGACCGCTAGCAGTGAGCTTGTTTGCAACTGGCGCAGGGCGATCCGAAGTTCGTTGAACGACCCATCGATCGACGCTTGCGATTGGCCGTAGGGGATGAGAAACTCGATTTGTCCCGTACTCGTAAAGCCGCGCATACTCGTTTCCTGATCGATCATCTGGCGGAAAACGATGCTGCGTTCGCGTTGTGCGAACCGAACGTGCTGTTGATACGCGGCCGCTCCGACGACCGTCCAATAAAGCCAAATCGCAGATGCGAGCAGCACGATGAAACCAACGGTTAACGTGAGTGCACCGCGGTTACGGCCGGCGTGCGGCGCAACAGGAAGGGCCATCGATTGTCAGCCCTTACCGCGTCCACTCGCCGAATGTTTCGCCGGCGACTCGGAATTCGTACGTACTGCACTCATAACGGTTCTCCGGAGGCGGACGAAAAAACGGCGCTCGGCACAAACCGCCGAACGAGCGAACATCGCTTGAGAATGCGTTCGGCTCGATCGAAGCCGAGCCTTTTCTCCTCCCCATTAAGCGACGTGGACCACGCAACGCTGCCCGATCGCGTCGCGATCACCGAGAAGGCGAGCGGCTATTGCGTTAACATTTCAGTGGCGCGGGCAATACGACCGTTGGTGGGGTTGCACGCATAGTTGGAGATCTGCCGATGTTAGACCGCTTTATCTTTTGCCCGTGCTCGCACACCCTCGAAGCGCATAGTAATCAAGGCTGTTCGAAGTGCACGTGCGCGGCAGTTACCCGTGAAGTCATCGACGGTTTGCTCGAAGTCGAACGCGAAGCGATTCATCGGACCTGGCTTGGTTGCGCTCCGTCCGAGCCGGCCCTGCGTAGCGGCACGGCGGTTGAGCGCTAAACCCGCTGGGTAGTAATCGTCTATGAGCGAAACGACAGATACGACAAGCACGAGCGTTAAATACGATGCGTTCGAGGGCGACGGGAACGACCGTCACGCGCTTCAGACGTATGTAAGCGATTTGCTCGCGCTCATCACGCACATCGAAGTCCCGGTCAAACAGCAGTTGAACGTTGATGATACATCGGAATATGCGCAAGCTTTCGCAATCATCAATGAAATTAAAGACGTTACGGCATCGCAACGCACTGCACTTGAACTGCATCTAGAAAAACTTGGCGGCCATCCGGCCTCAGGCATAAAATCTGCCTGGTCGGCTTTCCTCGGGGCCGGCGCAGCCGCTATCGACAGCACGCGCAAAACGAAGGTCTCGAAAAGTTTGCGCGATGACTATACGGCGCTAAGTCTGGCGTCCATCAGCTACACGATGCTCCACGCAACGGCCTTGGGGCTCGGTGATGAAAGCGTCGCCGGGCTCGCCGAGCAGCATCTAAGCCAGCTGGCACCGTTGGTCATCCGAATCAGTACGGCTATTCCGCTCGTCGTGCTTCAAGAGCTAAAAGACGACGGCGAAAACGTGCGCGTGAGTGCCGCCGAGTTGTCCACGCGGATCACTCATGCGGCATGGCAGCCCGCGAAATAAGTTCCGTTTCGAAGCAAGACTGCAAGGTCGCCGGTAACGGCGGCCTTTATTCTTCGGTCCGGCGCGCAGCGCGCTCGTCGACCTCCGGACCGATTGCATCTGGTCGGGGTCTGTCGCTTAGATCGAGTGGTAGTCCGGAGCGCTCGAGCTCTCGTTCGATCGGTACAACCGCGGTCTCAAAGAACGTCCGATAACGCGCGAGTTCGTCGTTCGTCTCGCTCGTCAAGGCGCGACCTTCGCGCCACTGCTCGGCAGTCGGTGCCGAACGCGGTGCATTTTGCAAGAGCGTCAGTAGCCGTTCGCGTAAGACGTCGCGCAGAAAGTCGTCGTCCTGGCTATTCTGCGGATTCGACGTCAAGACGTTTTCAAGTTCGGCCGATTGCACCAACGCGCCGTGCAGGCGCGTTGACAAAGGCGAATGCCCGCTGTTCGTTTCTACCGAACGTATGCGGGCCGGTAGTTGCAAGCGCAGGTTGTCTAGCGTGTTGAGCGCGTCGTCAACAATGGATATCTCGCTTGAGATCATCGCCGTATAGGCGTTTGCGCGTCGCTCGTCGCTTTCGTTAGCGACGATTCGGCGATCCGCTACGACGCGCAGCGGGGCGCGGAATTCGGCCCCGTCGCGGTGCAACACCACGGTGTACGACCCGGAGAGAAGCGGGACGCCGCGCTCCGGACCGCGATTCCACTTTGGCGCACGCGCCCATGGCGTCGGCGGATCACCGGTGAGATCCCAAGCCACGCGATTGAATCCGGCGCTGTTCGGGACGACCGGGACGTCCGCTCCATCGACGTCATGCGTGCCGTTGAGGTGCCTGACGGTATGCCCGAACCGGTCGACGATTTCCAACGCCGGCGATGCGGCGGCCGGCCCGCGTTGATAAAACGTTAAAAGCGCGGGGCCGGCGATGGCCGTACCGGCGCCGCGGGTCGCGGTGGTCGTCGTCGACCGCTCGAGTGCCATTGCATCGCGCGGCGGAAAGAGTGCGGCGGTCGCCGTTGCTTCCGCTGCATGCTGCTCGAGTGGCCGCAGGTCGTCGAAAATCCAGACGCCGCGTCCGTGCGTTCCGGCGATAATGTCGCCGCTACTTGGAACGATCCGCAGATCGTGAACCGACGACGGCGGTAGCCGAGCGGGAAAGGCCGACCAGGCTTCGCCGCGATTCGCACTCCAGAAAATGCCGTGTTCGGTGCCGCATACCAACAGGGCGGCGTTGTGCGGATCTTCGCGCACGACGTGGACGAAGTCGCTTTGATCGAGGCCGGCCGAAATCATACGCCACGCAGCACCGTAGTTGTCCGTCTCGTAAACGTAGGGTCGCATATCGCCCACGTAATGCCGGTCGACCGTTACGTAGGCCCGACCGGCTGACGCATGCGAAGCCTCGATGGCGACGACCCGCGAATCCGCATCGAGTCCGGGAATCGGTGCAGCGATCCAGGTCGCGCCGCCGTCGCGCGTCAAGGCCACGTTGCCGTCATCCGTACCGACCCACATCAAATTGCGTGCAATCGGCGACAGCGCGATATCCAAGATCGTGTCGAACGTTTCAGCGCCCGTTACATCCAAGCGCAACGGCGTCCCGGACAGGCCTTGGCGCTCGCGCATATTCCGCGTTAGATCCGGACTGATCGCCTGCCACGTATTGCCGCGGTCCTTCGAGCGAAAAACGACGTTTGCACCATAGTAGGCGGTGTCCGGCTCGAACGGTGAAAATGCAATCGGTGCTTCCCAATTAAAACGGTATTGCAGATCGCGCGGCGCCACGACGTTTTGATCGCGTAGATACGGTGAGACGTCGCTCCCGGTCTGGGTCGAAAGTGCGAACCGGCTAAGTTCGCCGCCGTTATCCCCGCCGCCGCTCGACGCAAAAACAATCGTCGGATCGAGTGGATCGGGCCATACCCAGGTGCCGTCGCCGCCCGCCACGCGGACCCAATCCCCAGGGAGTATTCCGCGTTCGTCACCGGTTGTATTCGGTGCACACCAGGTCCCGTTATCTTGCAAGCCGGCACACACCCAATATGGATTGCGCCGGTCGAAACCGACATGATACACCTGCGCGGTGGTCAAGGCGCGGCGGGCATTCCATGTCTTGCCGCCGTCCCGTGATAGTGCCGGACCGCCGTCGTTTCCGTCGAGTGCAACCGATCCATCGGCGGACATCCACACATCATGATGATCGCCGTGCACGTTGCGCCCCGATAGATGCCATGAAGCTCCGCCGTCATAGCTTTGCGCCAAATGCACGGAGACCGAAAAAAGATGATTGGGATCGTGCGGATCGACAACGATCCGGCTGTAATAAAACGGCCGTTCGTTGATGAGCGTATTCGTTGAACGCAGCGTCCAATGCGCGCCCGCATCGTCCGACCGCCAGAGTAAGCCCGCGTCGGATTCAATGAGCGCGTAAATACGATTTGGATCGCTGGGCGCCACCGCCAAGCCGATCCGGCCGAGCGGCCCCTTCGGCAAACCGGCTCCGGTCAAGCGGTGCCAGGTTTGGCCGCCGTCGGTCGATTTATAAACACCGTCGTCCGTGCCGCCGCTCGTGAGGTGCCACGCCGAGCGCCGGAAGCGCCACATCCCGGCATACACGACGTCGGGATGCAGCGGGTCGAGCACGAGGTCCGATGCGCCGGTATCGCGTGCAAGGAAAAGCGTTTTATGCCAGGTTTGCCCGCCGTCGTCGCTGCGGTAGACGCCGCGCTCGTCGCTATCGGCGAACGGGCTGCCCAGCGCCGCGACGAGGATGCGTTGCGGATTGCGCGGATCGAGCACAATGCGTGCGATTTGCGACGTGCCGTCCAAGCCGCGATGCTTCCAGGTTTGGCCGCCGTCGACGCTGAGATACAAGCCGTTTCCGGCGATCACATCATTACGCGGCCAAGCTTCGCCGGTGCCGACCCAGACCGTCTCTTTATCGAGCGGTGAGATTGTTATTGCGCCGATCGATGAAACGCCCGTCGCGTCGAAAACGGGGTGCCAGTCGATCGCGCCGTTCGTGCTTTTCCAAACGCCGCCGCCGGCGGTTCCGATGTAGAAAAGCTCCGGATCGCGCGTGGAGCCGGTGACCGCGGCGACGCGGCCGCCTGCAGCGCTCGGGCCGATGTTGCGCCACACGAGTCCATTGCCCGGCGAGGCGCTCGGCACCGGCGCCGGACTTGGTGCGACTTCGGCACCGTATGCACGCAGCGTTACGCCGCCGAACGCGATTGCAACAAGCCAAACAACAAACAAACGCCGCACGAACAGACGCATCGATGCTGACTATACGCAGCTGAACGGAAAACTCTTCGATTGTCTTAATCGAACGTTCATACAAGCGCCGTAGCGTTGCCGTGTGAGTACGTTCAAAGTGTACGCGGCGTGTATCGCGCTCGGCGTTGGTGCCTGCTTTGCATCGGGCGCCTACGCAGCGACGACGATTCCCGACGGACGGCATATCGATCCGGTCGGTTTTACCATTCCCGTTGAAGGTTTTGCATGTGCCGAGGCGCTTTCGCCCGACCGTCGATGGCTTGCCGTGGTTTCGCTGCAAGGCGGTGCCGTCGACGTCATCTCCACCGCCGGATCGATGCTGCGCGAACGTCTCAACGTTCCGTCCGCGAGCGGACTGGCTTGGACGTCGGACGGTTTGTTCGTTACGCGCGGTTACACGGGCACCGTCACGCGTTACGCGTACGATGCAATCGCATCCAAGACGGCACCCGCATTCACGAAGCTCGTCGATTTGCAAGTCGATTCCGGGCTCATCAACGGGATCGCCGAAGATCCGCTCGACCATCGAATTGCCGTTGCGCGTTCGGCGAACCAGCAGATCG
Source organism: Candidatus Velthaea sp. (assembly GCA_965214935.1). Taxonomy (GTDB): domain Bacteria; phylum Vulcanimicrobiota; class Vulcanimicrobiia; order Vulcanimicrobiales; family Vulcanimicrobiaceae; genus Velthaea. The sequence continues at coordinate 83,638 of CBDCCS010000022.1, read as the reverse complement.
TCGTGCTCGACAATCAAACCGGTGCCGTGCTCGCGCGACATGCGACGGTCGGACAGCCTTACGCCGTGGCGTTTTTCGGCCCAACGGTCATCACGACGCTCTATAATAGCGATCGCGTCGAAGCTTGGCGCGACGGCGACAACGATCCGGTCGATATCGTCACCGGACCGCATCCGACGGCGCTGCTCGCCGCCGGCGACAAGGCCTACGTTGCCGACGCGGACGGCCACGATGTCGTCGCGATCGATGCGTCACTGCGCGTAACGCGCCGTTACGATTTAGCGATTCGTGCCGCTGCGCCGCCGGGCCAAACGCCTGCCGGCATGGCGCTTTCCGACGATCGGCTCACGCTGTACGTCGCTGAATCGGGCTTCAACGACGTTGCAGTCATCGATGTCGGGACGGGCAACGTGCGCGGACGCATTCCGACCGGCTGGTACCCAACCGACGTCGCCTTTTTAAGCGGTGCGACGGTTGCAGCGAAAGATCCGCGCACCAAAGCACAGCTTTGGGTTCTCAACGCCCAGGGATTTGGTTCACAAGCCGACCCGGCGGGGGAATGGGACGGCACGTATACCGGCACGGTGCAGCATCTCGCGGTCGAACCGGCGCTGCTCGGCGGCTGGTCGGCACGCGTTGCGGCCAACGACCGCTTCGGCAGCGTGACTCCGGCACGCAGTAGCCTACCGCCGGTCAAACACGTCGTTTTCATCGTCCGTGAGAACAAGCACTTCGATGAAGAGTTCGGCGACGAACCGAACGTCGACGGCGATCCGGAGCTGGTGCTCTTCGGCCGTAAATTTACACCGAACGCTCATCTGCTAGCCGAGAAGTATACACTGTTCGACAACTTTATGTCGGACGGTGAAGCCAGCATTTACGGGCACGCGTGGACCACGCAGGGCATGGCCAACGATTATCACGAGCGCAACGCGCATTTGCGCGACGATTCGCAAGCCGACGCACACGGACGAGTCGCGTCGTCGATCTGGCCGTATCCGCTCGGCGGCGAAGATACCGTCAAACCGGCCGACATGGATTACGACTGGTTTACGGACTTAGCCGACTTGCCGAAAGGTCCGCGCACCAATGTCAGTGCCGTGTTCGGGCCGCGCGGCGAACTCATCGACGCGCTCGCACGCCGCAACATCTCGTTCCGTGTGTACGGCGAGCAAATGACGATGTTGCCGGACGGCCGCATAGCGCCCGGCTTGGCCGAGCATGCCGATCGCGACTATCCCGGCGCGCATATTGACTTCGGCGTCCTCGACACCGACCGGGCGAAGCTATTTTTGCGCGACGTCGGCGCCCATGGTCTTGCTCAGTATTCGTACCTGACGTTGCCGACCGATCATACTGCAGGCGCAAAGCCGGGTTTTTTGACGCCGCCTTCGTATGTCGCCGATAACGATGCTGCGCTCGGGCAGATCGTAGCGGGCCTGTCACGCCGGCCGGAATGGCGCGATACGGTCGTGTTTGTAACGTGCGACGATGCACAAGGCACCGGCGATCATGTCGACTCGCATCGGATGCCGGCGTTTGCCATTGGACCATCGATCCGGCGTTCGTTCGTGAGTCACACGCATTACAGTCAGACGTCGGTCTTGCGGACGGTCGAGCTGCTCTTCGACGTTCCACCGCTCAACGTCTACGATGAGGCGGCAACACCGATCGTCGATGCATTTGCGCGTCAACCGCTCGTCTCGAAGTTCACCGCGCTGCGAAGCAACGTGCCGATGGCGACCAATCCCGGTAGCGCCGATTCGCTATCGTACGAAATCGACGGCGCGGACGGTCGTGACGTGCTCGATGCGCAATGGTGTTCCGTTCGCGGTCAGATTTCACTCGATCGCCATCGGCGTTATCTCGATGCGCTCGGGCAAGTATCGGTTACCGAAACGGACGAGAACGGGCGGCGTCGAATGGTTGCCAGCGACAACAGGAAGGACGATCATTGATGACCACTCAGATAAGCTCCGAGCGCTCCGGCGTTATTACGTTCCAGGGAAATCCGATGACGCTCATCGGACCGGGCCTGACGGTCGGCGAACCAGCGCCGGAGTTCACCCTCAGCGGCGCGGATCTCGCACCGTTCACGCTGCACGATGCAATCGCCGGCGGCAAACGCGAGGCGTTATTCATCGTTGTGCCGTCGCTCGACACGCCGACGTGTTCGGTCGAAACGTCGACGTTTCATAAGCGCCTCGTGGAAGTTCCACCGGACGCCGCGGCGTTTGTGATAAGCCTCGATCTCCCGTTCGCTCAGAAACGTTGGGCGGAAACCAATGAAGCACAGGGGCTGACGTATTTGTCGGATTACCGGGATCATAATTTCGGGCGTGCCTACGGCTTAGCCATTAAAGAGATCGGCTTGCTGGCCCGCGCGGTCGTTGTCATCGGCAAAGATGCGAAGCTCAAGTATTTTGAGATCGTGCCGGAAATCGCGTCGGAGCCGCAATACGACGCCGCTTTCGCTGCACTGTAAATTTCCGCTCGACGACAAAAAAGAGACGGCAACGGCCGTCTCTTTTTTGTAACTACGGACGACACGTAGCTGCGTGCCGCGCTAAACTAGTTATCGTTACGTTCGTAAAGCGAGCGTATCTTCGCTAAGGCGGTTTTGCCGGTTGCAACCGTTCCGTCGGGCTTGAGAACGTCGACAACGTACTCCGGGTAATCGCCCTCGAACCGGCGACGGCGCCAGTCGTTGACCGTAAACGTATTCCAGGCAATACGATTGTAGCGACGCTTGTATCCGGGCATCTTGGCGGTGTTGTTCGATTTGAAGTCAGCTTGACGAATTCGTACGTCGAAGCCTTCGAAATCGCGTATTTCGCGGGCTATTTTATCAATGGTAGGCATTATAAGCTACTATTTTATCGCCGAATAATAAAAAGCCTCGTAATGTTTACTTTACTGCAAAGGCAATGAAAGTAGTGCTAATTACCGCACCATACATTCGTGCCGATGCCGTACCTCCGCAAGCGCTTTGCGGCTCTCGGCCGTACGCCGGGGCAGGCGTCTACAGTTACACCGCCGTTCGCCGATATTTGATGTAACGCGCAGGCGGCGCTTCGCCCTCAAACCTCAAGGAAGAGAGTTGCACCATGGATACGCCCGAGAACTTAGACGCCTTTTTAACCGATCTCTTACAACGATCGGAAGAAGCACCAGCTCCGCACGTCGAGCTCGATGATGATGACCGTGCGTTCGTCGAACGCATCATGGAATCGGTAACGACCGGCAGCAAGGGTATCTTCGTGGTCCTGCATCCCAACGACCGGATGCAATACATGCTGCTGAACACGAATCGCGCCGGCGCGATCGCATTGCTGGCGAAAGTCATGCAGCGGACCGCGGAAGCGCTCGAAGCAGACCTCGAATAAGCCGGCTTCGACTAGGTCTTGTGAGCGATGGTCGGCTTGAGCGCAAGCCGGTCGAGCATCGCTTCGGTCGGCAACTTGATATCGCGGGCGAGCCGTAAGGCGACAAGCGCGCGAATCGTCAGCCACGTTGCATCAAACTCGAACCAGCGCAGGCCATGGCGTGCCGAAAACGGGAACGCATGATGGTTGTTGTGCCAGCCCTCGCCCCACGCAAGAAACGCAACCCACCAATTGTTCGTCGACTTGTCGCCGGTACGGTAGGTTTGATAACCGTCATGATGTGCGGCGCTGTTGACCAGCCAAGTGATGTGATACGTCGCGACACAGCGCACGAAAACCCCGTAAACAACCCAGGGCCAGCCGCCGGCGATGAAGAGTACGACGCCCAGCGCAACCTGGAGCCACACGTAGTATTCTTCGAGAAACACATAAAACGGATCTTTGGCCAGATCCGGCGCGAGCCGCAATTGCTCGGCTTTACTCAATCGCGCGTCGTTATAGCGGTACAGCCACTGCATGTGCGCCCAGCGCAGGCCGCGATTGACATCGTGCGGGTCGCCTTGACGGTCGGTATGTGCATGATGCGCGCGATGCGTGGCGATCCATTCGATCGGGCCGCCCTGGAGAGCTAAGGTGCCGAGGATCGCGACCAGATATTCAAGCGGCTTCACGAGCTTGAGGCTGCGGTGCGTCAACAGACGGTGGAAGCCGAGCGTGATTCCAAATGCTCCCGTGAGGTAGTACAGAACGAGCGCGACGACGACAGCAGTCCATGAGAACATGTGCGGTAAAAAGATCGCGAGCGAGCCGACGTGGACGGCCGCCAGGCCGATTCCCGTTCGTAGCGCAAAGGGGTCACGGGGTTGGGAGACGGCTTGCATAACCTTGCTCGATGCGAGGCTAGCCTAAGCTTCTCCTGTGCGACCGGCGCTGCGAAATGTTAGGTAACGTTGATGGGAGACGCTAACGTGAGACCGACTCGTGCGGCGCTGCTGCTGCGATGACGCACCCGATCGATGGTTACCTGCTCGACGGCCGGCCCGATAAAGCCGCGGCAATCGCAGCGGTGCTACGCGACCGGGTGCCGATTGCGGCGGCGTTGCCGTTCTATCGCGCGCTCGAAGCCGTCGGCGTTCGCGCCGCCGATGAAGCGCTGATCGCCTTGCGCCTAACGCTTGCCGGAACGTCTGCGAGCGATGAAATCGTGCGCCGCGTTCGTGGACTGGCGGCGCTCGCGGCGGCGCCGGATCGCGCGGCGATCGACGCCGCGTGGACGAAAGCCGGCACGGCGCTGGCCGATCTTCGCCCGCTACGCGAAGATCCCGAGCGCTTGCGGGAGGCTGCGCGTCAAGCCTATCTTGCGACGTTTTAAGGCCGCCGTACGTTAGATTGGGGTGTTTGCGCGCTCGGTTTTTGCAGCTTGGTTCGTCGGCTTGATGTTGGCGGCGCCGGCCGGCGCAGCACCGTCGAGCGATAGCCCGGCGCCAGTGGCAACCGCGACTGCGGCCGATCACCCGCACGACGGTGGAATCATCACCGGCAAAATCAGCAGCGTCGATTATCAGCGTAACGTGATGATCGTTAATAAGACGGATATCGAGGTCATGCCCTCGACGCAAATCCAAGGCAACGCTGCGGGTTACCACGCGATTACCGACCTCAAACGCGGCATGTCGGTCGAGGTGTATACAAGCCAAGTCGACGGCAAGTATTTCGCTCAGATCATCACCTTGCGCTAGTGCCGCGGCTGGCCGTCGAGCATGTATCCGTTCGCTTCGGCAAGCGGACGATCGTCGACGATGTAAGCTTGAGCGTTGATGACGGCGAGATTCTGACGATGCTCGGACCGTCGGGCTCGGGTAAAACAACGCTTTTACGAGCCATTGCCGGCTTAACACCGCTTGCCGCCGGGCGCATCGTATTGAGCGGCCGGGATGTCACCCGCGCATCGGCGGAAGCGCGCCGCATCGGGATGGTGTTTGCCGATTTTGCGCTCTTTCCGCATCTGTCGGTACGTACGAATATCGGCTTCGGGGTCCGATTCGAGCGGCGCTTGCGGGTCCTTGCACTCGCCGAACGTTTCGGGTTGACCGGGCTGCTTGACCGGTATCCGGCGCAGCTCTCCCGGGGCGAACAGCAACGGGTTGCGGTGGCGCGTGCGTTGGCCGTCGAGCCTGCGGCGATGCTGTACGACGAGCCCTTCGCTAGTCTTGACGCGCCGCTGCGAGCGATACTCCGGCTCGAAATCGCCGAAAGGCAGGCGAGTGCGACGAATGCCGCCATTTTCGTGACCCACGATCAAGACGAAGCCGTCACGCTCGGCGATCGCGTTGCGATCGTCGACGGCGGACGGATCGTTGCGCTCGACCGGCCGGCGACGCTTGCCGCGGCCCCACCGACCGCGTTCGTTGCCCGCTTCCTCGGCCGGCCTCCGGCGAACGTCTTCGACGGATCGGTAAGCGGTGGGCGGTTCCAGGCGCGCGCTCATCCGGCAATCGCTTGTGCGGCAACCGCCGGCATCGCAGCGATTGCGCTGCGCGCCGAACGCATCCGCACGACCATTGCGGGTCCGATTAGCGGACGGATTCGTTTCATCGAAACCATTGGGGCGCAGCGCTACGCGACGGTCAATCTCAGCGGCGTACCGGTGGTCGCGCTGACCGACGCTGCCGCGACAGCCGGCATGACGGTCGGCTTGACGTTCGATTACACGGACGTGCGGACATACGACGCAGCGGGCAGCTATGTCCGCTGAACTCCGAAGCTTAGCGCGCAGCGTCTTTTGCGTCGGCTATGACGGGAGCGAAGCGGCGGCCGTCCCGGTCGCCGAACTGCAGGCTTTCGGTCCGGGGGCGATCGTTCTGTTCGCGCGCAATGTCGGAAGCGGTGCCGCCTTACGTGCGTCGATTGCGCGTTTACGCACCTGCGGGTCGCCGCCGCCGCTCATCGCAATCGACCAGGAAGGCGGCCGCGTTGCGCGCATCGGCGATCCGGCTGTCTGCGTACAACTACCCTCACCGATGGCGCTGGCGGCCGGCGATGACGGCGAGCAATGCGAACGGCTGGCCCGGCGGCTGGGCGGCGACTTGGCGCGATTGGGCATCAGCGTTAATTTTGCACCGTGCGCCGATCTTGCGCGCGAGCCGCGCAATACCGTCATCGGAACGCGCAGTTTCGGCGAAGATCCCGCGCGAGCCGCGAGCTTGAGCGTCGCCTTTGCGCGCGGTTTGGAGACCGGCGGCGTCGCGGCTGCGATCAAGCATTTTCCCGGGCACGGCTCGACGGAATGCGATTCGCACGCGCAGCTGGCCCGGATTTCGACGCCCGGTTCGACCTTCCGGCAGCGCGATCTGGTGCCGTTCGCAGCAGCGATATCGGCACGAGTTTCGATCGTGATGACCGCGCATCTCATCGTCGAGGCCTTCGATCCGCTCGTGCCGGCAACACTCTCGGCACCGGTTCTTACGGGGTTGCTGCGCGAAGAGCTGGGTTTCACCGGTGTGATCGCGACCGATTGCTTGGAGATGGACGCGATCGCCGCAACGGTCGGGACGTCGGCCGGCGCCGTGGAGGCGCTGCGGGCGGGTGCCGATCTGCTGCTCGTCAGCCATCGGCTGGACCGCGCCGAAGCCGCGGCCGATGCGATCGTCGCGGCGATTGGCGCCGGTTCGCTCGCTCGCGAACGCCTCGAACTGGCCGCGCAGCGCGTAGGCTTCCTGCGCGAACGGTTCGCAAAGCTCGAGCCGTCGCCGCCCGATGGCGCTGACGGATCCGAGCGAATCGCCGCGCAACGGGCGGTGACGATCGTACGCGGCGACCCGGTCTTGCGGCCCGGCCGGGCCGTAACGGTGATTTCGTTCGAAGGAACGATCGCCGACGGCGCAGCCGGGACGCGCATGCAGTACGCGTCGTTGAGCGCAGCTTTACGTGCGCGGCGCTTTAAAAGCGAGCTCATGCGCGTCGCGCTCGAACCCGACGCCGATGACATCGCACTCTTGCTCGCGCATATCGCAGCGCTGGGCGACCGTAACTTCATCGTCGTCATGCGGCGGGCACATCTGTATGCTGCGCAAGCAGCGGCGATCGGTCGAATACTCGCCGCCGTTCCGCACGCGATTCTCGTGTCGGCACGCGAGCCGTACGACGCGGCGTTATTCAAGCACGCGGCAACAATCTGCATCTACGGCGATGAGGAACTTGCGTTTGCGGGCTGTGCCGACGTGCTGACCGGAGTTGCCGCCGCCGCCGGCCGGCTGCCGGTGTCGATCGATCGCGTTGCCGGCATTCGCTGACGCCGACGCGGCCGTCCGGTCGAGTCTGGGCCGGCAGTATAGCGCTGCCGTGTTGCGCATCGAGAGTGGCGGCCGCCTGCGGTTCTGCCGCGCGTACGGCACGACGACGCGACTGCCGGGAGCACGCGCCGTCTACCCGGATAGCCGTTTCGACCTTGCATCGCTGACGAAGATCTTCGTTACGACGGTCGCGCTTGCCGGGGTAGCCGCCCGACAACTTGCGCTCGACCTGCCGTTGACCGGTCTCGTGCCGGAGTGGAACGGCTCTGCGCACGCGGCGATCAGCTTGCGCATGCTGCTCGCGCACACGGCCGGTTTGCGATCGGGTGCCGATTACCGGACGCTTCTGGATCGCGACGTCGAATCGTTCAGTTTGAACGTGCCGCTTGCTGCCGAGCCCGGTCGGAACGTCATTTACAGCGATTTCGGGTTCATCGTCCTGGGTGTCGTGCTCGCGCGCGCGGCCGGTGCGGGTTTAGGCCGCGTCGTGCAGCGCGCCGGCGCTGCCGGCGGCGCACGCAATGTGGCTTATGCGCCGCCGGCGGTCGAGCGCGCGTCCATCCCCGCGACGGAAACCGATGCTTGGCGCGGTCTGGTGCAAGGCGTCGTGCACGATGAAAAAGCGCACTTGCTTAACGGTGTCGCCGGCCATGCCGGGCTGTTTGCCGATGCGGCCGACGTTGCACGCTGCGGTGAGTGGTATCTTGCCGCTCAGCACCGGCGGCCGACTCCGCTCGACCGCGGGTTGGCGCGCGCAGCAGTCCGCGAAGCGGCATTCGATCCGGTCTTGCGCCGGGGACTCGGCTGGGCGCTGCGGACCAGCGCCGCAAACTCCTGCGGCAGCGCGATGAGCCCGGCCGCGTTCGGTCATACCGGATTTACCGGCACGTCGATTTGGGTCGATCCGGAGCGCGACCTCAACGTCGTGCTGCTGACGAACGCCGTCCACTTTGCCCGCGCCGATTTGCGTCCGCTGCGCGCGGCGGTGTGTGATGCGGCCGTTGCGGCGGCCGACCGATGATCGTTGCGGGTGCGCTTTCGGGTACATCGCTCGACGGCATCGATGTAGCCGTCGTCGACGTCGGCCCGCAGACATGCCGGCTGCTGACCTTTAAAACTATCGCATTCGACGAGCGCCTGCGCGCGCGAATCATCGCTGCTTTTCCGCCGGCGGAACGCGACGCCCGCGTCTTTGCAGCGCTGGATGCCGACGTCGGCGATGCCTTCGGCGCGGCCGTAAACCGCGTGGCGGGCGATCACGCCGTCGCTCTCATCGGCAGTCACGGCGTTACGCTCGCGCACGACGGCGCGGCAAACCGCAGCTGGCAGATCGGTGACGCCTTTCGGATCCGCGAAGCGACCGGCGTGACCGTCGCGTCGAATTTTCGCGCGGCCGACTGCGCGGCGGGTGGACACGGCGCGCCGCTCGTTCCGTTTCTCGATGCACGGCTCTTCGCCGACCCGCACATCGACCGGGTCGCGCTTAACCTCGGCGGGATCGCGAACCTGACGATTCTCGATGCGGGGACGCCGGCCGCTGCAACGATCGCGTTCGACACCGGTCCGGCAAATCTGCCGCTCGATTGCTACGTTGCGGCACGCGGACTGGGCAACGGCCGGTACGATCGCGACGGTAAACTCGCGTTGGCGGGGTCGGTCGATCGCACGCTGCTTGGCGCCTGGCTTGCCGATCCGTATTTTTCCGCAGGTCCGCCGAAGTCGACGGGCCGCGAACGCTTCGGCGCCCCGTTTATCGAGACGCATGCCGCGCGTCTCTTGCACGTACGTCCTGCGGATGCGCTCGCGACGCTAACGGCGCTCAGCGTCACGACGATCGTCGATGCAATCGAGCGGTATGCACGGCCCGGGGCGGAGGTCATCGTCAGCGGCGGCGGCGTTCACAACCCGGCGCTCATGACCGGTTTGCGCGCCGGATTGCCCGACCGCGTCGTCGATCGCTCCGATCGCTGGGGCATCGGTGCCGATGCGAAGGAAGCCGTGCTGTTCGCCGTGCTCGCCTACGAACTCGTGCGCGGGCGGCCGGCCAACGTGCCGCGGGTCACCGGCGCGCGCGGTCCGCGCCTGCTCGGCGCGTTGGCGCCGGCCGATCTGGCCGCTTTGACCGCGGCGCTGCGCTGCGAGGAGACATCATGATTGCAATCGGCATCGATGCCGGCGGAACCACAACGGTCGCGGCCGTCTCCCGGGACGGTGCATTCGTTCGCGAAGCGCGCGGCGCGGCCGCGAATGTTACGACGCTGGGGGTCGCCGCAGCGGCCGCCGTCATCGTTGCAACTATGCGCGCGGCGCTACTCGATTTGCCGCCCGATGCCGTTTACATCGGCGCCGCCGGCGCAGCCCGGCCCGCTATCGCCCGTGCTTTGGAAGCTGCGGTGGCGCACGCGTTTCCGGCCGCGCACATCGTCGTCGGCGACGATGCGCTCATCGCCTTGCGCGGCGCGATCCCGAGCGGACCGGGAAGCGTGCTAATCGCCGGAACCGGTTCGATTGCGTATGCCCGGAACGGCGAGCAAAGCGCGCGCGCCGGCGGCCACGGGCACCTGCTTGGAGATGAAGGCTCGGCTTTTGCCATCGGCTGGGCGGCCTTGCGGCTCTACACGCGCGTGCTTGACGGCCGCGCAGCGCGCGATGAGACGAGCGATCTGGTCGCTCGCGCGTTTGCCGCGCCCGATCGTGCCGCCTTGCATGCCGCAATCTACGACAGCCGGCTCGACCCGACGGTCGCCGCGGCGCTTGCACCGAGCATTATCGCCTTTGCCGGAAAAGGCAATCGCGCGGCGACCAAGATCGTTCAGGATGCCGCCAAGGATCTGGGCGAATTGCTCAAAGCGGCCGCCCGCGGGGCAGGTTTGCTCGATGCGGCTGTGCCCGTCGCCTTAGCCGGCGGTCTCTTGCGCGAAAACAGCTTGCTGACGTTTCTACTCGAAACGCGGATCAACGGCGACTTCACCGGCTCGCCGATTGTGCGCGGCAGCGAGCCCGTTCGCGGAGCGCTACGGCTGGCGGAAACGGGCGCCGCATGAATGTACCGCCGACCGAACGTGCCGACCCGGCGACCGCCGCGATCGATGCGCTCGGCTCCGACGACCTCGTGCACGCGTTAATTGCACCGCACGCGCGCGCGGTCGAAGCGGCGCTGGCGGCCGCCCGTCCGTTGACGGCGGCAGTCGATGCCGTTGCCGCGGCGCTGGCAGGCGGAGGCCGGCTATTCGTCTTTGGAGCGGGCACGAGCGGACGCCTTGCGGTTCTTGATGCAGCCGAATTGCCGCCGACGTTCGGAATCGACCCGCTCGTGGTACGCGGCGTCATTGCCGGCGGCGAGCCGGCGCTGCGCGTCGCGGTAGAAGGTGCCGAAGACGATGCGGCCGCCGGCACGTTGGCGGCTGCCGAGGTTGCGGCCGGCGACGTGGCGATCGGCGTTTCGGCTTCGGGCGGAGCGGCATTTGTCGTCGCCGCACTTGCCGCGTCCGTCGCGGCGGGCGCAACGACCATCGGCATCAGCAATACGCCGCAGAGCGCCTTGAGCGCGACGGCCTGCATCGCCATCGTGCTGGCGACCGGATCGGAACCGATCGCCGGCTCGACTCGGCTGGTCGCCGGGACGGCGCAGAAGATCGCGCTCAATACGATCTCGACCGGCGCGATGATCAAGCTCGGGAAGACATACGGCAATCGCATGATCGACGTCGTTGCGACGAACGCAAAGCTGCGCGACCGGGCGCAGCGGCTCATTCGTGAGTTCACCGTCGATTCCGAGCCGGCGATGCTGTTGCAGCGGGCCGGCGGCCGGGTGAAAACCGCCGTCGTCATGAGCCGGCTTGGTTGCGACCGTCCGAGCGCCGAAGCTGCTTTACGCAGGGTGAACGGCCGTCTTGCCGCGCTTATCGGTCCTGCGTGAACAACCGCCGGTCTGTCGCTCGGTAACCGCGCGTCGTGAGGAACGTCGCGAGCGCACCGGTCGTTGCCGGCGTTTCGATGCGGGCGATCGGCAGCGCCGCAAGCCGCGCCTCGAGTGCATCGAGCATCCCTGCGCCAACACCGCTGCGTCGTGAGTCGGGCCGAACAAAAACGTCGCGAACGAGTGCGATGAGTCCGCCGGCATCCGGCGCAATCGCATAGCCGACCGAACAGCAGCCGACGGCAACGTCTTCGCGGTATGCCAGCCACACAAAGCCGTAATCTTCACGGTCAACATACAGGCTGAGCGCGTCGCTCAAGCGCTGGTGATCGCTGCAAAACTGTTGCATGAGGGCAAAGGCATCGAAGCGTTCGGGGCCGGCCATCGTACGGCACTCGACGGGTAACGGCATAGCATCGAAGGCTATTCCCATGGCGTGGGTGCGTTCCACCGTTAGGACAGTGCTGCGGCTTACGTTCGGGTTGCGGCGGCCGGTCAAGGCGTGCGCTGCAACCCAAGATCGGCCGTTGCAATCGCGAAGTCGCCGGGCAGTGAACATCGCCGGTCTCCTTTCGCTCGTCAGCGGCCTGCTGGCCACGACCTTCGTCGTCGTTCCGCTCGACGACCGGCCCGTGACTTTGCAGCTACCGCGAATGCTCGGCGCCATTGCCGGCGTTCGGGTTGCCGAACCGCCGCGCGTCATCTTAGGTAACTACCTGCGTTTCGGCGATCCCGACGCCGTCGCACGGTGGCTCGTGCGGGAGTCACCGCCCGACGCGAGCGCTTTTATCGTCTCGGCCGATATGCTCGCTTACGGCGGACTCATCGCATCGCGAACGCCGCAAACGCCGGAGTTTTTAGCGCTTGCGCGTTTACGCCGGTTAGCCGACTTCCGCGCAACGCGGGCGGCGGCGGCATTCAGCGCGTTCGGCACCGTCATGCGCTTAGCGCCGACGGGCGTCCCGCAAGCGGGTTCGGCCAGCGGCTTTTTCGCCGCAGGTGCGGCCTGGCCGCTTATCCAGAAGTACGCGAATTTGCCCGATCCGCCGGTCGCTCCGGCCGACCGCGCAACGGCGCTGCGCGTGCGGGCCGCAGCGGGACCGACGCTTGTTTCGTACCTCGCAACGCGCGCACGCGACCGGGACGTCGATCTCTTCGAGTTGCAACTGCTCGCCGAGGGCGGCTTCGACCGGCTCATTTTAGGCCAGGACGATGCCGGTCCGGTCGGTCTGCATTTACGCGATCTTGCCGCCCTGCGCGCGTATCTTCATCAGTGGTCGCTCGGCGCGGTCGGATCGATCGAGCCCGGTGCGGACGAGCTGGCCATGGCGCTCGTCGGCGCAGCGCTAGCGCGACAAGCCGCGTTCGTGCCGCGCATTGCCGTCACGTACTCGACGTCTGCCGGCGGTGCGCTCAACGACCCGCTCGAATTCAACCCGATCGATAGCACGGTCGACGCGCTCATTCACGCGTCCGGAGCACGCCGGACCGCCACGCTGCCGGATGCGGATATCGAGCTTTTCGTCCGCGTCCCGGGTACGCTTGCATCGGACGAGCGCGCATTCGTCGACGCGCTGCAGACCGCGGTTCAGAACGGCCGCCCGGCGGCCGTTGCCGACTTGACGTTTCTTGCACAGGACGATTACGTTCAGCAGCGCGCGCTCGTCGATGAGTTGTTACGCCGCCGTATCGCCGGGAAAATCGCCGGTTTTGCCTCTTGGAACACGACGGCGAACACGCTTGGGACGGCGATTCCTGCAGCGGTTGCCGTCGTTGCCGGCGAGCGAATGGGCACCTACGATCCGCGCGCTCACGCTCAATTCATGCTCGATCGCTATGCCGATGATTATGCCTTTCACGCTTACACCCGCCCGGCGATCAACCGGCTATTGGTCCGGCGGGGCATCGCCGATCACACCTACCTGCTGCCGATCGTCGCCGAACAGGCCGGTTGGGCCGATCGCGCGGATTTATGGCCGCGCAGCCTTGCGTTGCTTGCAACCATCTATCCGCAGTACCGTGACGGCGGGCTGACGATCACGTTACCGTGGGACCGAACGTTCGAGACCGAACTGGACATTCGCTTGCGCGACGCGCCGGCTAAGGCTCGGTGACGAACTCGGGCGTACCGCCGTTGATACCGACCGTTCCATACGGCGGCAGGGCGTTGGTTGATTTAAGTTCCTCGAATGCAATCGTTACGTCTTCAAGCGATCCTGCATCGCCGAAATCTAACGGCCCCTGCGCGCGTTCCGACGCAATATACGGGCCGCCGTCAATCTGAGTGAAGCTGATCAGCCAGCCGACTTCGGTGTACGGCGAACGCGCGAAGTTACCGGCGACGAGCGCTCGCTGCGTCACGAACGTCCCGGCCGTTACCCACAACTCGCGGAGCCGAAAGTGCTTGGCGTCGCGCAGCGGCGTTAAACCGAGGTGGTAGGTCTTGCCGTTATCGAGCATCTCGATGAGGCGCACCGCATACGTTCGCACACTCATACCGCTTCGCCCGATAACTTGCAGGCGGCTGGGCGCGGTGATCTCCGAGCCCATTTGTGCCACCTGCGTGGTGACCGGTGAGCGCGACAACCCGAAATCGTAGGTAACGGCAAGGGCGAGCGGCCCGATCGGATCGTCGCTCTGCGGCTCGTTGAGCGTCGCGCCCAAGATGCCGATATTGACGCCGCCGGGCGGGAAGCTCGGATTCGCCGTTTCTTCGCGGCTAAAGGCGTGCGGAAACACGATTCCGCGGCGCAAGTCTTCGAGCGTATCGTAATGCCGCACGACGTTCTTCTCGCCGCTACGGTAGCGGACGCTGACGGCATATTGCGCGTAGCGCGGATATGACGTGTACGCCCACGCGCTACGCGCCGATTCGTAGATCGCTTGCGGGTCGGCGGCCGGCACTTGCGCCGCCGCCCGACCGGCCACGGCGGCGACGAACGCGAGCGCGAACGACGCGCGTAAGAGAACCTTCACCGGCAATGAACGCGCGCAGTCCGGCGCCCGTTTCTGCCGGCTACGGTTCGCTGACGGCTTTCGAGCTATCGTTGGCACCCAAGGCGCCGTAGCGCGGCAGCGCGCCCAGCAATTGCAGATCCTCGAAGCTGATGACGACGTTGGGCAGCGAAACGTCGTCGAAATCCAGCGGTGCTTCGGCCGTCTCGCGCCGGATGTACGATGCGCCGCCGACTTGCACGAACTCGACGAGCCACGGGACGTTCGTATACGGATCGCCGCTGAAATTACCGGCAATCAAAATTCGCTGGGTGATGTACGTACCGGCCGCGATCCACATTTCACGCAGGCGCAACCGGCCCGGATCGCGCGCCGGCGTTAAGCCGATGTGATACGTCTTTCCGGCATCGAGCATGTCGATGAGCCGGACGGTGTATTGTTGGGTCGCCGTCGTCGTCGTCCCGATGACCGGCAAGCTGGGTGGAAATTCGATGTCTCTGCTCGAGCTCACGACCGTTGTTTTCTGCGGCAGTAAGGAGATGCCGAAATCGTAGCTGACGGCGAGTGCGAGCGGACCGATGCGATCGTCGTTGTGCTCGGCATTGGCTTTCACGCCGCCTTGATTGTTGATGCTTCCGACACGGATATCAATGCCGTGCGGAATCGACGGATCGGCAATCTCTTCATGGCTGAACGTGCGCGCGAACACGAGTGCGCGGCGCGTATCTTCGAGCGTATCGTAATGACGCTGGACCTTGGTCGTACCATTGCGGAATTTGGCGACGGTCGTGTACGTCGCGTAACGCGCGTAGTTGGTGAACGACCAGGCTCGCCGAGCCGCGCGAAAGATTTGATCGGGATCGCCGGGCACATCGGCTTGCAGCGGCAGCGCCGGTACGATTGCGAGCAGCAAGGCGCCGGCGATCGCTCCGAGCCGAATCGTGCGCGTCAAGCGCGCTGACACAGTTCGATCAAAACGCCGCCGGTTGATTTCGGATGCAAAAACGCGACGATCGTTCCATGTGCACCACGGCGCGGTGTTTCATCGATCAATCGCACGCCCGCCGCGCGGAGCTGCCGGAGTTCCGCCCCAAGATCGGTCACGCGAAATGCGGTGTGATGCAACTTCGACGGCGCGGTGCCGCGGAAAACTGCGACGGGCGACGTCTCGTCGAGCGGCCGCAGAAGTTCGATCGTCGATTCGCCGCTGCGTAGACCGACGGCTTCCACACCTTGATCGGCAACGATCTCTTGGTAAACGACGTGAAAACCGAGGGTCTGCGTGTAGAGCGCAAGCGCTTGGGGCAGATCGGCGACGACAATTGCAATATGATCGATCGGCGCATCGATCATGCAATACGCTCGCGCGCGACGTGCGTGCCGAAGACGCTGCGCAAGACGTCGCAGATCTCACCTAACGTTGCACCGCTATCCACTGCTTCGATGAACGCCGGCATGAGATTTGCCGTTCCCGCTGCGGCGTTGCGTACGTCGTCGAGCCGTTCGCGCACCGCCGTTGCATCGCGCGCGGCGCGGAATGCGCGCAACCGTTCGACTTGTTCGCGTTCGATGCCCGGCGCGATACGCTCGATCGGAATCGAACGCTCGTCCGGCATGCCGTCGGCAAAGCGATTGACGCCGACGACGACGCTGTCACCCCGTTCGATCGCTTGCTGCGCACGATACGCGGATTCACCGATCTGTTCTTGCATCCAACCCGTTTCGACCGCCCGAACGGCGCCACCCAGTGCTTCGATTTGCGCCAGCAGTTCGCGCGTGCGGGCAATCAGTTCATCGGTCAATGCCTCGACGTAATACGATCCGCCGAGCGGATCGCCGACGTCGGTCACGCCGCTCTCGAATGCGATGATTTGCTGCGTGCGTAGGGCGACGCGCGCCGATGCGGCGGTCGGTAAGCCGAGTGCCTCATCGGCACCGTTGGCGTGCAGCGATTGCGTCCCGCCCAGGACCGCTGCGAGCGCTTGCAGCGTCACGCGCACGACGTTATTCTCCGGTTCTTGCGCGGTCAAGGTCGAACCGCCGGTTTGCGTATGAAAGCGCAGCATCTGCGAGCGCGGATCGTGCGAGCCGAAGTCATCGCGAACGATCTGCGCCCACAGCGCGCGCGCCGCGCGAAACTTTGCAATCTCTTCGAAGAAATCGTTGTGCGCGTTCCAGAAAAACGACATGCGCGGCGCGACGGTGTCGACCGTTAACCCCGCCCGCACCGCTGCTGCAAGATACGCTTTGCCGTTGGCAAGGGTGAATGCCAGCTCTTGTAGCGCGGTCGAGCCGGCTTCACGGATGTGATAACCGGAGACGGAGATCGTGTTCCACTGCGGCACCGCTTCGGCGCAATACGCCATGACGTCGGTAACCAAACGCATCGACGGCTCGGGCGGAAAAATGTACGTGCCGCGCGCGACGTACTCTTTGAGCACGTCGTTCTGAATCGTACCGCCGAGCCGGCCGAACGGGATGCCGCGCCGGCGCGCCGTCGCAAGCAGCAAGGCGAGCATGATCGCGGCGGGTGCGTTAATGGTCATCGATACCGTCACGGCATCGAGCGGAATATCGGCGAACAGCGTTTGGACATCGGCCAGACAATCGATCGCGACGCCGACTTTGCCGACTTCGCCGCGCGCCGCCGGCGCATCAGAGTCAAGGCCGAGTTGCGTCACCAAATCGAAGGCCACCGATAAACCGGTCGTGCCGCGTGCCAGCAGATAACGGTAGCGCGCATTCGACTCGGCGGCCGTCGCAAAACCGGCGTATTGACGCATCGTCCACGGCCGCGCGCGGTACATATCCGCGCGAATGCCGCGCGTATACGGAAAGCTGCCGGGTTGGGGCCGCGGCGTCGAGCCGGCCAGTTCATCGTAATACGGTTCGAGCGGGATGCCGCTGCCGTTAACATCACGTGGCACGACGGCTGCTTCTTGAGGCCGCCGTCGCGGCCTTTGCAGCACGCCAAAGCCGTCCGTCTAAAACATGTGTCCGGCATGAGCGAATCGTAGGCGACATCCGCCGCGCCGCTCGACGTGTCGGTGGCGACGGCGACGGAGATCGCGCTGCCGGTACCGACGAAGCGGACCTCCTTGCCTTCCAGATTCGGGCCGGCCCAGTAACGGCGTTAGCGCGGTCAGAAGAACGCGAAGAACGCCAAGCTGTAACCACGCGAACATACCTGCATCTTACGCGCTGCTTCAAGAGCGGCAGCCTCCGAACGGACGAAGATCGCGACCGTGCCTGAGCCGATCGGATGACGCGGCCGGCTAGCCGGCGGCGGCTATTTGTGCGGTCCGCAAATATTCATCGGCCGCCGGCGGATCGAGCGGTCCGCAGAAGAAGACGCCTTGGCCGAGCTCGCACTCGAGCTCGCGCAAGCGGCGCAGTTGCGCTGCGGTTTCGATACCTTCAGCGACCGCAACGAAGCCGAGATTGTGAGCTAGCGTGATAACGCTGCGAACGATCTCCGCACCGCTTGCGGTGTGCAATTCGGCCACAAACGAACGGTCGATCTTGAGCCCGTCGATCGGCAAAAACTGCAGTAGCGAGAGCGAAGAATAGCCGATGCCGAAGTCGTCGACCTGCAACTTAAAGCCGCGTTTGCGAATCTCGTTCAGGACGTTCAACGTGCGCTGCGAACGATCGAGCATCGCCGTTTCCGTTACCTCAATGCGCAACGAAGCGGGCGCCACGCCCGCTGCGTCGACGATCGCGGCAAGCCGGTCGAGCACATCGGCCCGCGCAAAGTGTTTGCTCGAGAAATTAACGCTCATATGCAACGATGCGCCGTGCTCGCGTTGCCATTGCTTGAGTTGTCCGCAGGCCGTACCGAGAACCCAGCTATCGATCGCAACGACTGCATCTGTCTGCTCGGCGATCGGAATGAATGCAGCCGGCGCGAGCAGACCGCGCCGCGGATGTTGCCAGCGAACGAGTGCTTCGAACCCTGCGAGCGCGCCGCCGGAAAGCTCGACGATCGGTTGATACGCGATGCGCAACTCGTTGCGTTCGACGGCATGCCGCATTTCGGTGTCGAGATCTTCGGTTCGCCGGTTACGAATCCGCATCGAGGAATCAAACACCGTCGTGCGAGCGCGGCCACGCGATTTTGCCGCGTACATCGCCGCATCCGCATCGGCGAGGACATCCTCGGCTTTGGCATACGTCGTACTGCCGAGCGCAATCCCGACGCTTGCCGTCGCACGAAGATCGCAGTCGTGAATCGTTACCGGTGCAGCCATCGCAAGCCCGATGCGGTCGGCTGCATCGTGCGCATCGCTGAGCCCGTCGATACCATTGAGCAGAATGGCAAACTCGTCACCGCCGAAGCGGGCAACGATGTCGCCCGAACGCACGCATTGTTCCAAACGGCGAGCGGTCAACGCCAGAAGTGCATCGCCGGTCGCATGACCGAAATTGTCGTTGATCGATTTAAAGCGGTCGAGGTCGATAAATAAGACGCCGAACATGTTTGTGCTGCGGCGCTTCATCGAGCCAATCGCCCGATTCACATGTTCGAGAAACGCCGTTCGATTAAGCAGATTCGTCAACGGGTCGCTTGTTGCGTTCCGCCGCAACTCGTCACCCAAGCGAGTGCGCTCGGTAACGTCGTGCGTTATGAGGACGAAGCCCGCAGGCTTGCCAGCGGCGCCGGCTTGACGGACGCTGCAGCGGCCGCCGGCAAGAAAGCGCGAAGCATCTTTGCGGACGAGCCAGCGTTCGACGAGCGCACTGCCGTGCCCCAAAGCGTTGCGAAGTTCTTTTTGCGGAACGCCCGCGGCGCGATCGTCGGCCGTGAACAACGTCGCAAACGGACGTCCGACGATCTCGGCGTCGGTATAGCCGAACGTCGCTCGAGCACCGGCATTCCAACTACCGATCGTGCCGTCGGGTTCGATCGACAGAATCGCGTACGAACCGACGCTGTCGACAAGCGAACGCAGTTTTTCTTCGCGCACACGTAGAGCGACGATCGCTGCATGACTTTCGGTGGCATCGTGAACGACGACGGCGAAACCGCCCGCGCCGCCGTGCCGATCGAGCAGCGGAGTAACCGACGTCTGCGCCAGAAAGGCCGTCCCGTCCGCGCGGATCTGCAGGCGCTCGCGACCGGCGTGCGCACCACTTCGCGCAGCGGCTAAGTCGGCCCGCGGCGTATCGATCTTAACGTCATGAACGGCAAATAAGACGTCGAAGCGCCGGCCGATGATTTCGGCCGGAAGGTAACCGAACAGTCGCTGCGCGCCGGTGTTCCAGCTAACGATCGTGCCGGACGGCGAAAGCGCAAACACCGCATGCCGGGTTAGGCTGTCGATGAGCGACTCGCACAACGGCGCGCCGATATCGAGCGGTGTAAAGCGTAACGATGAGGCGACCGCTGTTGCCTTGACGATGGTCACGCTAACCGCCGATTGCAGAAAGAGGTAGCTATCAGTAAAACGCAGCGCACGTCGAGCTATCGTTATCGATAGTCATAGCACGAAACATCGCGCAATGTAAACGCTCGTAAACAAAGCGCCGCTTAGCGCCGAACGCAATCACCGTCAAACGCGGCGCAAAAGATACTAATATGTAAGAACGAGTGTTGGTTAAGCAAGTCTGACAAGCGGGGTTCGGGCTTCGACGGTAGCCCCGCGATCGGCAAATATTGCGGCAATCGTACCGGAGCGATGGGCGCGAATCTCATTCATCATTTTCATCGCCTCGATGATGATTACGACATCCCCTTGCGCCACCGTATCGCCCGCCCGAACCGGTACGTCGACGACAAGTCCGTGCATCGGCGAAACGATCTCGTTGCCGTTGTCGGCCTCGCCGGACGCTGATTTGCGCGGTGCTTTGGCGACCGGTGCACGCACCGCTGCGCCGGACGTTTGCCCGGCGCGCATCGGCGCATCGACGAATCGAATCCGAAAGAGTTTGCCGTCGACTTCAACGCGCAGCGTATCGTCGACGTCCGGGGCAATTCCCGGCGCGGTTATGACGCCGGCCGGCTCAAACGTACGTCCGGCGGCAAACGGCTCGAGCGTTGCGGTGCCGTAGGTCGCCGAGCGCACCACATCGAGATCGACGAGTGCCCGTAAGAGTTCGAGCGTCGTCGGAACGCCGGTGATACGGAACTCATCGAGGGCTCGGCCCAGCCGTTGCAGTGCCTCTAATCGGTCGCGACCCCAAACGATGAGTTTGGCGATGAGCGAGTCGTAATCGGGGGCGATCGTACACCCGGCGAAGGCCGCCGAATCGACCCGAACGCCGAAACCGCCCGGTTCGCGGTAGTCCGCGATCGTGCCCGGCGCGGGCCGAAATTGCTGCGCCGGATCTTCGGCGTTGATTCGCACTTCGATTGCATGTCCGCGCAAGACGATGTCCGCCTGACCGAACGGTAAAGGCCGGCCGGCGGCAACGAGAATCTGTTCGCGCACGAGATCGATACCCGACACTTGTTCGGAGATCGTATGCTCGACTTGTATGCGCGTGTTCATTTCGAGAAAGTAAAAATCGTCGCCGGTCACCAGACACTCGATCGTGCCGACGCTATCGTAGGCAATCGCCCGCGCAGCGTTGATTCCGGCTGCGCGTAGCCGGTCGCGAACGCCGGCCGGAATCGCCGGCGGCGTTTCTTCCCAAACTTTTTGATGCCGGCGCTGCAGCGAACAATCACGCTCGCCGACGTGCAGGACGGCGCCCGCTTTATCGGCGAGGATCTGCAATTCGATGTGCTTCGGGTTATCCAAATACCGTTCGGCGTAGATCGTCGAATCGCCGAAATACGCTTGCGCTTCACGTTGTGCGGTTGAAAACGCCGCTTCGACTTCGTCGAGCGTCCGGGCGATCTTGAGCCCTTTTCCACCGCCGCCACCCGACGCTTTGAGGGCCAGCGGTAAGCCGAACTCGAGTGCAGCGGCGCGCGCAGCGGCCACATCTTCGAGCGGCGCAGACCCGCCGGGCACGACCGCGATGCCGGCGGCCCGCATGGCGCGGCGCGCGCGTACCTTATCGCCCATCGCGTCGATAGCGGCAGGGTGCGGCCCGATCCAGGTCAGGCCCGCGGCGATTACCGCCCGCGCGAAACCGGCGTTTTCCGCGAAAAACCCGTAGCCCGGATGCAGCGCATCGGCACCCGAACGCCGCGCCGCCTCGAGCAATCGTTCGACGGACAGATAGCTTAGCGCGGGTGCTGCCGGACCGAGATAATAGGCCTCGTCGGCAAGCATGACATGCCGCGCATCGCGGTCCGCATCGGAATAAACGGCGATGGCTCGGCAGCCGAGTTCTTTGGCCGCCCGAATGATCCGAACCGCGATCTCGCCCCGGTTGGCAATGAGAATTGCCCGGAACGGCGGCTCAGCGAGCAAGACGGCCGCTTGAGACCCAGCCCGACTGCCGCCGGCCGAGGTGCCGCGTGTGGCTTCCATCGGCGGCTCGCAAGCGTGCGGCCAGCAACCATTGGGACATGTCGTCCGCGGCGGCCGCCGGAGTGCCGGCTCGCCGTTCGAGGCGTGTAAGTGCGGCAAACACGGCGGCTACGGCGTCGGCGTTCAGTTCGTCGTCTCAGCCGGGGTCGGGTACATCCCCATGACATGATAGCCGGCGTCGACAAAGTGAATGTCGGCGGTAACGGACGCCGACAGGTCCGAAGCGAGATACACCGCACAATTGCCGACGTCGAGTGCCGTCACGTTGCGCCGCAGGGGCGCCGCCGCACCGACCTTAGCGAGCATCGTGGCAAACCCCGCAACTTGGCGCGAGCTGGCCGTGGAGATCGGTCCGGCGGAAATGGCGTTGACGCGAATGCCGCGTTCGCCCAAGTCGAACGCCAGGTATCGAACGATCGACTCGAGTGCGGCTTTCGCAATACCGGCAATGTTGTAGTTGGGCACGATCGATGTGGCACCGTAATAAGTCAGCGCCATGATGCTCGCCCGATCGTTGAGATTCTCACGCAGCGCGGCGACGAGCGCGATAAGTGAAAATGACGAGATGTCGAGGGCGAGCGCAAAGCCGCTGCGCGACGTCTCGAACACCTTGCCGCTCAAATCTTCTTTTTGCACGAACGCAATTGAATGGACGAAGCCGTCGAGTTTGCCGACCGCTGCCGCCAGTGCGCGCAGCGTTTCATCAACCGTCACGTCGCACTCGAAAATCGCCGCATCACCGATCTCGCCGGCAAATCTCGCGACGTAATTTTTAACGCGCTCGCCTTGATACGTGAGTACGATCGTTGCGCCGTGTGCGTACAATGCCGTCGCAATCCCCGTTGCGATCGACCAGCGATTCGTCACGCCGGTGACTAAAATCGTTTTGCCTTCGAGCAGTTTCACCTCGCTTGCATTTTCGGATTGCCGTTTAATATCCGCCCGCGTTGCGTTTCGCTGCAATTGGCCCGCATCGGCAAGCTAGATCTCGAAGAGCAGTCCGTCCGCGGCGACTTCGATTCCAAGCGCGGCGACTATTCGAGCGGATTGCGAGCCCGGATCGAGCACCGGATTCGTGTTGTTGATGTGCGTGAGCAGACAGCGGCGGTGGCGCGTACCGACCGCAGCAAGCGTTCCGCCTCCGTCGAGCGGCGCGTGGCCGAGCGCGCGCGCACGCTTATCGCCGACGCCGGCATCGAGCATCTCGGTGTCGGTAAAAAACGAGCCGTCGATGAAACTGACGTCGGCGGCTGCAATCTCGGTAGCGAGCCGAGAATCGACGCCGGAAAACACCGGAGCAAACAACAACGTTCCGCCGCCGGAATCAATGGCGTAGGCCGTAACCGCGCCGCGAATGGCTTGCCGGCCGGCAAAACCCGGCGTCAGTCCCGGCACCGGAATGGCACGCACCGAAAGTTCGTTGCCGACCGGGTCGCCCGGTATGGCCGGCAGCGCGCCTTCGTCCGCGGTCAACCATCGATGCGGAGATCGGGCGAAGGCGGCGAAGGCCGGTTGCGCCGTCGCAATCGTTCGCACGACGCTGCTCGAGCGGATCGTGAAGGCGTGATTGCCGGCTTGCCGGAGCGCCGTCAGCCCGCCGATATGATCGACATTTGCATCGGTAAGGACGATCGCCGCGATCGGCGTACCCCGGATACCGGCCGGCTGCAGCGGCGCAAACGCCTCGATCTGCGCTGCGATATCCGGCGAAACATTGAGTAACACCCAGCGGCGTCCGTCCGCGGATACGGCGAGCGACGACTGCGTGCGCCGCGGTTGTTCACCGCGCCGCGCAGCCGAACAATTCGGACAGCCGCAATTCCATTGCGGCACGCCGCCGCCGGCTGCCGAGCCGAGAACGCGGACGATCACAAAACGGCGGCGGGCTCATGCATGCGCCGCGGAACGAGCGTCGGATGACGATCGCCGGTCTCACGCAATGCAACGATGACCGAATGGTCGGGGCTCAGCGCGCAGGCCGGATCGACGGCGGCTGCGTTGCCCGTGAGCGCAAAGGCCTGACATCGGCAACCGCCCCAATCGATTTCGCGGCGGTCGCACGAGCGGCACGGATCGGGCATCCATTGCGTGCCGCGGAACGTCGTAAACGCCGCGGAATCGTCCCAGATCGACGCTAAGTCGCGATCGCGAACGTTATCGAACGTCAAGCTGGAGATCGCGGCGGCTCCCGGACACGGCATCGCACGCCCGTTCGGCGCAACGGTCATGAACGCTCGACCCCAACCGTGCATGCATGCTTTAGGCCGATCGTCAAAATAGTCCGGCAGCACGTAGACGATTTCAAGCTGCCCGGCAAGGCGGCGCTTTGCGTCAGTAGCGACGGCAAGGCCGTGCTCCACCTGTTCGCGCGTCGGCATAAGCCCGGCGCGATTGCGGTAGGCCCACCCGTAGAATTGCACGTTGGCAAGCTCGAGTTTGCGAACGCCGAGCGCGGCTGCCAGATCGATGACTTGGGCGATTGTCGCGTGGTTGTTGCGGTGCAGAACGCAATTGAGCGTCAGCGCCATGCCGCTGTTTTGCACGCGCTCGATCGCGGCGAGCTTACGCTCGTGAACGACGGTCCCGGCAATGGCATCGGCAAGTTCGCGTTCGGGCGCCTGCAAGCTGATTTGGATGTGATCGAGTCCGGCGCCGGCAAGTTCATCGATTCGCGCAGCGTCGAGAAACGTGCCTTGCGTGATCAGGTTGGTGTAGAGCCCGCGTTGCGCCGCAGTTTGCACTAGCGCCGGCAGATCGCGCCGCAGAGTCGGTTCGCCGCCCGAAAAGCCGAGCTGCACGATGCCCAAGTCGGCGGCCTGGCCGATGACCCGCTGCCACGTTGCAGTATCGATCTCATCGCGGTAAGCGTCGAGGTCGAGCGGGTTATAGCAGTACGGGCACTGCAAATTGCAGCGGTACGTAAGTTCGCATAGCAGCGACATCGGACGCACCGCGATCATGCGATGACCAGCATGCGGCGTAAGCGCAGTCGCTCGAAGAGCGCCAGGACATCGCCTCTTGCGCGCTCGTCGGCAACATTGAAACGCGCGCACAATGCGGCGACGATCTCGTCGAGCGTTCGCCGGCCGTCGACGAGCGACAGCGCTGCAGCGGCGGTAGCGTTGAGTTTGATTGCGCCTTCGGGGATTAGCAGCAGCGCGCTGCCGTCGTCCTCGGTGCGCAGGCGAATGCCGCGCTCGAACGCCGGCCGCGCTTGCGCGTTCAGGCGAAAACTCCGCAGCTCAATGCGGTCGCATCGAAGATCGTCCAAAGCACGTCGCATTTGAAGCGCAACGCCGCAACGACACGGTCTTGCGAGACCGCATCGAGCGCATGTTCGTGAACCCAGCTTAGCGCCTGTGCGGCGTCTTCCCGCGCCAGCGGAATACGGTTCTCGAAATAGCGTAAGCCCGAGCGGTCGATCCACGGATACTGCTCGACGATCGCGGCGACCCGTGCGGCCATGACCGGCGGTCCGAACAGCTCGGTCAACGATGAGGCGACGGCTTCGAGCCATGGCTTGCTGCGGGCGAAATCGATGTACGCATCGACGGCGAAACGCGTCCCCGCAGCAACGCCGCGTTCGGAGAGCACATCGTCGTCGGCAAGGCCGACGGCATGACAAAGCGCTAACCATGAATGGGTCCCGCCTTCGTCGCCCTGCGTTCCATCGTGATCCGTAATGCGTTTGATCCAAGCGCGCCGGTACTCACGCGACGGAAGATTGGCCAAAATAAAGGCATCTTTGACGGGGATGGCTTTTTGATAGTAGTAGCGGTTCGCAACCCAGGCGCGAACTTGGTCGGGCGTAAGCGAACCGGCGACCAGACGTCGATGAAAGGGATGCTTATCGTGATAGCGCTCGGCGCCGACGGCCTGCAGGCGGCCGATGAGATCGGTCGCGGACGTGGTGTGCACTGTGGTCATATCGGCTAAGGCGCAGCTACGCCGGGCGTAACCGCGCAGTAGTTATCCGAAAATTAGCGGCTGAACTCGCTATCGTTCACGTACGCGGTGATCTCAAATCCGAGTCCGATTTCCTCGATTTGCGGGGTTTCCCAGACTTCGCGCAAGGCAACGTTCATACAATTCCTTTCAAAAGTGACTGCTCGGGAAGATACCCGTCGGCTTTTCGGTTGCCCAGGTCAACTGCCTGGTGTCGGGTGAAGCGTATGGCGTTAACCTCCGGCTCTTGACGCGCCGCTTCGGCACTCATAACGGGATATTGCCGTGTTTGCGCTGCGGCCGCTCGACACGTTTGGACGCGAGCATCGCGAGCGCACGGGCGACGGATCGCCGGGTCGCCGATGCTTCGATGACATCGTCGATATAACCACGTTGTGCGGCGATGAACGGCGTGGCAAAGCGCTCGGTGTACTCGGCGACGAGTTCCGCGTCGCGCGCGCCGGGATCGGCCGCAGCGGAGATCTCGCGCCGGAATATCGTTTTGACCGCGCCCGCCGGTCCCATGACGGCGATCTCGGCCGTCGGCCAGGCGAGGTTGATGTCGGCGCGGATGTGTTTTGAGGCCATGACGTCGTAGGCGCCGCCGTAGGCCTTGCGCGTAATAATGGTGATCTTCGGAACCGTCGCCTCGGCGAACGCGTAGAGCAGCTTGGCTCCGTGCTTGATGATGCCGCCGAATTCTTGCGCCGTACCGGGCAAAAAGCCCGGCACGTCGACGAACGTCACGAGCGGAATGTTGAAGGCATCGCAAAATCGCACGAAGCGGGCCGCTTTCACCGACGCATTGATGTCGAGAACGCCGGCAAGAACGTTCGGCTGATTTGCGACGATGCCGACGGAGCGGCCGCCGATCCGGCCGAAACCGACGACGATGTTCGGTGCAAAGGCCGCACCGATCTCGAAGAAGTCGCCGTCGTCGAGCACCGGAGTGACGGCATCGAGAATGTCGTACGGTTTGTTCGCGGCGTCGGGAATGACTTCGTCGAGTTCGGGTGCGGAGCGCAGCGGATCGTCATCGCTCGGCACTAGCGGCACATCATCGAGATTGTTCTGCGGAATGAACGATAGCAGACGCCGGGTCTGATCGTTCATTTCGTCTTCGTCGGCCGCAACGAGCGAAGCGACGCCGGATTTCGTTGCATGCGTCGTCGCGCCGCCGAGTTCTTCAAACGTCACCTCTTCGCCGGTAACGGTTTTGATGATCTCGGGGCCGGTGATGAACATCTGCGAGATGCCTTCGACCATGATCGTGAAATCGGTGATCGCGGGTGAATAGACCGCACCGCCGGCGCACGGTCCGGCGATGAGACTAATTTGCGGAACGACACCCGAAGCTTGCACGTTGCGCCAAAAGATCTCGGCGTAGCCACCCAGACTAACGACGCCTTCTTGAATGCGCGCGCCGCCCGAATCGTTGATGCCGATCATCGGTACGCCCGTCCGCACCGCTAGGTCCATAACCTTGCAGATTTTCTCGGCGAAGACTTCACCCAAACTGCCGCCGAGCACGCTGAAGTCTTGCGAAAACAAAAAGACTTGGCGGCCGTCGATCGTCGCATGCCCGGTATACACGCCGTCGCCTAAAAAATGGCGTTCGTCCAAACCGAACGCCGTCGTGCGATGGACGGCGAAGCGGTCGAGTTCGATGAACGAGCCGTCATCGACGAGCGTTTCGATCCGTTCGCGCGCAGTACGTTTTCCGCGCGCATGCTGTTTATCGATCGCTGCTTGACCGGCGGGGGCGGCGGCCTCGGTGCGCATGGCTTTCAGCCGTGCATTCGCACGTTCGTGCGCAGGCATCAGTGCGTCGGCGCCGGTGTCGCGCCGTCCGGCCGATGCCCGCGCAACAGCGCGGAATCGAACAGCCAGTCGGGTTCAGCGGCCGGAAAGCTGACGTCGCTGGTTCGGAATTCGGCACTGCCGCCGTAGGCGAAGAACATCAAGCGCAAAACGAAGTTCATCGATGCATGCGTGATGAGCCACGTGCCGTTGACCGGCGCAAAGTCGACGTCAACGCTCGGTCGCGAGCGCACGGGTCCCGCCTGAGCCCAAACTTCGATCGTGATGCGGCGCGGATTGAAGTCGAGCGTGTCGACGTACATGGCGCGAATCGGATGCCGGCGCGGATCGAAACGCGGAACGAGGACGAGGTGATACACGGAAGTTCCCGCTAACATTTCAACGCCGGTCAAACGTGGATCGTAATCACGCGCCGTCGCATTTACGCGGCCGATTACGGCCGGACCGCCGGCGTCGGGCGCCGCCGGCAGCGGCGGCGCCTCGAAGGTCGAGACGTCTTCGCCGGCTCGCTTTTTGACAAGACCGAACGATGTCGTCGGATAGACGAGCGGCCGGGCGACGGCCGGCGTCGTGTCCACGCGATCGGCGGGCGACTCGGGGAGGCGCGTGATATTCGCTTTGCCGTCGGCGGTTCGAATCACGACGCGCGCCGATTCGGCTTGCACTTTGCCGTGCCGCATGAACGCCGCGTATTGCGTGTACGCGATAAATGGCGGCAGGCGGCGCGCTGCTACGGCCGCGCGCGCGCGATCGTAGATCTGCACGGCGTCGGGCGCCGGGGAGTCGCTTACGACAGCTGCCGGAATTGCAACCGCGCGAATTGCCGCAAGGCAGCAAATCGCAGCGACGACGACGCTGCGGAAACGCCGCCGCATCGTCCGGCCCGAACCAAGGAGCGTCTTACCAGATTCCCAGCGCGACTTTAACGTCGTCGGAAGCCATTGTTTTCGGATCCCACGGAGGTGTGAACGTAATGTCGACCTTGACGTTCTTCACTCCGTCGATCGATTCGACTTTCGATTGCACCGATTGCTTGAACATCGGACCGACCGGACACATCGGCGACGTCAGCGTCATTACGACGTTGACGTCTTCGCCTTGCGGTCCCTCGACATTCACGTCATAGACCAAACCTAATTCGACAATGCCCATATGCAATTCGGGATCTTGCACTTCGGTAAGTGCTTCGCGTACGCGTTCTTCGGTTACCATACTCTGCTCCTTACGCCTCGGCGCAAACGTGCCTGCGGCAGGCCTCGATGATACGGAACGCGACCGCGTAAGGAAGCGAGCCCCCACTGCTCGCCGGTGACGTCCGTGACGTTGGCCCGGCGGGCCGCAGGAGGCCCGACGAATTGGCGCAAGTCCGAATGAAACTAGGCGAATTCGCCGATGGTTATATGGAAAACCGAATCCGCACACCGGACTTCGGCGGCAGGAGCGACACGTCGCTCGGGGAGTCAAATTACCGTCATGTCAATGTGGGAACCATTTACCGAACGAGCTCGCCGCTCCATCGTGCTCGCGCAAGAAGAAGCGCAGCGCCTCGGCAATAATTATATCGGCACCGAGCATATTTTGCTCGGCATCATTTCCGAGGGCGAGAGTTTAGCGGCGAAAGTACTCGAGACGCTCGGGGTCAACCTTGCCAAAGTTCGGCAGGAAGTCGAGGCGATCGTTGGTCGCGGCGGCCAAACCGTGCAGCAAGAGATGGTCTTCACGCCGCGTGCCAAACGCGTCATCGAGCTTGCTTTCGAAGAAGCGCGTCAGCTCAATCATAATTACATCGGCACAGAACACTTGCTGCTCGGCCTCATCCGCGAAGGCGAGGGCGTTGCCGCTCGGGTGCTGACCAACCTCGGGGTCGACCCGGCCAAAGTGCGCGTGCAGACAACCTCGTTGCTGGGCGCCGAGGGCCAACCGCCGCCGCCCAAAGGCAAATCGAAGACCCCGACGCTCGATGCGTACGGGCGCGACTTGACGACGCTAGCGCGCGAGAACAAGCTCGATCCGGTGATCGGCCGGGCAAGCGAGATCGAACGCGTCATTCAAATCTTATCGCGACGTACGAAAAATAATCCGGCCCTCATCGGCGAGCCGGGCGTCGGCAAAACGGCGATCGCCGAAGGTTTGGCGCAGCGCGTCATCAAGGGCGAAGTACCGGAGCCGTTGCGCGACCGGCGCGTGATAACGCTCGATCTCGCAGGGCTTGTCGCCGGAACCAAATATCGCGGTGAGTTCGAGGAGCGCATGAAGCGCGTCATGGATGAAATCCGCGGTGCAGCCGGCGAGATTATCCTGTTCATCGACGAGCTCCATACGCTCGTCGGTGCGGGTGCCGCCGAAGGTGCCATCGATGCCTCGAACATCATCAAGCCCGCGCTCGCGCGCGGCGAACTGCAATGCATCGGCGCGACGACCCTCAACGAATTTCGCAAACATATCGAAAAAGACTCGGCGCTCGAACGCCGGTTCCAGCCCGTCATGGTCGGCGAACCGTCAGTCGAAGAGACCGTCGAGATTCTCAAGGGTCTACGCGACCGGTACGAGGCGCACCACAAAGTAACGATCACCGATGAGGCGCTTGTTGCCGCGGCGAAACTCGGCGACCGGTATATCAGCGACCGCTTCTTGCCCGACAAGGCCGTCGATCTCATCGACGAAGCGGCTTCGCGCGTTCGCTTACAAGCAACGCTGCCGCCGCAAGAAATACGCGACATCGAAAACGAGATTCGCAAGGTCAAAACGGAAAAAGAGTCGGTCGTCAAATCGCAAGAGTTCGAGAAAGCCGCTTCGATTCGCGACCGCGAAGAAAAGCTGCGGCTCGAAAAGCAGCGGCTCGAAGCGGAGTGGGCCGATAAAAAAGCTCACGCCGACAAGACGATCAAAGTCACCGAAGAAGACGTCGCGTATATCGTCAGCGCTTGGACGAAGATTCCGGTTGCTAAATTAGCACAAGCCGAGACGGCAAAGCTGCTCGGCATGATGGATCAACTCCATAAGCGAGTAGTCGGGCAAAATCAGGCGATCGAAGTCGTTACCCGTGCGATCCGGCGTTCGCGTGCCGGGCTCAAGAATCCAAAACGTCCGATCGGGTCGTTTATCTTTCTCGGACCGACCGGTGTCGGGAAGACCGAAGTCGCGCGCAGCGTTGCGGAATTCTTGTTCGATGACGCCGAGTCGATGATTCGCATCGATATGTCGGAATACATGGAGAAGTATGCCGTATCGCGGCTCGTCGGCGCACCTCCGGGGTATGTCGGCTACGAAGAAGGCGGCCAATTAACCGAAGCGGTCCGGCGCCGTCCATACTGCGTCATACTGCTCGATGAAATCGAGAAAGCGCATCCGGATGTCTTCAACTTGCTCCTGCAAGTTCTCGAAGACGGACGTTTGACGGACTCGCAAGGCCGCGTCGTCGATTTCAAAAACGCCGTTATCATCATGACGAGTAACGTTGGCGCAACCGGCATGACGTCGTCGATCGACATCGGTTTCCGTCCGCAAAAAGACAGCGGTGATACGACCGAAAAAAATTACGAGAAGATGAAGAACAAAGTGCTCGAGGAAGTCAAGCACACGTTCCGGCCGGAATTTATCAATCGCGTCGATGAAATCGTCGTTTTCCATCAGCTCACGCGGATCGAAATTGAAGAGATCGTCGGGCTTGAACTTAACAAAGTCATTCGCGAAGTTAAAGCGCAAGAGATGTATCTGGAAGTTACCGAAGACGCGAAGTCGCTGCTCGCCAAGAAAGGCTGGGATCCGCAGTTCGGTGCGCGTCCGTTGCGTCGGGCGATCCAGCGTGAAGTCGAGGACGAACTTGCCGAAGAGATGCTGCGCGGGCGATTCGGTTCGGGCGATCGGATTCTCGCTGAGGTGAACCCGGACAATCCCGATAAACTCATCTTCTCGAAGATTCCCATGATGGAGCCGCCGGCAGCCGCTCCACCCGAAGTCCAACAAGTGTAAGTTCGACAATCCCGGTCTACGCAAAACGGCCCGCCGCAATCGGCGGGCCGTTTGTGTGCTGAAGTCTTTCCCGGCTACATGCGCGAAGGTAGTCGAGATGTGGATCCGTCCGGCGACTGCGGCAAAGTAGCGTGACTCCGTTTGCTACCTGGCGTTCGCGGCTTCCGGCGCAGATCGGCAATTGGTTTGCCCGCGATCTCACGCGCGCAGCGCTGACGCTTGCCGACACCAACCGCGTCGTGTTGCGTGCGGTTGAAGATGCCAAAATCGAAGCGGCCGTCAAAGATAAGGGCGGCGTCAATGTTACCGTCGAGTGGGCGACGGGAACCGGGCCGCAAGCCTTGCGCAGCTTGTGCACGTGCGGTGTAACGGGCATTTGCGAGCATGTCGTCGCGACGCTCGAAACCGTCCGCACGACGAGTGCCGCGCCGTTGCCGGCGGTCGCCGGCGGCATTCCGGACGATGACGAAGATTACGCTTGGCTGCCCGACACTGAAATGGAATCGGGCCGGCCGCGCGCGCGCAGTGTTTGGCCGGTGCTCGGCTGTGCCGACGGCAAAACCGTCACCGGCGCTTTGTATCTCGATACTCCGCGGTTGCGCGGCGTCATCCGGGATGCCGAATCGATCCTTTCGATGATGGAATCGACACCGCCCGACGATTGGGATGATGCGGATCGCGAATTGATCCGCGACGAAGCCGTTCAAGAAGCTTTCGGCTCGCGGCTTTCGACGAAAGCCCTGGCGCGCGCGATGTTCCGCCTGACGCGCCATCCGCGGCTGCGCTTCGACGATCGTCCGGGTGAAAATCGGCATCCTGCCGAGTTGCAAGCGTTCTCGATCGACCTGCGCGGTGTCCGGCTGCGCGCCGCGCGGTATGCCGAACGCTTCGTACCAAAGCTCGAACGGGCCGACGGCTCGCGCTTCTCACCTGCCGGAGCGCTCGTTATCGACGGGCCGCCGCGTTGGCTTATTGCCGATCGCGTTGCGTATCTGCTTGACGGATCGTTCGACGTTCGGCGGGCGATCAGCGCCGCGGATGCGGTTCCCACGACCAACGGAATCATTCCTCACGCTCCGTCGACGTCGGCGATCGCCCGCGTCGCGGCGTTCTTGACGGCCGACGACCGGGCTGCGCTGGGCGTCGTCGATGCCATCAGTCCCGCGCTTGCCGCTCGTATGGCCTGGCGTGACGGCGCGCTCTTCGCGCGGCTTTCGTTCATCGACAAAGGCACCGGCGGCCGCGCGCCGTTCTCGACGCACGGCGGTATCGCCTCGATCGAAGGCCGGTTCATTCGCTTCGCACCGGCCGCTGCCCAAGCGTTTGCCAAACGCTTTATCGATGCCGGCTTCGTACCCCGCGGCGGCGATGGTTTTGCGCTTTACGATGCCGAACGCGCAGCGACGCTCATCCGCGATTCGCTGCCCGAGTGGGACGATGTCGAAGTGCGTCTCGACGAGTCGCTCAGCGCGCTTACCGGCGAAGGCGATGCCATCGATATTGCGGTCTCCGCGCGGCCGTCGGCGACCGAAGGTGAAAGTAACGACTGGTTCGAGCTCAACGTCGATGTGTTCGTCGGCGGCGGCGAGCCGCTTACGCCGAAAGAACTCGCTGCATTGCTCGCCTCGAGCGGCCGGTATGCCGAAGTACGCGGTAAGCTTTTCGACGTAGCGAAACTGCGCAGCCAAAGCAACTTGCTCAGCGATATCACCGATCGCAAACGCAACGGACTAGCTGCGCTCGTCGCTTTGCGCGATGAACTGCACGAGAGCTTCGCCAACGTCACGCTGCCGCAAGAAGTTGAACGGCTGCGTGACCGTTTGCGCGAGTTCGCAGGCATCGAAGAAGTCGAACCGCCCGAAGCGCTCAAAGATACCTTACGCGGCTATCAGCGCCGCGG
Organism: Candidatus Velthaea sp.; assembly: GCA_965214935.1. Lineage (GTDB taxonomy): Bacteria > Vulcanimicrobiota > Vulcanimicrobiia > Vulcanimicrobiales > Vulcanimicrobiaceae > Velthaea. The sequence continues at coordinate 50,024 of CBDCCS010000022.1, read as the reverse complement.
CTTAGACTTTCTATCATATTTAAGCTCGTTTCAATTCGGCGGCATCTTAGCCGATGAAATGGGCTTAGGTAAGACGCTACAAGTCGTGACCTATTTACTTAAACGTAAACAGGACGAAGGCGCGGCACCGTCGCTGGTCATTGCGCCGACATCCGTTACGCATACATGGGAAAGCGAAATAAACCGCTTTGCACCCGAACTAAGCATTTTGCGTTTACAGTCGGGTGCCGAACGCGCGCAGCGCTTTGAGGAAATTCAACATCACGACGTGATCATCACGTCGTACGCTCTGGCCCGGCTCGATGCCGCCCAACTCGAACGCTTTACGTTTCGGACGCTCATTCTCGATGAAGCGCAGAATGCCAAGAACCCGAGTTCGCAGATCGCCAAAGTCGTTCGCAATCTCAACGCGCATCACCGTTTGGCGCTGACCGGTACGCCGGTCGAAAATTCGCTGCGTGACTTGTGGGCGATCTTTGCCTTCGTCGAACCGGGTTTACTCGGTTCCGAGTCGTCATTTCGACGGCGGTTCGAACACCCGATCGGTGAAGGCGATGAAAAAGCGGCGCATGCTTTGCGCTCGCGGCTCGAACCGTTCGTGCTGCGCCGCACCAAAGAAGATGTCGCGCGCGAGTTGCCCGAGCGGACCGAGCAAATTATCGAATGCGAGCTGTCACCGTTGCAGCGCCGGTTGTATCGCGGCATCGCCGAGGCCGCGCGGCGCGATGTGCTGGCAAAGCTCGATGAAGATGGAGCGATCGAGGGTGCGAGCGTTCATGTGCTGGCGGCGCTCACGCGCTTGCGCCAAGTGTGCGCACATCCGGGTTTGATCGTCCCGTCGTACATCGATGAACCCGAGGCGAGCGGTAAGTTCGATGCGTTTTTAGAGACGGTCGAAGAAGTGTTGTCGGGCGGCCATCGCGTGCTCGTGTTCAGCGCTTTTGCCTCGATGCTCAAGATCATGCGCGGCGCAATGGATAAGCGCTCGATCGGCTACGGCTACCTTGATGGATCGACCAAGGATCGCGACCGTCAAGCGGAAGTCGAGCGTTTCATGGATCCGGCCGGACCACCCGTGTTCCTGTGTTCGCTCAAAGCCGGCGGCGTCGGTCTTACATTGACGGCTGCCGATTACGTCGTGCTGTACGATCCGTGGTGGAATCCCGCTGTCGAACGGCAAGCCATCGACCGAACGCACCGGATCGGGCAAACACGGCCCGTAACCGCCTATCGCATGGTCACTGCCGGTTCGGTGGAAGAAAAGATTCGCGCGCTGGCCGAACGTAAGAGCGCGCTTTCGAAGGCGGTCATCAAAGCCGATAGTGCCGTCGCGAAGTCGCTCACGCGCGACGATCTCGAACTACTCTTCGCCGATCCTGAATAGCGGGCGCCGTTTGGGCCGCACGTTATTCGATTGCCGTTGCAACGCGGGCGGTCGTGCGCGGGCTGCTTGCCGCGTATGGTGAGGGCATCGGCGCTCTGCGCTCGTTCGCGAAGGTTGCCAACCCGCTGCGATAAATTGCGTCGGCATCGAAACCTTCACGTTCGGCGAGATGGAGCAGATTGGCAATGAAATTCGAGATTGCCGCTTGGCGCTGAGTGTGCGTAAACGCGCGCAGATCGCGATCGTTTACTTCAAGCTCGAGAATGACGATCGCGTTTTGCGCCCACTGCGTTAACACGGGTAGAATCGCGCTGTTGCGTTCCGGAAGCAGCATTGCTTAGTTCAACGCCCGCGCATGACGAGACGGTGGGACAACGCACGTAAAGCGCCGGACGTGCGGGCAGGTACGATTCGTCGAATGCGCCTTTGAATCTCCCAACGTTTGCATAAGCGCTGCTTTCGTATCGGATAGGCCGCTGCCGTCGAATTGCGAGCATCCGCCTCGAACAGCGCGGTTGCCGCGATCGTCGCGAGCGGTAGCGGCGAAACACGGCGAAGCGCAGCGTGTGTTTGTACGTTACGGAAAGGCGCCGAACCGGCCGGCAGGTCCGCTTGGAGAATTCGTGACGTGAGACTCGTAGCTGCCACCTGCGCCGCAACGGCGGTCGATAAGGATTTCACTTATCGTAACGGCGCAACGTGCGCCGGACCAGGGGCATCTACCGCTGAGTTCCGCCGATCCGGTTATGACGATCGCGTTTCTATGGGCAACTGTCCCGGTTGTGTCCCGGCCGGTGCGCGCTGCTGCGTTAGCGGCGACTAAGCTGCGGCAAAGCATCTACGCAAAGACGGATCGCTCCAGATCGTAGCAACGAGCTGCAACTGACCGTCGACGCCGAACATGACATACAGATTGCTCAGGTGATTGCGCACGGTCTTGGGCTGAAGGCCGAGTTCGTCAGCGATGTCCTCGATCGAGCGGCCGGTAACGATCAATCGAATGACCGCGTCTTGGCGCTCCGTTATCGTAATACGCTTCGTGCGCTCGGGCCCGAAACAGTATGACGTTTTACGTTCTTTGACCGTCGCGGACGCGGGCAACGCCGCTGCCGAAACGGCGATGTCGCGTTCGTCGTTTGCAACGCCGTTCGTTTGCGGACTTGGCGCAACGTAGCTATACGAGCGGTGCGTAATCATGCGCGTGTCGTTCCGCGCCTCATCGGCTCGAAAACAGTATTTGAGACGTTGCCACGCCGACGCAACGTCCGAAAGTAAGGCCGACGCGTCGTTGAGCCGTCGCGCCCCGTGAACGACACCTTGCGCGTGTCGCTCGAAGCATTGAAGGCGCAGGTCGAGATGCAGGGCGCTCAACGTCGGAAGCCCGGAACCGGGCCGCTCGGTTTCATGGTAATGATCGAGGTATCTCTGGGCCTGTTCACCATCGCCGCTGCGCGCAACGACGGTTGCTAATTGAAGCAGTGCAAGCCGGCCTTCACCGTCGATGCCCTGCCAGCGGACATGTCGATCGGCGACCAGGCGCGCGATACGCAGATAGCCGCCTGCGCCGACCGGTTCATCAAGCTGATAGCACAAATTCGCAGCTTCTGTATAACCGATAACGGCCCAAGGCGAACACGGCATGACGTCGCCGGCTTCAATGAAGCGCGTAATGGCGGTTTGCGAATCGCCCAATCGGGCGTACGCCAGCCCAATGTGACGCAGCGTTTGCACCTGCTCCATAACGAGATTCGCCGTCCACTGCAAACTGTGGACACGTTCGTCGATTTGCCGCGGATGCGACAGTACGGCTTCGGAGCCGCAAATCGAAAGTTGATGGAGAATGGTCGCTTCGAGATGGAGATCGCGAGCGACGCAGCCTTTGAGCGATTCAAGTCCCGACCAAAAGTGCGTGCAGGCTTCTTCGAACTTGCCCTCGGCAATGGCAATGAAGCCAAGTAACTGCTCGGAACGGGCCGAGATAAAATCTTGCTTGGCGGCCAATGCCGGCTGCAGTATCTTGCGCGCCGCACGGAAATCCCTCGACTGCCAAAGCGCTAAAGCGTGATAATAGGCCGTTTCGGCAACGATCGACGGATGCGGCGCGACCGATCGTGCGCGGTCGAACAGCGTGGTTGCGTGCTGGAAATCATTGAGCCGTGCGCAGGCGTTACCCAAGAGCATGTTATGCGTGGCAAGCGCGTCTTCGGTCGGATGATGCGACTGCATCATGCGAAGCCACGTCTCGGCGTCAGCCGCGCGATTCACACGCAGCAATGCGCGTGCTCGAATAAAAATGCTCTCGGACGTATGGCTGTTGAGTGCCAGCTTCCCCGTTTCTTCGATGCAGGCATCGAAGTTACCGGCGCTCCAAAGCTGAAGTGCTTCGGCGATACAAGCTACGGCCGTATCGGAACTACCATTCGCTTGTAGGCCGCCGATAGAAGTGCTAAGCGGCGACTCATTGCTGGCTAACACGACACCTAATGTTTCCAACTTAAATTAACCGAGAGCCTTTCGACTTTTCAGTATCGGAGAAAACTTAACCGTTGCAGCCTTGGGTTGTCGTTCGAGTAAGCGACGAGCAGCGTACGATCGGTACGCTGCGCTCGTCAAATCACCGCTTATTTGCCCACAGGACCGCCGCCGCTCTTCTTGCTTTTGCCGACCGGGCCGCCACCGCTTACGTTTATTTTACCCACAGGGCCGCCGCCGCTATCGGCCGTTCTGCCGACCGGTCCGCCGCCGGACAATGCAGCATTGCGCTGCGTCATTGCGCTAGGTCCGTTCGACCCTGACTGCACTCCGAGCATTGACGAAAGCGCAAGAAAAATCGAGAGCAGAGATGACATGTTAGTGTTCCTTTAATTACAAGTGAGTGAAGGTGGCGCACTGATGCATGCTGTTAAGCACATCGAAGCCCAATGCGTAATCAATGACAGAAATTTACATAACGAACTCGATCATCGCGGGCCGCAAATGTTGGTCTTTATTTGCGATGCTCTACTAAACGCACTGAGCCGTTGCGCAGATTTAACTCACTTGCCTTGGCGAGCAACAGCGCGCGCTGCGCTGCTTGCGCGCGCCGTGCTCGGTTTGCCGACGACGACGTGCATGATATCGGCAAAAAAAAACCGGCGAGCACACGTAGCGTGTTCGCCGATTTGCCGAAAATTAACGGACGTCCGGGCTAGCGTTTAATCGTGATGCACCTAGACCTGCGCTGCTTCGAGCCATTGCGGGTTTTGTATCGTACCATCGAACACGTGCGTCGTCTTGTAGAGTTCGGTCGAGCCTGTGGAAGCGACTTGTGCCGTCTTCGACAAGATGGCGGCGACTTGAGCGTCGCTAAGCGGACGGAACGTCGTTGCTGCGACGATTGCCTGGTCGAGCACTGCCGGCTTATCGATACCGGTGACGACGACACTGGTCGGAAGATTCATACCGTAATGCAGCATACTGACCGGATCGACAAGGCCGGTATCGAGAATATGATGATCGCCGAAGGTCTTCATTCCGATCACACCCATATCGAGTTTCTCGGCCACCGGGAGAACGAGCTTTTCAAAGCTGTTATAGTGCGCATCCATGACATTAAGGGGCATCTGTACGGTGTCGAACGTAAAGCCGTTTTTCGTCGCAACGTCGATCATGTGCAAGTGATACGCCGGAGTCTTATGTCCGGTAAAACCGATGAAACGGATCTTGCCGGCTTTTTTCGCTTCGATAAGCGCTTCGATGGCACCACCGGGTGCAAACACCCGATCGGCATCATCGGGTCGTATGTTCTCGTGCACTTGCACCAGATCGATGCGGTCGGTTAAGAGCCGCGACAGCGACTGCTCGATCTGTTTTTGTGCAGCCGATTTCGTTCGGCCGTCAATCTTGGTCATCAGAAAGACTTTATCCCGATAACCGCCGACGTTGAGCGCTTGACCCATGCGTAGTTCACTTGCACCCGAGTTATAATCCCATGAATTGTCCATGAAAGTAATCCCGCGATCGATGCCGGCATGTATGAGCATCACGGCATCGCCCGCCGGTAGGTCGGCTTTGCCGATATGAAAGCCGCCCATGCCGATGATGGTAACCATTGCATTCGTTCGGCCGAGCCGGCGTTTTGGTAAGGGGCTCGAAGCCGTCATCGCATTTGCAGCGCGTCCCAGTGCGGCTTGTCCGGCGACCGCTGCAGCCGCGGCGAGAAAGGCGGGTCGATCGATCTTCATACCTCTTTGCATTTCCCGCCGTACGATTATTCACCCACGATATCTGGCGTCGATCGATCTGCCGATTTCGACGGATTATCGGCGTTGCTACGCTTGCGGTGTCGGCGTTCGGCGCGGTCCCTTGAAAACGGCGAAGAGCAGCAACATGGATGGCACGAGCAGCAGCGCGCCGATCGCAGCAGCGGTGAGAAAGGCAACGAGCATCGCGTCGCTCGAGGCGGCTTGCACGTACGTGAAGCGGCCGGGAATAATTTCGGGCGCTTGGGCAGCAAACCACCCGGCTAAAATCGCCAATGCTTCACAACCGACGGCAACCCGCGCGCCGATCGACCAGCGGGCAGTCAGCGCGAACATGACCACGAGTCCGAGCACAATCGCACTGCCGATCGCAACGAGTGCCGGCAGCCCCAGAAAGCCGGCGAAGAGCCGCGGCTCGTGCGTGAACGCAATCGCCGTCGGCAATAGACCGGCGATCCACACCGCGACGGTTGCGAAGATACCGCGTCGCCGGAAGTCTTGGCGTAAAGCCGGGTCATCGACTTCGCTGACTAAAAAGACGGCGGCAATTTGCGCGCAGACCGCCAACGCAAAGACTCCGGTCGAAATGGCAAACGGCGACAACCACGCATATCGGCCCGTAGCGAGCGCGCCGATTGCATCGCCGAACCAAAACGGCGCGACGACCGATGCAATTCCGAAGACGATCGTCCAGACGTTCACGAGTGCCCGCGAATCAGTCGCATAATTACGAAACACGAACGCGGCTCCGCGCATGACGATGCCGACGAGTGCAAAAGATAACGGCGCATTTAAACCGGTCGCCATGTCGGCGAACGCCGGCGGAAAACACGTGAACAAAATTACCACGGCGAAAATCAACCAAACGTGATTCGATTCCCAGACCGGTCCGATGGCGTCCGTAATTGCCGTGCGTTGCGCATCGCGGCGCGGTCCCGATGCAAGCAGATCCCACACGCCGCCGCCGAAATCGGCGCCCCCGAACACCGCGTAGAGGACGAGCGCACCGAGCGCAACGAGCGCCGCTAGCGCGACCGGCGTCATGTCGCTGCCGGAGCGCGTCCGGCGGACGTACCGCGCCGGCCGGCCTGGACGCTATCGTGATCGACGCGCCGCAGCAGCCACCAGCACATGACGGCCAGCACGACGTAGATGAACGAAAAACCGTAAAACTGCAGCTCGATGCCGGGCGCAGCGGTTACCGCATCGCTGGTTCGCAGCAAGCCGCGCGCAATCCATGGCTGCCGCCCGAATTCCGTCACGAACCAGCCGGCTTCCAACGCGGCGAGCGAAAGCGGTGCACCGAGCGCAACGGCAAAGCCGAGCGGGCGCGTTAGCGGCATGCGGCGGAAGACGAAGAACAGCCAACCTAGGACGATGAGCGTTAGAACCGACGCCGATCCAACCATCGTATCGAAGGAAAGATGCGTTGCGAGGATCGGCGGGCGATCGTTGTCGGCAATCCGGTCGAAGCCGACGACCACGGCTTTCGGATCGAGCGCGACGAGCACGCTGAGCATTTCGGGGATTTGAATTGCGTAGCTGATGTGGTCCGCACTGGGAATGCCGCCGATGGTGATCGGGGCGTGGCCGCCGGTCTTGTAAACCGCTTCCATTGCCGCAAATTTCGCCGGTTCGTTTTCGGATACGAAGCGTGCCGCAACGTCACCCACGATCATTTGCACGGGGAGCGCGACTGCCGCAAGGGTCATCGCAACTTGCATGCCTTTGATGACGAGGCGGCGCCGGTCGCCGCGCAGCCAGGCAATCGCGCAAACCGCCGCTACGGCGAAGCTCGTGAATACATAGGCGGCCAACGTTGCGTGAACGACTTCGGTACGCCATGGTTTGGCAAACATCGCGACGAGCGGCGCGACGTTGCTTACATGGCCGTTGACGATGCGAAAGCCGGTCGGCATCTGCATCCAGGCGTTTGCCATGGTGATGAACGCTGCCGACAGCGGTCCGCTGATGACGATCGGAACCGCCGCCAGCCAATGCATGCGCGGCGATAAACGGTCCCAACCGTACAGATAGAGACCGATGAAGATCGCCTCGATAAAAAACGCGAAACCTTCGAGTGAGAACGGCAGGCCGATGATGCCGCCGGCGTACTTCATAAATTCGGGCCAAAGTAATCCCAGCTCGAACGATAGGATCGTTCCTGAGACCGCACCGACGGCAAACAAAATCGCCATTCCCTTCGCCCACGCGCGCGCCAAGTCGTAATACGCACGATCTTTGGTGCGCAGCCATAGACTCTCGGCGGCAAAAACGAGTAAGGGCAGCCCGACACCCAAAGCAGCGAACACGATGTGAAACGCTAATGACGTTCCCATCTGTGCGCGTGCGGCGATAACGTGTTCCATACGCTGATGATACTACGCGCGGGCTTGGCCTAAGACGACTTTCGCCAGTGACTGTCTGCGGCATGCGCAGAGTGCGGGTCACCCGGCGCCGAACGGCGGCATCATGGAAGAGCGGTCGGAGCCGAAAGTCGTCTTATTGGTGCGGCTGCTCAATGCCATCGACGAGGCCCGTTACTCATTCGAGGATCTCAAAGGTCGGATCGGCGACGGCAAGCCGCCGGGAACGCGCAGTCTGCGCCGGTACTTGGCGATTTTATCGGAAGCCGGCTTCCCGTGGTACTTTGACCGGGCGACCGGAACGTACCGGTTTGCCGACGGCTACAGTCTGCGGCGCCTGAATCTCACGCAGCGCGAACTGCTCGGTTTGGTCACTCTCAAACGCCTCGGATCGTCGCTCGGCGGGACGCTTGCGGCGTATATCGATGAAACGACGACGAAACTGCTGGCGTCAAGCGACCGGCGCGCGACCAATGCCGTCGACGCATCCTCATTTGCAATTCGGCTTGATTCCGTGGCGCTCGAGCCGAATGTCGAACGTATCTTCGAGACGTTGCAGCAAGCCGAGCGGACGCGCCGCCGCGTGAGCTTCGGTTACGTCGATAAGCTTGGCGCCCGCACCACGCGGCGCGTCGATCCGTACGGCTTCATCGTTTCCTCGGGCCGGATCTACTTAGTCGGCTTCGATCATACGCGCAACGACATGCGGGTGTTTGCCGTCGACAACATGTCGGAGCCCGACGTCTCGCCCCAAATCTTCGAGCGACCGGTGGATTTCAATCTTGATGCGTACGGTGCGAATTCGGTCAGCGGTGTTTGGCACGGCGATAGTTTAACTGAGGTGACGGTGCGCTTTTCGCCGATCGTCGCAAAAGCCGCCGTTGCTGCAAACGTCGCGCGCGATAAACGAACGGCGCGCCGCGACGACGGCGGAGTCGACATCACGTACCGGGTGAGCGATCCGCTCGAAATCGTCCGTTGGTCGCTCGGTTGGGGCGCCGAAGCCGAAGTCATCGGACCCGAGACGGCGCGTTCGATCGCGCGCGACATCGCACGCCGCATCGCTTCGCGTTACGGCTGAACCGGCGACAGGCGCGGTTTGAAACGTCAGCGTAGTTGCTGCCCGTGCTCTTCGCCCGATGGTCTCTTGCGCTGTGCGGCGCGCTGCTGGCGACGATGTTGGCGGCGGCAGCCGTCGTGCCGAGCGGCGAACGGGTCGACGGTATCGGCTGCGACGCAGCCGAAGGCGTCGCGCTGCATATTCACCCGCATCTCACGATTCTCGACCATGGCCGGCCGCTCGTCATCCCCGAAGACGTTGGACGTCCGGTCGCCGGAACGTGCCTGTACTGGCTGCACACCCATACGCCGGACGGGATCATTCACGTTGAATCGCCCTCGTTCCGCGAGTTTACTCTCGGTGAGTTCTTTGATATTTGGGGCCGGCCCTTAGGACGCACGAACGTCGCGGGCGCTAAGCCGCGCCCGGGTGAACGGGTAGCCGTGTTTGTCGACGGCGATCCGTATGCCGGCGATCCGCGCCAAATCGAATTCGCGCAGCACCTGGATATCGCGATCCTCGTCGGGCCGCCGTATCGCAAGCCGCCGCGATTCACCCGCTGGAACGGGAACTAGCGCACGAGCCGGGGACGCAGGCCGCGCATAAACAGGCCGAATTTCGCATCGTTTTCAGCCGTCGAACTCAGCGCGGTGTAGACCGCGAGCGCGTAGCGCTCGCCGGAGTGTAAGGTCAAGATGCCGCCGTCGTGCGAGACGTCGTCCGTGTCGCCGGTTTTATGCGCAAAGCGATCGGCAGGCTCCAGCCCCGACGACAGTTTCGCGTTCCAATATTGCCGTTCGAGTGCGCGACCGATTCGGGCCGAGTCCGGTATCGTTCCAGCGTCGATTCGACCGAACAACGCAGCCGCTTCCGCCGCCGGATGTGTGTTGCGTCCGGTTGCATCCGGATCGGCAACGAGCGGCAGCGCACCGGAGACTTTACGCCGGATCGCCGTGCCGGTGAAGCCGAGCGCGACGAGGTCGCGAGTGGCCTGCCGGCGATCGACGCAATCGATGAGCATGTTGGTCGCGACGTTGTCCGAGCGTTCGAGCATGAGCTCGAGTAGTTCGCCGAGCGTGGCCGACGCGCCGAGGACGAGCGGCGACGGTGCGTCGTTGAACGTCAGGTTCGCTGGGGCGACCGCGATCCGTTCCGACCAGTGGAGCCGGCCGGCGGCGGCCGCTACGGCGACGGCAACGGCCAGGGGCGTCTTGATCATGCTGGCGGGGTAGAGATCGCGCATCGTCTGCGCTTCGATCGTCGGAGCGCCGCCGTCGAGCGGCGTGATGACGATCGAGAATGCTTCGATCGCCGCTTCACGGGCAATCGCCACGAGCTCGACCTCGCCGATCATTAGAGAGCTCGCTTAACCGTGCGTGCATGCACTTGCATTCTAAAAAGAATTACCGTACCATAGACTTTAATGCAAGTACTTGCACGCAATTTAGCACCAGGGGCCATGATGACGCTTGAGCCGGTTCAACCAGTTTTACGTCTGAGCGCCGACGGCGCCGAGGCACGTACGGCGATCTCAGCGGCTACCGATACGTTGGTGCAAAACGGCCGGGAGAACCCGCGCTTACGCGTCGTTCTCGGCGGCGAGTCGCTGTCGGCACCGACGATTGCCACGTTGATATCCGCGCTGCGCCGCTTGCGTGAATTCGGCGGTGCGCTCGAACTCAGCGGCGAGACCGAAGCCGTTCGCGCGATCATCCATCTCAACGGCCTCGAGCGCGTGTTCGCGTTTCCGCTCGCGGCTTCCGACGAGCCGGTGCCGCAGCGTAAACGCGGCGGTTTGGGCGGAATGTTTCGTGGTGCCGCCGCGGCGATCGCCGTGATCGTAGCGTTGGCCGGTCCGAGCGCACCGGCCAGAGCCGATACGACGGATACCGACCCGGCCGCTATTCTCGCGCGCGTCATGCAACGCAATCCGGCGCTGTCTTCGTACCAATCGCGGTTGCATGTGGACATTCGATTGATTTCGTTTCCATATATTTCGCAGCATCTCGAAGGGTCGACGTATTTCAAGCGTCCGGCCAACTATGAAGTCGTTTTCGATCGCGTGCCGTCCTACGCGAAGGGATTCGAGAAACTGTACAGCGACGTGGGCGATCCGGCGAACTGGGATCAGCGGTTTGCCATCACGTATGCCGGCCGCGAGCAGTTCGAGAACCGATCGGATATTGCGCTGCATATGGTTCAGCGCGTGCGCGGCATGATCGATCATGAAACCGTGTTGATCGATCCGGCCGGCTGGACGATCGACCGAATCCGCTACGATTATTATAACGGCGGCGTTATTACGATGACGCAGCACTTTACGGTGCTGGGCGGAAACACGATGCTAAGCTCGCAGCTCGCCGAAATACACATTCCGCACGTGCGCGCCGTTGCGAACGGAACGTATACGGATTATCAAACAAACGTCGCGATTTCCGATTCTGTATTCGTGAAAAAGAACTAATGCAAATATCGGCCCGGCCCGGTTCATCGTCGGATGAAACCCGTGCGCGCATCATCGCGGCTGCCAAAGAGGTGTACGAACAAAACGGAACGCGCGGCACGACGACGCGGCTCGTCGCCGAGCGGGCCGGTGTGAACGAAGCGACACTGTTCCGCCACTTCGGCAGTAAACATCTGCTGTTGTCGGCGATGCGCGAAGAAGCTTGTCCGATCGCGTTCGTTGAATCGGTACTCGCGACGCTGACCGGCAATGTCCGCGACGATCTGCGAACGATCGCGACGTCGCTTGTGGAGCGCATGCACGTCCAGCGCGCGATGCTGTGCATCGCCATGGCCGAGGACGCTCGAGGCGACATCGTGCACAGCGATCCCGAGTGGCGCGGGCCGGTACAGTTCATGCAAGTGCTCGAATCGTATTTCGCACAGCAGATCGGGCTGGGTCACATTCACGGCGATTCCAAGCGTCTGGCGACCTTTTTCATGGGCATGTGTTTCTCATACGTCGTCGCGCGCAAGATCTGGAATTCGTACGTCATTCATGCTGACGATCTCAACGCCATGGTCGATCTTTTTTTGAACGGAGCTCACTAGTGGAATCCCGCACCGAAGCGCCGCCCAAAGCCCAGCCGAGCGACGGCCGCGGGCCTTCGCCTGCGCCGCCGAGCGGCGATCCGCCGAAAGCCGCCCGTAAACGTCCTCCGCTGTGGCTGTTCATCATCATCGGCGCGGCAGTTATCGTCGGCTTGATTTACGGCATCAAGTATTTGCTGTACGCAACGGCGCACGAATCGACCGACGACGCACGGGTCGACGCCGATACCGTCGCCGTCACGAGTAAAATTTCTGAACGCGTCGCGCGCGTTTTGACCGATACGAATCAACCGGTGAGTAAGGGCCAAGTCCTCATTCGGCTCGACGATGTTGACGAGCGCACCCGGCTCGCCGTTGCGATTGCCAACCGCGATGCGCAACGCGCGCAGGCGAGTGCCGCTTCGACGAACGTAAGCTTGAGCAGCGCCACTCAAGCGGCGCAAAACGAGGAGAATAACGGCGCCATTGCCTCGGCGCAAGCCGGGATCCTCGATGCCTCTGCAACCACCGCTTCAGCGATCGGGCAAGTCGCGGCGGCTCGGGCGGCCGTGGGACAAGCGCAGGCCCAATTACGGGTTGCCCGCGCGAACGTGCCGAGCGCCCAGCAGAATCTCGCTCGCGCAAATGCCGATCTGGCTCGAACGACCGCGCTGGTTCGAACGGGCGACATCGCCCAGCAGACGCTCGATGCCGACCGAGCGTCCCAAGCCCAAGCCCAAGCGCAATATCAAGCGGCACTCGACAACGTAACAGCGGCGCAAACATCGGTCGCGCAAGCGCAAGCGCGTTTCACCGCCGCCATTGCAAGTGCCGATGCGGCTCAGGCCGGAGTCGGCGCGCAACGCGGTCAGCTTACGACAGCTCAGGGCCGCTTGACCGAATCGAGTACGCCGCTTCGGATTACGGCGCAACAAGCGCAATCGAACGCCGCCCAAGCGCAAGTGAAGTCACTCGATGCGCAAGTCCGGACGGCTCAAGATCAATTGAGCTACACCGTTATCCGGTCGCCGATCGATGGTTTTGTCGGCGCCAAAAACGTCGAGATCGGTGCGACCGTTGCGCCGGGTCAATCGCTGCTGGACATCGTACCGCGTTACGGCACCTATATCACCGCAAACTATAAAGAGACGCAGCTCGGGCGCATTCACGTCGGGCAACCGGTCGATATTTCGGTCGATGCGTACAAAGGCACGACGTTCCAAGGTAAAGTCACCGCAATCGCGCCGGCTTCCCAAAACACCTTTAGCTTGGTACCGGCGTCGAATGCCACCGGCAACTTCGTAAAGGTTACTCAGCGGCTTGCAATACGCGTCGTCGTTCACGACGCGCCCGCCGACAAGCCGTTGCGGCCTGGTATGTCCGTCGAGACCAGCGTGCAGGTGAAGTAGCGACCGGTGCCCGGCAACGCAATGCCGGGCCGGTCGTCGTTTCGTTCATTCTTGTAGGAGCTCTCGTGAAGTCTCGTTTTCTTTCGTACGCGCTGAGTGCGGCGGCATCTGTCTCGTTAGCGTTGCCTGCGGCTGCAGCAACGCAAACGCCGGCGGTCCAAAGCTCGCCGGCGCCGGCCGCGCCGCAGTCCCGCGGGCAGTCCGCGAACTCGGCAACCGGTCTGCCGCCGCCGCCCGTTCCGCCGGTCTTGCCGCGCGTCCCGAACGTGGCGCCGGGTTACGGCGCTCCGGTCAACGGGCCGCTGCCTAGCGGCGATCTTGTCGGCGTCGATCAGCAACCCTTCGTGGGCATCGCCCTCGACGACGCAATCGGCATGGCTTTGACCCGCAATACCGATCTCGCCGTCGCGCAATCAAATCAGCGGATCGCAAATTACCAGATCGTTGCCGCGCGCGGTGCGTACGATGTCCAATTCTCGCTTGCGCCGCGCTTCGAGCACAGCACGACGGCGGCGGTTAGTTCGTTCATGTCCGGGCCTAACGGCGGGCCGATCACCCAAGATACCGCCGGTGCAACCGGCGGCTTCAACGGCCAACTGCGCAGCGGACAGCGATTCAATGTCAGCGCCGAGCAGACGTATATTAATTCAAATTCAACGCTCAATAGCTACAATCCGTACTACGAGACGGCGCTGCGGTTTAATTTTACCCAGCCGCTGGGTCGCGGGACCGGCTTAAATGATACCGGGCGGCAACTGGCGCTCGTAACGGCGAACGCGCAAACGAATCGCGCACAAGCCCTGCTCACCGCATCCCAAACGATAACGTCTGTCTCGAACACGTACTGGAATCTCGTCGCTGCTTGGCGCAACGTCGGCATCCAAGAACAAGGACTGCAACAAGCGCAGGCTCAGGCGCAATCGAATGCGCGCTTATCTGCCCGCGGCGCGGTTGCACCCGTTGAAATCGTCGAATCACAAACGCAAGTCAACGTCTTTCAAGATAACGTCTTTGCTGCGCTCGCGAACGTTCAGCGTTTGCAAGTTGGGCTCAAGCAGCTCATATTGGCGAACCCGGCCGATCCGGTTTGGGTCTCGAATCTCGTGCCGACATCGCCGGTTATTAATTTACCCGCTGAACCGCAGTTGAACGACTTGGTCGTCTCGGCACTTAAAAATCGCCCGGAGGTTGCTCAACTGCGCGCGCAGCGCAGCGTTGCAGAGACGAATCTCTCCTTTGCCAAAGATCAACTTAAACCGCAGATCGATTTGAATCTCGGTTACGCATCGAACGGTTTTGCGGGCTTCACGAGCAACCCGCTTAACAACCCGATTTTCGGATTGCTCGGTCAAGAGACCGCGGCGATCAATGCGCTGCTTGCAGCGGCCGGCAATCCGCTGCCGCAATTACCCGTCGGATTCGGGATCAACCCGCAGAATCAAGTCGGCGGTTTCGGACAATCGTGGCGCAATACGCTCGATAACCGCTTTCCGACGTACAACATCGGCATCACTTTTACATATTCGCTCGGCAATCGGACGGCCAAAGCCGATTACCAAATAACGCGCGAACAAGCAAAGCAAGTCGGCATTCAGGAGATTGCATTACTCGAACGGCTGCGTGGAGAAGCAGTTAACGCAATTCAGCAATTTCGCGAAACGCAGTATCGTCTCGACGCGGCCGGCCGTGCTCGCGCAGCATCCGAACGCGTTCTGCTTGCCGAACAGCGACGGTTCGCCGTCGGCAGTTCGACGACGTTTTTGGTTTTGCAGCGCCAGCTCGATGTTGCGAATAATCGCGGACGCGAACTTCAAGCGCAAACCGATCTCAACAACGCGGTCGTCGAGCTTAACCGAGTGGGCGGCACCGTCTTTTCGACCTATAATATCGACGCCTCGCAACTCGGGGGCTCAACGCTCGATGCGGTGACGCCGTCGACGACACTCTTGCCGGCGACGCCGCCGAAGCGGTAGTTTTCCGCTTACGCAGGCCGGCCGGCTGCAGCCTGCGCGTCGACGAACCAGTATGCCTGCGGAAGCCGGGCGACGATTTGGGCGGGATAACGATCGACGTCCGGTGGACCATCGACGACGCCGTGCAGTGAAGCGGCTTTCTCCGCTCCCGCCGCCGTCATCATGATCGAGCGGGCAGCGCGTATGACCTGCGGTGTCAGCGTAATCCGAAATGTGTCAAACTTCGGAACGAAGTTTGCGGCCGCGAAGCGCCGGTCGTCGAGCGTTTCTAGCGTGCCGGGAAAGAGCGAAGCGGTGTGACCGTCGGGACCCATCCCGAGCGTCAGCAAGTCGAAAACGGGCGGCGCGCCAAGATCGCCCAGCGTGACCTGATACGCATCGGCAGCCGCCTGCGGTGGAAGCTCGGCGAAAATTCGGAAGATCGTGCCGGCCGAAATGCCGAGCGGCTCGAAGAGCGATTCACGCGTCATGCGGTAATTGGAGTCGGCATGATCCGGCGGAACGCAGCGTTCGTCGCCAAAATAGAACCGAATTTTCGACCAGTCGATTTGTGCGCGCCGTGGCGCCGCTGCTAGACGTTCGTTCATGGCCCGCGGTGTAGATCCGCCGGCCAACCCGACGGCGGCGTGTCCGCGTTCGGCAATCGCCGCATTGACGACGCCGATGAAGTGATCGGCCGCGGTCTCGGCAAGTTCGGCGAGATCGCGGACGACCGTGAAATGTGCGACGGGCATAACCGGCGCTTCGTTTGCCGCGGTTCAAACACCGCGCAACCAATCAGGCCGTCAGCGTGCCGACCATGCGTAATGCCGTTTCAAAAACTTCATCGTTCGCCGGTTCGAGAATCGCGCGTTCGAGCAGCGACGGGCTATCGATCGCAGGCAACGGTACGAGCCGGCCGGGCCGCTCGGCTTTTCCGCTCGCTCCGACGACGACCACGCCGTCGTCATCGTTCGACAGCGTCGTTGTGTATGTCGACGTCGTCGTCGTCATTTCGACGGAGCGAACGCGGCGAATACGGCCCGCACGTTCGTGCGAAAATGGGATGTGCGTGCCGCTTGAATCGCTGAACTCTTGATGACCCGAAGCCGTCCACCCGAGCCGGCTACCCAGCCAACCGGCGAGATACAACGCTTCGGCCTCCGACCCCGACACGATTTGTAACGATCGCACGGAGTAAAGTTCTTCCATCAAAGCCGGGTCATCGAAGAACCGCGCTATCATATCTTGCCACGGCCGTAGCCGCATCCATGCAAGATCGCGTAGGTTGACGCTCGGACGGCTCGACAAAAAATGCGCGAGTTCGATGACCGACGTGCTGTCATTCCGGGTCCCCGAAGAATCAACGACGAGCGAATCGGCCAGATCGACAAGATTGTTGAAATTGGGCTGATCGACAATGCCTTCGCCGGTCCACCAGAGGAGTGACGGAAGACCATGGATGGTCAGTGATGCCGTCAAGTCGGTAATCTCGGCCGGGGACATCCCATTGACGACGATTTCCACTCGCTCGCCTCGAACGGTGCGAAGCGCTGCGTCGGCATCGCCGGCTTGGCTTTGAACGAGCGTTGCGCCGGCGGCTTTATCGCCGCAAGCGTCCAGAATAATCGCTCGGGCGGGATGCTTATCGAGGATCTTCGTCATCCGCTCGAGCACCCAAGGGCGAAACGAACGGTCGTCGATCCACACGATGAAATTCATCGTCGCCGAGACGCTGGTCCGCGCGAGCTCCGCGCGAACCGTATCAAAATCATTCGCTGCAATCGGCACGGTCATATTTTTCTCCATTCGCGACCGTCGGCAGCGAGCAGACGCTCCGACGAAGCCGGGCCTTGTCCACCGGCAGCATAATTCGGAAACGTTTCGTCATGTACTTCCGACCAGCGCTCGATGACCGGCATGACAGCACCCCACGCCGCTTCTACCGCATCCCAACGCGTGAAAAGCGTCGCATCTCCGCGCATTGCATCGCCGATAAGCCGTTCGTACGCGGGCGGCGATACGACGCCGAAGCCGGTCCCATAATTAAAGTCCATCGAGACGGCGCGGATGTGCATCTTCGGCCCGGGAACTTTTGCCGAAAACCGCAGCGAGATGCCTTCTTCGGGTTGAATCTTCATCACGAGCACGTTGTTGTCGATCGTGTCGCCCATCTCGCCGAACAGCCGGTGCGGAATCGACTTGAACCGGACGGCGATCTCCGAACCCTTGCGTGCTAGGCGTTTTCCCGACCGCAGATAAAACGGCACGTCGGCCCAGCGCCAATTATCGATATAAAATTTGATCGCCGCGTACGTGTCGGTATTTGAATCCGGCGACACGTCGGGTTCTTCGCGATAGCCGGGGACCGGTTTCCCGGCGATCGATCCCGCATCGTACTGGCCGCGCGCCGTATCGAGAAAGACGCGGCTGCGCTCGATCGGGCGCAGGGCGGTCAACACCTTGAACTTCTCGTCGCGAATTGCCTCGAAGTCGGACAGAGCGGGCGGTTCCATTGCAACGAGCGTCATCAAATTCAACACGTGATTTTGGATCATGTCGCGCAACGCACCGGCGTTATCGTAATAGCCGCCGCGCTGTTCGACGCCGACGGTTTCACCGGCGGTTATCTGTATCGAGTCGACATACCGGCGATTCCAAATCGGCTCGAAGATGACGTTGGCGAAACGCAGCGCCATGATATCTTGCACCGGTTCTTTGCCCAGGTAGTGATCGATGCGATAGACCTGACGCTCGATGAAAACTTTTTCGACTTCGGCTTGCAAAGCGCGTGCCGACTCGAGGTCGGTACCGAACGGCTTCTCGATAATGATGCGCGTCCAACCGTCGCGATTGTCGCGCGGACCGAGGCCCGACTGCTCGAGCATGTTGATGATCGGCGAGAACAACGACGGCGGCGTCGACAAGTAAAAGAGCCGGTTTGATTTGGTCCCCAGCGTCTTGTCGTTGTTTTCGAGATGTTCGCGCAGTGAGTGAAAGCAAGCAACATCGTCGAAGTCGCCGCTGATATACGAGATCCGCTTCTCGAAGTCGCTCCACATCGGATCTTTGGCCGGGCCGCTGCGCGAGAAATCATCGATAGATTTTTTCATCTCGGCGCGGAATTGATCGTCGGTATAACTGCTGCGCGAAAAGCCGACGACGCCGAAGTCGTTCGGCAGAATGTCTTCAAGCCGCAAGTTGTAGATTGCCGGCATCAGCATGCGTTTCATCAAGTCGCCGCTGGCGCCGAAAAAAATGATATTGCATGGATCTTGGATGCGGTTCGTGTCGATCCCGGCGCGCAGCGGATTCGAGTTGGAGCGGGGTGCCGGTGCCGGTCGCGCGAGCGTCGCGGTGGTCGAATCAGACACCGGCGGTCTCCGGCTTGATTGCGTGGCCGCCGAATTGATTGCGGAGCGCCGCGATGACTTTGGCGCTGAACGATTCGTCCTGACGGGAAACGAAGCGCGAAAGCAGCGACATCGTGATGACCGGTGCCGGAACGTTTTGATCGATCGCAGCTTGCACGGTCCAGCGACCTTCGCCCGAATCATCGACGTAGCCGCGAATGCGGCTAAGTTCGGGATCTTCGCGGAACGCTAGTTCGGCCAACTCGAGCAGCCACGAGCGTACCACCGAACCATGCAGCCAAAGTTCGGACATGCGATGCAGGTCGTACTTGAATTCGGACGTTTCGAGAATCTCGAATCCCTCACCGTAGGCTGCCAGCATGCCGTACTCGATGCCGTTATGGACCATCTTCGAGAAATGTCCGGCGCCGCTCGCTCCGACGTACGCGTAGCCGTCTTTCGGCGCCAGCGTCAAAAAGATCGGTTCGATTCGCTTCACGGCAGCTTCGTCGCCGCCGACCATGAGACAATACCCGTTCGCCAAGCCCCAGACGCCGCCCGAAGTGCCGGCGTCGACGAATGCGACGTTGCGCTGCGCGCATTTCTTTGCCCGCGCTTGCGAATCCCGAAAATTCGAGTTGCCGCCGTCGATGATGACATCCCCCGGCGACATGTGGGTCAGCAGCTCATCGATCGTCGCTTCGGTGGGTGCGCCGGCCGGAACCATGATCCACACGGCTCGCGGCGCGGAAAGCTGACCGATGAGGTCGGCTAAATCCGATGCGCCTTGAGCGCCCTCGGCAACCGACGCGCGGATCGCATCCGGACTACGGTCGTAAACGACGACGGCATGCTTATCGCCGGTATCGCCGCCGCGAAGTAAGCGTGCTACCATGTTCGCGCCCATGCGCCCGAGACCGATCATTCCGAGTTGCACGTATAAGACCGTTTATAGGCGCCTCGCTCCGCTCGGCGCCCCCCGCGTAGATGGAGCTCCCCGACCGTAGAGCCCCTGCAGATTAGGTCGGTAGGTACCGGCTGCGAACGAATCGCGGCGTGGTGCAGTATGCGCCACAACGCCGCGATTCACGTTGTCCTTTTGCCTGACGTTACGAGGTTTTAACGCGTCGCCTCAGCGCGCGGCGGCAACTTCCTGTTGCGCACTCTGCGCGAGCGTTTGTTGCTTCCCGGCAATCGCCTCGAGCATCGCATCGAATGAATCGGCAAACGATCTTACGCCGTCGATCACCAGTGTCGC
Organism: Candidatus Velthaea sp.; assembly: GCA_965214935.1. Lineage (GTDB taxonomy): Bacteria > Vulcanimicrobiota > Vulcanimicrobiia > Vulcanimicrobiales > Vulcanimicrobiaceae > Velthaea. Next base: position 29,968 of record CBDCCS010000022.1, on the reverse strand, counting down.
CGTTACGTCGTGCAGCGAGATACCCGCGGCTGCCAACGCATCGAGCGTTGCCTGCGCGCCGTCTAGGTCGGCAATCCCGGTGTCGGCCGTAACGTGTCCATGGTCGAGCAACGCGTCCAACGTCGCCGGCGGGACCGTGTTAACGGTGTCTTTGGCGACGAGTCCTTCAACGTACATCAGGTCGCTGAACGCCGGATTCTTGGTTCCTGTCGATGCCCAGAGCGGACGTTGAACGTGAGCGCCTTCGCTGCTGCGGGCCTGCTCGAAGTCGGCGCCGGCAAACAGCGCTGAAAACCGCTGGTAAATGATCTTCGTATTTGCAATACCGGCTTTACCGATCAATGCGCTCAGCCCGGTATCGCCGGCTTTTATCTTGGCCTCAAGCAGTTTATCAACAGCCGAATCGATGCGCGAAATGAAGACCGATGCGACCGACGCGATCTTATCGACCGGTTCGCCCTTGGCAATCCGATCGTTGATCCCGTCGATGTACGCTTGCGCGGCGGCTTCGTAGGCGTCGACGGAAAACAGCAACGTCACGTTGACGTTGATACCGGCCGCGATCGTCGCGCGAATCGCCGGCACGCACGCCTCCGTTCCGGGAATCTTGATCATGACGTTCGGACGATCGACGGCTTTCCACAGCCGCGCCGCGGCGTCGATCGTGGCTTGCGTATCGTTTGCCAAGGCCGGCGATACTTCGAGTGAAACAAAGCCGTCGGCGCCGTGCGACGATTCGAATAGCCCGGAAAACGCATCGCAGGCGTTGCGGATATCTTGGATCGCGAGTGCCTCGAACAGCGCCGTCGGATCGGTCTCTTTGCCGATAAGCGATCCGAGTTGTTCGTCGTAAAAATTGCCGGCGCCGATGGCTTTCTCGAAGATGGTCGGGTTGGACGTCATTCCGCGCAAGCCTCGATCGATAAGGCTCTTGAGTTCGCCCGAAGCAAACATCGAACGGCGAATGTTATCGAGCCAAATGCTTTGGCCGAACTCCGTGAGTTGCTGCATCTGCGTAGCCATACTGCTTATCCTCTCGTTTTAGACGCTTGTTTAGACGCTTGAAAGTAAGCCGGCGGCAACGTCGGCGACATGCTCGGGAGTAAAACCATATTCTTTTGCAATGACCGGCGCCGGTGCCGAGGTACCGAAGTGATCGAGGCCGATCGCGACGCCGCGGTCGCCGATATAGTACGACCAGCCCATCGTGGTGCCGGCTTCAATTGAGACGCGCGCTCTGACGTCGGGCGGCAAGACGCTATCGCGATAAGCTTGATCCTGAGCCTCGAAGAGCGACCAGCACGGCAGCGACACGACGCGCGATTTGGTTCCTTTGGCGGCGAGTACTTTCGCGGCATCGACAGCCAATGAAACTTCGGAACCCGTCGCTATGAGAATAACGTCGGGCGTTCCGTCGCTATCGAGCAGCACGTAGCCACCCTTCGAAACCGCTGCATCGCGCTCGCCCAAGAACGGCAGTTTCTGGCGCGATAGAATCAACGCCCAGGGACCGGTTTTCGGTTGGATCATGAGTTTCCACGCCTCGAGCGTCTCGAGCGCGTCGGCCGGCCGTACGACGACGCAATTCGGCGTTGCGCGCAGCATCGCCAGCTGTTCGATCGGCTGATGCGTCGGCCCGTCTTCGCCGAGGAAGACCGAATCGTGCGTAAAGACGTAGATCGAGCGAATCTTGTTGATGCAGCCCAGCCGCAGTGACGGTTTCAGGTAATCGGCAAAGTTGAAGAAAGTCGCGCAAAACGGCAGCAGTCCGCCATGTAACGCGATGCCGTTGAGCGCTCCGGCCATTGCATGTTCGCGCACGCCGAAATGAATGTTACGGCCGGCATACGAGCCGGGCTGAAAGTCGCCGCCGTCTTTGAGATACGTTTTGGTCGACGGATCGAGATCGGCCGACCCGCCCACGAGCTCCGGCAGGCTCTTGGCAATGGCATTCATCACCGTTCCGCCCGCTTCGCGCGTTGCTACGCTGCCGTTTTCGGCGCTGAAGTTCGGCCACGCGATATCGGGCAATTTGCCGTCGCGAGCGCGCTCGAATTGCGCCGCAAGTTCGGCGTTCGCGGCTTTCCAGCCGGCAAAGAGTTGCTCCCAATCCGCTTTGAGCTGCGCACCGCGCTGCTTCGCTGCCGGCGCGATTGCGGCTGCTTCGGGCGGCACGTAGAACGTCGGCTCGACCGGCCAACCTAAAGCTTCTTTTGTTTTCTTGACGTTGTCGGCACCCAGCGGTTCGCCATGCGCGCCGAACGTGTTGGCCCTGGGCGATCCGTAACCGATGGTCGTGCGGACCAGAATGAGCGACGGCTTATTGGTAACGGCTTGCGCGGCGCGGATCGCATTATCGATTGCGTCGACGTCGTTTGCGAATTCCGTACCGACGAATTGCGTGTGCCAGCCGTACGACTCAAAGCGTTGCTGCACGTCTTCGGTGAAGGTAATCTCGGTATTGCCGGCCAGCGAAATCTTATTGTCGTCGTACAGCGCGATAAGTTTACCGAGTTCCAGATGGCCGGCCAGCGACGCTGCCTCCGAAGCAACGCCTTCCATGAGATCGCCGTCACCGACGAGCACGTAGGTATAATGATCGACGATCGATTCGGCTTTATTATACGTCGCCGCAAGGTGCGCTTCGGCAATCGCAATGCCCACGGCATTGGCAAAACCTTGACCGAGCGGCCCGGTCGTTACCTCGATACCAGGCGTGTGAAAATACTCGGGGTGACCCGGCGTTTTACTGCCTAATTGCCGGAACGACTTTAAGTCATCGAGCGTCATTTCATAGCCGTACAGATACAGCATCGCGTACAACAGCATCGAGCCGTGACCGGCACTCAACACGAAGCGGTCGCGATTGAACCACTGCGGATCGGCCGGATCGAAACGCAGATGCCGTTCCCATAGCGCATATGTCATTGCAGCGGCGCCGAGCGGTAATCCCGGATGGCCGGAATTTGCTTTCTGAACGCCGTCCACGGCGAGGAAGCGGATTGCGTTTATGCGTGCTTCGTCGGCTGCTGTGTTCGCCATAGAACTCCCATGTGCGGGCGGTGCCGCGCTCGTGTACGTCAGTCGTTGACCTTCGCCTCTTGACGCTGCTTTCTTCCCAATACCCATTTGCTCGCGGGATGCATTTGCCGAGCTTACGAAAGGCTAACAATTGCATGGATGTTAGCGCACTCGAAGCTGCGATTGCAGAGCTCGTTGAGCGGCCCGGCGAGGTCCGTAAAAAGCGCGGTAAGGCCGTCGATCGCGTGATCGCGTTGCTCGATCGCGGAGAGCTGCGCGTATGCGAGCCGGTCGACGGCGCCTGGGTGACGCATGCTTGGATCAAACAGGCGATACTGCTGTATTTCGCCCGGCTCGATTCCGTTACCATCAACGTCGGCAAACATCGCAAAGACGGTCCGACATATTACGATAAACTGCCGACCAAACGGAATTTTGCTGCTGCCGGCGCGCGCTGCGTTCCGGGCGGAATCGCGCGTTACGGTGCGTTCTTGGGCCGCAATACGATTCTCATGCCGGGCTTCGTCAACATCGGGGCGTACGTCGACGCCGGAACGATGGTCGATACGTGGGCGACGGTCGGTTCGTGCGCGCAGATCGGCAAAAACGTTCACCTTTCGGGCGGTGTCGGCATCGGCGGCGTGCTCGAGCCCGCGCAGGCGCAGCCGGTGATCGTCGAAGACGGCAGCTTTCTCGGCTCGCGCTGCATCGTCGTAGAGGGCGTGCACGTCGAACGCGAAGCTGTGTTGGGTGCCGGAGTCGTGCTGACGGCGTCGACGCCGATCGTCGACGTGCGCGGTGCCGACCCGATTCACTCCAAGGGCCGCATTGCCGCGCGCAGCGTCGTTATTCCCGGCACCATTCCCAAGCGCTTTGCGGCCGGCGAATACGGCGTTCCATGCGCGCTCGTCATCGGCACGCGCACGGAATCAACCGATAAAAAAACCTCGCTGACCGCTGCTTTGCGCGACTACGAACTTGCCGTCTAAGCGCGCGTGAATCCGCGCCTGGCAGCGATCGAACCGTCCGTTATTCGGGCGCTTGCCGCAATGAAAACTGCCGATTCAATCGATTTGGGTCTGGGCGAGCCGACGTTGATGCCGCAGCAGCGCTTCCTCGAAGCGGCGACGCGCTGGGCCGGCGAACGCGGGGTCAAATACACGCTCAATGCCGGCGACCTGGCAACGCGTGAGCGGATCGCAGCGCACTATGCGTATCCGGGCATGGCCGGCGCGACCAACGTTTGTATGACGACCGGCTCGCAAGAGGCCGTCTACGTGACGATCAAAGCTCTGCTCGATCCGGCCGCCGACGAACTGCTCGTCGTCGAACCGGCGTTTCCGGCCTATCGAAAGATGGCGCAGCTCGAGGGGATCGCCACCCGCACGGTCATGCTCGATGCGCTGAACGGCTTCCGTTACGACGCCGATGCGATACTTGCCGCCGTCGGCCCGGCGACCCGGCTCATCGTCATCGCTTCGCCGGCAAACCCGACCGGCCGCGTGATTAGCCGAACCGATGCACGGCGGCTCGCGGACGGACTGCAAGCGCGGGGCGGCGCGCCGGTCTGGCTGCTGCACGACGAAATCTATCGCGAACTTAGCTTTGTCGACGATGCCGGTTACTGCGCCGCCGTTTATCCGTACACGATCGTGACCAACTCGCTCTCGAAGTCGAATGCGTTGACCGGGTTGCGGATCGGCTGGGCAATCGCGCCGTCGCCCGCAATCGAAGCGATCGTTCAGACACATGCCTGGGTTACTTCGACGGCAAGTGCGTTCGCTCAGCGAGTGGCGTATGAAATCTTCGGCGAGCCCGGCGCGCTAACCGAACAGGCGGCCTGGTACACCACGCAGCGGAACGCCGCGCTTACGGCTTTGAACGAAGCCGGACTGCCGTTCATCGAGCCGGACGGTGCGTTTTATACATGCGTGCAGTTGCGCGCCGGCAGCGATTCGCTGTGCGCCGCGTATGCGCTGGTCGAGCGGCATGGCGTCATCGCAATACCGGGCCGTATCTTCGGCGCAAGCCTCGAAGGCTGGCTACGCCTGAGTTTCGTCGCCCCTCCGGCAGCGTTCCGCGAAGGCCTGCGACGCATTGCGGACCTGACGCGATCCGCGTAACGCAACGGCCACGCTGCACCGGCCGCCCTTCGCCGCAATATTTCGAGCTTAGGCTGCGAATAACCGAACGACGGACATGCCGATGTACGCCGCCCCGATCCCGGCAACGACACTGCCGATTGCATACCCGGCGGCCGGTAAAAATTGGGCCGCGCCGCCTAATGCGACGATCTCATATGCGTAGGTCGAGAACGTCGTGTAGCCGCCGAGGATGCCGGTGGCCAAAAAGAGCCGAACGTAGGGATTCATGCCGCTGCGTGCGAGCGCGAGTTGCAGCACGATGCCGATCGCGAACGACCCGCTCACGTTGATGACGAAGGTGCCCCACGGAAATGCGCTGCCGGTCCGTTCGATGAACCAGCGCGAAACAACATAGCGCAAACTCGAACCGAGAGCACCGCCGGCGGCAACGGCCGCAATTGCGTAGGCTTGCTGCATGCTGCTCGCGGCGTTCGCGGTATTTGCCGAAAAACCGGCGGCGGGTAACCGTATCGGCGGCCGCTACCGACCGCCGTACCTTTCGTGCTTAAGCGTTAGCAGCTTGAAGCGTCGGGTAATCGGTGTACCCTTGCGCGTCGCCGCCGTAGAGATGCTCTTCATCGAGTTGCGCGAGCGGCGCGTTACGGCGCAGGCGTCCCACGAGATCGGGGTTTGCAATGTACGGACGGCCGAAGGCAACCAAATCGGCATAACCGCCGGCGAGCGCGTCGATCGCCATTTCGCGCGTGTAACCGTTGTTGACCATCCAGCTGCCGCGGAAGCGCCGGCGCAATGCCGCAAAGTCGAACGGCGCATAATCGCGCGGTCCGGCCGTCGCACCTTCGACCACGTGGACGTAGACCAGGCGCGCTGCATCGATTGCGTCGACGAGCGGGAAAAAGACCGCTGCCGGATCGCTGTCGGCGGCGCCGGACGCCGGACTGACGGGCGAAATGCGGATGCCGGTACGCTCGGGTCCGGCGATCTCGCTGACCGCAGCTATAACTTCTTTGGCAAAGCGCAGCCGATTTTCAACCGTGCCGCCGTACGCGTCGGTACGCTGATTCGAGCCATCGCGCAGAAATTGATCGATCAGATAGCCGTTTGCGGCATGAATCTCGACGCCGTCGAAGCCGGCTTCAAGCGCGTTGCGCGTAGCGGTCCGGAAGTCTTCGACGATCGCCGGGATATCCGCGAGATCGAGCGCGCGCGGCGTGCCGACTTCGACGAACTCACCGCTTTCGATAAACGTTTTTTGGCCGCTCGGGGCGATGGCCGACGGCGCGACCGGCAGTTGCCCGCCGGGTTGCAATGCCGGATGCGAAAAGCGGCCGACATGCCACAGCTGCAAGAAGATCTTGCCGTCGTGCGCGTGCACCGCATTCGTGACGAGACGCCAGCCGGCAACTTGATCGGCCGAGTAAATGCCCGGCGTAAATGCATAGCCTTTGCCGCTCGGCGAAATCTGCGTGGCTTCAGCGATGATTAAACCAGCGTCGGCGCGCTGCGCGTAATACACGGCGTTGAGATCGTGCGGCACATCGGTGCCGTGCGTTGCACGATTGCGGGTCAGCGGCGCCATTACGATGCGATTGGCGAGCGTGAGACCGCCGAGCTTAACGGGGGTGAAGAGAATGTCGCTGATTCGGAAGTCATGTAAAGTTACGTCGATACTTTCTTACTACGTGCAGCCTGGAGAGGCGCGTCTGCGCCATGTTTGTCAGGCTGCATAACTCGCGCAACGCTGGTGAAGTTGTCCGCGAGGCGGTCGATAAAATGACGCTCATTACCGCAGGCCGACTTTGGCACCGGTACTAACGAGCCGAGAGCGGCGCCGCAACATCTTCGAGACTTTTGCCTTCCGCATCGACACCGAACACTGCCTGAACCGTGCCGCCGAAGATCATCAGGCCGGCCGAAAACACGTAGCCGTAGCAGACGCGCAACAAATCGTGCGAAGCGATGAGCGTACCGAAAAAAGCCGGCGCGACCGCGCCGCCGACGAGCGTTCCGACTGCATACACGATGGCGATCGCAAGCGCGCGCGCTTCGAGCGGAAACACTTCGCTCGCCGTGAGATACGCTGCACTTGCGCCGGCCGATGCGAAGAAGAAGACCGCCGTCCAGCATGCCGTGATGGTCAGTGCGTCGAGCGTCCCACGCGCGAACAGCAGTGCCGTCGCCAGCAGCAGCAGCCCCGCGACGATGTAGGTTCCGCCAATCATCTTCCGTCGACCGATCGTATCGAAATAGCGCCCGAGAACCAGCGGCCCGGCAAGATTACCGGCAGCGAACGCGAGATAATAGAGTGGAATTGCACCGTCGGCAACATGCATGAACGTGCCGAGAACGAGCCCTTGGGTGAACGTGAATGCGTTGTAGATGAATGCTTGCGTGCACATCAGTGTCAGTGCAACGAGCGAGCGTCTGCGATATGTCGTGAGCATCGTCGTTAGTACGGCTCCGAGCGTTGCACGATGAGCGGGATCGATGGTCAGCTTGCGCGCCGGCACGGGCGGCAGCGCCATACGCGTCTGGGCTTGGATCCGCTGTTCGATCGTGTCGACGACCGTCGCCGCGGCCGCTGCGTGCCCGTGCGTCAGCAGCCAGCGCGGACTTTCGGGCACCGTTTTACGCACGAACAGCACCGCAGCGGCAAGCACCGCGCCCATGCCGAAGGCGATGCGCCAGCCATAGCGCTGATCGACGATGTGCGGGTCGAGCAGCACGAGCGTTCCGAGGCTGCCGACGATCGTGCCGAGCCACCACGTCGCGTTGATGCCGAGATCGACGGCACCGCGCCGATTCGACGGAATGAGTTCGTCGATGGCGGAGTTGATCGCCGCGTATTCACCGCCCAGACCGAAACCGGTCAGCGTCCGCAAAATTAGAAAACTCGTGAAGTCCCAGGCGAATGCGGTTGCCAGCGTGACGAGCAGATACCAACTGAGCGTAACGAGAAAAAGCCGCTTGCGTCCGAGCAGATCGGTCAGGTAGCCGAACACGAGCGCGCCGAGCGCAGCACCGACAAGATAGGCGCTGGCGGCAGCCGTGAATTGTACGTCGCTTAAACCAAGGCCGCGAATTGATTTGAGCGTCGGCGCGATGTTGCCGACGATCGTGACTTCGAGACCGTCGAGAATCCAGGTGATGCCGAGTCCGATCACGACCGTCGAGTGCCAACGGCTCCAAGGTAGGCGGTCGAGGCGAAACGGCAGATCGGACTCGATGAAGTCGGCAGCCATACGCTGCGGATTTCCAGCCCGCCGGGCGATCAATCAGCTAGGGCTCGTGCCGTTCGGCTGCGTAAGCGCGCGCCGTCCAGGCGATGGCAGCTCGCGGTGCCAGGCCGATCAGCTCGCTGCGGCCGACTTCTACCCCGGCGTCGGCGGCGAGCCGGCGCACCAGCTCCATAACGAGATAGAGCGGCGTTGCGTGGTAATCCGTAATGTTGAAGCTCACTTGAACGCACCGGGCGGAGAGTCGAATGCCCAACGCCCGCAGTGTGCGCAGACCGCCGTTGCGCTCGCGTAACGCTGCGGCGATCTGCTGCGCGATCGTAATGTCGCCGGTTGCTAACTCGATATTATAGGCGATCAAAATAAGACGCGCGCCGATGGCGATCGCACCGGCGGTCGGATGCGGCCGGTCGCCGTAGTCGAATTGCCAGCGCGGGTCGCGACATTTGTTCCTCAGGCCGGCGAACTCGCCGCGGCGCACGTCGGCAAGCAGCTGCCGATGCTCGGCGCTTGCGGCCGCACCGTACAGATAGGACGGAATCTGCAGCTCGCGCCCGATGCGCTCGGCCGCGCTGCGAGCCAGTCCGATTGCATCGCCGAGCGTCGCGTTGCGCAACGGAACGAACGGCAAAACATCAAGTGCGCCGATGCGCGGATGCGCTCCGGTATGGCGGCGCAAATCGATCCGCGCTGCAACGGCTGCTGCCAGGGCGACGCTCGACGCGACGGTCTGTGCTGCGTTGCCGATTGCCGTCAACACGCTGCGATGATGCACCGGATCGCTCGTCCGGCCGATCACGCGCACGCCGCCGGCGCTCAATGCCGCGACGCACGCATCGACGATGAGCGGGTCGCGGCCTTCGCTGATATTCGGAACCATCTCGAAAAGCGGTTCGCGGCTGCCGGTCAATCGAGCGCGGCGCGCACGGCGTGCGCGATATCGCGCACCGTTTCGGGCGCAACGACGCGCGTAAAGCCGAGCTTCTGTGCTTCGCCCGTACGGCGTGCGGCCTGCCCGACGCTGCGCACCTCACCCGAAAGACCGAGCTCGCCGAAGGCGGCGATCTCACTTGGAATCGGGACGTCGCGAAAAGCCGATGCGATCGCAAGTGCGATTCCCAGATCGGCTGCCGGTTCGCTGATGCGTAAGCCGCCCGCGACCGATGCGTAGATATCGTGACCGCCCAAATGCATGCCCGCGCGGCGCTCGAGCACCGCGATGATCATTGCCAGCCGGGCCGGATCCACGTTCGCCGCCAAACGGCGCGGTGTGCCGTACGACGTTTCCCCCACGAGCGCTTGAATTTCAACGAGGACCGGCCGCGTTCCGACCAGCGAGGGCACGACGCACGAGCCGCTCGGCCGGTCGCCGCGACCGTGTAAAAACAATGCCGACGGATCGGGAATCTCCGCTAGCCCGGTATCGTGCATCGAGAAAACGCAGATTTCATCGACCGACCCGAAACGATTCTTGTACGCGCGCACGATCCGGAATTCACCGCTCGCATCACCCTCGAAATACAGGACGGTATCGACGAGATGTTCGAGCAGCCGCGGCCCGGCGATCGTGCCGTCTTTGGTGATGTGCCCGACAAGAAACGTCGCGCAATTGGTGCGTTTTGCGAATTCCATGAGCAACTGCGTGCAATCGCGGACTTGCGCTACGCTGCCGGCATACGACTCACCGTCGGGCAGCCACATCGTTTGAATCGAGTCGACGACGAGCACGCTGGGTTTGCGCCGTTCGAGATCGTCGAGAATAATGCGCAGGTTCGTCTCGGCAAAGACTAAGAGCGAGTCTCCGCTGCCGATACGTTGCGCGCGCAGCTTCGTCTGTGCCGCCGATTCTTCGCCGCAGACGTAGACCGCGGACGACCCGCCGGCGCTGAGCCGCTCGGCGATTTGCAGCAGCAGCGTCGACTTGCCCGCCCCCGGCGGTCCACCGAGCAGCACGAGGCTGCCGGGAACGACCCCCCCGCCCAAGCAAGCGTCAAACTCGGGCATACCGGTCGAAATACGGGCGATCCGGCGATCGTCGATGTCGGCGAAGCGCAGCGGTCCGGTCGGCACCGCGTTTGCCGCCGCTCGCGCAGGTCCGCCGCGCGCCGGAAGCTTTTGTACCGGCGCATCGGCGAAAGTATTCCAGGCTTGGCACCCCGGACAACGGCCGAGCCAGCGCGCCGATTCGAATCCGCACGCGCTGCAAAAATAGGCGCTTTTACTTTTCGCCATGTGGGACTATGTATGGATGAAAAACCTGCGCGCCGCAAGTTAGCGTTCCGAGTAAAGGCTGAACACACGTACGGTCACGAATGCGTTGGCCCCGTATGTCCAACCGTCACGTTGCCATCGACGGTCCGTCCGCATCCGGAAAGACCGTCGTCTCGCGGGCGCTCGCTGCACGGCTTGGGACGCTGTACCTCGATACCGGTGCGATGTACCGGTCCGTTGCATTTCTTGCATTACGCAACGCCGTCGAACTCGACAACGACGCAGCCCTCGTCGAGATGTTCGAACGGCATACGCTTGCCATTACTGCCGACGATGCGGCACCGAACGGCTATTGCGTCCTCGTCGACGGTCGCGATGTGACCGCGCAGCTGACGCTGCCCGACGTCACCGCCGCCGTCTCGACGGTTGCTGCCGCGCCGCACGTCCGAGCGGCACTCGTCGCCCGGCAGCGGGCGATTGCCCAAACGGAGCCCGTCGTGATGGCCGGGCGCGATATTGGAACGGTCGTCTTGCCCGATGCGCGGTACAAGTTTTTTCTCACCGCGTCGCTGGCCGAGCGGGCGAAGCGGAGGCTGGCCGAGATGGTCGCCGGCGGGATCACCGTCGCGGGCGCGGACGTTGCCGCACAGCTCGCCGAACGTGACCGGCTCGACACGGCACGGGCGGCCGCTCCGCTGCGCAAGGCCGAGACCGCCGTTGCGATCGATTCGACCGATCTCGATATCGATACGGTCGTAAGCCGGATGCTGACGGAGATGGCGCAGCATTGACACCGTTCTATCGCGTATCGCGAGCGTTCTGCAAGCTGGTTTGCACGCTGGTCTGGCGCTTACGGGTGACGGGCACGGAGCACGTCCCCCGGTCAGGCCCCCTCATCGTGGCTTGCAATCACGTGTCGTATCTCGATCCGGTCGCGCTGGGCGTCGGTATGCCGCGCATGCTGACCTATCTTGCTAAGAAGCAGCTCTTCGAGATCCCGGTGCTCGGTCCGGTGCTGCGCGGGCTCAGCGTCGTCCCCTTAGACCGCGATTCGGGCGGCGTCGCGGCCGTTCGTGTTGCGCTCCGCGTCCTCAAGGAAGGCCGCTGCATCGGCATTTTTCCGGAGGGCACGCGAAATCTTCGCGGCACCGCGGCCGAAAAAGGCGGAGCCGCGTTCCTTGCCGCTTTGAGCGGAACGCCGGTCGTGCCGGCGGCGGTCGCCGGAACCGCTGCCGCCAAACGTTTGGGTCAAATCCGCGTTGCATTCGGTTCGCCCATCACGATCGTCCGGAACCGGAAAGCGGAAAAAGACGATCTAGAGAAGTGGACGGCGGAGATCATGCAGCGCATCCGAGTGCTTGAGGAGTCGATTGGTGGAGATTAAACGGGCGAAAACGCAAGGCTTTTGCTTCGGCGTTGCGATCACGGTGAAGAAAGCGGAAGAAGCCGTGGCGCGTCCGGGTTCGAACGTCACGACGCTGGGGCACGTGGTGCACAATCCGCAAATGGTTGCCGAGCTTGAAGCGCAGGGGCTTAAGAACGCACACTCGGTCGACGATGTCGAATCGGGGACGCTGTTCGTCCGCGCTCACGGCTTACCGACCGACGTCTTCGACAAAGCGCAGGCCAAAGGTTTGACGATCGTCGATGCGACCTGCCCGATGGTCACGAAGATTCACGTTCAGGCGGAAAAGCTCAAAGCCGACGGTTACAAGATCGTCGTTGTCGGCGATCCGTCGCATCCCGAAGTGAAAGGCACGCTTTCGCACGTCCCCGGTGCTTGGTGCGTCCAGCAGCCCTCCGATGTCGACGCGCTGCCGCGCGGCAGCCGGATCGGCGTCGTCGTTCAGTCGACGTGGTCGGGTAGCGGCTTTACCGATATCGTCAAACGCCTGAGCGAGAAGTACTACGAAGTCCGCGCGGTCAACACGATTTGCACCGATACGCACAATCGCCAATCCGAAGCTCAAGCGCTCGCGCAGAACGTCGACGTCATGGTCGTCGTCGGCGGCAAGACGTCGGCCAATACTAAACATCTGGCCGAATTAGCGACGGCCCACGGCGCTCGCTCGTATCACATCGAAGGGCCCGATGAGCTCGAGCCGCAGTGGTTTGCCGATGTTGCGCGAGCCGGTCTGATGTCCGGGGCTTCAACGCCGGGCTGGCTCGTCGATCAAGTCGCGGATCGGATGGATGCACTCAGTCGCGTCACAGTCTAGTTTCGAGCGCGCTCTCGAAGCGGCGATAACGCGGTACGACAGTACCGCGCCGATAACGGCGATGATTCGCTACCATTTCGGTTACGCGGCGGATGCCGAAAAAAGTCAAGGCAAACGGTTGCGGCCGCTGCTGCTCCTCACCGTTGCCCAGGCGGAGGGCGGCCGGCTCGAAGATGCCCTCGATGCAGCATGTGCCATCGAGATTCTACACAACTACTCGCTCGTTCACGATGATATCGAAGACGGCGATCGGGTACGCCACGGCCGCGATACGGTGTGGGCCAAGTGGGGCACTGCGCACGGTATCAATGCCGGTGATTCGCTGTGCGCGATCAGTTATCTCGCGCTGCTCGAAAGCGATGTCGCACGGCCCGCGGAACGCACGGTCGCGATGACCCGTGCACTGCACGAGGCGAATCTCGCCATGTGTGCCGGCCAGGGACGCGACATCGCCTTCGAGGTCGAAGCGTGCGTGACCATGGATGAGTATCTCGCAATGATCACCGGAAAAACGGCGGCGCTCTTCGGCGCGGCGTGCGAGATCGGTGCGCTCGCTGCCGGTGCCGGCTTCGACCGGTCGCGCGCATATCGCGAACTTGGCCGCGCGTACGGGCTCGGCTTCCAAATCGAAGACGATATGCTGGGCACCTGGGGCGAACCGGCTGCGACGGGCAAACCCGTCGGCGCCGATCTTGCCCGGCGTAAATGGACGTTTCCCGTCGTTTGGGCGCTCGATGGGCCGCCCTCGCCGGCCCGCGATGTCGTTGCCGCGCGCTACGCCGGCAGCGGCGCGCTCGATGCATGCGACGTGCGGGCGACGATTGCCGCCCTCGATGCGCTGGGCGTGCGCGATGCGGCGATGACACAGGCGCAAATGCACTTCGATCGAGCTGACCGTATCGCCGCGGACCACGCGATCGATGCGGACATGCGCGTGCGCGCGTTTCTTGCCGCAAACGTGCGCCGGGTTTCATAATGAGCGCATCGGCGCAAGCGCAGACGACGTTTGCGCAGCGGGCGCAAACAGCTTCGCGGTCGGGAGCGCTTTTTGCGATCCTTGCCGCCGCGTTCGTGCTGCGGCTGGTCTTCCTATCGGGCAGCGGTTTTCATAACGACCTTGCGGCCTTTGAAGCGTGGGCATTAACGCTCACCGAACATCCACTCTACGATTTTTACCGCTCGACGTCGTTTGCCGATTACCCGCCCGGCTATTTCTTCGTTCTGCTCGGTATCGGCTGGTTGTACAAGGGTCTCGTGGCGCTGCACGTCATTGCGCCCGACGCCTACAACGTGCTCGGCATGCTCGTCAAGCTGCCTGCGATCGCGATGGATATCGTCAATGCGTGGCTGATCTATCGTATCGCCGGGCGGTTCGCCTCGCGGGGTGCGGCGCTGGGTGCAGCGATGTTGTACGCGTTTAATCCGGCGGCCATCTATCTGTCCGGCTATTGGGGTCAGGTCGACAGCGTCTCGTGGGGCTTGGTGCTAGCCGGGCTCAACCTGTTATTGAGCGCGCGCAACGACGAACGCTTCGGCGCGCGAAAAATAACGTGCGGGTGGTTCGCGCTTGCCGCATCGATTTTAATGAAGCCGCAAGGCACGTTTGTCGGGCTCGTCTTTTTGGCGTTTGCCTTTGTCGCGCCGGCCGTCGCCGAGCGGCGCCGGCGCGTAGTCGGCACGCTGTACGGCCTTGCTGCAAGCCTCGGGCTGGCCTGGTTTGCGGCGGCGCTGTTTCACGGCAGTATCAACCCCGTGGACGATGCCGTCTGGCTCTACGGCCGGTATGCATACGGCAGCGGGGTCTATGCCTATAACACCATCAACGCGTTTAATTTGTACGCCGTCAAACAGCCGTTCTGGCAGTCCGATTCGCAAGCACTGATTCTGCCGCTGTCCGGGATCTCACTCGGACCGGTCGTCGTTTGGGGCTGGCTTCTCGTCGTTTGTTCGGCGTTGCTCGTGGCCGGACGTTACCTGCAGCGTAAGGACGATCGAGCGTTGCTCGAAGCGGCGATGCTCGTTTCATTCGGCTTCTTCATATTTGCGACGCGCATGCACGAGCGCTACATTTTCGGCGCATTTCTGCTGATGATGCCGCTGGCGGCACTCGGACGGCGTTACGTTTGGGCCGCCGTCGCCGTTTCGCTCACGCTATTTGTAAACCTGACATATTCGCTGGCCTATCAAACGGTAATGGAAGCCAAGACGCCGGGCGTCGACGCAACCAGCTTGTGGCCGCTCGTTACCGGGCCCCTATCCGCGCTCAACGTCGCAGTGTTTTTCGGGCTCGGCTATTTTTATCTGGGCGGTACTGCCGGCAGGGCGCTGGGCGGAGCGAGTGAGTCGCTCGGCCGGGCGTGGACGAGCGGTGCCCTCGCGACCTACTTGCGGCTGCGCAATTGGTTCGACCCGGCCGAAGGCGTTGCATCGATGAGCCGGCGCGATTGGTTGATCGCCGGAGCGATGACGGCCGGTTCGTTCGTCTTGTGTATCCTGTGGTATCAGTGGCCGGCCGAACGGTATTTCGATGAGGTCTACTACCCGCGTTCGGCCGTCGAATATTTGAAGCACGCCGGGACGGCCGGCGATCTCGGCGTGTTCGAATGGACGCATCCGCCGCTCACGAAACTGATTATCACGCTATCGATGCTGCTCTTCGGCGGACTGCACGGCTTGGGTAATACCGGTTTCGGCTGGCGTTTTCTCAATATCGTCATCGGTGCATTGACCGTCGGCGTTTTGTACGCTTTTGCCAAGCACCTTACTCGCTCGACGCTGTTCGCTTCGATCGCCGCCGGCATGCTGCTCTTCGACGGCTTTCACTACGTTCAATCGCGTATCGCGACCCCGGAAATTACGGTGGCATTTTTCTCGCTGACCACGCTGTATGCTTTCTACCGACTATGGATCGCCTCGCAAGCGCAACGCCGGCGTGTCGCGATCGCCGCCTATCGGCCTGCCTTTTTCGCAACGCTCGCCGCCGGTACGGTACTTGCTGCAATCCTAGCGTACGTAGCGACGAATGTCGGCAAATCGACCGCCGGGCCCGAGTTTCACAACACGACCTTACTCGTCGCGTTCGTTTATTTCGAGACGGCGGTGTATCTGTTTGCGCGCGTCGGCTTACGCCGTTTGCTGCCGGCGAACGGCGCCGACGTGAGTTATGCCGACGGCACGCGCATCCGGGTCAATGCAGACCGGAGTTTTAGCGGTATCACGCCGGAAGGCGAGCCGCTCGATCCGAGTGCTGCGAAACGAGGTAGCGTTCTAGCAACGGTCGGCGACGGCGATTTGCATCGCACCTACGCGCGCGACGGCGAACTCACGTACGCTACGCCTGCGGCTGCCGCGACCTATCGCGTCGACGGCTCGTTCAGTGTCGCTGGAATCCGGCTCGATCCCGGCGATGCGCGCTTCTGGATGATTGCGCTCGCGATTTCCGGCGGCTGTCTTGCCGCCTCGAAGTGGAATGGGCTCTTCGACTTCTTCGTCGTCTGGCTGCTGACCGGTGCGGTCGTGGCGCAGCGTTGGCTGGCACGGCCGGCGGTGTTGGGTAACCCGTTCGGGATTGCACTCGATGTCGCCGTTGCAGCGATGGTCGTGGTCGGCGGGGCGATCTACATCGCCGCGTACATACCGCACTTCATGATGGGTCACAATCTCGTTGACGTCGTTTCGCTGCAGCACGAGATGTACTGGTATCACTCGACTCTTACCGCTACGCACCCGTATGCATCGAAGTGGTGGCAGTGGCCGATTCTGCAAAAGCCGATATCGTATTTCTACACCGACGTGCGTGCCGCCGATGCGCGCTCGGATGCAACGGCTTGCTGCGTTGCCGAGATTCTGGCGCTGCCGAATCCGCTCGTTTGGTGGGCCGGTTTGCTCTCGATCCCGGCCGTCGCCGTGTTAGCCGTCATCGAGCGCAACAAGGGATATGCGTTGTTGATTGCAGCCTACGTCTTCCAGTGGCTGCCCTGGATCGGATCGCCGCGGATTGCTTTCGAATATCACTTCTATCCGAATCTCTCGATGATCGTCTTGGCCAACGCCGTCATCCTTCAGCGGGTATGGGCGTGGCGGACGTCGAGCGAACGCTTCGGCATTGCACGGATCGGCGTCGGGATGTATCTCGCCGCCGTCGTGTTGCTCTTCTTTTATTTCTATCCGGTGCTTGCCGGCGTTCATGTCAGCTGGAATGCGTGGCACGATCGTATGTGGCTCAAGAGCTGGATTATCTAAGACGTAATGACAGAAAGCGAAGCGCGGAGATGAGCGGACATTCTAAGTGGCATAATATCAAACTCAAAAAGGGCAAAATCGATGCGCAACGTGGCGCACTCTTCACAAAGTTAAGTAAAGAAATCATCGTTGCGGCCAAGAGCGGTTCGCCTGATCCCGAGGCAAACTACCGCCTGAAGATGGCGGTCGAGAAAGCGCGCGAAGCCAACGTGCCGCAAGAGAATATCAAGCGCGCGATCGCGCGTGCCGGCGGCGGCGCCGATGAGAAGCAGATCGAGGAATTACGCTACGAAGGCTACGGCCCGGGCGGCGTCGCGGTAATCGTCGATGCCGCGACCGACAATCGCAATCGTACCGCGAGTGAATTGCGCTTCCTGTTTTCACGTAACGATGGCACGCTGGGCGAAAGCGGAAGCGTCGGCTGGATGTTCGAGCCGCGCGGCGTGCTCGCTGTGAAGCCGTCGAATTTAAGCGAGGATGCGCTGACCGAACGGGCGCTCGTCGACGGTGTGATCGACGTCCGATTCGATGACGATCGGCCCGAGGTCATTACCGAAGCAACGGCGCTCATGGCGGTCAAGACGACGCTTGAAGCAACGGGCTTGCGTATTACCAGCGCCCGGTTAACGATGGAGCCGAAACAAACCACGCATCCGCCGGCGGGCGATACCGGCAAGATCCTCAATTTCCTCGATGCGCTCGAAGAGCATGAAGACGTTCAAAGCGTTTACAGTAATGCAGAATTCGACGACGCCGTGCTGGAGGCACTGGCCTAGCGCGTGCGCGCAAGTTAAGGAAAGGCCGGTTTCCGGCGCGAACGCTAGCCGGCGGCATGCAACTCGATAGTCCCCAAGCGGCGGCTTCCCGGCCGAGAAAGCGCCGCGAGTCGATATTCGATCGCGATTGGCTCTTTGCCGTTGCGCTCGCCGTCGCCGTCGGCATACTCGTGTGGTTCGGCCGGTCCGTCAAAGACTTTTTCGCACCGGCCGTACCGGACGTCCTGGTGCCGTCGTTCAGCGGTCAAACCGCGACCGATGCATTGAGCGAAGCCGAACGGCTAAAACTGCATGCATCGGTCGTTGCGAATCAGCCCAGCGATCGATTCCCCAAAGACGTGGTGATGGGTCAACAGCCCGACGCCGGAAGCCACGTGCGCGCGGGCCGTGAGATCTCGCTCGTCGTCAGCACCGGTGTCACCATTTTCTCGATGCCGGATTTGCGCTTTCAATCGCTGCGCGAAGCGAATCTCGCGCTGGTGCGTAACCGTCTGCAACTTGCCAAAACGACGATCGTGCCGAGCGACGACGTGCTTGCCAATCACGTGCTTACACAAGATCCGCCGCCGCTGACCAGCGTGCGTGAAGGAACGCGAGTGACGTTAACGTTGAGTAAGGGACCGCCGACGTCGATACGCGTTCCGAATTTCGTCGGTGAAGACATCGATGATGCGCGCGCGGATGCCGTGCGCAACAAGGTGCATCTCGGGCAAATCGTGTGGACGCCGTTCGGTCCGAACGGACCGCCGCGCGGGCAAGTTCAGCGTCAGAATCCGGCCAACAACGCGCAGATCGATCCGTTTACACCGGTGTCGTTGCAAGTCAGCGCCGGGCCCGGCGAGTACGGTTACTTAATTCGACAAGTGCACGCGAGTGCGACCGTTCCGGCGCGTGATTCGTCCGCTAACGTGCGGATGGAAGTCCACGATGAAACCGGTACCTGGAACGTTTACAATAGCTACGCGCAAGGCGGACAAAAGCTCGACTTTAATTTAACGGTGGTTGGAAAAAGCGAACTCGATACGTATATCAACAACGAATTGTTGAGCCAGGTCACGCTGGGCGTCGAAGCGCCGCGGCCGTCACCGTCGCCGACACGGAAGCCGACTCCGGCACCGTGAGCGCCCGGATCAAAATTGCGCCGTCGTTGTTAGCTGCCGATTTCGCCGCGATTGCCGACAACATCGCGATGGTCGAACGCGCCGGTGCCGATATCATTCATCTCGATTCGATGGATGGACGCTTCGTCCCCAACATCACCTGGGGTCCCAAAATCGTCGCGGATCTGCGCAAGCTCACGCCGCTGCCGTTCGATTGTCATCTCATGATCGTCGAGCCCGAACGCTACGTCGATGAGTTCCGCACGGCCGGCGCGGATTACATTACGTTCCATTACGAAGCGACCGTGCACCAACAGCGCCTACTGCAATACATCCGCTCAACCGGTGCCAAAGCCGGTTTGGGTGTGAACCCCGGTACGCCGATTGCGATGTTGACCGATCTCATCGAAGACATCGATCTGCTGCTGGTCATGAGCGTCAATCCAGGTTTCGGCGGTCAGCCGTTCATCGAGCGCGCGCTGACGAAACTATCGCAAGCGCGAGCGTTGCGCGACGAGCGTCATCCCGCTTGCGAAATTGAAGTCGACGGCGGTATCGGCTTGCAAACAATCGAGCGCGCCGTCGCGGCAGGCGCCGATATTCTCGTCGGCGGTTCGAGTATTTTCGGCGCCGCCGATCCGCCGGCGGCTTTGCATGAAATGCGCCTGCGCGCCCAACTTACGCGAGGGTGACGAGTGAAGATCAGCTCGTCGCGGGACTGCGCGAGATATGCGCGGGCGCTGCACCTCACAACGTCGTGCTCGGGATCGGTGACGATGCGGCAGTCTGGCGGCCGTCGCGCTCGAACTTGTCGGTCATTACAACGGATGCACTGGTCGAAGACGTGCATTTTCGCCGCTCGTTCATGTCGGCCCGCGACATCGGTTATCGGGCGCTCGCCGCAAATTTATCCGACATAGCCGCAATGGGCGCCCGGCCGATTTTGGCAACGATTGCCTTGGGCGTTCCGGGTACCGGTGACGACGATTGGATCTACGAATGTTATCGCGGGATGGCTGAAATTGCCGGGCCGGCGAATTGCGCTTTAGCGGGCGGCGACATCACGCGCGCGCCCGCGATCGTTATCGTCATCACGGTTGTCGGCGAAGTTCGTACCTCGAACCTCAAACGGCGCAGCGGTGCACGCACGGGCGATGTCATTGCCGTGACCGGGCCACTGGGGGCAAGCCGAGCGGGACTCGGCATCCTGCGCGACTTTGCCGCCCAAGCCGAGGACGCGCGTTTCGTCGAGGTCGTCCGTGCGTTTCGCCGGCCTCAACCGCGGTTAGCCGAGGGCCGTTGGCTGGGCGCTTCAACAAACGTTCACGCGCTCATGGATTGCTCGGATGGCTTGTCCACCGATGTGGCGCGTTTGTGTACGGCGTCGGGCCGGGGTGCTACGATCGAGCACGTACCGGTTCATCCCGGTGTTGCTGCCGCCGCCGCGCTCGGCGCCGACGATCCGCTCGCGTACGCGCTTGACGGCGGCGAGGATTACGAACTCATCGCCGCCATCGATGCGCGTGCGTTTTCGTATCTGGCCGCGCGCTTCGCCGGGCGTTTCGGGCGTCCGCTCGAGCGCGTCGGCACCGTCGAAAGCGAGATGGGCCTGCGCGATCCCGGCGGGATGCCGCTTATTGCCGCCGGGTGGGACCACTTGCGGCCGTGAGTCAGCCGACGCAACGTGAAAAAGGCGCCTGGCGGCGCCTCTCTTACTGCTATACGTGCGAAGGTTAGGCGCGCTTGACGCGGCGGCTACGCAGACAACTCGTGCAGACGCGAGCCGTGACGTGAGTGCCGCGATCGTTGATACGTACGGCCTGAAGATTCGGCAGCCAGCGCCGCTTGGTTTTATTCATTGCATGGCTGACATTGTTTCCCGCCATCGGGCCTTTGCCGCACACGTCACATCTCTTGGCCATAACGGAGGAAGCATACCATGCGTTCAAAGCCGTGGCAAGCGAAAAAACGCGTGCGCCTCAAGCGGTATGGCGTCGGAATTCGCGAACCCGTCGCCGATGTGAGCGCCGTGCATGTTCAAGGCTAAGCCCCGGATCGCCATCGACGCCATGGGCGGCGACGATGCCCCGGGCGAGATCGTCGAAGGGACGATTCTCGCCCACCGAGATGGTCTAGGCAGCATGATCCTCGTCGGCGATCGCGAGCGGATCGCTCCGATTTTGTCCAAGAGTCGCTGCACGGGCATCGAGGTCGTGCATGCCGCCGGGATCGTCGCAATGGATGCGCCGGCCTCGTCGGCCGGGCGCAACGCAGCCGGTACGAGCCTCGGTGAAGCAATCGAACTGGTGCGGACCGGAGCTGCCGATGCGGTTGTTTCGGCAGGTAACAGCGGTGCGTTTCTGGCTATCGCCCTGATCCGGCTGCGCCGCATTCCCGGCATTGCGCGCCCGGCGATTGCCGCGGTCTTGCCGGGGAAATCCGGCCCGACCGTGCTCGTCGACGCCGGAGCCAACGTCGATTGCCGGCCCGAGTGGATGATGCAATTCGGGATCATGGGTTCGGCCTACGCTCACGCGGCGCTCGGTATCGAGAATCCGCGCGTCGGTTTGATCTCCAACGGCGAAGAGCGCACCAAGGGCAACGCGCAAGCCATCGAAGCCGCCGAATTGCTGGCCACCGCACCGCTGAACTTTATCGGCAATATCGAAGGCAAAGATTTGCTCAACTCCGTCGCCGATGTCGTCGTTGCCGACGGTTTCGTCGGCAACGTTATGCTCAAACTCGCCGAAGGGGTCGGTTCTTTTTTTCAAGTCAGCTTGAGCGACGCATTCGCGAGCTCTTCACCGCTGGCAAAGTTCGGCGGGTTGCTCGCGCGGCCGGCTTTTGCCTCGATGAAGAAGAAGCTCGATTACGGGACGTACGGCGGCGCCCCGCTTCTAGGCGTTCGCGGGAATTGCATCGTCGCACATGGGCGCTCCAATCGCAATGCGATTCGCAATGCAATCAAGGCGGCGGCGCTCGAAGCCGGCGCGAATCTCGTCGGTGAGATCGCCGCAAACGTCGAAAAGGTCAGTGCGTAGCAATGTCCGCCGCGCTTTACGTCCATTTACCATTTTGCCCCTACGTTTGTCCGTACTGCGACTTTGCGAAATGGCCGTACGCACAAGCCCGAGCCGAACGGTATTTGCAGGCGTTGCACGCGGAGATCGCGGCGGCACCGCCGCTTCCCGGTTCGACGCTCTTCTTCGGCGGCGGTACGCCCAACACGTATGACGCAGGCGCCATCGGGGATATCATCGCGCGATTGCGCCGGCGTTTCAGCCTGCCCGCGGACGCCGAAATCTCCGTTGAGATCAATCCCGATCTCGCGCTGTGCGAACAATTGCCGGCGTTGCGCTCCGCGGGCGTTAACCGGCTATCGATCGGCGTGCAATCGTTCGATGCGCGCGAACTGCAGACGCTCGGCCGGCGGCATAGCGCCGCCGACGTCGCGATCGTTATCGCGCGCGCGCGCGCAGCGGATTTTACCAACGTTAGCATCGATCTGATGTTCGGCGTGCCGGGACAAACCGCGCAGTCGTGGGCGCGTTCCCTCGATCACGCCTTCGAACTCGGTATCGATCACCTTTCGAGTTACGGGCTGACGATCGAAGACGACACCCCGTACGCTCGCTGGTACGCACGTGAACCCGGCGCTTTCTTCGACAGCGATCGAGAAGCCGAACTCTATACGATCGCGATCGAACGCGCCGCGCAAGCGGGTTTCGAGCATTACGAAATCTCGAATTTCGCGCGGCCGGGTTTTCGCTGCGTGCACAACGCAAATTATTGGCAAAACGGAAGCTACGTCGGTCTGGGCGTCGGTGCCGCAGCTTATCTCAACGGCGTGCGCTCGACGCACACGCGGGACTTCGAGACGTACTGCATCGCGGCGCTGAGCGGCAGCGAAATCCCAGGCGAACGTGAGATGCTCGTGGGCGACGAGCGCACCGGCGAAGCAACGATGCTTGCCCTGCGAACGCTCGAGGGAGTCGATACGCGTGAATTTGCGCAGCGCTACGACGTTGATTTTTTTCAGCGTTATCGCGTGGTGATCGACGATCTGAGCGCTGCGGGAATGTTGCGCATCGCCGGCGAGCGCGTGCAGTTGACGCAGCGCGGCCGGTTTCTCGCCAACGATGTTTGTGGCGCGTTCCTCGGCGGTCGTTAGTCCGGGCGCGCGCGCCGCGGCGGCGCTGCTGCGGCTGGTGTTCGCCGCAATTTTCGGCACGACCGGATTTCTGCTTGGCCGCGAAGCGTACACGCACGCAATCTCGATTCATGTTGCCAGCGAATTCTGGCAAGTGGTGCTGCTCATCGTTGCACCGATTGCCGGTGCGCTCATCGGCGTGCTGCTCGTCCCGGCGGCGCAATCGTTGTTTGAAGCCGAACTCATTACCGTCGAACGTGCCATCGAACGGCTCGCGCCGGGCGAGCTCGTCGGCGGCGCGATCGGTTTAACGACGGGCTTAGTCATCGCCTTTCTCGCCAAGAGCGTGCTCTTCGAGTTCATTACCGTAGCCGGTCCGACCGGCGGTTATATCGCGATCGTTTTGTATCTGGTCATCAGTTTGTTTGCAGCCTATTTAGGTGCGCGCGTCGGCGCGAAGCAGCGGGTGATGCTCGGCCGCTTCAGCAGTTCGGTCCCGCTTGCCGTGGCGTCGAGCGGTGTCGCAAAAATTATCGATACGTCGGTCGTGATCGACGGCCGCATTTTGGAGATCGTCGAGGCCGGTTTTCTCGAAGGTCCGCTCGTTTTGCCGCGCTTCGTCCTGCGTGAGTTGCAATTGATCGCTGACTCCGGTGATTCGCTCAAACGCACGCGCGGCCGTCGCGGACTTGAAGTGCTGACAAAGTTGCAAGCGGCAGCGACGCTCGAGATCGTCGAACGCGATTTCGACGATATTACGGCCGTCGATGCGAAGCTCGTGCGATTGGCCCAGGAGCGCGGCGGGAAACTCGTCACGAACGATTACAACCTCAATCGCGTCGCGCATGTCGAAGGCGTCGCCGTGCTCAACATCAACGAACTCGCGAACGCGGTAAAACCGGTATTATTGCCGGGCGAAGAACTGCGCGTCGCGGTTGTCAAAGAAGGTAAAGAAGCGCATCAGGGTGTCGGTTATTTAGACGACGGGACGATGATCGTCATTGAAAACGGGCGCCGGCTCATTGGCGAGACGGTCGACGTATCGGTAACGAGCGCTTTGCAAACGATGGCCGGCCGAATGATTTTCGCCCGCACAAAACGCCTATGATTTGGGGCGCAGTCGTGGTTGCCGCCGGACGCGGTACGCGCTTCGGCCGGCCCAAGCAACTCGTCGAACTCGGCGGTAAACCGCTCGTGGCCTGGTCGGTGCAAACCCTCGCCGCCATGCCTGAAATCGACGACCTCGTGGTCGTTACCGAGCCCGAATATATTGATGCGATCGGCGCCGCGGTGCGTCCGTTCGCGCATCGCCTGCGCGTGCAGATCGTACCGGGCGGCGTAACGCGGCAAGACAGCGTTCGGCTCGGTATCGCCGCGCTGCCGCAAGACAGCGCCGGGGTGCTCGTGCACGATGGCGCGCGACCGCTGGTACGGGCGACTGAAATCCGGGCCGCGATGCGATTGGTGCGGCCCGGACGCGCGGCGTTGCTAGCCGCGCCCGTCATCGACACGATCAAAGTTGTTGGGGCCGGCGGGAAAGTCGTTCAAACGCTCGAGCGCGCCGCCTTATGGGCCGCACAAACGCCGCAATGCGCCGCGCGCCGCGATTTGCAAGGCGTACATGCCGATGCCGTGCGTTTGCACTGGCCGCCGGCCACCGACGATGCGGCACTGCTCGAACGCGGCGGTATCGACGTGGTGGTGGTTGAGGCGTCGGCGGACAACTTCAAAGTTACTTTGCCCGGCGACCTCGAACGAGCCGAACGAATTCTCGCGGCGCGCACGCCGCCGGCCGGCGTCGATGAAATCGAAGTACTCGTCGTCGAATGCTTCGTGCACGAACGTGCCGTCGACGCCGTACTTGGAGAACTTGAAGCGCGTTCGGCCCGTATCGACGGCATCGATCGCGATTTACCGGCGGCCGTCGCAATTCGCGCCTACGCCGATCGCGAAGCACTGCGCGGCTTCGGCATGCGGCTGCAAGTTTTAGCCGGTGAAGATGCGCTGTTTACAACGCACCTCTCACATTTCGCCCGCGCATGATGCGGGTCGGCCACGGCTTCGACGTACACCGCTTAGTTGCCGGACGGCCGTTCATCCTCGGCGGCATCACCATTCCGCATGAAACCGGACCGCTCGGTCATAGCGACGCCGATGTACTCGCCCATGCCGTCAGCGATGCGCTGCTCGGTGCCTGTGCCCTTGGTGATCTAGGCGGGCATTTCCCGGACACCGATCCGCAGTGGAAAGGCGTCGATTCGATGCGGCTGCTCGCAGCCGTGCACGAACTCACGGTCCGGCATGGCTTTTCGATCGGCAACATCGACGCGACGATCGTCGTGCAGCGGCCCAAGCTCGCGCCGTTCATCGGCGACATGCGCGAACGTCTAGCTGAAGTGCTCGCCGTCGACGTCGGTTGCGTGAGCATCAAAGCAAAAACGAGCGAAGGGCTCGGCTATACGGGCGACGGCAGCGGTGTCGCGGCATATGCCGTGGCACTCGTGCATCGCGAGCGTCACGGCGAGGCCTGACCGCCGAAGCATACCGAGTCGTATCTTCGGCACGGTTGCGAACCGACTCTTCGTGCCAAGTTGTATCGGTCGCCTTTGCCGATTACGGGACTCGCTGACTGCGAAGCGGATTCGTGCTGCGCGAAGTCGTCGAAGAATGCCACTCTCCGCCGACCGACGAGCAGATCATTCAATGGTCGATCGACAACCCCGGCATGCGCTTCGCGTACGTGAACGGAGAGATTACCGTGTCGCCCGCTTCCGGTCTGTCCGCAAAGCCTAGAAGTGCGTTGACCTTAAAGCTTGCAGCGTGGGCAAAAGCGCATGGTTATAGTTTTGATCGGGAACGCCGCCAAAAAATTTCCGACCGATTGGAGCGATGTGCTGAAGCCGTGAACTTAGCCCCGGCGGTTCGGTGTTATCGCGGATTTTGCCAGCGATCGCGATTGCAGAGAGTTGATCGCGGAGATTGTGTACGAACAATTACCCAATCACATTCGGTTCGTGTCGCGAATCTCGCGCGCATAGCGCATCGGCGGCAGTCCCACGTTGCGCGCGAATGCAACGCTAAAGGTACTTGCGGAGCTGTAGCCGACGCGGTCGGCAATGTCGGCGACGTCGGTCTCGTTTTGACGCAGCAATTTTTTGGCAAGCGCCATGCGCCACCCAAACAGATATTCCATCGGGGTGACACCGACGGCGCGGTTGAAGCGCTCGAAGAATACAGACCGCGACAGCGCTGCTTCTTTGGCGAGCTGTGCGACGGTCCACGGCCGCCGCCGGATGTTCGTGCATTGCGCGGAGAGCGATCGCAAGACGCTCGTCGGTTAAACCGCGCAGAAGACCCGACGGCGCCGACGTATTCGCGATCGAACGCAGCGCTTCGATGAGCAGCACTTCGAGCAGGCGCGCCAACACGATGTCGCGTGCGGGCCGTTGTGCCCGAGACTCTTCGCCCCACTAATTGCACGAGGGTTGCAAGCCGTTCATCGTCGCGCACGTGTACGAGCCGCGGGAGCAACGATACCAATAACGCAGCGTCGGGTGAACCGAATTCGCAGTATCCGATGAGGGACCGCATGTCCGGCGCGCCGGTCTGCAGGCCGACGCCGAAACTCCCCGTCCGCACGTTCGACCGGCACGTCCGGCACTGCGGCCGGCTCGAGACTCGACATCGTAAAACTGTCGGCCGACGGGATCAACACAAAATCGCCCGGCGCGAGAGTCAGTTGCCTGCCTCCGTCAATCGCGAGCAAACACGATCCCTCGAGGACGACACAGTAGAAAGGCCGCCCGTATTCCGAGCGACGGACCTGCCAACGGCCGGCTGCGCTTACGACTTTGGAGAACGGCGCATTTGGTTCTAAGAGCAAGACGACTTCGGCAAGCGGATCGGTGATCTCGGGACTCCGAACAAAGAAATAGCGACTCCTAATTGTAGCGAGTCCGAAGTCGATCGTCTACCGTTGAAGAATGAAAACCGTTCTTATCACCGGATGTTCGTCCGGCTATGGCCTTGAAACCGCCCGCTATTTCCTCGAACGGGACTGGCAAGTCATTGCGACAATGCGCACGGATCGCGACGACGTTCTTGCGCCTTCGCCACGCTTACGCGTGCTAGCCCTGGACGTGACCGATCCCGAGAGTATTCGCCGGGGCGTAGAAGCTGCCGGCCCGATCGACGTACTCGTCAACAATGCCGGTATTGGATTGATTAGCGCCTTTGAAGCGACGCCGATGGAGTTGGCGCGTGAAATCTTCGAGACGAACGCATACGGTACGATGGCGATGGTTCAAGCCGTGCTGCCGCAGTTTCGAGCCCGTAAGTCCGGCGTCATCGTTAACGTCTCGTCAACCGTAACGTTGCGTCCGCTGCTCATGTTGTCCGTTTACACCGCCAGTAAGGCGGCAGTTAACGCATTCACCGAGTCGCTCGCACTCGAACTCGAGCCGTTCGGCATTCGCGTGCGTCTGGTACTGCCCGGGCGTTCGCCGGAAACACGCTTTAGCATTAATGCCGGGCCGCGGATGCAGAATACGGTCTCCGAGCCGTACGCCGAGCTTGCACGGGGGCTCTTTGCGCGGATGGCCGATTCAGGGTCCGCGCCGCTGACGCGATCGGAAGACGTGGCCCAAGCGGTGTGGCACGCGGCAAACGACCCATTGTCCGCGATGCGCATCCCCGCCGGTGCCGATGCCGTCGCGTTGGCAACAGCGGGTGCCGGTCCATCGAACCGCTGACACAAATACGCTCGCGCAGCGACAGCAACGATGATGTCATTGGAACGCGGAGAGCGGTCGAGCGCAGCATGGCGCACGCGCTTGATGATGGGTAAGCCTAAGCGATGGAACATAGCAACGGCGAGCAGAGCGCGCCGCTTTGGTGGGTATCGGTCGATGCTGCGCTCGATGCCGCAACTGCCCGGCGTCTCGTCTTCACGCAGTTGTTGGCTCAGCGCGCCGGTGCCGGCATCGGACTGCGTTTCGACGATGCGACGAACCCTGAAGTGAGCGCGCTCGAAACAGCTATTGCCGACGATTCCAACTGGCTTGCGATCACGGTCGGCGCATCGCCGGTTCGTACATCCGCCCGGACGACTCTGTATCGGGAGTATGCCGAACAGCTCATCGGTGCGGGGCATGCGTCGAGTGCCGGCGGCCTCGTCACATTGCGGGTCGCGCCGGGTTCCACGACCGTCGAAGATGCGGTTCGTGGCCCGGTCCTCTTCGACAACGGCACGCTCGGTGAGATCGTCCTTGTTTACAGCGACGGCGCGATCGACGCTGCGTTTGCCGACGCCGTCGACGATGCAGTGCTTGGAACGCCGCTGCATGTTCGTGAAGATCGCGCGCTGGAACGAACGGCTCGCGCGTTGCTGGTGCAGCGCGCGCTGAGTTTGACGTCGCCGCGTTACGCGCACATCGGCGCGCTGCTCCCCGACGACGGCGCCGAACTGCCGTCGATCGCTCAATTGCGAGCCGACGGCTTTCTGCCCGACGCAGTGGTCGAGCATTTAGCGCTCTTAGGCTGGTCGTCACCCGACGGCGACGACCATCCGAGTCGTGCGGATCTAATGCAAACGTTCGGGCTAGAACGCGTCGCACACGCACCGGCGCATTTCAACGCCGCGCGGTTGCGGGCGCTCAACGAGCGCGCACTGCGCGCGTTGCCGCCCGAGCATTTTGCGGCCCTTATCGCAAGTGCGATGCAGCGTGCGGGTTTGCTCGAAGACCCGATTCCGGCGGCGGCCGAACGTTGGATTGGAACATTCGTCGAAGCGTACGGCAGTCAATTTGCGACGCTGGCCGACGGGTTGGCGATCGCAGCCGATCTGCGCGCCGAAGCCGTCGTCGTGCCGGCGTTTGAACTCGAACGGTTACGCAATCGCCAAGTCGTCTTTTACCTGGATGCCGTCGGCCAGTATGTCGACGCGCAGGCGGAACTGCGCGAGCTGCCGCTCGAAGCCGATCTACCGAACATCGCGCAAGAGTTCGGCGTCGCGCATGACG
This sequence comes from Candidatus Velthaea sp., assembly GCA_965214935.1. Taxonomy (GTDB): domain Bacteria; phylum Vulcanimicrobiota; class Vulcanimicrobiia; order Vulcanimicrobiales; family Vulcanimicrobiaceae; genus Velthaea. Next base: position 888 of record CBDCCS010000022.1, on the reverse strand, counting down.
ATGCGTTCGCCGCCGTGCGCATGGCGCTAAGCGGGAAGCATGACGGTCCGCCGTTGCGTTTACTCTTTCCGCTGCTCGGTCACGACCGGATCCTCATCCGCATCGGCGCGATCAGTTCGCATTTGCTACACGGGCGCGGACTCGAGCCGGTTAAATTCGGTCCGGGCGGCGTTCCGTTCGAGACGATGCAGACGAGCCGGCCGCTCGAAGGTTAACTCGCGGCGACGAGTAGCGCGGCTTCGATCGCCGCACGCGTCGGTGACTGCGGCGCTTGCCAGAGTTCGACGAAGTCGTGGCAAAATTTGCGCCGTCAGACCCCATATATGCCGGCCGTCATAATCGAAAACCCACGTCTCGATCGCGCGGTCGGCCACGTTCTCGAGCCCGCGAAAAACGGCACCCGGCGCAACGATCGCTGCAAGCGGAACGGCGAAAACCGCTGCCGTTTCGGCTGGATCGACGGTGAGAGAGACGGTCTCGCGCAAGATGCCGACGAGCGGAGAGACGTTGAAGGTATTAACGCGCTGACGTACATCGGGCAGCCGGGCGACGATCGTCACGTGCGTGGCGGCGATGCCAAGTTCTTCGCGCACTTCGCGCAATGCGGTGCGCGTGCGATCGTCACCGTCGGCCGGATCGACGGACCCGCCGGGAAGCCCGATCTGCCCGGGATGATCGCGCAAATGTGCGGCGCGTTCGATGAAGAGAACGCGATGCGGCGGCCGGGCGCAGATCGCCATGAGCACCGCCGCTTCACGAAGAGGACGCACGCCGCACCTTTCCGGCGTGGCGAAACCGATCTCCGCTCAAGGCAAGGTGAACGGGCGCCGGCACGAGGTAAACGGCTGCCTGCACCGATTCTAAGCCGCATGACCGGGAATCTCAACA
>CBDCCS010000021.1:0-417771 GCA_965214935.1 Candidatus Velthaea sp. | reverse complement strand
GGCGTTGCTGCAAATCGACTTCGCACGGCTTGGCCGGCCGAGTCCCGTGACGGTGACGGTGACAACCGTTACGACGTACGCCCAGCTTGCCGTTGCCGTTACCGTCCTGGCGATCCGTAACCTCGTAACGACCGTCGCCGATACGCCACAACTCGCGCGCGAGAATGCCGATCTGCGATTGCAAAACGAGCGTTTGCGTCAAGCGAATCTGCAATTGAATGAAACGCTGTCACGCGTACCGGTCGAGCGCGATATCGCATCGGCACAACTCAAACATCCCGCCGGTATCGCGGCAACCGTGATCGGCTACGACCCGGAAGCAACGCAGCGGCTCATTACGATCGATCGCGGTTCGCGCGATCGCATCGAGCGCGATGACGGCGTCGTCGACGGACGCGGTGTCGTCGGTCGCGTCGTTGAAGTTGCGCCGCTCTCCAGTAAAGTGCTGCTCGTTACCGATCCGGCCAGCAAACTTCCGGCCATCGTTCAGCACGGCCGGTGGTGGGCGATCGCCGTCGGCACGCAATCGCATTTGAAGTTGCAGTACATCTCCCAAGACGCGAAGCTGCATCTCGGCGACGCGGTCGTAACGGGCGAAGGCCGGTCGTTTCATGCCGGCTCGCTGATCGGGCGAATCTCACAGATTGCGCCGGCCAGTGCGGGCGCTTTGGAACAGAGCGCGATCGTGCAACCGGCCGTCACATTCGGTTCGCTCGGCCGTGTCGTCGTTCTCGCAAAGTAATTACCGCTCGGTCGAGATCGTCACCGGTCCGGCGCTTCTTCCGACCGTCGGCTGGACGGCGCTTGCGGTGTTTTCGCAAACGGTATTCGCGCAACTCGTGACGTTGCACAACACGATCCCGTCGCTCGTGACCGTGGCCGTCGTTCTTTATGCCCTAAAGGCCGGCGCGCGGCGTGCGGCGCTGCTCGGCGTCATCGCCGGTATACTCGAAGACTGCTTCGCGCATAGCGGCGGTGCGTGGACGATTGCAACGACATTGACGGCGCTCGGTGCGGGAGCCGTCGCGCGCGGCTTCTTCTCCGACGGCATCGTCACGTTAAGCGCCGTCGTTGGACTCGCCGTCGTCGTCCGCGATGCGCTGTTCTGGGCCGTTATGAGTCTCGAAGGTTATCCGCCCGGGCTTGCAGTCGTGCACGTCCACGCGACGCTTTGGCAGGCTGCACTCAGTGCGCTTTGTGCACTCGTCTACTTAGTGTTTCGGGCACGCTTCATCAACGACCGCACGGCCATCGAGCGCTTTTGATGAAACTGCATTCGCCGCTACGCTTCAGCGCCTTTATCGGTGTCTTGCTGCTCGCGCTAACCGCGATCGTCGCACGCTTGACGCAGGTCCAAATCGTGCAAGGCGAGGTATTCGCCGCGGCGGCACGAGCGAATCAAATCGAACTCATCCCCGTTGCGGCACCGCGCGGACTAATCGTCGATCGGCACGGTGCCGTTATCGTGCGCAGCCGTCCGTCATTCGTGTGCGCGCTCATTCCATCTGAAGTAAAAAATATCGACCGGACGATTGCAGCGCTGGCGGATATCTTACGTGTCCGCCAGCCCGTTTTATGGCACCGGCTGCTCCACCATCGCGGCGTTAACTATAAGTCGTTCGACGAAGTACAGGTTTACGAACCGAACGGCCCCGTTATTTTGGCAAGCGAACTTTCGCCCGCGCAGATGGCTCGGCTGGCCGAATCGGAGAACGAATTTCCGGGTGTCGACTTTCAAGCGCAGCCGGTGCGCAACTACCCGTTCAAAGGCGAAGGTTCGCACCTTTTCGGCTACGTCGGCGCGATTACCGAAGATGAGTACCAAGCGCTGCGGCGACAAGGGTATTCACCCAACGACGTGGTCGGCAAAGACGGCCTCGAAAAGCAGTACGACCGCTATTTGCGCGGCCGAATCGGCGGCCAGGAGATCGAGGTCAATGCAGCCGGCGCACTCGTGCGACGCCTCAATGTCGTCGATCCGGTGCCCGGAAATACGCTGGTAACGACGGTCGATTGGCGCTTGCAGCGCATCGCGGAGCGCAACTTGAAAACGATGCTGTTCAAATGGGGTCGCGCGCGCCATAAGCGGCTTGCCGGCGCAGTCGTTGCGATCGATCCGGCCGACGGCGGTATTTTAGCGCTAGCTTCGTTTCCGGAATTCGATCCGAACGATTTTGCAACGCCCATTAGCGGCGCGAAATTTGCGCATTACCTCACCGATTCATTACGGCCGCTCTACGATCGCGTCATCGGCGCTGCTTCACCCACCGGATCGACGTTCAAGATGGTGACCGGTTCGGGCGCCATCAGCGCCGGCGTCATTAAACCCAATCAAATCCTGTACGATTCGGGTGCCTGGGATTGTCATGGCGTGCTGTTTCGCGATATCGCCGCGGGCGGACTCGGCACGACCGATTTCGTGCGCGCATTGGCGGCATCGTCGGACGGCTATTTCTACCAACTTGGTTACCGCTTAGGACACGATCGTTTGCGCTATTACGCCCTGCAATACGGACTAAACTCGATCTTAGGCGTCGATTTGCCGGGTGAGTTCGAGGGCAATTGGCCGACGAACGAATGGTCGATGCGCGTCTATAAGTTGCCGCTCGAGCCGAGCGACGTCTGTCAACTAGCGATCGGACAAGGCGCGATGGAAGCGACGCCGTTGCAGATTGCCAACGTCGCAGCGACGGTCGTCAACGGCGGTACGCTGTACCGCCCGCATATCGTCGATGCGATCCGTTCGCCGCGCGGGAAAATTCTCCACACCTTCGGGCATCAAGTCATCCGCAAAGTGAACGTAACGGCCGAAGCACTTCGGGAAGTTCGGGCCGGAATGGCGAAGGTCACCGATCCCGGCGGCACCGCGTACGGTTTAAAGATCGAGGGTCTGCCGTTCGCGGGAAAAACCGGAACGGCGGAGATCGGCGTCGGCGGCAGCCGCGCAAACACGACGTGGTTCATTGCGTACGCGCCAAGCGACCATCCGAAAATCGCGATGGCGGTCTATATGGAGCAAAGCGGCGGTTATGGAGCAAGCGTCGCCGCACCGGTTGCCCAGCACATATTGGCCGAATACTTCGGCAAAAAAATCGCGCCGCTCTAAAGCACGCCGCGCGGCTAAAACGGCAAGCGGCGACGATGCTTGCCGGCGGGCGTTGCCGAAGCGCTGGGTTGCGGTGAAGGCGCCGGGCCGTAAATCCGAACGTCGCCCGCCCCGTGAAATTGCCGGTCCGTGCCGTTGTAATGCAGCTTCGCTGCGCGCGCGCGATGATCGCCGTCGACGACGTCGGCATGACCGAGCAGATCGAGATCGCGTGTTTGTTCGTTGAGCATGGCGAGATCGGCATTGCCCGAGCGCGTGCCTTGGGTGAAGTGAACGTGCCCCTTGGCAACATAGGTCATTGCAAACCGGTCGACGTCGAGTTCGTCGGAGGTGATCGTCAGCGGCGCATCGCTCTCGGTTGCCGCACCGAAGCTCCGGTCGACCTTCGGATCGCTGTGTAAGACAATGTTGCCGCGAAACACATACACGTTACTGCCGACATTTCCGGTCAACTCGTCGCCGTCGATGTCCGTCCCGGGACGATGTAAATTAAAGCGTCCGGGCGCCGTCGCTCGAGGCGATGGCGTAGACGGGGGGGCGCTTGCCGCGGGAACCGGCGCCGGCGTGGCTGCCATGGGGGTCGTAATCTGCGCCCCCGCGCCGGTCATCTGCAAGAGTGTACTTGCAAGGAATATCGCACCGAACGCGGTTCGCTTCATATGATGCTTACCCGCGGCATGAGTCGCCGGTTCACAGCACCCAGGGAGATAGTCACGGATCCATCAACGGCAAACGAGTCCTCCAGACCCAGCATGGCCGGCTGAGCGCAACGCCGACACGATGCCGGCATAGCGCGAGCAATTACGACATGGAAGATTGACGATCTTCGTCGAGCAATGGTCGAGGTGCGCCGCGCGCGCAACCGACGCGGTAGCGCGCAAATGCAATGAGATGCAGGCCGGTTTACGGGCCGACGCCGCATGCGCCGGGCCGTATCGGTTGGGGGTTCGGGCGGCAGACTGCTCGCGCTGCAAAGAGGAGTGCCATGACAACGGTTAGCCAGCACGCAGACTTTCTTTGTAGCGCCGTCGGACAGCTTCGCGGCGAAAGCGCCTTCGAGGTTTTAGCACGTGCGCGTCAACTTGAAGCCGAGGGTCGGCACATCGTGCACATGGAGATCGGCGAGCCCGACTTCGATACACCTGCGCACGTGAAAGCCGCCGGGATCGCTGCCATCGAGGCGAACCTGACGCATTACGCGCCATCGGCCGGAATTCCCGAACTGCGCGACGCGATTGCCGAGTACGCCGCGAACTTTCGCAATATTGCGCCGTATCGCCGCGCGAACGTGGTCGTTGCGCCGGGAGCGAAGCCGGCAATCTGGAACACCCTGTGCGCGCTGCTGGACCCCGGCGACGAACTCATTTACGCCGATCCGGCGTATCCGGCGTACGCTTCGGCGGCGAGCTACCTTGGTGCTCGGCCGATCCCCGTTGCGCTGCGGGAAGAAAAGAATTGGCGTCTCGATCTCGACGAACTTGCAGCCAAGATTACGCCGCGCACAAAAATCGTCGTCGTCACCTCGCCGCATAATCCGACCGGCGGAGTGCTGACCCGAGACGACCTGCAGACCATCGCCGACCTTTCGCAAAAGCATGGGTTCCTCGTCATGGCCGACGAGATCTACAGCCGCAACGTCTACGGAACGGCATTCGCTTCGATCACGCAATGCGCCGGCATGCAGGAACGCACGATCGTGATCGACGGGTTCTCGAAAGCTTATGCGATGACGGGCTGGCGGCTCGGCTATGTGATTCTGCCCGAGACGCTCGCCGCGACCGTCACGACGTTCGCCAACAACACGTATTCATGCGTTGCACCGTTCGTCCAGCATGCCGGCGTTGCGGCTTTGCGCGGAAGCGATGACGCGGTCGTTACGATGAACGAAACGTTTCGGACGCGGCGTGACGTGCTGGTCGCCGGGCTCAACGCGATCCCGAATGTGTCGTGCAGACTGCCGGATGGCGCGTTCTACGCTTTTCCGAACATCACGCGCATCACACCGGATGATAAGAAGCTGGCAGCGTTTCTGTTGCAAGAAGCCGGCATTGCCGCGTTGGCGGGTTCGGCGTTCGGTGCGGCCGGTGCCGGCCATCTGCGCTTCTCATACGCAACGTCCGTCAACGAAATTAACCTGATGCTGGCTAGCTTACGCGAGTATCTGCCGCAATTTACGGAGTAAGCCTAAGCGCGCGCCGCACGTCGCGCAGGGTGGCACGCGCAACGGTGCGCGCCTTTTCGTTACCCGCCTCAAGGATCTGTGCGACCCGCGTGCGATCGAACTGCGCCCGGCGCAGCCGCACGGGTGCGAGCCACGCGTTCATGGTTTCGGCAAGTTCGGTCTTGCAAGCGACGCAGCCTAAAGCACCGCTTCGGCAGTGCTCGTCGATGAGCGGAACGCGCGCCGCATTAGCCAGATGATGCAGTGCGAACACCGGGCAGATCTCCGGCCGGCCGGGATCGTGTCGCCGGACTTTCAACGGATCGGTTTGCATCGAGCGGACTTTCTTCGTCGTCGTCTGCTCATCGTCCGCAATGTCGATGGCATTGCCGTATGACTTGGACATCTTTCGGCCGTCCGTGCCGGCGACCGCCGGAAATTCGGATAACGTCGCTTCCGGCTCCACGAGCGTCGGACCATACAAATAATTAAAGCGGCGCACAACTTCGCGGCCGAATTCAATGTGTGAGAGCTGATCGCGACCGACCGGAACGGTGTCGGCTTTGAACGCGGCGATATCACACAATTGCAAAAGCGGATAGCCGAGGAATCCATACGTTGCAACGTCGGCGCCGAGCGCCTCAATCTGGTCTTTAAACGTCGGCACGCGCTGCAGCCACGCAACGGGCACGATCATCGACAGCAAGGCGTGCAACTCGGTGATCTCAGCGATCGCCGACTGCAGAAAAATCGTACAGCGATTCGGATCGAGTCCGGCGGCAAGCCAATCAAGAATTAACTCGTCACTATTATCCCGAATCGCTTGCGGATCTTCAAATTGCGTCGTGAACGCGTGAAGATCGGCGACCTCGAAGAACGCATCGACCGAGTCGGGGTATGCGACCCATTGACGGAGCGCGCCGACAAGATGACCGATGTGGAGACGGCCGGTCGGCCGCATTCCGGACATAACCCGGGCAAAAGGGAGCGTTGGAGCGGTCGACACGGTGAGGCAAACCTATCACGAACCTCGCGCTCTGCCGTTACGAACCCTGCGGTATGCGGCCGCGCGAGACAACGGGCAAACGTTCCGACCGGCTGCGAGCGCAACCTGCCACGCCGTCGGCCGGACGCCTTAGCGGATGGTGTGCATCCCGGCGAACTCGATGCGTTCGGTCAAACATGCGCGCACGAAAGCCCGGCCCGTTTCAACTGCGGTCGTTAGCGAATCGCCCGAACCTAAACGAGCGGCAATCATGCTTGCCAGCAGATCGCCCGTGCCGCGCAACGTACCGGCTACGCGCGGCGATGCAAAGTGACGAATCGTGCCGCCGGCTGCAAGTACATCGGTTACGACAGCGCCGGACGTTTCGAGGTGACCGCCTTTGAGAAGCACGGCATGCGCACCGGCATGCTGCAAGGCGACCGCGGCAGCATCCATTTCGACAAGATTGCCGATCGCTCGACCAAGCAGCAACTCTGCTTCGTCGAGATTCGGCGTGATAAGCGTACACCGCTCGAATAAACTCGTCCGCAAAGCGTCGACCGTCGCGTCATCGGCAAGCCGGCCGCCGCCGGTTGCGGCGATGACCGGATCGCAGACGACGGGTATCGCGCCGCATTGCGCCAGGCGGCGTGCGATGGTACGAACGCTTGGTGCATCGACGAGTGCACCGATATGAATTGCGTCGATGCGGACGTCATTTAGCGCGTCGAACTGCGCGTGAAGCATGTTGTCAGCGATCGGCACACGGGCGAGCACCTGCGATGCGTTCTGCGCGCTTATGCCGGCGATGATCGAGACGAGTTGCACGCCAATTTGCGCCGCAATTCGCAGATCGAGCCCGATCCCCGCCACGTTGAACGGATGCGTGGTGCCGATTGCCAGCAGCGTCGGCATTATCGTACCCAGGCATCGACGAGCGCTCGGGCTGCAGCGGCCGGATCTTCGCCGGCATAACACGCGGAAATAACCGCGGCCATTGCGGCTCCGGTTTCGCGCACTTGCGGCATGCGTTCGGCGCTGATCCCGCCGATCGCCGCCGCCGGCAAGGACGATGCCCTGATCACCGCACGGACCCCGTTTACGCCAATCGGAGATCCGGCGTCGCGTTTCGAGCCGGTCGGAAACATCGGACCGACGCCGATATAATCGAGGCCGGCAGCAGCGGCCGCGCGTGCTTCCGCGGGCGTGCCGCACGATAATCCGATGATGCGCGCTCCAAGTCGCGCGCGTACTGCCTGCAAATCGTGCAACGCGGCATCTTCTTGACCGAGATGCACGCCGTCCACAGCGTCCGCCAATGCGACGTCATCGTTGACGATCGTCAGGCCGCCGGCACGTCGCACGCGCTCGGCCAAGCGCGAAAGCTCGTCGCGCCGGATACCGTTCTTCGCGCGGACTTGAAAGAGCCGAACGCCGCCGCGTAACAATGCGTCGACGAACGGCTCGAGCGCGCCGCGCGCCGGATCGACGAGTGCATAGATTCCACGTAGCCGTGCGGTCGGGCGATCGTTCATGTCGTGTATTATGGCCGAATGAGCCGACGTCGTTTCATCCGTTGCGAGTTGCCTGCGATAGCCGATCGACGTCTTGTCGCGTCGTTCAATGGTGAGGGCGCAGTTCTCGGCCGGCTGCCGGGCAGAACGACGACCCGTCTTGGCTGGAACTCGATTAGCGCGCGGTTGCCGCGATTCTCGAGACGTCGAGCGAAAACGGCAGATCGGCGCCTGCGAAGAGTATCGGCGCAATCGTCAAGCTAAATCTTCGCGGCCGATCGTCAAGTGGGCCACACGAAAATGCGAGCGTACCGGTGTATTCCGCACTGGGCGCAAGTCGAAGTCCCTCGAAGAGAACTTTGTCGGTCAACGACCAGTCCCGCGTCTCGATGATCGGATACCGCGTTCCGGCGGCGTCGCGCAAGATGCTCTTTGCGTACGGCAGCAGCGTTACCGAAGACGGACTTCGATTTTCGAAGGTCACGACGGCTTCAATCCTGCGCGCGTAAAACGAAACTTTCTTTACGCTCACCGTCAGACCGTCGCGCGCTGCCAAAGCACGCGGGGCAAAAGCTCGCCATGGGTGCCCGGGATCTTTAATTCGCCAAGCGCCGGCAACCGGCACGACGCCTAGCGAAACCGTCGCCGTTTCCCGCAGCGTAACGTCGTGCGCATGATCGCGGAAACGAGCCGTTTCACGCACCAACACGATTGCGCCGCTCGAACCCGCACGCCGCCCGACGATCGTAAAACGCTCGACGCGGAAGCCGTCGGCGGTATACACGCTGCGAAGATTGGCGGCTTCGCGAAAATACGTGCGCGCGGCCGGGTTGAGGAGACGAAACGCCGCAGCGTAATTTGCCTGTTGCAAATCGGCCATAAATTGCTCGACGATTGCCGTTTGAGCTCGATTAGCCGCCGCCTCGGCATGGCCGGCGAGCGCAGAGACAAGTGCCGCAACGATCACCGTTCCGCGGCGACCTCCAACAATAGATCGCAGATTCGTAACAACTCGGCGTCGTCGGCATAGCGCAACTCGATCGTTCCGCCGCTTCCGCGCCGGACCAGCGCAACATGCGTTGCAAAGCGGTAACGCAGCCGATCGAGCAGCTCGCCGCGATCGCTTGATTCAGCCGTCTTCGCGGCGTTGCTGCGCTCCGTAGCTGCCGCTCGCGAGCGAACGGCGGGGGCAGCGGAAGGCGGTGTCCGACGGCTCAAGTTTTCGACGGCGCGTACGGTCAGGCCGTCGGTCTCGATCCGTTGGGCTACAGCATCACGGCGTGCAGCCGGCAGAGCAAGCAATGCTCGCGCATGACCGGCACTGATGACGCCGGCGCGAACGCGCGATTGAAGCTGCGTTGATAATGTGAGTAGCCGTAGACTGTTGGCAACAGCCGAGCGGCTGCGTCCCAAGCGCTGCGCGAGCTGGTCTTGGGTATAGCCATGGGTTTCGATGAGGTGCGCGAGTCCCATCGCTTCCTCGAGCGGATCGAGGTCTTGGCGCTGCAGGTTCTCGATGATCGCTACTTCAAGCGATTCGCGATCGTCCGACCGGCGCACGATCGCCGGAATCGTTTCGAGGCCGGCGGCTCGCGCGGCGCGCAATCGGCGCTCTCCGGCGATCAATTCGTAAGCGTCGCCTGCAGGCCGAACGATGATGGGCACGAGCACGCCGAATTGAACGATCGAAGCGCGTAACTCATCGAGTGCGACGGCATCGAACGTAACGCGCGGCTGATTGGGATTCGGCACGATTCGCGCGATCGCGATCTGATTGAGCCCGCGAGCGACGGGCGCAATGAGGTCTTTGGTGTCAACATCGCCGAGGAACGCTCCGAGCCCGCGTCCGAGGCCGCGCTTAACGCTCATTTGAGCACCTCTCGCGCCAACGCCAGATACGCTTGCGCGCCGCGCGACTTCACATCGAAGAGAACTGCCGGTTTGCCGTGCGACGGCGCTTCGGACAACCGCACGTTGCGCGGAATCTGCGTCGCGAAGACGCGATCCGGAAAATAGCGTGAGACTTCATCGAGAACTTCGGTCGCCAGCCGTTGCCGAGCATCGTACATGGTGATCAGCACGCCTAGAATCGTCAGATCCGGGTTGAGCGCGTCTTTGATTCGTCGCACGATCGTCGTGAGTTGCGAAAGTCCCTCAAGTGCATAAAACTCGGCTTGTACCGGAATGATGACCTCATTTGCCGCCGTAAGCGCATTGATCGTAAGTAGGCCGAGCGACGGCGGGCAGTCGATGAGAATATAGTCGTAGGACCGCTCGACGAGAGTCAACGCCGATTTTAGTCGTCCTTCGCGCCGTAAGGTCGACACGAGTTCGATCTCGGCGCCGGCCAAGGCCAATGTCGCCGGCACAACCGACAGCCCATGAACGCCGGTCGGGCGGACGACGTCGTGAATCGTCGCCCCGTCGAGCAACACCGAATACACGTCGCGCTCGACCGTTCGCTTGTCGATACCGACGCCGGTGGTCGAATTGCCTTGCGGATCGATGTCGACGATCAGCACTCGTTGCCCGAGGGTTGCCAGCGACGCACCTAAGTTGACCGCAGTCGTACTTTTGCCGACGCCGCCTTTTTGGTTGACGATGGCAATGACGCGTTGCATGCCTTCGACATGCGCTGAAGCAACCGTGAAAGACCTCGCACGAAAGCAGTAAAGATCGAATGCCGTTCCGAGGCGGGCTTAGGGAAAGCAACGTTGCGCCCCTACGCATTCCATGGAACCCTCGACTGCTTCTGCGGCCGCGCTGCGGCTGAACTGAGTTAAGCTCTGCGATATGGCGAAGCTGCAGTCGTTCGATTTGAACCGTTAATGCGCCAAGACGAGTGCTCGGGCCGCATCGAGCAGTGCGTGACGCTCGTTGAACGCCGGATCGTCGATAACGCGCTCGAACAGCGTCTGCAATACTTGCCCGACGCGACGGTCGCCGGTGAAGCCCGGTGCGACACGGCCGGTTTGCTCGAAAAGTGCAATGACGTCGCGACCGCCGATTGCGAGATCTTTAACACCACGCGGCGGCGCTTCGGCAAGTACGTCGAACACCCGAGCCTCAAAGCGCTCGTTCGCATCGTCGCGCTTGGGCAAACCGCTTCCGGCGATGTCCGCAGCCCGCAAAGCAAATAAGCGCTCGAGGTTGTCAGGCTGCACCCGATTGATGAACCGGCGCAGCGCTTTAGGTTGAAAGTCCGGATCGGCGCTATACATATGTTGACGCACGAGATGCGTCACGGTTTCAACGACCGTCTTGGACAACCGTAACCGCTGCAGCAGCACCGGGACGAGGTCTGCACCGACAAGCTCGTGTCGATAAAAATGCGGGCCGTCCTTCGTGCGCGGCTTGGCGACATCGTGGAGGAGCGCCGAGAGGCGCAAGACGAGATCGCCGGGCGGCGTCGCATCGAGCGTTACGAGGCTGTGGCGGTAAACGTCGTATGCGTGCCACTCGTTTTGATCGACGCCGACGCCTTCGAGCACCTCGGGCCACAGATACGCGAGTACACCTGTCTCGCGCAACAGCTCAAGGCCGACGGAAGGAACGGCTGCCAGCAAGAGGAGCTTCGTCATTTCTTCGCCGACTCGCTCGCCTGAAACAGTCGGCAGTAAGTGCGCGGCGACGATCATCGCCTTTTTTGCGCGCGGACTGACATCGAACGCGAAACGCGCAGCGAATTGCGCTGCGCGAAGTAATCGGAGCGGATCCTCGATAAACGTTTCGTCGGCGACGATATCAATCGTCCGCTGCCCGATATCCCGGACACCGCCGAACGGGTCGATAACCGCATCGTCACGCAGGCGCCGCGCGATCATGTTCATGCGGAAATCACGGCGCCCGAGATCGTCTTCGAGCGGAATGTCCGGTCCGCTTTCGACGCTGAAGTCACGGTGGCCGGAACCCGTTGAACGTTCGCGCCGGGGCAACGCAATATCGGCCGAACCAACGTCCGACCGAAACTTGAACACCGAAAACGAGGCGCCGACGATGTCCAAGCGCCCGACCGCGGCAAGCTTTGCGGCCACATCGTCTTGAGCTAAACCACAGACGACATAGTCGAGGTCTTTGGGCGCAACGGCAGTGCCGCTCTGCCGAGACCGGAATTCATCCCGGACTCGACCGCCGACGGCAAATACGTCGGCAGGCGCTAAAGCGTCGGATAGTAAGCGGTCGAGGGGCGTCTGCACGGCAACCTTATACTACCCCCGGGCCGATCGGCCAAAGAACTCACCGCAAGTTGGACTGCCACGTTCGTTTGATCGGAACGCTTCGTTCGCTCACCAAGCGCCCGGTTTTTCGGTGGCAGGTCGCGCATTCATTGACCCAGGATCGAACGTTTGCTTTTCCGGCTCGGTAAGGTTCAGTTTGTCGGACCGAGAGCGCGCTTCGTCGGGGCGACCGCATACGCATGTCGGAGTTGTTAGGTCCGCTTAGTCGGCCGTGCCGCGTATGTTGCAGCAAAGCTTGCGCGTTCATCGATCGAAATCGCCGCGTTTGTTTCGCCGCAACGTCCCGTTCGTTTGGTCGGCAGTGCCCGATTCGTTTGGCCGGAGCTGCCGCGTTCGTCTTTCACGTCGCCCGGCAGGCGAAACCTCACGGAGATCTCCGTTGGGTTTCACGTGAAACTTTTCAACTGAGTAACTAGCTACAATCGCAACCTTACTTTACATCCATGCGTGGCAATGAAGGAAAGCCCAGCGACAGGCCCGGGGCATGGTGAGATTGCTCTCAGTTGCTTGTCGCCTTATTCTTGCTTACGGCTTGGTCGCTTTGCGAAGCGCCGTTAATGGCGACCAACGTCCGCAAAGGGGACTCTCGCTCTGCATTCTCCATTATGAATGTCGCGGGGCCACGCTAACTGATGACAATCTGCTTTTTACTTGATAGGTCAGAGATTCGGCGTCACGATAGCAAATCTGCCGGCTTAAGTTGCGTGTGGGCGGGCGCGGTCAGGAAACCTTATCAGGCGGGATCGAATGACGGTAATCGACCGCTGTTTCACGTGAAACAGGGACTCGCGCTTAAACAATTGGGCCGATTTCGTAACACGGCTACACGTCCGCCTTCGGGCTGGGTTACGCAAGCTCCATGAGTTGCTTGCGTTACAGCGCCGCTAATTAAAGCAAAGCGGCCGCTTCTGCGGAATGCCGTCGCGTCGCGGAAATCGTTGCTGCGTCGGCGTACGCTTCAGCAAAATCAGTACTCGGCGTTCGCCCTGCAACAGCCGCTCCGCGACAAACTCTGCGCCGAGAATCGGCGCCGCGTCGCCAACGGCCTCCCGCTCGCGTTCGTCCATGGCACCGCGTTGCAACAACGCTCGCCCGCCGATTGCCAAAAACGGAACGCTCAGCTCGGCCACGCTGGGAGCCGACGCAACCGCCCGGGCCGTAACGCATGCGAACCGTTCCCGATAGGCCGGATTACGTGCGAGCGACTCGGCCCGCACGCTCAGCGCTTCGCCCGGCAAATCGAGTTCGCGCAACGCGCGTACCAAGAAATCGCCCTTTTTCTTTGCCGCATCAACGAGGACGACGCGTTGGCCGGTCGCTACTGCCAGCGGAATGCCCGGCAGGCCGGCACCGGAGCCGATGTCGATGAGCGGCCCATCGATGTCCGCGGTTAAACTCAACGCATCGATAATCTGTGCCGCGAAGGCATCCGGCTCTCGCGCTGCGGTCAGATTGAACGCCTTATTCGCGTGCAGAACGATTTCACCATAGGCTGCTAAGCGTTCGATCAGCGCGGGCGCAACATTTGCTGCGCCGAGCGCGACGGCGATGGCCGCGGCGACGGTCAAGCGGGTTGCGTATGCCGGTCGCGATGCAACGCAACGCGCAGAACCTCGAGATCCGCCGGCGTAATGCCGGTAATCCGCGCAGCTGCGCCTAACGAACGTGGCTGAATGCGCGTCAGCTTCTCGCGCGCTTCGAGCGCCAACTGCGACAGGTGTAAGAAGTCGAAGCCGGCCGGAATCGACCGGCCTTCATCAACGGCCGCTTTTGCGACGGCCAGCTCGGCCCGTCGAACGTAGCCTTCCATTGCTATTTCAATGTGGGCTCGCTCGCCGATTGCAGGCTCCAAGCCGGCGGGGAATTCTGCGGCGACATCCGCGAACTGCAGCTCTGGCCGGCGCAAGGCATCGGCAAGCGTTGCGCCCGGCAAAAACGTCGACGTTCCGATGCGCGTGGATCCGATCTTCGTCCGTACGGCCCAGATGCGAGCCGTTTCGAGCGCCGCGCGACGCTTGCAGAACGCCTCGAAATCGGCGTCGCCGACAAGTCCGATATCGCGCCCGGTTGGAGTCAGACGCAAATCCGCGTTATCATGGCGCAGCATCACGCGATATTCAGCGCGCGACGTCAGCATTCGATACGGCTCGTCAACGCCTTTGGTCACGAGGTCGTCGATCATGGTGCCGATGAACGACGTTTCGCGCCCGAGCCGGACCGCTGCGCGCCCCTGCGCGCGCCGTGCAGCATTGATCCCGGCGACCAGACCTTGCGCTGCGGCTTCCTCGTAGCCCGAGGTTCCGTTGAGTTGACCGCAGTGGAAGAGGCCGGCAACGCGGCGAGTCTCCAAACTCGGATCGAGTTCCGTCGGCGTAACAAAGTCGTATTCTACGGCATAGCCGGCACGCAACATGTCGACGTCCGCGAGTCCCGGGAGCGTGCGCAACATCGCCAGCTGCACGTCGGCCGGGAGTGACGTTGAAAAGCCGCCGACGTACCAGGTCGGCTCGTCCCAGCCTTCGGGCTCGATAAAAATCTGATGCGTCGGATTGTGGGCGAACTTGACGACCTTATCTTCAATCGACGGGCAATAGCGCGGCCCGATGCCGCGAATGAGGTCGAGTCCATAGAGTGGCGAGCGGCTCAAGTTATCGCGCACCAGCGTGTGCGTTCGCTCGTTCGTCAGCGTAATCCAACACGGCAATTGCGGTCCGGCAAACCGCGGTGCGCTCGCATACGAAAACATCAGCGGAGTCGAGCTGGCCGGCTGTTCGCTCAGAGACGTCACATCGACGGTTGTCCGATCGATGCGCGGCGGTGTGCCGGTCTTGAGTCTCCCGAGCGGAAATCCGAGACGCCGCAGGGTTGCGGACAACCCGTTTGCCGGCGCTTCCCCGAATCGCCCTTCCGCTTTCACCTCGGTTCCGCGAAACGTCCTGCCGCCCAAAAACGTACCCGTTGCCAAGACCACGTTCGGAGCGCGTAATGCCGACCCGTCGGCGGTAACAATTCCATGCACCGCGCCACCGCGCACGATCAGGTCTTCAACCATTGCCGAGATCACGGTGAGATTCGGCTGTGCATGAACGGCGTCACGACCGGCTCGTGCATAGGCGGGCTTGTCGGCCAGCGCGCGAAGCGCCCGTACCGATGGTCCCTTCGATTCGTTGAGGAAACGACCGTGCAAGGCGGTTGCATCGATCAATCGACCCATGACGCCGCCGAGTGCATCGATCTCTCGCACGAGTTGACCCTTGGCGCTCCCGCCGATCGAGGGGTTGCAGGCGAGGGTGCATACGCGTTGCGGATCGCCGGATACCAGAATGGTCGGCACCCCTAAACGGGCGGCCGCGCGTGCTGCCTCGACGCCCGCATGGCCTCCGCCCACGACGATGACGGCGGCATCATCTGCCATTTGCTTCTGCATAGCCGACGACTCGTTCGCCGGACCCGTCACGTCTCCATCGCCCCATTCGTTCGCGAGTCAGCGTCAAACTCGATCGCATCTGAAACGTTGCACGCAAAAGAACGAGTCTTGCGCACGTTTGCGGAAGACCGCCGCATGGGGAATTATGAACTTGAAGCGATTCGCGTGGCGGTTTTGGCCATGGACGGCGTGGAAGCAGCAGAGCTGACCGCTCCGGTCGATGCGTTACGCCAAGCCGGTGCAACGGTTGAAATCATCTCGCACGATCGCGCCGATCTACAGGCGTTCGACCGTCTCGTTCCGACGATCAAGATTACTGTCGACAAGACGTTCGCCGATGTCACGCCCGACGATTACGACGCGCTGCTACTACCGGGCGGCGCGCTTAATGCCGACGCTCTGCGTGTCGTACCGGAAGCACAAGCGTTTGCAGCAGCGTTCGATAACGCGGATAAACCGATCGCGGCGATTTGTCATGCTCCGTGGCTACTTGCATCGGCCGATCTCCTCGAAGGCCGGACGCTCACCAGCTTCCATACCATTCACGACGATATTGAGAATGCCGGCGGAACGTGGATCGACCAGCCGACGGTGAACGACGGAAATCTCCTCACCAGCCGTCAACCAGCCGATATCCCGGAGTTCAACGAGCGGATGTTGGCGCTTTTTGCGGGCGCGCGTAAGCCGCTGCTTGCAATCTCGTAACGTGCACGAGGCGATCTCCCAGCTATTTGCCGATGCAAAAACGGGCAAAGATTCCGTCCAGTAAGGCTTCCGTCGCGGCGCCTCCGCTAACTTCGGCTATCGCCGCGGCTGCTGCAAGGAGATCGCCGCTGATGAGGTCGGGCGGCGCATTATTAGAGAGCGTTTGGGCTGCAGCGTTCAATGCATCGCGAGCGCGAAGCACCGCTTGCGTCTGACGAGCACCGGCAAGGTACGGGCGAGCGCCGTCGATGCGCTCGCCGCCCCATCCGGCAGCGGCGATCGAACGGCGAACCGCATGTAGGGCTTCTTCCTCGAACACCGATCCACTGAGGGCTTCGCGTTCGGGCGTTGCCCGGGCATTGAATCCGATCGTGCCGAGATCGCGCTTATTGAAAAAGACCACGCGAGGACGAGCGCGTGTTTGGTTTAGGACGTCGACCGATTCGCGGTCGAGCGGTTGCGAGCCGTCGACGACGACGAGCGCGATTGTCGCTGTGGCCATGGCGGAACGGGCCCGATCGATTCCGATTCGCTCGATAGGGTCTGCGCTGATCCGCAACCCCGCAGTATCGATCGCTCGAACCCTGACGCCGTCGATGACCAAAGCTTCCTCGATCGTGTCGCGGGTCGTGCCGGCGAACCGCGAGACGATCGCCCGTTCTTCGCCGACGAGCGCATTGAGTAACGAGGATTTGCCGGCGTTCGGCGGGCCGACGATTGCCACGCCGACGCCCTCGCGAATCAACCGTCCGCGTTCGCTGTCATCGACGAGCGCGGTTAACTGGGCGGTTAGCGAAGCAATACGCTCTTGCAACCCGGCCGGATCCGGCGCGGCGACCTCGTCAGGGAAGTCGATGGCACCAGCAAGCTCTTCGGACACGACGGCTAACGCGCGTTCTATTTCACGAATAAGTCGCCGGACGCCGCCGTTGAGATTGGCGGCGGCGGCTTGCACGGCGGCGCGCGACTCAGCGCCGATGAGGTCAGCGACCGCTTCGGCGGCGCTCAAGTCCAGCTTGCCGTTCTCATAGGCCCGGCGCGTAAATTCGCCCGGTTCGGCTAACCGCGCTCCGGCCGCGAGTAAGCCGGCAAGCGTCTCACGAGCAACAATCGGCGAGCCATGCACGTGCAACTCCACGACATGTTCGCCCGTCGCGCTTTGCGGCGCGTCCATTGCAATGGCGAGGCCGCGGTCGAGTAGGGCTCCATGCGCGTCGACAATGCGGCCGTACGTCGCAATCCGGTTGCGCAAGGGCGCGGAAGTTCGGAAGACGCGTGCGGCGATCTGTCGAGCCTGCGGCCCGCTACATCGGACAATGGCAATTGCTCCCGTCCCGGGCGGCGTTGCGATTGCCGCGATCGTATCGAGCGCACCCATCATTGCCCCATCGAATGTCGCGGCGCTACTGCTCCTTGGGGAAAACGACGAGACGCCGCTCGGGTTCCACGCCTTCAGACTCGGTTCGGACGAACGGAGAATCGGCGAGCGCGAGATGGACGATCTTTCGCTCGGACGGCAACATCGGCTCGAGTTCAACCCGGGTGTTTTCACGCACGACTCGTTCGAGAGTCGCCAACGCAAGCGTTTTGAGCTGATCGGCCCGGCGTGCGCGATAGCCTTCGGCGTCGATGGTATAGTAACGGCGATTCGTCCGAACGCCGACGTTTACGACATTATTGAAAATGAGATTAACGGCTTCCAGCGTGTTGCCGTGCCGACCGATCAAATTTGCGAGATCCGGACCGCGCACTTCAAAATACTCGCCTTCGGAGCGCGAAATGAACACGATCTCAATATCGCGCAAGCCCATGCGCATAAGGATCTCTTCAAGTAAGGCGCGCGCCGGCTTCGCATCATCCGGCTCGATACTACCCGGAACCGGCTCCCGCCGCGCGAACGGCCGGCGTCCGGCTTCGGTTCTTGGGCCGCGCGAACCGGCGCCCGGCGACGCGGGTGGCCGGCTTCCGCGTTGTCGCTGACCGCGGCGTGCGGCCGCGTCGCCGCCTGAGAAATCATCGTTCACTGCACTATCCGTTTCTCGCGCCGACAAGCGTCAACGTTTAAGGCTGCGCTTTTTCGAGCGGCCGTTCCCGGCTTGCCCGTTGCCGCCGCTTTTCGGCGTGACGTTCTTTGGACCATTGGACGTCGTCACGACGATCGGCGCAACGGCGGCGGTGGCCGCCGCGCGCGGACCCACAAGACCGTAACGCCGATATAAAAACAGCTGCTGACCCATGGTGAAAACGTTGATCGACAGCCAGTAAAGGATCAGCGCGGACGCCCAGTGGTAACGCAGACCGATGTATGCAATCATCGCCGGCGATACGAAGGCCATAATTTTCTGCGTCTGCGCTTGTTGCGGATCGGTCGACGGCGGACTGCCGTAGCGTACGCTCAAGTACATCGAGATTACGTAAAGCGCGAGCAAAATCATATCGGTCGTTGCGAGGCTGGTGCCTAGAATTGCGGGGTATTTTAGCGACAGCGCAGAGCCGATCCAGGCGAAATGCTCGTTGGCAAAGTCGCCGAGGCGACCTTGAATGGACCAATACAACGCGATGAGGATCGGCAGTTGGAGCACGACCGGAAAGCATCCGGCAAGCGGATTGACCTTGTGCTCTTTATAGAGCCCCATCATCTCGGTGTTGAGTTTGGTCGGGTCGCCCTTGTGCTTCGCTTGCAACGCTTTGATGAGCGGCTGCAGCTTCTGCATTTGCGCCATCGACTTGAATTGCGCTTGGGACAGCGGCCAGAGCGCCAATCGAACGACGAGCGCCAGCAGAATTAGGCTCCACCCGTACGACGGAACGAAGTGATGGATTTCGGTCAATACCCAGCTCATCGCAGCAACGAGCGGGACGATCAACTGGTGGAAAAAATTGCCCACGCCTACGGGGACTCTACTTTCGTGATGGCGCCGGGACGGGGTCGAATCCGCCCGGGTGCAAAGGGTGGCAGCGCCCCAGGCGCCGTGCGGCAAGTACTATCCCGCGACCAGCGCCATGTTTCTCGATCGCCTCGACGGCGTAACTCGAACATGTCGGTAAAAAGCGGCAGGCCGGCGGGAGAAGCGGTGAAATCACAGCCTTGTAAACCTGCAACATCGTAACGACCGCCGCATCTGCGATCTTCACGGCGGCGGCCCGAAGCTCCGTTCGACCTCAACGCCCAGTTCCGCGAAGCTCAGCTCGGCGGCTCCGGGACGAGCGATAAAAACGACGTCGCGTCGCGGCCGCTCCTCGAAGGTGTACCGGTCCAAGATTGCCTGTATTCGGCGGCGCAGCCGGTTGCGTGCAACGGCGCCGCCGACCTGAGCACTCACGGTGATGGCGATTCGCGTATACTCCCGGCCGTCAAGCATCAGGCAAGTCACGAGCTTGCCGCCCAAACGGCGTCCGCGGCGAGACACACGCATAACATCGGAGCGGCGCCGTAACGACCGATAGGCTCTCACCGGGGTGCGGGGCGGTCAGACGGTAAGCCGCTTGCGTCCTTTTTTACGGCGCGCCGCGATGACTCGACGCCCGTTCTTCGTGGCCATACGCGATAAAAAGCCGTGAACGCGCTTGCGCCGGCGGTTATGAGGTTGAAAAGTGCGTTTCACGAGACGACTACTCCAAACATACAAAGCGCCGTTGAAGCGGCAGCGGTCCAGTATACGGCTGGGTGGCGCCGCCGGTCAAGTGACGGGTAACCGTGAGACGCAGCGAGCGGCCCGGTTGATCAGCCTCACATACCTCAATTTGGGGACCTTCCTGCTGCCATCTCCGGCACGTTCTCCACACGTGTGGAGAAGACTGTGGAGAAGCCGCCCGACCGGTGCCCGGCAAACGCCCAAACCATACGGATTCCTGCCCGGTTATCCGCTTATTTTCGGCTGCGAACAACTCCTGAAAACCCTGTAAAGATAGGGTTCCTGAGCGTTTTTAGGCCTGTGGATAAGTGGACAAAATCGCGCTGCTGCGCCGCAGGAAGCGGGTGTCGCCGGGCCAATCCGAGAGGCTCATCTTTACCGTCCCTTAGACGGCGATACTTCGAGTAGCGGCCCGTCGGGCCGGATGGCAGGTTGATGGTATGAGCAGTGCGATTGGAACGGCCGGAACCGCCGAACTTTGGAATGCGGCGCTCGAACAGCTCGATCGAAAATACTCGAAGCCGATTTTCGAGATGTGGCTCAAGCCGATGCGCCTTGTCGAACTAGGACCGGCCGAAATCGTTTTGTCGGTGCACTCGAATTTCGCCCGAGACTGGGTCGAGAACCGGCTCAAGAACGATATCGCAAGCGTTCTGGGTGGGCTGCTCGGTGAAGATATTGCACTCCGATTTATCGTAGCCGAGTCAGCCGGGACGTCGCCGGAAAACCGGCTCGGCATGTCGGCTCAGCAGTCGGCGGCACTGCTGCCGACCGAAGAGTTGCGCCTGGGCAATCTGAATCCGCGTTATTCGTTCGACGAATTCGTCGTGGGCAATAGTAACCGCTTCGCGCATGCCGCCTCGCAAGCCGTCGCAGAGGCCCCAGCTAAGGCCTATAATCCGCTGTTCCTCTACGGCGGTGTCGGACTAGGCAAAACCCATCTCATGCACGCCATCGGTCACCGGGTAATCGCCGCCAATCCGAATGCCAATATCGTGTATGTCTCGAGCGAAAAGTTTACCAACGAATTCATCATCGCAATCAAGAACAACCAGACCGTCGAGTTTCGCAATCGCTACCGTCACGTCGACGTTTTATTGATCGACGACATCCAGTTTTTGGAAGGCAAGGAGCAAACCCAAGAAGAGTTTTTCCACACCTTCAACTCGCTGCATGAAGCGCAAAAACAGCTCGTGATTTCAAGTGACCGTCCACCGAAGGAAATCCAAACGCTCGAGTCGCGCTTGCGCTCGCGGTTCGAGTGGGGCTTGCTCACCGATATCCAGCCGCCCGACCTCGAGACCCGCGAAGCAATTTTGCGAAAAAAAGCCGAGACCGAAAAGATTCCGGTGCCCGACGAGGTGACGTCGTTCATCGCCAAGGTCATTCCTTCCAATATTCGCGAGCTTGAAGGTTCGTTGATCCGGGTTGTGGCCTTTGCATCGCTGACCCAATCGGCCATTTCCGTCGATCTCGCCGCCGAAGCGCTTAAGGACGCCGTTGCACAGGCGCCGATCCATCGCATTACGATTCCGCTCATCAAAGATCGCGTTGCCAAGGCCCACGGCCTATCGGTCAAGGAGATGGATAATCCGCGTCGCGATCAGCGGCTGGCTGCGCCGCGTCACATCGCTATGTATATTGCCGCCGAACTCACCGATTGCTCGTTGCCGCAGATTGCGCGCGAGTTCGGTAAGAAAGACCACACGACGGTGATGTACGCCCGCGATAAGGTCAAGGACATTATGGCGCGCGATGAGGCGTATCGGAACAAAGTGCGTTCGCTCATCGCATTGTGTCAGACCGAATGAGCCGCAGCGCCCGCAATCCCCGGCGTTCACCGAATCATCGCCACAGGGCGACCCGCCGGGGGTGGATAAACCGATCCGGCGCGTGATCGGTGAATGTGGTGGATTGTTCGGCTGCAGTCTACACAGCCGCTAAGGTGGCGCAAAGCGCGTCGTTACGGTCTTTCCGCCGTTGTCCACGTTTCGCACCGCCTTACTACTACGACGACGAACTTTATATCATTTGAAAAACACGCGTCGCCGAAGCGACGGATCGGTGAACGACGAGTGAAGTTTACGTGCAGCACCAAAGACATTGCGTCGGCAGTCGGCGCAGCGAGTAAGATCGTCAACGCGCACACGACCGTGCCGATTCTCTCGAATGTCTTGTTGACCGCCGACGACGGCTCGATCCGCGTGCGCGCTACCGATCTGGAACTAACGCTCGAACATGCGTTTCCGGCCGAAGTCAGTGAGACCGGTGCAGTAACCGTTCCGGCCAAGCTGTTCTCCGGCTATCTCGGCAATCTGCCGGCAGGACTGCTCGAACTGAGCGGTTCGCCGACCCGCGCTTCGGTCAAAGCCGAACGCTCGAATTATGATTTTCATGCGTTGCCGCCGGATGAATATCCGCCGCTGCCCGCGGCACAGAAGGGCGCAACGTTTCAGATTGGAGCCAAGACCTTTCGGGAAGGCGTGACGGCGACGATTTTTGCAGCCTCGGGCGAGGAAGCCCGCGGCGCGGTCTTGATGGGGACGCTGCTCGAGGTCGACGGCGAGATGATAACCATGGTCGCGACGGATGGCTACCGGCTCGCGAAATGGAGCGCCCGCTTGCAGCGCGGTTTGGACGGCGGTGCGGTCAAGTACATCGTGCCGTCGCGGGCTTTGGCTGAAGCTGCACGAAACATCGGCAGCAGCGAGACGCTGGAGATAACGGCACTCGGCGCGCAATCGAATCAGCTGTCGATCGCCGCCGACGCAACGTCGATCGTCGTGCGGCTCGTTGACGGACAATATCCCAACTATCAACAAGTCATTCCGGCCAAGTTCGACCGCTCGGTGACCGTCAACACGAGCGCCCTGATCGGCGGATTGCGACGCGCCGAGTTGGTCGCGGGCGATCGCGCGTCGATGGTCAAGGTCGCGATTGCCGACAGCCAGTTAATCATTACGGCCAATTCCGACATCGCCGGAAATGCGTACGAAGAAATTCAGGTCGAGCAGACCGGTGATGATTTGACGATCGCGTTCAACGCGCGCTATCTCGTCGAGATCCTCAATCATGTCGACTCGCCGCAAGTCGTCATGGAGTTCTTAGGACCGCTGTCGCCGGCCGCGATCCGTCCGCTGGAAATGAGTGAAAGCGGACAGCAGCTCTACGTATTGATGCCGCTCCGTCAATAAGCGGGATGCAGCTCGATACCGTCCGCTTAGTGAATTTTCGTAATTACCGCAGCCTCGACGTCGACCCGGCGCCGGGGCTCAATATTTTTGTCGGTCCCAATGCTCAAGGTAAATCGAATTTGCTCGAAGCCATCGCCATGCTCGCAACGGGTAAATCGTTTCGCGCGCAACGCGAATCCGAGCTCGTTCGCACGGGCGAGCAGTTTGCCGAGATCGGCGGTGACGCGCGCATTGCAGCCGGACGCATCCGTTTGCACTGCACGATCGATACGCGCTCCGGTGCGACCCGCAAACGTTTCGACGTCAACGGCGCAGCCGTCGGTTTTGCGCGATTCCTCGGCAAGGCGCGGGTTGTAACGTTCGTTCCGGCCGACTTGAGCTTAGTCGCGGGCGGACCTGCGGCACGGCGTACGTTTATGAACGCAGCACTCGCGCAATCATCGCCGGTCTACTACCGTGACTTGGCAATCTATGCGAAAATTGCCGCGCAGAAAAACGCACTTTTGCGCGGTGCCGTCGCACCCGATCGCCAACTCTTGCTGGCCTACAACGAAGCGCTACTTGCGCCCGGTACGGCGCTCATGAAAGCGCGCGCGCACTTCGTGCGCGACCTTCAGATCGCCACGGCGCGTGTTTACGGCCGCTGGCGAACGACGCTCGAACGGCTCGACGTGCAATACGCTCCAAGTACCGGCTCGGGCGAACTCGGGGATATGCTCGCGGCCAATGTCGACAACGAAATTCGCCGGCGACAAGCCCTGGTCGGCCCGCAGCGCGACGATATGCGGCTCAGGATCGACGGGGAGTCCCTGGCAGCGTACGGATCGCAAGGCCAGCAGCGCACGGCGGTATTAGCGCTCAAAGTCGCCGAATATGAAATCATGCGCGAACGGGCGGGAGATGCGCCGATTCTTTTACTCGACGACGTGCTCTCGGAACTCGACGCCGGACGTGCGGCCGGCTTTCTTGCAGCGGTCGGTTCGTTCGAACAAGCCTTTCTGACGACGACTGAATTGCCGGCGCAGTTCGCCGCGGCCGCCACGAGTTTTGCCATCGCTGCCGGCAGCGTCGTACGTGCGGCGTGTTGACGCGAATCGGCGATGCGCTGAGCGGCTGGACCCCGCGTGCAGCGGGCGGCGATCCGCTGAGCGTTATTCGGGCGGCGTGGACGGGGCTGGTCGGCAACGACGTCGCGCGCGCCGCGCAACCGGTCGCCATCGCCGGCGATGCGCTCGTGGTAATGACGACGTCGAGTGCGTGGAGCCACCAATTGGCATTTCTCGAGCCCCGCATTCTGCGTGAGATCCGCGCTCGGCTCGATTCAGCGGCGATCGTGCGGCTACGCTTTCGGGTCGGCACGATTCGCACGAGCGTGCGTGGTATCCGGCGCGCGCCGGCCACGCTGCGACCTGCGCTTCCTGCGGCCGGTGTGCGGCCGGCGGCGCGGACGGCCCCTGAAGCGCTGGCCAGGTTTCGGGCAGCCGTCGAGCGTTCGCGGGCCGAACACCAACGCCGCGGCGGCGGGTTTTGCCTCGAGTGCGCCGCACCGGTCGTCGGCACGCGGCATTGCCGGCCGTGTTCCGACTGGGCGCGCGCGGAAACCGAAGCGCGTTGTCAGCGGCTGCTCTTCGACGCGCCGTGGCTCGCTCCGCAAGAAGTCCTCGACACGTTGCCGGGACTCGATGCTGTTGCCTACGATACGATCCGGCGGCGTCTGCTGCGCACCTGGTGGGATGAAATGACGCTCGCGCGTAAACGCGCGGCGCTACCCCGGCCAATTCCACCGGAGCGCGTTCGTTTACGCAAAATTGCAAGTTCGTACGTGCTGCTCGAAACGAAGATCGATCCGAAGCGACTCGAGATGGATTCTCCGGTGCGGCGCAACGCATTAGGCGAACTTTACGACTTCATTCGTGCGGTCGAACAAACGCGTTAAAACGCGCGATCCGGGACGCGCCGGAGGCGTGAAAGTCATCAGCGCATCGAATGTCGAACGCTGCAGTTTGGGATGGCAGATTACACCGGCGAACAAATTGAGGTCTTAAAAGGGCTTGAGGCCGTACGTAAGCGTCCCGGCATGTATATCGGGAATACGAGCGAGCGCGGACTCCATCAACTCGTGTATGAAGCCGTTGATAATGCCGTAGATGAAGCGCTTGCCGGTCATGCTTCGCATATAACCGTCATTTTAGGCAACGACGGCACGTGCTCCGTTGAAGACGACGGTCGCGGCATTCCGATCGATATCATGGCCGAAGAAGGCTTGCCCGCAATCGAAGTCGTCATGACCGTCCTGCATTGCCGGCGGTAAATTCGGCAAGGGCGGCTATAAGGTTTCCGGCGGCCTTCACGGCGTCGGTATATCCGTCGTAAACGCGTTGTCCGAAACGATGACGACGCGCGTCAAACGTGACGGCTATCTTTCGGAGATTCGTTTCGAGCGCGGGGTGACGTCGCAAAAGCTCAAGCGCATCGGGCGCGCCGAAGGCAGCGGAACGTATCAGTTGTTCAAACCCGATCGGGAAGTTTTCGAGACGCTGAGCTTCTCGTGGAATACACTCGAAAAACGGTTGCGCGAATTAGCCTTTCTCAATCGCGGGCTGCAGATCACGCTCGTTGACGAGCGCGGCGGCGGACGCAGCGACGATCCGGTTGACGACGCAATAGCGGTGCGCGAAGAAGCGTTAGCTCCGAGCGGCGAGCCGCCCGCACGTCGGGAAAAAGTTTATTTTTACGAAGGCGGCATCGTTTCGTTCGTCGAGTGGCTCAACGATAACAAGGACGCGCTCACGCCGGTCATCTCGACCAACGGCGAACGCGACGACGTGGTGGTCGAGTGCGCGCTGCAGTGGACGGACGGCTATAACGAAGTCGTGTATTCGTATGCGAATAACATCAACACGATGGAAGGCGGCATGCATCTCACCGGCTTCCGTACGGCGGTCGCCAATCAAGTGAACACCTACGCGCGTAAGCGCGGGATGCTCAAAGACAATGACTCGAATTTATCGACCGATGATTGCATGGAAGGACTCACGGCGATCGTTTCGGTGAAGTTGCAAGAACCGCAATTCGAAGGTCAGACCAAGACGAAGCTCGGCAACGCGAAGATTCGGCCGATCGTGTATAACCTCGTGCAAGAACGGCTCGAGTTCTTCCTCGAGGAGAATCCGAAGTTTGCCCGCACGATCGTCGAGAAATGCATGCAAGCCTCGCGCGCACGCGAAGCGGCTAAGAAAGCACGCGACTTATCGCGCCGTAAGAATGCGCTTGATGGAAGCGGCCTGCCCGGCAAACTCGTCGACTGCAAAAATCAGGACCCGGCTCTTTCCGAGTTGTTTCTCGTCGAAGGCGACTCGGCCGGCGGGACGGCAAAAGGCGGCCGCGATCCGAACGTTCAAGCCATCTTACCGCTGCGCGGCAAGATTCTCAACGTTGAAAAAGCGCGTTTAGATAAAGTGCTTTCCAACGAAGAGATCCGAACGATGATCACGGCGCTGGGCACGGGTTTCGGCGATGAATTCAACATCGATAAATTGCGCTATCACAAGATCATCATCATGACGGATGCCGATGTGGACGGCTCGCACATCCGGACGCTATTGCTGACGTTCTTTTATCGCCAGATGAAGCAACTCGTCGAACGCGGCTACGTGTACATTGCGATGCCGCCGCTGTACGGCATCAAGCGTGGTAAACATCAGTGGTACGCTTTCGACGAAACCGAACTCATGTCGATCTTCGGCGAACGCGATCCGAAAGAGTTTGTGGTTCAGCAGTACAAGGGTCTTGGCGAGATGGACGCGCAGCAGCTCGCGGAAACGACGATGGAAGCTGCGACGCGCCGGCTCAAACAGGTGAACCTCGAAGAAGCCAGTGAGGATGCCGAACGCATGTTCACCACGCTCATGGGCGATAAGGTCGAGCCGCGCAAAGAATTCATTCAAGCCTACGCCGGACGGTCAAAAACCTCGACTTGTGAGCCGGCGCGCTAGGCGCGACTGGTTTCTCTGCCGATTCTCAGGAGTTTGCCGCGCTCGTCTTCGTAGAGCGGATAGATGAAGACGCATGGCCGCACGCCCGCGACCGTCGACACGCAACGCACGGACGCACCGCAACCTGCGGCGCACCGCGCGTTCAACCGGACGCGCGTGCTGCTCATCGTTGCTATTATCGCAATCGGCGCGTTGTTCGGACGCCATGCGCTGGCCGGCTTCTTTCTTTCGCGCGCGCTCGGAGCCGCGCTGGGCGGCCGCGCCGATTTCGGACACTTCGTCATCGGCCCGACGCAGATCGTCATTGACGATCTGCACGTTCACCTCAATGACGGTGACCCGCTATTGGACGTACGGCGGCTCGACGTGCGCTACGCGTTACACGATGTGTTCCTGACGGGACGGCACCGCTTCGGCTTGACGGCAATTGTTGCCGAGGCACCGACACTCACGATCGTCCGCCGGACCGACGGTCGCTACAACATTTCGACGTATGCCGGGCAGAAAGCCGGTGCGGGTGCCGGACGGACAGCCGGCGGTTCGCCGCTCGACTTTCGCCTGCACATTCGGGACGGCTCGATTATCCTCGCCGACCGGCTTCCGGTGGCGCCGGATTTGCGCGAGCAGCACATCGTCGGTGTTACGCTCGATGCGCACGTTGCCTCGGACGGCAAATCGCGGGCAATGGGCAGCGCAAACGTTCGGGCGGCCGGCGGATACCCCGGCAGGCCGGCCGCGTGGCCGATCGCGCTGCGCGCAATGAGTGACGCCCGACGGGGGCTAGCAATAATTCGCCTGCGCGCCGCAGCTTTGCCGTTGCGTGGCTTGGCCGATTTCATCTCGCACAGTCCGGCCGTTCGGGTCGAAGCCGGAGCCTTGCACGCACTCGACGTCCGGGTGTTTGCGCTAAATTTGGGCCGCGGCGAAGCTCCCGACATCCATGTCGGCGGAACGGCCGATTTGCGCGGCGGCAGACTGCTTTTTTCCGCCCTGCGGCCGCCGCTGAACGGCTTGCACGGACGTATCGTCTTTACCGACGGCGGTCTGGCGACCACACGGCTCGCCGGCACGCTCGCGCACGTCCCGCTCGTCGCGCGCGGCGCCGCCTATGATTGGAAGCAGCCGACGCTGCGTCTGGGAGTCGCTGCGGACGGCGACTTACTGAATTTCCGGACGCTGTTTAACTTTTCGCTCAACGCGCCGCTGCGCGGCCGGGCACACGTCGAGACGCTCGTCGAAGCGCCGCTGAGCGGCGTGCTGGTCCGAACGGCCTTGCAAGTCCGGCAGGGCTGGTACGGCGCGGTGCCGCTGACCGATGTTGCCGGACGGGCGGATTACCACGCGTCAACGGTCGTGCTCGATGCCGTGCATGCACGCTACGGGCGGGTTGCACTGCATCTCGGAGGGCGCTATCTCCTCGGAGCGCCGATCCCCGACTCGGCGCTCGCGATCGCCGCCGAAGCGCCGGGAACCGCACTGCCGTATACCGAGAACTTGGCGCCGGAGGCCGGCGTTGCCGTCACGGCTCTAATCCGCGGCGGCAGCGCCGGTTACCGCGCTGAAGGTGCGCTCGGCCTTCACGGTCGAGACGTTGCCGGCAGTGGTGCCTTCGCCGTCAACGAGCGCGGCGCGGGAGAGTTCGGGCCGCTTACCATTCGTCGCAGCGACGGATCGTCGATCGCCGGCGCCCTGCGGCTCGATCGCCCGACGTCGCGCAGCGCAGCCTGGCTCACCGCCGACCGATACCGTGTCAGCGTACCGCCGGCCTCGGCGAAATTGATCGGTCTGGCTTTTCCGGGGTTTCCGCCCATCGCCGGGATGCTCGATACCAATGTGGTCGCGGGCGGGCCGCCGAGTGCATTTGCCTTAAGCGGTTCGTTACAGGGCAGCGATCTGCAAGTTGGTCGCGCGGCACTGGGTACGGGTCGGACCGATATCGGCGGCACGCTTCGCGACGTGCGGCTGGGCGGACTCGTCTTCGATGGACCGATCGGCCGTTTTCGCGGCAGCGCCGCTGCAACCGCCGGCCGTTTGGCTTTGGACGGCGCTTACACGGGCACGCTCGAACGATTGACGCCGCTGAGCGGTCAGCAACTCGCGCATGGAATCGTCAGCGGACCGGTTCTAGCAACGCTCGCGAACGGCACGATCGTCGTACAATCGCCCGCGGCACAACTACGCGACGCAACAATCCGCGGCGTTGCATTCTCCCGCTTGAGCGGAACGCTCCGTATTCGCCCGGACGGCGTCCCGTCGGTCGTTGCCGCGGGGTCGATCGGCGGACGGCCCGCCGTTGCGCGGCAATACGGCGGGCATATCGCGGTCTCGGCGCCCGACCTGTCCGCAGCTGCGCTGCGCGGCACCGGGTTGCCGCTCGAAGCCGGACGGGTATCCGTGTTCGGTGTCGCCGATCTGCACGCGGCCCGCCCGGCATTTCGAGGGACCGTTGCCGTGACCGGTGGGCGAGCGCGGGGTTACCGTGTCGGCGGCGACGTCCAAGTCGATCTCAACGGCACCCACGCGACGATCGTCGCGGCAACCGGTGCCTTAGGCTCGACCTACGGCTCGATCGGCGGCGCGATTGACGGCATCGGCGAGCGCGCTCTGCGGTATTTCCTTACGACGCGCGTCCCGCTGGGCGACGTCGGCACGTTGCGAGCCGACTTGGGTTTGCGCGTGCCGCATTTAGCCGGCAGCTTTTCGGCCGATTTACAGATGCGTGGAAGCGGCGTTCGGCCGGTTGTGGACGGGACGCTTGATGCCCCCGAAGGGGTGTTCAACGGCTTGGCCTTCCGCGACGGGCACATGGCGCTCGCCCTCGACCCAGCCGGGGTCGAGGTGCGGCGCGGGGCCGTAACCGTCGGCTCGACAAACGCGGCGCTTAGCGCCGGCATCGGCCAAGGCGGATACTTCCTGCGAGCGCGATCGACTCGTGTCGACTTAGCGGATTTCAACGATTTCTTCGATGCCGGCGACACGCTTGCCGGGCGCGGCCGGGTCGACTTCACGTTCGCGGGCGGCCGGCGCGGTTTTGCGACCGGCGGCAGCATCGGGCTGCGTGGCGTACGGTATCGCAACTATACCCTCGGTGACACCGCCGCCGATTGGCGCCAAGATCGATCCGCCGTTCGCGGGCGCGTTCTGGTGCACGGGCCGGCCGGAAATCTCCAGGCAACCGGGTCGGTGGTGCCGCGCGGAACGCAACTGGCTTCCGCCTTGCGGCACGCGACCTACGACGTACAAGGAATGCTCGGGCAGGTCGATCTCGGCGTTTGGCTGCCCTCGGCGGGCATTTCGCAGCCGGTCCTTGGTACGGTTGACGCACAAATCGGCCTCGCCGGAACGTTTCCCGCAATCCGGACCCGCCTTGATGCCCGGCTTACGAACGGCAACATCGCGGGCTACGCGGTTCGCGCCGCAAGCCTCCGGGCGACGAGCCGTGGTTCGCGCGTTGCCGTCGACGCGGGTAGCGCCGATCTGGGCTTCGCTACCTTGACGGGCAGCGGTACGATAGGTGCCGCGACAAGCGATCCGCTCAATTTCGATTTGCGCGCTCGAACCAGCGACGTCGGCCCGGCGATCCGCACGTTGCTGCCGGCGACGCGCACGCTCGATCTGGCCGGGGCGTTCGAGTCCGATATTCGCCTGACCGGAACGCGCTCGCAACCAGCGATCGCCGGCGGATTCGAGCTCACCGACGCGCGCTACGGCAGCTTCACGGTTCCACGCACGATCGGTGCGTTGGCGATCGCGGGCAATGCCGTCGAGCTGCGCGACGTCGACGTCGAGTTCACCCGCGGTCAAGCGTTTATCGCCGGGTCGCTGCCGCTGACGTTGCAGCCGTTTGCCCTCGGGCCGCGTCGCGCGCGGCTCTCGTTTGACGTTACGGCGCACAATGTCGATTTAGCGCAATTTCGTCCGCTGCTTCCGAACGGTACCGCGCTCGGCGGCACGATCGACGGCCGGTTCGGCGTCGCGGGAACCGTCGACCGGCCGCAAATGCTCGGCTCGATTGCAATTGCGAACGGTTCGTACCGCTCGGCCTTCGAGCGCGCGCCGATCGCGCATTTCGATGCGGCCCTGGCATTTAAGGGAAGCAGCATCGCGCTGCAGACGTTTCACGCCGCGGTCGGCGGCGGGACGCTCGATGCCGGCGGCAGCATCACGCTGCCGTTCGGGTCCCAGCCGCCGGGATATGCGCTCGCGGTTCGCGCCTCCGCCGCGCGACTCGACTTTCCGGCGTACGGCCGCGGCACGCTCGATGGGGAACTGCATTTGACCGGTGGTGCGCATGCGCCGCTGGTTGCCGGATCGATCGACTTGCACGATGCGGTGATTCCGGTCGCCGCGGTGTACGGCGGCGGTCTTGCGCCCGGCGGGACGAGCGCGAGCGGTCGCCTCGCAATCGATCCGCAACTCGATATTCATGCCGTCGCCGGCCGAAACGTGCGGATCCGCAACGCAATCGTTGATGTCGGGCTGAGCGGAGCCGTCGATGTGACGGGTCGCCTGCGGGCGCCCCAGCTTGCAGGGGCATTCAGCGCGACGGACGGCACCGTTTCGAGTTACAACCATATTTTTCGCATCGTCGATGCTTCGGCAACCTTCGACCCCGCCGACGGCGTGCTACCGACGATCGACGCTCGGGCCACCGCCCGGGTCACGGATCCCGACCCGGATCCCAGCCGAAATATCGCGGGCAGCGCAACGATCGTCGTCACGGTGAGCGGTACGCCGGATCAGAACAACTTGCAAGTCAGCTATTCGTCCGACCCGCCGTATAGCGCCGAGCAAATCGTCGGCCTGCTGCTCGACGTTCCGGCATTGCTAGGAGCCGTGAATTTCAATTTGAACGGCGGCTCGAGCGCCGATCTCCTGCGCGGCGCCCCGGGCGAGACCAATGCGCTGCTTCCGCCCGGCGTGACACCCGAGCAAGTCAGCGCGATTTCGTTCAATCAAGAAGTGTTCTCGCTGCTCAACGGACAGTTCACACAGCGCGCGTTGAACCCCGTCGAACGCGTCTTCGCTCGCGTCTTCGGCTTGTCGGATGTTGAATTCACGGTCGATTACGGCGGCGGGCTCGGCTATTCGCTGCGGCGTCAAATCGGGAAGCGGGATTTTTACGGGTTTTTGAGCCAGACCGTTACATATCCCGAGCGCTCGAATTTCGGCTTTGAGCTGGTACCACGCCCGCTCGAGTCGCTCAAATTCACGTTTTATCAGCAGAACGGCGTCACTTCGCTCATTACCAACCAGACGCCGGGCGCGTCGCTGTTTTCGAGCACCACGCGACGCTTTACGAGCGTTCAGCCGTTGGGCAATCGGTCGGGCTTCTCGCTCGATTTTAACCGCCGGTTGTAATCGCGTTGCCGCGCTCATGGACTTCTAATGAATGCCGGTACCAGGCCGTCCCGGCGGGGGTGTATAATTCGCCCCGGAACGCACGCTGCTCCGCGCGCGTTAGTTTCAAGAACGCGCTTCGCATCGATTTTTTGAATCGTGCGCCGTCCGCCCTGTGAGCCGGTGCGTCGCGCAGATTGCGTTTGTGCCGCTCGCAGGCAGCGCGATTCGGCGCAGTCCGCCGCGGTACGCGGTCGGCCCGTGACGCAAAGAATGCGCTTCTAACGATGCCGGTCATAAAGTAATAAGGACGAAACAGCTTGTTCCATTGGTCTTGTCGCGTGCAACGGATTGTGCTCTCCGCGCTGATATTTCTCGGACTTGTGATGCCGCCGGCATTTGCACAGCCTCAAGCGCCGACGATCGTTGCGGTATCCGTCACCGGAAACGCCCACGTACCGACCGATCGCATTCTGGCCGTCGTCAAGAGCAAGCCGGGCGATCCGTTCAACCCGGCCGTCGTTCAGGACGATCTACGCGCGATCAACGACCTGGGTTTTTTCTCGGATCAAGCGCCGCCGGTCATCAAGCAACGGCCGGAAGGCGTCGCAATTACCTTCCGGGTCATCGAAAACCCGGTCGTTACGCGCATCGCGTTCAGCGGTAACGCACACGTACCGGCCGATACGCTGCTAGCGCTCATGGATACAGCGACCGGACAAGTCTTCAATCTCAAGACCTATCAGCAAGACGTACTCAAGATCAATTCCTACTACGATAAGATCGGCTATGGCGGTCAGGTGCCGACGCACGTCGCGGATGTAAACATCGACGCGCAAGGCATGCTGGCACTTAAAGTGCGCGAAGGCTTGGTCGTGCGGAACGTGCTCGTCGCCGGGCCGCCTGCCGGCGATCCGCTGCTCAATCCGAACCTCATCCGGTCCGTGCTGCTGACCAAACCCGGAACCCCGTATTCCGAGGATCAGCGCGACAAAGACGTCGACCGGCTTAAAGACCTCTACAAGCAGTACGATCTGCAAATCGGCGACTTCGAGGCCGGCATCGTACAATCGAGTATCGATAAAGAAGCGGGAACCGCCGACGTGCAGTACACGATTTCGGTCATGCGCGTCGGCGCCGTCGAAATAACCGGCAATACCGTCACTCACGACGACGTCATCCGGCGCGAGTTGCGTCTGCGGCCGGGCATGCTCATTACCGACTCCGGCGTTCGGCGCGACTACGACCGGCTCAACAATCTCGGTTTTTTCGAGAAGGTCGAACTCAACGATAAGCCCGGTCCCGATCCGGCTAAGCCTGCGCTGCATACCCTCAACTGGCAAGTCAAAGAGCAGCGAACCGGTACGGCTCAGATCGGCGCCGGCTATTCGGGCGGTTTGACCGGCACCGGTCTGACCGGTACGTTATCCTACTCCCAGAACAATATCAACGGTACGGGAAACGGCGGCTCGATCAAAGTCGAGCGCGGCGCTCGTATCACCGATGCGTCGATCTCCGTAACGGTTCCGTACGTCGGCAAAACCGAGCAATCGCAGCGGTATAGTTTTGGCGGCACGATTTTTACCAACTCGCAGACGAATTACTATCCGGTCTACGTCGTTCCGACGCCCGCGCCGGTCGCCGGCGCCCCGGCTCCGGCCGCAAATGCGCCGACCGAAGTTTCAATCGTTCCGGTGAACGGGACGACGGCGAGCCAAGTCGGCGGCGTTGCCGCAACGTATCAAGCACGTTCGACGGGCATCAACCTTTCGACCGGCCGCCGTCTGAGCGATGTGTTCCGCACGTCGCTCGGCGTCAACATCTCGTCGGTCGCATCGCAAGCGCAGGTCCCCTCACCGTACTATTTCGGCACCTCGAACGATGCGTCGCTTGTCGGAAGCGCCTGCGTCTCGGGAACCTCGCTGCTGTCGTCGTCGTGCCAAGATACCTCGGCGCTCGGTATCGCCGCGCCGTCGCTGGCCGTGACGCAAGCCGGAAAGAGCTATGCGTTGCACTCCGTTTCGCTCGGCTTTGGGGTCGATAACCGGGACGACGTGTTCAATCCGCGGCGCGGAACGAATCTGACCTTCTCGGATGAAATCAGTACGAAGGCAATCGGCTCGGCATTTCAATACAGTCAGTACGTCCTCGATGTCGCCAAGTTTTTTCCGACCTTCAAGAACGCCACGTTCGGCGTGCACTTCCGCGGCGGTACCTCAACGGGCGCAATCCCGACCAATAAAATCTTTACCTTTTCGGATCAGGATTTGCGCGGCTACACCGACGTTTTCTACGGTACCGACGAGGCGCTATTCCAGTCGGAGTTGCGCGTGCCGCTCACGTCGGATCGCAAATTCGCGGTCGTCGGTTTTGCCGAAACCGGAGGTACGCGTATTCGTGGGGCAAGCGCCGGTATCGATACCAACGGTAATATCGTGAACTATGCCTTATTTTCGTTTCATAGCGATCTTGGCTTAGGCTTGCGCTTTGATGTGCCGCAGCTCGGCCTGCGCACGATCCGGCTCGACTTCGCCAAAGGTTCACAAGGTACGCACACGGCTTTCGGAATCGGTCAGAGCTTCTAACGATGTTTCGATTTTCGTTTGGGCGCGCTGTCGCGCTCGTTGCCGCCGCCGCCGCGCTTCTGGCCGCTCCTGCTGCGCTTGCCGCCGACGTAAGCGACATTGGCTTCGTCGATCAAGCTGCCTTAGCGTCGCTGCCGAGTTTTCAGACGGCCAACCGGCAATTCGCCGATATTCAGAAGCGTCTGCAGACAGAGTATCTCGGCCGGGCCCGGCGCGCGAACGCCCAACAGCAAGCGCAGCTGGGTCAAGAGTTTCAAGGCCGTTTGGCCCAGGAGCAGCAGCGGCTGGTCGGTCCGCTTTTTGCCAAAGCGCAGACGGCGATTGCCTCGGTGGCATCGAGCAAAAATCTGTCCGTGGTCGTCGATAAGCGCATCGTCGTTTTCGGTGGCGCCGACATCACCGGCAACGTGCGCGATCTCATGACGAGCCCGGGCGATCCGGTTCCGCCGATTTCGACGCCCGCGCCCTCGAGCGTCGGCTATGTCGATCAACGTGCGATCGATGGGCTGAGCAAGGTTAAGGCGGCGCAGGACGATTTTAGTAAATTCAAAGCCGGCCAAGATCAAACCGCGCAGGCAAAGCTCAAAGGCGCCAAAACCGAAGCCGACCGTCAAGCGATCTTCGCCGACTATAAGAAAACGCTCGACGCGCGCTCCGAGCAGGTGATCAAACCGGTGGTCGACCAGACGCGTAGCGTCATCGGCGATGTGGCAAAGAAGAAGGGGCTGACGCTCGTTATCGATCGCGGCAACATCATTTACGGCGGACAGGATATCACCGCGGACGTTACGGCGGCGTTCAAATAGGTACACCGATCCGCCGCCGCGCTGCCTGGTTATGCTGCGCGGGCTTTGCGGTCGTAACGGCGTGCGCGAAGCCCGCGCAGCCGTCGCCGGTCTCTTTGGCGTCACCGGCGGGCGCGGTCGGTTACGTGCGGATGATCGATTTGGTCAAGCATCACCCGCTGTATTCGCAACTGAGCGGTTACGACGAAAGTATTGCGGCGCTCGATTTGCAAGCCGTCGTCCCTGAAGTTGCCAAGCCCGATGCGTCGATCGTCAAAGAAGAAGCGGTGCTGCAAGACGAACTAACCGTTGCCGCCGGCCGTACGCGCCGCTTATTGCAAGAGAAGTCGCAACGCTATCAAGTGCGCGAGCAACGGGCGATCGCGCTGGCGCTTTCATCCTCGGCCAACAATGCACCGTCAGCGGCCGTCATCGCGCGCCGGATTGCAACAACGGCCCAGAGCCAATCAGCGACTGTCGGGGCGCAAGCCAATCGCGACTTCGATTCGTATCGCCGGACGCTCATCGCGCAAGATAACGGCGAACTTGTCGCGGCGCAAAAAACCTTAGCCGACCGGGCCCAGCGGCGCTTTCGTGCCGAACAGGACCGGTTGTCGGCAAAGGAATCGGCACTGTCGCTCGAGCTGGCGAGCCGTAATGCCGCAACGCGACTGTCGTTGCGCACGCGCCTTTCGAGTTTGGCACTCGACGATACGCAACGCGACGACGTGCGCAATCAAATTAGCGCGTTAGACCGGGGCGAAGCCGATTCGCTTGCGGCGCTCAAAAATCGCGATGCTCAAACGTTGGCAACGCTCGGCGCGCAATTGCGCAGCGGCGTGCAACACGATATGCAAGCCAAAGCCGGCGAAATACACAATCGCTCGCTCAGCAAGTTAACGCTACGCGAACAAGATATCCGCAAGCAGTTCGCGGGCAATCCGTTCGCTGCTGCAAACGGTCCGGCTGCAATCGCGTCCGGACCGGCTGCAACCGCGCTTTCGCCGCAAGTCCGCGCGACGATCGCTGCACTGCATTCCGATTATCAAAAACAATTCAATGCCGATGCAAAGTCAACGATCGACGATTTCAATCGAACGCGCGAAGACCTGCGGCGTCGCTACGAACAGCTGCGCGGCATCGATGCCGGCGCGCAGAGCGGCGCAGCGGCGCAGATTGCGACGTTAAGCCGCAAGCGTGCCGACCTCTACGGACAGATGGTCGCGCAGATCGGACGCGAGGTGCGGCTGGTCGCTCAAGCGCGCGGCATCTCCGTCGTCGTTACGGATCCGGTTGCCAATGCAGGCGGAGTCGATCTTACTATGGATGCTCTTAAGGATATTGAAAGTCTTCACGAATGATACACAGTTCGCGTTTGCGCCGCACGGTCGGCATCGCGGCGCTATTCGTAGCGCTCGCGGGCTGCTCGAGTCAGCCGAAGTCGGCGGTCGGCCTCATCGACACCGCGCGCATAACGAGTAATTGGCCGAAATTTCAAAACTATCAAAATCAAATTGCGGCCGATGAAGCAGCGATCCAACGCTCGAGTTCAACGAACGCTCAAAAGGCGCAACAGATCGCGGCGTTGCAAGGCCGCTTCGTCAACGCGCAGCGCGAATTGACCGACGACGTATCGAACGCCGCACAAGCCGTCGCGAAGGACCGGGGTTTGACCTACGTTTTCACCCGGCAGTTCGTCGGCTACGGCGGAGTCGACATCACGTCGGATATCGAGAAAATCCTCAAGATCGACGATAAGTCTACGCCGGCTCCGTGAGCCTGGGAACGCTGGGCGCGTTGGCCGAGCGCATCGACGGGCGCGTTCTCGGCGACCCGCTCGTTACCGTCGAGCGGCTTGCCGCGGTCGATGACATCGATGACCGTTCGTTGACGTTCGCAACCGACGAACGCTATTTGCGCTTGGCGCTGGCGTCGAAGGCGGCCGCGATCCTAACCGCGGCAAGCTTGGTCGATAGCGCGCATGCATACGGCAAACCGTTGTTGGTCGTCGAGTCGGTGCGCGCCGCACTTGCCGATCTGCTTGCACTCCTCGAGCCGCCGCGTCCCGCGCCCGGCGTTCACCCGTCGGCAGATGTCGACCCGAGCGCTGAGATCGGAACCGGCGTTAGCGTCGGCGCGCATGCCGTTATCGGCGCGCGTGCGCAAATCGGCGCACGTACGGTGCTCGGCGCCGGCGTCATCATCGGCGCGGACTGCAACGTCGGGACCGATTGCTTCTTTCATCCGCATGCAGTCTTCCTCGACCGCTGCCGCGCCGGCAATCGCGTTGTGCTGCAATCCGGTGCGACGATCGGCGCGGACGGCTTCGGCTGGGCGTTTGTTGAGGGCGCATTGCGGAAGATCCCGCAAGTCGGCTGGGTTGAACTCGGCGATGATGTCGAGGTCGGCGCGCAGACGTGTATCGATCGCGCGCAGACCGGCGTGACGTCGGTCGGCGACGGAACCAAAATCGATAATCTTTGTCAGATCGGTCACAATTGCCGAATCGGTAAACACTGTGCGATCGCCGCTCAGACCGGTATGGCCGGTACGACGATTCTGGGTGATTACGTGCAAGTCGGCGGCCAAGCTGCATTTAAAGGTCATATCAGCGTCGGTTCGCGAGTCGTTATCGCCGGTGCAAGCCACATTTGGGGCGACGTTCCGGACGGCCTGATGGTCAGCGGCCGGCCCGCGCGCGCTCATCGCGACGAATTGCGAGGACAGGCATTGCTGCGCAAACTTCCGAAGCTGTTTGCTCGGGTCGACGCGTTGGAACTCAATGATGTCGGCGAAGCTGCGGAGTAATTATCTGCAATATCAATCAACCTTGCGCGACGCGGTTGAGTTCGCGGGCGTCGGTCTCCACACCGGTCTTCCGGGGCGCGTACGGCTGACGCCGGCCAAGCCGGACAGCGGGTTGCGGTTCCGGCTCAATGGCGCCGTTGAGTTTCCGGCTCGCGCTGAATATGTTGTCGATACGCGACGCGCAACGATGCTCGGGGTCGGCGAGCACACCGTTTCGACGGTCGAACACCTGCTTTCGGCCGTTCTCGGTATGGGCGTCGACAATGCGCTTATCAGCGTCGACGGCCCCGAAATCCCGGTCATGGACGGCAGCTCGAAAGTGTTCGCCGATGCGATCGCGCAAACGGGGACGGCCGTTCAGCACGAGC
Source organism: Candidatus Velthaea sp. (assembly GCA_965214935.1). Taxonomy (GTDB): domain Bacteria; phylum Vulcanimicrobiota; class Vulcanimicrobiia; order Vulcanimicrobiales; family Vulcanimicrobiaceae; genus Velthaea. Next base: position 378,925 of record CBDCCS010000021.1, on the reverse strand, counting down.
CGCGCGCGCGCTTTATTCCAACCGAGCCGTATATTTTTCGCGACGGCGACAAACTGCTCGCCGTCATCCCGGCCTCGACCTTTCGCATTCGCATGATCGTCGATTACGAAGCGCCGATCGGCTCGCAATACCGCGATTTGGAAGTCGACCCGGCGACGTATTTGGCCGAGGTTGCGCCGAACCGGACGTTCGGCTTTCAGCACGAGGTTGAAGCGCTGATCCGGCGCGGTCTCGCGCAAGGCGGAACGCTTGATAACGCCGTCGTTTTCGGCGCGGACGGACCGCTGGCTCCGTTGCGTTCGGCGGACGAGCCGTGCCGGCACAAGATACTCGATTTGATCGGTGATTTGGCGTTGCTCGGTGCCTATCCGCAGTGCGAAGTGATCGCGATCAAAAGCGGTCATAAATTGCACTGCATGGCGGTGCGTGAACTGCGGCCCGTTCAGACCGTCAGCCGCGCGTCCGCGGTCGTCTACCCGTAAGGCGGGTTACACACATCGTGCCGATTCTCGATGTGCGCGAGATCATGCGGATCTTGCCGCACCAGTATCCCTTATTGCTCGTCGACCGCGTGACCGACTTCGAGCCCATGAAATTTGCGCGCGGCTATAAGAACGTCTCAATCAACGAGCCGATGTTCGTCGGGCACTTTCCCGGAAATCCCGTGCTTCCCGGCGTATACATCATCGAAGCGATGGCCCAGATCGGCGGCATTGCGATCCTTGCATCCGGCGATATGGCGCGTAAAATTCCGTATTTGGCCGGTATCGATAAAGCCAAGTTTCGCCGGCCCGTCGTGCCGGGCGATCAACTCGTCATGGAAGCGATCGTGAAGACGACGCGCCTCAACATCGGCTGGGTCTATGTCGAAGCCAAGGTTGAATCGAAACTCGTTTGTTCCGCAGAGTTGTCGTTTTCGATCTCGGTCGATCCGTCGGCATTTGCTAACGACGCATCGATTTTGCATCAGTGATTCACGCGGCTGCCATCGTCCATCCGTCCGCGCGCATTGCGCGGGATGCCGAGATCGGTCCGTATTGCCTCATCGGCGAAAACGTTACGATCGAACGCGGCGCAAAGTTGCTCGCGCATGTCGTGATCAACGGTCATACGTCGATCGGCGAAGCGGCGACGATTTATCCGTTTGCCTCGATCGGAGCGCCATCACAAGACCGCAAGGCGGCAGATGAAATTGCCTACACGACGATCGGTGCGCGAACGATCGTGCGCGAGTACGTGTCGATTCACCGTGCGACGGGCGCAGGACTCACGACGGCGGTCGGCGCCGATTGTTTGCTGCTGGCGTATTCGCACATCGCTCACAACTGCACGATCGGTAATTTTGTGACCATGTCGAATCTCGCTCAACTCGCGGGTCACTGCACGGTCGGCGATTACGCCGTCATCGGCGGGATGGCCGGCGTCCATCAATTCGTTCGCGTCGGCGAGCATTCGTTCGTCGGCGGCTACACCAAAGTGGTGCGTGACGTTCCGCCGTACTTCCTTATCGAGGGTAATCCGGCCGAAGTGTACGGGCTCAACAGCGTCGGTTTGCGACGGCACGGATTCGGCCACGAAGCGCTGCACGATCTCAAAGAGGCCTATAAGGCGATCTATCGCTCCGACCGCAATCTATCGCAAGCGATCGGTACGCTACGCGAAACCGTCACGACGGATGAAGGGCGTCATCTGCTGGCATTTCTCGAAGCCGAAAGTAATCGCGGGGTCATGAAATAACTGGAATCGTGCGCGTCTTCCTAAGTACCGGCGAAACGTCGGGCGAATTAGCCGCCGCCGATCTTCTGACGGCGATGCGCGCACGCGGCACCGTCGTCGAAGCCGAAGGCATCGGTGATACGCGCTTGGAGACCGCCGGCGTTCGGATTTGGCATCGCACGCGCGGCTGGGCGTCGCTCGGACCGATCGATGCGCTGCGCAAGATACCGAAGCTGCTGACCATTATGTGGGCGACCACGCTGCGGCTCGTGCGCCGGCCACCGGATCTCGTCGTCCTCGTCGACTTCGGCGCTTTCAACATTCGCTTGGCAAAGTCGCTACGGCATCTCGGCTCGCGCGTGCCGATTCTCTATTACTTTCCGCCGGCGGCGTGGCTCGATAATGTCGCGCGGGCCCGCGAAGTTGCCGGCGCCACCGAAGCGCTCACGGCGTTTTCCCATCAACGCGATTTTTACCGGTCGCTGCATTTGCCGATCGCCTATGTCGGTCATCCGCTCGTCTCGACGGTCGCTGCGCGTGCGCCGCGAGCGCGGGCTCCGGCGAACGGCGGATCGGTCGCGCTGTTGCCGGGCAGCCGGCGTGGGGAAATCGATCGGCATACGCCCCGTTTGCTCGATGCGCTGGCCGTCATGCGCCTGCGTCGACCGCACATTCAAGCAACCCTCGTCGCCGTTGACGACGAGGCCCAAGCGGTGTTCGAGCATTTGCTGCAGTTGCGCAGCCCGCAGCCGGTTCGAATCGTACGCGATGCCCGCGCCGCTCTCGCCGATGCGGACGTGGGCGCGATCGCATCGGGAACCGCGGTCCTCGAAGCGGCACTCGTGCAAACGCCGGCGGTAGCCCTGTACGTCCTTTCCGAAGCACAGGCGAAGATCGCGCGCCGCGTCTACCACGGCGCCTACATCACGTTGCCCAATCTCGTCATGAATGAGCCGATCGTACCCGAGCTGCTCCAAGAAGCCGCAACACCCGACCGGTTGGCAACGGCCTTGTTGGCGCTGCTCGACGACCCGCAACGACAACTGAGCGGTTACGATCGCATGCGCGCTGCGCTGGGAGCGCCCGATGCGCTCGATCGGTGTGCCGCGTTCGCGCTCGACGTCGCGGGCCGTTAGCGCGCGCTAGGCGCCGTCCATGCGAATCTACCACACCTCCGATTTGCACGATCGCCGTCATATCGCCGCGCCGCTGCGGGCGCTACGCGAACGCACGCCCGGCTTGCTCGTCGATTGCGGCGATAGCTTGCGAGGAAGCCAAACCGTCTTTTACCGGCGTGAACCGGTCGTCGATGCGATTGATGCTGCCGGTTACGACGTACAGGCAATGGGTAACCGCGAGTTCCATTATCTTTTCGCCGCCGTGCGCGCACGGGTCGCGCTCATGCGGCACCCGCTCGTGTGTGCGAACCTCGTCGACACGTTCGGGCGCGTTCTCCCGTTCGCGGCCGATCTCACGTTGGAGCGGACCGGCGCCGGCGGCGAACCATGGACGTTCCGCTTCTTCGGATTGCTCGTTCCGCAGTATCCGGCCGGCAGTCTCTGGGAGCGCGTGTTCGGCTGGCGGTTTCTCGCGCCGATCGCGGTGGCCGAGCGCCTTGCGGCGCAAACGCCCGACGGCGTGACGCTCGTCGCGCTCTCGCATATCGGCCTGCGCGCCGATCGCGAACTCGCCCGGCGCGTTCCGCGCTTGGATCTCATCTTGGGCGGGCACAGCCACGACACGCTGACGCAGCCCGAATATGTCGGCACCGTTCCGATCGTGCATGCCGGCCCGTATGGCGCGTTTGCTTCACAAACGGATTTGGTGCGTCGCAACGGGCGGGCGGAAATTGCGGCCTTCGAGCTCGTCGCACTTGCGCCGTGACGCGCGTGCTGTTCGTCAGCAACGGCCATGGCGAGGCGGCAATCGCCAAACGGATTGCAGCCGAATTACGCGCCCGCGGGCCGTTCGTCACCGATCATTTGGCATTAGTCGGCAGCGCGTTCGGCGGTCCGGCGTTTACCGACGTCGGGCCACAGCGCCCGATGCCCAGCGGCGGACTTGTCGCAATGGGCAACCTGCGCGCACTCTGGTCCGACTTACGCGCCGGGTTCGTCGGGTTGTTGGGACGCCAGCTCGTCTTTCTCCGGCGCGCGCGCGCGAAATACGAAGCGGTCGTGGCGGTCGGCGACAGCTACGCTCTGCTGTTGGCGTACGGCGTGCGCCGCCCGACAATCTTCGTCGGGACGGCGAAAAGCGTCTATGTGGCGCCGTACGGGCCGTTCGAGCGCCGCTTGTTACGCGGTGCCCGGCGCATTTTCGTGCGGGACAGCGCGACGGCGGCTTTGCTGCGCCGGCAAAACGTTGCCGCCGAGGCGCCCGGCAACGTGATCGTCGATCTGCTTGCCGAGTCGGCGGACGTTGGTTGGGGAGCGGCCCGGGAACGGATCGCGCTCTTACCGGGTTCGCGCGAACGCGCGTACGATGACGGCGTGCGTTTAGCCGACGTTGCCCGGCGCGTCGCCCGGCTCGTTCCGCAGAGCGTTGCAATCTTATCGATTGCACCGACGCTCGATCCGGCGCGGTTCGCCGGGGCGCTAAACGGCGACCCGCCGATTACTGCATGGCAAGGCGAGCTGGGAGCACTCTTGGCAAACGCAACGCTCGCGATCGGTCAAGCCGGGACGGCGAACGAAGCCGCGGCGGCGTGCGGCGTTCCGGTGGTTGCCCTCGAATTCGACGGCGCGCGCCGCTCAGCGTGGTATCGCATGCGTCAAGCTCGGCTGCTCGGTGACGCGCTGGCGATCGTTCCGGGCGAGCCGGAACTGGCCGCCGGCGAAGTCGTGCGGCTGCTCAACGACCCGGTGCGCCGCCGGCATATGGCACAAAGCGGGCGCGAGCGAATGGGCGAACGCGGCGGTGCGGCGACGATCGCCGCGGCAATCGCGGACCTGCCGTCGACCGCTGCACGGTGATCGATCGCGCAGCGATCGCCGCCGTCGCCGTCATGTTTGCTTTCTTTCCTCTTTACGGCACGTTTTCGGCCTTTGCGCCGCACCCGCCCACCGCTCCGCTCGTTTCCCGGCCGGTCGCCGCAAGCTGCGCCGTTGTGCTGTTGCTGGCCGTCATCGGCGTCGCCGTCGGAGCATTCCGGGGTCGCCGCGAACCGGTGCTGCGGCTGTGGTTTTTGCCCAACGTCGTCGCCACGTACGCCGGCGCGCTGCTCGGCTTTGACCCGGCCGTCGGTTTGGGCCTTGCGACGATCGTCGCGGGCATGGTCGCCGCGCACTTCGCTTTGCTCGTCTATTACCGCGCGCCGGGCGTTGCCCGGACTATCTATATTGCCGTGCTCGGGTCAGGTTTGTGCGCCTCGCTCCTTGCCATCGCGTTCGTCGGCTTGAAGCAGCCCGCCGATTTGTATGCATTCAATCACGGTCGCGCTGTCGGCACGTTTCTCAACCCCAACGAATTCGCCGAGTATCTGCTGGCGTATATCGGAGCAGCAGCGGGTCTAGCCGTCGTGCGGCGAGCGACGCCGATCGGCCGCTTCGCCACGGTCTGCGCGGCGGTCGCGACGGTCGCCTTAACCCTGACGTTTTCGCGCTGGGGTCTCATCTCCGCGGCGGCCGGTCTTGCGGTCTTCATCGCCGGAACGCGGCCGCGCCGCAACGTGTGGCTCGTACTCGGAGCATTTGCGCTGGCGCTCAGCTTCAACGTGATCTTTGCCGCCCGCCACCACGATCCGCAAGACACGGGCTCGCGCGAAGTCGCGTGGCGCGCGGGCATCACCACGTGGCTGCACTTTCCGCTCACCGGAGTCGGCCCGCTCGCCTTCGAGCGTCTCTATCCGGTTCTGCGGGCGCCCGACGCACCCGGTGCCGAGACGCCGGTTGCCTTCGACCCGCACGACTTGCCGCTCTCGATTTTAGCGGAGACCGGACTCTTCGGCTTTAGCGCTTTTGCCGTGACGCTGGGCGCTTTCTTTCGGGGCGTTCCGCGGCTGCTCGTGAATGCGTCGGCGGAACGTCGTATCCTTGCCTATGCGTTATTCGCAGGCATGGTTGCCGTCGCCGTTCACATGCTGCTCAACTCCGCCAGCATCGCGTTTGGGTTATTCACCGAGTTTACGGCCCTAACGCTGGCGGCGGCTCGTTGGGGCTACGACGGTCGTTGAAGCACCTGGCTTGGGCGCTGCTCGGTATGGCTGCGCTTGCTGCATGTGGCGGCCGGCCGGCTTCGCCGGTTGCAGCGCCTGCGTCGCCGCGACCATCGGGTCCGGCCGCCGGCGCGACTGCCGAGCCGGTTTACATCGAAACGAAAAGTACCGGTGGCCGGTATCCCACCATCGTGGAATACGTGGCGGACCGTGCGACAAAGCACACTCGGATTGCGTACGAACTGCGTGCGTTGTCTTCACAAGCGGTGATCGTCGGCTCGAAATCCGTCGGCACGTTCGTGCTGCCGCACGTTATCTTTCACGACCGGCGCGGCAAGACACTCGTCGCCGACGCGCCACAGGCGAAGGTGACGCAGCAAGATAAAGGCGTGCTCATGAGCGGAGGCGTTCGTGCACGTGCCGCCGACGGCAGCGTTTTGACCTGCGACACCCTGCGATACGACGGCCGAACCGAGCAATTGCACGGGGAAGGGCACGTCGTCTTGACGGCGCGTAACGATCTCACCTTGAGCGGACGCTATCTCGACGGCGACGTCCGGCTCGACGACGTACGGGTGGCCCAGTCACCGCTATGAACGACCGCATCATTCTCACCGACCTCGTTAAACGCTATTCGAAACGAACGGTCGTGAACGGCGTCAGCGCGGACGTCAATCGCGGTGAAGTCGTCGGATTGCTGGGTCCCAACGGCGCCGGAAAAACGACGACCTTTTACATGGTCGTCGGATTGGTTCGGCCGGACGGCGGCGCCGTCGTCTTAGAGCGCGACGGAGTCGGGCGCGACATGACGCGCGCCCCGATGCACGAGCGGGCGCGTGCCGGCATCGGCTACTTGGCGCAAGAAAACTCGATTTTTCGTAAACTTTCCGTCGGCGATAATCTCCGTTTAATTTGGGAGATGAACGGCGTCAGTCATGTCGATCAAGAACGCCGGCTGCCCGAATTGCTCGACGAATTCGGATTGTCGCGCTTCATCAATGCGCGCGGCGATTCGCTTTCGGGCGGCGAGCGCCGGCGCGTAGAGATCGCTCGCGCAATTGCAACCGAGCCGGCGTTTCTCTTACTTGACGAACCCTTTACCGGAATCGATCCGATCGCCGTCGCCGACATTCAAGCGATGATCCGGCAGTTGCGCGATCGCGGCCTGGGCGTCCTCATCACGGATCATCAAGTTCGCGAGACGCTCGCGATCGTCGATCGGGCGTACATCCTCAATGACGGACGGATCGAAGTCTCCGGTTCGGCCGATGAGGTCCTGGCATCGCCCGTTGCACGGAAGTTTTATTTAGGCGAAGGGTTTCGGCTTTGAGCGTCCGTGGCGAGGGTCGGCCGGGCGGCGGGGACGTTTGGGTTATCGCATCGCGCGAGAACCGTTTTCGCGTGCCTGCGCCTTCCGCGCATCCTGCGCTTCGGCCCCGGTCACGACGCCCCGCCACCCGGTCAACCCTCGTCCGGGACGATCGGTGGTTGGTGTGCACGGGCAAGTACGGTAGCGGGGTTGGGTTTGGCTAGCGCTGTCGTTGCCGTTGGGGTTCGGCGGCGGGCGCGCTTCGGGGTCACGATTCTCGACCGGTATCTGGTGTCCGAATTGGTTGGCCCGTTTGCATTCGGCTTATCGATATTCACGCTGATTTTCATTGCGACGCAGATCATTTCGATCGGCAAGCTGGTGTCCGAAGAACATGCGCCGTTGCTGGCGGCGATCGAGTATTTCTTCTGGGACATGCCGCAGTTTCTGCTGTTCGTTATTCCGATGTCGATCTTATTCGGGACGCTTTTGACCATGCAGCGGCTTTCGGGCGATAGCGAAATCACCGCGCTCAAAGCCGGCGGAGTCAGCATTTTTCGCATGGTCGTCCCGCTCGCGTTGGTTGGTCTGCTTGTCTCGGTGGTGTCGCTGGTGCTTCAAGAAGTCGTGGTACCGCTGGCCAACGATCGGGCGGCGTATATCAAGACGGCCGTCATTCAACACCTCAATCCCATCGAAGGGAATCTAACGGTCGTTACGCCTTTACCGGGCGGGCGCAAACAGATAACCATTGCATCCGGTCTCGACGCGCGGACGCAGTCACTCATCGGGGTGACCGTCGTCCAACTTGATTCCGATGGTAAGCCCGGGACGATCATCTATGCGGATCGTGCGCATTACGAACCGCCGAGCTGGACGTTCATCAACGCAACGACGCGCACGTTCAGCCCGGACGGCAGCGTTGCCAGCGGCACCGATCCGCAATTGAATTTAGACATCGGTCAGCCGCCGAATCAAATTGCGAAGCACACGGTGAGCGGCGACCCCGAACAGCAATCGCGCGCCGAGATTCGTGCAGCGCTTGCCAGCGGCGTGCTTTCACCGCAACAAGTAAAAACGTACACCGCGAGCTATGCCGCGAAATTGGCGCGGCCGTTTGCCGCTGTGGTTTTCACGTTGATCGCGGTACCGTTCGGCGTGCGGCCGGGACGTGGCGGCGGACGCGGTCTCGGCTTTGCGCTCGCCCTGGTGATCATCTTCGTCTACTACGTCATCATGACACTGGGGCTATCGATCGGCGAGAGTGCGACCTGGCTGGCGGGCCTGGCTGCCTGGACGCCCAATGCGCTTTTCACCATCATCGGTTTGCTGTTGCTGCGTCAGGCGTCGCGGGTCTGATGTCGGTCTTGCCGGGCATCGGTTTAGTCGTCTTGATCATGATCGTCGCGGGCTTCGTCGCCTACGTCGGCGACCGGGTCGGCCATCAGGTCGGACGACGCCGGCTGACGCTCTTCGGTCTGCGGCCGAAGTACACATCGACGATCGTTGCCGTCGCAACGGGCATGGTGATTGCGCTGGCGGTGACGCTCATAGCACTGGCGATCTCGAACGAGGTCCGCACGGCGTTTTTCCGCTTGGACGAGCTAAACTCGCGCATCAATACGCTGCAGGCGCAGGCGCTCGAACAAGAAAGCGAACTCGATAAAACGCGCAATGGAACGCTCGCGGTCCTTAACCGGCAACTCATCGCGAACATCGCGGCAACGCTCGATCCGACGACGCCCGAAGACGATCAAACGCGACGGTTAGCCAAATTCTTCGATGAGACGGTGCAGATTGCCAACACCCAGCTTACGAAAGCACCGTACTTGCTCAAAGCCTACACGCGGAAGTCGAGCGATCCGGATATTCAAGAGAATCTCAAAAAAGAGGTTCAACTCATCGACGGCGATGCGGTCGCACGCGCCGGTTCGACGCGACCGCCGGTCGTGCTTATTTTACCGGTGGCAGCGCAAAATCTCTTTCGGGGCGATCGCATCACCTTTTACCTTTCATCGTATGCCGATCGAAGATTAGCGACCGCCGGTGAAGTGCTCGCATCGGTCGTCGTGGAGGGCGGTCAGCCGTTCAACTTCACGCCGCTCGTCACCAATGCGTCTTTGCAACTCGCGCAGCGCGGAATGCCGAATCCGTTTTTACAAAGTGCCGGATACAATGCGCCCGAAGTGCAAAGCGTAAGCCGCCGGCTGACCCGAGTGCGGGGCAAATACCGCGTTTCGGCAAAGGCGTCGTTCGATCTGTATCCGCATTCCGGCGGTGTTGTTTACGACTTCAGCTTGACGCCGATCCGCTCGTGATGACGCTGGGTATCGACCCCGGAACGCGTAAGTGCGGTTACGCGCTCATGGAGGCTGCCGGCATGCAGCCGGTGCTGCTCGGAATCGCGCGCATCGGGCAATTGGAAAGCGCGTTGCAAACGATCGTTGCCGCGCATCCGATCGGCGTCGTCGCACTTGGACGCGGGACGAATAGCGCGCATGTCGCTACCGTTGTACGCGCACTCGGCCTTCGCTGCGTGCTCGTCGACGAGCGCGAAACAACGCTCCTCGCGCGCGGCCGGTTCTTTCGCGATCATCCGCCGCGCGGCTGGAAGCGGTTGGTGCCGCGCGGCATGCTGTTGCCGGATCGGCCGATCGACGACTACGCCGCGTTGCTCATTGCCGAACGTTATCTTAGCGGCGGCTAGCGGCGGGAGGAGTCACTTGCGGCCGGTCGTATGCCACGGCATGCGCCCGTAACGGGGCGTCTCTTCGTGCCTGCCGGATGGTGCCCGGTTTTGGATTCGATGCTTCGACGCGTAAGGAACGAAACGGTCCATCTGGAGCGATCATGAAGCCCCTCGCGCTGCTGGTTCTTTGCGCGAGCTTTATCCTTAGTTCGTTGCTTGTCGCCGTCCGTGCGGTGAGCGCAACGCCGTTCGCGGACGTTCCGTCGAATCATTGGGCGTATCAAGCGATCGCGTCGCTTGCCGCAGACGGCCTCATCGAGGGTTATAGCGACGGTGAATTCAAAGGCGATCGTCCGTTGTCGCGGTACGAAATGGCCGTCCTTGTTGCGCGTGTCATCGCTAAGGTGCAAGCCAGCGGCGCAGGTTACGCCTCGAAAGTCGATCTCGAGAAGTTGCAAAAATTGATCGACGCGCTCAAGGACGAGCTCGACTCACTCGGCGTGCGCGTTACCAATATCGAAGATGCGCTCGATGCGCTCGATAAACGCACGAAGCTCGCGCAGTCGTTGCAATTACACGGGCAGCTCGATCATAATTTTAGCGGGCGTCAATCGGTGCGCTATCCGCACACAGTTGCAAATACTACCGGGACGCCGGTCGATCTGTATTACGGCGGTACAGTCGCAAATGCCGGAACAGCCACCGTCGACCCGTTCGTCGACGCGTTTCTGCGCAGTCCCGAAGATAATAGCCCGCTCGATCAGGCCGATATCGCGAATTACATCCGGTTCGACGACCGGATCGATCTTGCGTATACCGTCAATGAGAACCTGACGGTGTCATTCCCGATTCACATCTTGAACTATGCGACGGGCAGCGAATTCACGACCGGCGCGCACTATGCGGTTCAACCCGGTATCCTCGTCGACGTCGCTAGGAGCGGCAATCTCTCGAATCTGTATCTGCGCTTCGGCGAGCTCGATAACATCGCGTCGTCGCGCGTCGGCTTGACGTATCGGGCACCGGATTCGGCAGCGCAGGGTCCCGGCTTTGAGTATCCGGCTCAAAGCTACCAACAAGGTATCCAAGCCGGCGCTACGCTCAACGGGCTTACGGACGTTCAAATCAATTTTAGCCGAGTCGATCCGAGTTTGCTCAATACGCAACTCAACGTGCTCGATTCGAACGAGGCTGTCGGACTCAATAATTACTTCTATTATGTCGACCGACCGCCCGCAACGTACGTGCAAACCGGAGCGCCCGGCTCGAGCAGCGGTGCTTTGCGCAGCGATACGTTTCGTGCCGCGAACGGCAACCTCGTCCAAGTGTTTTTACAGCAAAAGGCGCAACTCGGCAGCGTCTATATCTCAGGGTACGACGGCTCGCAGTTCAATGCGTCGGCCGCGTTGGTTGCATCAGCACCCGGCGGACCGGTCGCTCCGCCGGCGTTTTTCTACAATGATAACGCCAACGCCGTCGTCTTCGCGCCGGCCCTTTTGCGCGGCTCGTCCGTTACGGTTACGTACGTCGGCTTAACGGTATCGAATCAAGCCTATCCGCAGCGCTACGACGTCAACCTGCGAGTCAACCAGAAAATCAAAGGTTTGCCCGGCGGTGAAGTCGGCCTATCGTTCAATCGTCTGTTCGATACCGACGACACCGCCACGCCGGCAGATATCACCAATGCCGGCTTGCAGAACGCTTCGGGCTACGGATTGGTAAGCGACTCGGTCGTCGGAATCGATGCGCAATTGCCGGTGCGTTTCTTGCATTTTGACGGCGACCGCGCGCAGCCCGTCGTCTTTGCCGAGTTTGCGACCAGCCGGTTCACTACGGATCTGCGAACGGTCGAGCCGAGGACCGGCGCAGCTGCCGTCATCGGGCTGCGCCTGCGGTTATTCGGTGCAACGGCGTCGGTGCAATACCAATCCGTCGGTGCGCGATTCTTTGATGGTGCGCCGGTCGAATATCTCGGCAATGCGCCTCAACTCTTAGGCGCCAACAACCCGAATTATTTCCCCGGGTTCTACGGCTTTGCCAATAACCGTTCGATCAACGCGCAGTACGATGCGGCGAATCCGGCTTGCGCGGTTGCCGGTGCTGCGAACTGCACGCTCTCGAATCCGAATCTTACTTTTATTTATCCGGTCTTCAATCCGTTCGTTGCGAGCGGCGCGCAATTTTACAGTGCGTTTGCACCCGACTCCGGTGGTCTAACGCTCAACGTCAACGCGCCGCTTACAATCGCCGGGCTGACGGTGAATGCGCGGCTGTTCGGACAACATTTGGCGGAGCTTTCGCCTAACGGCGGTGCGTCGCAACTCTATCCGTCCTACGCCGGTGCGGGAACCTTCGTAACGACCAAACGCATGACGCTCGACAAGATCGAAGCCGGCGCACAATTCAACGTATCGCTGCTCAAAAAGCGGATCGGCATCAATGTAAGCGGCGGTGTCGAGCGGCTTTCACGGGCGGACCGAACGCCCTTTACCTACGTGCCGGTCGATCCGGCCGCCGGGCCGGGCGCCGCGGGACCCGCGCTCGGCGGCGTCGTCTTTTATCCGAATTACAGCGACATGTATCATACGACCGTTGCCGCAGCGGCGTCGGTGCCGTTGACTAAAGATGTTGTTTTCGGCGCCAGTTACAATTCGCAAGGCTTCCACGGCGCGTACGGCACGACGCTCGGGCAAAACATCTCCGAGCGCAAAGATACGTATGCCGGTTCGCTCACCTATAACATCCCGAAGACATCGAGTTCCGTCGACTTTGCGCTGCGCAACTATCGCTATACGGACTTTGCTTTACCGACGTTCAATAATATCGAGAATCGCGAGGACGTCAATTTCGTGATTCGCTTTTAAGCGCCGCCCGAACGTGGTGCGCGGGCTGTGCGTTGTAGCGGCCGTCATTTCCGGGCTCGTGCTCGGCACCGTTCAATTCGTAGCGATGGCCGTCTACGGTGATCTCGCGCGAGCGCCGTCGGTGCCGAGCTTACTCTCGCCGGCTTTCGGTTTCTCCCTTGCCGTCGCGCTTGGTGTCGCGCGCGCTCCTGCCGTCGTGCAAACGGCATATGCGCGGGCGTTGCTGCACCGCGGTGAGCGCAGCGCCGCAGCTGCAACGGTCGTCCGCCTGCCGCTCAATGCCGCAAGTGCGGAACTGCGCGGCCAGCTTGCCGAAGTCAACGGTCATCCGGCTCAAGCATTGCGCGATTATGCGACGGCCGGCGACGATGAACGAGCGCAACGGCTCATCGATGCACGTGCCGACGCCCGCGATTTCGAGGCAGCCGCACGGCTCGAAGCAAGTCTCGTCGACGCGCTCGCCGGCGGAGGTCAGGCGACCGTACGCGCTCGTGCACTTTGGCGCCTCGGGCAAATCACACAGTCGCAGGCGGCTGCAGATCCCGCCCATGCCGGACGGCGCGAGCGCGAGTCACTCGACCTCTACGAGCGCGCATTGGCGATCGCTCCGAACGAGGAGACGTATCTGCTCGCTGCCGGTCAGCAGGCGCTGACCATCGGTGATCTAAGTGCGGCGGCGCGGTATTACACGCGGGCGCTCGAATCGGTGCCCAACAGCGCGGACGCGCGGGCGGGCCTCGCGCGCGCGCAGCGATGATCGTCGCGCTCGACGCTCAGTTGGCGATCGGTACGGCCACGGGCATCGGCGTCTACCAGCGTGACCTTGCTGCCGCATTGCGCGTGCGCGGGCTACACGTTCGCCGGCTCCAGGCGGCATGGCTCGATCCTTGGCGGTTCGACCGGCGCGTGCTCTGGGATCAACTTCTGCTGCCGCTCGCCATCGCGCGCAGCGGAGCAGCGATTGCCCATGCAACGGCCGGTACGCTGCCCTTCGTTCGCAGCCTGCCGACGGTCGTTACGGTCCACGATATGGCGTGGCTTCGCGTGCAGGCGCATACGCCGCGCTATGCGCGCGCGTATTTCGGCGCTGCGATGCGTCACGCATACAAGCGCGCCGCGGCCGTGATCGTCGATTCCGAGTTCGGCGCCGACGAGTATCGGACGCTCAGCGGCGACGAGCGTGCGCCGCATGTCATCTATCCCGGCGTCGACGCCGGGTATGCTGCGATCGTGCGGCGACCCGACGACGTTCCGTTCGCCTTGGTCGTCGGTACCGTCGAAGCTCGAAAGAACCTCATCCGGATCATCGATGCCGCCGCCGAGCTGCCGACTCTGCGTATCGTCTCGGTCGGGCCGCCGACGCCCTATCTCGAGATCGTGCGAGCTCGGATCGAGCGGTACGGGCTCGCCGGCCGCGTGGAACTGCGCGGTTATGTCGGTCGGGCCGAACTCGACGACCTCTATGCGCGTGCCGCGCTCGCGCTCATTCCGTCGCGCTACGAGGGCTTCGGTTATGCGGTTGCCGAGGCACGCTGTGCCGGCTTGCCCTTCGTTGCTGCGCGCGGTTCGTCATTGACCGAAGTGGCGCAGACGGCGGGCGCACTTGCCGATCCCGACGACACGCACGCGTGGACGAGCGCAATACAGGCGATACTCGACGATCGTGGAGCGGCGCAGATACGCGCCGAAACCGGCCGAACTGCCGCTCGCAAACGCTTCGATTGGTCGGTCGCCGCGGCCAGGCACGAGGCCGTCTACACGCAGGTTCTGACCGAACGCGACCGTTAATAGACCGGCGAGCCGGGCGCCCCGGGCGGTACGCTGCCATCGTCGCCGGCGAAAATAAGCCGCAGCGGATACGACGAGCCGCCTTCGGGCATCGTAATGATCTGCACGCGGCGAAACGTTTTGGCGGAGATCGTTTCTTGCCAGATCTTGTAACGTGAGAATGCCGGCAATGCATGCGTTTGGACCAAGGTGCGGTCGATCAAGAACGTTCCGGTTGCGCGTCCGCCGCGTGGATTGGCGTAAATAGCAATCGGCTGCGCAGCGTTTCCGCTGTTGACGATCGTAACGGTGACGGCTTGCTGAACGCCATAATCACCGGCTAATGCTTCGCCGCGACGTAAGTTGGGCAGCGGTAACTGGCCGATCGGAATTTCGAGATTCTCGCTGCCGGCAGCGTAGGTGTAATCGAAATAAAATTGCGGCACTTGATACTCACCGCGTGCATGCGCAACGCCGCCCGACAAGAGTTGCGTCGTATCGACCGACTGATCGAGTGGTGCCGACGCATCTTGCGCAACGAGCGTGAGGTGAACGGGATCGCCCTCGACTTCGCGTAATTGCAAGAGCGCGCTAACGACACTGCCGGCGGGCAACGGATGATCGACGAGATTTACCGTTGCATTGGGCGCGATCGTGACGACCGAACCCTCGTTTTGTAACTCGCGCACGAGGAAGCGTTGGGTTGAAAGATGTCCGACTTGCATCTCGTTCGTCTCGGGGCCGGCCGAGCCGGAGATGAATTGCACGGTAGCCGTTTGCGACGACGGATTCGAGACGCGCAGCAAGATGCGACGGTTCGGCTGACTCGCCGGATTATAGTGGTAGTAGAGAAACCGTTGAGCGTCGCGCCGGCCGAGATCGGCGCTGAACAGTACACCGTTTGCCGTGAGCGTTTCGGGGTAATCGCTGACGAGCAACGCCGATGGTTGAATATTCGGTAACGCGAAGTTCTCGATTGCAACATGCGTCAGGCCGTCGACGGGCAGATAGCCGTCGCCGGTAATCTGTAGCGGAACATCGACTTCGGTCCGGTTATCGATATCGAGATTGCGCCGGATCGGTAATGCATCGGTCAACACGTGAACGCTGGCGCCCGGCCGCAGCACCGCGCTGCGCTGCGCCGCCTCCGCGGCGACTTCACGTAAGAACGTGCTCGTCGCGGGATTTCCCGTCACCCGGATCGCCGTTTCGTCGGCCGGAACTCCGGCCGCGTAAGCAACCCGGATGTCGACGTCGCGCGTAATGACGTTTCGATCGTCTTTCACGTTTACTACCGTCGTTCCGACCGCATGTCCGGTGACGAACAGCGCCCGAGCGTTCTGATCGGCGACGACGTCGGCAATTTGCGGATTCGCCGAAGTTCCGACAATCGTACCGTAGGTGCCGCTTAGGCGGATCTGTACGGTTTTGCCCGGCTCGACACTTGCATTCGGCGGTTCGGCAACGATCGGCACCGGCGTCGGCGACGGACTCGGCAGCGGTGCGGCAGTAGGCTCCGCAGACGTCGCAGGCGCAGCGCTGCCGTCCGTTGCCGGACTGGGCGTCGTCGCCGGAGCACCGCCCGGACCCGGCGCGGCGGTTGAACCCGTTGCCGGTAACGTACCGGAAGGCTGCGGGCTTACCGCCGGAGCCGCGCCGGGAACGGGCGGAGTCGGCGGTGCAACGCGTGGCGTAGCCGAAGGCAGCGCCGATGGCCCCGAGATCGCGGGAGCCGGGGTTCCGTTGAAACTTTGCGCGTGAGCGCCCAGTGCAAGTGCGAACACGAACGCGAGGCTTCCGAACGCCGCGTAGACGCGTCGCAAATGGCTCTCCTTCGAGACAGCCGAAATCGGCAGCTAGCTAAGCGATCTTCGCTTCCCGGCTTACCGCTGAGGCAAGTAACGTTTTGTAACCGACGTCGGGAAACAAAACCGTAACGAGGTCTTTCTCGGCGCGTTCGACCGTGCCTTGCCCGAACTTCGAATGAAATACCACATCTGCGATCCGGTAACCGGACAGCGTTTGCGAGCGGTTGCCATGCAAACAATTATCGCAAGCGCCGCAATTTTCCGTCTCGAAATCTTCTCCAAAGTAGTTTAAGATAAAGCGTCGCCGGCAAGATGACGTTTCGCAATATTGCAGCATCATCGCAAGTTTCGATTGATCGTAGCTCTTCTTGGTCTCGTAATTCGCAAGATTCAACAGCAACTCGCGTTTCTCACGCGCATTGTCGGTCAACGTATATTTCGCGCGGGTCTGCGTCTCGATAAAACCGGATTTTTTCAATAGTGCGAGGATTACTTTAAGCTTCGTCAACGGTAATTGCGAAATCTTCCGCAGATCGGTGAGCGACACGCCGCCTTCTTGCGTACCGAAAAATTCCAGGGTGCCGAAAACTT
Organism: Candidatus Velthaea sp.; assembly: GCA_965214935.1. Classification (GTDB taxonomy): domain Bacteria; phylum Vulcanimicrobiota; class Vulcanimicrobiia; order Vulcanimicrobiales; family Vulcanimicrobiaceae; genus Velthaea. The sequence goes on along the minus strand of CBDCCS010000021.1, from coordinate 362,025 downwards.
TCTGTACTTCCTCGACGTCGGGATATTTGCCGGTCAAGAAATAGTTCTGTACGCGCGTGTCGCTCATGCGGTAAAGCAAGATACATCGGGAGAGATTGCCGTCGCGACCGGCCCGGCCCGCTTCTTGCGTATACGCTTCGACCGAACCCGGTAAGTCGTAATGCACGACGAAACGGATATTAGGCTTGTCGATGCCGAGGCCGAAAGCATTGGTCGCCACAACCGCCCGAATGCTCTCATTCATGAAAAGCTCGTGCACCGAAATGCGATCTTGCTTTTGCAGCTTGGAGTGATAAACGGCGGCCGGCAAATTGAGTGTGTCGTGTAAGTAGTGCTGGACTTCGAGCGCGTTCTTGATCGTTGCGGTATAGATAATGCCCGTGCCGTCTAAGCCGGTCTCGAAAAGCTCGCGTAAGATCTTGAGTTTGGCTGCCTCGGAATCGGCGCGCTTGACTTCGTAACGTAAATTCGGCCGGTCGAAACCTTTGACGATCGGCTTTACGTCGGGAATGCCCAACTGCACGAGGATGTCCTCGCGAACCGCCGGCGTCGCAGTCGCCGTCAAGGCCAAGACGGTCGGTTTGCGAAGTTGCATTATCACGCGGCCGAGGTTGAGGTACGCGGGCCGGAAGTCGTGACCCCAGGCGCTGATGCAATGCGCCTCGTCGACGACGAAGAGCGGTACGTGGAGTTTCGCGAGCATTGTCACGAACCGGTCGTCCTCGAGCTTCTCGGGCGTAACGAAGACGATCTTGATCGTGCCGGTCGCGATCTGCTCGATCGCCGTCGCTTCTTGATCTTCGGACAAGGTCGAATTGAGCGCGACGACGTGCTCGACGCCGCGTTCGTGCAACATGTCGATCTGGTCTTTCATCAAAGCGATCAGCGGACTCACGACGAGTGTCGTTCCCGTAAGGATGAGAGCCGGCAGTTGATAGCACAACGATTTACCGGCCCCGGTGGCGAGGATCGCGAGGGTATCCTGACCGGCTAAGACCCGTGTAATGATTTCTTCTTGACCCGGCTGAAACCGGTCGAATCCAAAGTGCTCATGCAGCGCCGTGTGCACGTCGAAAGCCGCTACCGCCACGATTGCTCCTCGATCGATGAGCGCGCCGCCGATGCAAGATGCACCCCCGACAATACGGGCGTGCATTGTAACGAAAAACGCGACTCGTTTCGCTTACCCGCGCCGTCTGCTGCATAAACACCGCGTGCAGTCGACCGGAATGCACCCGGCGCTTCCCGAAACACGTTAACGGAATGTCCTTATATCGCACCTGGCGACCGCAGTTGTTCGCCGATCTCGTCGGGCAAGACGCCGTCGTCAGAACGTTGACGACAGCTATCGATACGGGCCGCTTAGCGCATGCGTATCTCTTCTCGGGACCGCGTGGTTCGGGCAAGACGTCGGCCGCGAAAATTCTCGCCCGCTGTATCGAGTGCGTAAACGGTCCAACTGCCGTTCCGGACAATACCTGCGAAAATTGTCGCGCGATTCTGGCCGGCACGGCGCTCGACGTATTGGAAATCGATGCGGCCTCGAATCGCGGTATCGATGAGATTCGCGCGCTGCGCGATGCGGTTAAATTTGCGCCGGCGACGATGCGGATGAAAGTCTACATCATCGATGAGGCGCACATGCTGACTAAAGAAGGCGCGAACGCATTTCTCAAAACGCTCGAAGAACCGCCGCCGTATGCGGTGTTCATACTGGCGACAACGGCGCCCGAGGCATTACCGCCGACGATTCTCTCGCGCTGTCAGCGCTATGCATTTCGTCGCATCCCGATCGAAACGATGATCGGCCGGATGCGTACAATCGGCGCCGCAGAGGGAATAGTTATCGACGAAGCGGCGCTCGGTGCGATTGCGTATCGAGCCGACGGCGGATTGCGGGATGCCCTCACGATGCTCGAACAGGTCGCGGCGTTTGCCGGCGGACCGGTCGATGCAGCGAGCGTCGACGCCGCATTCGGGCAGACCGGCCGCGAGTTCGCGCGACGATTGCTGACCGCGGCGCTCGACGGCGAGCCGACCGCGGCGCTCGGCGCGATCGACGAGGCAAGCGACGCCGGGGCGGACATGACCGGTCTCATCCGCAGTACGATCGCCGAGTTCCGCCACTTACTGGTGGCCCGGATCAATCCCGAACTGCTCTCGCGCGACCTCTCCGGTGACGATGCGGCCGCGGCGCTCGCCCGTGCGCGCGCGACGCCGCAGACGCGGCTCATTCGCGGCTTGCGTTTGTTGGCCGATGCGTTGGCGGCGGCACGCGGTTCGGGCAATGCCCGGCTCGAGGTCGAGACGGCGATCCTGCGCTTTATTCTGCAGACCGAAGACCCGTCGCTCGACGCACTCGCGGCACGCGTGGCGGCGCTTGAAACCGATGAGCCGCGGACCGCGCGTGCGGCGAACGGTGCGCGCAGCACAGGCGGCGCAATCGAGCCCGCCGGGAAGGCCGAGCCGGCTCCGGCAAGCGTGCAATCGGCTCCGCCGCAGGCCGATGTCGCGCCGGAGATTGCCATACCGGCTGTCGCGGCCGGCGACCTGACGTTGCAAAAAGTCAAATCGTTGTGGCAAAGCGTGCGCACGCGGGCGGAAGGACGAAAACCATCATTACGAACCGCATTGTCGCAAACAACGGTCGGTACGCTCGATCGTACCGGTGTAACGTTACGCGTTCCCGATCGCAACCTCGCCGATATCCTCAAGGCGAACCTTGGCGCCTTGCGCAACGCCATCGACGACGTGCTCGGGCGGCCGCTTGAAGTCCGTATCGTCATTGACAATGGGCGCTCCGCCGAAGACGCACCCGAGCCGCACGATGAGCCGGGTGACCTCGTGCGGTATGCAATCGATACCTTACCGCGGTGAGCGTCGTTCCGGCCGCACGAGCCGGCCTTTCACCCGACCCTGCTTTCTTGAGAGAATCGACATGCCGCAACCGAATCAAGCCCAGATGATGGCGCAATTGCGTAAGATGCAACAAGAGATGACGCGCGTTCAAGAGGAACTCGCAGCAACCATCGTCGAGGGCTCAGCCGGCGGCGGTGCGGTCAGCGTCGCGCTCAACGGCGACTTCAAGGTCACCAAAATCACCCTTGCGCCCGAGGCGGTCGATCCGCAAGACATCGAGACGCTCGAAGATTTGCTCATCGTCGCGCTCAACGACGCGCTGGGCAAAGTGCAGGCGCTCAGTTCGACCAAAATGGGTGCGCTCACCGGCGGAATGCGCATTCCGGGACTGATGTGATGCCGCTTCGCTCGAACGCATAGGCATTCGCAATCAACGCAATTGCCGGACCGGTCGCGGCGCTGATCAATGAATTTTCCAAATTACCGACCATCGGTCCGAAGACGGCTGCGCGACTTGTTTTCTACTTACTCAATCGGCCGCGCGCCGATGCCGAAACGCTGGCTAATGCAATCGTCGCACTCAAAGACCGCGTACGGCTTTGTTCGCGCTGCTTTGCCATTACCGAAGACGATCCGTGCGACATCTGCAACGATCCGCGACGCGACGCAACGCTGCTGTGCGTCGTCGCCGAAGCCAAAGACATTTATGCACTCGAACGAACTTCGGCCTATAACGGCCGTTACCACGTGATCGGCGGCGTAATCTCGCCGATGGATGGTATCGGCCCCGCCCAATTGCGCATTAAAGAATTAATCGAACGGATCGCCGGCGAGGATCCGCACGAAGTCGTCGTTGCAACGAATCCGAATGCCGAAGGTGAAGCGACGGCGCTGTATCTATCGCGGCTCATTACACCGAGCGGCGTGCGCGTTACCCGCTTAGCGTACGGATTGCCGATCGGCGGCGATCTTGATTACGCCGACGAAGTCACGTTAGCCAAAGCCCTCGAAGGCCGGCGGCTTATCGCCTCGTGAAGTCCCCGGCTAAGGGTTTAGGCGGCCGTAATCCGAACGCTCCGGGCACGTGATACAGCCAGATTTGCGGCCTTTGCGCATCGGCGAAATTCTCGATCGCGCCGTGACGTTGTTCGTGCGGCACTTTGCGATCTTCATGCTCATTCTTGCGCTCGTCGCAATTCCGGTCGATCTCTGCCGCTACATCTCAGCGCCGCAGACGGTAAATTTTATCGATGACCTGCAGCGCTACATTGCCATCCCGCCCGGACATCAACGCGAACAACAGGCACTCATCGCGCATTGGGTAGCACAAAACCGGCTGAGCGCATGGAGCGCAATACTTGTGTTTGCCGGTTTGCTGTTCAACGTCGTCTCGTATACGGCTTGCGTGTTGGCCGTGGGCGAGTCTTCCGCCGGTCGCGTCGCTTCGGTGCGCGACGTGTACCGTCGAGCCGTGCGCTGCTGGCTCCCGCAGATTGTTGCCATTGCGGCGTTTGCCGGCCTCGCCATCGTGTTGCTGGTCGGATTGACGATCGTCGTGTTTCTGATTGCGCTCGCCTTCGGCGCGCTGAGCGTCGTTTCGACAGCGGCCGCGACGATCGTCGGCATCGCGTTTGCCGTCCTCGGCGTGCTGGTGTTTATTGCAAGCTTTGCGCTGCTCTATCTCGCCGCGACGTTAAGCTTCATTTCGATTGCGCTCGAACAAGCCAACCCGATCCGCGGCATCGCGCACGGGCTCCGGCGCACGTTGAGCCCGCCGATCTTTTGGCGTTCGCTGCTGGTCTCGCTCATCGCATTCATCGTTACGTTCTTGGGCTCGCTCGTACTCGTTGCCGTTGCGGCCGGGATCAGCGTCGTCAGTCACATCAGTGCGCTCTATCCGATCGTCGCGGTCATCGGAGGACTCGTTCTCAACGCGCTGGTTCTGACGTTCGTCGTCATGTATTCGATCGACGTGCGCGTGCGCCGCGAAGGTTACGATCTCGCGATCGCTGCGCAAAGCGCCGCGATCTGATCGCTCGGCTGCCTCGGCCCGAACTGCGAACCGCGCCCTGGCCCAACCGCGATCCACGCGATGTTGCTCGCGCCATCGTCGCCGATCCGCGGTACATCGCGCGCGCGGCCGAATCGCCGGCGCAACGGTCGTGGCTCGATGTGCTGGGCGACTCGTTGCGTGCACTCTTACAGCGGTTTTTTCACACGCTCGACCACGTGCTGGGCGGCGCAAACCCGTTCGGACCCGCAATCGGCTTCGTGCTGATTGCAGCGGCGATCGGGCTGCTGGGTTTCTGTCTTTTTCGGCTTATCCGGTCGGTCCGCCGGGACGCGCGCAGCCGAAATGTGCGGCGCAGCGACGCCCCTTCGGCGGCCGGCGTACGGGCGGCCGAATTGCGTCAAGCCGCGCTGGCGGCGGCTCGCGCCGGACGCTACCGGGATGCCGCCGGACTCCTCTTCACTGCCGCGACACGCGAACTCGACGAACGCGGCAAGGTCGGCTACGATGCGGCGCGCACGCCGGGCGAGTACCGGCGCGTTGTCGCCGACCCGGCTTTCGATGAACTCGTGCGGGACGCAGTCGTTGCTTTGTTTGCCGCATCCGAGCCGCGCGACGAGCTGTTTGCTCGCATGACGCAGAGTTACGATCGTTTCTTCGGAGCTGCGGGCTGAAACGGATCGGGCCGACCGGCGCAGCGTCGATCGTTGCCGTGCTCTTGCTGGCGGCCGTCGCAGTCGTAACGGCGCGGAATCCGGCACCCGCCGGCGACACGTATGCCAGCACCGACTTTGCCGGTGGCGGCTATCATGCTTGGTCGACACTGCTCGACCGCGAGCGAGTCGCCGTCACGCGCTTCGTTCTGCGCCCGATCGAACTCGACGGGCGGATCGATACGCTCATCTCCGCGCAGCCGTTACCCGCGTTTACCGATCCGGCTGTGCGAACCGCCGCCGATCTTGCGTCGATGGCCGCATGGGTACGCGCCGGCGGACGTTTGGTCTACATCGGCCGGCACGCCGGGCTTGCCAAGCCTGAACGCGCGCTGCTCGAATTACCGCTGCTGTTGCGCGACGTCGGCACCCGCGGGAAGCTACGCGGCAGCTACGCTACGCTCGTCGGAACCGTCGAGCGGATCGGCGCGGACCGCATGCTGCTCGTCGAACATAGCGGCCGAGCCGAGCTCTCCGATCGCAACGGAGATATCGTGGTGCGTTATCCGTTGGGCCGGGGTGAGGTCGTTGCCGTCGTCGATACGGTTCCGTTCGATAATGCGAACATAGCCGCCGGCGGCAATGCACGGCTGGCCTATCTGATCGGCGTCCCGCGCAGAAGCGGCGGCGTCGTCGCCTTTGACGACGGCATTCACGGCGCTTTAATCGACCGGCCCTGGTACCGTGCACTCGGTCTACCGACGCGCGTTGCGTTGAGCATCGTTGCCGTTGCCGGCCTGCTGGCGTTCATCGGCGGCTTGTTCGGCAGCGGGCCGCCGATGCGGCTGAGTCCGGAACGCGAGCCGACGTCGGTCGAATTTTTAGATGCGCTTGCAAGTCTTTACGAGCGCACGCAGGCGCGTGCGACGGCAAGCGCGCTCGTTGCCGCCGGCTCGGCCGCGCCGAGCACCGATGCACAACTGCTGACTCTCGCGCAACACGCGTATGCGCAACGGAAGGATTCGGACTATGACGGAGCTCGCGACGGACGTCGCACGGCGTTTGCAGGCCGGACTCGAACGCGTCGTCGTCGGTAATGACGAAACGCTCTTCGCGTTGCTCGTTGCGCTCCTGGCCGGCGGACATATTTTGCTCGAAGGCGTGCCCGGGACCGCCAAGACGTTGATCGTCCGGCTGCTCGCGCGGCTACTCGGCCTGCAATTTCGGCGCATCGCGTTTACGCCCGATCTCATGCCGTCGGATGTCGTCGGCACGACCGTTTTCGATCCGCGCGACGCTGCGTTTTCGCTGCGCCGCGGACCGATCTTCACCAACTTGCTGCTCGCCGATGAGATCAACCGAACTCCGCCCAAGACGCAGTCGGCGTTGCTCGAAGCAATGGAAGAGCGTCAAGCGACCATCGACGGTGAAGCGCAACTGCTGCCGGCGCCGTTTATGGTCTGCGCGACGCAGAATCCGGTCGAATTTGAGGGCACGTATCCGCTGCCTGAGGCCCAGCTCGATCGCTTTCTCGTTCGTACGCTTACCACGTACCCGTCAGCCGCCCAGGAGCGTGTCCTTATCGCTCGTGCCGTCGCCGGCTTCGATGCGCGCGAACTCGAGGCGGCCGGCGTGGTCGCCGTCGCCAGCGCTGTCGACGTTATCGGAGCGCAAGCCGACGTCCGCGGCGTGCACGTCGCCGAATCGCTGCAAGGCTATATCTATGCCTTGGCGGCGGCGACCCGTTCGGCTGCAGACGTGGCGCTCGGCGCCAGTCCGCGCGCGACGCTTGCGCTCGTGCGAGCGGCGCAGGCTGCGGCGGCGATCGATGGCCGCTCGTTCGCGACGCCCGACGATGTCAAACGCGTTGCGCCGCTGGTCCTCGAGCACCGGGTCATCGCGCGTCCGGAGGCCGAACTCGAAGGCATCGACGCCAAAACGATCGTGACGCGAATCGTCGGTACGGTCCCGGCGCCGCGCGAGTGAATGCCTTTCCGCCCGCATGGGTGGGGCCGCGCGGCATCGTTGCCCTCTGCGGCTTGGCGCTCGTAAGCGGATGGGCGACGCTCGCGGTGCCTTGGCCGGTCGCCGTCGGCTGCGCGCTCGCGGCGGCGTGTGCGGTCTTGGCCGCGGATGCAGCGATGGTCGCGCGCGCGCCCGAGATCGTGCGATCGGTGCCGGCTCAGTTCATGCTCGCGCGCTCAGATTCGTTTCGCTATGATGTCGTCAACCGTTCCGCGACGAGATTGCGCTTTGCGATCTTCGAGGCCCCGGCCGCCAAGCTCGAGGTTGCGTTGCGTCCGGCGCGGGGCTCCGTTGCCGCAGCGGGCCGAACGACCGTTGCCGTCGGCTTCATTCCACGCGAGCGCGGCCGAACGACCGTGGGGGTTGCCTTCGCTTGGTTCGAGTCGCCGCTCGGTTTCGTTCGCCGGCGGATTCGCGTCGGCGTCGCTGTCCCGTGTCTCATTCGACCCGATCTGCACGAACTTGCCGGCAGTGAGTTGGCGAATCGTACCACGCTCATCAATAGCGGTTTACGCCGCATACGCCGGCGCGGCAGCGGTACCGACTTTGAAAGTCTGCGCGACTACGCCGCCGGCGATCCATTCCGGACGATCGATTGGAAAGCGACCGCGCGCCGAGGCAAGGTGATGGTGGCGCAATACGAAGTCGAGCGCAGCCAGCAGATCGTCGTCGCGGTCGATGCCGGCCGGCTCATGAGTGTCCGGCTGGGTGACCGCCGCAAACTCGATTATGCCGTGTCTTCGGCGCTCGCGATCGCTTCGATCGCTCGGCGCTCGGGTGACAGCGTCGGCCTCCATGCCTTTGCCGTTACGACGCTAGCGACAGTCGGGCCGCGGTCCGGCAGCGCGCAGACCGTCGCACTGACCGATGCGTTGAGCGAATTAGAACCGCACTTCGAGGAGTCCGATTACGAGCGAGCGGCGCTCAGCCTGCGCCGCCGCTATCGCAAGCGCAGCCTTATCGTCGTCTTTACCGACTTGTTCGATCCCGCCGCGTCCGGCGCGGTGTTATCGTCGCTCGCGCTCCTTGCGCCGCATCATCTGGTCCTCGTCGTGCTCATGAACGACGCGGCGATCGCCGACGCGCTGCATGCTCCGCCGTTGACCGTCACGGACGTGTATCGGACGAGCGTCGCCGTCAAGCTCGCAGCGGAGCGCGCAGCGGCCGTCGCGGCGCTGCGCAGCCGGGGCATCGGTGTCGTCGACGTTCCGGCCCGCGATTTGACGATCGGTCTACTCGACGCCTACGTCGAGGTTAAGACGCGCGGCCTGCTGTAGAGCCACGAACGGACGCCGAAAGTGCGCTTCGACCGGCGGTCCATCATAGGCCATCGTAATGATGGCAATGTCGTCCCGCCGCTCGTCGCCGACGATCGCCTCGAGAAGCGTTTCAGCCGGATTGCGCCCCGGTGTCGTGCGCAAACGCTGCAGCGTTTGACGCAACTCGGTCAAGCCGGCGATAACATCGCGACCCGCCTCGATCAGGCCGTCGGTATATGCCACGAGTAACGATTGCGGCGCAAGGGTAACGCTGTTGGTCGCGACGCTCGACGCGTCGTAAATTCCCAGCGGAGGTGCCGGGCCGTCGAGTTCCATGACGTCAGCGTTTCGCGAGCGGATCATGGGCGGCGGATGACCGGCACATGCCCAGCGCAGTATGCCCGACGCCCGATCGAGCAAACCGACGAACGCCGTTGCGATTGTCTCCGGATGCTCGCTGCGCAGAGCCATGTCGGCCAAGCCGAGCATGCGGGCTGGATCCGGCTCAATTGCAGCGGCAAGCCGCAATGACTGACGTAACTTACTCATGATGACCGAGGCCGCCAGACCGTGGCCCGCAACGTCACCGATCGTGATGGCGAGCCGTCCGTCGTCGAGGATGAACGCATCGTACCAATCGCCGCCGACCGTGAGGTCGCTAATTGCCGGCCGGTACGTCGCGTGCAACGTAAACCCGGCCGCCGCGGGAAGCTCCCGCGGCAGCGAAACCTGCTGCAAGGTTGCCGCGATCTCGTGCTCGCGGGTAAGCTGCCGCTGCAAGATCACCCCGTCGGCGATCGTCCGCGCCAACGTGCGTGTAAGTACGGCCGACCGTTCGTACATTGCGAACGAGGTGGAAAGCAGGGCCACGAGCACGATGCTTGCCGTTGTGAATGTTTCGGTCTTGCCGACGTACCAGGACAAGCTGTAGCGCGCGACCGCCAGCGTATTGAGGATCGTGTCCAGCGCCGATGCCGATAGCGCCACGATAAGCCAGACGAAAAAAGCCGGCAGCGGCCGTCGCCGCAACACCAATCGAATGACAACCGCGACATTGGCGCAGGCTGCGGCCGATGCAAGAACGCGGAAAAGCGGAGAAAACGTACCGCCATGCACGAGAACGGGCAGGGTCGATCGGCCGGCGGTCACCCAGAGGCTTACCAGCGCGGCAAAAATCGCACAGCCACCGGCCACGGTAGCGATCGTCCGATCGCGATGCTGAAGCCGGTGCGGCGACGGCGCCTGCCGGCTGCGAACGCCGACGAAAATCAGCAACGGGAAGCTGGCGTGCCAGAGCGTCCAGAGCCAGGCAGCGCTTTGCTCGTTGCCGAGAAAACCGCGTGCGTCGATAACACCTGGAAACGTGAGGGTGTACGGCACGATCAGGAAAGCGTTAAGGGCATAAGCCGCGGCCATCGCAAGCAGCACCGGCGTTCCATCGACGCGATACAGGCGGAGCAGCATCGCGGCGGCGATGGCGTCCGCCGTGCCGGTAATGCCGGCGAACGCCGGGATGAAGGCCGGTACGCGCAACACCTGACCGTGAAACGGCGATGCCGCGACGGTGGCAACCACGAGCAGGGCGATCAGCGCGCTCGAAATTCGCCGGTCACGGATAGTGGCCGGTTCATCGAGCAGACTTGGGCTGACTTCGAGGGCCGCAGTGTCGGTCAAATTGCCGTACCTTCGTACACGTGCGCTGCTCCTCGGCCTTACACTTCGCTGAACGCAAGCAATGGCAAGGCAAGCAATACGCTAGTCGTATCCGTTTACGGCACCCGGCGGCTGCGCCGCACGTAGAGAGGCAAAGCAAAACGTGAAATTTACAGCTTGCGGCCCGGACTGCCCGCTGCCCGTCGTCCGGCAAAGGCAAGATACGCCAGCAATGCCAAACCGCTGACGGCGCCGACCGTTATGCGGACGGCGACGTCCAGCCGTTGAGGCGAAACAAAGCCTTCGATCGTTCCGGCAACAACGAGCAGCATTGCCGTCCCGATAATGAGCGTCGCGGCGCGGCGCGCATTGCCGACCAGTGCATCGATGCGACGGATCCGGCCCGGTGCAACGATTGCGCCGGCCAATAACAAGCCGGCACCACCCGCGATTTGAATCGCGCTAAGTTCGAGCACACCATGCGGTGCGATCGTCGCCCAAAAGTCCAGGCCGAACGTCGCTTGTGCGAACAATGCGCCGAGTCCGCCCAACATCAAGCCGTTCTGCACGATGATCCAAATCGTTAGAATCCCGCCGGTCATACCGCCGGCAAATGCGATAGCGGCGACGCGGATGTTGTTCGTGATGATCTCGGACGATGCCAACGGCGCAAAGGTCCGGTCGAAACCGAAATTCGAATCGTGCAGACGTTGAGTGATATGCGGAATCTGAGCGGACGGCAGCAGTGCATAAGCGTTGGCCGGCTGCGCCGTCACCGCTCCGTATGCAACGATCGCGCACACGGCGGTAACGATCGTACAAATCGCGATCGGCAGCCACGAGCGACGGGCTTCAGCCGGAAAGCCCGATCGGACGAACTCCCAAACCCCCGACCAGCCGCTCGTTCCGGTGCCGAGATAGACGTATGCATGCGCGCGAGCGGTTAAGCGATTCAAATAGCCGATAAGCGGCTCGTCGTAGGACCGCCCGCGGGCCATGGCAAGGTCGCTGGTAACCGCGCGATAATCGAACGCCAACTCGTCGATCTCCGCCGGGAGCAGCGAACCGACGCCGCGCCGGTCGACCCGGGTTAGCCGCGCCTCAAGGCGCTCCCAGCGCGCCTTGCGTGTGATGACGAAGCGCTTTTCTTGCATTGCCCGCGGTTCGCTGCGGGGGCTTCGGCGGCCCCGGCTGAACGCTCCGGCGTGGAACGCGCGCTTGATGTCCGCACGGGTGAAAGCATCGGGATCCGGTACGAGCTTGCCGGACTGGGCAGCCGGTTCTTAGCCGTCGTCCTCGATTTTGCGATTCAACTCGGCGTCACGGCGGCGGGCGTCGTTGCGTTACTGTTTGCCGCCGGCCCGCTGAGCGCCGCTCTAAGAATAGCGCCCGTTTCCGCGACGCTTGGCAAGACGGTCCAAGCCGTTGCAGGCGCGGCCGGCGTCTTTGCCCTGTTCATCGTGTATTTCGGCTATTATATTGCTTTTGAGTTATGCTGGTCGGGCCGCACGCCGGGAAAACGAGCGCTCGGCATCCGCGTGGTGCGCGACGCCGGCTTCCCCGTCGACGTCGGCGCCGCCGTCATTCGCAATCTCATCCGCGTGCTCGAATTCGGGTTAGGTTTCTATGCCGTTTCCGCCGCTGCGGCGCTATTGTCACCGCAAAACAAACGGCTGGGAGATATGGCGGCCGGCACGATCGTCGTTCGCGATGAGCCGTATGACGCCGACGCCATCGCAGCTTTGTTCGCCCGCGAACGCCCGGACGACGACGGCCTCGGCAGCGCCGATCGCAAGCTGGTCGAACGCTATGTTGCGCGCCGCCGCCAGCTCGAGCCGGCCGCCCGAACGCGCTTGGCGGGGCAAATCGCCGCGCGGATTCGACCGAACCTGCGTGCATCGTTCGCGCATCTGAGCGACGACGAGCTTCTCGAACACCTCGGTCGTGGTGCGACCGGCTAGCTGCTAGTTGGCACTGGGCCCATCGCCCGAGCCGCCACGGCGAAGGCGGGCAAATGTATCGCGCGCGAACGTCAAGGCCGACGCCTTGGCATCTTCATAGAGCTTGGTTCCGTCGGCGGCGCTCATATGGCGGCCATATTGAAAGTAGACCCGCGCGCCTTCACCGACCACGACCGTTCCAGCATAGGCAATCGCGGCCTTGATGAACACGCCGGCGACCGGGATGAAGCCCGCCAGTTCGCGCGACAACGCCCGCCAGCCTAAGCCGCCGCCCACGATCGGCAACAGTTCCCATACGCGAGCGAGATCGGGATCTTTGCCGTACGTTGCACCGATCTGCAGCATCAGCATCATCTGAATGCCGGTGAGTGCCATCATGTCGCCGGCCGACGCGAACGCGCCGATGACGACACCGAGCAACGGTATGTGGTCGACGACCGCGCTTGCGCCGGCGACTTTGAGCGCGTTGAGCGCAGCGTCACGGGTGAGCTTCGCGGCAACCGTTTCGCGCAGCGCCGGCAGCCGCCGGCCCACCGCGATCTCGATACCGCGACAGCAATCGATGAGGTGCGGTAGAAAACGACCCTGCAACGCATCGAGCGTCAGCGTCGGCACGACGTAATCTTCAATCTGGCCGCCTGCCGGCGGCGCAGCCGGTCCGCCGGCGACCGCTAGCGGATCGACGGTCAATGCGAGAATGGGCAGATTCAGTCCGGCCACGAGATCGAGCCGTGCTCCGGCCCGGTCGCCCGGGCGGCCGAGGAAAATGACGCAACGGGCATCGGAGGTGTCGACCTTGCGGCCGGCGCCCGAATCGAGCGTTTCGAGCACGGCCGCTGCATCGATGGGAATAAAACCGTCGGCTCCATGACCGTCGAGCAGCAACGCGCGGAGTCCGGCGATGAGCGCCGGGTCGCCGCAGAGGAAGAACCGGAACGGTTTGCGCGCTCCGGCCTGAACGGCCCCGACGTTGATGGAGCCACGCAGCCGCTGAAAGACTTCAGCGGCACCGATGACCGAGGCGCGCATTTCGTTCATACCATGCGCGTACCCCGACGCCGGGCGGATGTTACGTTTTTCCGCGGGCTTCCTTCTCCGGATCGTCGACGTAGTCCATATAGACGAGTCCGAGCATGATCTCGAGGGCTTCGGCATGCATACCGCGCTCGTTGGCGATGTCGATCACCGAGCGATGCGTGGTCTGTGCTTCCTGCTCGATCACGGCCGGCGAAACATTCGTGTCGGCGGAGACAACCGAGGCGGCGGCAACTTGACCGGGCGTGAGGTTCGCATGCAGCAGTTCATCGTAGCTGGGGCTTTCATTGGCAAAACGATCGTTGAGCGCGGCGCGCAACGTATCGTAACGGTCCGCCGACGAACTCAAACCCAACGCGTCGATGCGCGTCATCAATTGACGCGAGCGGGCCATCATGAAGAGCTGGTTTGCCTGCGACGATGCAATTGCCGACCGGTTGAGTGAAGCGGCTGCCGTGGTCATCGCCGGCTCGAGATGTTTGTAATCCATCATCGAGATGTCACCGGTCATATCGAATTGGACGCGCATGAGTTCGCGTACGAACTTATCCAGATCGCCCAAGCCGACATCAAGCATTGCCAACGATGCGCGCGACGCATCGACGGCTCGCACCATATCGCCGTCGGCATCCGACACATTGGCGAGCATGCGTGGATAGTAGGCGTAGGTTGAAAGCGCTTGCGGGCTCGGGGCATTCGACCGCAGCGGAGCCGCGAGATCGTTGAGGATATCGGTGCTGTCTTTCAACAAGCCGCCTTCTTTATTGCGTTCGAGCGTCCCGACCCCGCCGATCGTCTCTTGCGCTTTGCCGATGGCGGTATCGAGCGAGCGGCTCATGCCGGTCAGGTTGTGCATGATCGCATCGAGCCGGCTGCCGCGCCGGGTTTGAACGCGCGAGAAGTCCGGCAACTCGTACGCGATGTTTTCGATTCGGCTCGACATCGCTTTGAGCTGATCGCGGCCGGCATCGCGGCGGCTCGCGATCGCCGTAGCGGCGGCGACTTGATCGTTCTGCGCTTGCGTCATTGCATCGCGCAGCGGCTGTAAATTCGGATGCAGAAAATTCAGCCGCTTCTCGGTGTCGCGCGCGCCGGCGATGCGATTGAGCGCCAACGTGCGGGTTTGCGGCGTACCCTTGGCGGCGGCATCGGCAAGATTCTCTTCGCCGCGCGACGTCTGGCCCAAGGCCAGCTCCGCTTCACCGAGATGATACTGTGCAACGGTATCGTTGGGATCGAGTTTCACAAGACCAGTGAATTCCCGCGCCGCAATCGCATACCGAGCTTCATCGAGATTGTGCAGCGCCGCGGCTTCACGCTGATCCGTCGTCCGCTTGGTGGGATCGAGTTCGGTGTAGCCGACCAGATGCGATACGCGGTTGGGAACGCCGGGATGATCGGCCAAATACTTATCGAGTAAGCCGTTATGTTCGTTTTCGACGGCTCCGAGATGCTGCATGAACGAGACCATCGCGTCGGGGTCATAACCTGCACGCGACATGAGCATCAAGCCATACTTGTCGGCTTCCGTTTCGTCGAGGCGGGATATTTTGGCCAGCGCGCCGGCTTCGATTATTTGTCCGAAGCGATACAAGATCGGGGAAAAAAGCGAGCCCACCCCCAGCAGCAGATTGACGATGCTCGCTTTATTTTGCGACGTGACGGCATGGCGACGTTCGATGTGTCCGGTTTCATGACCGAGCACGCCGGCCAATTCGTCATCGGATTGAACGAAATCGAGCGTGCCCTCATTGACGTAGACGTAACCGCCGAGGGTCGAGAACGCGTTGATATCGGCAACGTCCAGCACTTTGATGTTGTATGGCACGTCTTTGCGCGCGACTTGCGCCCACAGCTTGCCGGTTACGCCGTTTACCCAAGCGTTGAGTAGCGGATCGCCGACGACGTTGGTCGAGTCGGTTACTTGTTTGTCGGTCTCTTTACCGAGCTCGACTTCCTGGGACGTTGAAAGCCCGGCATAGACCGGTGCCGGAACGACTGAAAAGACGAGCGTTAAACTGAGTGCAAAGCCCATGAAGCGGCGCAGCTGCATAAACATCAACTTTCAATAACCGCGCAGTGCTCGAAGCGCAAAAAACGGTTTGGCAAACGCGCGGGAAACGGGTATTCGACGCGGCCCGCCGCCCGATCATTCTACGCTCGGAGCGTGCCGTTGGATTCAAGCGGACGGCGCGATGCGAAAAAGGTGGAAGGCCTGTGGACAAGCGGACTTTTCTGTGAGTGCGGTGTGAAAGCGCAAAGGGCCGGCCTAAGCGTACCGGAAAGCGGCGCGGAGAAAACGAACGGCGCGGGATACGAAAGGCGCATGATGAGTACAATTCGCGGACGCGGACGAACGTTAGAGATTGCAGTCGATCGCGCCTTAGTGCAAGCCGAGTCCGAACTGCGAGCCCAGCTTGCAGCGCGACCGGGTTTTTTTCGAGGCAGCCGTGCAACCGCGGATCTCGGCTCTTTTGACGCAACGGAAACCGATGTTGTTGCGCTGCGCGATCTGTGCACCGAATTCGGCATCGCACTTGACGGAGTCTCCGGCCGCGCGGCGTTAGCGCCGCTACTCGCGAATCTCGACGTCCCGTTTCTGGGACCGGCCGCCGTTAGCGATGCGGTTGCGCCGCTGCCGCGCTTGCGCGAAGCGCGTGAAGCACGCGTCGGGACGCTAAGCGACGGCGCGCGGTCGCTTATCGCCGATTTCGCCGGCGCGCGGGCCGACTTGGCCGCCCGCCGCACTGAGCGCGAAGCGGCCGGATACGAACGGCGGATCGGCCCCGGCGCGCCGGCGACTGCCGGGGTGACCATCCCGGCAGTACCGCAAAGCGCCCCGGAGGGAATCGCAACGCTCTATCACCGCGGCACGCTTCGCGGCGGACAGACGCTGCACAACTTGGGCAACATCGTCGTCATCGGCGATGTCAATCCGGGCGCCGAACTCATTGCCAGCGGCGACGTTGTCGTCTTCGGTTCGCTGCGCGGCGTCGCGCATGCCGGCGCACAGGGTGACGTCAGTGCGCGAGTCGTCGCATTGGAATTACTGCCGACGCAATTGCGAATTGCCACGATGATCGTGACGCCCGAATCCGGCAGCACGCCGGGCGGACCCAGTCATGCGTATATCTTAAACGAGCGGATCACCATCGTTGCGCACGGAGCGGCCGATCTCGGTCGCCGCGAGGTTCATGCATGAGCGCCCGGCGCATCGTCCTCACATCCGGTAAAGGCGGCGTCGGTAAGACGACGACGACGGCAAACCTCGGGGCGGCGCTGGCCAAAGCGCAGCAGCGCGTCGTCCTTGTCGATGCCGACATCGGATTACGCAATCTCGATCTGGTTTTAGGGCTCGAAAAGCGTATCGTGTTCGACTTGGTCGAAGTCGTCGAAGGACGCTGTCAGCTGCGCCAGGCACTCATCAAAGACAAGCGCTTTACCTCGCTTTCGATCTTGCCGGCTGCCCAAACACGCGACAAAACAGCGGTGAGCGAAGCTCAATTCGCCGGCGTCATCGACGGCTTGACCGAGCTGTGCGATTACGTTCTCATCGATTGCCCGGCCGGCATCGAGCACGGCTTTCGCAATGCCGTCGCCGGTGCGGCCGAAGCCATCGTCATAACGACGCCCGAAGTAAGTGCCATTCGCGATGCGGACCGCGTGATCGGAAAGCTCAAAGAACGCGGCTTGCCGATCCGGCTCATCGTCAATCGAATCCGGCCGGAGATGGTGCGCAGCGGCGACATGATGTCCGTCGACGACGTCGTCGACATCCTCAACGTCGAGTTGCTCGGCATCATCCCCGACGATGAAGACATCATCGACGCCACGAATCGCGGCGAACCGGTCGTACTGGGCTCCGATTCGCGTTTAAGCGACATCTACGCGAAAATCGCGCGTCGTCTCGCGGGGCAGGCCGTGCCGTTCAGCACGTTATCGGCGCCGAGTATCTTCGGTCGCTTCTTCGGACAACGAAAGGCCGGCTGACAATGCGTGAGTTGCAGCACGACGATGCGGCGCCGCCGGTGAGCGCGGTTCCGCACGTTCGCGGACGCGCGATCGTTATTACCTCGGGAAAAGGCGGCGTCGGCAAGACGACGACGACGGCGAATCTTGGTACGGCGCTTGCGATGGGCGGTGCGACCGTTGCGCTCGTCGACGCCGACGTCGGCCTGCGCAATCTCGACATCGTACTTGGACTCGAAGCGCGCGTTCGCAGCCACGTGCTCGACGTTCTCGAGGGGCGCGTGACGCTCGACGATGCACTCGTCACCGATAAGCGCGTTCCGACGTTGCGCCTGCTCGCCGCGGCCCAAACGCGCGAAAAAGACGATGTCGATACGCAAGCGATGCACGGTCTCATCGATTCGCTGCGCGACCGCTTCGACTACGTCCTCATCGATTGTCCGGCGGGAATAGAAAAGGGCTTCATCAACGCGATTGTCGGCGCGCAAGAAGCGATCGTTGTCTGCACGCCCGAAGTTGCGGCCGTACGCGACGCGGACCGCGTCGTCGGGTTGCTCGGCAATCGATCGAGCATCAAATTAATCGTCAATCGGTTGCGTCCCGATCTCGTGCGGCGCGGAAAGATGCTGTCGGTCGAAGACGTCAATGCGATTCTACGCTTACCGCTTCTCGGCGTCATCGCCGACGAGCCGGGCGTGATCGTATCGACGAACAAGGGCGAGCCGCTCGCGCTCGATGCCGTTTCGGTTACCGGCGCTGCATACCGCGCGATCGCCGGGCGCATCGCCGGTACCGATTCGTCGGTACCCGATATTCCGCAACCGCCGACGATGCTGCAAAAGTTGGGCGCATTCTTGGGAGGCCGACGCTAAAAGCGATGATCGAATTTTTCCGTAAACTTTTCGTCCCCGAAACATCCGGCGCGACTGCTCGCGAGCGTTTACGGCTCGTGCTGCTGTCCGACCATCTATCGCTCGCTCCCGACGTCGTCGCCTCGCTACGTGCCGATCTCATCGCCGTTATTTCTAAGTACGTTGAAGTCGATGAAGCGAATTGCGACGTTTCGTTCGAGCAGCAAGACGCCGCCGTAGCGGTGCTCGCGAACATACCGATCTTGGCCCTGCGGTCGCGACCCGGCGCCGGTTCGATTCCGGCTCCGCCGCCGGCGGTTGGCGGTGGAACGCGCACGGCGACGTTGAGTATGGATGTCGTACCCGAGCCGGCTGCGCCCGCAGCCCCGGCGACACGCCGTCGCCGGCGGCGGCGCCGGGCCGGCAACTCCGCGCCTGCCGTTGTAGGATAGCGGCGCGCCGCAGCCGCTTGGCTCCTGAGGGAGTCAGCCGTATTGTCCGGCAGTGCACGATGGAATGTTAAGCGCATCAGCTTTCTAGGAGACTTTGATGCCTTTTCATTTTCTGTCGCGGGGCGGTGCACTTGTCGGCCTTACCGTACTGCTCGCGGCTTGTAACAGTACGAACAGCGGGCCGGCTCCGGTTGCCCCTATAGCGCCGGCCTCGGCAGTTGATACGAACTTCATCGTCGGCGCGACGCAATCGTCGAACTCGGAGATTTCAGCCGGCACGCTCGCCCAGCAGAAGTCGACAAATCCCGACGTCATCGCGTTTGCGCAGACGATGGTTACGCAGCACACCCAGGAAGAGCAAACGCTCGCGCCGATCGCTGCAACGGCGAACAGTCCGGTTCCGCCGCCCACAAGTGTTAGCCCGGCGCAAGCGCAGGTTGCGCAATCGCTTGCAAATACGCCCGAACCGGCTTTCGACGCGCTCTACATCAATAGCGAAATCACCGGCCACCAAGCAAATATTGCAAGCAACTTCACGCCCGAGATCCAGGGTGGAAGTAGCCAGCCGGTCGTTGCGTATGCTACGTCGACTTTGCCGCAGATCCAAATGCACTTGCAAATGGCGCAGCAGATCAAAGCGAAGTACAACTTCTAAACGCTCCGGCCCAAACGCAGCGGCGCGGGGTGACGGCCATGCCGGCGCGAAAGCGTCGGCGTGGATCGGCCGTGGTATGCGTCGTTCAATTGGCCGCTTGCGCTTGCGTGTGTTCTGGCAACGGCCGCCGGCATCGTTTTCATCGGTTCTGCGACGTTGCATACGCCCACGGAATCGAATGAAGTTCGCAATCAGTCGATCTACGCATTGTTAGGCATCGGCCTGATGTTCGGGCTGGCTTTCGTTGATTATCACCGTTGGCAGCGCTGGGCGTTACCGATCTATTGCATCAATGTCGGATTGCTCGCATTCATTTTGCTCAAAGGGCATAGCGCGCTCGGCGCACAGCGCTGGATTTCGATTGGGTCGTTTACGTTTCAGCCGTCGGAACCCGCCAAACTTTCGCTGGCAATCGCCATTGCCGCGTTGTTGTGCCGTCGTTCGTTTAGCAAGTTGCAAGAGTTGGCATTACCGCTCGTTGCCGTCGGCATTCCGGCGCTACTGATTCTCAAGCAACCGGATTTAGGGACGACGCTGGTGATCGG
This sequence comes from Candidatus Velthaea sp., assembly GCA_965214935.1. Taxonomy (GTDB): domain Bacteria; phylum Vulcanimicrobiota; class Vulcanimicrobiia; order Vulcanimicrobiales; family Vulcanimicrobiaceae; genus Velthaea. The sequence continues at coordinate 342,097 of CBDCCS010000021.1, read as the reverse complement.
CGCGATCCTGAGTGCCGAACTCTTTTTTGGTCTACCGAATCTCATCGACTTTAGTATTTACGCCGGCGCGGTAACGGCCGCTGCCGCATTCGTCTTGACCAGTGAGAAAATCCTCAAGCCGTTTCAACGCGCGCGTCTGCTGGTATTTCTCAATCCGAAATCCGACCCCCAGGGTGCCGGCTGGAATCTCAATCAGTCGCAGATTGCGGTCGGCAGCGGTGAGCTGTTCGGCAAAGGCTTATATAAAGGCACGCAAACGCAACTAAATTTTGTGCCCGAACATAGTCGCGACTTTATTTTTACCGTGGTGGGCGAAGAGGCCGGCTATGCCGGCGCGCTCGTGTTGCTTGCCTTGTACGTGGCGATCGTCGTGGGTGCCTTACGGGCGGTATTCGCCGCGCGTGACCGGTTCGGCGTTTTGCTCGGTGTCGGACTCGTTGCAATGCTCGCCTTTCACATGATCGTCAATATCGGCATGACGATCGGCATCATGCCGATCACCGGTATTCCGCTGCCGTTCATGTCGTACGGCGGAAGTTCGATTCTGACAAATTTCATTGCAGTCGGTATCTTGCTCAATATCGCCCTGCAACGCGACCGGCTTGTCTTCGACGAGCGAGTCAAGGCGAACGGCCGCTCGTAGCGCGGCCTGCTCGTGCTCGTAAGCAGTAGGATATCGTCGAGAGGACCCCACCTCGCGAGAAGGAATGATCACAGCGGCCAAGCTGGGTGGTCGCACGGAAGTGCTGGATCGTCCCTTGCGGCTGAATTCGATTAAATCTTTTTGAGGAAGGGCGGAGCCCCGATCGTCCGCTCGAGTCGCCGTAAGGTGAGTTCGCGAAGTTTACGATTGCGGCATCGGCCCATGAGAGAGGCCTAACTTGCCAACCGATATTCTCATCTCGAGCGATCCGTGGGAAAACCGCGTCGCGATTCTCGAGGATGGGACGCTATCTGAGATTTATGTCGAGCGCGAAGAAAAAGTCATCGGCTCGATCTTCAAAGGAAAAGTTCAGAACGTACTGCCGGGCATGGGCGCGAGCTTTGTCGATATCGGTCTAGGACGCAACGCATTTCTCTACGTCGACGACATCAATAAAACGCCGCTGAATATCGGCGATGTCGAGATTACGTCGGGACGCAGCGGATGGACGATCAACGAAAAAGTTAATCGCGGCGACGACGTGCTCGTACAGATCGTCAAGGAGCCGCGCGGACTCAAAGGCGCGCGCATCTCGACGAATATCTCGCTGCCCGGCCGGTACCTGATCCTCATGCCGACCGGCAAATACAGCGGCGTGTCGCGAAAAATTGAGACGGCTGAGGAACGTAACCGGCTCAAAGGCATCATGAAGGCGATCCGGCCCGAAGGCATGGCGACCGTCGTGCGAACCGCCGCCAATAAAGTCTCGTCGGCCGAGCTCGTTGCCGATCTCGGCGTCCTCATTCGCATGTGGCACGGAATACTCGAAAACTTCAAACGCGCGCCGTCGCCGGCGTTGTTGCACAAAGACATGAATCTCGTTTATAAAGCGGCGCGCGATTTCATCACGCCCGAAGTTGAGAACGTGTATATCGACGACCCGGCGGAAGCCGAAAACGTCCGCGATTTTATGCGTTTGCTCGGTCCGCAATATCTCGAACGCATTAAGCCGTATCCGGGTGGCCGCGCGCTCTTCGGCGATTATAAGATCGATGAGGAATTGCAGCGGCTGATGCGGCCGACCGTCAAACTTCCCTCAGGCGGATCGATCGTCATCGAGACCACCGAAGCGCTCACGGTCATCGACGTCAACTCGGGTAAATTTACCGGCGGGAAAAACCTCGAAGATACGATCGTTCGGACGAATATCGAGGCAGCGGCCGAGATCGCGCGTCAGGTCCGTCTGCGTGATATCGGCGGCATCATCGTTTGCGATTTCATCGATATGAACACCGAAGGCAATCGCAACAAGGTGATTGCGACGCTCGAGGCCGGCTTACGCAAAGACCGTACGCGCTCGACCATTCAATCGTTCTCGCCGCTCGGCTTGCTCGAATTTACGCGCAAACGCGTCGGCAAGGATCTTAGCGGACAACTTCGCGGGGCGTGCCCGACGTGCAGCGGACTCGGCACGGTGATGTCGCCCGAATCGGTCACCATCTCAACGTTTCGCGAAATTGCCGGCCATGCCGACGGACACGGCGAGCACGTGCACATCGCGGCTTCGCCGAACGTTGCAGCGCAAGTCGAGTTCTGGTACGAAGACGAGCTCAAAGTTCTATCGGAGCAAATCGGTAAAGCCATCGACGTGCGGGTCGATGCGGCCGTTCACCCGGAAAAACCGCGGATATCGTTCAACGGAAGCCTGCCCGAGTTGCCCGCGGTTCGAGTCGGTGACGAGTACGACGTCGACTTGCTCAGCGTTCGTACGCCCAGCGGCACGTCGGCCCTCGGTGTCGTGAACGGCCGTCTCGTCGAAGTCGAGAATGCGGGCAACCAGGCCGGTAATGCGATGAAGATCCGGATCATCGACGTCGATGGTGCCGAGATCCTCGCCGAGCCTCGGACGCCGGCGGTTGCTGCGAGCTTCAGTCCGCAAGGCGACGGCAAGCGCCGGCGGCGGCGTGGCGGGCGCGGTCGGACTAAGCCGCTTACCGCTGAGGAGCAAGCCGAAGAATTGCGCGAACTTGCCGAGGAGGCCGCTAAGGGACTTGGGGCTCGCCCCGCGATCGGTATCTCGACCACCGAAGAAGCCGAAGACGAGAAGGCCGACCCGAAAATCGCCGTTGCCGTCGTGGCAGAAGAACGCGTCAGCAAAGGTATCGCGCCGGTATCGAAGCCGGCCGCAAGCGTCGTAGGCCGCGGCGCGGTCGTCCAACTGCCGGGCGAATCGCTTTCCGGAGCGCTCATGATGCCCGGTGAATCGCTTTCCGGCGATCGTGTTCGGCCGCCGGCCGCCGATGCTCCGGTAGCGCCGCGGCCGATTGCACCGGCTGCCCGCGTTCGGCCGCCGGCGCCGCCGCCGTCCCGGCCGGTTCCAATTGCACCGCCGCCCGTCAACGACCGTCTCGCGGCTGTCGGCGCGGACGATCCTGACGATTCCGCGGACAACGTTATCCCGATCACCGAGGCGACCGGGACCGGTGACGGAACGCGGCGCCGCCGGCGGCGACGCCGGCGTGGTCGCGGCGGCAACGCCGAGCCGATTCCGTTCACGGCTGCAAACGTACCGGTTCCGACGGATCTGACGTTGGCCGATCCCGATACCGTCGGCGGCGATGAGGCGGTTGACGAAGGCGAACCGGAAGACGCCTTGACCGCTGCCGCCGAAGGCGACGATACCGCTCAAGCCGGTGAAAGCGCGGACGGCGAGCCGAAACGCCGGCGCCGGCGCCGTCGACGGCGCGGCCGGGGTGTTGCCGAGGGCGTTGCCGTTGATGCCGCAAGTTCGCCGGCGCTGCCCGACCGCCATATCTTTCGGGTCGATACCGACGGGGCTGCGCACGCAACCGGTGAAACCGCGCCCAGAGAGCCGTCGCGTGCAATCGAACCTTACACTCAGCGACCCGGCCAAATCGCCGTCGATGCCCCGCCGCCGTCGCTCGTCGCGCCCGAAGCGGCCGACGACGTCAAAGTAACTACGCCGGCACGCCGCCGGCGCCCGACGACAAGCTCGCAGCCGACTTCTCCCGCGCAGATCGAATCGACGAAAATCCACGCCCTGCCGGCACCGGCGAGCGAGCCGGATCGTGCGGAGTTACCGGCGGAAGAACCGGCGCAAGGGCGGCCTAAGCGTGGTGCGGTCAAAGCACCCGAAGTTCAGAAGCAGCCGCCTAATCGGGCAACTCGTCCGGCCACACGCACGCGCGCGGCAGCGTCTACGCCTGTCGCAGAACCGGCAGCCGCACCCGAGGCACCGGCGGGCCGAGCGCCGGTTAAACCCGGCAGCAAAGCGTCCGGCGCCAAGGCCAAGGTGAAAGCCGCTGCACCTGCGCTGCGCAAGGCAACGGCGGTAAAAGCCACGGCGGTAAAAGCGACGGCAAAGAAGAGCGGTTCGTCGGTGAAAGTGAGTTCGGCGAAAGTTACCGCTGCGAAGAAGTCGACGGGAAGCGCAAAGAAAACCGCCGTGAAAAAGGCCGGCGCGAAGAAGACGACGACGCGAAAAAAGAAATAAGGTAAGCGTGTCGGTCGCTTGCGACGGCACGACCACCAATCTCGATACGCTCGATCATCGATGTGGCAGTAAGACGTTCGGGTTGCCGATGTCCCGGTATTTGCCGAGCGCGGTCGTTCGCTCGACGCGTATTGCCGCAAGGTCGGGATTCACGTAACGCCGTTCGTCTCGTTTGCCGAGATCGAGACGGCGTTATTCGTTAGGAGTTAGCGAGCCGGACAATCGGTATTACGGCGTCGGATTTGTCGCCGTACCCGTGCGTGCCGTAATTTGCTTCTGCAGATACGTGATCGCCGCGCCGAGTTGCACGTCGGTCGTCGGATCGCCGGCTTTGATACGTGCGTCTTTCGGCAAATCCGAAAGGATCTCAGGTTCGATGCCGATCGTGTTGATATCACGACCGTGCGGCGTTAAATATCGCGCGGTCGTGATCTTCACTGCGGAGCCGTCGCCGAGCGGGAAAATCGACTGAACGACGCCTTTTCCGTACGTGCGTGTGCCGATGATCTCACCGACACCACTATCTTGAATTGCACCGGCGGTAATTTCCGACGCCGACGCCGTGTAATGATTCACGAGAACCGCCAACGGACGCGGAGCGATCGCCGTATCGAGTGCATCGTATTCAGTGTCCGTACCGGCGCGCGATTCAACCGTAACGATCGGCCCCGACGAAATGAATTTCGAGCTTACATCGACGGCTGCATTAAGGTAGCCGCCGCCGTTGGAACGCAAGTCGAGAATGAATGCTTTCGCGCCTTGAGCATCGAGCCGGCGCAGCGCTGCGTCGAGTTCTTTGCCGGTATCCGCTCCAAACACGGATAGTTGAACCCAGCCGATTCCGTTGGGCAACAATCGTCCCAGCACGCTCGGCGAGTGAATCGTCGCGCGTGTAACGACGAAGGTCTGAACGTCGCCGCTGCGGCTAACGGTCAACGTTACCTTCGTCCCCGGCTCACCGCGCAACAGCCCTTGAATGACTTTGGTTTGCACGTCGGTCGGCTTTCCGCTAACAAGAGCGGCCACCGGCTGACCATTAATTTGCGTGATGATATCTTCATTGAGCACGCCGGCTTTTTCGGCCGGACCGTCCGGGATGACGTTCTGGACGTGAATGCCCTTCGTTTGATCGTCGATGTCATACGTTAAGCCGACGCCGCCGAACTTCGTACCGTCGAGGCTTTCGTTGATGTCCGCGTAGTCTTTGGGCGAAAGGAAAACGGTATATTTATCTTTGACCGAACTAAGTGCACCGGAAATCGCCGCGTACGTAATGTTCGTCGCCCCGGCCTTACTGCCGTTCTTGCCGCCGGCTCGCAGTGCATACGTTGCAACGGCGCTCGAAACTTCATGTTCGAGTTCGTGCGCGTTGGCGACATCGTCGTCGCTGGCGCGTAAAGCGGGGAGCGTCGGATTGGCTATGCCGTTGGCGCGCAAAAAGGTGACGATGTTATTGCGGACGCCGTCTAAGACGGCTTGTTTGTCGACCTTTTTATAGTAATCCGTCGTTAGGTGCGCGTAGCTCGTAATGAGCTCGTTCGCTTCCTGCGGCGTGAGTGCCGGTGCGGCAGTCCGAACGCCCGCTGCCGGGACTGCGGCCGGCATAAGTGACAGCGAAAGAATCAATGCGGCGGGAAGGTAACGGTTCATTATCTGGTAGCTGCGTCTTTCTTGAGAATGATCGACTTCGCCGCCGCGAGCTGTCTGTCGTTGGGCGTATCGATAATGGGAAGGTCGACGCGTTGGTCGATCGTGACATCGGGAACGACGCCTTTGTGATGGATGTCGCGGCCGAGCGGCGTAACGTAACGCGCGGTGGTAATTTTGAGCGCACTGTGATCGGGCAAATTGTAGAGACTCTGCACGACGCCTTTACCGAAGGTGCGCGTGCCGACGAGCGTGCCGACATGGTAGTCTTGCACGGCGCCGGCAGTGATCTCCGACGCGCTCGCCGTGTATTTATTGACGAGGAGCACGAGCGGTGCAACGCCGATCGCCCGGCCGGTCGCGGACTTCGATTCTTTCTCGCCGGCCCGGTCGATCGTTGAAACGATGGTGCCCTGCGGGATAAAAAGACTCGAGATATCGACGGCTGCATCGAGCAGGCCGCCGCCGTTATTACGCAGGTCCAATATGTACCCGCGGGCGTGCCGGCGTTTGCCGTCGAGGAGTGCCGCGCGGACTTCGTCGGCCGAGCTTTGACCGAATTCCGCCAGCCGCACGTAATCGATATTCCCCTCGATCTTAGCCCGGACCGACGGCACGTGAATATCGGCGCGCGTCACGCGGACGACCTGCGTGGCTTTCGTATCGTGCCGTCGGATGCGTAACCGCACGGCGGTGCCCAGCGGCCCGCGAATCCAGCCTTCAACGGCATCGAGTTTCTGGCCGAGCGTCGACTGTTCGTCGACTGCGACGATGACGTCGCCCGGCCGCACGCCGGCTTTCATCGCCGGATTGCCTTCAATGGGATCGACAACGATCGCTCCCGTCGCCGGGTCTTGCTGAATGTAGACGCCGATGCCGCCGAAATTACCGCCTTGTAGTTGTTCTTCGAGCGCGCTAATTTCGCGCTGCGGCAAATAGACGGTATAGGGGTCGCCGAGCGACGTCAACATACCGGCGATCGCTACTTGCGTGTATTCATCGCGCGTCGCAGCCTTCGGATAAAGCTTGGCTGCCGCCGTTACGCTGTTTTGAACGACCGCGAGGTCGCGACCGCGATCGCCGGTGGCAAGTGCGGACGGTAACGCGGGACGCACAATGTGGCGAACGTGCAGTAAGTCGACGAGTGCCTTGTGCTCGCCCGTGATGAGCGTCTGATCGTCGAACGTCTTGTAATATCCGCTCTGAACGCGGTTGAACGCCATCGTGATCATATCGCGATCCGCATCGCCGCTAGAGCCGCCGAGCAGGCTGAGATCGAGGCCGGCGATACGCGTGCCGGTCTGAGAAACGAGCGCACCATCGTCGGCGGATGCACGGCTGATATACGCTGCACCGGTTAGCGCAGCGATAGCGACAATAACGGCGGCAGAAACAAAACGCAAGCGGGTTGACAACGTGGTGCGATCCTCAATGTGTTCGGCGGCCGCAGGAGACTGTCTCCGTTTGGACCCGTCCTTCGTCGCAAACGTTACCTTGCGCGACTGAGAATCGCCCCGGAGCAAGCAAACCTTAACCTAGGTTTAGTGCAAGTACCCTAAAGGATCGACCGGCTTGCCGTCGATCCGCACCTCGAAATGAAGGTGCGGGCCGGTTGCATCGCCCGTCATGCCGACTGCGCCGATCGCTTGCCCGCGCTGGACATCCTGACCGACGCCGACGAAGATCTGCGAGAGATGGCAGTAGTTCGTCGCCATTCCGCCGCCGTGATCGATCGTGATCATATTACCGCAATTTCCGGCGGCTTGGGCCAGGATGATTCGCCCGGCGGCCGCCGCGGCAATTGTCGTGCCTTGGGCTGCCGCGATGTCAATACCGGCATGCATGATAAAGCGCCCGAAGACCGGGTGGTTCCGCATGCCGAATCCGGAAGTGATCGGACCGGCGACCGGCCACATCACGCTGCCGGGCGCGCCGACGAGCGGCGCCGCCGGTTCGCCCGCGAGTTGGCGTGCGCGCCGTTCCGCTTCGCGCCGTGCTTCCTCTTCGGCTTGTTTTTGCCGGATGAGGGCTTCGAGCGCGGCCTCCTCCGCGGCGGTCGTCTCTTCGTACTGCGTGACTTCGGTTTGCGCGCTGCTTTGATCCGCCCGCGCCGCATCGAGCAAATTGCTGCGTTCGGTCGCTAGCGCGGCAAGAGCCGAGTGCTCCTGCGTCGCCTGAGCTTGTTGCGCGGCCAAGGCCGACTCCGCGCCGACCAGCGATGACTCGTAGCCGGCGACGCGTGCTTGTGCGGCGCGCCGCTCGCGAATGGTCGCCTCGTTCGCTTTGATGATGAATCGGACGTCGTTCCAGCGTTCGATAAAATCGGCGAACGATCGCGATGCGAGCAAGACGTCGAGATAGCCGAGGTCGTTATGTTCGTAGGCGTCGACGAGCCGGCGCTTGAGTGCGTTATCGTGACGTTGCACGGTCTTGCGGGCCGCGTCGAGTTGCACGCGCGTCCAGCTCAGCTTGCGCTGCGTCGAAGCCATTCTTGCCGCTAAGCCCGTCAGTCGGTCGTTGACGCCCGAAATCGTACGATTGGTCTGCGCAAGTTGCTGGGCAACCGATCCGACGCGCAGCCGGGCGCCGATCAAATGCGTGCGCTCGGCGCTGAGCCGCTCGTGTACGGCATGAATTTTGCGTTGCTGCTCTTCGATCTGACGATCGACTGCGCCGGTCGCGGCGGCCGGCGCGGGTACGTCCAACGCGAGCAGTAAGAACAGCATGACGAAGACACGCGTCATGTCTTGCGCTTATCCGTCGCGATGTACGATCCGGTTTGCTTCTTGGCAAAGCGTTTGAGCTCGGCCGCGACCTCGCCGATCTGCTGGTAGTTGACGATCTTGCGCCGTTCGTCGGTAACGACGGCCATCGATAACGACATCACCGGATACACGCTGACCGCTCCGCGCCGATCCGTCGTCATGATCCAACCGCGCTCGAGATCCGCCGCATCGTAGAGCGCCCGGACATCGTGGTCGAACGCGGTTGCCACCTGCCGTGCCAGTAATTCAGCCCGGCTCGGATGCGTCACGAGAATGAAATCATCGCCGCCGATATGACCGACGAAGTCGTCGTCTTCGCCGCCGAAGCGGACCGCGTTCTGCAAGGTCGAGGCGACCAAGCGGATCGCCTCGTCGCCGCGCACGAAACCGTAAACGTCGTTGAACGCCTTGAAATTATCGAGATCGACATAGATCACGGCCCACGATAAACGTCCGTCGAAGCGCCGGCGAATCTCATTTTCGATTGCGAGATTTCCGGGCAGCCGCGTCAAGGGGTTGAGCGAAGAATCGACGGCCACGCGCCGGATCTTGGCCCGAACGCGGGCCAGCATTTCTTGGGGTGAAAACGGTTTGCTGACGTAGTCGTCGGCGCCGGCTTCGAAACCGGCAACGGCATCCTCGGTCTCGCCGCGCGCCGTGAGCATCATGATCGGCACGTGCGCGCAGGTCGGATGACGCCGGATACGGCGACACAACTCAAACCCGTCCATGCCGGGAAGGACCACATCGAGCACGATAAGATCGGGAATCTCATGGGCCAGAAATGCAAGCGCGGCGGCCGCATCGTTGGCCGTGACGACGCCATAACCGGCAAGCTCGAGGTTCGTTCGAATAACGGTCCGTAAATTTCGGTCATCATCGACAACCAGAATCGTATATCGAGCGGCTGACGCCGGCGTAGCGCTCAAACGTCGACGGAGCCCGGACTACACACGCAGGTATTTGCCGACGGACAACCAGCTCGCAATAAAACCAACGGCTGCACCAACGCCGAGACATTCGGCGGCGAGCAAAGGTTCGTTGACGTGGAACGGCACGAATGCCAACGTTGCCGCGAGTTTGGGGATGAGTTCGAGCCGGGCGATGAACAGCACGCCGAGCGCCAGACCTGCGCCCAGGATGCCGGCCAGCATCCCTTCGGCAATAAACGGCATGCGAATGTACATATTCGTCGCACCGACAAGCTGCATGATGGCAATCTCCCGCCGGCGCGCAAAGACCGTGAGCCGAATCGTGTTGGCGATGATGATCGCCGCGGTAAAAACGAGCAACCCGATCATGACAAGCCCGATCCGCGTCAGAACGTCCGCAATACGAAGCAATTTTACGACGGTGCCTGCGGCGTAATCAGTCTTAGCGACGCCCGGATATCTCGCAATCGATGCAGCGACCGCCGGCACTTCGTCCGGCCGCCGGACGCGAACGTGGAAAGCATTCGGAAACGGATTGGCGGTCAAAAGCGAGGTATCGAAATCGGCGCCGAGCACCGTCTTCATGCGACGCAGCCCATCGCGCTTGGGAACGTACGTCGCGCCTAGCACTCGGCGGTCGCGTGCAAAGCGAGTCGCGACGCTTTTCGCGGCCGCATCGTCGATCGAGTCGCTCAGGTAGACGGCGACTTCGATCTTCGACAGCATGGCCGAGCCGAACGAGGTGACGGTCTCGCGTACATACAGGAACGCACCGAGCATAACGATAGTAACCGCGACGGTTCCGATCGCAGTAAATTGCATCGTTGCATTTCGAGTGAAGTTTGCCCCGACTTCACCCAGAAAGAACTTGAGTCTGCCCCAATCCACGAAAGTAAGAGCCCCGTTCGTCATCATGCAAAACACGGCCGTCTTCGAGCCGGATTACACGCCGGCGCATGCGATCGACGACCGCCGCGTTGTGCGTCGCAACCACGACCGTCGTGCCTTTGAGATTTATCCGTTGCAGCAATTCCATGATCTCCGTCGTGTTCGACGGATCGAGATTTCCGGTCGGTTCGTCGCACAGCAGAATCTTCGGATTGTTGACCAGCGCGCGGGCGATCGCTGCGCGTTGCTGCTCTCCGCCCGAGAGTTCGGTCGGAAACATGCGGCTCTTATGCGACAATCCGACCAAATCGAGCGAGCGCGGAACCTGTCGTTGAACGTCGCGCGTGTTGGCGCCCGTCACTTGTAACGCAAATGCGACGTTCTCCCACACGGTCTTATGCGACAGCAACTTAAAGTCCTGAAACACAACGCCGATATCGCGCCGTAGCACCGCTACCTTGGATCGTCGCAGCGTATCGACGCGAACGTTGTCGACGGTGACCTGCCCCGCCGACGGCCGCATCTCGCGATACAACAGCTTGAGCAGTGTAGACTTACCGGTACCCGAGTGGCCGACTAAGAATACAAAGGAACCCTTCGCGACGTCGAGATCGACATCGTCAAGCGCACACACGCCATTGGGATACGTTAGCGTTACGCCGCGAAGGCTTATCATTGGTCCGAGGCGCCTCGCATTACCACCGATTTTTCCCAGCCACCCGGGTCATACCTTTGGACCGCAAGCGGCATCGCGGGTGAATAGCACGAGCGTGGACCGGCTCGAACGGTTCGGCGCTCGTGCGGGCCGCGATTGCTATTCTGCGTTGCCGGTTCGCGCACGGTGATGCTTGGCGGCGGGCACGGCTTGCAGAGCAGGAAGGACGGCTAGTTCGTTGCAGGCAGTCAAAGCAGTAGGCGATGTAGCGATAAGAAATGAGGCGTTGTGAAAAAGTTGCCATTCGCGCTTGCCGCACTGTCGGCGTTTACTTTGTGTGCGGGCGGTGCCGGCGCACAACTCAAGACCGGAGCGCCGGCGCCCGACTTTTCCGCTCGAGCCGCGCGCGGCGGTGAGGTCTCCGATTTTCGTCTCAGGACGGCTCTCGACCGCGGTCCTGTCGTCGTGTACTTCTTTCCAAAATCGTTCACGAGCGGCTGCACGATCGAAGCGCATGCATTTTCGGATCGTATCGCCGACTTTCAAAAGCTCGGGGCCACCGTTATCGGCATCAGCGCCGATACGATCGAAACACAGAAGAAGTTTTCGACGCAGGAATGCCGCTCCAAATTTCTTGTCGCGAGCGATCCGGGATTGAAGATTGCGCGGTCGTACGATGCCGTCATCATGGCGCTGTTCACGAATCGCACGTCCTACGTTATTGCACCCGACGGCAAAATCGTCGAAAGTTATTCGAATTTCGAGCCGCTCGGTCACATTGACAATGCGTTACATGCACTGCAGGAATTGAAGAAGTAACGTCGTGACGTATGCATGAAATGGATCAAGAACAAGCCGAGCGTCTCTGGCGCTTAGTCGACGTCCCGTTCGAGCAACTCGATACAATGCCGTTTGGCGCGATTGTCGTCGATCTTGCCGGCGGAATCATCGCCTACAATCAATACGAAGCGCGTCTCGCTCGTAAAGATCGCGAAGCGGTCATCGGCAAGAATTTTTTTCGCGATGTTGCGCCGTGTACGGCCGTGCAAGCTTTTCAAGGCCGCATGCAAACGTTTGTGCGCAGCAAAGAACGGGTCAGCGAACGTTTTAATTATTTTTTTCCGTTCGTCCACGGTCCCGTTGAAGTAACAATCACGTTCATCAAGTTGCGCGGAAAAAATCAGATCCTCATTGCGATCGAGCGGAACGATTCACCCGGTACGACAACGGCTTGAGCGGTCGGCTTCGCCCGTTACGTTAACGCCGGTTGCGGCAGGTCGACGCAATGAGCGCCATCGCGGATGGCCGCATCGGCGAGTTGCCGATTCGCCGTAAAGAGCAACGCTTGCCCGTCGCGGGCGCCGTGTTTTAGTACCGGCAGGCAGCGCTCGATACGTGTGGCGTCCCAGTATGCGAATGGATCGTCCATGAGCATCGGCGGGCGCTCCATACCTTCGGCGAAAATGCGCGCCATCGCAAAGCGCACCACTAAGTACGCCTGATCGCGTGTCCCGGCGGAGAGCGCTTCGAGCTCGACGATGGCCTGTGTCTCGGGCACGCGAACGCGGATCGACAGCGTTTTCGGGTCGACGAAGATTTCGGTATAGCGCCCGCCCGTAATCTCACCGAGCATCGCGGCGGCGTAGTCTTCCAGCCGGCGCGCGAAGGTTTGATGCGCTTCGTTCGTACGCTGCTCTAACGTGGACTTGGCGAGCATGATTGCCCGCTCGAAAGTCGCGATGCGCACAATTTCGCTTTGGGTTCGTGCCAGCTCCTCATCAAGGGCTGCCAGGTCGTCGAGTTGCGCCAGGGCTGCGTCTAATTCGCCGCTCAAACGCGAGTGCAGCTGACCGGCCGTGCGGCACCGAGCGGCTATATCGAGCCGTTGAGCCTCGAGCTCACGCCGAGCGCCGATCGTTCCATCCGCTGCCGCGACTCCGCTCGACTGCAAGCCGGCAAGCTCCGCTTCAAGCGCGGCTTCGTCGTCCTCGCCCAAAATCGATGAACGTTGCAATTGCAAGCCGTGTATATGTGCTCCGAGCCCGTCGTACTCGCGTCGACGTGCAGCACGAACGACGATCGATGCTTTGCGCTCGGCACGCGGCCCGATCGCGTCCGGCGCAATCTTCATCGTCAGGTCATCAAATTGCCGACCATGCGCTTGGGCGTCGTGCTCGGCGATCGTCGCGTGTTCGCGCAAGCGTTGCGCATGCCGCTCGGCGGCCAGCAATTCACCATAGCGCGTCCGGTGGGCAGCCAGTTCCTCGAAGCTGCGCATCCCGAACGGATCGAGCACCGAGCGAACCTCATCAGCTGCAGCCGTTTGCGCTTCGAGCGCCGCGTCCGCGATGCTCTGCTTCCCCGCAGCTGCGTCGCGGTCACGCGAATGCGTTCGGTGTTGCGAAAGCGCCGCCGCAAGCGCAGCCAATGACAGTGCCGTCGCGATGCTGCCGAACGTCCAGCTATGCGCGATTGCAAAGCCGATTGCAACGCAAGTTATCAGCACGGCGCAAAGGCCGGCATTGAGCGAAGCACGATGCGGACGTCCGGCGCGGGCGGCGGCCGCTTCGCGCGCAGCCGCCGTTGCCCGAATGGTCGCCGCGTTGCGGCGAGCCTCGGTCGCGACAAGCGCGGCATAGGCCGTATCATCGATCCGTCCGACGTCGCGCCGGCGTGCTTCGAGCTCGCCGCGCCGACCGTCGTCAAGCGCTGCGGCATCAGCTTCGACCCGGGCAGCGCACGCCGACCGTCGTGCAAACTCCCACTCGCCGAACGCCGCGTTGACTGCATCCCCCCACCCCGAGTCGAACGCAGCCACATCGTCATATTGGCTGCGAGCGGTTTGCAGTTCGGCGATCTCGGCGCGAAACGCGCGCAAGTTTTCCAAACGCCGTGCGATCGCACCGGCGCGCAGCGACTGCAACCGGCGCTCGAGTTCGCTGCCGGCCGCCTCTAAACGCTTCCAGTCGCGCGCAGTGCGTTCGGTCTGCAATCGCAGGTCGTCGAGCGCCGTAAGCCGCGCACGTGCTGCCCGCATCCGGGCCTCTTGCTCGACCGCGCGTACCCGAAGATTTCGCAGTGGCGCATGTTTACGCGCACGCTCGGTACCGACGTGCGTGCGAAGTGCTTCATCGAGCCGCGTCAGTGCGCCGAGCGCTGCGTCGTCGCGCGGGCCGCCGTCGAGTGCGCGCGCGAGTTGTGCGGCAATCGGCGCGGCATCCTTACCGTCATCGATTGCCATGGCTTGCTGTTTCATGCAGGCGGCATTGGTGAAGACATCGATCGGAACACCGAGATGCGCCTCACCCGGGACGAGCTTGTGTCCGGCAAGCCGCCCCGAGATATCGTTGCCGTTTCGGTCGTACACCCGCAGGCCTTTTGCATCGCGATCGAAATCGCGCTGCACTTCGATTCGTTCGCCGCCGCTCAAATCGTAATCGAGCGTCGTACCGAACGACGCCGATGCCCATGGACGCCACGTCTCTTTCTTCCGTTCTAGACCGTAGAGCGTTGCGATGACTGCATTCGCAAGCGTCGATTTGCCGCTTTCGTTCGGGCCATACACGACGTTGAGACCGGGTGCAAACGTGAACCGCCGGTCGACGAGCCGCCCGAATCCGGTAACGTGCAGGGAACGCAAGATCATGGGACGATCTCCGCCCCTTCGAATGCCGCAGCGAGATAACGCAGAGCCCGTTCGGCGTCGGTTTCGCCGGCCTGTATGCGCGCCAGCAGATCGCGAACGGCGAGCCCGCGGACGTTCGGCTGCGCCGCAAGCTCGTCGAAGTCGGCGGTTATCGTCTTATCGATAACCTCTAACGAACCCAACTGCGCGCCGCAACACTCGACGAGCAGATCGCAGTCGATGCGCGTGCCGCGTTGAATCGCGCCGTGCAAGTAGACGCGCATGTAGTCGCCCGCTCCCAACCCGTTGAGCGCGGCGTCGAGCACCGAGATAACGGCGTGTTCGTTCGCTGCGCCGCCGATCTGCACGATCCGTTCGCTCAACTGCGTGCGCGCCAACGGCACCGCTTCGACTTGCACGGCGCCGGCGGCGACGGTGACGACGAGCGCTCCATGGCTGCCGCGCTCGCCGAAGCGTATCGGCTCGGGAGCGCCGGGATAGGCGATCACCGGTGCGCCGCCGGCTTCGACGACGTAGCCGCCGTGATAGTGGCCGCACAACGCAAGATGCGCGCCGCTCGCAACGATCTCTGCGAGCGCAAATGGTGCCGTGGCGCGCTTACCGGGCGGGCAGCGCTCTTCATCACTGCCGTGCACGAGTGCCAAACGGACTCCGGGCCGATCGAAGTGCGCACCGCGAAACGGCCGGCCCGGCTCGGCCGGCGTATGCCCGAAGCCGTAAAGCGTTACGTCGTCGGCTAACGGAAATGCCGCCCAAGCCGCTTCGGCGAACACCCGCACGTTCGCAGGCCGATCGGCGTGGGCGTATAACGATCGCTCGGCATACGGGTCGTGGTTGCCCGGAGCAACAAAAACCGGTTTGCCGAAGCGTGCCAACTGTTCGAAGATGAAGCGCGCGGTTTGCGGTCCCGCTCGCTGCGTTTCGAATAAATCGCCGCCGATGGTAAGCACGTCGGCTCGACGTTCGATCGCCAGGTCGACCACGCGAACGAATGCATCGGCAAGCGCCGCTCGTCGCCGGCTGCCGCCGCGGACCTCGGCAAAAATCGTTTCGAGATGAACGTCGGCAGCGTGAACGATCGTTAGCAACGCTTAAGCCAAGTAGCGTGCAAACCACGCGAGCGTTTTCGTCCAAGCGTCGGCAGCGGCGGTGTCGACATACGACGCCCGCGTGTCATCGAAGAACGCGTGACCGGCTTGGGTGTAGATGCTGAGTTCGTGCGGCGCGGGAATCGCATCGAAAACGGCACGGACGTCGCCCGGCGCAATGCTCGTATCGCGCTCACCGTAGTTGCCCCGGATCGGAGTGCTGATCTTTGCCGCGTACGCGAGCGGATCCGCGGAGGTGTCGCTTGCAGGCCGGACGGGTCCGTAAAAGATCGCGGCCGCCGCGTACGCATCGGTGCCGAAGAGTTGGCGAAGCGCAATACCGCCGCCCATACAAAAGCCGGTTATGCCGACCTTCGCCTGCGTTGCTTTGTCGATCACCCAATTGCGCGCCGCGAGCAGATCGCCGGTAACGGCGTCGGGTTGCAGGCCGGCGGCCAGCGGCCGGAACAAGTCGATGTCGCTCGAGCCGTCGCCGCTGGGCGCGTTCGGCGAATATAAATTCGGCGCAATGCAGATATAGCCGGCCTTCGCGTAGCGGCGCACGTCGTCGCGAATCGTGCTGTCGACACCCCAAACATGCTGGACCATTACGATACCGGGAGTCGTCGTGCGGAGCAGCTTCGGCCAGGCCGCGTACGCAGCGATTCCACCGTTCGGGCGGCTCAGCACGACTGCGTGCGCCTCGATCGCCGGGTCGTTCTCGGCAACGATCGGCGCATGCGGCTTACCGAATTGAGCTGATTGCGCCGAACCCGGCGCAACGGCCGAAGCGGCAGCGGCAGCGCCGGCACTCAAACCGACAAACGCCTTGCGATTGAAAGCCGGTGATGTTGCCGTGGTCGGATCGAGCAAATCGCTCATGAACGGACAAGCTCCTTGCGTGAACGGTCGCTGCAGCGTGAAATACGCCGTCAGTAGAGTTCATTATCCGCCCGCACTCTGCCATACCCTTGGCACTCTCGACGGCGCGAGATTTTTCGTTGCGCGCCGTTGCGACGCCGAGCCGGAGCATCGTTCAGCTTATGTAAGCAGTCGCGACGTCCGCTCGCGTATGGATTTCGAGCTTGGAAAAAATGCGTTCGATGTGCGTTTCAACGGTTCGGATGCTGATCGAAAGGCGGGCGGAGATCGCTCGATTCGAGGCGCGTTCAGCGGCAAGTAAGAGTGCGATCTCGCGTTCGCGCGGCGTCAGCGAGGTAACGGCGGATGTCTTTGAGCCGGAAGCGCGCGGGCGCTCGGCGTTACGGCGGACGGCGACAGCGGGCAGTTCGTAGTCGGCAATCATTGTGGTAGGCCGTCCTTCATGAGCTCAAATCGGTGTTTGAGTGATGATACGGCCGGCTCGTGCATCCACAGAACGGACAGGCGGACAACATACCCGGACATTTCAAACTGTACGGATTCGCGCCGTTCGTGCCGTCTGGCCACCGTCGCTCGCCGGCTTAGCGAAAGTTACGCGCGCGCACGTTGTCGGTGGTGCCTTGGGTTTCGAGCGGCCAGCAGCGCTTCATAATGATGTCGACGACGCCGTAATCTTTTTGAATGGTCCCTTCGATCACGAGTGCCCGGGATTGCCGGATAACGCGCCGGTATCGCTCGTAGATATCCGGCCGCACGATGATGTTGACCAGGCCCGTCTCATCCTCGAGCGTTAGAAAAACGAAGCCTTTCGCCGTGCCCGGACGCTGCCGGGTAATCACCATTCCGCCGACTTTACA
This sequence comes from Candidatus Velthaea sp., assembly GCA_965214935.1. Classification (GTDB taxonomy): domain Bacteria; phylum Vulcanimicrobiota; class Vulcanimicrobiia; order Vulcanimicrobiales; family Vulcanimicrobiaceae; genus Velthaea. The sequence continues at coordinate 324,580 of CBDCCS010000021.1, read as the reverse complement.
GACAAGATGGTTGGGCATCGCCGTGAGCCGGTTTGCGGCCAGCACGCCGGCGGTGTCGAGTTGCGCCCGGAAATGTGCGATCGGCTGAATGTCGGAAACGCCGGTCGCGTCGATGTCCAGCGTCGTTGCCTCGATCGGTTGCAGCGGCGCCAGCGTAGCGGCCGGTTCTTCAACATCCATTCCGCGCGCAAGTTCACCGCGCGTCTCGCGTTCGTCTAAACCGCGCAGTGCCCACAGTGCTTCACGGCGCGAATCGAACCACGGCCGAAACGCATCGGCAGCGGCTAAATTCTCGAGTCCGTCGCGCGTGATCCCGGTGCGCCGCGCAAAGTCGAGCATATCCTCGAAGTCGCCGTGGCCGACGGTGGCCTGTAATTTCTCACGCTGCGCTTCACCTAAGCTGCGTACGAGGTGAAAGCCCAAGCGTAACGCGCCTTCGGTATCGACGAAACTCCACCACTCGCTCTCGTTGACGGCGACCGGTTTGACGAGTACACCGTGGCGGCGCGCATCGTTCACCAGCACTTCGGTGGCATAAAAGCCCATCGGCTGCACGTTGAGAATCGCAGCGCAAAACACCGCGGGCTCGTGACATTTGACGTATGCCGAAGCGTAAGCGAGCAGAGCAAAACTGGCGGCGTGTGATTCGGGAAAGCCGTAATCGGCAAAGCCTTCGAGCATATGAAACAGACCGTCGGCGGCGGCCCGGTCGATGCCGTTGGCGACCATTCCGTCGATGAGTTTCGGGTAGATTTGCGCCATCCGCTCGTGCGAACGTTTATGTCCCATCGCGCGCCGCAACGTGTCCGCTTCGCCCGGCGTAAAACCGGCGGCTTCGATCGCCATGCGCATGCCTTGTTCTTGAAAGAGCGGAACGCCCATCGTGCGTTCCAGCACGGGTTTGAGTTTGGGATGCGGGTACGTGACGGGTTCGAGTCCGTTGCGCCGCCGCAAAAACGGATGGATCATGTCGCCTTGAATCGGACCGGGCCGGATGATCGCAACCTGCATCACCAAATCGTAAAAACAATTCGGCCGCAGGCGCGGCAGCATCGACTGTTGCGCGCGCGATTCAATCTGAAAGACGCCGATCGAGTCGGCGCGTTGCAGCATCTCGTACGTCGGCCGGTCATCAGCGGGGATCATCGCTAAATTGAGTTGCGGCCGTTCGGGATAGCGGCGCGAAAATAAGGTAAATGCATCGCGCAGCAGCGACAGCATTCCCAAACCCAGCAGATCGATCTTAATTAAACCGAGATCGCCTAAATCGTCTTTATCCCATTGCACGATCGTGCGATCGCGCATACTTGCCCATTCGACCGGTGCGACGCACACGAGCGGTTCGCGCGTGATCACCATGCCGCCCGAATGAATGCCCATGTGGCGCGGAAAGCCGTCGATCCGCCGGCACAGTGCTAAAATCGTCGCGCCGAGCGCGCCGCCGACCGGACTGCCGACGTCCGGATCCGGGTCGGCTCCGAAATCCTTGGCCACGAAGCCGTACAGATGCGAGGGGTGCGCTTTAACTTTTGAGGCGATTGCATTACGCGGGTCGCTGCGATTGCTGCGCGCGGCGGACGCAGGCTGCTGCGCGCACGCATCGGCGCTGCGTTCGTCGATGTCGGCGAACCCCGGTGTCACGTCGCTGCGCGAGTGGTAGACGTTCGATCCGGCGTCGAGATCGCGGCGCTTGACGACCGATTGCGGCAGCGCGGCATAGTCTTGCGGCGTCGTGCCGAGTGCGCCCGCGAGCGACTCGCGTGCATCGTATTCTTGCACGATTTGCTCGACTTGCACGAGCGAAAGTCCGAGCGCTTTACCGACATCGCGAATTGCGGAGCGGGTCCGGTAGGTGATCACCTCGGCCGCCATCGCGGCATGCTCGCGGCCGTACCGGTCGTAGACGTATTGAATGACTTTTTCGCGGTCTTGATGCGCGAAATCAATATCGATGTCGGGTACTTCTTTGCGTTCTTCGGATAGAAAGCGCTCGAAAAGTAAGCCGTGACCGACCGGATCGACGGCGGTAATGTGGAGCGCGTAGCAGACGGCGGAATTCGCCGCCGAGCCGCGCCCTTGACACAGCACGCCGATCTCTTCGGCCGCGCGTACGATATCCCAAACGACCAAGAAGTAACCGGCAAGATCGAGCCGCGCGATGATGCCGAGTTCGTATTCGAGCTGCCGTTCGACGGCGGGCGCGAGCGGCATCGGATAGCGTTTCGCGGCACCCCGATAGACCAGCGTCCGCAAATAACTTTGATGGCTGGTTTCATCGGCGGGAATTGGAAAGTGCGGAAACTGACCCTTGAGCGTATCGAGCCGGAACGTGCAGCGTTCGGCAATCGCAAGTGTGTTGGCAATTGCCAGCGGATACGGTGCAAACAGTTTTGCCATCTGCTCGGCCGGCTTGAGATCGTGCTCGTGATTGGGCCGCAGCAGCAAACCGGCTTTATGCAAGACGGTTTTGTACCGCACGCATTGCAGGACATCGGCCAACTGCGCATCGGTCCGCTCGGCATACGCCACGCCGTTGGTGGCAACGTACGGCACGCCCAAGGTCGCCGCCAGCCGAATCGAGGCCAGTGCCAGCGCACCGTCTTCGGGCCGCGCATGGTGCTGCAACTCGAGAAAAAACGCGCCGGGAAAGAGATCGCGCAGCCGCGCGCCGACGGCAACGGCGGCCGGCTCGTCGCCGGCCGATAGCGCGCGCTCGGGCAGCCCGTTGCGCCAGCCCGAAAGCGCGATGAGTCCGGCGGTTTTGCCCTCGAGATCGTCTAGGCGCAAGCGCGCGTCGCGCTTACGGCCGCGGAGCTGGGCGATCGAAATGAGCTGGGCGAGATTCGCATAGCCGGCGCGGTTTTCGGCCAGCAACACGAGGCGCGGGGAGTGAGTCGGCACGTCGTGGGATGCTCGCGCGCCCTTTTCCCGGCCGCGAACGCGGTCCGGCGTTCCGGTTTCTAACGTGAGCTCGGCGCCCAAGATCGTCCCGAGTTGAGTGCCGCGGCCGGCTTTGGCAAAGCGGACTTGTCCGTAAAACCCGTCGCGATCGGTCAACGCCAGCGAGGTCAACTCAAGTTGAACGGCTCGCTCGACGAGCTCTTCAGGGTGTGAAGAGCCTTCTAAGAACGAGAAATTCGACCAGCAATGAAGTTCGGCGTAGCCGGCTCGAGGGGACATCGAAGTCAGTATAATCGAACGTACGTTCGACGACAATAGCTTCGTATCACGGCCTTGCTAACTTTACCCAGGCGTCGGAGGTGCGCTCCAACGCCGGCGGCCGGAAGCCGATCGATCCTGCGATCGATGTGTTTTGGAGCAAAGAGACCGTTCGTCGCGGCCGGCGTGTGGACGAGGGACGAACGTAGAGGAGTTTCCATGAGATCGATCAGGATCTTCGAACACATCTCGCTCGACGGCGTGATCCAGCACTCCGCCGATGACGGCGATTTCTCGTATGGCGAATGGACCTTGCCGTATCGGACTGCAGCTGGTCGCGACACGATTCTTGCTGCGCAAGGCGAGAGTTTCGATTTACCGACAGTGACGTCGGCGCGAGCCGAGCGAGATTCGCGCAACCACGAATCCCGCTTGATGAAACGGTCGTTGCGAAGAAACGCGCACAAGCGGCGCGCAGCTTCGCAGCCGGAGCGGCCAAGGATCGCGCGTGAACGACCGTCTACGGAACCGGCACCCCGCCGGTAACGGCGATGCGGGCGCCGTTGATGTAACTCGATTCACCCGAGGCGAGAAACACGAATGCCGGAGCAAGTTCGACCGGTTGCGCCGGACGGCCGATCGGCGATTGCGTCCCGAACGACGTAACCTCTTCAACGGGCATCGTCGCCGGAATGAGCGGCGTCCAGACCGGACCCGGAGCGACGCAATTCACGCGAATACCGTGCTCGATCGAACTTTGTGCAAGTCCTTGGGTGAACGTTACGATCGCGCCCTTGGTCGTCGCGTACGCCAGCAGCGAAGGCTCAGGCTTCGATGCTTCGACCGACGTTGTGTTGATGATCGTGCTACCCGGCGGCATCACTTCGAGCGCCGCTTTGCAAAGCCAAAACATCGCATAGATGTTGGTTTTGAGCGTGCGGTCGAATTGCTCGGACGTTAGTTGCGAGATGTCCTCGATAACATTCTGATACGCAGCGTTATTGACGAGGATGTCGAGTTGTCCGAACTCGGCAACGGCACGCCCGATCAGCTGTTTGCAGAATTTCTCGTCGCACAAGTCGCCCTTCACGGCGACGGCTTTGCGCCCGGCCGACTCGACGAGCCGGCATGTTTCTTTCGCGTCTTCGTCTTCATCGAGGTAATTGATGAGCACGTCGGCGCCTTCGCGCGCGAACGCCAGTGCGACGGCTCGCCCGATGCCCGAATCGCCGCCGGTAATTACCGCGTGGCGTGCGCTAAGCCGGTTACTGCCGCGATACGATGCCTCACCATAATCGGGCTGCGGACGCATCCGATCGCTCTTCCCGGGATAGGGCTGCGTCTGATCGGGAAACTGCGGGCGCTCGAATTGATCGAGCGGATTGCGCATGGTATATTGATCGACTGTCATGATGACAGCCTCATACCCGGGCGCACCGGGCACGGCACGGGGATAGCGTCAGCTTAGCCGTTGAGCGTGGCGGCTTAACCGCGAATCGTATGCAACCGAGTGCCGTGCCGTGCGCGCGTAGGCTCCCGATTAGAACGCGGGCGAATTAACCGCCGGCCATCGGCGGACCGCCGCGATGAAAATGCATTTCGTCGCCGTTGAAATTACCGAGGGTGCGCAACACGATCGCGCCGGGGTCGGGCGCCGGCCGATGCTGCAACGCTTGAGCGCCCAACGCCTCCATCTTCGCATGGCGCTGTGCCATGTGAGCGCGCTGGTCCGGCGTTAGAGTTGCTTCCATCGCGGCGTGCTGCCGCTCGAAAATAGCGCGCGCATTCGTGCGAACGGCCGCATCGATGTTCACGATCGCTTGCTTCTCGGCCGGCGCGAACACCGTGTCGAGCTGAGCAGCTGCGGCGCGCGGATTCGGATCGACCGACAACGTCAGTTGTCCGACGATGTTCGCAACGAGCGCGCGATGCGCCGGAGTGAGCGAAGCGAGCATTCGTGAACGCGCTTGTACTCGAAGTTGCTGCAGTTGCGCACGCGACTGTTGCATCGCGGCGAACATTTGCGGGCTCGGCGTTGCGAAACCGGGTGCGCCGTCAAGCGGGGTTTGCTGGGCGATTGCCGGCAGCGGAGACGCTGCCAAAATCACGAGGCTTAAGAGCAACGAGCGTTTCATGACGTTATCGTACACGACGCTTTGGCCGTTCGCCTGAGAAGAGCCTGATACACGCCGCTATGGGCGTCCGGTAGCCGGCAGGGCTTTAAGCGAATTTTCATCACGAGCCGGCGCGCCGCGACGTTATGAAGGAGCTATGTTTAAATATCTTTTCGCACTCGTTGCGACGCTCAGCCTCGGATTGCCGGCGGTTGCGCAGGCGCAGGATTTGCCGTCCTACGCGCGCCCGGCGCCGATCTCGACGGATCAGAATATTCATGGCCGTATCGTCGGTTATGACGGCGGCTACAACTTAACGGTGCGCGACGAGCGCGGGTACGTCGATACCGTTCGTCTGCATCAAGGTACGATCATCAACCCGACGGGATTGCGTCTCGAGGGCGGGATGATCGTCAGCGTTCTGGGTTACAATGCCGGTGGTTTCTTTGCGGCGAATCAAATCGACACTCCGTACCGATTTTACGGCGCCGTTCCGTATTACGCCGGACATCCGTGGCGTTATTACGGCCCGGCGGTGAGCCTCGACTTCTTCTTCGGCAATCCCGGGTGGTGGCACGGCGGGTACTTCGGCGGCGGCTATCACTTTGTCGGCGGGGCGCGCGTCTATGAAAACGTGCGCTTCTCAACCGTATATCGCGGCGGGGCTTTTCGCGGGCGAGATTTCGTCGCGCCCCGCGAGCACGGCGGCTACTATGGCGCTGCACGCCGTTCGTACTACAGCCGCGGCGGCGAGCATTTCGATCGTCACTTCCGCTAGGCTACCTACGCGCCGATACAACAAGCCGGATCCTATTAAGGTCCGGCTTGTTGTTGAACCAATTGCTTGCACCCGCCGATCCGGACGTATACCAGCGACGAACCGTCGCAGCCGGCTTACCATCTGCCGGTACTTTGTGTCGCAATTACGGTGACAAGTTCAAAATTCTGACCTGAGATGAAGAATCGCGACGTTGCTTTTTTCCCCGCAGGGCGTCGAACGCTCAAAATCGTCAATTCGCGCTGCGACGCCGGGCCAAACGATCGACGAAGCTAGTACAACAACGGCATGAATGAACTGCTTTGACCCGCTCGGCAACTTAGGGAGTTCGCCGACAACGCAAGGGGCAACGCGGCTAAATGAGAAATCCAATATGAAATTTGCTTTCATTTAGTGAAAGCTGCTTTGTTCGATTTTAAAATTGCACGCCGTTTTTGCGCGTTTTGGCTGCCTCGTCAAAGCGTGTCTTGGCGGCTCATTCGCTGTAACGCACATTCGATGGCACGGAGCGCCGGCTTCGGGGCAGCGTCACTCACTCAGGGCATAGATAAGGACCGAAAATGGATTTAACGCAGCGATACCCCGCGCAAGTTCGAGCGAAGATCCACGGAATCGTCCAGCTTCAACGTGCGATCGATAAGGGCAAGGCGCTCGTGCACGGCAACGTCTCCGATTACAACTTTAATTCACCGATGGATGTGGCGGTCTTCGAGTTCCTCGGCATGAGTGAAGAAGCGCTCCTCGCGGTAATCCGAGATGCGGAGAGCGATCAAGCTATCTCCGACTACGTCGCAACGTTTATCCATCGAAAGTCGCCACTCGAAATCGAGGCGTGGAACGAGCAATGGCTAACGACGCCGCCTGAAGCCGGTTCGTACGCGGCAAAACTTTTTGCTGAACTTCACGCGCAGATCTGTCCCGAGCGGAGCGATATTAAAACTTTTCCCGATCTCATTGATTGGGACGAATCCCGACCGATGCCGAAAGCCGCGTCGATATAAAGATCGTTCGAGCGATCAACGCGCGCATTGCGCCGCCGTACTTAGGGTGTCGTTTGTCGAATGACGGACGACTACGCAACAAAGCAGATAAGATTCGTCCGCATCGCGGGACCTTCAATGCCGTTCGACGCGCGTACCATGTGCTGGTGGTTATATCAGATGCCGACGAAGATAAAGCGAGTCCGCAGTCATAAGACCGAAAGCCGGGTGATGTACGGGTCACCGCCCTTCTTCCGCGTGCTTACGTTCGCGCGGCTAGCGTTTCGCGCGGACCTGCGGCGGCATCGGTAACAATTTGTCGCGCGGCAGCTTGAATTTGATGCAGATGATCGGTGCCGAAGAAGCTCTCGGCATACAGCTTGTAGACATTCTCGGTGCCGGACGGCCGAACCGCAAACCAGCCGTTCGCGCTCGTGACTTTCAATCCGCCGATCGGCTGATCGTTGCCCGGCGCCTTGGTGAGAATCGCCGTGATCGGTTCGCCTGCGAGTTCGTGCGCGGTTACTTGTTCGGCCGATAAGGTGGCCAGCGTTGCCTTTTGTTCGGGGCTGGCCGGTGCGTCGATGCGCTCGTAAACCGGATCGCCGAAGCGCGCGGTCAGTTCGCGGTAATGCTCGCCGGGATCGCGTCCGCTCACTGCCGTTATTTCGGCCGCCAGTAAGCCCATAATGATGCCGTCTTTATCGGTCGTCCACACAACGCCGTCGCGCTGTAGGAACGAAGCACCGGCACTTTCTTCACCCCCAAAGCCCAGACTGCCGTCGACGAGCCCGTCGACAAACCACTTGAAGCCGACCGGAACCTCGATCAGCCGCCGCTTGATGCCGGCGGCAACCCGATCGATCATGCTACTGCTAACGAGCGTTTTGCCGACGGCCGCGTCCGGCCGCCAGCCGGGCCGGTTATTGAACAGATACGAGATTGCAACGGCGAGATAATGATTCGGATTGAGCAAACCGGCCGTCGGTGTCACGATGCCGTGACGGTCGTGATCCGTATCGCAGCCGAAGGCGATATCGAAACGATCCTTGAGCGCGATCAGCGATGCCATCGCATACGGCGACGAGCAATCCATGCGAATCTTACCGTCGTGGTCGAGCGTCATAAAGCGAAACGTCGGATCGACTTCACGATTGACGACGGTCAGTTTGAGATCGTAATGCTCGGCGATGCGTTCCCAATAGTACACGCCCGCACCGCCGAGCGGATCGACGCCGAGGCTGAGACCGGCGTTATGGATCGCAGCGAGATCGAGTACCGTGGCTAAGTCGGCGACGTACGCGCTGATATAATCGAAGCGGTGCGTGGTCGAAGCGCCGCGCGCCGCGCTGTATGAAACGCGCCGGACGCCCTTGAGTCCGTCGCGCAGAAGCGCATTTGCACGCTCTTCGATACCACGCGTGATCGTCGTGTCGGCAGGCCCGCCGTTGGGCGGATTATATTTAAAGCCGCCGTCGGGCGGAGGGTTGTGCGACGGCGTGATTACGATACCGTCGGCGAATCCGGACGTGCGCCCGCGGTTATAATGGATGATCGCCCGCGAGAGCGTCGGCGTCGGGGTGTACCCGTCGGCCTCGTCGATCATGACGTCGATTTCATTCGCAGCCAACACCTCGAGCGCGGACGCGAAGGCCGGCTCGGATAAGGCGTGCGTATCTTTCGCTAAAAATAGCGGTCCGCTGATCCCCACAGCGTGCCGGTATTCGCAGATTGCCTGCGTCGTTGCTAGAATATGATTTTCGTTGAAGGCGGTGCTCAACGACGATCCGCGATGACCGGACGTGCCGAATGCCACCCGCTGCGTCGGAATCGATACGTCCGGTTTGCCTTCGTAATATGCCGTGATCAGGCGCGGAACATCTACGAGCATGTCTGATTCGGGCCGTTGCCCCGCTAAGCGATGCGCGCTCATCGGCGACCGGCTTGGATGCAGCGTAGTGGTTGGCAACACATCAGCTTCATGCCGAAGCATTTAACCCGGCCGACCCGGCGGTCCCCTAATTTAAACAGTTTTTTCGGACCGGCGTCGACCGAAGATACGATGGAAGCGCCGGACAGCATGATCGCTCGGCGCTTGAAGCCGAACGTGCGTAACATGCAGCGAGCGGTTTTTGTCGGCAATGCGCGGTCGAGCCGCAGCAGCTCGTTCATGCAGGCGTACTCGAAGCTGCTCGCAGCGGGAATCGCAATCGACGAAGCCTACATCGCTGCCGGCTCGCGCGAGGTTCGTCGATACGTGAGAGGCGCCATTCGCGCCGGTCGCAAGCTCGTTATCGTCGGCGGCGGCGACGGGACGCTGAGCGGCGTCGCCGGTGCGTTCGCCTATGCGGACGTGACGCTGGGCGTTCTGCCGTTAGGTACCGGAAATAGTTTTGCACGTTCGCTCGGCATTAGAGCCGATCTCGATGCGGCCGTCGCGGTCATCGCCGGCGGCCACCTGGAGTATGTCGACCTCGGACGCGTCAACAAGCGGTATTTCGCGAACGTCGCGACGATCGGGTTACCCGCGGACATCTCGGCCGCGACGCCGGCAGCGCTCAAAGAGACGATCGGCGACGCTGCGTACGCCGTTGCCGGTTTTATGCCGCTTCTGGCGCACCGCGCATTCACGTGCAGCGTTCGTTGGAAGTCCCAACGGCTCAAGCTGCGGACGCATCATCTCATCGTCGCGAACGGACGCTTTTTCGGCGACACGCCGATTGCACCGGACGCCACGCTCACCGATGCGCGGCTGGCGCTATACACGACGACTGCTGCCGGTAAGTGGGCGCTTGGCGCAACGTACGTCGCGCTTGCCGCCGGAAAACAAACGGATCTCGGCAATGCACGGTATTTCTCGGCGCGTAAAATTCGGATAACAACATCGCCGCGCGTTGCAATTGCCGTCGACGGCGATGTCATCGGCAGAACGCCGGCGTGCTTTCGCGTGGCACCGCGCGCATTACGCGTTATCGTGCCGTTGCACCACGACGTGTGAACCGGGGGCCGGCATGCCGAATAGCTAACAGCGCACGAATGCGCCGGCTCGGAGAAACATGATGTCGTTACTCGATACGTTTAAGCTCGATGGGAAAGTTGCCGTAGTTACCGGCGGTCGCACCGGGATCGGAGCGAGTTTGGCCCGCGCGCTCGCCGATGTCGGAGCGCAGGTCGTCGTCGCCGCGCGCGATCTGCAAGGTTGCCAAGACGAAGCGGCGGCGATCGAAGCCGCCGGCGGTCATGCCGTCGGTATGGAACTCGACGTGACGGACCGCGCATCGATCGAGGCGCTTGCCGGCGCCGTCAACGACCGCTTCGGCCCGATCGATATTCTGGTCAACAATGCCGGCGTCTGTCATCATCGCGATGCCGTCGACGTTCCGGATGACGAGTGGCATCACGTTTTTGACGTAAACGTGCATGGCTTATGGTACTGTTCGCAAATCGTCGGGCGGCGAATGGTCGAGCGCCGCTCGGGCGTCATCATCAACGTCGGCTCGATGTCCGCATCAATCGTCAACCGGCCGCAGTTTCAGCCCGCGTATAACGCATCGAAAGCGGCCGTGCACCATCTTACGCGTTCGCTTGCCGCCGAATGGGCGCCGTTCAACGTGCGCGTCAATGCGATCGCACCGGGTTATATTGCAACGGCGATGTCGCCCGTCGACGATCCGAAATTCAAGCGGTATTGGATCGAAGATACGCCGATGCAACGCCCCGGGCGGCCGGACGAACTCGGCCCGACCGTCGTGTATTTGGCCTCCGATGCATCGAGTTTCATGACCGGCGCCGTCGTGGTAGCCGACGGCGGCTACAGTCTGTGGTAATACGGGAGACCGGTTAAGCAATGGGATCACGACGGACGCGCGCGACCGGCGAACGTGCTCGTTGATGGACGATGTCCATGCCCGCGATTTTGTCGGCTACGGTGAAACGCCGCCGCATCCGCATTGGCCGGGCGGTGCGCGTCTAGCGGTCCAGATCGTCATGAACTACGAAGAGGGTTCGGAATATTCGATCGGCGACGGCGACGGTATTTCCGAATCGTATCTCACCGAAGTTCCCGGTGCGACGCTTGGTCCCGGTAAGCGCGATCTAATCGTCGAATCGGTCTACGAATACGGCAGCCGCGCCGGTTTTTGGCGGCTCATGCGCATGTTCGCCGACCGGCGCATACCCGTCACCGTATTCGGCGCGGCACTTGCTCTGGAAAGAAACCCGGCCGCTGCAGCGGCGTTACGGTCGGCCGGTCACGAAGTCTGCTGCCACGGTTGGCGCTGGATCGGTTTTCAAAATATGGATGAAGCCGAGGAACGGGAGCAAATGCGCCGCGCCGTTGCCTCGCTCGAGCACACGATCGGTATCCGGCCGTATGGGTGGTACTGCCGATACGCGCCGAGCTTGAACACGCGGCGGCTCGTCGTCGAAGAAGGCGGATTTTTGTACGATTCCGATGGCTACAACGACGACTTGCCGTATTGGACCCGCGTCGGCGCGAAAGCGCATTTAGTGATTCCCTATACGCTCGATAACAACGACATGAAATTTTCCGTCGCGCCCGGGTTCACGTCGGGCGACGGTTTTTTCTCGTATCTTAAAGATGCGTTCGACGTGCTGTATCGCGAGGGCGCGCAACAACCAAAAATGATGTCCGTCGGTTTGCATACGCGACTTGCCGGCCGGCCGGGTCGCGCCGCTGCACTCGAACGTTTCCTCGATTATCTCATGACCTTCGACGACATTTGGATTTGCCGGCGAGTCGACATCGCGCGACACTGGATCGCACATCACCCGGCCGGCGTATGATCGCGCCGGCCGCTTTCCGTCTGCCCAAAGCCGAATTGCACGTACATATCGAGGGCACGTTCGAACCCGATCTTATTTTTGCGTTGGCAGAGCGTAATCGCATCGTTCTACCGTACTCTTCGGTCGAGTCGCTGCGAGCCGCATACGACTTTCGCGATCTCGGTTCGTTTCTCACGTTATACTACGCGGCGATGACGGTGCTGCGCAGCGAAGCCGACTTTGCGGAACTGATGGACGCCTATTTAGCGCGCGCAGGTAGCCAAGGGGTGCTGCATGCTGAAATCTTTTTCGATCCACAGGCACACACGGCACGCGGCGTGCCGTTTCAAACGGTGATCGACGGTTTGTGGTCGGCGATAACGAGCAGCGAAGAACGCTACGGTGTCTCGGCAAAACTCATCATGTGCTTTTTACGCGATTGGAGCGCTGAATCGGCAATGCAGACGCTCGAAGCGGCGTTGCCGTACGGCGAGCGTATCGTCGCCGTCGGTCTCGACTCGGCCGAAGCCGGTCATCCGCCCGCGAAATTTGCGCGCGTTTTCGAGCGTGCCCGGGTGGCCGGGTGGAAGACCGTCGCGCATGCCGGTGAGGAAGGCCCGCCGGCGTATGTTTGGGAGGCTCTCGACGTGCTGCAGGTGTCGCGAATCGATCACGGCGTGCGCAGCTTGGAAGATCCCGCACTTGTCGCGCGCTTGCGCGAACGCCGCGTCCCGCTTACCGTTTGCCCGCTCTCGAACGTAAAACTGCGCGTCTGCCCGACGCTTGCCGATCATCCGTTGCAACGCATGCTCGACGCCGGGCTTGTGGCGACGATCAACTCTGACGATCCAGCTTACTTCGGCGGCTACATTGCAGACAATTATCTTGCCGTCGCACAAGCGCTGGCGCTGTCCGCCGAAAGTCTCGTTAACGTTGCGCGCAACAGCTTCGAGGCGGCGTTTATCAGCGCGTCCGAGCGCGCGGCGTACCTCGCCCGCGTCGATTCGGCCGCTGAAACGCTGCAGGCGTGAACGTTCATGCGCGACTGGCAGAACTCGCCGCGCTCGGCGCCGGTATCGACGGGATCGATCGTGCGCTGTTCACGCCGGCCGAATACACCGCACGAAGCCGGTTTGCGGATTGGGCGCGCGCCGGCGGTCTGACGGTCGAACAGGACCGGGCCGGAAACGTCTTTGCCTGCTTGCGCGCCGGCACCGAAACGGCACCGATCCAATGCGGTTCGCACCTCGATACGGTCAAAGGCGGCGGCGCTTACGATGGAGCGCTCGGCGTCGTCGGTGGTCTCGAAGCGCTCGAACGAATTGCGCGCGACGGCCCTGCGCTGCGCCACTCGCTCGAGGTCGTCGCCTGGGCCGGCGAGGAAGGGAGCCGATTTCCGCTTGGTTGTCTGGGCAGCTCGGCCTTCGCGCGATTAACGCCCTACACGGAAATCGAAGCGCTTGTCGCCGATGATGACGGCGAGCCGTTCACGCTGGCTCGGAGCGGCCCGAACGGCTTACTGTCGGACGTGCCGGTGCGCGATGCGTTCACGGTGCCGCGTGCCTATCTGGAACTGCACATCGAGCAGGGGCCAGTGCTCGAGCGCTGCGGCGCGCGGCTCGGTGCGGTTAGCGCGATTGCCGGCCAACGCCGCCTACGCATCGAAATTAGCGGGCGCAGCGGTCACGCAGGCACGATTCCGATGGCAGCTCGCGCCGACGCGCTGTGCGCTGCGGCCGACGTCGTTCTGGCCGTCGAACGGGCAGCCATAAACGTCGGTGAATCGGTCGCAACGGTCGGCTGGTTCACGATCGAGCCGAATCAAACCAATATCGTCCCTGGGCGCGTCGTTCTGCGTGTCGACGCGCGTTCGGTGGACGACGCACGCATCGCGGAAATCGAGCGGCTCATCCGAGCCGACGCTGCGACGATTGCGAACGCGCGTGGCACCCCGGTAACGGTCGAGCGTATCGAGCTGCGGGCAGCCTCACCGATGGATGAACGGCTGCGTGAAATCGTGCGGCATGCGTGCGACGCGCTCGATCCGCGCTCGATTGAGATTCCCAGCGGCGCCGGACACGATGCGATGTGCTTGGCAAAGATCGCTCCGGCGGCGATGATCTTCGTGCCCAGTATCGGCGGCCACAGTCATGTCGCGTTTGAAGCAACGTCGGCAGCCGATCTCGAAATCGGCGTCGAGGCCTTGGCCGCGACACTCATCGCGGTCGATCGAGAGTTTGCAGCATAACGTCGAAAGCAGTAACGAGATGTTCTTCTTTATTTGCGGCTCCGCTTTACGCGGGCAACCCGATCATGCGAATCTGAGCGGCGCGGCGTTCGTGCGCGAAGCGCAAACCGCAGCGATTTATCGCTTGCATTCCGTCGCCGACAAACATCCGGGCATTTACGAGGTGCCGAGTGGCGGGGTATCGATCAGGGGCGAAATTTACGAGCTCAGCGACGCCGAACACGCGCATCTGCTTGCGACCGAACCGCCCGATTTATACGAAGCGCCGATACAGCTTGCGGACGGAACGAGCGTCCCGGCAATGATCTACCCGCGCGACGTGATTGAAGCGCGCGGCTACGCCGACATCTCGCACTATGGCGGCTGGGCCGCGTTCAAAGCCGCGCACGCTTGACCGGCAGCGCCGGCGCTTCCAGAATGCCGATACGGTACCGATTCGCAAGTTCGCTTCCCAGATAGCCGCCGACGAGCAGCACGAGCGCGCCGCCGACCGTTAACGCGATGCCCAGCACTGACTGCGGCGCGTGCACGCGCGTAACATAGGCCAGTGTGAACGTGACCGTGGCGGCGAGACTCCAATAGAGGTGACCGGTCGCAACGCTGCGCGCTTTGCGCGTCATGCGCACGGTTAAGTAATCGACGTAGCCGCACACCGACGCGAGAATGGCGATGACCGTTCCCATCGCGATCAGCACGACGCTCATCTGAAACCAGAACCCGTCGTGCCGCAACGCGCCGACGGCATCGGTAAACAACGCGCCGGTCCAAAAAGCAACCGGAAACGAAATGAGCATCAAGTGGAGCGGGTGACCGCGAAAATTCGCCTTGCCTTGCACGCCGTTACCTATCCCTCGACGGCTTAGACGCATCCTATGCCTAGCGCGGCAATGAATAGAATCTCATGCGTCGGCTCAATGTGCGCCGCTCAAAAACCTTGTGTGTACGAGTGTTGCCATCGGGAAGTCGACTCTTCGCAAGCGAACTTGCTAATTCTACGCGTCAAACGGTTGCTAAGTTACGACCCTGAACGACTTGCATATTTGCAATCGACGCAAACCTTGGTAACCCAAAGTTCGTTGGCATGATTTCGAGTGCAGCAAATCTTGCACAACAACAATGGATCAACCACAGCAGAACCTCGAGATGATGCTATATATCAATTATTGACTGTTTGTTAAGGCGTATTTAACCATATAATAACATCGTTCGAATCAGTAAGCAAGGTGACGTTAACGGCAGCTAAAGCTGAGACTACCGCCGTAGCCCCAAAGTCGCTGACGTTTAATGTAAAAAAAGCCATATCTCGAAGCGGTTTGGTGGCGGCATCAAAAGTAACAGCGTACAGAATCAGATTGTCGGCGGCACCCTCCAAAATAGGTGCCGAAACCGCTCGATGCGTAAGAATCGGGTCAACATGGGCAAAGCGTACCTTCAGAAGCGATTGAAATATTGCCGCCAAACGTATCTGTCGCTCGTTCACTAAGCGACCGTTTTCAAGCAGTGCCTGATTTAACAATATAACGAGCCTTCGAGCTGTTGCGGATTGGTCCGCGCGTAGCTCGTTAAGCTTGCTTTTTAGCGTCCCGCTGAATTTGTCACTGCTTCTATTACGCCATTCTACGGTTGAAAGCGCCTCTTGCGCACAGACAGACGGAATGCAGAGTTCAGCTCCAAGCGCAGTAGCGATCGGTAGTATTGAATCGGCAGGCAGATCTTGCGAAAAAGCTTGACCAACGATGAAATTTGTCTCGAGATATAAGCGCTTCAAAGCATCGCATCGGCTGCCATTGAGCCATCTCGGAGGATTGTGAGTAACCCTAATTCTTCGAAGGCTCCCCTTTCAGGGGGGCTTTGCGTATGCCAATTGTAGGAGATGTCGTTCAACCATGCTTGAACGAGCGAATTTAGGTAATGCTCGTATATTGAATTTTCACCGTACGCATTATCATAGTGCCGGAAGATCGTGGGAGCATCGAACGTACGAGCTAACGTCCAAGAGCTGTTCGCTTCGTGTTTATACACGTAGATGTTATCCGGGTTTGCAATCAAGAAAAACAACGCATGACGCGGCGCGGATTCCACATAGCGCTTTGTATCTTCCACGAGCTGTTCCAGAGACCGGACATCGCCACTCCGTTTGATCTCAACGACAAGGACCGGTGTGTCGTGGCCGTCATACGCAATAATATCAAATTTATGGGCGCGGCGAGGTGGCTCGTGAGGTGTAAGCGGCATCTAAACAGATTCGCCTTCAGTCTCGGCAAACTTTTATTTGAGCTCCGTGAAGTCATTGAGGCGAGTTCGGTCTGGCGTGCCACGCGAGCTACGAAAATAGACAGCGAGCCAATGACGACTACGCTCGTGTCGCACTTTGTTTACCAGATGTCGCAGAGCGGATGCGGTGGTATGTTGCAGCCGAACGCCGCATACCACGCGGGGACATTGGCCAGCGTCGCGTTGACGCGGTCGCGCGCCAGCGGATGTTCGTCGAAGAGCACGCGCTGATCCGGCGGCCCCAGGTCGAACTCGAGGTCGTTGCCCCACGATTGCGCGAAGGCGAGGAAATAGCGTTGTTCGGGCGTGAATCCGTCGATTCGCTTGCCGGCGTGTCGCGCCAGCGACGAACGCAGTGCCCGATACCCGACGAGCACGCCGCCGAGATCGGCGATCGCCTCGCCGGCAATGAGCCGGCCGTTGTAATGCTCGCCACCGACATCGATCCGGCGGTATTGATCCATAACGCAGCGCTCGGCACGCCGTTTCTGCGCTAAGTCGTGCGATGACCACCAATCGCGCAGCTTTCCGGCGGCATCGAGTTGGGCGCCCTCATCGTCGAAACCATGCATCATTTCATGACCGATGATGCCGCCACCCATCGCACCGAGATTTGCCGCGTCGTCGCCGGCGGCATCGAAATTGGGTCGCGCGAACATCGCCGCCGGTACCGTAATCTCATTGCGCTGCAGGTCGCTGTCGGCGTTGACCGTTTGCGGCAGTGTATCGGGGTCTGCTGCGAACGTACGATCTAGCTTCCGGCCGATCGTGTCTAGTTCCCAGCGATGTTCGTAGCGCGCACCGCGCGCAACGTTGGCGGCATACGAATCGAGCCCAACCGTATACGACCGATAGTCGCGCCGGCGTTGCGGATAGCCGATGTTCAAGCGCATGGCATCGAGCTTCGCGAGCGCATTGCGCTTGGTGCGCGGGCTTAGGTCCGTTCGGCTCACGAGCTCGTCACGAAACGCGGTCTTGATACGGACGGCTAAGGCAACGGCGGCGCTGTGCAGCGTCGCAGGATAGGCGTCCTTGACATATGCCGCGGCGACGGTATCGCCTAAGAGCGCGTTGGCGGAATCGACGCACCGCTCCCAACGCGGAAAGGGTGCGGGCCCGTCGTTTCCGGTCAGTGCAGCGTGAAAAGCAGAATACGGGCTCGCAAAGCGCTTTGGAAGCGCCGGTGCAAATGTGTCGAGCAGGCGCGAGCGGAGATAATCTTTCCACGCGCGCAGCGGAACGTCGACGACGGCCCGATCGACCGCTCGGAAAAATGCCGGCTGAGCAACGTTGATCGTACCGGTTGGCGCAACGTGCTCGGCGACAAGATAGCGGCGGAGCGCAAGATGCGGGGTCAGTGCGGCGATCGTTGCCAGGGTCATCGGGTGGTCGAGACGGTGCGGTTCGTGCAAGTCGGCGATGGACATCGAAGCGCGCGCCAAGCGTGTTTCGAGCGCGATGATCGCAGCGCTTCGCGCAGCTCCGGCGCGTTCGCCGCTAGCTGCGAGCAGCGCGGACAAATACGCTTGATATTGGGTCCGCAAGAGCCGTGCGGCGGTGTCGCTGCGCAAGTAATATTCGCGGGTGGAAATACCTAAATCGGTTTGCGCGAACTCGCCGATCGTGACTGCCGAATCGTGATAATCTTGCCCTGGGCCGAATGTGAATGCAACCGCGACGCCGCTATCGTGCAGGCGCGCGATTGCGGACACCAGATCGCGCTTACGACGTATCGCGTCGATCGCGGAAAGCTCGGCTGCGATCGGTTGCAGACCGTGCCGTTCGATTGCAGCGTCGTCCATACACGTGCGGTACAGGGTCGCGAGCTTGTGCGTCCGGCTGCCGGCGCCGTGCTCGGCCGTGACGAGGATCTGATGCACGATGTTGTCGGTTCGGACGTCGAGAACCGCGTCGATCGCCCTGGGATCCAGCTTCCCGGAAAAAAATGCCGTTTCGTGCCCGCCGTTCGCATAGGCGAAGAAATTGGCGCACCGATCCGCGGCTGAACCGACCGAACGCGCATCGAATGGTTCGCGAATGACCGTGTCGCGCTGCAGCGTCGCATGCGCTTCGACGGCCCGCGCGCCGGCGAGCAATGCGATTGCGAAAGCCAGCCGCAGAACGGCGTAGGTTAAGCTGCGACGCGCGCAGATGCAATCACCAAATCTCACAGATCGGCCGCGGCGGTTTGACGCAACCAAAGGCTGCATACCAAGCGGGAATGTTGGCCAGCGTTGCATTGACGCGGTCGCGCGGCAACGGGTGCGGATCGGTCAACGCCTGCCGTCGAGCGGCCTCGGGCCGAATGTTCTCGGCCCACGACTGTGCAAAGGCGAGAAAGTACCGCTGTTCGGGTGTAAAGCCGGCGATGCGCTGTCCGGGATGCTTGGCAAGGGTCGTGCGCAGCGCATGGTCGCCGATGATGACGCCGCCTAAATCGGCAATTGCTTCGCCGGCAACGAGCCGGCCTTGATAGTGCACGTTGCCGACGGCAACCGTGTTGTTGAATTGATCGATGACGCAGTGAGCGCGCGCGTTGAATTGCATGAGGTCACGCGATGTCCACCAGTTGCGCAGATTGCCGGCGGCATCGAATTTATGGCCTTCATCGTCGAAGCCGTGCGTCATCTCGTGACCGATCGTTCCACCGCCGGTCGCGCCGAGATTCGCTGCATCGTCGGAAGCAAAATCAAAAAACGGGCGTTGTAATTGCGCCGCCGGTAAGACGATTTCGTTACGCTGCGTGTCGTTGTACGCATTGACCGTCTGCGGCGTCATCGACCACGCCGTGCGGTCCACCGGCCGGCCGATCCGCGCGAGTTCATAGTTGCGCTCGAACGTTGCACCGCGCGCAATGTTCGCCGCATACGAATCGGGTGTAACCGCGTACGTAGCGAAGCTGCGCCAACGCTGCGGATAACCGACTTTAAGACCCATCGCGGTCAGTTTCGCTTCAGCGATGCGTTTCGTCGCGGGCGTCATCCAGCTTAAGCCTTCCATCTCGTTGCGGTACGCGTCTTTGATGCGGACGCTCAGCGTCAGCGCACGAACCTTGGCCGCGCGCGGAAACACTTTAGCCACGTACGCTTCGCCGACGGCTTCGCCGAGATACAGATCGGTCGCCGAGACGCACCGCTTCCAGCGCGGCAACTGCGCCGCCGCTCCGTTCAAAATGTGTTCGCGGAATGCGAAATGCTCGTTATCAAAGCGTGCCGGTAACGCCGGGGCAAACGTATCGAGCAGCCGCCAGCGCATATAGCGCTTCCAGATCGGTAACGGGACATCGGTCAGTGCGGCATCGACCGCCTCCAAAAACGCCGGCTCGGCAACATTGACGGTGTCGCCGGTCGTGACTGCTTGGGCGCGCAGATAGCTGCGCAACGCGACGTGCGGCGCGAGTGCCGCGATGGCCGTAAGCGTCATCGGATGGTACGTCGCTTCCGGCTCGCGCAGATCTGCAGCCGGAGTGGAAGCGCGTGCAAAACGCGTCTCGAGTGCAACGACCGATCGAGCGGCGGTAAGCGCGTCCGAACTGCCGCTCAGGCTCAGCAGACGACTGACGTAGGCCAAATATTGCGCGCGCAATTTGCGCGAATCGGCGTCGCCGCGCAAATAGTAATCGCGTTCGGGTAAGCCCAGACCGGCCTGATCGAGTTCGCCGATCGTGTGCGCGCTGTTGTGATAGTCCTGGGTTGCATTGAACGCGAAGCCGGCATCGACTCCGATCGCATGCAAGTGCTCGAACTCCGCGCTAAGCTCGCTCGAACGTTGCAGCGCGTCGATGCGCGCAAGCTCGGGCGCGAGCGGCGCGAGGCCGCGCCGCTCGATGGCCGCCGTGTCCATACACGACGTGTAGAAGATGCCGAGCTTCTCGGCATTGCTGCCGGCAGCGCCGGGATCGCGTTGCGCGTGCACGAGAATGTCGCGTACGATCTCGCGCGTCGCATCGACGAGCTGCTCGATATAGCCGTATTCGGTAAACGCCGGCGGTATCGGATGACCCTTGCGATACGCTCCCGTTGCGTAGCCGAAAAAATCTTCGCAGGCGTTTCCGTGCGGATCGATCGCCGATGCATCGAACGGTTCGGCAAGCTGTTGCACCGGGCCGGTAGCGGCATGCGCGCCGTACAGTTGCAGCCCCGCGCAAACACCGATCGCAGCGACAAGACGGGCGGCGGCACGGAGCAGGCGCATCAAACCGCGATACGCGTCACCGGTGGGCAACCCTGCACGCTCAACGACGAACGGCTTGGGCCGTCGAAACCCTAGCTGCCGCGATAGGTTGAATATCCCCAGGGTGCTAGCAAGAGCGGGACGTGATAACGCCCGGCGCCGGCAACAACGCTGAAACGCACCGGAATATCGGTAAAAAATGCAGCAACCGCACACCGCGCGAAATACGCTTCGGTCGCGAAGACGATTTCATACAAGCCCGGGATGAGATCGATCGCCAAGGGCGTATCGGTGCGTCCGTCGGCGTTCGTTTGCGCGTGCGCGATCCGGCTGCGCTCGGTACCTTCGAGCCGGAAGAGTGCGATCCCGACGCCTTGCGCGGGTACACCGCGCGCCGTATCGAGGACATGGGTGGATAGGGTCAACGCGTCGGTGCTCCACCGGCGATCCACGCCGCCAACGTTGCTCGTTCCGCCGCGGTAATGTGCGTGAGGTTGCCCAACGGCATCGCATTCGAGGCTACGGCTTGGGCGTAAATGCCGCGCGTGTTCGCCGCGATATGCTCCGGTGTATCGAGCAGCACGCCTTGCGGAGCGGCCGCGAAGCCGGGCTGAACGGGATGCGCGGCATGGCAGACTGCACAGCGTTGGGTGACGATGGCGTCGACAGACGCGAAGGCAACCGGCGCGGCGTGCACCGCACTGAGCGGGGCGGTAGCCGGCGCGCTGACAAACGCGGTAACCGCTAATATCAGCGCTGCGGTGACCGGCAGCGACACGGCATACCGGCCTTTATCGCCGAGCACGAAAAATTGCCGGATCAAGACGCCGGCGAGGCTGATCGCGGCAAGCACGAGCCAGCCCCACGATCCGCCATAGGCGATCGGAAAGTGATTGCTGATCATCACGAAGAGCACCGGAAAGGTAAAATACGTGTTGTGCACCGAGCGAATCTTGCCGTTTTTTCCGGGCGTCGGGTCCGGCTCTTCACCCGCGCGTATCTGGGCGAGCATCTTGCGCTGACCCGGAATGATAATGAAGAATACGTTGGCGACCATGATCGTGCCGATCATGGCGCCGACGTGTAAAAAGGCCGCTCGCGCACTGAAGATATGGAATAAACCCCAGTCGGCCACCAGCACGAACGCGCAAACGGCAGCGGTCAGCACCAGCGGCCGGCGACCGAATGCCCGGCAGAGCAGATCGTAAACAAGCCAGCCGGTTACGAGCGTGCCGATGCTTATGGCAATTGCTTCGGGCGGAGTCAACGCCAGCACGGTCGGATCGATCAGGTACGCGCCGGCTCCGGCCCAATAGACAATTGCCAACAGCGCGACACCCGATAGCCACGTCGTGTACGCTTCCCACTTGAACCAATGCAGATCGAACGGCAGCGGTTCGTTTTTGGGACCGGTCATGAATTTTTGGTTGTGATAAAATCCGCCGCCGTGAACGGACCACAACTCGCCGGCCATCCCGTTGCGGGCGTCATTCGCAGCCGGAGCCGTTAAGTGATTGTCGAGCCAGACAAAGTAGAGCGACGCGCCGATCCAGCTAATGCCCGCAATGAGATGCGACCAGCGAACGACCAGGTTGAGCCAATCAAGGGTGTAGGCCATTAGCGGACGATGACATCCAGTAGCCGCAACCGCGCGATCTTCTCGATCTCGGCAAGCGCGGCCCGTAATTCGGTCGCACGGTCGTTGTTTAAGCGCGATTGCAGGCCGCTGACGATCGCCGCTTTGTTTTTTTCGCGCACGCAAATGACGAATGGAAAACCGAAACGCCGGCGGTAAGCGGCGTTCAGCTCGCGCACTAGCGCAGTCTCGGCTTGGCTTAGGCGATCGAGCCCCGCGCCATGCTGTTCGGCCGTCGATGCCGGCGTCAGCATGCCGTTGCCTGCCGCGCGTCCGACGAGATCGGGATGCGCCTTGACCAGTGCCAGTTGCACGTCGAGCGGTGCGTTGCGCACCGTCGAGCACATGGAGGCGTGCAGCGCTTCCACGGAGCCGAACGGACGCAGCGGCCAGCTGCGCGCGGCCACCCACGGCGAGTCCTCAAAGACGAAGCCGAGCGTACCGACGAAAGCCGGTTCGTCGGCGCCGTTGAGTGCGTCGAGCGTCGTGAGGTGCGGATCGATCGGGACTCTCCTTTTGCGCGATGCGGCGCTGGTTGCCACCTTTGACGACGCTCGGCGCGAGCTCGCCGGCGCGTCGGTGTACATTGAAGATCGAGCGATCGTTGCGGTCGGCCCGGCGGCCGAACTGCCGCAGCGAGCCGACCGCATTATCGATGCGCACAACCTCGTTCTTTTACCGGGCCTCGTCAACACCCACCATCATTTTACACAAACGCTGACCCGGGCCGTGCCGCGCGCGCAGAACGCCGGTTTGTTCGATTGGCTTGTAACGCTCTATCCGATCTGGGCTCGCATCGATCGGACGGCCATGCGTGTCAGCACCGCCGTCGCCATCGCTGAATTGCTGTTCTCGGGTTGCACGACTGCCGCCGACCACACCTATCTTTGGCCGAACGGCACGACACTCGACGATCAAATCCAAGTCGCGCGCGAGTTTGGTTTGCGATTCCATGCTGCTCGCGGATCGATGTCGATCGGCGAGTCGCTCGGCGGCTTGCCGCCCGATAGCGTCGTTGAAGACGAAGCGACAATCTTACGCGATTCGCAGCGGCTTATCGAGACCTTTCACGACCCGGAGCGTTTCGCGATGACGCGGATCGTGCTCGCACCGTGTTCGCCGTTCTCGGTTTCGCTTACACTCATGCGTGAAAGCGCGGCGTTGGCACGTGATTACGGCGTGCACTTGCATACGCATCTGTGCGAAACGCTCGATGAAGAACGCTATTGCATCGATCGTTACGGCCGGCGTCCGGTCGAACTCGCCGAAGAGTTGGGCTGGATCGGGCCGGATGTTTGGCACGCGCATATGGTGCACCTCAGCGCCGCCGAGATCGAACGTCTCGGCAGCTCGCAAACCGGTGCCGCTCATTGCCCGAGCTCGAATATGCGGCTCGGTTCCGGTATCGCGCCGCTAGCTGCGATGCGTAGTAGCGGGATGCGGCTAGGACTCGGAGTCGACGGTTCGGCCTCGAACGATGCCTCGCATTTGCTTGCTGAAGTGCGGGCTGCAATGCTGCTACAGCGGGTCGACGCGGGAGCTGCCGCGCTGTCGGCGCGTCAAGCACTTTGGATGGCGACGCGCGGCGGCGCCGCCGTTCTCGGTCGCGACGACATCGGCGCGATTGCGCCGGGTATGGCCGCCGATGTGATCGGCGTGCGCCTTGATACGCTTGCAATGGCGGGTGCCGCGGTGCACGATCCCGTGGCGGCACTCGTCTTTAGCGCGCCGTCAACGGTGGACTTGAGCGTCATCGACGGCCGAGTTCGCATTGATGCCGGTATCTTACAAGGCGTCGAGCTCAGCGCACTCATTGCTGCTCATAACGATGCAGCGCGAGCGCTCGTCGCTTGACCGTTGCCGGTCCGTCAGGTTCAGACCGGCGTATTGAGCGCGCGCAGACTCGTTCGGGAAAACAAAGCCCACGTTATATCGTCGCCCGGATAGCGGAGCTTCGCGTTGTCGGGAATCACGTGCGCGAGGCGGTCGATGACCTGCTCGCCCAGCCACTTGCCGCTTTTATAGCGTAAGAGCGAAAGAGCGTGATCGGCACGGACGTACTTTTCGGGGTGGCCCCACGAGTGTAGCCTAAACCCGTAATCGCCCAGGATCCGGCGCAATGCGCGCATCGAAAAGACACGCTGCACGCTGGGCGGTGCATATTCGTGCCAAGCCGGTCCGAGAAGCCGCGCCGTGACGCTGGCCCGGTTGCCGAACTCGATCAAACACCATCCGTCCGGCTTTGCCAGCGCATCGACCTTGGAAAATGACAGTCGTAAGTCTTCAAGATGGTCGACGACCTGCAACATAGCCACCGCATCGAATCGCCGGCTTGCGGAGAACCGTTCGAGCGTTGTCGCTTGAACGTCCAACCCAAGTTCTTCGACGGCGAAAGCAGCCATCGAGGCGTTCGGCTCGATGCCCACGCCGGTCGCGCCGGTTTGCTGCATTCCGCGCAAAACGAACCCGGCGGCAGCACCGACATCTAAGACGCTAGAAACACCGGCTTTCGCAAGAATAGCACCATACCGGCGTCCATGCGCTTCAAGCAAATCGCCTTCGGCAATATAATTCGTATAGCCGGCACCGCCGCCGCAAAAATAGTCGTCGTTGAACATGCTCGTGCTGTTGAACGCCGCCGCCGTTGCCGGATCGACGAAAGCAAAGTCGCACGATGCACAAGCAAATAAGCGATAACCGTGCACGACAAAAGATGTTGCCGCGGTGCAATTGCAAATCGCACACACCGGAACGTGCGCTGCCCGATCGAGCGGTCGAAGCGTCGCTGTTTGCGGCATTGGCATTTCGGTGTTCTGCATCTGCTCGATGGCCATGAACGAACTCTATTCTGCGGTATCCAAGTCGCTCGGGCGCCGGGCGACGAAGGTTGTAACACGATGAACGGTACGAATTTAAAGTGGATTGCTTTCCATCGATCGACTCTTGTAACGGGTCGTTGTCTACGGACGTAACGTCCTTACTCGTCGCTTAGGAAAGCAGCTTAATTCCATAGATGCCGAGGCGATCGTTGATTTACCGGCTCGTCGATTACAATAATCGCTCGCCTGTACAGCTTAACGTAGTAAAGCTTGGAAACGTCATACAAAAAGCGACACCGAAAGAAATGATAGCGCGTTTTAAATCCGGGCCTATGGTTGTAAGCTGAAACTCGCTTTCATGCTTACTCGTTTATGTGTTATGTCCGGTTGCAAGCGCAGCGTTCATGCCCCGTGGCAGCCAAACTGCGGCATCGGACTTGCAGTGATGGACCTGCTTGCCTAAGACCCGCTGTCGAGCGTAGGAGGGGAGCATGGCAGCAACTCCGATCGACTGCTGGTAGGCAGCATCCGGAGTCGCTTTACGTCACAGCGTTCGGGCCGCCGCCGCTGTCGGCGCTGCGGCAAGGTCGCCGCATGTCTGCGTCATAGCATGTAACACGCGCTCGGGCGTCATCGGCAAATCACTGACCCAGGCTCCGGTGGCATCGAAGATTGCTCCTGCGACCGCGGCGGCGAACGGAACGAGCGGCATTTCGGACATGCCGCGCGCACCGTACGGTCCCGCGGGATCGGCTAACTCCATGATGACCGGCACGATCTCGGTCGGCATATCCAGAGTCGTCGGCAAGAGGTACGTACTGAAGTGCGGTGTGAGCACGTGACCGTCACGAATGAGAAAGTTCTCGGTGAGCGCAAAGCCGACCGCCTGCGCGAGACAGCCTTCGATCTGGCCTTCGATTTGCTGCCGATTGATCGCGCGGCCGACATCGTGCACGCTAATAATACGCAGCACGCGCGTAAGGCCGGTCGTGAGGTCGACCTCGACTTCAACGGCCTGAGCAACGTAACCGTAACAGTAGTTCGGATCGCCTTCGCCCGTAAGGGGATCGATTGCCGTCGTTGCGCGCGGCCGGAATTGTACGGTCGCGTTCCCGCCTTTGCCGGCGTGAAAATTCGCTTGTGCGGCGAGTGCGGCATCGTGAACCGCGCGTCCGGCCATGAACGTTAGTCGCGAGGCCGAAGCCGAACCGGCGTTCGGCGCTTGCGCGCTATCTTCGTTAACGATCGCGACGGATGACAGCGGCAAGCCCAACCGCTCGGCGGCGATTTGACGAACGATAAGCGCCACGCCCTGGCCGACGTCGGCGACCCCGATTCGAACGACGGCGCGCTCGATCCGCTCGATACCGATCAACTCGACCGTTGCCGTCGCTTGTTCGGGAAAGCCGAAAGAATAACCGACGTTCTTGATACCGCTGGCAAAGCCGGTCCCGTACCGTTTGGTCGATGCGTGCGGCATGCGGCGCACCGGAAATCGGCGGCGTGCCTCGGCGGCGCAGCGTTCGAGGACCGCAACCGCGCTAACGCCTGGCGGGAGCACGCTTTGCGTCGCTTCGGTGTCGCCTTCGCGATAGAGATTTAACCGGCGCATGTCGATCGGGTCGATCCCCAAGGCGTGAGCTAGACGGGTGACCATCGATTCGGCGGCCCAGTGTGCCTGCGGGGCGCCGAATCCGCGAAACGCACCGCTCGGCACGTTGTTTGTATAGGTTACATACGCGTCGGTCGCGATGTTCGGGACGCGGTACGGGCCTTGGGCGAAGATTGCCGCACATTTGAGAACCTCGGCGCTCGTCGACGCATACGCCCCGCCGTCCGCAACGCTGCGCGTCTGCACGGCGACGATCGTACCATCGCGCCGCGCGCCCCAGCGCGTCGTAATGTGAAACGGATGACGTTTATGGTGGCCGACGATCGCTTCTTCGCGCGACCACACGATCGCCGTCGGACGCTTGAGTTTCCAGGTTGCGAGCGCGACGAGCGCTTGAACCGAGAGATCTTCGCGACCCCCGAATGCGCCGCCGATTTTGGCATAACGGACGATCAACAACTCGGGCGGCAGGCCGACGATCGCTGCAAGCTGCCGCCGATCTTCATGCAGCCACTGACCTGCCGTTTCGACGACGAGCGCGTCGCCTTCGTAGTAAGCAATCGCGGCATCGGGCGCCAGATACGCATGCTCTTGCCAGCTCGTCGTAAAAGTCCCGTCGAGCACGACATCGGCGCCCGCAAACGCCTGCTCGACATCACCGCGGCGGACGGCCTGGTGAAAAAGCACGTTGGTTCCGCGCTCGGGATGAACGAGCGGTGCATCCGGCAGCATCGCAGCCTGTGCGTTCGTTACGGCCGGCAACGTCTCGTAGTCGACACCGACGGCAGCGGCGGCGGCCGCTGCGGCCTCGGCTGTTTGCGCGACGACGAGAGCAATCCGGTCGCCGGTGTAACGGACGCGCTCGCTGCACAGCACTTCCTGATCGCTCTCGATCAGACCGTAACGGTTATACGGAACATCCGCGGCGGTCAAAATGTCGACGACGCCGGGCATCGCGCGTGCCCGGTGCAGGTCGATAGCGGCAATGCGGGCATGCGTACGATGCCCGAACACCGCCTTGGCATGCAGCATTTCGGGGCGAATAAGATCGGCCGGATAACGCGCGGCACCGGTCACTTTATCACGAGCATCCGGGCGCGGAACCGAGGCCCCGATCAGCGTCATACGCGAACGGCTGCCGGTAGCGGCTCGTACTCGGCGAGCACATGCGCCGTTGCGGTCATTGCATCGAGGATTTTGCGATAGCCGGTGCAGCGGCACAGGTTACCGCTAATGGCAGCTTGCTGCTCGGCGAGATCCGGCGCGTGCCGTTCTTCGAGCAGCTTTGCACCGGCCATGATCATCCCCGGGATGCAGAAGCCGCATTGCACGGCGCCACAATCGATATAGGCTTGCTGCAACGGATGCAGCGTATCACCGTCGGCCAGACCTTCGATCGTCGTAATGGTCGCGCCGTCGGCCTGCGCCGCCGGTACCAGGCATGACATCACGGCCGCACCGTCGAGCCAGACCGTGCAAGCGCCGCACTCACCTTCGCCGCAGCCTTCTTTCGCGCCGGTCAAACCCGCATCGTCGCGCAGCGCGTTCAAGAGCGTTTTGCGGCCGACGCCGGGCAATTTGCGGCGTTCGCCGTTGATCGTCGCAGTGACGTCGCCATCAAACGGCAAGGCGCGGCTTCGTGCCGGGTCGCTCTGCGGGCGGGTCTGCAAGAGGACCGGTTGGGCGGGATACCCGTCGGCCTCCCGACCGTCGGCAAGACGCTCGAGACCGCTGCGAACGAGCGCACGTAACGTCGTGCTGCGATAGCCGGCGGACCCGCGCACGTCCGAGATGGGTGCCGCATCCGTCGCGGCGGCTTCGGCGGCGAGGACGCAGCGCCGGCCGTCGAGGGCATGACCGATCAGGACGCTCTCCGCCGAGTAAGCTCGTACGACGGTCGGCGCAAGGCAACCGAGCGCAATGCGTGCATCGGCGACCGTCCCGTCGTCGGCAAACGTCAACACGAATGCGACGTCGATGACCGAGATCGCTTGTGCTCCACGTAAGCCGAGCTTGAGAAAGATGCCGCGCCGGCGGGTCGTGAGCGCCGAGAAACGGATTTCGCGAATGAGTTCGTCGGGCCGTAGCACCGTCGTGCGGAAGCCGGGATAGAAATCGGCGATCGGAACGGCGCGTTCACCGGATACGCTCGCGAGAATAAGGGTTGCGTCGAGTGCCAATAACGGCGCGATAGTGTCGTTGGCGGGCGACCCCGTTGCAACGTTACCGGCGATGGTCGCGCGCGACCGAATTTGCGGCGCACCGACTTCGATGCAGGCCTGCGCCAACGGTAAGGCCGCACTTCGCGCGAACGGTGCGGCCAGCACGTCGTTGTGCGTTGCGAGGCCACCGAGTGCGACGAAAGGACCCTCGTGGCGCACGTACTTGAGGTCGCGCAAGCCCGAGATGTCGATGAGCGTCTGTGCCGGTTTGATACCACGCTGCAGCTCGACGAGCACGTCGGTTCCGCCGGCGACGATCCGCGCTACGCGTTCCGATCGCGCAAGTTCGGTTAAGGCGGCAGGCACGGTCGCGGGCCGGAGAACGGTTTGCCACATCCAGCCGAGTTCTCGGCACGTTGTATGTGCTCTTGCGCCGATCGTCCCGTTCGCGCTATTCTCGGTACTTCTTTTGTTGAGGTGAGCTTGGAAGAGTCGTCACTTGGTGCGCCCGTAACCGCGCCGCTCTCACGGATGGAAGCGCTGATCGAGGCGAACCGATGTTTAGCGTGTTACGACGCACCATGCATCGCTGCATGTCCGACCGGAATCGACATTCCGGCTTTCATTAAGAAAATCACGACCGATAATATGGTCGGCAGTGCGCGGACGATTTTACATGCGAACCCGCTAGGCGCCAGTTGTGCGCGGGTTTGTCCGACCGAAGAACTGTGTGAAGGCGCGTGCGTGTATGCCGCCGACGCGACGCCGATCCGGATCGGCGATCTGCAGCGCTACGCGATCGATTGGCTGATGGCAAACGACCGCGAGCTGTTCACCGCCGGACCGCCGAGCGGCAAGCGCGTCGCCATCATCGGAGCCGGTCCGGCCGGGCTGTCGGCCGCGCGCGAACTCGCTCGTGCCGGCCATGCCGTCACGTTGTTCGATCGCCGGCCCGAAGCCGGCGGCCTCAATACATATGGAATCGTACCGTTTCGGCTGCCGGTCCAAGTTGCGCGCTGGGAAGCCGCGCAGATCGTGCGGCTCGGCGTCGAGTTGCGCAGCGGCGTAACGGTCGGTTCGGATATTTCGCCGCAACACGTGCTCGATACGTTCGATGCCGTCGTGCTGGCCGTCGGCATGGGCAGCGTTCCGGCACTGAACGTTCCGGGTGAAGAGCTGGCGGGCGTCGAGGACGCACTACACTTGATCGAGCGGGCGAAATTCGGCCGTCCGATTGCACTCGGACAGCGTGTTGCCGTCATCGGCGCCGGAAACACGGCGATCGATGCCGCAACGTCGGCGCGCCGTCTCGGCGCCGAATTCGTAACGATTTGGTACCGCCGCGCGGCGTCCGAAATGACGGCCTATCCATTTGAAATTGCGTTTGCGCGCAGCGAAGGCGTCGCATTCCGTTTTCACCGCATACCGACGCGGATCGACGGTCTCGACGGCACGGTCACCTCGATTACCTTTGCGCAAAGCATGGTGATCGACGGCACCCCGGTTATCGTACCGGGCACGCAAGAAACCGTCGAAGTCGATACGGTGGTGCGTGCGATCGGCCAATCCAAATTGAGTGCGATGTTCGCCGATTTCGGCGTACGCGACGAGCGCGGCATCCCGGTCGTCAACGAGCATTTCCTAACGTCGAATCCGCGCGTCTACGCGGCAGGTGATTGCATCTTTCGCAGCGGCATGACCGACGCGATGGTCGTCGTCGCGGCGCAACAGGGAAAGCTCGTCGCGGCAAACGTCGATCGCGCCTTTCGCGGAGTCGCCGCGTAATGGCTGATTTATCAAGCGATCTGGCCGGAATTCGTTCGCCGAATCCGTTTTGGCTTGCCTCGGCGCCGCCGACCAATAGCGGTTATCAAGTTATGCGCGCGTTCAAGGCCGGCTGGGGCGGAGCCGTTTGGAAAACTCTAGGCGATCCGATCGTCAATGTTACGTCGCGCTTTGCCGGGATCGGCTACGGCAACGCGCGCATGATGGGCATGAACAACATCGAGCTCATCACCGATCGTCCGCTCGCCGACAATCTGCGCGAAATCGCCGAATGCAAAGCGGCGTATCCCGACCGCGCGATCGTCGCCTCGCTGATGATGGAGATGAAGCGCGAGCGCTGGCACGAACTCGTGCATGCCGTTCAAGCGGTGCCCATCGACGGCTTCGAGTTGAATTTCGGCTGCCCGCACGGCATGTCCGAACGCGGCATGGGTTCGGCTGTCGGTCAAGACCCCGAGCTCATCGAGCTGTGCACGCGCTGGGTCGTCGAAGTAGCGCGCGTTCCGGTGATCGTTAAATTAACGCCCAATATCACGGACGTGCGCGTTGCGGCTCGTGCGGCCGTACGGGGCGGCGCGCATGCCGTAAGCATGATCAATACGATCAATAGTCTGATCGGTGTCGATTTGCAATCGTGGAATACGATTCCGCACGTTGATGGACGCGGAGCGCACGGCGGCTACTGCGGTCCGGCCGTCAAGCCGATCGCGCTCAACATGGTCGCCGACTGCGCGGGCGACCCCAACGTCAACGTCCCGATCAGCGGTATCGGCGGAATCGCGTCCTGGCAAGACGCAGCCGAATTCATGCTCATGGGTTCGAGTACCGTGCAGGTTTGCACGTCGGTGATGCATCACGGCTTCGGTATCGTCGAAGATCTCATCGACGGGCTATCGAACTATTTGGACGAGCGCAACATGCACT
This sequence comes from Candidatus Velthaea sp., assembly GCA_965214935.1. Classification (GTDB taxonomy): domain Bacteria; phylum Vulcanimicrobiota; class Vulcanimicrobiia; order Vulcanimicrobiales; family Vulcanimicrobiaceae; genus Velthaea. Next base: position 293,131 of record CBDCCS010000021.1, on the reverse strand, counting down.
CGGTGCGTGAACTCGTCGGCAAGAGCGTGCCGCAATTCGGCAGCTGGAACGACTTGAATCTCGACTATCGTGTCGTTGCGAGTATCGATCCGGCGCTATGCATCAGTTGTAATAAATGTTTCATCGCGTGTGAGGATGCGGCGCACCAATGCATCGACCGGCTGCGCGATCCGGCCGGCTCGACGACGCTGGTCGTCGACGGCGAACACTGCGTCGGTTGCAATCTCTGTCAGATGGTTTGCCCGGTCGAAGATTGCATTACAATGGTACGCGTCGACGACGGCAGTCATGCCACGACGTGGCGCGACCGAAGTCTGACGCCGGCGGCACTCTGACGCCGCCATGCGCGTCGTCGCGCCGACGCCGTTCGGCAAATCGTTGGCCGTCGAATTTGCAGCCGATCGGATCACCGCAAGTTCGTGGGTCGATTGCACCGTCGCCGGTGACGGCTGTGCCGAAGCGCGCTCGGCACTCATGCGAGAAACGCTACGCCAACTTAACGCGTACATGCGCAAGCAGCTTGCGGTCTTCGATCTCCCGTTGTCGTTGGCCGGGTCGCCGTTCGAGCTTGCGGTCTGGAGCGCTGTGGTGACGATCCGTTCGGTGTGCGTGTTTCGTACGCTGAGGTCGCCCGCGCCGTCGATCGTCCGATGGCTCACCGCGGCGTCGCCCGAGCGATGGCAAGCGCGCCGTTTGCGTTGTTCATTCCGGCCCATCGGGTCGTCGGCGCCGACGGCAAGATCAAGGGCGCTCCGCCGGGCTCGATGCGCGCGGCGCTGCTCGCATTTGAGACGCGCGATTCCAGGTCTCATTCATGGAACTGAGAAAAGAAAAACGCGTGTCGATAAAAACACGCACGCTCGAGGCAATGAAGATCCGGCCGGAGCCGATGCCGCTTTACCATACGGTCGTGCATAATTGCAGCTGTCATACCTTCGATGACGTGATTTTCGGATTGATGCGCATCGTCGGCTGCGGTGCGCGTGACGCGGAACTTAAAGCCAAAGAAGTTGATTTCTTCGGCAGCGGGATCGTCGCGACGACAAATCTCGAGATTGCCGAACTGTATGCAAACCGGCTGCGTGCCGAAGTCGTGAGCGCTAGCGGGACGTTGCTGCAAACCTCCGTTCGACCCGCCTAGCGGTCAGGGCGCCGGAATCGGCGCGACACTTTTTGGGGGCGCTTATCGGAACTATGATTCGCGGCGGTACCATCGTTACCGCGACCGACGTTATGCACGCGGACGTCTTGATGGAAGACGGCAAGATCACCGCGCTCGGCAATGCGCTCGATGCGACGCAGCATACGACGGTCGATGCCGTCGGATGCTATGTTTTCCCCGGTGGAATCGATCCGCACACGCATCTCGACATGCCGTTCGGCGGCACGGTAACCGCCGACGATTTTGCAACCGGCACGGTCGCCGCGGCCTTGGGCGGCACCACTGCGATCGTCGATTTCGCGATGCATACCAAGGGCGACTCGCTCGCCAATACACTCGCGATCTGGAAGAAGAAAGCTGCCGGAAAAGCGGCCATCGACTATGCCTTTCATCTGACGATCGCCGACGGCCGCGACGAGACGATCGCCGAAATCGAGACGATGATCGGGCAAGAGGGCGTGAATTCTTTCAAGGTCTTTATGGCCTACAAACACATCCTGCAAGTCGATGATGAAACGATTTTCAAGGTGCTCAAGGCCGCCAAGAAGTTCGGCGGTCTCGTGCAAGTTCACGCCGAGAACGGCGACGTCATCGAGGTGACCACCAAAGACGCGCTTGCGGAGGGGCACACCGAGCCGCTTTGGCACGCTCTGACCCGGCCCGTCGAACTCGAAGGCGAAGCGACGCACCGCGCGATCCGGCTGGCCGAAGTTGCCGGCGCGCCGCTGTACGTCGTACACGTGTCGAGTGCGATGGCCGCCGATGCGATCAGTGACGGCCGCAAACGCGGTCTGCCGATCTACGGCGAGACATGCCCGCAATATCTCGTCTGTTCGGAAGAAGATTACGCGCGGCCGGATTTCGCCGGTGCAAATTACGTGATGTCGCCGCCGTTACGCCCGAAATGGAATCAAGACGTGCTCTTGCGCAAACTCAAAAACTTCGAGCTGCAGACGTTCGGTTCGGATCATTGCTCGTTCAATAATTGCGGACAAAAAGAGCTGGGCAAGAACGACTTTTCAAAAATTCCGAACGGTGCGCCGACGATCGAAGACCGGTTCTCGATTCTCTGGCATTACGGATTCAATGCCGGCGTTATCGGAATCAATCATTTTGTATCACTCGTGTCGACCAATGCCGCGAAGTTGTTCGGTCTGTTTCCGCGCAAAGGAACGATAGCGATCGGCTCGGACGCCGATATCGTCATTTGGGATCCGGCAATCGAACGCACGATCTCGGCCGCAAGCCATCACATGAATGTCGATAACAACATCTTTGAAGGACTACACGTGAAGGGACAAGCTCGCCACGTATTCTCGCGCGGACGCGCGATCGTACAAGAAGCGAAATTTAGCGGCGAGATCGGTGCCGGCGCGTTCGTCAAATCACAGCCGTTTTTTCCGGTGGCCCTATGAGTGCTGCGAGCGATGTGGTGCGTATCGGCCTGGTTCAGACGCATCACGAGACCGACGGTTCGCAGCCCGTCGAGGTGCATAAAGCGCGCGCGATAGAAAAACACGTGGGTCTCATCCGCGAAGCCGCTTCGCGCGGTGCGCAAATTATCTGCCTCCAAGAGTTGTTCTACGGGCCGTATTTTTGCACCGAACAGAATCCGAAATGGTATGCGGCAACCGAGCAAATACCCGACGGTCCGACGACGCGCTCGATGCAAGATCTAGCGCGTGAACTCGCCGTCGTATTGATCGTGCCGATCTACGAGGTGACCATCGCTGGGGTGTACTATAACACCGCCGCGGTGATCGATGCCGACGGCACGTTTCTCGGCCGCTATCGCAAGCATCACATCCCCCAAGTCGCCGCCGGGCCGCAAGGCTGCGGTTTCTGGGAGAAGTATTATTTCAAACCGGGCAACAGTGGTTATCCTGTTTTTGCAACCCGGTTTGCCAAGGTCGGCGTATACATTTGTTACGATCGGCATTTTCCCGAAGGCGCGCGGATGCTCGGTCTCGCGGGCGCCGAAATCGTCTTTAACCCGAGTGCGACCGTCGCCGGGCTATCGGAATACTTGTGGAAGCTCGAACAACCCGCACACGCCGTGGCGAACGGCTACTATGTCGGCGCGATCAATCGGGTCGGCTTCGAGGGTCCGTGGAATATGGGCGAATTTTACGGGCAATCGTATTTAGTCGATCCGCGCGGACAATTCGTTGCAACCGCGACCCGCGATCGCGACGAAGTGGTGATCGGTGAGATGGATCGCTCGATTATCACCGAGGTCCGCAACACGTGGCAATTTTATCGTGACCGGCGTCCTGAAACGTACGGCGCGATGGTCGAGGTGTGACCGCTATGTGATTTCGCCGCGCGTGTAAGCGGTATGAATGTGCAGCGACTTCGTCCCGCTGACTGCCCAATGAGCGGCCCAGCGATCGTCGCTTAATGCGAACGTTCCAACGTAGACGTCCTGCGCGCAATAGTGCAGCGCTGTTGCCGATCCATCCGGCGCCAGCGTCGTAACAAAAAACATTCGGCCGTCGGCAAAGCGCGCGGTGATCCGTGCACCGCTTCGGCGATAGCGGTAGGTCTGCGTTGCTTTTACTTCAGCTCCGTTGAGCGTGAGGATCACGGCTTCGTCGTAGCGCAGCTCGCCGGCATCGCGAATCAAACAAGCTTGACCGCGGCAAGCGAACGTCGCGCCGGTTTGCAGATCGACAATCGAGCGCTGCAAACTCCAGACGCCGAGGTGCCGCTCGGTCACGGGTGCACTTGCATGTCAGCGCTGCCCCGGCGCCCGCCGCGCGACGGCACAACCCTCGATTGAAACTACGTGCGTTCGGCCTTGTCCCAAATAGCATGAGTCCAGGCACCGGCTGGTTTCTTCGTAATGACCGGCTCGCTCTTGCCGGCCATGAGCACCTGCACCGTACGATTGGCGGCGGCGTCGTCCAGGTAGCCGATCCCGTGTCCGCTGCCTGCCACGAGTTTGGCGATTTCGGACATCATGCGCGTTTGATGTTCGGCTGTTTGCGAGCCCGCGGTATCGTTGGCCAAAACAATTTTTACGGCTTCATCTTGATGGGCGATGGCATATTGCCAGCCTTGCATCGATGCTTTGACGAAGCGCGCCAGTTTGTCGGCGGACGCCGGGTCTTTCAATTCCGATTCCGTTGTATACAGGCCGTCTTCGAGCGTAGCAACGCCTTGGTTTTCGTACTTGAAAACCGTTAGTTGCTCGGGCTTCATCCCCGCTTCGATGAGTTGCCAGTACTCGTTGTAGGTCATCGTCGAAATGCAGGCGGCTTGTTTTTGCAAGAGCGGATCGACGTTGAAACCCTGCTTGAGCACGTTCACGCCGTCCGCTCCGCCCGTGGTCGGATCGTTAAGCTTGCTCATCCAGGCCAAAAATGGATACTCGTTGCCGGAAAACCAAACCCCGAGGGTTTTGCCTTTGAAGTCGGCGGGTGATTTGACGCCGCTGTCGTTTCGGCACGTCAGTTCCATGCCGGATTTCTGAAACACTTGCGCGATGTTGACGAGCGGCACGCCTTTTTCGCGCGCCGCCAGCGCAGACGGCATCCAGTCGACGTCGACGTCGGCGCCCCCGCCGGCCATGACTTGAGACGGGTTGATATCGGGACCGCCCGGCTTGATCGTAACGTCGAGATTGGCCGCTTTATAGAAGCCCTTGGCTTGCGCGACATAATATCCGGCGAATTGCGCCTGCGCGACCCACTTGAGTTGAATCGTCACGTGGTCGGCGGCTTGTGCGCAACTCCACGTCGAAGCGAAGACGCATGCAATTCCGAGCAAAAATTTCTTCATTGTTGTGGTGCTTCTCCTACGAACGTTGGGGTGCTTCTCCGACGAACGTTTTCCAGTGCAGTGCGCATGAATGACGGATGCCAAAACAAAATCGCGCGTTCGAGCAAAACGATGGCGGCAAAACATCCCGCGCCGGTCACGGCGGCGAGTGCAATTTCCGCCCAGACGAGGTCGAGGTCGAGTCGCGCCGCTTCGGTTGAAATACGAAATCCCATGCCGACAATCGGTGTACCGAAAAACTCGGCAACGATCGCGCCGATCAGCGCGAGAGAGAAATTAAGCTTCAGCGCGTTAAAGACAAACGGCAGTGCTGCCGGTAACCGAAGCTTGAGCAATGTCTGCAAATACGTGGCTCCGTACGAGCGCATCAAATCGCGCTCCATGATGCCGCTTGCGCCCAGGCCGGCGACGGTGTTGATCAGCATTGGGAAAAACGTCATTACTGCGGCGACCGCCGCCTTCGAGGGCCAGTCGAAGCCGAACCACATGACCATGATCGGCGCGATGCCGACGATCGGCATTGCGCCGACAAGCCCGGCGACGGGTAAGACACCGCGTCGTAGAAAGGCCGAGCGGTCCAGCGCGACGGCCACCAGATATCCCGATGCGCAGCCGATGACGTAACCCGGAACGACCGCCCGAACGACCGTCTGCACGAAATCGGCCCATAATAGCGGAACGTGCGTTGCGAACGCAATTGCAATTGCGCTGGGAGCAGGCAGTAAAACGGCGGGAATGTGAAAGCCGACGCACGCTATTTGCCAGCACCATAACAGCAGCGCGCCGAACAGCAGCGGCGTGACGACGAAGGACACCGGGCCGGTGCGCCGCGCAAGTGCGACGATAGCAGCGCCGCCGATAAACACTGAACTCAAGAGTACGAGAGCGCCGGGGATCATGGGCGGCGCAGGGCTGCCTTCAAAGCCGCCCGCCGCGGCGTGCAACGAGTAGTTTCTGTATGGCATCGGTAACGGCTACGGCGCACAACGTCAGGATCGCGGCCATCATGAGCGCGGCCCAAATCTGCAATGTTTGGCCGTAATAGGAACCCGCAAGCAGGCGCGCACCAAGACCGGCTTCTGCGCCGGTCGGTAGTTCTGCCACGATCGCTCCGACGAGCGCGAGCGTAACGGCAACCTTGATGCCGGTAAAAAGAAATGCGATCGACGCAGGCCAGCGCAGCTTTACGAAGATATCGCGGCGGCCGGCATGATAGGTGCGCAATAAATCGAGCTGCATTCGATCGGGCGAACGCAGCCCGGTCACCATCGCCGTCGCGATCGGAAAGAAACTCAGCCAGCCCGCAATGAGCGCCTTCGGCAGTAAGCCGCTTAAGCCGATATTGCCCAAAACGACAACGACCATCGGCGCGATCGCGAGAACCGGGACGGCTTGGCTCGCAATGATCCACGGCATCAGCGAGCGATCTAAGACCCGTGATTGCACGATGCCCGTTGCAAGCGCGATGCCGGCGACGAGTGCAATCGCCAGCCCGAGTACGGCGGTTTGCGCGGTGACTGCGGCGTGGAAGACTAAGCTGCGCGGTGAATCCGGCGGTGCACCGAACACGCCGGCAATGACGCTTCGAGCGACTTGATGCGGCGCCGGCAGAAGCGGCCGCTCCAGCGACCATGCCGCGCGGGCGAACGATACCGCATCCGTGTGTCCGCCGGCTAACGCCGCCGCGGCAGATGCGTTGAGCAAGAGTGCGCCTGCGTACCAAAGCGCAACGACCGCGACTAACACGATGCCGACCGGCACGCAGCGTCGCAAGCCGTCAGTCATACGTGTGCGCACTCTGCAGCGCCGTTCGTACGCGCTGCGCGACCTGCAAGAATTCCGGCGTTTCGCGAATCGTCAGCGGGCGCTGCAGCCCGAGGTTGCAATCGACAACGTCGATGATTCGCCCGGGACGCGGCGACATGACCACGATCCGCGTTGAGAGATAGACCGCTTCGGGGATCGAGTGCGTCACGAAGACGACGGTCATTGCGGTACGCCGCCACAGATCGAGCAGATGGACGTTGAGGCCGTCGCGTGTTATTTCATCGAGCGCTCCGAATGGTTCGTCCATCAGCAGCAGCGCCGGCTCGAAGCTCAGGGCGCGAGCGATCGATGCGCGCTGCTGCATCCCGCCCGAAAGCTGCCACGGAAATTTCCGGCCGACATCGCCGAGCCCGACGAGTTCGAGCTGACGTTTTGCGCGCGCGCTGCGTTCGGGCGGCGGCACGCCCATGATTTCAAGCGGCAACATCACGTTTCGTTCGATGTTGCGCCATTGAAAGAGTGCGGGTGCTTGAAAAACGTAGCCGTACGCACGTTGCCGGCGTGCTTCTTGCGCGCTGAGCCCGTTGATCGTTACGTGTCCGGTACTGGCGTGTTCGAGGTCGGCGAATGCGCGCAGCAACGTCGTTTTGCCGCAGCCGGACGGACCGATAAGCGAAACAAACTCGCCCGATTCAATCGTTAGGTCGACGGCACGTAGCGCAACGGTCTGCGCCGCACCCTCGCCGAAAACGACATGCAGGTTGCGGGCTTCGACGACGGCCGGGCGCGTTACGCCGGAGGTCGTCCGAACGGTGGCGTCTTGCTGCATCGGTTAGAGAAGCGGCGCGGCCGTCATCTCCGCGCCTTTGGCCGGAAAGTGGGAAACCCTTTGGCCGGCGCGTGCAGCTTACACGCTGAGGGTCCCGCGTAAAACCGTGATTGCATTGCCTGCGACGGTAATCCGGCCGATCCGATCCGGCGCGGTTCCGCTTACCTCGACGTCGGCGACACCCGGACGGTTAACGTGCATGCCTTGGGCGACCCGGTAGCGAGATTCGGTGACGATGCCGTAGCGCGCGCAGTAGGCTGCCATTCCGCCCGTTGCCGAACCCGTGAACGGATCTTCCAGCACGTCGCCGACGTCGGCGAAATGCCGCGCATGCAGCCGGTATTCGTCGTCGGCGCGCGCAAAAATGTGAGCGCTCAGGAAATCGCGTGCCGCCGGAAAGAGCAGTTCGCGATCGACCGCGATGCGATCGAGTGCCGCCAGCGACGCCAAGGCGATCTGCAGTTGCGGCGTCCCGGTCGAAACCACTTGCGGCACGCAGTCCAGCAGATCTTTTTTCTGCAGACCGAGTGCCTTGGCGATTGCGCCGCGCTTCCGGCTGGATAAGAATTGCGGTGCGGGTTGCGACATTGCGTAACGCGGTGCGCCCGCCGCACGATCGATCGCGACGGGGATGATGCCGGCCGGCATCTGCAGTGTAATTGCGGTGCAATCGCCGCTAATCTTACCGATCTCACAGAGTGCATGGGTGGTGGCGATCGTCGGATGACCGGCCAGCGGTATCTCGCCGACCGGCATGAAATAGCGAACGGAGAAGTCGGCTTGATCGGATGGAAAGACGAACGCCGTCTCGGAAAGATTGAATTCACGCGCGACGGCCTGCATCGCCGGACCCTCGAGACCGCGCGCATCGACCAGCACGGCACAAGCGTTTCCGGCAAGCGGAGTTGCGGTGAACGTGTCGACCCAAACAACGTCGTAGTTAGCTATTTTCCGATAACCTGCATGGGCAAAAAGTGGCTTGCAGCGCTTTGAACGCTGCTCGGCGTAACCCTCGACGAATTGAACCGGTGAAGCAAATTGGGCTTCAACGATAGGTCCGGCGGGTACGCACCGGGCGTGGCTCAGCGAATCCTCTTAGCCGTCAACGTGCGTGCCCGGCGCGGACGCGATGCCCGCGATGCGGCGCTCTTGCGTTTACGTGCGCAGGGCCATGACGTTATCGTTGCGGACACGCGCCGGGCTGCCGACCTCGAACGCGCGATCGTCGCGCATCGCGGACGTGTCGATACGGTCGCCATCGGCGGCGGCGACGGCACGCTCATTTCGGCAATCGGCGGACTGCGGACCGTCGGCGTGCCGCTGCTGATTCTGCCGTTAGGAACGATCAACGAACTGGCTCGGACCTTGGCGATTCCGCTCGATATCAACGCTGCCTGTGCGCTGCTCGATACCGGTGCTCCGCGCCAAATCGATGTCGGTAACGTTAACGGTTTTTGGTTCTTTAACGAAGCGAGCATCGGTCTATCGACGCATGTCGCGCAAGAACAGACCGGCGAGGTGAAAAATCGTTGGGGCATGCTGGCAATTCCGCTAGCGACGCTTCGCGCCTGGCGTTCGCTGCGGCCCTACCATCTCGAAGTCGAGTTAGAAAATGGTGAGCGTACGGCACTAACGACGATGCAATTGACCGTTGCGAACAGTTACCGTTTCGGCGGTGTGGTTGAAAACACGGAGGCGCGGATCGATGATGGAACGCTCGATTTGTATAGTATCGCGTTGACGCACTGGTGGGAGCCGTTTGAAATCATCGCCGCGGTCGCACTCAAACGCTTCCCGTCGGCGCACGGCGTTCAGACATTGCGCGGCCGCCGGTTCGTCGTGCGGGGCCGCCATCGGCATCAAGTGTTTGCCGACGGTGAACCGGCGACACGTACGCCGGCTGAATTCAAAGTTGTGCCGCACGCAATCTCCGTCTACGCTCCGGTCGTATGAGGCGGCGCTGGTGGTGGCCCACCATGTACGCGCCGCGCGTCGCCGATATCAAATTCGAAGACCTTGCCGCGAATGGATTGCGCGGCGTGATCATCGATCTCGATAACACGCTCGTCGGCTATCGGCAACTCGCCCCCGACGATCGCGATGCACGTTGGATCGTTGCGGCTCGCGAGCGCGGCGTGCAGGTCGTCATGGTAACCAATAACGCAACGCCGTGGGCCAAAGACGTCGCACGCAACCTCGGCATTCCATGTATCGCCAACGCGCGCAAGCCGCTGCCGTCCGGCTTTCGCCGCGCGCTCGGTGTGCTCGAACTGCCGCGCGCGGCCGTCGTCGTTGTCGGCGATCAACTGTTCACCGACATCTTGGGCGCGCGGTTGTTCGGCTTATCGGCAATTCTCGTCGAACCGCTCGTGCGTCACGATCCGCTCAATACGCGCTGGCTGCGGTATCTCGAACGCTGGTTGCTGCGCGGGTTACCGCGCGTGTAAGCCGAACGCCGTCGGTCATGCGTTATCGGAAACTCGGACGCTGGGGCGTCAATGTATCGGTTATCGGTTTAGGTTCGTGGCTTACGTACGGCGGGGCCGTTGAAGAAGCTTCGGCACGTGCTTGTATCGCACGTGCTTTCGACTGCGGCATTAATTTTTTCGACACAGCGAACGTGTACGCGCGCGGCCGGGCCGAGGAAGTCGTCGGTCGCGCGATCGCTCAAATCGATCGCGATGACATCGTACTGGCGACGAAAGTATTCTTTCCTATGGGCGACGGCCCGAACGACCGGGGTTTATCGCGCAAACACATTCGCGAGCAGATCGATCGCAGTCTCGCGCGGCTCGGAACGTCGTATATCGACCTCTATCAATGCCATCGCTATGACGTACGGACACCGCTCGATGAAACGTGTGCTGCCATGAACGACCTCGTACGCGCCGGTAAGATCTTATACTGGGGCGTGTCCGAATGGACGGCCGATCAAATTAGTGCTGCCGTGGATCTTTGCCGGGCTCGCGGCTGGGCGGAGCCGGTAAGCAATCAGCCGCAATATAGCGCTTTGTGGCGCCGCATCGAGTCGCGCGTTCTGCCGACCTGCCGTGACTATGGTGTCGGTAACGTCGTATGGTCACCGCTGGCAATGGGAATTCTTACCGGTAAGTATACCGACGCCAAGCGGCCGCCGGCCGGAACGCGCGCTGCCGGTCCGTCAGCCGATATGATGGATCGCTATTTCGAGCAACCGGTGCTCGATGCGGTGCAGAAGCTTTTGCCGCTGGCGAGCGAAGCGGGTTGCTCGCTTGCGCAGTTGGCTTTAGCTTGGTGTTTGCGCGATGAAGTCGTTTCAGCGGTGATCGTCGGGGCCACCCGGCCCGAGCAAATCGACGATAACGCGGCGGCGGCCGTACTCAACGTCGATCCGGCTATTTTTGCGCGCATGGATGACATTCTCGCGCCGGTTGTTCCGGACGAGCCGTATTTGGCCTGAGAGCTCCGACCGCTTTGTAGCGGTAGAGATGAACGTCGGCCGATCCGCCGGGCTGCCAGAGCGTTAGGTCGAGTCGAAGCCGTTCTCGATCAAGGCGGCTACGGCTCGCATGAGGTTCGCCTGTTGCAACGCGCGCCGTTCATTCGTTCAGCTATGCGCAGTGATGGCGTCTGGCGCGGCGATGAAGTCACCGGCTTCGTCTGCGATGTACGTCGTGCTTCTGAACTCGGTGCTTTGCCAGGCATGCAAGGTGAAACCCGCCGGCTCCGGGCGCATGCCGATCAAGCGGCGCTCGAATACTTCGGGTACGTATTGCGGCGTCGTACTGATTGCCGTCGTCACGAGCGTCGTACCGATGATCGTGCTTCGCCGGCAGTGAACGTGGCCGGCAACAACCCGCCGAACGTTCGGCTGACGCTCGAGCAGCGCAGCGAAACGGCGCGCCCCGGCAAAACCGAAAAGGTCGGCTAAATTTACGCCGGTCCGAAACGGTGGATGGTGCATGAAGATCAACACCGGCCGTCCCGGCGCTTCGATTAAACGGCGGTCGAGCCATCCGAGTCGCGCGTCGTCCAAAATACCGCCCGGCCGGCCCGGCGCGGTCGTGTCGAGCGCAATGATGCGGACCGGAAAGTCGTCGAGCACGTAATTCATCGAGCCGGCGGTAAGGCGCGGATACTGTTTGGCGACAAGCGTTGCCAACAGCGCCGGAAGCCGGTCGTGATTGCCGGGTACGACGAACACCTCGATCGCGCTTTGCGCGATGAGATCGCGCAGGGCGCGATATTGCTCGACGCGGCCTGAGTCGACCGTGTCTCCACTGAGCAGTATAAGATCCGGACGCGGATCGCGCCCATTGAGTTCGGCGAAAATGCGGGCCAGATCGCGTGCTTGTCGCCCGTCGACGGTGATATGCGTATCGGTAATCTGAGCGATGAGCACCGCGGAGCTTTCCGGCATCGCATCGCCGGTTCCGCGCACGGTAAGCCGAAGAAGAACCGGCGTCCCCGCACCGGAATCCGCCCACAATGCCCGAAGCCGCCCTTGTCGTCGACCATCTCGCGAAACGGTTCGACCGTAAAGTGGCATTGCACGATCTTTCGTTTACACTCGACGTCGGCGAAATCGTCGGGCTTATCGGTCCGAACGGCGCGGGCAAGTCGACGGCATTCGGGATTTTGAGCGGGTTGCTGCGGGCCGACGGCGGCAGCGTTCGATTTCGCGGTGCGCTTGTCGGCCCGGAGCGCAGCCGCCTCATCTCGCTCGTTCCCGAGACGCCCGACGTCTATCCGCTATTGACCGTCTGGGAACATCTCGGTTTCGTTGCGCGTCTGTGCCGGCTTGCAACGGGCTGGGAAATGCAAGCCCGAGCATTGCTCGAGCGCTTTGAATTAGATGACGCCCGGTCTGCGCTCGGCAGCGAACTCTCGAAAGGGATGCGGCAGAAAACATTAATTGCCGCAACGCTCTTAGCCGGTGCACCGGTCCTCCTGCTCGATGAGCCGATGATCGGGCTCGATCCGCTCGGACAGCACGAGCTACGAGCGCTATTGCGCGAATTGCGGGCCGGCGGCGCGGCCATCATGCTTAGCACCCATCAACTTGAAGCCGCCGAGTCGCTTTGCGATCGCGTCGTCATCGTCAACGACGGCCGTAATGTTGCCAGCGGGACGATTGCCGAGATTCGCTCCTTGGGAAGCGGCACGCTCGAAGATGTGTTCCTCGACTTAACGCGTGCGATCCGCTACATGCAATGAGGGACATTGCGGCCCTGACGTTCGCCGACTGGTGTGCGCTGCGCACGAATGTACGCCGCATCCTGCGGTCGCCGGGCCGCACCGCATTGTGGTTCTTGTACGCGCTAAGCGTGGTGATCTTATCGGTTAGCCGGGCTTTCGTCGGCCGTTCGGCTGATTCAACGCGCCTCGCGGCAGGCGCGGATTATGTCGTGTGCTCGGTGCTCGTGACGTTTATCTATTCGCTGATCTCCGGCCGGCCCGCGATCGCCCTTTTCCGGACGCGCGTTGAAGCGCGGTTCATCATCGGTTCGCCGGTTCGAGCGCCGGTCGCCATTGCGTATCTGCAAGTACGCGAAGCGCTCAGCGCGGCGTTGCGATATTCATTCGTCTTTGTCTATGTCGTTTTCATTTTAGCGCCGCGCAGCCTCGGACTGTCGGCGGCATGCGCCGATCTCGCGCTGGGCATCGTTCTCTTTATCGCCGGGGCGACGCTCGCTGTTTTGCGCCGGCTGCTTGGGATGTGCGCGGGTCTTGTCGGCGCGATTGCCGGCATTCCGGTCGCTCTTGCTGCCGCGGCGCCGATGGTGCGCGATCTCGTCGTGCAGTTGCCGGCGTTCGTTCCGGCCGCGCCGGCAAGGTGGATCGTCACAGTGATCCCGCCCTGGCATCCCGGCAGCATCCTGCTTTCACCCGATCCGCGGGCCTTTGCCGGTGTCGCGGCAAGTGCGATTGGCGGAGTTGTTGCACTCGCCGTCGCCGGACGCGATGCGTACCCGGAATTCTATGCCTTTGCCGTTGCACGCTTGGAATTACGTGAATTCGCACGTCGCCCGGCTGCACGGGGTACCGGCGCTATGCGCCGACCGGCAATCGCGATTCCCGCGCCGGGCGCGCTGGCATTCGTGTGGAAGTCGGCGGTTGAATTCCGGCGCGCCGTTCGACCCGCCTATGCCGCCGCGGGCGCATTTGGGCTCGTGATCCTTGGAGTTGCGGCTGCACGCCAGTTCCGGTCGCACGACGATATCTTCTTCGCCGCCTTGGGATTAGCGGCGAACCTGTTGGTTTTGAGCGGCTCGCAGGTTGCGCTCCGCCTTGCAATCGAATTACGGCGTCCGTTATTTTGGCTTGCCCCGGATACGTTGTTTGCGCGCTTATGCGGATTTGCATTCAGCCAAATTTGGCAACGCGCGCTTGCGTCGATGCTCCTGGGCGCAGGTTTTGCGCTCGGCGGCGGATCGCTCGATCGCATCATGCTTTTCGAGCTCGGTTTACCGGCGCTCATCATGCTTATCACGGCGACCGGCTTTGCTGCTTTCGCGCTGTTTCCCAATGTCGCCGATCAGCGCGGTCCGATCGTCGCGCTGCGTTCCTTTACAGCGCTGCTTTTATTGGTTCCACCCGTGAGCGTCTATCTCGTTTCGGGTGTCTTTCGTGCGTTACAAACGGGGCTGATCGGAGCAACGCTGCTGGCACTATTCGAGAGCGGTTGCCTGATCGGATTCACTGCGCGACGTCTCGACGGCCGGATCGACCGGGTCCCGGCCTAGTCCGTCAATCATACACGCCGCGCATGCTCCAGGCGGTGCCTTCGCGGGCGATACGGAGCAGCGCGCCGTCGGCGAGCAGCACGTCGTATTCATCGCGCACGAGCGGTGTGCCGCCGCCGGTCGCACGCGTCCACCAGCCTTCGTTTACGCGCCACGGACCGGCAACGTCGAGCACCGGCTGCGGCGGCGAACCGACGAAGCGCGGCAAACCGGCGCCCAAGCCGACGCTGATCGGTACCGGTTCAATCGGCCGGAATTGCATCGTGGCCGAGGCCGGTAACGCCGATACCTCCGGCGTGCCGGGCCACGTTCGGCTAACGAGCGGTTCGAGACTGAACGTTTCGAGGGCGAAGCGTTGCTCGATCCGGGCTCCGTCGGTAACGCGCGCCCGCATCGCGTGATGTTCGCCCAGTGCCGCATCGAGCCGCGCCAGCGCGATGCCGAGAGCGTCGGGGTCGGGGTCGCTGCCCGAGAATAGCGCGATCTGCACGCCGCCGTCTTCTAATTGTTGCGCCCCTAACCGTAGCCCGCTGACCGGCGAGCGCAAAACAACGCCGTCTAAGCGCGCACGAAGCAACTCGAACAACGTCGCCGGTTGCGCGGTTGGTTGAGCGACGCGCGTCGCTATTTCATGCACGTCGCCGTCTTCACACTCTAAACTCAGCAGCAAGGCACCGCACCGCTTCCCCGCCAGACCCAGATCGTCGACAACTCGGCCGACTAGGGTGCGCAGCGCGAAGAGCACCTGTTCCTCCGTTGTCGCCGTCCCTTCGCCGTAGAGCGTCCGATCGATCCGCACGGCATGGGTGCGCGGCCGCAGCGGCCGCGGATCGATACCGCGCGCGCGGTCGTGCCACAGCGCGGCCGGCGTGCCGAAGCGGCGCACGAAAGGCCCATGCGGCAACGCGGCAAGTTCACCTAACGTACGAACGCCTAAAATTACGAGCCGTTCGATCGTCGCTGGATCGAGCTCGAGTGTTTCGAGCGGTAACGGCGCGAGAAACGCAGCGGCTTCCGCCGCATCGATCGTCGCACCGTCATGCACGAGGGCCGCTGCTCGGGCAACAAATGGATTCGCCGCCAAGCCCAAGCGCAGCGGTAGATCGAAGCCGGCCAGCGCACTGCGCACGGCTGCCAGCCAGCCCGCGGTGCCGCCGGTGATTCCCTGCATCTCTAAAAACGCGCAGCCGAGCCCGGCATCGTCGATAAGCGGTGAGGCGGCATCGAGCGCATCGAGCATTGCCTGCCAAACCTCGACGTCACGGCGCGGATCGTCGACGACGACGCGCGCATCGCGGGCTGCGGCTTGCGCTTGGACGAGCGTCATTCCGGGTCGCGCGCCGAGTGCTGCGGCAACCGGCGAACATTCGACGACGCGGCCGCGCTCGATTTTATCGGCGACGAGAACGGGCCCGTCGACCGGAACGGCCGGATCGGCCAGCCGGGCGACACCCAGCCGAAATGCCGGGACGAGAACGCAGACGATCGCCATAGGACCATCATCCTAATCGAACATACGTTCGATGTCAATGCGGTGCCATGATGTCCCGAGCGTATTCCGGTTTGATAAAACGCCGCTATGACCGAACTCGTCTAAACAAGTCCGAAGCCTGTCGATGGTCTTGCTCGCGAGCATCGTAGCGGTATGCGGCGGTGCTTGCACGTCGAACTTCCCGTGTCCGTATTGCGGGAGATGTACGTACTGCGTCCGAGAGTTTAAGCTATTCATAACCTCGCTAGACAAGTTCCGGGCCGACTGCTTTCTCAACGTTTGGTTAAATTTTTATCAAAAAGGCCGATGCAATTGACGACCGCGCCCGATAGACTATAATCACCTTACGCCGTACGCGACTTACGCGTATCGGCTTTTCTGGAGGCATCGCGAATGCAATCGATCACGACGAAGTTCCGATCGCTGCTCCGGTTCGCTACCGAAATGTTCGATTACACCGAATCAGCGAACGGCCGCATCACAAGTAAATTCATCGGACTGCTCTAACTCGCCGCCGTTAGGCGGGCCCGCGACGGCACGGCCGGTGCCGTCGCAAACATGCATTCGCGAATTGCGACAAGCGGGGCGCGATTCTCGAACGGCAGGCACGAAATAAGCGCGCTGGCACCGGGTGCCGCGCGCTTATGCTTTCGAATCGTTGCTCGGACGTCGTAGCCTGCCAACTCGGCGAAATGTCCCGAAGGTCCGTTCCAGCGGATACGTTCGATCGTTGTTTCAATGCGCACCGAAGCAAAGTAACGCAATTCGCTCGAAGCGCTCGTCCCGACCGCGAACAAAACCGCGTTGGCACGATGCGCTAAACTCGTGAGCCGCGTCCAGGTGGCCGAGCCCGTTCGCGGACCGCTCGGCAACGCCGGTATGACGACGACGGCAAACGCTCCGGATCGCAAAAGAATATCCGCTGCGCGCGCGACTTCGACCGGACATGTCGCCGTTACGACCAGCAGGCGTTCGAGTACGACTCCGGCCGCAGCCAGCGCCGGAGGAAACGCCGGAATTCCGACAATGGCCGCTAGCCCGGCTTGGGTCGCTACCGCTAAAAGCCGGGCGGCGATGGCAAGCCGTCCCGAACTGCGCTGCCCTTCCACAGTTGCAATCGTTCCGCACGGCAAGCCGCCGCCTAAAACACGGTCGAGTTCGGTGATGCCGCTGACGAGCAGGCGTTCACCGGCCGGGATAAACGCAGCTCCGGTCGTGTCGCGAAAGCGATGATCGAGTTGTGACCGAAGGTCGGCGAAGGCGGGTGATGCGGCCATGGGGCAGAAGCATAATCGAACGTATGTTCGATGTCAATGCTGCTTTCCAGGTTCGTTTGCCGTACGATCGGGCACCGGCGCGTTGCCCGCGTCGTCTTAACCGAACTTCATCGCTTGCACCCCTCTAGCGGCAAGATATGGAGCGGCCCGGGCGCAATCGAGGAAGACTTTGTTCTTGTCCGTGATGTGGAAATGACTCAGTCCGTTTGGTCCCCGGCGGCACCCGCGATTGCACTCGCGCCGGTTGATTTCACCGACCGTACCCTGCCTAACGGGTTGCGCGTGCTGCTCGTCGAGGACCATCGCTCGCCGTTCGTTGCAATCAACGTCGGTTATCGGGTCGGCGGCAAAGACGATCCGCCCGGCCGTTCGGGTTTTGCGCATCTTTTCGAGCATCTCATGTTCAAGGGGACGGCCAACACGGCGCCCGAGACGATGGACCGGCTGACCGAAGACGTCGGCGGTTACAACAACGCCTTTACCGCCGAAGACATCACCAACTATTATGAAGTCGTTCCGTCCAATCACCTCGAGACGCTGTTATGGGCCGAGGCCGACCGCTTGGCATCGCTGCGCATCACCCAAGCGCATTTCGTCACCGAGCGTGAAGTGGTGATCGGCGAATACGACGCGCGCATTTTAGCCGAGCCGTACGGCATGCTTGACGAGATCGTCAATCGCGAAGCGTTCAGCGTTCATCCGTACAAGCGCGGGGTGATCGGCGATCCCGACAATCTCAATGCGGCGACGCTCGACGACGTGGTCGACTTTCACGCGACCTATTACCGGCCCGATAACGCCGTGCTGGTGGTGGTCGGCGATCTCGACCTCGATCGAACCAACGGCTGGATCGATGCATATTTCGGCGCGATCGCCACGCCGGCCGGCAGCGTGCCGCGGGTAACGATCGTCGAACCGCCGCAGAGCGCCGAACGCAGCATTACGTATAGCGCGGCGAACGTTCCGCTGCCGGCGCTCGATTACGCCTATCACATACCGGCCGCGAGCCATCCCGACGCCGCACCGCTCGATCTTGCCGAAACGCTGCTCGGCGCGGGAAAGAGTTCGCGGCTGTATCAGTCGCTCGTGTATGGAAAGCAGATCGCAACAAGCGCGTACGCCCGCGCCGATTTGCGCGAAGCGCCCGGACTCTTCGAGTTCTCCGCTATTTTGAGCCGCGGCAAACACATTGCCGATGCGCGGGCCGCGCTGGACTTCGAGATCGAACGCCTGCAAGCCGAACCCGTTAACGCCGAAGAGTTGGACCGGGCGAAAACGCAAATTGCCAGCTCGTTCGTCCGCGGCCGGCAGACCTATAACGGCATCGCACTGTCGCTCGTCCGTTCGGCGGTCGAACGCAACGCGCCCGACGCCGTCAACACCGATTTAGCGCGCTATCAAAGCGTTACGGCGGCCGACGTTCAGCGCGTAGCCGCCGCCTATTTCAGGCCCGAAAATCGCACCGTCGTCGAATACGTACCGGAATGATCGAGCCCGACATCGTTGTCTACGCGGCGCCGCCGGCGCCGGGGATTCCGCGCAGCGCGATCTTGCCGGTCTCGAGCGAACGCACGTTGCCCAATGGATTGCGCGTGGTTGCCTTTACGCAGCGTTCGGGGCCCAAAGCGCTGGGCGTTCCGTTAATTGCCGCGCAGCTCATCCTGCGCGCCGGCGGATCGCGTGAAACCGAAAACGAGGCCGGCTTATGCGCGTTGTGCGCGTCGTTGCTGACCAGCGGAACAACGACGTTGAGTGCGCTGCAAATCGCGCAACGCATCGACGCGCTGGGAGCGCGGCTCGATGCGAGTTCGGGCTACGATGCGTCGGTAGTCGGAGTCAGCGCGACGACACCGGTATTTCGGCAAGCCTTCGCGCTCTTCGACGACGTCATTCGGCAACCGGCCTTTGCACCGGCCGAAGTGGAACGCGTGCGGACGAAGTCGATCTCCGATCTCGGACTAACGTACAGCAATCCATCCGCACTTGCGCGCTTAGTCGCAAATCGAGTCGCCTACGCAGCATCGCCGTACGGGCATCCGCTGGCCGGCACTGCCGAAACGCTTGCCACGCTAACGCGCGCAAACGTTGCCTATTTTCACGAGCGCTGGTACCGGCCCGATAACGCTTTGCTCGTCATCGGCGGCGACATCAGCGTCGCCGATGCTTTCGCGCTCGTCGAGTCGGTGCTCGGCGATTGGCACGCACCCTCGACGCCGCTCGACGTGCATGCTCCGCCGGCCGCGCCGGCGCCCCGCGCGCGAATCGTTGCAATCGACAAACCGGATGCCGGCCGGACCGCGATTCTTACCGGCCGCGTTGCAATCGCACGCAGTTCGCCCGACTATTATGCCGGCACCGTTGCAACGGCGGTGCTCTCGGGCTACTCCGGTCGGCTCAATCAAGCGATTCGCGTAAAACGCGGACTTTCGTACGGCGCCGGCGCTCAACTCGTCACGCGCCGCGAACCGGGGATGTTTCTCGCATCGACACTCGTCGATCACGCCAAGGTGGCCGAAGCAACGCGCGTAATGCTCGAAACGCTGCAAAGTTTGGCCCGGTCGCCGATCGATGCCGCCGAACTCGCGACGCGCAAAGAGACGATCATCGGTGCTTTTTACCGCGGAATCGAAACGATCGACGGCATCGCCGGAACCTTGGGTGAACTTGCGTTATATGACGTACCGCTTGCCGATCTCGAGCACTATGTCGCTCGCATAAGCGCGGTCGGAGTCGACGACGTGCACCGCTTCGCACAGGAATCGATTGCGACCGACCCATTCGTCGTGCTTGTCGGTCATACGGAAAAGTTCAGTGCCGCACTACGCGAGGCGTTTCCGGGCGCGGAAACCATTCCGTACGCGGGGCTCGATCTCAACCGGCCGGATCTCATCGCCGGCGATGCACCGGAAGCCGTCGCCGTCGGTTAACGAACTGAGCGGCTTTCGTAAGCGCTGCTAATGCTGGGCTGGATTCTTGATAAAGATGCCGGCCTTACGTTGCGGCGGACGCTTTGCGGCCGAACAAACGAACGACACGATGTATATGCGCTCGGATCGACTGAGCATATTTCAACATCTAACGTTAAATAAAAGACTTTAGCTCCGGCCAGATGTGTGAGAGCGCCGGATGCAACCCGCGACAGAACGCGATGACTTTGTCTTGTTCGAATGAGCGCGCGTAGCGCGATTGCGTCGTTCCAAGAACGCGCACGGCGCGGCAATATGGCCGCAGAGCCGAAACGTTACCTTGAACGCGCAGCACGTTGGCCGCCCGTTCATCCGGAATTGGGCCCCAGAGATAATACTGATTTTGGCCGGCGAGCGCGCGCGGCAATCCATACGCACCGCCATATAGATCGAGCGCGGCCGCTTCACCGTAGTTGTCGACGAGCAATGCCGTATTGCGACGTTCCGCGGGTGTCAGCGAGGCGTACGCGGTGCCGACTTGGCGCACGAGATCATGCCAACCGAGCATGTCGGCGAACGTCGACGGAAACGTATCACCTGCATCGCTGCGCTCTTGCTGTTGCGGCGCGAGATGCAGCGCACGCTCGTACGCGAGCAGCCGCGCAGGCGGTACGATCGGCAACGCTAGCGGGAGCAGCGGGAACGCGAGCACGACCGCAACGACGGAGTAGACGACGCGAATCCGGACGGAACGGACCGTGTATTCGAGAGCGACGGCTCCAACGGCGAAGAGCGTCGGAACTGCGGGCGCGAGATAGTAATCTTTACCGTGACCTGTGACAATGGCAAGCGCCGCGACGGCGAACGCGATCGACACAAAGCGTAGCTTGCGTAGCGCGGGTATCACAAATGGTGCAAAGAATCCGCCGAGCCAGATCGGTGCGAAAAGCGGACCGTAAACCAGTAGCTGATTGAGCGCGAATGCCAGCGGTGTTCCGGCGCTGTCTTTTACATGCGCATTGCGTACGAGTTCGGCAAACGGCCAATCGTGCGCGGCTTGCCAGATCAGCGATGGTAATGCGATTAGGCCGGCAATGGCGACAGCGAGCCACGAATCTTGCCGGGCGATGATCCGGCGCTCCGGCGTCAGCGAAAGGCCGGCTGCAAGCGCGAGCAGCCAGAGGGGTAACGCATACTTTGCTTCCATAGCGAAGCCTGCAACGGGCGCCATCCATATCAGCGCACGCCGATCGTCGCGCACGGTAACACGCGCGAGGCCGTAAGCGACGGTCGTCCACGCCAGCGGCTCGAAGGTGGTTGTGTTGAGCGTTGCGGTCAGCCCGGCGAACATCGGTGCGACGACGACGGCAAGCCCCGCCAGCCATGCAGCACTGTCGCTGCCGCCCAGCAGCCGAACGAACCGAACGGTGATCCACGCGAGTGCCGCGGCGGCAAAAACCGCCGGGAGTCGCACCATCCACGTCTCGCCGCCGAGCGCATAGGCAGCGGCCGCCGCAAGGGGAATGAGCGGCGGTTGATCGACGTAGCCGAACGCCGGGTGCCGACCGCACACGATGAAGTACAATTCATCGCGGAAGAGATCGTAGCGGTTTGCGACCGTCACGTGCAGCACGGCGCCGAAGGCAGCGGTCCATAGTGCGATGCGATCTTTCATCTCGGACGAATCAGACGAAAATCGCGAACAGCCGAACGTCGCGCGCGGCAATCGACGTTCAAGCAGGCTGTACGATGTCCGGCCGGGGCGGTCGCGCGCCCTTGATTAAAAGCCAAAGCATCAACGCCAACTCGCCTAAGCGTGCGGGCGAAGAAATGTTGAATACGAGCCCCTGATAGTCCGGTACCAATAAGCCGGTCACGCTTACAATGACGTATGCACAGCCGTTGATCGCTAGCCAAATGGCAAGAAACCGTGGCATGAAGCGTGATTCGTACACGAGCCACGCTAACGGCAACAGCCAAATGCCCCATAGCGTCTCGGCGGCAGTGATTTGCTGGTCGTGGAGCTTGAGTAAGAGCATGGCAATCGCGTCTCGCTGCGATGGATCGAATACATTCAGAAACGCAGCTCCACGCGCAACGAGCAAGGCCCCCAAGTCGCTCACTACGTTCGTGAAGTAAATTAGAGCCGGCATGACCCCGCCGAAGATGACGACTAAGACGGCCAGATTATGGTTTACTCTTTGAAATAAACCGTAGAACGCCATTACCAGAAAAATCAGAATGACCGCACAGAATAAGTCACTTACGATTCCGAGACGGAACAGCCACTCGTGCGTCGTGATGTTGCGGGCGGTTGCCGCTGCATTCCCTGCGACGAAAAGCGTCGCAGGAATGTAAATGAGCCGAAGCGGACCAACGACCACCAAAAGCAGGTACCAGAAGCCGGCGACTCTTCCCGGATTACGGATTGCATTCATTGCGAGAACCCCGCGGCTACCCGTCGCGACTCAGCGATCGTAATCGTCATGCTCACGACCCTGCGTAGCGTGCATTTGCTTTACCGCTGCGACCCGCGAATGTTTCCGAACTTGAAAACTTTGGATTTATCAAGCCGTCTACTTCGGGTGGTCGGAGCAGTGCGTTGCTCGACCGGAATGCAACTACCGCCGTATTCGTTGGTCGCCGATGCAGCCTGAAATTCGGCTGGATTCGAACGTCCTTCGGCAGAACGCTATCCAGTGGCGCGAACTTGCCGGCACGTCTCTGCGCGCGGTCATTAAATCGAATGGCTACGGTTGGGGATTCAAGACGATTGTCGACGCTATCGACGACCTTGTCGACGGCTATTATGTCAGTGACATCGATGAGTTTCTGCAAGTCGCGCCGCTGACAAAGCGGCCGATAAGCACGCTCGTCGACGTCCCGGCGCACCGACTGGGCGATGTCTTGGAGCGGAACGGTATTCCGACATTGTCAACACTCGATGGATTACACGCCGCCGATGCATGGGCACGCACGAACGCGCGACGTCCGCGCGTCCGTGTCGCCATACGCGGTGCGGTCGGCTGGTCGGGCATTGCGATCGACCGAATCGGCCGATTTGCACGGATCTTGGCGGGCTTGCAAAGCGACGTCGAAGTATCCAGCCATATCACCGACGCGTCGCTGCAGGCCGAACAAACGGCGATCTTTGAAACGGCAATCGCAGTGTTGCGCACTGCGGGTGCTTCGCTCGTTGCGACGGATCTTGCGAGTTCTGCTCCGCTTGCCGCGAATGTCGGCCGCTACTCACACGTTCGCCTCGGTGTCGGATTGTTCGGTGCACGGTTCGGCGCGAGCGTTAACGTCAGATCGGCAATCGTCGTGCGTGCGGCGGTAGTCGAACGGCTCGAGGCGCGTGGACAACGTGTCGGTTATGGCCTCGGCTTAGCGCCGTTCGACGGCTTTCTCATCGTCGTGCGCTGTGGATACGGCGACGGTTTTCCGCGACTGCGCCGGCCGATGAACGATACGCTTGCCGTCGGAATGCAATTCACGACGCTGCATCGGGCCGCAGCGTTCGCGCAGCCGGCGATCGACCTCATCGATCGGGAAACCGACTTGGATCTGCTTGCGGCGTCCGCGACCATATCGGTACATGAACTTGTTGTCGCTTTAGGCAGCCACTCATCGGCAAACAGCGGGCGAAGACAATGAGCCGGCGCCCCTCGTGACGGCTGCGGTGCACAGCTACATGCCGGTAACGCCGGTGAGACGACCGATCCTACTGTATCCGAACAACGCCGGGGTAATGGAAATGGATGGCGCGGCGAAACGTGTGGTAACGGGTCGGCGGAGCCGCACGCGGCTCGGCTTTCTCAACTAGCAGACGTTGATCGACGCTACGGTAGCAACAGTACCTTGCCCGTCGTTTTGCGCGCTTCGAGATCGCGATGTGCTTGAGCCGCTTCGCTTAGCGGATAGGTGGCGCCGATGCGAACGTCGAGTTCACCCGCCGCGATTGCCGTGAAAACGTCGTTCGTGCGCGCCAGCAGTTCCTCGCGCGTTTGCTTGTAATCACCTAACGTGGGCCTGGTAACGAAAATCGAGCCGGCCGCCATCAACCGTAACGGGTCGATCGGAGGCACCGGCCCGCTTGCGGCTCCGTAGAGCACGAGATAACCGCGTTTCCTTACGACGCTCAGACTGCGCTCCCAGGTTTGGCGGCCGACCGAATCGTATGCCGCAGCCACGCCGCGGCCGGCGGTTAAGCGCATGACTTCCGGCGCGAAATCAACGTCGTTATAGTCGATGACGTGGTCGGCGCCGGCGCTGCGCGCAAGCGCGATCTTTTCCGCACCTCCGGCAGTCGCGATCACCGTTGCGTGCGCACGTTTCGCAAGCTGTACGAGCAGTCGCCCGACGCCGCCGGCTGCGGCGTGCACGAGCACGCTGTCACCGGGCTGTACCGCGTACGTACTCGCGCAGAGATAGTGCGCGGTTACGCCTTGCAGCATCACCGCACAAGCCGTGCGATCGTCGATACCGTCCGGCACCGGTAGGGTCTGCAGCGCCGAAAGGACGGCGTATTGAGCGTATCCGCCGGGTCGTGGTAGATCGAGATACGCAACCCGGTCACCAATGGCAAACTCCGTAACGCCGGAACCGAGCGCGTCGACGGTTCCCGCGCCTTCGCGTCCGAGGATGAACGGTAGATCGCGCTTGTAGGTACCGCTGCGTTCGTAGACGTCGATGTAGTTGACGCCGGCGACGGATTGCGCGATTCGGACTTCGCCCGGACCGGGTTCGGGGACCGGAACATCGACGAGCTGCATGACGTCGGCGCTGCCTTGCAAGCCGATTCGAATCGCGTTCACGCCGATGCAAACCCACCCGCCCCGGCGTCAGTTTCGGCCGCTGAACGCCGGGTACGGGGCGTTCATGGAACGCACGGATTTATACCAGGACGATCTCACCGAAGAGCGCTTGCCGACGCCCGCCGATCGCGAGGAGAACTCGCATACGATCGCACTCGATCCGAACATCGATGCCGACGCCGACGATATGGACGATGAAGACGATGACGAGGACGAAGGCGAAGATGTCGATGCTTAGCCGAACCGTACGGCTATTCCAATTCGGCTGACGTCACGCTGGTCGTGCTCGGCGGATCGAGGATGCTGCCGATTCCGGCAGTCTCCCCCGCTCCCATCGTTTGGTCTTGTGAGTCGGTTGTTTTCCCCATCGCTGCCGCGCTTTTAGCGTGAAAAAGATAGGTCGACGATGCGGGATCGAGTGAGTCGCGCGGCGCCGCGGCTACCATCTCCGCAAAATGGTCGAGATCGTGCTGCAGCCGTCGCTCGAACTGAGCGCCGGCGACGAGCGCCTCGCCGATCGTGCCCAGGATTCCGCCCGGCGGTTCGTACGTGATGGCGACTTGCACGTCCGTCGCGTTTCCCGACGTCGCCGCGAAGACGACGCGACCCGAATTGACGAGACCGCTCACCGACCGCCAGCCGATCTGACGGTCGGGTATCCAATCCTCGTTGACGGCATCCCATTCGTACGAACCGAGCATGTCGACGACCCAGTGACTGCGATGATCGTCCAGGTAGGTGACTTCTTTGACGTAGGTCATGAACTTGGGATAGTCGTTGAAATGAGTGAAAAGCGCGTACACTTGATGCACCGGCGCATTAACGGTTACCGCGACGTGATGTTCGGCCATGGCGATTCCTTCGGCTGCAGAAGACTACCGGCCGTGTCCCCGGCCGAAGCTGCATGCTTCGAGCATCGAGTGGGTACGTATGCGACATGGCCGTCCCCGTTGATATTGCCTTGTTGCGCGAAACCTTTACTGCTTGGAACGAAGACAAGGCGCCGCGCCTCGCTGCTGCGCTGTCGTTTTCAACCATCTTTTCGATCGCCCCGCTCATCATTCTTATTATTGCAATCGTCGGAACGGTGCTGGGCTTAGGCGGCGGTTTACAGCATCCGCACGGTAATGTCGAAGCCAAATTGCTCGACCAAATCCAATCTCATGTCGGTGCGCAAACGGCGAACATGATTCGCGATATGGTCGCGGCAAGTTTTTCTAAGCCGCATCAAGGCATAATCGCGCAGATCATCGGCTGGCTTACGTTCATCATCGGAGCATCCGGCGTTTTTGCCGCGCTTCAGGACTCACTCAATACCGTTTGGCATGTTGAGCCGAAAAAGCAGAGCATCTGGCTGACCATCCGGCAACGCGTTGCATCGCTGGGCATGATCCTGGTTATCGGCTTTCTTCTGCTCGTAACGTTCGTACTGAGCGCAGCGCTGGCGTTTGTATCGACCTACCTTACGCATTTGCTGCCGTTTCCGGGCGCCGGCTTACTTTTTACAGTCGTCAACTATGTCGTATCGCTGGCGATCGTTACGGTTCTGTTTGCGCTGATTTATAAGATCTTGCCGGACGCGACGATCGCTTGGGCGGATGTCTGGACCGGCGCGGGGATCACGTCGTTGCTCTTCGTCATCGGGCAAGCGTTGATCGGTTTGTACCTTGCGAAAAGCGGAACGGCTTCTGCGTACGGTGCCGCGGGCTCGCTGTTGGTGTTGCTGCTTTGGATCTACTATTCAGCGATGATCTTGCTGTTTGGTGCCGAGTTCACTAAGCTCTATGCTGCGCGTCGCGGGGCAGCGATCGGAGCCGCCGATAACAGCGGTGCGCCGTCACTCAAGCAAACCGGTGCAGCCGCAAGCTAACGCACAGTCGGTTAAATCGATAGAGTCGGTCAGGAAAGCGCTGCGGTCGGCAAATGCGACGGCAGTGGTCTCTTGCATCCAAGCCACGATCGGGCGCGACTACCAGCCACGCGTTCCGGCGGCTCCCTTGAATGGTCCGACGATTGATGCGGTGATCCAGCCGCCGTAGAAGTCTCCGGCTTGCGGTGCGACACGTTCGCTACCGACGTAGCACGCGTCGACGCGACTCGCGTAAACGGCAATGCAATTCGCCAAGTCGCGATACGCTGGTGCCGGGAGCGGATACGACCAGCCGACGTCCGCGACGATAACGCGTCCTTCGTGCATGAGATCCCAATAACGCGCCGTTCCCTTAAACTCGCAAAACGACGTCCGTTCGTTCGGAGCAAGCGTTGCGAGAAACGTTTCGGGCGCAAGGTAATACACCGGCGGATGGCTTGTTTCGAGGATGCGCCAGCCGCCTGCGGCCTCGGCTACCCGTCGGCCGTCATGTTCGATGCGTAACGGCACGTTGACGCGTTCGAGCCGCGGCGGGCGAGGATAATCCCAAACCGACTCTTGGCCGGGCGCGGGAGCGATGCGTTGCGGGTGCGGCATTGTGCTCTCTTCGACGGCTGCACAAAAGCCCTTGACTTATTATCCTAATACGTTATTATACTAATACACTAGTTCAATAGGAGAGCAGTTCAAATGCCAATACAACAGCCGGTAACCACGATCGTCCGCCGTCCATTACCCGTCATCGAGGGCGAGCGTCGCGTCCGCCTTCCGATCGGCGCCGATAGTAAGCTTTTCGGCGGGTGGGGTGTTCGGTTCTGACCGCGTGCCGGGCAACTTCAATATCGATCCGCGTAGCGGCGTCCCGTTGTACACGCAATTGATCGATCAAGTAAAACGATCGATTGCGGTCGGGGCGCTTGCCGGCGGCGAACGTTTGCCGACGGTTAAGCAGCTCGCGATCGAACTGACGATCAACCCGAATACCGTTGCCCGCGCGTATCGCGACCTCGAACGGGACGGACTCATCGAGACAAGCCCCGGCCGCGGCTCCTTCGTGCGCAACTCCGATGTGCGCCAAACGCGCAAAACCGTCGGCGATGTAGCGGCAATCGCACTCGAAGCCGCCGTTCGAGACGCGCGGAGCATCGGCGTCCCGCGACGTGACATCGTCGCGCTCATCACGCGTTTGATCGAGCGCTGGTATCCCGATGAGGACTAACGTGAACCCGATTGTCGTGCAGTCGTTACGCAAGCGTTATGGCGCGTTCGAGGCGGTTCGCGATGTTTCGTTTGAAGTCGCCGCCGGCTCGATTTGCGGACTGCTCGGACCGAATGGTTCGGGAAAATCGACGACGTTCAAATGCATGCTGGGCCTAGCGCGCGCCGACTCCGGGACGATTACCATTGCCGGCTCGGTACCGCGCCCGGCAATGTTCGAGTCGCTCGCCTTCGTCCCTGAACGCAGTGCGCTCTACGAACGCCTGACGGGAAGCGATCACCTCGAGATGATGCGCCGAGCGTATCGCGCGTACGACGCACGCCGCGCGCAGACGATGCTCGAAATTTTTTCACTCGATCCGGGCAAACGCGTCGGCCGGCTTTCGAAAGGCCAGCGTACGGCGCTCGGGTTGGTGCTCGCCTTTGCAATCCGGCCGCAGATCATGATTATGGATGAGCCGTCGAGCGGTCTGGATCCGATCCATCAGCGCGCAGTTCTCGATCTCTTGATCGAGGCGGCCGCTTCGGGCACGGCGATCGTCCTGTCGTCGCATCAGATCGGTCAAGTCGAACGCGCCGCCGACCGCGTCGTCGTCCTCAAACACGGGCAGGTCGTACTCGAAGGCGAGCTCGACGAATTACGGAGCCGCGAAAAGATGGTCGAAGCGGTGTTCGCTGCGCCGATCGATGCGACGCCCTTTCGCACCGACGCGCGCATACGTCGCGTCGAACAGCGCGGAATCACCTTACGGCTCTACGTTCATGCCGATCCGGACGGCGTGATGCGCGACGTCAATGCACTCGCTCCGGTCGGCATTCATCTGCTCGATCAGAATCTCGAAGAGCTCTTTTTTTCGGCGGTTGAAGAACCGCGCATCCCGACGCTGGAGGGTCAGTGATATGTGGTACATGCCGTATATGCGCGTGCGCCGCGCGGTTATCGTTTATGCGTTGTTTGCAATCGGCATTTCGCTGCTTGCAATTGCTTTGCGCTATTGGCCGGGCGTCTTTCGCATCGGCGCGACGCGAAGTGCGGAATTAGCCGCCGTCAATGTGAGCCTGGCCGAGTTGTTATCCGGTGCCGCTGCGCTTGTCGGCGGATTTGCAACTGCGCTCGGTCTCAACCTCGCGGCGGAGAACGACGGGCATCTCGAACTCGCTTGGACGAAACCCGTCTCACGCGAAACGTACGCTCTAGGCGTCTTTGCCGTGGACATCGCCGCGATGGCCGCGTGCATCGTTCTTACAATGATCTGCGCAAGCATCGTTACAGATTGTTATATCGGCCGGCAGGCGGTGATCTTGCCAAGTTGGGAAGCGTCCGTACGCGCCGTCGCTTTTTGTGGTTTTCCCCTTTGCGTTTACGCCTGGGTGACGGCCCTGAGTGCTTCGATGAAACGCAACCGCGGCACCGTCGCAGCACTATTCTGGCCGCTGATGATCGCTCTCGTATTGCTCGGTTTGGTACCGCTTGCGCCCATTCACGCGCTCTCCATAGCGCTCAACACGGTCAACCCCGTTGCGATGTACACCCAACACGCCGATTCGAGTCTACCCGCCGGTGTACAAACGGCAATGAGCTTTCTCGGCTACGGCTTGGGCATCGCATTACTCGGCATCGCCGTCGTGCAGTGGAAGCGGCTGCAGATTTAGCCGTAAATTGCAGTCAAGAACGCGACCGATTCCGAATGGCTCGGCGCATGAACGTCAAGCGTTGGTCGTCCGTCGGCGCCGGCATATTGTGCGCCGTACTTAGTTTGCCCGCCGTTGCCGCTCCGACCGGTGGCCGCGCTGCCGGGGGCATGAGAAGCATGCCCGTCCCGATGCAAACGGATATGTTGCGGCAATTCGAGCCCGTCATTCGGCGAACGCAGACCGCTCCGCCGCAGCCGGCACTGCGAGCCAATCCGCGCTTCTTCATCACCGGCGCAGCGTATCCGTGGTTGAATGCAACGGGCGGTTCGCGCTTCAACCTTGCCTGCGTCGATCGGCCCGGCTACAGCGACGCAGCATCAAGCGCATTGGTCTTCGGCCCGCCGTTGATGAGTCGGTCGTTCGGCGGCTCGCTGCTCGCGGCGTGCGACGGCAGCGGCTATCCGTTGCGCGAAGAAGCTCCGCCGACAACGCTCGTACCGGCGCATAATAAGAACGCGCTGTACGGACGAGGCTATACGCCCGACGCCGACTCGCTAAGATAGGTACGCTTATTCAGCGCGGCAAGAACGACGACGGGTGCGCTTGCCGGAGATATGCGAATTTACCGTCCGTAATTGTGTAAAAATAAAGTTCCGGGTCGATCGGGTCGCCGGCCGGGGAAAAGGTAAACGAGCCGACGATCGTATCGTAATTTCCGCCGAGTGACAGCGCGCTTGCGAGCGTGTTGCGTGAGGCTGCACCGGAACGGCGCACGGCACTAAAAATAATCTGGGCCGCACCGTAGGCAAACGCCGATACCGGAACCAGCTGGCCGTACGCCGCTTGATAATCATTGAGAATCCGATACGCGGCCGGCGCGATCGCAAGATAGGGCATCGATGTCGAGATAACGATGCCTTCGCACTCTTTAACGTATTTGGTGGCGGTCAAGGCGTCGAAGAACCCCTGCGGCGCAGCCAGCGGTCCGCCGTAGCCCTTGTCGCGCAGCACTTTAACGAGTGGGCCCATGTCCTGGGCGGTTCCGGCGAGCATGATATGATCGGGTTTGCCGTCCAGGGCGGCGGCGGCGGCGCCGCCGTAATCTGGTTTGTCATAGCCGAATATCGTCACTTTGCTGTCGATCTTCGACGTGCCGAGCGCTTGCACGTAACCGTTGGCGACGTCAGGGCCGTAATCGCCGTCTTGAACGAGCACGTGCGGTACTTTGGGGCGGTACTTTTCGCGCACGAATGTTGCCAGCATCTGACCTTCGGTCAGGTCGCGCGTGGCCATCCGAAAGACGTTGCGATAGCCGCGAGTCGTTAGCTCGTCGGCGGTTACGGCCGGTGCGATAATCGGCATCTGCGCTTGTGCGTACGTGCGTAACGCCGATATCGTGCCTTTGGCACCGAGGTGACCGATGACGGCAACGATCGTCGGATCGTCGATGGCGAACTGGGCGTTGACGATTGCGTCGGCGACGGCGTTCTGATCGTCGAACGTGCGCATCGTATACACCTTATCAAAGCCGGCGCGAAGCCGATTTTGATAGTCGATTGCACCGCGGACGCCGTTGGCGAGCTGTTCGCCGGCCGTGCGAAACGCGCCGGACAGCGGTGCAATGACGCCGATTGCGATTGTCGCGGCATAAGCCGGAACATCGATGGCCGCGAGCGTTCCGGTGCCGGCCAAACCAGCGAGGAAATCGGTCCGACCGATCATGCAGCGATCATGAACGATGCGAGCGTCGTAACGAGAAACGCAACCGAGAACGCCATGTTGGTTACGAATATTCGATCGTTGAGCGCGAAGATATCTTTGGCCATTGCGATTAGCCGCTCTTCGTAGACGACGAGTATGGCGGCTAGCACGACGCCGGCATAATAGACGCTGCCGGCGCGTGCGACGATGCCGGCAGCCAACAATGCAACGGTCATCGTAACGTGCAGCGCAACGGGCAGCGCGCGTCCGGCACGTTCGCCGAACCGCGCCGGAATTGAGTTCAGTCCTTGGGCGACGTCGTAGCGAT
Organism: Candidatus Velthaea sp.; assembly: GCA_965214935.1. Taxonomy (GTDB): domain Bacteria; phylum Vulcanimicrobiota; class Vulcanimicrobiia; order Vulcanimicrobiales; family Vulcanimicrobiaceae; genus Velthaea. Next base: position 261,621 of record CBDCCS010000021.1, on the reverse strand, counting down.
AGTCCATGAGCGCGTATAAAATGTCGAAGCCCGCGACCCAGACGGTCACTGCAACAAAGAGACACAGCGCGGGCAGCGTTACGGTTCCGGCAACAGCGATGAAAGCGCCTAACGGCGCAAACGCATCGATTGCACCCAGCACGAAATGCACGAGCCAGGTGAATCGCTTGCAGAGCGGATACACCAGAATGCCGAGCGCCGCGAGCGGTAGCAGCATCAAACACAGCGGATTGAGCATTGCTGCACTGACGATGAGTAAAGCGATGCCGCCGGCCATCGCCCAGATCATGACGCCGGGCGCTAGCACCCCGCTGGCCAGGGCGCGCCGGGCCGTACGCGGATTGCGCTGATCGATGGTCCGGTCAAAATATCGGTTTGCCGCCATCGCCGCCGTACGGGCGCCGATGACCGCGAGCGTTATCCAAAACAGCTGCCAGAACGTCGGAATTCCGCGCGCGGCCATGACCGCGCCGACGTAGGCAAACGGCAGCGCGAAGAGCGTGTGCTCGACGCGGATCTCTTTTAGAAATACCTGCAAGCGATTCATACGGCGGGCGGCTTCAACGCCTGGCGCGCGGCGGACGTCAGCGGCGGCGCAGCATCGTCGGCCATCGAGGCTGACGACAACAGGCGTTTGAGGCGCGCGGGTCCCTGACCGGAATAGTCGTCGGCCGTGCCGTGCAAGAGATCGCCGATGCCGTATTGCTCCCAGCGCGCGCTCACATGCGCACGCGTAGCAGCGTTCATGAGGATTTCCGGCGGCCAATCACGTGCGTACCCTTCGTCCGCGCGTTTGCGCGTCGCATCGATACCGACCTTGTGGCCCAGCGACATGAGATACGATCCGCTATGATCGAGATCGTCGACCGGACCCGGCATGACGACAAGATCGCGCGACGCATCGACGTTGTTGAGCGCGTTCCAAACAACGCCGCGAACGTCGGCGGGGTCGACGTCATGATCGACGATGAGCAGCACGCGCGTCAACATCATCATGTGCCCCAGGCCCCACAACGCGTTCATTACCTTCTTCGCCTGACCCGGGTAGCTCTTACGGACGGCAACGATGGCGAGATTGTGAAAACCGCCTTCAACGGGCAAATTGTAATCGACGATCTCCGGCACGACCATCTGCAGCAACGGTAAAAAAAGGCGTTCCGTCGCTTTGCCGAGCCATGCGTCTTCCATCGGCGGTTTACCGACGACCGTCGCGCCGTAGATCGGCTTGCGGCGATGCGTCACACACTGCACGTGAAACGTCGGGTAGTGATCGGCAAGACTGTATACGCCGGTGTGATCGCCGAAGGGGCCTTCCACGCGCATGTCTTCGTTGTCGACGTAACCTTCGAGCACGAATTCGGCGTTTGCCGGTACTTTGAGATCGATCGTCTTGCAGCGCACCATCTCGATCGGTGCGCCGCGCAAAAAGCCGGCGAGTGCCATTTCATCGACGATCGGCGGCAGCGGCGCCGTCGCGGCGTACGTGATGGCCGGGTCCGCTCCGATGACGACGGCGACCGGCACGCGGCGGCCCCACTTGGCGGCATGCGCGCGGCCTTGTTTGTGCCGCTGCCAGTGCATGCCGGTCGTATTGCGATCGTACACTTGAACGCGATACATGCCGACGTTCTGCGCACCGCTGCCGGGATCCGCGGTGAAAACGAGCGGCAGGGTGACGAACGGACCGCCGTCGAGCGGCCAAGTCGTCAACACCGGCAGCGTCCGTAAATCCGGTTCGAGGTCGATGACTTCCTGACAAGCGCCGCTCTCGACCGTCCGCGGAATGGCACTCGCCAGCGACGTTAGCGAAAGCAGTTTGCCGAGCTTCCCGCCGAGTGAATCCGGCACCGACAGGTCGATCGTCTTGCGCATCCGTGCTTCGACGTCGGCCAAGCTGCGCGCGCCGAGCGCCAGCGCCATGCGGCGTTCGGAGCCGAATTGATTCGTCAGCACCGGATACGGGCTATCGATGACGTTGGTAAAAAGCAACGCCGGGCCGCCGGCTTTGACGACCCGATCGGTAATCTCGCTGATCTCGAGATAGCGGTCGACCGCGACATCGACGACGGCCAGTTCACCCGCGTCGCGCAGGACGTCGACGAAGTCGGCTAACGAACGAACAAGCATTGCAAATGGAATTGGACGACGCCCGGATTGGAACCAGTCCGGCTACAGCAGATAAAAGCCGTCGTCGATGCGCGCCAGCGGCCAGCGGCCCTTCGCAAACAAATCGTACCGCAGGATGAAGCGATGGTCGTCGGCCTCGCCGACGGCGGCAGCAAGTGCCGCGCGATAAACCGCTTCTGACGCCGCACCCGCCGCAACGCGAATGATCGCGGGATCGGTGATCCGCGCGGCGCGCGCTGCAGCGCCGGCCCGATCGAAAAAAATCTCCAGACCGCCGTCGACGATCGTCGTCATCGCCGCCATGAGGGCATTGCGATCGGTGGCTTCGAGCGCGCGCGTCTTCAAACGCTCGACTTCGGCGGAGTCGACGGCAGCGGCTTCGCGACCGCGGATGTCGGCAACGATCGTCCGGGCATCCTCCCACGATGTTGCACGAACGGCTTTGACGGCGCCCGTTGCCCGAACGAACGCTTCGACGGTGCCTTGTTCGCGTTCATCGAGCGGCAAGCCGAGGTGGGCGAACCAGCGGCCGTCACTGATCCGTTGCGCGTATTGTCGAACGACCGCAGGGTCAAACGTACCGTTCACAGCGACACCAGCACCTTACGGCGATTCACGTCTCGGATGCCCTTGGCCTCGTTCCAAGCGCGTGCCCGATCAAGCGTTACAGGCTCTTCACCGCCGAGACGACCGCGTCGATCGACTTTTTTGCATCGCCGAAAAGCATCGCGGTCTTCGCGTCGTCGTAGAGCGGATTATCGATTCCGGCAAAGCCCGGTTTCATCGAACGTTTGAGCACGATTACGTTGTTTGATTTGTCGACATCGAGAATCGGCATACCGAAAATCGGCGAATTCGGATCGCTGCGGGCGGCCGGATTCGTCACGTCGTTGGCGCCGATGATCAGTGCCACGTCGGTCCGCGAAAACTCCGGATTGATATCGTCCATGTCATACAGCGCCGGATACGGCACGTTCGCTTCCGCTAACAAGACGTTCATGTGTCCCGGCATCCGTCCGGCGACGGGATGGATCGCGTATTTCACTTCGACGCCGCGCTTTTCAAGCTGATCGGCGAGCTCCCGGACGCTGTGCTGCGCTTGTGCGACAGCCATTCCATAGCCCGGCACGACGATCACTTGATTGGCGTACGCGACGAGCGCAGCCACGTCGTCGGCCGATACGGAACGAACGTTCTGACCGCTCGTCGACGAAGACCCGCCCGAGCCGCCCGCTTTGACGCTGCCGAACGCGCCGAACAGCACGTTGGTGATCGAGCGATTCATCGCTTTGCCCATCATCACGGTTAGGAGCGTACCCGATGCACCGACGAGCGCGCCTGAGATAATGAGGACGTTATTTTGCAGCACGAAGCCGGTTGCCGCGGCGGCAAGACCGGTGAACGAGTTGAGCAGCGACACGATGACGGGCATGTCGGCGCCGCCGATCGGCAGCACGAATAAGACGCCGAGAATAAGCGCCGCAAGTATCGACGCGGTGAACCAGCCCAGCGTGTTGACGTTTGCGATCACGAAGCCCGCGCCGGCGAGCACGACGAGCAGCACCAGCGCGTTGACGACTTGCTGGCCCGGATACACGATCGGCCGGCCGGTCATCACTTCTTGCAACTTAAGAAAGGCAACGATCGAACCCGAAAAACTCAAGGCACCGATGATGCTGGTCAACACGATGGTGAAGGTAAAGTCGCCCGGTAACGCTGCGCCCGGATCGCTATTGAGATGCTTGAGCAATTCGCCGGCTGCCACGAGCGCCGCTGCGCCGCCGCCGGCGCCGTTGAAGAGCGCGACCATCTGCGGCATTGCCGTCATCTTGACGACGCGGCCCGAGTAGATGCCGACCGCGGCGCCGACGACGACGCCGACTGCGATGATCCACCACTGGACGATCCCTTGCGACAGCACCGCGACGAGGGCGATGAGCATGCCCAGCGCCGCGAGCCGATTGCCCAGTCGCGCAGTGCGCGGTGAACTCAGATAGCGCAGGCCCACGATGAACAGCACGCCCGTCACCAGATACGCGATGTTGACCGGATTGACGCCGACGGCGGCCATTATTCGGGCTCTTTCTTGGGCTGCACGACGCGCGGTTTAAACATCTCGAGCATACGTTCCGTAACGGTGAAGCCGCCGAAGACGTTGAGCGATGCTAAGATAACCAGAACGATACCGATGACGGCGTTGAACGGCGCATCGAACGTGCCGGCAACGAGAATGGCGCCGACGAGTACGATTCCGTGAATGGCGTTGGTCGCCGACATCAACGGCGTATGCAGCGTGGTCGGTACCTTGGAAATGACTTCGACGCCGATGAACACCGCTAAAATAAAGACGGTGAGTTCGGTGAAAAGGGCAGCGCTCAAGCGGTTCCTCCGGGAGTCGATACGGCGGCCGAGCGCGATGTTGCAAGCGCGTCGATTGTCGGCTGATGGACGATCGAACGTTGTTGACCAGCGTCGTGCCACGCACGATCTCATCGTCCAAATCCAGTTTCACCGCGCCATCCTTGATGATGTAGTCCAGCAGCGTCTGCACGTTGCGACTGTACAGCTGGCTCGCGTGCGTCGGGACGGTGGCGGGCAGGTTGATCGCGCCGATGATGATGACGCCGTTATCGCTCACGAACGTTTCACCGGCGCGGGTGAGTTCGCAGTTACCGCCGGTCTCGGCGGCAATATCGACGACGACACTGCCCGGTTTCATCGCTGCAACGGCTTCGGCGGTGACGAGCAACGGTGCGCGGCGGCCGGGGATTGCCGCCGTCGTGATAACCGCGTCGGCGGCGCCGATGGCCTTCACCATCGCGGCGCGCTGTTTTGCAATCGCTTCTTGCGACAGCTCTTTGGCGTAGCCGCCGGTACCTTCGGCGGCCTCGCCGACGTCGATTTCGAGAAACTTCGCTCCCAGCGACTGCACTTGTTCTTTGACCGCGGAACGGACGTCGTAACCGATGACGACGGCACCGAGCCGGCGTGCCGTCGCAATCGCCTGCAAACCCGCGACGCCCGCGCCGAGCACGAGCACTTGAGCGGGCTTGATCGTCCCGGCCGCAGTGGTCAGCATCGGGAAATATTTGGGCAGCGCGTCGGCGGCCATGAGCACTGCTTTGTACCCGGCGATATTGGCTTGCGACGACAGCACGTCCATCGCTTGCGCCTTGGTCGTGCGCGGAATCGTGTCCATGCTCAGCGCGGTGAGCTTGCGTTGGGCATAGCGCTCGACCGACGCGGCATCGCCCAGCGGCGCGAGCACGCCGACGACAATCGTGCCGGGTTGTAATGCATCGAGTTCGGCATCGGTCGGTTTTGCAACGCGGGTAACGATATCGGCGCTGGTATACAATTCGGCGGCGCTCGGCGCGATCGTCGCCCCGGCGGCTTCGTAGGCCGAATCCGGATAGTAGGCGGCCGTTCCCGCGCCGCGTTCGACCGTAACGCCGATCCCGGCTTTGACGAACTTCGCGATCGTTTCAGGGATGAGCGCGACGCGATTTTCACCGGCGCCGCGTTCTTTGGGAACGGCGATCTTCATGCGCCTTACATCGGAACTTACATGCTGCGGTCCTTCAGCGTGATGCATCAGCGCTCGCTTCGCAGCAGCGCCGCCGCCGCAAGCAATGCGCCTGCACCGCAGAGATGAACGGCGACGTGCCGCAGCTCTGCATCGCTACGTCCGGTCAAGACGGCAGTCGCATCACCGGCGGCAGCAAGGACCGATACCGACAGCACGAGCGCGACCGCATCACGATCGTGCCGCGCAAGCAGCAGCAGCACCAGTGCGCCCAGCACGATATCGCGCGCACCGACTGCTCGCACGAGCGCGAGTGCCGCCGGGTCGGAGGTGGGCAAGCCGTACTGCGTGCTCGACGTTCCCGGAGCGACGAGCGCGCCGATGCCGACTGCCGTGAATGCAAAGCCGCCCAGAGCAGCAACGATCGTTCCGATCAACGCGCCGCCAGTTCGGCCGGGCGGCTCAGCGCGATCGTGTTGCGCAAGACGCCGATGCGCTCGATCTCGACTTCCATGACGTCGCCGTCAGCGAGAAAAACCGGCGGCTCCATGGCGAAGCCGACGCCGTCCGGCGTCCCGGTTGCGATGATGTCGCCCGGCTCGAGCGTCATCCCTTTCGAGAGCTCGGCAATGATCCGCGCGATGTTGAAGATCATCGCTCGGGTGTTCGAATGCTGCCGGGTAACGCCGTTGTGGCGCAGCGCGATGTCCAGATTCTGCGGATCGCCGATCTCGGCGGCATCGACGAGCCATGGTCCGAGCGGACACGTGTCGTCGAGTGATTTTCCTTTAAACCATTGCTGATGCGAACGTTGCAAATCGCGCGCGGTAACGTCGTTCAGACACGTGTAACCGAAGACCATTGCGAGCGCATCGGCTTCGGCGACGTCTTTGCAGCGTTCGCCGACGATTGCGGCCAGCTCGGCTTCCCAATCATATTGCGAACTCACGCCCGGCGATAACCGCAGCGTCGTATCCGGGCCGGCGATTGCCGTCGGCGCCTTGGTAAAGATCGTCGGAACGGCGGGCAAAGTGAGGTCGGCCTCACCGCGTGCACGCGAGCTTTCCTGTGCGTGAGCGAGATAATTGCGGCCGATGCAAAAGACGTTTTTGCGCGGCGCGAGCGGCGCGAGCAGGGTGACCGTCGCGAGCGCTACCGGCGCTTCAAGCGCGGTCAAGGCGTCGACGCGCGCTGCCCGGTCGAGCGCGATGAACGCTTCGAGCGAATCGACCGGCGGGCGGAACGCCGCGACCGCGTCGCCCGAGCAGACGCCCGGGCGCCGCGCGCCGGACGCAGCGGAGAAAGAAACGAAGCGCACACAAACCTCCTTGGGCAACTGTAGCCGCTCAGCTGCAGTTCAACCGGCGGCTCGGCATACCCGGGACGCGGCCGCTAAAGCGCGGCCGCCCGGCGTCCGAAGACCCTCATACCGACTCTTTGCTGCCGTTACGGGATGCCGCATGCCCTGGAGCAACATTTGACTGCCGCAGCTCGCAATCTCGCACGGTTTCTTCGCCGAAGTCGCCGTGGCTGAGTCCGATCGAGAGTTCTCATTTAGCACGACGGATTTCAACCGGATCCGGCGCATGCTACACGCACATTGCGGAATCTCGCTTGCCGAATCGAAGCGCAGCATGGTGTATAACCGGCTCGCGCGCCGGTTGCGGGCGCAGCGTCTCGATCGTTTCGATACATACCTCGATCTTGCGGAAAACGACCCGGCCGAATGGGAGGCGTGCGTCAACGCGCTGACCACCAATCTTACCTCGTTCTTTCGCGAAGCGCATCACTTCACGATCATGGCGGATTACGTCAAGCGGCGGCGTCTGCCGCGCATCCGCATCTGGTGTGCCGCAGCGTCGACGGGCGAAGAGCCGTATTCGATTGCAATGGCAATGATCGAAGCGTACGACTCCGAGACTCCGCCGGTTGAAATCATCGCCAGCGACATCGACACCGATGTCCTTGCGCACGCGCAGCGCGGCGTGTACGCGCTCGAGCGGCTCAACACGGTTTCCGACCGCAGACGTGCACGTTTCTTCCAACGCGGTGACGGTCCGAATACCGGCTTCGCGCGGGTCCGCCCGGCGCTGCGAACGATGATCGATTACCGGGTCATCAACTTACAAGAGCCGGCGTGGCCCGTGCCCGGCAATCTCGACATCATCATCTGCCGCAACGTTTTGATCTACTTCGAGCAACCGCTGCAGCAACGTATCTTGCAACGCTTCGGCGGACTGATCGCCGACGACGGGCTGCTCGTGACCGGCCATTCGGAAAATATCTCTTATGCAGCGGACGTTTTTACGTCACTGGGGCAAACGGCGTATCGGCCGAAAGGCGCGCGGCTGGCCGGCGCCCGCGCCTAATCGTCGATAATGTCGGGCGTTCCGCCGGACGTCGGCCGGCGCGTCAAGTGCCAAAACTCGCAATACCGGCAGTGATAGGTGAATAAGCTTCCGCTCATGCCTTGCATCGTTGCAATCGCGCGTGCTTGCGCTTCGCTGGCGTACTGTTGTTTGGACGTGCACGAGCGCTCGACATCGCGGTCGATCGACGTATCGATGTTCGCCCGATTCCGCAGGTAGAAATCCATCATCGATTCACCGGGCGCGCGTTTGACTTGTCGCGGCCGGTCGCGCCGCGTCACAACCAGCGAACGGCGTCGTCGGCGCTGCGCCGTTTTTTGCGGCGCGCCGTCAACGGCTCGACCGGATTGCCGATAACGATACTCGTGAAAATTTTGAAGCCCTTGGGAACACCGAGCAGCGCGACCATCTTCTTATCGAACGCCAAACCGCGCGTCCAACTAGTGAATTGACTGGCCAACCCGCACGCCGTCGCTTCGAGCGCCATCGCCATGAGCGCGCACGCGCATGCTTCACTTGATTCCGGATACGAATCATCTTGTAACAGGACGATCGCAACGCCGTTCGGCGGAACAACGTCGCCGTGCTGCTGCCGTAATAAGCCCGCCTGATATTCGGGCCGGCGCAGCCGCGCGTTGAGTCGCCCGAAAATGCCGCGCAGTCTCATGAACGTGTCGCGCGACTTATTACAACCCGCTCGTAACCGCTCGTACGTTGCCGGATCGCGAACGACCACGAAGCGCACCGGCTGGGTGTCGAACAGCGACGGTGCAAAACGGCCGGCATCGACGACGCGGCGCAACGCCATCGGCGGTAAGGGTCCGGCGGCAAACGCTCGTGCATGCGACGTACGCTCGAGTAACCCCAGTGCGCCCGATCGTTCGTCTGCGACGAGCATGCCGTTAGTGCGCCGAGGGGCTCGGTGAGGGCGGAATGACGCGATTCAAGTCGGGTAACGTGCGCGGATCGATTGCCGACCCGGCATTCGGCGCAATTGGAATCGGCGTATGCGAATGAACTTTGCTCAGCAGGTCGGCGACGGCGCCTTTGGCATCCGGATTGACGCCGCCTTGACTGATCAACGTCACTTCGCGCCGGACGCGACTTGTTTTGGGATCGAAGTCGTACGCCAGCCGGTACGTGCCGAGCACGACGTGTCCGTCCGGCGTGCGGATAAACGCCTGAAGCGCATTCCCGTACGTTTGCGCGTTGAACGTCGGGTCGCCGTTACCGTGCTCGGTGCGAACGCGCGCGACTTGTCCGAGTTTGTTCACCTCAACAACGTATTCTTGGTGCTCTGCGCGCTTGGGCAGCAGCGTTTTCGGCTGCAGCTTATTAAGATCGATTCGCGCGGGCGCTGCGGACCTTGCCGGCGCGGGATGCGGACTCGGGATCGCAGCCGCTATCGCGGCCGGCGCAACGGCCAAGATTGCGACCAAAGCGGCTGCTGCAAGCCGCACTTAATTGCGTGAAAGCGCGGCGAACGCAGCGCCACACGATGCGCAGGCCACGATCACTTGAAATGTCCCGGCACGTTCGCGTAGTGCTTTTTCATCCGGTTCGTCCGCATCGCTTCCGCAGAAGCGGCACGGTAGCGACGTGGATCCATTGAGACGCTCATCATCCACCGTAAATGCATTTGGTCGTGCAGCACGGGACGCCTCCTGGAATACGCCGAACCCGCCGGTGCTATGCACAGACGACTGGCCTGCGCTTTGTTGCTGTCGTTCGGGCTTGGCGCATGCCGTCAGGCCGACGACACGACGCTCATTAACGGCAGCGGTACGGTCGTCGTCGTCCAGTCGAGCTTCGTCGACAGCAGCGATTCGCGTAATGCGATCGGCGCCGGTCCCGTAACGTACGTTATCGCCAAGGTCGAAATAACGAACGACCAAAGCGCGGCGCTGGTGCCGGCGATTGCACGCTTCGCGCTCATCGACCGTACCGGCGAACGGTATTTCGCAGTCGATAGCGGAGCCTCCGCGCTGGCTGGAATATCGAACGATCTCAGTCCGATCAAACCCGGGGAAAAGCGAACGCTGACGATTGCATTTCGGGCTCAGTCAACCACGATGGGAACGATACACTACGATTACTAAGTTGTTTGCGTCACTCGGCGTGCTGGCGTTCGTCTTGGCCACGCTGACGCCGTTGCAAGCCGCGCGTGCGTTACTCGATTCGGGCAAGTGGGACGCGTATTTTGCGTTGTTCTCGCGCGATACGCAAGTGCCGTGGAAACCCGTAACGGTACGGCTCGACACCTATAGCGGTGCTCCGGTCAACTTGGCGGCGTATCAAGTCGACCCGGCGGACGTGCTCGTCGCGGGCGCCAATGCGCGACCGCGTGCAATCGACACCACCAGACGCAAAGCGGTCGCCGCCTGGCGGTTTACCCCGCCGATCGGCTTGAAGTTCGAGTCCAATGAAGTTGCCGTTCCGCTCGGCGGGCGCGAAGGTTTCTTCGTTATCGAAGCGCGGCGCGGACAAGCCACGCAACAAGTTTGGCTCAACCTGTCGCGCATCGGGCTGCTCAGTAAAGAATCGCCGGGCGGCATCGTGTTGTATGGCGCGGACCTTGGAACCGGCCGCGCCCTAAGCGGCATGCGCCTCACGTACTTGAACGGAGCGGCATTCACGTACGGCAAAACCGGCGCCGACGGCATCGTGCGCTTGAGCGGTGCGCGCCCGCGCTTCGCGCTCGCGGAATGGGGCCGCAGCTTCGCATTTCTCAACTTCGTACCCGTTCCGCCCGAACCGGCGGCGGTGGTCGGCTTACGGCTCGATCGCGGCGTCGTGCATGCCGGCGAGGCGTTGCATGTCGTCGGCTTTGCGCGCGTGCGTCGGGGTCCCGAGATGCGTCCGGCTGCGGGCAACGTTCGGCTGAGCATCGTTACGCGCGGCCGGGCGTTGCTGGCGGCGAGTCCCAAACTCGATTCCGCCGGCGCCTTTAACACCGAGGTGACGTTGCCCGCCGATGCACCCGCGGGCGACGTGGCGGTGCTGGCAAGTGCGAATGGCGCAACGGGCGGGGCATCGCTGCACGTCGAGTCCGTCGGCGATGCGACGCTCACGATCGTGCCGGAGTGCGGTGGGGGTGCGTGCGGGGCGAACGTAGATATTCCGGTCGGCGTCACGTTGGAAAAATCCGGCGTCCCGCAGCCCGATCGCGACGTTCGCGTGCGGGTCGTGCGCACGCCGCACGTGCTGGCGCCCGGGACGCCGGATGATGCACCGGCTTGGGCCACGACCGTCATTCTCGACCGCCGCGTACGCACCGACGCGACGGGTGTCGCGCACGTCGTTTTGCCGGCGCCCGGCGATGAACTGGCGTCGACGTACGGCATTACGGCCCAAAGCGGCGGCGCAACGGTATCGTCGCGGCTGGTGACCCCGACGGCAACCGTGGCCCTAGCGGTCACGTGCGAGCACAGTTCGCTCAACGTCGGCGAAGCGGCGATCGTCGACGTTCGCGGTTTTCATCCGCTGGACGGCACCCCGGTCGCCGGACTGCCCGTCGACGTACGCCTAACGCACGGCGCGAACAGCGCGCGAACCGCCGTGGTGCTCGATTCCGGCGGCCGGGCGCGCGCGACGTTTCGCGATCCCGTTCCGGGCACAAGCCTCATTACGGCCAGCGCACGCAGCGGCGACCGGTACATTTTGGATGCTGCTGCCGTCGCCGTCGAACCGAGCGCCGTATCCGCCGGCGGCAGCGGCCGCAGCGGTGAGATCCGGATCGACTTCGCGCGCGACCGCTACAAAGTCAACGCGCGCGTCGATCTCAGCGCGAACTTGGCCGGCGCATCCGGCGATGCGTTCGTGACGCTCGACGGCGCGCGCTCGTTTGCGGCCGTGCGCGTTGCGGTCCGCGACGGGCGTGCCGGCGCAAACCTAAGCGTACCCGATACCGTCGGTGATGTTGAAGCCGGCGTTGCTTTCGTACGCGACGGCGCGCTGACGTACGGCACGCGCGCCGTCGCCGTCGATGGACCCGGACATCCGCGCATCACGGTCTTGCACGCCGACCGGGCGACCTACACCGCCGGCAGCGTCGCGACCATCACGATTGCCGACGGCGGGGGGCACGAGACCTCGACCGTTGCGCTGCGCTTAGCCGACGGCATCCCGGCACAGGGCGCCGACTTCGTCAACGCGCCGGAAAGCTTGGCTGCCGCCGGCACGACGTCGCAGGATCCCGCATCCGACGATCCGGCTTGGCATGCGTGGGTCGCGCCGGCGCGCTCGACGGCCGGCAATATCTTTGCGTTCGACCGGCCGCGTGCGGCAGAGCGGACCGACGCGACGCTGGCGGCCGCCGCTCCGCGCGCGCTGGTCTGGCGGGTCGAGCAAAATGCCGGCTCGACCGTCGCCCTCACCATGCCGCAGGAACGAGGATCGTACGTGCTTTCCATCTTGAAGGTTACTGCGGACGGCGATGTCGGAGCGGCGACAATCGCGCTGACCGTCGAGTGAACCAGCAGCTGGGACCGCTCGCGCCCGATAGCGCGAAACTCATGCTTATCGACACTTACGGCTTGGTCTACCGCGCGTTCTTCGCGTTGCCGGTGTTGACGACGACCCAAGGCGTGCCGATCAATGCGGCTTACGGTTTTACGATGATGCTCACGAAGATCATCACCGATGAAAAGCCGACGCATATTATCGCCGCGTTCGATAAGGGTTTGCCCAAAGCACGCATAGCGATGTTTCCGGAATATAAAGCACATCGCGATGCGACACCCGACGATCTGCGGTCGCAGTTTGCGCTCGTGCGCAAGATTCTCGCGACGTACGCCATTCCGATCGTTGAAGTCGATGGCGAGGAGGCCGACGACGTCATCGCAACGCTCGCGAGCCAAGCCGAAGCGATGCAGCAGCAGGTGGCGGTCGTCACCGGCGATCTCGATTTGCTCCAAATCGTCGACGACCGGACGCTGGTGCTGACGACGCGGCGCGGGATCACCGAGCTTGGACGCTATGATGCCGCGGCGGTGCGCGCGCGCTTCGATCTCGAACCGCTGCAATTGCCCGACTATCGCGGCCTCAAAGGCGACCCGTCCGACAATCTGCCGGGCATCCCGGGCGTCGGCGAAAAGACCGCGATCAAACTCATCAAGAGCGCCGGATCGCTCGATGCGCTGCTCGCAGATCCGGCCCTCGCCGGTTCGCCGAAATTGCAAAAACTTATCGTCGATTTCGGCGAACAGGCGCGGATCTGCCGCGACGTTTCGCTCATCGACCGCAACTTGCCGATCGCGCTGGACTGGGAGCTGGCCGCATACGCCCCACCCTCGAGCGATGCGCTCTACCGCCTGTATCGCGAACTTGAATTCAAGACGTTGCTGAACCGGCTCGAGCCGCCGTCGACGCCGGTGGTGACGGCCCCCGAAGAACAGCTTGGTGGAACGCACGCGTCGTTTACGGCAGCGACCGATGCAGCGGAGTTCACGGAGCTAGCGGCGCTGATCGACGCAGCGGCGTCGGAGCGGCGTGTTGCAATCGCGCTGCGCGGCGACGGCATCGGATTTTCGATCGCGGATCGCACGGGGGTCGGCTTTCTGCGCGCTGCGCTCGATCGACCGGCAATCGCTTCCGCTTTCGCCCGACTCTGGTCGAACGTACCGGATCTCGTCGTCTACGATGCGAAAGCGACGATCGCGGCTTTGCGTGTTCCGGCACGCGCGATTGCCGACGACCCGATGATCGGCGCGCACGTTCTAAATCCGTCGCGAGCGTATACGGACATCGGCGATGCGACGCGTGAATGGCTGCGGCGCGAACTCGCGGCGGACGATCCGGCCGCTGCGGCCGACGCCGCCGGCCGGCTGACGGGCGTGTTACGCGCGGAACTTGAAAAACGCGACCAGCTCGCGCTCTACACCGGCATCGAAGTTCCGCTCGCGATCGTGCTGGCGAAGATGGAAGACGCCGGCGTCAAACTCGACACGACGGAGTTGCGTGCGCTCTCGGTGAGTGTCGACGCCGACGTCGTGCGCTTACAAGCCGAAATCTATGCTATCGCCGGCGAGCCGTTCAACATCGGGTCGCCGCAGCAACTCGGACGCGTGCTCTTCGACAAACTCGGCTTACCGGCGGGCCGGCAAAATAAAACCGGCTACGCGACGGGCGTCGACATCTTGCAAGGCCTGGCGCGCAGTTTTCCGATTGCCGCCAAAGTGCTCGAATATCGCGAAGTCTCGAAACTGAAAAATACTTACATCGATGTTTTGCCGACGCTCGTCGATCCGCGCGACGACCGGCTGCACACGATTTTCAATCAAACGACGACGGCGACGGGCCGCTTATCCTCGACCAACCCGAACCTGCAAAACATCCCGGTGCGCAGCGAACTGGGCCGGCAGATCCGGCGTTCGTTCGTCGCGCCGTCGGCGGACCGCGTGTTGTTGGCGGCTGATTATTCGCAGATCGAATTACGGCTTATGGCGCATTTGTCGGGTGACGAAGCAATGCGCACCGCGTTCCACGAGCATCAGGATATTCACGATTTCACGGCGCGACGGATCTTTGAGATCGGCCCGTTTGCCGACGTTACCCCGAACCAGCGGCGCATGGCAAAATCGGTAAACTTTGGTCTGCTCTACGGCATGTCGGATTTCGGCTTGGCGCAGCGTCTCGAAATCGAACGCGGCGAAGCGCGCGCGATCACGACGGCGTACTTCGACCGTTTTCCCGGCGTTCGCGCGTATATCGAGCGTTGCTTGGACGAAGGCCGCGAGCGCGGTTACGTTTCGACGTTGCTCGGACGGCGGCGCTACATGCCCGATTTGCGAGCAAAAAACTATGCATTGCGTGCCGCCGCCGAACGCGAAGCGACGAACGCCCCGCTGCAAGGCAGCGCCGCCGACCTCATGAAGCTCGCGATGGTTCGGCTCGACGCGCACATGCGCAGCGCGGGCTTCAACGCCGTCATGACGCTGCAGATTCACGACGAGCTCGTCTTCGAGATCCCGCGCGCCGAACTCGACGGCTTCAGCCGCTTGGTCAAGCGTGAGATGGAAGAGGCGATGACCTTGAGCGTTCCGATCGAAGTCACGCTCAAAGCCGGCACGAATCTCTACGAAATCGAGTCGTTCGATCTCGATGAGGTGACGGCAGAAGCGTGATGTCGCAGCCGCCGGCTTATGACGGCTACGAGAATAGCGTCGATTGGTTTGCGATCCGCGTTACAAGCCGCTTAGTCAAGCCGGGTATGATCTGTATCATCGTAGCGCGGAACTTTCGCTTCAGCGGGCCGGTCCGAGCGGTATGATTTCGTTGGCGGTGGTAAGCGTAGCGGCCGAGCGATTCAGTGTCGGGTACTGCTACGTTCGGTCGATCCGCCGCTCAATGTGGCGACTCGCAATGTGTGTCGCAATGGCGGCGTCCGTGCTTCCGCTACAAGCTGGGGCGCAAACTGTGCCCACCGGGGCTGCCGCCGACCTGCCGCTGCGCATCGAATTATGCGTTGTGACGAGTCGCTCACTATTGCTCGATCCGCTCAATAGTTTGCGAATCGAATTTGTCTCCGGCTTGAACGTGCGGTTTGTCAATCTGCGACATGCAACGGCGACGGCCGTCCGCTTTACATTCCGCTATCAAGGCGACACGGTCTCGCTCACCGATCGCGGCATGTTCGCGACCGGACTTCCGATCGAGCGCTCCTATCCAACATTCGCCGGTCAGGCTAGCGGTAGTTATGCTGCGACTTGCAACGTATCGCAAGTCAATTTCGACGACGGTACGACGTGGTTCGCGCACCCGATGTGATCATCCAACGCCGCCGTTGGCCGCAGTTATCGTCCTTGACATCGCGGGCAACGCTCAAATAAACCCGAGTGCACCGGGATTCTTGAGGCAAGACATTCGGCGGATCCGGTAAAATCCGTCCGCTTTTCGTTAGCAATGCACACGACGTGACGCTTAACTTGAGACGAATGCCGGCGATCCCTTACTACCGGAAGTCAGCGGATCGCGCTGCAGTTCGAAGAGCTAAGTCGTCGCGCTTGGTGCAATCGCTTCGACGGCAGTCAACCGTTCGCGTACGATATAGCGATGTGGCGCGTTCATCGGTACCGTATATGCATCACCGGCTCGCAGGCTTGTCGTTTTACCGTTGACGGTCAAGTCGACCGCTCCCGCCACGACGTACCCGAGCGTTTCATACGGCCGTGATTCTTCGGGTTTGTCACTCGTAGGTTCTTCATCGCGCCAAACGCGCAGGGCCGCATGTTCGCCGCGCACGACAATCGGATCGGTCGTTGAATCTGACATGGCTGTGTTGTACCCGGAGTTTGCAGTCCAAGCGCCGCTGAGCCGTAAGCGCCGCTCGACGCACTTTGAACGCTGATATCATCGTTGCCGGCGGCGGTCCGGCGGGGTCGACGGCCGCTCTGATCGCGGCGCGCGCGGGGCGGCGCGTTGTGCTCATCGATGCCGCCATGTTTCCGCGCGACAAGGCCTGCGGCGATCTTATCGGCTCGTATGCGATCGGCGAGCTGCGCCGGCGCGCCATCGAACTCGATGTGATCGATCAAACCGAGCCTCTAAGCGGAGCGTTTGTTTTCGCTCCGGATGGAACCCGTTTCGGTGCAACGCTTGGTATTCGCGCGGCGCGGCGGCTCGGAGCGCGGGTCATACCGCGCCGAATATTCGATGCGCTGCTCGTGGCAGCAGCAATCCAGGCCGGCGCGGCTTTCGTGCAGGCGCGTGTCGTCACGGCCGTGCGCGATGCGTACGGCGCCGTGTGCGGTGTACAGTTGACCGATGGAACGGCTCTTCGCGCGCCGATAACGATAGGCGCGGACGGCTGGGGTTCAGCGGTTGCGCGCACGCTCGAGATACCGCCGCGCCGGCCGGCCGAGATCGGCATTGCAGCCCGCGTCTATATCGAAAACGTATCGGAAGCAGGTACGGAGATGCGTTTTTACGTCGGCCGGCGCGGCGACGGCTACGGTTGGATTTTTCCGCTTGGCAACGGTGTTGCAAATGTCGGTCTTGGTTTTGTCCGTGGCGAGCCGGGATCAGGTGATTTAGGTGCGGCGTTCGCGCGTTTCTTAGAACGGCCGGAATTGCGCGGCGGCCGCGAAGCTGGAGCGCGGCTGGTTTGGCCGATACCGTTCGGCTGGCGGACGACGCCCGTGCACGGCGCCGGAATCATGCTTGCCGGTGATGCAGCCTCGCTGGCGAGTCCTTTGAGCGGTTCAGGCATCCATACCGCCATCGCGAGCGGTGCGCTTGCCGCCGATGTCGCGTTGTGGGCTCTCGCACGCGGCGATTACTCGGCAGCATCGTTACAATGCTACGAACGCCGGCTGCAGCCGATCGCGCGCCGGCTGCAGGTCGAACGTGCTTTGCACGCGGCGGTCGGCACTTCGAGCGGCGCTCAGCAAGCCCTAAACGTCGCACGGTGGATCCCCGGCGCCGGCCGAGTGGCTGCGCCGTGGTTGCTCAATCTCGGCTAGCCGGAGTTCGGTCGTCAGCCCGGCGCGGGTTGCTGCTGCTGCTTGCCGATGGGCGTCGGTTCCGGAAGTTTATCCGGCGTCAGCCACACGTACATGATCGGCACGATAAAAAGCGTGAGTACTAGCGAACTCGTCAAGCCGCCGATCACGACGGTGCCCAAACTCGCACGAACCGCCGAGCCGGGTTCGAGCGCGAGCGCGAGCGGCAACATCCCGGAGATCATCGCTGCGGTCGTCATGATGATCGGACGGAAGCGCGTCTGCGCGCTCTCGATCGCCGCTTCGCGCTTATCTTTGCCGTCGCGGCGTCGCACGGTGTTCGCGTAGTCGACCAGCAAGATCCCGTTCTTGGTGACAAGTCCGACTAACAGCAGCGTGCCGATCAATGAAAATAAATTTAGCGTCTGATGCGTGATCCACAACGCACCCAGCGCACCGACCACCGCGACCGGCACGGCAAACAAAATGACAAACGGATCGCGAAAGTCATTGTAGAGCGCGACCATCAGCAGATACACCAGCACGATCGACAAAGCCAGCGACGTGCCGAGTCCGGCTAGCGTCAAACTCATCAGCTCCTGCTGTCCGCCGCGGGCCGGTTGGACGCGAACGTCGGGCGGCAGCTTCTGTTTCGCCAATCGTTGATTGAAATCGCGCATGACGTCCGACAAATTAAAGCCGTCCGCAACGGTTGCATCGACATGCACGACGTCGGCCCGGTTCGTCCGGGTAATCACGACGGGCGTGGGCGCCAATTGCAATTGCGCGAAGTCGCCGACGCGAACGATCGCGCCGTTGGCGGCGCGCAACGGAATCGATAGAACGTTGGCCAAGCTTTGCTGTGCGCTGCGCGGATAGATCACCTCGACCTGTACCAAGCCGTTGGGCGATTCGAGTTCGGTCGCGACGGCGCCGCCGAATGCCGCCCGGATCGCCGTCGACGCCGTGCCGATCGAAACACCCAGCGAGCGCGCCATTGCCCGATCGAACGTGACCTCGACCTGCGGCAGCAGCTGTTGCGCCGAGTCGTTGACGTCGACGGCACCCGGCGTCTGCTTGAGAATTTGCGCAACGCGTTCGGCGTACATCGAAGGGTCCGCACCGTTCGGCAGCGACACGAGCTCGTCGATCGGCTGACGCGGACCGCCTTGCGTCGGATCGCTTGCCGGTTTCGCAATTGCGATTGCATCGGGTGCAAAGCGCCGGCCGAGATCCTCGACGTATGTCAGCCAGTGCGCCGTCGATTGTTTGTGGCCGTTCTTGAGAAAGACATTGATCTGCGCGGTATTTCCTTGCAATACAAATCCGCCGAACGGCGAATTATAGCCGCCCGCGTTCGTTACTTCCGATTGCAAATCGGGAATTCGATCGATCTCCGCTTCGATTTTCCCGATGACGGTGCGGGTGCGTTCCAGCGGCGTCCCCGGCGCATAGGTCAATGTGAAAAAGATCTCGCCTTGGTCGGCCGCCGGAATGTAGTCTTCGCCGACCAAGCCGGTCGGAATCAACAGCAATGCACCCACGACGAGCAGCAGCGAAACGATGAGAATCGGCCATGGCTGTCCGAGCGCTGCCGGCAGCAGCCGATCGTGATAACGCGTACGCACCCAATCGAAACCGGTGTTGAAGGCAACGATCGGCTTCCATGGTTTCCACTTCGACTTGAGCGCCCAGACGCCGGCCAGCGTCGGCGTGACGGTGAATGAGATAAACAGCGACGTCAGCGTTGAGACGGTAACGACTACGGCGAATTCCGAAAGTTGCACGCCGACCGGTCCGCCGATGAACGCGATCGGCAAGAACACGACGACGTCGACGAGCGTGATGACGATTGCAGCAGTCCCGATCTCGGACCGGCCGTTGAGCGCGGCTTCCATACGGTCTTCGCCGTCCTGCGCGTGCCGCGTGATGTTTTCGAGCACGACTGTCGAGTCGTCGATGAGAATGCCGATAACGAGCGTCATGGCAAGCAGTGAAATCGTGTCGAGCGAAAAGTGCAGGCTCTTCATTGCAAAGACCGCCACGCACAGCGACGTTGGAATCGCAATCATCACGACGATGGCGTTGCGCCAGGATTGCAGAAACAGCAACATGAGAACCGCCGTTAGCGCGATGCCCTCGAGTAACGTTCGTTCGACGCCTTCGACTTGCTGCTGCGAATAGATCGACTGGACGTAATCGACGCGCATTTCGACGGCTGGGAACTGCCGTTGCAGGGCGGGCAGCGCTTTGATGACCATCTGCGAAACGTCGATTTCGCTGGCATCGCTGCTTTTTTGGACTTGCAATTCAACGCCCGGTTTGCCGTTTACGAACGCGAAGTTGCGAATCGGTACGCTGCTGTCTTCTACCTTCGCGACGTCACCGATGAGGATGCTTTGCGCCGGCCGGGTCCAGCCGTATAACGTACCCGTATACGGCGTCGGACCGTAGAGCGTCGGCGCGCTACCGCCGCCGCTGCTGCCCGACGTCCCGTTCACCACGGCTAAGCCGCTCACGGCCTGCGGCGAACTGATGTCGCCGCGCACGTCGATCTGTGTTTCGCGGCCGGGTTGATATGCGATGCCGCCCGGTGCGCGGATGTTATTTGCGCTCAGCGTCGTCACGATGTCGGTGAGCGTTAGGCCGTAACCGGAGAGCGCATTGGGATCGACCACGACGTTGTACGCGGCTTGCACGTTGCCCGCGACAATAACGTTCGAGACGCCGCCGAGTTGCTCGATCGCCGGCCCGATTTGTCCGTAGGCGAGCGAAGCGATCGCCGCCGGCTGTAGCGACTTGGACGTGATGCCGATCGACACGACGGTCGCGGCGTTCGGATCGAAGATGCGAATGACCGGCGCAACAAGGTCGCTGGGCAATTGCGAGCGTGCGGCGTTGAATGCTTGAATGATTTGCGTGAGATCTTGATCGCCGCTCGAACCCAGCGTGAAGTACGAACCGATAGTCGCCGAACCGGTCTGAATCGTTGCATCGACATGGGTGAGATCTTGCGAGCCGGCGATCTGATCTTCAATCGGGCGAACGATCGTGTCGCGCAACTCCGTCGTCGACGCCCCGGAATACGAAACGCGCATGCCCACCGTCGGCGTATCGGTATTCGGTAAACGTTGAACGATGAGCGAACGGAATGAAATCACGCCGGCAAGTGTCGTGAAGGCGATCAACACGACGACAAGCGGCCAACGTTGCAAGAACAGTTTGGTCAGCCACATATTAGCGCGCCGTCTCGACGGCTTGGCCGTCGCTCAGCCCCGCCGATCCATCGCGCACGATTTGCGTACCCGGCGCTAACCCGCCGACGATCGACGTCGCGCCGTCGGTCGCGAATTCGGTTACGTGCACCGTTCGCGCCCGCCGATCGACGACGGTAAGGATTCGCGTGCGAGAATCATCGACGAACGCCGATGCCGGAACGGCAATGCCGCTAACCGGTTGCAGCGCGACCATTGCTTGGACCGGCGTCCCGGCACGCAGGACGCCGCGTTCGTTCGGCACGCGCACTTTCACCGTGAAATTCGTCGAGCCGGCTGTCGCGGCGTCGAGTATCGCGGCAACATTGCCGACGAAACGGCCGCTGGGCAGTCCGGCGCGCACGATCGTGACGCGATTACCGCGGTGAATCTGATAGGCTTGCACGGCGGACGCCGTGAGAATCGCATACATCTGCGCGTCCGATTCGATGGTAAAAATCTGCCGGCCGGCCGGATACTCGCCCGGATTGAGGTTGCGATTGATCACCACGCCGTCGACCGGACTCACAATATGGGCGCGCGCGATTTGACGCCGCAGCTGCTCGGCGGTTGCATAGGCAGCCGCTGCATCTTCGCTTGCTTGCGCAATGGTCGCCGCCTGTAAGCCGCTCGTGCCGTTACCGTTCACCCGAACGTTCGCGGCCGCACTTTGCACTGCGGCGCCCGCCGAGTACACGGCTTGTTGATCGTTTGCAACGACGACCTCTTGCTCGTCATAGTTCTGCTGCGGCAGGTAGCCTTGCGCGACGAGTTGCGCATCGCGACGTAAATTTAGCGTTGCTTCGCGCAGCGTCAGTTGCGCTTGCGCGAGTTGCGCTTTAGCTTGCTGATCTTGTGCCGGCGCTTGCGCGTAAGACAGCGTTGCCGAGTAGCGCGTTTGTTGCGTCCGCGCCGCGTCGGCGCGCGCCGTCTGTTCCGCGGCTTGCAAATTCGCTTGCAGATCGTCGACGTCGAGTTGCGCGAGGACCTGACCGGTTCGAACCCGGTCGCCTTCTTGGACATAGACCTGCAGCGCCGGTTCGGAAATCGCATTCGACAATGCCGCAACTTGATTCGGCGCGATCGTACCGGGAATTGTCAGCGCCGGGTGAATCGTGCCTTCGACTGCGCCAATGGTGCGGACGCTCGGCATCGTGGGCGTCGGCGACGGCTCCGCTGCGCCGGACGCCGACCCCGACGAGCAGCCGGCGCCGAGCAGGAGCACGGCAATTGCAGCGGCTCCGAAAAACAGTGTTCGTTGCGTTGACCGCAGCTCAGATGGCTCCATATCTGTGAACGGTTGCACGCGAGCAGCCGAGTGTTGGTTCTGCCCGCAATGCACGAATCGAATCTGTACTTAGCCGCCCACGGAACCGCTGCCGTTCCCGGAACCGGTACTGCCGGAGCCGGTTGCGCTGCCGGAGCCCGAACCGCGCGCGCCGGACCCATTTGAACCACCGGTATTCGATCCGGTGCCGGCCGTGCCCGAACCGGCCCCCGTTCCGACGGCGCCCGAGCCGACCGAACCGGCGTTTGCCGAACCCGCACCGACCGGTGCGCTTCCGCCCGTTGCGGCGCCTGCGCTCGATCCGACCGACCCTGAACCGGCGCTACCGGCCGTACTGCTGCCGGCACCGGTCGAGCCGGAACTTGCGCCCACCGAACCGCCCGTCGAACCCGGGCCGAGCGAACCCGAGCTCATCGAAGAGGACCCGACGTTCGCGGACGCAGCGTTAATCGTCCCAATCGAGCCATGCGAACCGCCGGCGCCCGCAAAATCCGAGGTATTGTTGCTGCTGCCCGTACCGGCACCGCCGGCCGCACTGCTACTCGCCGCCGAGCCGTTACCGACATTCGAGTTGCTGCTTCCCGTCGAGTTACCGGCCGCATTCGACGACGAGCCGGCGCTTTGCGAGCCGCCCGAAGACCCGCTGCCCTGCGAACCCCCGCCGGCCGATCCGCCCGATTGCGCTCCCGACGCGCTGCCCGTGCCGCCGCTGCTCGCGCCGCTCGCGGAACTGCCGGCGCCGGTGGCCGACCCGCTACCGCTGCCTGCCGTTGTTCCACCGGTCGTCCCCACGGCTCCGCCTGCATTCGTTGAACTGCCGCCGGCTGTCGAACTGCCCGAACCGGCACCCGATGATGCTCCGCCACTGGTGGATGCGGAACCGGAACCGCCGCCGGCCGCAACCTTATCGGGGTGGCCGACGAAACGCGATTCGACGATTGCCGCGGCGATCAGCAAGACGGCGATGACCGCGGCCGCAATGACGATCCGGCGGCGCCGGCGCGGATGCCGGCCGTTGCCGATACGGTCGCCGGTTTGCGTTTGGGGTCGATCGGAGTCGCGAGCCGCCGTTGCCATCGCACGCCTTGTACCCGCAGTGCGTAAGTTGCTCGAGCGGGCAGCACTGCTCGGCGCGCGAAATGTTGCCACACGCATGAGATACCTTGCTCCGCTCGCCGTTTGTGCAACGTTGCTGACCGCTCAAGCTCCCGCGGATCGGACGACGCCCGCGCCGACGTCGAGTACCGAATGTCCGGACACGGCCGGTGCTACGCGGAAATTCTTGGCGGGTGCCGCGTACGACGTGCGCGCACCGCTGGGCAGGCTGTCGGTCGTGCCGGTAACCACGGAGCAAAGCCGGGCCCGCGGTTTGATGTGCGTCGTACGTGTGCCGCCCGGGAAAGGCATGATCTTCGTCTTTTCACCGCCCGGCGGACCGCAGTCGTTTTGGATGAAAAATACGCTAATTGCATTAGATATGGTATTCGTTGACGCCGACGGCACGGTGACCAACGTTGCAGCCGATGTACCGGCAACGCCGTCCGGAACGACCGACGATCGGATCGCGCGCCGGGCCGGACAGGGCTTATACGTTATCGAACTCGGCGCCGGCGACGCCGCCCGCCATCACATTGTCAGCGGCAGCCGCCTCGCAATACCGACACTGAATGCACAGGAATGATCGCAACGCTTTCCGCTCTGATCGTCAGCTTTTTTCTCGGGCTCGTTACCCCGGCACCGCTACCGGCAGCGCATCCCGATCCGGTTTACACCCCGTCGCCGCAGCGACTGCTCGGCTTGATTCGAGCCAAGTTCCGCTCGCATCGGCCGCCGCCGGCATACATTACGTACACGATGTCGCGCAAGCAGAATACCGATCGCGGTTTTCCGGATTTCGCCGCGAGCTATACCTATCACATGTGGGTGCGCAACCTCGATCGTGCTGCGCTCGGCCGCAAGGTCGAAATCGCGCCGGCCATGGGCTTTCCCGAATTCATGCGTCCGGCGTTCAATGAGGATCGTGACCCGGGACCGCCGACCGCTGATTTGTTCGAACCGGCGCCGGCCAAGCCGCGGCCGGTTTCGGAGGTGCCGACGCCCGAACCGCAAGCCACGCAGTACAAGCAAATCGGCAGCGTTACTGTCGCAGGCGAATATGATTACTACGTCGACTCCGTGGTCGTCGAGGGTAATCTCGTGCATCTTACGTTACGGCCGATCCGCGATCCGGAACGCAATCGCTTGCGCGAAGTGTACGCTGATAAAAATAGCCTTGAACTCGTCCGGCTCATCACGCACGATCGCTTATTCGACGAGAGTGCGAATAAGATTTACAGCGCGCTGTTCGACGTGAAGATTTCATTGCTGCAAGGCGTTCCCGTCGTCACCTCGATCCACGGTCTGGTCGGTGACGGATACGACGGCGACGGCAAAGTCGTCGACTACGCTTATACGAATATCATGTTTCCGGCAACCTTGCCGGAGTGGTATTTCGACGCCCGGTCCTACGCGCAGCACGAAAAAGAACTACCACTGTAAGCCTGCCGTACGGTTGTAAGCTTGCCGTACGGTGATGCCGGCAGCGAACGCCGTTGCAACATCTGCAGGCGAACCGGAGTTTAAGTTCGAGTAGTGCCCGAACTGCCCGAAGTAGAGACGATCGCACGCGGCCTGGCAAATGCGATCGGCGGAAAAACCATCGCTTCTGCAGTTGTGACGATGGCGAAAATCGCGGTCACGCCGCCCGGGCTGACCTTGGCCGGTGCACTACCGGGTGAAACGGTGATGTCGATCGGACGCCGGGCGAAGTTCATCGTCATGACGCTGGCGTCCGGGCGCCGGTTGACGGTGCATCTGCGTATGACCGGCCGGCTTATCGTTCAGCCGCCCGGGCTGACAAAGCCGTATCCGTATTCACACATCACGATCGATTTTTCCGACGGGACCCGATTGCTGTTTGCCGACGTTCGGCAGTTCGGCCGCATGCGGTTACTCGCGTCGGGCGAACCGTGGGACGCCGACGGCGGACTCGAACCGCTCTCCGAGGGGTTTACCTCCGAACGCTTTGTGAGTATGCTGGACGAGCGTCGAACGCCGATCAAGGTCTTGCTGCTCGATCAAAGCCGGATTTCCGGAGTCGGCAATATCTACGCTTGTGAAGCTTTATGGGAGGCACGGATTCGTCCGAGTCGCCCGGCCCACAAGATTTCCCGGCCGGCTCGCCGCCGGCTGCATCTCGCAATCCGCGATGTCTTGGCCCGCTCCATCGAGGCGCGCGGCACGAGCGTCGACGATTATGTCGATGCCGAGGGGCTCAAAGGCGGATTTCAAAATCTGTTATCCGTTTATGGCCGCCTCGGAATGCCATGTCCGCGATGCGGCAGCACGATCGTCCGTACGGTCCTCTCACAGCGCGGCACGTGGTGGTGCCGGACGTGTCAGAAATAACGGGTGGACCGGGCGGAGTCCCGAACGTGCTTGGACTTGGGCTACTTTTGGCCGATTCGGACCCCCTTAGAGAGAGATCTCGAAGCCGAATCGACGACGGGCCCGCTAAAGTCCGGGGGCCTCGCACCGAATACGTTGCGAGGGGTTTGGAGCGAGCGTGAAGCGCCGTCTCCGCCACAATGTGAGGATCTCTAATTACTAGCACCATCGCCCCGCCGACGCCGGCAATCGAACCCGAAGAAGAAGATCAACTCGCGCTCGAGCAGCGCCTTTATGAAGAGAGCCTCAAAGTTCTCGATGAAGGCCAAGTGCTTACCGGCGTTATCGTTGCGAAGTACCAAGATGAATTGCTCGTCGACATCGGCGGCAAGTCGGAAGGCACGCTGCCGTTCCGCGAATTAAGTTTGGCCATCGAGCCCAAAGACCTCAAGGTCGGCGATACGCTCGAAGTGATGATCCACCGGATCGACGATCAAGACGGCTCGCTGTTTCTGAGCGAGCGGCGCGCACGGGCGCTCAAGACCTGGGAGAAGGTCATCGCCGCGCATGATAACGACGAAGTCATCGAAGCGACGGTCACCCAAGTCGTCAAAGGCGGCGTCCTGGTCGACCTCGGGATGCGGGGCTTCGTGCCGGCGTCGCAAATCCGGCGTCAGCCGGTCGGCAATCTTGACGAACTCGTCGGCAAGCGGTTACGGCTTAAAGTCATCGATCTCGATCATAAGCGTCACCGTGTCGTGCTTTCACAGCGTCAGGTTCTCGAAGAAGAGCTCAATGCTAAAAAGCAAGAGCTGCTCGGAACGTTGACCGTCGGGCAGATCCGTGAAGGCGTCGTCGTTCGATTAGCGGAGTTCGGCGCGTTTGTCGATCTCGGCGGGATCGACGGCCTCATTCATAATAGCGAACTCTCGTACGCGCGAATCAAGCACCCGTCGGAAGTCGTGAAAATCGGCGACACCGTTTCAGTCGAAGTCATGAAGTTCGATCCGGAAGCAAAGAAAGTCTCGCTTTCGCTCAAGCATGCATTGCCGGATCCGTGGAACGAGCATAACGAGCGTCTCTTCGAGGGCAATAAACTCGTGGCGGGCGTCGTGAAGGTCACCCCGAACTACTTGCTCGTCGAGATCGTGCCCGGCGTGCTTGCCATGGTGCCGAAAGGCGAATTCGATCCGGCCAAACAGTATTCGCCGGGCGAAGAAGTTGAAGTCACGCTGCTCACTATCAACGAGAGCACGCGACGGATCACCGGCTCGATCCAGCACGTCGCGGATATCCCGCTCGATACGACCGAATTTCCCGACTATGCGCCCGAAGCCGACGGGTATCAAGGCGGCGGACTGGGGACGCTAGGTCAGGAGCTTGCCGCTCAGCAAAGCTGAACTCCCGCGATGCGCGTCGGTCTAACCGGCGGCATCGGGTCGGGTAAGAGCGTGGTCGCCCGGCTCTTCTCGAGCTGGGGCGCCGCAGTGATCGATGCGGATCTGCTTGCGCGCGAAGTCATGGCACCGGGAACGACCGGCTTGCGTGAGGCGCAAAGACGTTGGCCGCATGCCGTCGACGAACAAGGGTCGCTCGATCGGGCGGCCCTTGCGCGTATCGTCTTTGCCGACCCGAACGCTCGCGAACAGCTCAACCGGATCGTCCACCCGCTCGTGCGCGCGCGAGCGGCCGAGATCGAAGCGGCATTACCGGCGACCGCACTCGTCGTGCATGTGGTGCCGTTGCTCTTCGAGGGCGATTATTGGAGAACGTGCGATCGTACCGTGCTCGTGGTTGCTCCGCCTGCCGTGCGGGTTGCACGTGCAGCGGCGCGCGACGCTACGACCGCCGAACGGATCGAAGCCCGAATGGCCGCGCAAATCGACCCCGGCCGGGCAGCGGCCATGGCCGATTTCGTCATCGACAACTCGGGCACGCTCGACGATCTGGCAATGCATGCCCGCGCGGTGTTCGAGACGTTGCAGCACGGAGATCCGCAATCGACGCGGCGGTGATCGTCAGGCCGCTACGCGCGGCGGACATCGGTACGCTAGCGGGCGTGCTCAATCGAGCGTACCATTCCGAGCAAAACGCGGAGTTGCGGCTGCGGGCATCAATCGACACGCCGGCATTCGCCACGTTCGTCGCCGTGCTCGACGGAGTGCCCGTCGGAATGGTCATCGGCAATCATTACGGTCGCAGTGCGTATGTCTCGCAAATGGCGGTTGAACCGGCATTCCAGCGGCGAGGTATCGCAACGCGCTTGATGGACGAGCTGTCGGCATGGGCGCAAGAATGCCGCTTCGAAGCCGTCGAACTCGACGCAACAACCGCCGGCGCACCGCTTTACGCGCGCTATGGATTCGGCGCGGCCGGTCATACCGATGTCTACGCGAGCGAACTCGGAACTGCCGGCACACTTGCTGCAGCCGGAACGGCGCGGGCGCGGCCGTACGATCGAGTCGAGCGCGATGCCGTTTTTGCAGCGGATCGGGTCGCCTTCGGCGCCGACCGGTGCGTGGTTCTCGGATTACTCCTCGATGCGATGCCCGAGGCCGTGAGAGTGATCGGTAGCGCCGGCCGGATCGATGGTTATGCCGTCGCGCAAGTGCGCCCGCAGGTGCTCGGTCCGGTCGTCGCACCGGACGCGGCGGCAGCGAGCGCCTTGATCCTTGCAGCGCGGCAGTTGCTCCCGGCGGTCCACCGGTTGCAGATCCCCGCCGGCAATCTCGAAGCGGCAGCCATCGTAGCAAGCAGCGGTTACAGGCGAATCCGGTCCCTGTCGCACATGCTGCACGGTACGCTGCCGCCGGGCCGGCGCGAGCGGCTTTTCGCGCGCATCAATCTCGGCCAAGGCTGAGCGCGGTTACTCGCGGCCGCGCATCGGCACGATTTTCGAACGCCGGCGCGAAGCGTCCGACGGCGAATACGACGGTATCTTCAACGGCGTCGATAAAGCCACGCACGACGTACGGTCCGGTCGGTCGAAGTCCCAGCGGCCGCGAAAGCTGAAGCGAACCGCTCGCATCGCGCAGGAGCGTCACGCCGGCATCACTGCGTGCGATCCCCGCGATGGTGACCACGGTGCCGCCGTTGGTATTGCGTGCTTCGGCAATCGAAATCGGCGGCGGAAAGGCGATCGTCCGATCGATCGCCGTCGCTAGCTCGCCGGCAAGCAGTGCGACATGAACGACGTAATCACCCGGAGCGTACGAGCGGCGGTCGTCGGTGGTTCCATCGACAATCTGACTGGCGAGCCGGGTGACACCCGGTGCAATTTCGACCCGGCGCGCGATGAGCAATGGTTTGTGACCCGTCGCCGTCGACCAGATCGTTTGCCCGGCATGCGTCACATCGATGCGGTACATATCCGCGGTGGCAAAGTTCAGTGCAACGGTATGCGATACGACGTTGCGAACCGCGATCGAGACCGTAAAGGGCGCAAGCAACTCGCTGGCGTCGCGGCGGATCTCGATTTGCGCGCTGATATCCGGGCGGACGGGCGGAGCCGTGCCGGCGGCGGCCAAAGCTCCGAGAAACTCAGTTCGCTTCACGCCGGCGAATCCGAACGTACGGAAACGCTTGCGGCTGCACGAGCGTGACCGTTTTATGCGCGACGCGCAGCAAGCCGATGTCGACGAGCACCGCAAGTTCTTTGGTTAGCGTTTCGCGGCTCGTCCCGATAAGATCCGCCAAATCCTTGTGGGTAAGATTCATCCCGATACGCAGCGTGCCGTCGGGCTCTTCAACTCCGTGACTGGCGGCCAGGCGTCCCAAAACATCGACGAGCCGGCCGGGAACGCTCTTTCCGGCCAATTCCGTGAGCTCTTGTTCGGCCGCCGCCAGGCGGCGTGTTACACCGCGAGCGAACGCTCGTGCAATTTCGCCGTCGGCACCGATGAGGCGCGCAAAGTCTGCCACCACGATGCAATGCACCGTCGATGATTCGATTGCAACCGCGCTCGTTTTACGCTGAGCGGCTGGTTCGGAAAGCCACGTCAATTCGCCGAACACGTCGCCGATGTCGCGGATGCCGACGATGACTTCGCCTCCGGCCGCGGTGGAGCGCACGATTTTCACCCGGCCCGTTTGCACGAAATATACGCAGTCCGCACGGTCGCCCGGCCCGTATGCCATATCATTACGGCTCAACTTGAGCAATTTGGCGTGGGCCAGCAACCGCCGGCGCCGCTCATCGTCGAGGTCCGCGAGATTCATCGCCCGTTGCGCAAGACGCGGCCCGGATAGGCGCGCGTAAATTCTCCGTTGCGAGTCACCGCGCGACCGTTCACGACCACAGAGCGAATCCCCGCTGGGGGAAGAAAGGGGTCGTCGTAGGTCGCTCGATCGACGATTGCGTTCGGCTCGAAGAGCACGAGATCGGCCCAATTCCCCAGCGCAATGGTGCCGCGTTGAGTGAGTCCGAATTGGGCCGCCGGCAACGACGTCATGCGCCGTACCGCTTCTTCGATTGCGAGTGTCCGCCGCGCGCGCACGAAACGGCCGAACACGCGCGGAAAGCAGCCGTAGGTTCGCGGATGCGGGATGCCTTGAGCGGTGATACCGTCGAAAGCGCGCGCCGATGCATCGCTGCCGATCGAGCAAAACTCGGCGCTCAAGACAGTCGCAACGTCGTCTTCGTTCATCGAAAAAAATGCGCACTGTACCTGCAGTTCTTCCTCGACGAGCAGCCGGATCGTGCATTGTGCCGGCGACATGCGCCAAGCGCGTGCTAATTCATCGAGGCGATAGCCGGCGGCGGTGCGATTGCGGCCGCTGCCGGCATCGGTGATGAAAATGTCGTGCCACGTGTCGCCGCCCAGTGACGGATCGCGTTGCAAATTGAGCGCAAGCGCGACCGCTTTTGCGATCTCCGGATCGCGCAAGCGTTCGAGCGTCGCTGCGCTGCCGCCGCGCCGGACGCCGTCGGGCAGCAGCGTCGCGAGGCCCGTCCAACTTGCGATATACGGATAGGCATCGATGCCGATATCGGCTCCGCGATTGCGAGCATCTCCGATCAACTCGAGCGTCTGGTGAACTTTGCCCCAATTGCGGCGGCCGGCGGCTTTATGATGGGAACACTGTACGGCGACTTCCGCCGCGCTGCCGATCGCAATTGCTTCGGCGATTGCGCTGATAAGTTCGTCAGCCTCGTTACGAACGTGCGTAACGTAACGCGGCGCACCCGAATCGCGCGCGGCAACGGCACATGCTGTCAGTTCGGATAGATCGGCATACCGAGACGGTTCGTAGATCAATCCACTGGACACACCCAAAGCACCGTGGTCGATCGCCTCACGAACCAGGCGCTCCTGTGCGGTTTGCTCCGAGATGCTAAGACGCCGATCGCTGGAACCGCTGATGCAAGCCCGAGTCGTTCCTAGACCAACAAGCGACGCAACGTTCAGCGCAACGCCCTGGGCTTCGATAAGCGAAAAAAAAGCGTCGAATGTTTCCCATTCGACATGAAGTTCATAGACGCGGGCGTCGCGCCGCTTTTCATCCATTGCATGACCGAACAGCGGCGCGGCGGATGAGCCGCAATTACCGCCGATCTCCGTCGTAACACCCTGACGAATCTTCGAAAGGCAGCGCGGGTCGGCTAACCACAATTCGTCGGAGTGCGAATGCACGTCGATGAAACCCGGCGACAGCGCAAGACCGGCACATGAAATGCGCTCGTATGCGTCACGATCCGCTAAATCACCGATAAGCGCGATGCGGCCGGCAACGACCGCCAAGTCGGTCGTAAACGGCGCACTTCCGGATCCATCGTATATCGTGGCACGCTCGTAGACAGTCTGTAACAAAGAAGCGTTTAACCTAGCTCCTGCCGGGAATTATCCAAAGCAACGGAGCGATAGCTCGAGGGGGGTCTGTCCGAATGGCAAGCAGCGAACAAGAAAAATCCGGTGGTATGAGCGTTCGCGAAGCCGGAAAACGCGGCGGAGACCGCGTGAAAGCAAAGTACGGTTCCGAGTTTTACGAAGCGATCGGCCGCAAAGGCGGCGAGGCGACGAAAACCAAATACGGCCCGGCTTTTTACGAGGAGATCGGCCAAAAAGGCGGTCAAAAGCTCAAGCGTTCGGCTTCGGAAAGCGTGAAGTAAGCAATGGCCGACGATGTGAAACCGGCGCCGGCGAAGGCCGCGAAAGTACCGAAAATCGAAGGTGAGATGTCGGTGCGTGAGGCCGGCAAAAAAGGCGGCGATACGGTTCGTGACCGTTACGGCTCCGGCTTTTACGAAACGATCGGACGTAAAGGCGGTCAAGCTACTCGCGAACGTCACGGCGCCGAATTTTACGAGTCGATCGGTCAAAAAGGCGGTCGTGTCGTGAAAGAAAAGTACGGCCCGGATTTTTACGAGCAGATCGGCCACAAAGGCGGTCAAAAAGTCAAAAAGCTGATCGCCGACGCAAAGGCAACGGCAGCGGCGAAAGAAGCCGAAGCGAAAGAATCGAAGGGCTAACGGCAAGCGCCGCGCCGAACGAGAGATCGCCACTCGGCAGATAACGTACGCGCGTCGCTCGTCCCGTCGATTTGTAAGGTCATAATGAGTCCGTGCGGTGTCGACCATACGATACCGCTCGAACTTGCACCCCCAGAAAAAATTCGTGCTCCGGGGCAAGCTGAGCCGCCCGAATACAGTTGCCGGAACGCTACGATCGTTCCGCCGTTTGCCGGCCATTGCGCCAATATGTAGCGGCGATCCGATTCGGCGGCGTATTCGAAAGCGATACCGCGATTACGGCGCATATCCGGGCCGTGAAACGGCGGGAGCAGCGCCGTTGCGAGGATGCGTCGCGGCGGTGAAAACGGGCCGAACGCGATTTCGTGCCGGGCCGCAGTTTCAGACATCAATTCACCCATCCGGCCGATGCGATCCGTCGCGGCCGGTGCCGGTGCTAAAGCCGGCATCGGGTTTGGTCGTGCGGATGTTACCGGCGCGCTGAGCGCCGTAAAGGTCAGCGTGCAAATTGCGCCGGCGCGCATCGCACGCCGGCGCGTTCCGGCTGCCTTCATTCAGAAGATGCCTAAGATCCGGCCGACGGTAAGGTTCCCCGTGCGGAAATTAACGGTTGCCGATGCGACTTTGATTTTTGCTCCATCGGTGACGATATTTGCCGGATGCAGTAACGTCAAGGTGCTCAACATACCGGAGTAATTTGCCGCGTCCGACGTCATCCGGCGCCGCTGCGTCCCGTCATTCTGAATAAGTTCGAGCGGACCGGTGGCGATGAAATCGTTCGAAAGCGTGTTGACGACGACGTGCTGCGCTTTAATCTGCATGAACGGCTTACCGCGGCGATAGAGCTCGCCATGCCGTACGTTATCGAGCGTCGCCACCGATGTGTCGGCACTTGTAATGAGCCGGTCGTAATCGAGCGACCACGACGGTTTGCCGTCGATGCGCCGGCCCTCTGCGTGACCGGTCGTCAACTTTGTTTCCGGGTTCTGCAGCGGTGGCGGAACGTCGCCGCCGGCCCGATAAATGCCGATCCCGACCCAGGCGCCAAACGCGAGCACGACGCAAACGATCGCCGCGCGGAGAAGCAAATTCACCGGCGGCGGCGGCGGCCGGCGCCGAACCCGATCACCACGAGCGCACCGAGCATCGCGCCGACCGGCAGCGGCCCGAGCCGGCTGTAGACCGTCGGTTGCGGTTCGCCGATCGTACCGGTGATCACCGCTTGGCGGTCGAGCGAACTGCGCTCGTGCCAACGGCCGTCCGGCGCGATGATTCCCGAAATCCCGGTAGCCGCAGCACGGACGATCCAGCGTCCCGTTTCGACCGCCCGCAACTGGGCGATTTGCGCTTGGGCGTACGGTCCATCGGATTCGCCGAACCACGCATCGTCGGTAGCGATGGCATAGAAACGCGCGCCGCGGGCGGCTTGGCTCTGGGCAAGGTCGCTGAAGTCGGCTTCCCAGCAGATGAGCGGTGCCATGCGCAAGCGCGTATCGAACGGACCCGGATCGGTGCCGGCTCCAAAATCGGAAACGAGCGACGCGAACGGCGCGCCGCGTAGCCAATGCGGGCCGGGTAAGAATTCAGCGAACGGCACGAGCTGCCGTTTACGATAGACGGTGCGATCGGCACCGGCCGGCGCAAAGAAAAAAAGCGTGTTGTACGTTGCGCTTGCGGTCGCTTCGTTACTGCCGACGGCGAGGACGGCACCCGTCTTGCGCGCGAGCGCCTTGAAATGCGCCTGCAGTGCGCGATCCGCCGAAGCGAGGTTTGCATTCGCGGAGATCTTCGCCAATGCGGGATCGAGCTGCAAATCCGTCGTGATTACGGTCTCGGGCCATAGAACGAACGCCGGCTTGAACGAAGCTGCGCGCAACGTCAGATCCGTG
This sequence comes from Candidatus Velthaea sp., assembly GCA_965214935.1. Lineage (GTDB taxonomy): Bacteria > Vulcanimicrobiota > Vulcanimicrobiia > Vulcanimicrobiales > Vulcanimicrobiaceae > Velthaea. The sequence continues at coordinate 227,833 of CBDCCS010000021.1, read as the reverse complement.
TAGCGCTTCACGGCCGTCGGCAGCGAACTCGGCTCCCACTTAACGGACTGCCGGATGTTGCCTTGAATCGCCGCGACGCGCAGCGTCCCGGCGGGAACAGTGCGCGCCGGCCAGCCTGCCCGCGCGGCACCCGCTACGGCAACGATGGCCAGCGCACTAACGGCGACACGGGTGATGCTGCGCCGGCTCGGCGCAAGCACCACCCAGCCGAGCGCAGCCGCGAACATGGCGACGCAAAACGTGACCGTATAGACGCCCCCGAACGCGGCGATCGGTGCGAGCGGTGTGTCGACGAAGGCGGCGCCGATCTGATACAGCGGCGCACCCATGAGTCCGCTCGAGCGCACGAGTTCCATGAGGGTAAATCCGGCGGCCGCGGCAAGCGGAATCCAGGCGTCGCGCAAGTGCATAGCGGCGGATGACGCTAGCGCGGCCGTGAGGCCGAAGGCGACGGCTTCGATCATCGCGGGCCCGATGTCGACAAGCGGACCAAACGGTCCGAGCAGCGCGCCGGCCGTTTCACCGAACCAAGCGAAGCTGCAAGCGAAGAATACGAGCCCCGAGCAATAACCTAGCACTGCGGCCGCGCGAACGCCGAGCGTCATCCAAGCGGCGAAAAGACCGGCTAGCGCGAACGGCGCCAGCCATGGCAAGCCCGCGCGCGGGAAAGCCAAATGAAGCGCGAATGCGCACGGTAACGCAAGGGCGGTCGCGCGTACCGTTCGCGAGGTGAAGATGTACCGTTGGCTCGGCCTAGCCGTCGTTATCGTAGCGATAATTTTAGCTGCCTGTGGGCGTCAAGTCACCGGGCTTAATGCTCCCAACGGCGGCGACAACTCGATTCAATCCGGGCATATGCTCATCCGTTTCCGTGTGGTGGGTCAGCTCGACTTCACCAACGTGCAATATCTCATCGTTTTTAACACGAACGGAAATCAAGTCGAGCCGCTGCCCCAAGCGTATCTCACCGGTTTTGCCAACTACAGCTTCGCTTTAGTGGTCGGCGGAAACCAAGCCGCAAGTCAACCGCTCCTCTTCCAATACTATCTCGCGCCGGGCACTGCATCGGGCCTCAGCGTTATTCGGGTTACGATTCCGCCGCAACTCATCAATTATGTGCCGAACAGCGGCGGCAATCCGTCGGGCGGCGGTGAATTCACGATCAACTTCGACCGGTCGCTGCTCTACGGGGTGAATCCCGGCGGCTCGCCGACGCCGACTGCACCTGTCATCACCCCGACGGCAACCGCGACGCCGCTGCCCAATGCGTCACCGACCGTTGCAGCGTCGGCGAGCCCGACGCTCAATCCGAACGTTCAGCCGACAACCGCCGCGCAACATGTCTGGGCGATCAACTTCATTACAACCGATCCGAGCGGTGTGCCCGAGGACTCGATCGGTCTGGGCGGACCGACCGACACGACCTACGCAAATTCGATCGACACCACCCAGTTCATCGATAAGATCTACACCAAACCCGTCGGTTCAGGAACGCTCGGTAACGGATCGGCGCAGCTACAAGGCTACGAAATCATCAACTCGCCCTAGCGTCGCTGGGGGACGGTTATGCGAAGCGGGTGCCGCTACGCAGTGCGCGCTCAGGTTAACCGCAACTCGGCCGGCGAACGCGCTTCTTCCGATGCGCCGGCACGCCCGGCGCTCGAGGCCAGCTTGTTTGCGAGACGCAGTCGTTGCGCGTGCTTGCAACGGTCGTCATCGCAGTGCGCTCGCAGACTGAGCGCTAACAAGTCCGTGTAGCGTGGTTGTTAGGAGGCGTCTTCATGAACGGGCGCATCGCGCTTGCAATTGGTGTTTACGCTTAACCGGGTACACGACGTGCGATGAGCACCTACACGCAGCCCTGCGAATACCAAGAATGCCAGTGCACGGTGACCGGCGGCGTTAGCGGCGGTGCGTATTGCAGCGACGTTTGCCGTTCGCGCGACACGGATGACGAGCAAGCGGTGACCGCTTGCGAGTGCGGCCACTCGCCGTGCGACGCCGCCGACTGATTATTGGCCGGTTGCGAAGTTGAGCTGGCCGGGCAAAATCGAAGTCGGTGTCGCGAGTCCGAAGCTTGCCGATCTTGATGGGAAGGCGAGAATCGAGACGTTCAGGGTAACTTGTTTGAGGTCCTGATTGTAGGCCAAATTGACTTCGTAGCAGTCGCCGATGATGCGCCGGTAATAAATGTTCTTACTTTCCAGCCGGCCGCGCGATTTCCAATCGATGTTGGTCGCAAATTCAATGTCGGCGCCGCGACCCAGCGGCGTAATGACTTGCACGTTGGTGATCGGAAAGCCGTTGCCGGGCCCGGGCACATATGAGCCGCCGAGAGCGATCGAAGAGCGGGGCGACGGACGGTAATTGAGCTGGTATTCGAGCGGTTGGGCGGAGCGGTTGAACAGCGTGCTCGATTGCAGCGTTAGCGTATAAATGTCGCCGTTGAAAAAGCGCACGAGGTCGGACGCTTGATGCGACGCGCCGCCGATGATATCGAAGGTCTTGAACGGTTCGGCCTGCGGGCCGTTCGAGTTTTCTTCCGAGTACGTGATGGCGTTGACGATGTGCTTGCCGATCGACGTAGTTAAGCTCGCGTTTTGCTGCACTTGCGCTTTGAGATCGCCCGTGCCGTAAATGTCTTGGGTGGCGATGACCGATGCATTGAAGTCGCTGCCGAGAAAGTGCGCCAGCGCGGGACCGAAGGTTAACTGGGCCTGCGCGCGCTGCGTTGCAAGTCCGCCGACGGTCGTCCCCGCCGCGTCGAGCACCTGCGATTGGTGTTCGCTGTATTCGCCGGCAGCAAACTGGGCGGTGATCGGCAGCGCGGTAAACGACGGATCGAGCGTTCCATGCGGCCGAATCAAGATTTCGGGCAAGCGATCGATACCGGATTGTTCGCTGCTCAGCGTCTTGTCGATGGTGAAATCGTAGTCGATACCACGCGTCGTCACGTGCGTGAGCGTATTGAAGTGAAACGAGTCGATGATCGTCGCCGCGCCGGCGTAGGCATTGCTGTTACCGGTATAGCTGACGTTCACGCCTTGCGTCACTGCGGGCGAGAGCGTGCGCTGATCGATGAAGCCGAGATCGAGCGACGACTGCTGCGAGCCCTCACCGTATTTGTTGAATGTATATGTTTGCGATTCGCGTTCTTGGGTGTGCGCGACGGAGCCGGTAATCGTATAACTCGGCGGCAAAAAGATTCCCGGTGCGTAATTACCTTGATAGTTGACGCCGAACTGACCGCGCAACGTGCGCGAAAAATTTTCGTTGTCGTTGAGCTGAAGGTTGTTTTGATCGGCTTGACCTTGATTGCTCTTGAAGCGGTAAAAGTTGACGTCGACGGCGCGTTTGCCGTCTTGACGCCGAAAGAACGCGACATAGCCCAAGCCAATGCCGAGGCGCGTTTCTTCGTCGACGCGGTAATAGCCGTAATAGGTATCGCTCGGCGCAAAACCGATCTTCGCTTTGACGTAGAAGCCTTCGGTTTGCGAATAGCCGATGACCGGCAAGAAGCCCGTCTGCCGGCTCGGGCCGCCCTCCACGTGCGTGAGGGGAATGACCACGATCGGCAAAAAGAAGACCGCAAAACCACCTAAGAACAAAACGGCATCGCGAGCGACGGCTTTGTCGCCGGGAAACACATCAAGCGTTTTTGCTTCAATATGATAACCCGCGCGCTGCCGTTCGCACGTGGTAAACGATGCGCGATCGCCGTGCGTGACCCCGTTGCCCGTCGTCGTGAGCGTGCGCGCTTTGTAGAACAGGCGGCCGGTCTCGATGCCTTGCGACGTTTCACCGGTGCCGTTGATGAGCACCGCCTTGGATGAAAGCGTGTCGAAGCGAATCGACTCGGCGCGCAAGATCGTGTCGTCCTCGCGCTTGCGGATGTACGGATGTCCGGTGATGTCGATGAAGCGCGCACCGTCATAATGCGCGTGATCGCCGACGAGCATGCCGTCGGCGTACAGCACGTTGACGTTGCCGTCGAGATCCGCAGGTTGACCCGGTTTGTTCGTACCGGAAATCGTGTCGGCCAAGATGACGTACTGGTTGGGCCCGAGCGTCTCGGCCGGCGAAGGCGAAGGCGACGGGGATGCGCCGGGGGACGCGGACGGAGAGCCGGATGCGCCGGCGTCAGGGCCGGCCCGTTGTACGAAGACCGGCCCGGCCCCGGCACTTGCGGACGGCGTGGGTGTCGGTACCGGTGGAGGCGTGACCGACGGAGTCGCGGTCGGCAGCGGCGGCGGATTCAGTTGTTGCGGGCCCGACGGCGCGCGCGGCGGCGGCGGCGCATAAAGTCCCGGCGAGCTGCTCGGCCCAGGCGAACTGCCCGGCGAGTTGCTCGGCAGCGCACTCGGTGCCGAGGATGCCGTGGGTACCGTGCCTTGCACGGCCTGCGCTACTTGCGTTCCCGCGTCGCAACTCGAGTGCAACAGACGTAGCGCGTCGCGCGTATGGTCGACAGGCGCGCTCGCATCCGCGGGCAGCAGAGTGCTTAGCAGCAACGTCACGCTGACGATTGCCGTAACGACGCGACGCACGGCTTAGCGGTCTTCGCTGAAAATCAGAAAAGCGCCGGCGCCGGCCATGATCACGTTCGGCAACCACGCGGCAACGTACGGATCGAGGGCGTTGTTGCTGCCGAACGCAGCCGACATCGCGCCGAGAACGTAATAGACGAAGAGCACCACGATTGAAAGTGCAATTCCAAGCGTACGCCCTTTCTTACCGAATTTGACGGCAAGCGGCAACGCGATCAAAACCGCGATGAAAGCGGCAAATGGATACGCGAGCTTCTGCGCTAACGTGATTTCGCGTTTGGCTAAGTCAGACCCGCCTTGACCGGTGGCTTTGCGCGCGCGGATGTCATCGCGCAAGCGTTTTGAATCCATCGTGTACGGATCGCTGTACGCCGAGCTGAGAAACTTATCGGCAGTCTCAGCGAGCGGTAGACCCAGGTCGATCTGCTTTTGATGCGTCTCGAAATCGAAATCACCGCCCGGCTTGTAACGCGAAACCGATGCGTTGTAGAGCGTTAATTCACCGCCGTGTATCTCGGCGGTTACGGCGGTCGTGACCATTTGAAACGGTGATGAGCGCGACGGCTGAAAGATCATCACATTGTGCATCGTTTTGCCGTCGGCATCAACGTTCGCGACGTAGAACGTATTGCCGGTCGCCGGGTCTTGCCGGAAGATATTCGGCTCGAGCGGCAGCGTCTGCATTTTGTAGACGATTTGATAGAAGGTTCGCGTCGAGAGATCGGTCGACTGCGGCACGACATGCTCGTTGATCCAGTACGATGCGCCGAAAGCAAGCATCCCGGCGATGAGCGGCAGGCGTACGATCCGATAAAACGGCACGCCCGAGGTGCGCAAGGCGGTGATTTCGTTGTCGGCCATGAGCCGTCCGAACGCCATCAACGTCGCGAACAAACAGGCGAAAGGAAACGCTTGCGGCGTCGCTTGCGGAACGCGAAAAATCAGAAAGCGCAACACCAAGAAAATCGGCGCGCCCTTGTTGATGACGTAATCCGCTGCGAGAAAGAAAATATTGACGAACCAAAATAATAGATACGCGCCTAGCGCAAACGCGAACGGCGGCCACAACTCGCGCAAAATGTACGCATCGAGAATCGGCAGACGCACGGGGCTGCGTGGCGCCGTTTGCGCGTACAAGCGCTTCCCGATCCCGGGATAGGCTGCCACGACCTATTTCGTCGGAAGCGCCGCAACGACGCGCGCGACGTACGCCCGCGTCTCGGCGAATGCCGGAATTCCATGTGCGGCGTCGACTGCACCCGGGCCGGCATTGTAAGCAGCGACTGCCAGTTTGATGTTACCGCGATAGCGCCGCAGCAGATCGTGCAGGTAGTGCGTTCCGCCGTCGATGTTTTGCGCGGCATCGAACGGATTGACCACACCATACGCAAGCGACGTGGCGGGCATCAATTGCATGATGCCTTGCGCGCCGGCCCGGCTCACCGCGGACGGATCGCCGTGAGATTCAGCGGCGATGACGGCACTGATGAGCTCGGGAGCGACGGTATGCAGGCGCGCCGCACTCACGACGAGATCGTTGAGCGTACCGGCCTCGAGCGGACGGCCGGTGCCCGGCAAAAAGCTGCCGGAGCTACACCCAAAGAGTGAACTCACGATCAGACAAGCCGTAAAAATAGCCGGCCGGAGCAAACTCCGGCGAGGCGCACCCTGCTTCACTTCCGGCCGCTCTTCGGTCGCGCCGCAAATTGGGCCTACAGCTTCCCGCTAAACCGTGCTAAGCCTTAACAACCGAGCGATGCCGAGTCACCTCCAGCAAGCCCTCGGATGCAGTAAATCGTGCCGAAATCACACGTTCCGGCCCTTTCCAAAGGTTGCTAGGTGGGATATAGTGGGCCAAAGTGGTGCCAAATGGCAAGTAGTGGGGGAGTTCTTTGGCCGCGGATCGACCGCTCTTCACCGGCAGCGTCGAACACAGCCTTGATGACAAGGGGCGGCTTGTCGTGCCCGCCCGCTTCCGCGAGCGTTTAGGCGCCGGCTTCTTCTTAACGATTGCGCAACCCGATTTATGCTTGGCGCTCTATCCGGCCGCAACGTGGGCCGAACGGTGCGCGAAGCTCGAAGCCGCCCCCGTCAAAGACGCGCGCTACCGGAGTTACATTCGGTTTCTGTTCGCGCATACCGACGAGCTGTCGTGCGATACGCAGGGGCGTCTGGTGATTCCGGCCGCTTTGCGGAGTTATGCGGCGATCGAAAAAGACGTCGTATCGATCGGTTCGCTGACCCGCGTCGAAGTGTGGGCGCGCGAGCGGTATGCCGTGCAAGATGCCGATCCGGCCGGATTGCACGATTTTGCCACCGAGCTTGGATTGTCTTAGTGCGTGGATCATCGTTCGGTCCTCGCGCATGAAGCGATCGAAGCGCTCGCCGTCGACCCCGCGGGGACGTACGTCGATGCAACGTTCGGCGCGGGCGGCCATAGCGAACTTATCGCGCAGCAACTCGGACCCAACGGGCGCCTTATCGCCTTCGACGCCGATCCCGGGGCGCGGATGCCGGCAGCCGACGGCCGGAGCCGCATGCTCGTTCATGCGAACTTTCGCGCACTGCGCGCCGAACTTGAGACGCTCGGAATCGATCGGGTGAACGGCGTGCTGTATGATCTGGGCGTCAGTTCAATGCAGCTCGACCGGGCGGAGCGCGGGTTTTCATTCCGCGCCGCCGCGCCGCTCGATATGCGGCTCGACCCGACTCGCGGCCGGACCGCCGCCGATCTCATTGCGGAAAACGACGAAGCCGAGCTCGCCGACGTCATCTTCAAATATGGTGAAGAGCGGGCCGCGCGGCGTATCGCGCGGGCGCTCAAGCAACGCCTGCCGCGCGATACGGCCGAGCTCGCGGCGCTCGTAGCGGGCGTCGTTCATGTATCGGGCCGGCGCGAGCGTACGCATCCGGCGACGCGGACATTTCAAGCCCTGCGTATCGCGGTCAACGATGAACTCGGCGCGCTGCGCGAGAGTCTCGACGCCGCACTCGACCGGACGCTGCCCGGCGGACGGATCGCCGTCATCAGCTTTCACTCGCTTGAAGACCGGATCGTCAAGCAGCTATTTCGCGACGACCCGCGGGCCCAGCGGGTGACGCGCAAACCGATCGTTCCAGCGGCGGCGGAGACTGTCGATAACCCCCGGTCGCGTAGCGCGAAACTCCGTGTTTGCAGCGTTTCCCCCGCCTTTGGAGGCCAGCCGACGTGATCGCCGCGCAACGCATCGAGCCCGAGCCGCCCCCGAATCGGCGCCGCAGAGAGCAGCAGGCCGAGTTGACGCGCGCTGCTACGCGGCGCCGTTTCGCACGCGCGCAGCGCCGCGGCTACGAAGCGTTCGTTCGCGTTACCGGCGCCGGTGCAATCGTCGTGTTGCCGCTGCTGCTGTACGTCATGCTTACCGCAAATCTCACCGGCCTCAATTACGCGCTCGCGCGCACGCAGGCGCAAAAGTCGACCCTGCTCGCGCAAACGATGCGCCAGGAAGATCGCATCGCAAAGCTTGAATCGCGCGAACGCTTGGCGGCCCTCGCCGCACGCCTGCACATGCACGATCCCGGAGATTACGCCGTCGTGACGCTGCCGAGTAGCGAGCATCGCCCGGCGCAAGAGCGCGGCTTTCCGGCGTTCGGAGCCGTCGGACATTGGCTGGGCACGGTCGTTAGCGGCAGCCCGCGCTAATGCCGGCGCGAGCGTTCTCGCGCATTGCGGCCGGCCGTGCGAAAGCGGCGTTCTATTTGATCGCGATGCTCGGCTTGTATTTGACGTGGCGCTTGTTCGACGTTCAGATTCGGCAAGGTCCACATCTCGCGCGGCTAGCGCTGTCGCAGCGCTCGGAAAGCGTGCCGTTATTCGCGAAGCGTGGGGCGATCTTCGATCGCGACGGCGCGATACTCGTGCGTTCGCTTCCGTCCGAAAGCGTCTACGCCGTACCGTCGAACATTACCGATCCGCATGCAACCGCCGTCGCGCTTGCGCCGCTGCTCGGAAAACCGGTTGCCGCGCTCGAGCCGGCGCTCCGCGACCGCTCGCAATTTCGTTGGCTCGGCCGCAAGGTACCGTACGAAGCGTCGGAGCGGATAAAAGCGCTTAAAATCGTCGGTATCAATACTGAGTCCGAAGAGACCGGCGTTCGATTCTTTCCGGCGGGGCATCTCGCGTCGACGGTCCTGGGTTTCGTCGGACTCGATGAAAACGGTCTAGCCGGGACCGAATACAACTTCGACACGTACTTGCGCGGTAAAGCCGGACGCATGCGCATCGAAGCCGATCAATTCGGGCGTGCGATTCCATTCGCTGAAACCACGATCGTCGACCGGCCGCAAGCCGGACGGAATTTGGCCTTGACGCTGGACTCGTATCTGCAGTTCGAGGCGGAGCGCGCGCTGGGCGCGCAAGTTGCGCGCACTCACGCACGCAGCGGGACGGCGATCGTCATGGACCCGTGGAGCGGCGAGATTCTCGCCCTCGCAAACGTTCCCGATTACGAGCCGGCACGTTTCGCTCGCTACGGCGATGATGCGCGCCGCGACCGCGGCATCGAAGATGCCTACGAACCTGGTTCAACCTTCAAGCTCATCACCGCCGCTGCCGCGCTCGAAAGCGGCCGCGTTACGCCCGAGATGCGCTTTCCGCCGCTCGATTCACTTGCCGTCGGCGGCCGCGTGATTCACAATGCCGATGACGATCTGCCCGCGTCGAGCGGCGGCCCTGAAACCATGGAAGATATCATTGCGCGTTCGCACAACGTCGGCGCGGCGGAAATAGGCATGGCGACCGGCCCGAAGCGCGTGTATGCGATGATTCGCAAGTTCGGCTTCGGCGATCCGACGCAAGTCGAATTACCGGGTGAAAACCCGGGCATCGTCCCCGCCCTGGGCGCGTGGAGTGGCAGCTCGCTGGCGACGATTTCTTTCGGCCAAGGCATCTCGACGACGCCGCTGGCGATGATCCGCGCGTATGCGGCCATTGCCAACGGCGGGTTATTGATGCGGCCGCGCATCGTGCGCGCGTTATATAACGAAGATGGTTCGGTGGCGTATCGTTACGCGCCGGAGATCGAGCGGCGTGTCATCTCGCAGGCGACCGCGCGCATCTTGCGCCGCTGTTTGCGCAGCGTCGTCGTACGCGGCACCGCTAAGGGGCATGCCGAGGTCGCCGGCTATACGACGGCGGGCAAAACCGGGACCGCACAGATGGTTGAAAACGGCTACTATGCCGCCGGCGCATACGTTGCGTCCTTCATCGGCTACATCCCGGCCGACAAACCGAAATACGTCATCCTCGTGAAAGTCGAACGCCCGCAAGGCGTGTATTACGGCGGTACGGTCGCCGCGCCGGTCTTCGCGGAACTAGCCCGCATCGCAATGCTGCATGCCGGTGAGATGCCGGTCTTGCCGCCACCTCGGTTGGAGTCCGTGCGCCGCGTGTCGAAGACCGTCCGGTGAGTATGCCGACGGCGAATGTGCTGAGCGCCATCGGCGCGGCGCGCGAGGTCGGCCGGCTGCCGGCGGCCGTTCGTGGGCTGAGCACCGATTCGCGGACGGTCACGCCCGGCGCATTGTATGTCGCGTTGCGCGGCACGCGTGTGGACGGCCATGATTTCGCGCGGGCCGCGGTTGCGCAGGGCGCCGTTCTCGTACTCGCCGAGCGCGAACTGCCGATTTCCGGTCCGCAGCTTATCGTGGCCGATACGCGCGTCGCCATCTCGCGTTTGGCGGACGCTTTCTTCGATCGTCCGTCGCACCATCTGCGCGTCGCCGGCGTCACCGGCACGAACGGCAAGACCACGACGGTCGCATTGATCGCCTCGATTCTCAATGCGGCCGGCATCGCATGCGCAACCCTCGGCACGCTCGGCGCAGCGTTCGGCAGCGATCGGCACGCTCTATCGAATACGACGCCGCTCGCCGTCGAATTGCACGAACGGTTGGCAACGTTCCGCTCTTTAGGCGCAACGGCGGTCGCGATGGAAGTCAGTTCGCATGCGTTGGCGCTCGAACGCGTAACCGACGTCCGTTTCGAGGCGGCGGCATTCACGAATCTCACCCGCGACCATCTCGACTTTCACGGGACGCTCGATACGTACGCGCTTGCCAAGCGACGGCTGATCGCTCAAGCGGGCCGCGCTGCCATCAATGTCGACGATGCGGCAGGAGCGCGTTTTGCGCGCGATTTTCCGGATTCCTTGACCTACGCGCTCGACGTGCCGGCCGGCCTGCGCGCCGAACGGCTTGTGCTCGAACCGGACGGCAGCCGGTTTGACGTCGACGGCACGAGCGTGAGCGTGCCGTTCCCCGGCCGATTCAACGTCTACAATGCGTTGGCGGCCTTTGCGATCGCGCGGATCATGGCGATTCCGTTGCCCGCGATCGTCGCCGGCTTGCGCGACGCAGACGCCGTTCCGGGCCGGATGGAACGCCTTGAAGCCGCCGGCATCGAAGTTCTCGTCGATTACGCGCATACGCCCGACGCACTCGAAAACGTACTGCGCGCAGCCCGCGAAACAACGCGCGGCCGGCTTGTGGTGGTGTTCGGCTGCGGCGGCGATCGGGATCCGGGCAAACGTGCACCGATGGGCGAAATCGCCGAACGTCTCGCGGACCGTGCGATCGTGACCTCGGATAATCCGCGCTCGGAAGATCCGGCTGCGATTGCGCGCGCGGTCGCCGGAAGCGGCGCCGCCCGGATCGTCTTGGACCGGCGCGCTGCCATTTGTGAAGCGATCGATGAAGCCCGGCCCGGCGATACGGTCGTCGTTGCCGGTAAAGGTCACGAAACGTACCAGATCGTCGGCGATGTCACGCTGCCCTTCGACGACCGGGCCGAAGTGCGCGCAGCGCTAGCAGCGCGTTCGTCCGCGCCGATGACGCCCGCCGGATGACGCTCGAGACGGTTAGCGCTATCGCCGCACTCGCCGGCCGGCATGCCGGCTCGGCCTTGCCCGAGCGACTGCTGATCGACACCGACACGCGCAGCATCGAACCCGGCATGACCTTCTTGGCCTTACGCGGTCAACGCTTCGATGGTCACGCGCACGTTGCCGAAGCGTTCGCGAGCGGTGCGGCCGGGTGCATCGTCGCCGATCTTTCGAGCGTTCCCGCCGGCCGGCCGGCAATCGTCGTCGACGACACGCTGCAAGCCTATCTCCAGCTTGCGCGGCTGGCCCGAACCGACGTTGCCGGTACGGTTATCGGGATCTCCGGCAGCACCGGCAAGACGACGACGAAAGCCCTCCTCGTGCAATTGCTCGCCGCCGCCGGAGCCGGCGTCATCGGAACGCCCGAGAACGAAAACAATGAGATCGGTGTCAGTAAGTTTCTGCTCGGTCTCGACGCGGGCGAATCGCGCATTGCCGTCATCGAGATGGGCGCGCGCAACCCAGGTGATATCGACGTGCTCGTCGCTGCGGCGCGGCCCGCGATCGCGATCCTGACCAACATTGGCGAAGCGCACTTGGAGATCATGGGGTCGCGCGAAGCGCTCGCGCACACGAAGTGGGGGCTGTTTCGTACCGGTGCGCAGGCGATCCTCAATCTCGCCGACGCCGATTCGCGCGAGCGCGCCGCTACGTTGACAGCCCCGCCGCGCTGGTTCGGGAGCGGAGACGCGCTACCGCCGGCGGGTCAGGCCGCGCTTGTCATCCGCGACGCCCGGACGCTCGATGTTTACAGCGAAGCCGGCCGGCGCCGCATTGAAATCGACGTACGGCTGCCGGGCGAACATAACCGGCGCAATCTAGCAGCGGCGCTCGCCGGAGCCGTCGCGGCCGGCATCGAACTCGAGCGGCTCCTCCCGCATCTCGCCGCGCTCGCGCTGCCGTCCGGACGGTACGAAACGATCGCCTTGCCGGATGAGAAGCGACTCATTTTCGATGCGTATAACGCGTCGCTGTCGGGGACGCTCGCGACGCTCGATGCGTTTGCCGGCGAGGCGGCCGGCCGGCGCATCGCCGTGCTCGGGAGCATGGCCGAACTCGGCCCGGACGCAGCGCAGATGCATCGCGAAGCCGGTGCCGCGGCAGCCGCTGCGAGCGAGATCGTTCTGGCCGGCGGCGATTTTGCTGCGGAGATCGCCACGGGCGCGAGCGACGCCGGAACGAGCGCCGCGTGCATCGTGACCTTTACGCGCAACGCGGATGCCGTGGCTTGGCTGCAAGCAAACACACGCCCGGGCGACGCGATTTTACTGAAAGGCTCGCGCAAGTACAAGATGGAGCAGATCGTGGCCGCGCTCACGGCAAGCGGTGCCGCTTGATTCCGCAACGGGTCCACGAGGCGGGCTTGGCCGACGGGCTCGTCGCAATTCCCATTCGCACGCGGCTCGTCGGACCCGGTGACGATATCGGTGCGCTCGTCGCGCACGCCGTCGGCGGCATTGCCCGGACCGGCGACGTCATTGCGATTGCAGAAACGGCCGTCGCCATCGCGCAACGGCGATTCGTTGCAGCAGAGTTTGTCCGGCCGTCGCGCCTAGCCTATGCGTTGGCCCGCCGGGCGGGCGCGCTGGCGACCGTCAATCAACCCGAGTCGTTGCAGATCGTCATCGATCAAGTCGGGACGCGCCGCGTCGTCAGCGCGGCGTTCGCACACGTGGCCGGACGCCTGCGCGGCAAACGCGGTGTCTTCTACGAGATGCTCGGTGAGGCGATCGCTGCAATCGACGGCTACACCGGGACGCTGCCGCCATACGAGCGGGCTATCGTTTTCGGACCGGCCGATCCCGACGGCGTGTGCGCCGCGTTACGCGAGCGGCTGGGCTACGGTTTTGCGATCGTCGATGCGAACGATTTGCGGCGCGCCAAAGCGCTGGGCGTATCGCCCGATCTCGTCCGGGCGAACGTCGAACTGGCGTTGCTGGCAAACCCGCACGGCAACGCCGACGAACAGACGCCGCTCGTCGTGCTGACCTGGCGCGGCGAGGGGCCCAATCCGCTGCGAGCCGCAGCGTGAGAGGCGTGGCTGCCGTCGCGCTGGCGTTCGGCATAACCGCGGCCGCCGGCCGGCCCTTGATCGGTGCTCTCACCCGGTTGAAATACGGACAACGCGCTTATGAAGATGCGCCGCAAACGCACCAAGCCAAGACCGGCACGCCGACGATGGGCGGGTTACTGTTCTTGAGCGCGCCGCTCGTCGCGCTTGCACTCAAGCCGGGCCGTACGACGGTCGCGCTGGCGGCGTTGACCGGCGCGATGGCCGCGATCGGCTTCATCGATGATATGGCGTCGATCCGAAAAGGGCACAATCGCGGGCTGCGCGCACGCACCAAGTTTGCCCTCAGCGCACTGGCCGGCAGCGCGTTTTTGATCGCGCTTCCCACAGCGGCACGCCCGGCGCTCTACGGGCTCGGAACACCTCCGGCGGCCGTGTGGTTCGCCTTTTCGCTGTTGACGATCGTTGCGACGACGCACGCCGTCAACTTGACCGACGGGCTCGACGGGCTTGCAGGGGGGACGATTGTGCCGCCGCTCGCGGTTCTGGCATTTATCGCCGTGCGAAGCGGGGCGGGCGAAGCTGCCGCCTTCGAGCTCGCGACCGCGGGCAGCGTCTTGGGCTTTCTCGTCTACAACCGGCATCCGGCCCGCGTTTTCATGGGCGATACCGGATCGCTCGCACTCGGCGCCGCGCTGGCGGGCGGCGCGATTGCAACGGGCTCGCAGCTGTTGCTACCGCTCATCGGCGGCGTCTTTGCCGCTGAAACCCTGTCGGTTATCTTGCAAGTCGCTTCGTTTAAAACGACGAAGAAGCGGATCTTCCGTATGAGTCCGTTGCATCATCATTTCGAGCTCGGCGGCTGGCCCGAAACGAAAGTCACGACGCGCTTTTGGCTGGCGTCTACCGCGCTTGCCGGTCTCGGTTTCGCGCTGGTGCGCAACGCATGAATCCTCCGATCCACAGCGGGCTGTTCGATCGGAACGAACGCGTTCTTATCATCGGTGTCGGCCGCAGCGGGCGTGCGTCGATCGCCGTTCTCAAGCCGCGCGTCGCGGCGGTGTATGCAACCGATGAAGATCCGGCGGTCGACGCGGCAACGCTGGGCGTACCGTTTATCGCGCCCGCCGCATTGGGCGAGGTGTTGCCCAACGTGAGCGCCGCCGTTCTTTCGCCGGGCATACCGCTCAACGGAGAACTCGTGCGGCGCGTGCAGAGCGCGGGCGTCCCGGTGTTCAGCGAAGTCGAAGTGGCTTACCGGATCTGTCGCGCGCCGATCGTCGCGGTGACCGGAACCAAAGGTAAAACGACCACGGCAGCACTTCTGGGTGCAATTTTTCGGCGGGCGAACAAGACAACGTATGTCGGCGGCAATATCGGTAACGCGCTCATCGCCGAGACCGCGATCGCCGGACCCGACGATTGGGTGATCGCCGAGGTCTCATCGTTTCAACTCGAGTCGATTCGTTCGTTCAAACCGCGGCTGGCGCTGATAAATAACATCTCACCCGATCACCTCGACCGCTACTTTTCAATGGACGAATACGCCGAAGCGAAATATCGAATTTTCGCTAATCAAGGCCCGGGCGATACGTTCGTGGGCAATCTCGACGACGAGCGCATTGCTTCGCTGACGAGCGAAGATTCGAATCGAATCAAAGGCCGCGCGCTCTGGTTCGCCGGCGAGCCGCATCGCAATACCGCGCTCTACGTTCGTAATGAGAAAACTATCGTGTATGCGCCGCCGACGGGCGATCCGCGACCGATCGAAATCATGGAAGTTGCCGACATTCCGCTGCAGGGTAAGCACAACGTTGAAAACGTCCTCGGCGCCATCCTCGTCGGTTTGGCCGCCGGGCTGGACCGTGAATCGATCGCGGCGGCCGTGCGCGATTTCACGCCGCTCGCGCACCGGCTCGAACGAATCGCCGAACGCGACGGCGTGACGTACGTCGACGATTCCAAAGCAACGAATCCGGGGTCGGTGATCGCTGCACTGCGTTCTTTCGACCGGCCGATCGTGCTCATCGCCGGCGGTAAAGCCAAGGGCACCGAGTTCGCCGATCTGGGCCGCGTTGCATCGTCGAGAACCAAGGCGGTCGTGCTGATCGGCGACGCCGCAGACGATATCGCACGCACGATCAAACGCGCAGCCGTGCATCGGGCCGGTTCGATGGAGGAGGCCGTCTCGAAAGCCGCGGCGCTTGCCGGGCCCGGCGACGTTGTGCTGCTATCGCCCGGCTGCGCTTCGTTCGATATGTTTCGCTCGGCGGAAGATCGCGGCGAACGCTTCGCGGCTGCGGTCGGCGATTTAGGCGGTGCCGTCGTGACACCGCATGCTGGGTAGCGCCCGCACCGAGGTTCGGCGGCGCCCGGCGCCTGCGCTCAAAACGCACCGGCTCGCGCCGCCCGACGTGCTGCTGTTCGCTGCGGCCGCCGCGCTCGTCGCCATCGGTCTCATCATGATTTACAGCGCATCGAGCGCGACCGCGTACGCAACGTACCGCGACACGGCGTATTATCTCAAGCGCCAAGTCGTTTGGCTCGTCGTTGCGCTCGTTGCAGCGTTTTTCGCCTACCGGATCGATTACCGGAAATTGCGGACGATCGCAACGGTTGTCGTCGTGCTGACGGTCGCGGCGCTCATCGGCGTCCTCGTTCCGCATATCGGCCAGGTTTCCGGCGGAGCTCGGCGCTGGCTGGGCGCCGGTGCGTTCAGCTTCGAGCCGTCCGAATGCGCCAAGCCGGCACTCGTCATTTTTCTGGCTGCGAAATTATCGACGCTGGGCGAACGCGCGCGATCGCTCGTCCGCGGGGTGGTGCCCTGCTTGCTCGTGACCTGCGCACTGGCGATCCCGATACTGCTGCAACCGGATATGGGAACCGCGAGTTTGCTGGTCTTCACGGCGTTCGGTATGCTCTTTTGTGCCGGCGCGCGCTACGAGCATCTCGGCATGTGTGCGCTGTCGATGCTGCCGGTCGTCGCTTTATCGATCGGTTCGTCCGCCTATAAACGCGCCCGTATTTTTGCCTTCATCGATCCGTGGCGTGATTCACAGAATACCGGTTTTCACATCGTGCAATCGTTACTTGCATTGGGCAGCGGCGGGTTGTGGGGCCTCGGTTTAGGCGCATCGCGACAAAAGTTCTTCTACCTGCCCGAACAATACACCGATTTTATCTTTGCCATTCTCGGCGAGGAACTAGGCTTGATCGGTGCGTTCGGCGTCATCGCGCTGTTCGTGCTCTTTGCCTTTCGCGCCGTGCGTATCGCCGTCGGCGCGCCCGACCGGTTCGGGATGCTGTTGGCGTTCGGCTGCACGCTGCTCATCGTCATTCAGGCGTTCGTCAATATCGGTGTCGTCACGTCGTCTTGGCCGGTCACCGGCGTGCCGTTGCCGTTTGTTTCCTTCGGCGGAACATCACTGGTCGTGTCGCTCGTTGCAACGGCCCTGATCATCAATGTCGGGCGGCATCGCGCTGCGGATCCCTTCCGGTGAGCGCGCGCATCCGCATTGCGTTCGCCGGCGGCGGCACGGGCGGCCATATCTATCCGGCGCTCGCGATCGACGATGCGTTGCAACGCGCGTTCGCCGGCGAACGGTACGACCGCCGCTACTTCGGCAATCGGACCGGGCTTGAAGCGAAACTCGTTCAGACGATCCCGCTTATCTTTGTTGCAAGCGCTCCGCTTCGGCGCGCATTGTCGTTCGCGTTGTTGTCGATTTTGTGGCAAAACGTGGCCGGTGTAATAACGGCGCTCGGGGCGCTGCGAAGGTACCGCCCGATGGTGCTCATCGCGACCGGCGGTTACGTGTGTTTTCCGGTCGTTGTTGCGGCGCGATTGCTGTGCTGGTTCGGTCTGCTTGCATGCCGCATCGCGCTGCTTGAAATTAATGCGCAGCCGGGGCTGACAAACCGGTTGCTGGCGCCGCTCGTCGATGAGGTCTGGACGACGTACGCCGATTCGCAACGCTACTTTGGTTTGAAAACCGTGCTTACCGGAACGCCGGTCCGCGGCGGCTTCAAGCAATTACGGCCGGCAGCGACAGCCCGGCGCGCAATCGGCTTGGACGGCGATCGGGCAACGATCGTGGTAATGGGCGGTTCGCAAGGCGCGCGAACGATCAACGAAGCGGTAGCGACGTTGATAACGCAATACTCGCTGCCGGCAACCTGGCAAATTCTGCACGTGAGCGGAGAGCGCGATTATCTCGTGACGCGTGTGCGTGAAAAAGCTCCGGCCGCCGGCAATCGTATCCGGCTCGTCGCTTATCTCGACGATCCCGTCGATGCGTATGCTGCCGCCGACGTCATGATCGCGCGCGCGGGCGCCTCGACGCTGGCCGAACTCTGCGTGACGGCAACGCCCGCGATCCTCGTGCCGTATCCGTTCGCCGCGGACGACCACCAGACCAAAAACGCCGTGCTCGTTGCCGCCGCCGGAGCTGCCGTCGTCGTGTCCGATAGCGAATGCAGCGCCGAGACACTTTTGACGACGCTCAAGGCGTTGCTTGACAGCGAGCGGCTATCGTCGATGCGCGCCGCCGCTGCGCGCCTCGTTCCGGTGGATGCCGTCACAACCATCGTCGCGCGCGTGAGTGCACTGCTTCCGCCGCGGGGTAACGTTGCGCTCGAATCGAACGGAGTTGCCCGTGACTGAGGCAGCAAGCGGATCGTCGTCGTACCATTTGGTTGGCATCGGCGGTATCGGGATGAGTGCCATCGCTCGCTTACTGCTTGCGCGTGGCGAAACGGTGACGGGGTCGGATGAAAAACCGAGCCGGCTCGTCAACGACTTACTCGCCGAAGGCGCATCCATTGCGATCGGCCATCGCGCCGAGCACGTCGCCGGAGCCGGCACCATGATTGTTTCGAGTGCGATCCGCGGCGACAACGCGGAGTTGCTCGAAGCGCAGCGGCTTGGAATTCCGATCGTGCGCCGCGGTGAAATGCTCGCTCGCATCATCGGCGACACCCCGACGATCGCCGTAGCCGGAACGCACGGGAAAACGACGACGACGGCGATGATCGCGCTTATCTTTGAGGCAGCCGGCCTCGACCCGACCGTCGCGGTCGGCGGGCAGCCCGTCGACTGGCGCTCGAACGCGCGACGCGGCGCCGGACCGTGGTTCATTACCGAGAGCGATGAAAGCGACGGATCGTTTTTACGGCTCTCGCCGCAAATTGCGGTCGTCACGAACATTGAAAACGATCACATTGCCAGCGACGCCGACATGCCGCGGCTCATCGAACAGTTCGCAACCTTCATTGCAAAATTACCGCCCGCCGGTTGTGCGATCGTCGGTACCGATAACGTGCGCAGCGCCCAACTCGTCGAGCGGCGCATCGACGCGCGCGTGGTGACGTTCGCCGCCGGAGGGCCGGCAGACATCACGGCAAGCGATATCCGCTACGATGGAGCGTGTGCGACGTTCACGCTTTGCGAGCGCGGATCGCCGTCCGCCCATATCGCGCTCTCCGTGCCCGGCGTCATCAATGTGCAAAATGCGTTGGCGGCAATCGCCGTCGCGCGCGCCGCGCGTATCGGTTTCGCGACGATCGCGGCGGCCCTGCGCGGGTTTCACGGCGTGCGGCGGCGCTTTGAAGTGGTCGGGCGCTGCGAATCGCTCGTCGTCATCGACGATTACGCGCATCACCCGACGGCTGTCGCTCAGACGATCGCGGCCGCGCGGCACGTGACCGACGGAACGCTGATCGTTGCGTTTCAGCCGCATCGCTATACGCGCACGGCGTACCTCGCGGCCGATTTCGCGCGCGCGCTCGGCGGCGCCGATCGTGTCTTCCTCACGCCGATTTACGCCGCCGCGGAAGCACCGCTGCCGGGCGTGACCGAAGCGTTGATCGGCGAACCGCTTGCCGCCGGTGGAACGCCCGTGACGTATGCCGATGTCGACGATCTCGAACGGGCGATCCGCGCCGCCGCTCCGCCGCGAGCCTGCATCCTAATGCTCGGCGCCGGATCGATATCCGCGGCCGCCCATCGCTTAGGTGCGGCGATCGAGAGCGCGGCGTTGCCGGTCGCTGCTCGCTGACGCTGCGTAGTCTGCTTGACGGCGAAGACCGCGCGGCGTTAGGCGCGCGCTTCGGCGAACGCGTTTCTTTCGATGCGCCTCTCGCGCCCTTGACGTGGTGGCAAATCGGCGGTCCGGCCGATGCGCTCGTCACATTGGAGTCGAGCGCCGATGTCGCGTTCGTCTTAGCGTACTGCTTCCGGCGCAAGCTGCCGTGGTTCGTGCTTGGCCTCGGTTCAAACATTCTTATCGGCGACGGCGGAATTCGCGGTCTGGTCGTGCGGCTCGACGGTGAATTCAATGCGCTGCGTGTGAAAGATGACGGCGACGATGTTGTCGTGCAAGCCGGCGCGTCGGCGCAAATGGCGTTGCTCGCGGCGCAAGCCGCTTCGCGCGGGGCGCTCGGTATCGAGTCACTTGCCGGAATTCCGGGTACCGTCGGCGGCGCGCTCTTCATGAATGCAGGCACCGACCGCGAATTCGGTGAGTTCGTACGCGAAGTCTGGGTGCATAGCGCGACCAAACCGCACGCCCATCCGGTAAGCGTGCAATATTACTACCGGCACACAACGCTCGCGCGTGATGCGATCGTTGCCGGCGTTACGCTTGGATTCGAGCGCGGCGATGCCGGCGACGTCCGGGCACGCATGCAGGCACGGCTGGTCCGCCGCAAACAGACACAGCCCGTCGGCACGCCCAATGCCGGCTCGTGTTTTCGCAATCCGCCCGGTGCCAAAGCCGGTGCGCTCATCGAATCGGTCGGCGCAAAAGGCTGGCGGGTCGGCGGCGCCGAGGTATCGCCGCTGCACGCGAACTTCATCGTAAACGACGCCGGCGCGAAAGCACGTGACGTCACGATGCTGCTTGCACGCGTACGGCGCGCCGTACGCGATACGTGCAACGTCGATCTGCAACTCGAAGTGCATTTGGTTGGAGAGTTCATCGACGTTTGAGCGCAAGCGTGCCCGGTTCGCACGAAGGCGGAACGCCGGTGGACGACGCGAAGCTGACGGCTTGCGGCTGCGGACCGACGGATGGAGTGCATGGCCAAGTTGAAAATAGCGGTGGTCATGGGCGGACCGAGCGACGAACGCGAGGTCTCAATTGCAAGCGGGACGGGCGTGCTGCGCGCCCTCGTCACGCTTGGTTACGAGGCGCAATCGCTCGATTTCGACCGCCGTTTTGTCGATGCGGTGCGCGAGATTGCACCGGACATCGTCTTTAACGCGCTGCACGGGACGTGCGGTGAAGACGGGCAAATCCAGGGCGTCCTCGAGTGGCTCGGCATTCCGTATACGGGCAGCGATATTACCGGATGTGCGCTTTCGCTCGACAAGCATTTGACCAAAAAACTCATGGCTGCCGAAGGCCTGCCGACCCCCGCGTGGGACACCTTCGATCTGTCGGGCGGAACGCTGCCGTTGCTGCCGGGTTCGCTCAACCCGCCGATCGTCGTCAAACCGCGCGCGAGCGGTTCGAGCGCCGGTGTTTCGATCGTGCGAACGCATGAAGAGTGGACGCGCACGATGATCGCCGCGGCTTCTCGCACGCAAGCGCTGCTGGCCGAGGAATACATTGCCGGCCGCGAGTTTTCGTGCGGCGTGCTGGGTGAAGACGCGCTGCCTGTCGTCGAAATTTTAGCGGCCGACGAGTTATTTTCGTACGAAGCAAAGTACACGCCGGGCGGCGCCCGGCATCTCGTTCCGGCGCCGATCGATCGCGACCTTACATCGCGGCTGCAAATGCTGGCACTCTCGGTGCATCGGCTGATCGGACTGCGCGACTATTCGCGCACCGATTTCATCGTCACCAAAGAAGGTCGCCCGTATATTCTCGAAGTGAATGCGTTACCGGGCTTGACGCCGCAGTCGTTATTACCCGACGAAGCACAGCACGCGGGGATTTCGTACGACGCGCTCATCGAGCGGCTCGTGCAGTATGCATCGGCACGAACCGCGCTGGTTTAACGCGGCGCTCGGCGACAAACCGATCGGCTTATCTAGCGGTCGCCGATGCGGCTCTGGTCGCGCGCGATTCGGCCAATTCCGATGCGGGACGCTCGAACGTTTCCAGTTGCCACAGATAGATTTGGTTTCCATCGGGATCTTCGAGATTGGCGAAGTTACCACCATCGCCGCGAACGATATCGCCCTTGATCGACACAGCGTGCCCAGCTAAGCGAGACACGGCCTCTTCGATCGGCAGATCGATCTCGAGGCCGACGATGATCGACCCTTTCGTACCGGGGTTCGGATATTTGGGCGATTTCGGGTGGATGCCGATCGTCAGCCCTTCACCGGCACGTACCGTTGCCCAGTCGTCACCAAAGCGACTGGTAAGTTTCAGACCCAACACTTCGGTATAAAACCGGATGGATTCTTCCATGTCCGCAACGATGATGGTTGCGTTGCCGCCCGAGACCATAGCCGACCTCCACTCACAACGAGCTGCGATGGAACAAATTCTGCTCTAAAAGGGAGAAAAGGAAAAGGCCCTCCGCTCTCGCTCGAACGACGCGGCTCTCTCTATCTCGCCGTTCTCCCTGGGCGACAGCGATCCGAAGATCGTGCCGGCCACGGCATGCGCGACCGGCGATACGCCTACGGGAGCGCCCGGATTACCTCACGAATTCTCGCGTATGGCTGGTGTATTGGTCGATCGCGGTCTTGAAGGCGTCGTTGTCGGCGAAACCGTTCTTAGTAATGTCGAAGGTCAGATCGGCCGGCTGACTTACCGCGGCTACGACATCGACGACCTCGCCGTGAATGCGACGTTCGAGGAAGTCGTGCACTTGCTGCTTTACGGTCGCTTGCCGACGCACTCCGAATTACATGACTTAGCCGCGAAACTCACTGAAGCGCGGCCGCTGCCTTCGGCGCTGGTCGCGATCATGCACGCGATCCCCAAGGATGCCTGGCCGATGGACGTTTTGCGCACGTCGATCTCGGCGCTCGCGCATTTCGTTTCGCACCGGCGTGACGGGTCGCACGCCTCGGATGTCGATGCGGCGATCAATCTGATTGCAAAAACACCGACGATCATCGCCGCTTGGGATCGCATTCGGCGCGGTCTGGAACCGATCGCACCGGATAACAAGCTGCGGTTAGCCGCAAATTTCTTGTGGATGCGCAGCGGGGAAAAGCCGATTTACGAAGCCGAGCGCGCGCTCGACACATACTTCGTGCTGCTCGCCGACCATTCGTATAACGCGTCGACCTTTGCCGCACGCGTAACGGCGTCGACGAACGCCGATATCTACGGTGCAATGACCAGCGCCGTCGCGACGCTGGCCGGTGACTTACACGGTGGTGCACCGAGCAAAGTCATGACGATGCTCGAAGAAATCGGCTTACCGGAAAAGGCCGAGCCCTACGTGCGTGCACTGCTCGATCGCGGCGAAAAAATCATGGGTATGGGGCATCGCGAGTACAAGATTCGCGACCCGCGCGCACAGCATCTTGAAACGATGGCGAAGAATCTCACCGAGAAATCACACACGAAGTGGTACTTGATCGCACGCGCTCTGGAAGACGCGTCGAACAAAGTGCTGCACGAGGTCAAACCCGGCAAGCGCATCTACGCCAACGTCGAGTTTTACACGGCGCCGACATTGTCGAGTCTTGGTATTCCCAGCGACGAATTCACCTGCATGTTTGCCAGTGGCCGGATGGCGGGCTGGTGTGCGCACGTGCTCGAGCAAGCTCAGGAGAATCGCCTGATTCGCCCGCAGGCGACGTATGTCGGGCCGGACGTTCATCCGTTCGAGCCGATCAATCACCGCAACGGCAGTTCGGCGTACAGCGCATCGCTCAACGGCGCGCGGCTGTGATCGGCCGCCGCTCGTCAATCGAGCGAACGACCAAAGAAACGCAGATCGATCTGCGACTCGAACTCGACGGCGGACCGGTCGAGATCTCGACCGATGTGAAGTTCCTCGATCACATGCTCGACGCATTTGCCAAGCATAGCGGTTGCGGTCTGATCGTCGTCGGACGCGGCGATGGTATGGATCACCACCACCTCATTGAAGATGTCGGCATTGCACTGGGCAAAGCGATCTACGATGCGCTGGGCGACAAGCGGGGCATCGAGCGTTATGGGTCGGTCATGGTTCCGCTCGATGATGCGCTCGTTGCGTGCAGCGTCGATCTTTCCGGCCGTTCGTACCTCAATTTTCAGGTCCGGTTTCCGGCTGAGAACCTTGGCGATTTGAAGACCGAAATGATTCGCGAATTTTTTCGCGCCGTTGCGGACAACGGACGCTTTAATCTACATTTAGTGCAAATGAACGGCGATGTTGCGCATCATCTATGTGAAGCGTCGTTTAAAGCGTTTGCTCGGGCGTTCAAGCAAGCTAAAACACGCAGCGGCAGCGATGAGATTCTGTCGACGAAGGGTCTGCTCGAGTAGGCCCATCAAACACACAAGAACTAGAGCGTCGCTAATGCGTCGATGAGGCGTGCTACTTCATCGGCGTTGGAGTAGATGCCCATCCCGACGCGCAGCAATCCGCCATCGGCATCCGGTGCAATTTGCGCGACGGCCGTCGCTGCGTAGAAATTCCCGTGTGAAACGAAGATGCCGTAGTCGTCGCTCAACGTCGCCGCGACGGCAGCGGACGGCGAACCGTTCACGCGAAAAGCGACGGTCGGGTGACGCGGCACGTCGGCAGGCGGCTCGTACAACGTGACGTTCGGCAGTGCGCGCAGCCGTCCGACAAGAGTGGCGAACAGCGCTTCTTCTTCGTTCGCGAGCCGCGATTGCGTCAGCGTCAAGCGCTCGCGGAGCGTCGATGCGTCGCCTTCGCCGCTCAGATCTGCTAAAAACTCCAGCGCTGCTCCGGTGCCGACGATGCCTTCATGATTGAGCGTGCCGCTTTCGGCGCGCCGCGAACCTTTGCGCGATTGCGGGGCGACGCGCGGAAACTCGAGCCGTTCGAGCAAGGCATCGCGACAGAAAGCGATTCCGACATGCGGTCCATACACTTTGTAGGCCGAAAATGCAAGCATGTCCGCACCGAGTGCGTCGACGTCGATCGACGCATGTGCCGCGGCATGGACGGCATCGACGAACACGAGCGCGCCCGCACGATGCGCTGCGGCGGCCATGGCCGCGACCGGATTGATCGTGCCGAAGGCATTCGATGACAGACCGACGGCAACCAGACGCGTGCGCGAGCCGAGGAGCCGCTCGTAGGCGTCGATATCAAGCTGAGCGCTGTTTTCGCGTAACGGTACATGTTTGATGACCGCACCGTAATCGCGCGCAAGTGCCATCCACGGATCGATGTTCGCATGATGGTCGAGATCCGTAACGATAATCTCGTCGCCGGGCTCGAGCGTTCGTCCGATTGCACGGGCGATAAAGAACGTCAGCGTCGTCATGTTGTTGCCGAATAAGATTTCACCCGGCGAGGCGGCGTTGACGAAAGCCGCCGCAGAAGCGCGTGCCGCCGACAACGCGCGATCGGTTTCGATGCTACTGCGAAACGCCCAGCCGTCGTTTGCATTCGTATGAATTAAATAATGGGCGACGGCATCGGCCACGCATTGCGGCACCTGCGTTCCGCCCGGCCCGTCGAAGTATGCGACCGGGTAATCCGCGATCGTGCGCGCAAGGGCGGGAAAGTGCGGCCGCACGCGCGTCGCAAGAAGTTGATACGCAATGCTCATTGCGCTCAGCTTCGCGTTTCGTTGGCAAAACGCCGTGTTTTACGACGTCTACGTGTGTTTCGGCCGGATGCGATAGATGTTGCCCGAGTCATCGTCGGCGACGAAGAGGCTGCCGTCGGTTCCGACGGCAACGCCGGTCGGACGTCCGACGCGAGTGCCGTCCGGCGCTTGATATCCGCCGACAAACTCATGCCACTGCTTGGTCGGATCCGACCAGTCAACCGGTGTTGCCGGTTCATCGCCGTGCATCGGAATGAAGACGACGCGCGGCGGAACCGGCGGCGAATGCCACGAGCCGTGCAAGGCAACGAACACGCCGCCCTGATAGTGCGGACCGAAATCATAGCGGCCGCCGGTCCCGGACGGATAAAACGTCATGCCGACCGGCGTTTCATAGGCAGGCAACGCAATGCGCGGCACGGCGACCTTCGAGCAGTCATGACTTCCGTCGGCGGGCTTCCGGTCTTCGACACAATTCGGCCAGCCGTAATCGACCCGACCGGTATGGGCGCTGACATCATCGACGATCTCGTACGGGTGACCGTGCTCGAGCTCATCTTGGCCGGCAACGCCGGTCCAAAGCGCGCCGGTTTGCGGATCGACCGTCAAAGCGATCGCATTACGAATGTGTTCGGCCTTCGCTGCCATCTGCGTTCCATCGAGATGCATCGCTTGAATGGTCGCTCGCGTTGCATCGAGGTCCGGCTGGCAGTTGTTGCACGATGATCCGACGCTGGCGTAGAGGGTTTCACCCGAGACGGCAACGGTCGCCGTTACGTGGTCGCGCGAAACACCGCTCGGCCGTAAGGTCGCGATCTTACGCGGCGCCGAGCGTGGGCTTTCATCGCCGGCGCGGTACGGCAAGGCGTACACGCCGAATTGAGCCCCCAGGTACATCGTATCGCCGTGAATCGTGACGCCCGCGACGGGCCGGTCGTCGACCTGCGTAAAGACGCGCGCCGGGCCCGGCACGCCTTGTGCGTTCGGAACGACGTGCACCGCGTTGCCGTTCGTCCCGACAAAGAGATCGCCGTTACCCGCCACCGCGAGTTCGCGCGCGCCGTTCACATGGGCGATTGTTTCGAGCGTAAAGCCGTCGGGCACGGTGGGCGGCGCGCCCTTCGCCGAGAGGGCGGCGACCGGTCCGATAAATGTCAGGAAGAGAGCGGTAATGACGACGACGAGCCGAGCCATGTGTTTCCTTTAGACGGGCGGTACGGGCCGATCGCGCCGGCGCTGCCGCCGGCAGTATCCGGCTTTCCATACCCGCATAACGCTGCCGGATGCACGCCGCTGAGGCCGAGCAAGACTGTTGCGGTCCGCGTGAAACGACAATGACGAGACGCTGTTGAATCAACCACCGGTTATCCAAACCGCACGTCTGACGTTGCGCGGCCATCGCGTCGGCGACTACGGCGCAAGTTCGGCCATGTGGGCGGACGTGAACGTCGCGCGCTATCTTAGCGCGAAGCCGTCCTCGCCACAACATTCGTGGCTGCGTCTGCTCAATTACGCGGGGCATTGGGCCTTACTCGGCTTCGGCTATTGGGTGATCGAGGAGTCCGCAACGCAGGCGTTCGTCGGCGAAGCCGGCTTCGCCGACTTCAAGCGCGACCTCGATCCGCCGCTCGACGGCATTCCGGAGGCCGGTTGGGCGCTGTCCGCCGGAATGCAAGGCCGCGGGTTCGCCACCGAAGCGGTCCGTGCAATCGTCGCTTGGAGCGATCGCCGTGCTTGGAACGAGACGGTCTGCATCATCGATCCGGCGAATCGGGCATCGATACGAGTCGCACATAAATGCGGTTATAACGAAACGCGACGCGTCCTACTAAACGGAAAACAGCTACAACTCTTCAATCGCATCAGTCGTGATGTGCTTGCTTCGGGCGCGATCTCTTAACGGCCGAGACGGACGCTGCGCGCGACCACGCATGCGCAACGTGCTGCGTCCGCGAATGACCGGACATGCAATCTGAGCGCTTGGTCGTGATCGATTACGGCGGCGGAAATATCGGATCGCTCGTGTCGGCGCTCGAACGCCGTGCGGTTCCGTTCGCCTTGAGCGATGATCCGCAACGCGTAGAATCGGCGAGCGCGGCGATCCTACCGGGTGATGGCGCGTTTGGGGCAACGATGGATGCGCTGCGCGCGCGCGGCCTCGACCGGGCGATTCGAAACGTCGTGCAAAGCGGTAAGCCGTTCTTGGGAATTTGCGTGGGCATGCAAGCGCTATTTGCATCGAGCGATGAGTATGGCGGTCATGCCGGGCTCGGGCTCCTGCCCGGAACCGTGCGACGATTCGTACGCGCTCCGCGCGTTCCGCATATGGGCTGGAACGATCTATCGATCGAACGCGCGCATCCGTTTATCGCCGGTCTGCACGGCGGCGAATTTGCGTACTTCTTGCATTCGTTTCGGGTCACCGACAGTACCGACGTGCTGGCCAGTGCCGAATACGGCGAACGTTTTGCCGCCGTCGTCGCGCGCA
Source organism: Candidatus Velthaea sp. (assembly GCA_965214935.1). Classification (GTDB taxonomy): domain Bacteria; phylum Vulcanimicrobiota; class Vulcanimicrobiia; order Vulcanimicrobiales; family Vulcanimicrobiaceae; genus Velthaea. The sequence continues at coordinate 200,160 of CBDCCS010000021.1, read as the reverse complement.
ACAATTTGATGGCAACGCAGTTCCACCCCGAAAAAAGCGCCCGCACCGGCGGTATTTTACTCGATAACTTCTTACGCATCGCCGCCTAAAGACGACGTTGCAATATGTGAGCGATCGCTTTATTGCCGTCTATCCCGCGATCGATTTGCGCGCCGGCCGTTGCGTTCGCTTAGAGCGTGGCGATCCGGCGCGTGAAACGCGGTATGATGACGATCCCGTTGCGCGAGCCCGAACGTTCGTGGCGGCCGGCGCCGGGCAGGTGCATGTCGTGGATCTCGACGGCGCCTTCGGAACCGGTGAAAATCATGCTGCGCTGCGAGCGATTTGCGCCGCCGTCGACGTACCGGTGCAAACCGGCGGAGGCATTCGGACGCTCGCGGACGTTCGAATGCGATTCGATGCCGGGGCGCAGGCGGTGGTCATCGGCACGGTACTTGTCGAAGCACCGGCTATCGCGCGCGCGATCGTGACGGAATTCGGTCCGGCGATCGTCGCGGGAATCGATGCGCGCGGCGACCGCGTTGCGACGCGCGGCTGGCAAAACGACGGAGCGGTGCGGCGTGACGACCTCGTCCGGACCGTTGTCGGCTGGGGCGTCGCGCGAATTGTGTTCACCGAGATCGCGCGCGACGGTATGGGTGCCGGTTACGATATTGCTGCGCTCGCGCATGTTGCCGCGTTGACGCGCGCCCGCATTACGGCCAGCGGCGGTGCCGCAACCCTGGCCGGCCTGCTGGCGCTGCGTGACGGTACGCCGGCCAATGTCGATGCCGCGATCATCGGCCGCGCACTCTACGACGGTAGCATCTCGTTGGCGGCGGCAATCGCCGCGTTGCGCGCTCCCAATCGTTAAAAGCATCTGCACGTTTCAATCGGCTCAACGTGACCTGTAGCGGTGAAGAAGCGGTGAAAACAGATGCCGGAGCGCCGTAGATGAATGTCGCCGCCCAGGAACCGCGCGCGGCGAACGCAACGAGTGGCCCATCAAACCTGCGTCTAGCGGTGGGGCTGCGACATGGCGACCTGGACGATTCCACCAAACTTCGCGTACGCACTTTTTGTCGCCGGCGATCGCCGGCTCGGCGAAGCGCCCCGGTCGATTCTGGACCGCGTGTTGGAAGCGCTTGCGGCGGGACCGCCGCCGGCCGTGCAATTAGGCCGGTGGATCGTCAATCATGGGCGCGCGGGCATCGTTCCGTTAGCCGAAGTACGCGCGCAGCTACCAGCGCAGGCGCTCGCCGAACTCGGTATCGAGGCTGCACAAACACACCGTTTCGCCAATGCCACCCATGGTATGCTCATTCGCGCGCAGACCGCCGGCGCGCTCGATCCGTGTGCGCCCTGGGGCTTACTGGTGTTAGCTGCGACGATGGCCGGCGCAGCCGACGGGATCGTTTACGACTCCGGCACCTTTCGCGTTCTGCCGCAATCTGTCTTAGAAAATCCGCTCGACGGGTTCTTATTCGGCGCCATCAAGAACCACGTTGCGATCGTCACGTCGGTGGATTCCGGCGGCCGGCAGACGACGACGACGACGATCGGACTCAATAAGTACGGCTTATTCGAATTGCGACTTCGCGGCAGTTGGCCGCCGGCGGACGTTGACGGCGTCTTGGTCGCCGCGCTCGCGCAGGCGGTCGTGGACGCACGCCCGCCGGAGCCCGGCGCTTGGACTCTTCCGGCGACCTTCGCTGTCGGCCGTTCGCATGCCGCGCGCGCGAATGCAACCGAGATCGCACCCGACGGCCGCGACGGTACAACCGTCTGCATCGGCCTTGCGCCGCCCGCCGACGTTGCTGATGTTTATTGGGATGTGACGATTTCGAGCGATGACGACGGTGCGGCGCTCGAAGCGGCAAGTCGCATACTCGAAATCGGCTCGCGACCCGAGAGCGCGCTGCAGACTGCGTTGTCGCAGGCCACCGGCATCGCGCGAAATCGTTTAAGCGAAGCGCAACGGGCTTTTGCGCGACGCGCGCTCACGCAAGATGTCGTGCTGGTGAAGACGCGCTTTACCACGCCCGACCGGCGCACGGAATATGTCTGGTCTCGAGTCGAGGAATGGGGCGGTAAGCGCTTGCAGGCAATCGTCGCCAGCCGCCGGCCATCCGTCGCGACGGTCGGCATTGGGGATCGCGTCTCGGTCGACGTTGACGATATCGTCGATTGGCGAGTCGAACGCCCGAACGGCGAAGCCCTGGGTAACTTTTCGGCGGCAGTGCACGATGGTCGGTAGCACGTTACGGCAGCGCGCGCACGAACACGTCGACGCGCCGTAGATGCTCCCGAACACCGTTGGTGGGCAGCGCCGGCGAGTTGTAGCGCCCGCCGTCGTGCTGTTGTTGCTGAAGTGAGGGACCGATTCGAACGGCAAGACCTGCGCGTTAACGTCTTGCGCGCCGATCAAGTCGGGGTCTGGCACAATATCCTCCGGCTCGCGCTCGAACTCGATAACCCGTACGCACCGTTGCGATCCGTCCGGCTGGGATGCTTCGACTTTATTTGTGCGGACGGTCGTACGGGACGTTTCACGCCGACGCTCATGGCGCAGATCTTCGAGGTACCGGCGGCGCTCGTTGAATCGACCGTCACAACCCTGCTCGAACTGAAAATTCTCGCGCACGACGGGGCAAGCTTATGGATCGAGGACGCCGCTAGCTGGTTCATTGCGGGTCGCGATCATCTTCCCGGGCACAATTAACATCACGCTGTACGCGTCGGCCTAACGGGCGCGATGGCGCGTCGATCGAGTCGGAAGATTCAACCGGGCACTCAAAACGACGCACGAACGATGGTCGATTGCGTTCGCCGCGGTTCGGCGGCGGCTTCACGAAGCGGCGCACGCGTGCTGCATTGCACGAAGCGGCGCGGTACGTGAGCCGGTAGACGCGCAACGAGTTCGTAAGCGATCGTTCCGGCCCACTCCGCCGCATCTTCAGCGCTGATTCGCTCCGCGCCGTCGGTTCCGATGAGCGTAACGCGCGCGCCGGCGCGTGCCGGTGCAACATCGGTAAGATCGACGAAGGTCATGTTCATGCAGACGCGCCCGACGATCGGTGCGCGTCGCCCGGCAACCAGAACGAAGCCGTGGCTCGAAGTGCTGCGCGGCAATCCTTCGGCGAAACCGATCGGCAAGACGCCGATACGCGATTCGCGTGTCGTGCGGTAGGTGCAGCCGTAGCCGACCGATGTTTCGGCCGGTACCGCATGAATGAGTACGACCTGCGTCGTCCACTCCAGCGCCGGAACGAGGCGCAGACCGCGTTCCTGCATGATAGCTTGCGTCTGACGCGACGGCCAGATGCCGTACATGGCGATGCCGGCGCGCACGGCGTCTAGACGCGTCTGCGGCCAAAGCATCGCGGCGGCTGAGGCCGCAATATGCCGCTCGACCGCTGCGTCGACTCCGGCCGTCGCGCGGGCGAACGCCGTAAGTTGATCGCGCGTGAACGTCGAGTCGAGTTCTTCGGCCGCAGCGAGATGCGAAAACACGCCGCTGAGTTGAAAATCATGTTGCGTGCCGTACCAGGCAAGGATTGCGGGCGCATCTTCGACCGAAAAGCCCAAGCGGGTAACGCCCGTATCGACTTTGGCTTGAATGCGAAACGGTGCTTGCCGGCGCCGAGCGACGCGCGCGACGTCCGCTGCGTAGCTGCCGCGATCCCACAGCGTAAGCTCGACACCGGCTGCATGCGCCCGATCGAGATCCGCTGCTGCAACCGGTCCCAACACATGGATTCGTGCGGCATTCCCGGCTTCGCGCAGCGCGAGCGCTTCGGCCAGTTCGTACACGCAAAGACGCCCAACGTCGCCGGCAATTGCCGCACCGACTTCGCGGAGGCCGTGTCCGTACGCATTGGCTTTGATAACGCCGGCGAGTTGCGCCGGATGGACCAGCGAGCGGAGCGCGGCAATGTTAGCGCGCACGGCATGAAGATCGACTTCGAGCTCGGCAAGCACGCCTATGCCGTGCGCCGTGCACGCCGGATGATAACGGCGACGGGAACGCCGTAAAATACGGTATGCGCGAGCAGCGCTATGCCTAAGTCCGCCGTATGCGGCGTCCGATAAAGATTCGCGGCAACGAGCACGAGTTGCATTGCAAAATAAACCAGCACACCGAACGCTGCCCCCGAGATATACGGGCGCTGAACTAATTGCGGCTGGCGCTCGCTCAACATTAAGTATCCGGCCGCCCATCCGATTGCGACGGCGAAGTGCAACACGACGCCCAGCACGATATAGCCCGGGCCGCTGTAGGCAACGCTACCGACGAGTGCCGACGCGTCGAACGCGAAAAGCCCGCTCAGCGTAAAGCGCGGCGTGTGCAAGACCGCAACGTTCAGAACCGCGATGCACAGCAGAATCGTGCAGCCCGCGAACGCTCCGGCGACGACTGCTGGTACGAATTTGCGCGGTTGTGGCATCGCCCGTGTCATCCGCCGAACGTTCGGCGACGGCACCGCCGTTCCAGCCACGCCGGCCGTTGCGGCGCCGATGCGCGTCTTTGCGGCCGGGCTGCCGATAACGAGTGAGAATCTCCGTCGCGAACGGAGCATCGGGAAAGGCGCAGATGCACGAGCCGAAAACGGATTATTGCAAACGCGATCGCTTCGTGCTTTACACCGTCTTGGCGCACGTTCCGGCGGCGGCCGCCGCCGGTGCGATGTTCGGTCACTTGCTCGCCGGCATATCGATTGCCGCCGCCGCCGCACTGTGCTGCATCATCGCGTTCGCCGGATCGAGCGGAACGCGGGCATTTCGCGTCTACGGAGCAATGCTCTTAATGGCCGACTCGGCTGCGTTGATCGCTGCGAGCGGCGGCCAAAGCGTCATGCATTTTCACGTCTTCATCGTTTTGACGTTCCTCACGATGTATTTCGATTGGCTGCCGATCGTCGCCGGCAGCGTGGCGATCGCCGCGCACCACGCGCTGGGCAACGTGTTCTTTCCGCAGCTCGTGTTCGGTGATATGACCGTGATGGGCAATTCGTGGCTGATGGTTCTGGCGCATACGATCGCCGTGGCGGTCGAAGCGGCGGTGGCGATTTTCGTCGCTCAGCGCATCCGGGTCGGCACGGCGGCCATCGCTGCAGCCGGTGCCGACATCGCCGGCCGGCAATTGCCGCGATTTCGCGCTGCGATCGATGCGCTCGCCGGCGGCGATCTTACTTGCACGGCACAGCTGGAATTTCGCCCGCTCGCCATCGATCCGGCCGACGAAATCGGCGCAGTCGCGACGAGTTTCAATCGAATGCAGGCGGAGGTCGTCGCAAGCGTTGCGGCGTTCGAACGTACGCGCGAAAACTTATGCGACATGGTCGGCGCGCTCATCGCGTCCGCCGGAGAACTGTCATTGACGAGCAGCGCTTGCTCGGCGGCGATGAACGCGGCGAGCCTAGCCGTCGAGACGATCTCGGTGGCCTCCGGAAGCGTTGCAAGCGGGTCGGTCGAACAAGCCGGCCAGATGCTCAATGCCGCTGCGGCAATTCATGAATTGGGTCAATCGGCAGTGAAGATTGCCAGCGGCGCAGCGGAGCAAAAAGCCGCAGTCCAGGCGGTCGTCGCCGAAGTGCAGGCTCTCAACACCGGTATCGCCGCCGTCGGCGACCGCGGCCGCAAGGTCAGCGCGTTCGTGCAGCTTGCGACCACCGAGGCGAGCACCGGTATCGAAGCGGTCGTCGAAACGGAAAACGCCGTGATCCTCCTGCGCGAACAGCTAGCGACGAACGAAACGTTGATGAGTTCGCTCGAACGACGTTCGGACGCGGTGCGCGAAATCGTTGCCGTCATCGACGGCATCGCAGAGCAGACGAACCTGCTGGCCCTCAATGCAGCAATCGAGGCGGCGCGGGCCGGCGATCAAGGCCGCGGCTTCGCCGTCGTCGCCGATGAAGTACGGAAGTTGGCCGAACGCTCGGCGACGTCGACGCGCGAGATCGGTCAAATTCTCGAGACCATCCGGCGCGAAACGATCGAGGCGGCAACGTCGATGCGTGCATCGAGTTCCTTCATGGATCGCGGTTTGGCGCTGGCGTCGCGCGCTCGCGGAGCGCTCGAAACGCTCGGGTCGAAAATTGAAGATACATCAAGGATCGCTACCGCATTGCTCAACGGCTCGCAAACGATGGAGGCGGCGAGCACGCGCGCCACGGCAAGCATCGAAGGCGTCTCGCTGATCATCGAACAGAATGCTGCAGCCGCCGAAAACGTCGGTTCGACGACCGCTCATGTCGGTGACTCGCTCGGTGCGGTTCAAGCGACATCCGACGTGCAGTCACGGGCCGCGGGCGACGTGTCCGCATCGCTCGTCGGACTGGGAACCCAGATCGGCGAAGTTCTCAAAGCTGCCGATGCGCTGCAAAATCAAGTGCAGGCAATCGGCGGAATCGTCGGTCACTTTCGAATCGACGCAGCCGTAAACAATTCGCTGGTTCCGGCTCGATTGGGCCGGCATTCGGACGTTCGCATCTCGCATTAAGCGCCGTGTTTGCGTGCCTCTACAAGGTCAGCGAGCCGATCGGCGGGCTGCATTTCACTTGTTGGCACGCGGCGATGTGAAATGTCACGAAAGGCGTTGCGGCCCACTTGCACTCATGTGTGGAGTCTGCTAATCTAGCATGCGCTGGCACTCGTGTGCCGGAAGTGCCAAGATCTGTATAAACACATAGTTGGAGGAACAATTCGTGAATTTAAAGCCACTGGGCGATCGTGTCGTCGTTGAGCACGTCGAGCAGGCCGAGAAGACCGCCGGCGGCGTTTTTCTCCCCGATACGGCCAAAGAAAAGCCGCAAGAAGGCCGTGTTCTCGCAGTTGGAACCGGCCGCACGCTCGACAATGGCAACGTGTTGCCGATGAGCGTCAACGTCGGCGACAAGATTATCTACTCGAAGTATTCGGGTAGCGAGATCAAGCTCGAAGGCAAAGAAGTCCTCATTATTTCGGAAAAAGACGTTCTCGCTGTTTACAACGATGAGCGCGTTCCGGTTGGAGCAAACTAACCATGGCTGCTAAACAGCTCGTATTTGATGAAAATGCCCGTCGCTCGCTCGAGCGCGGCGCAAACATACTCGCCGATGCCGTCAAGGTCACGCTGGGGCCGAAGGGTCGTAACGTCGTCCTCGACAAGAAATTCGGTTCGCCGACGATCACCAATGACGGTGTAACGATCGCCAAGGAAATCGAACTTCCGGACGTCTTCGAGAACATGGGCGCACAGCTCGTGAAGGAAGTCGCTTCCAAGACCAATGATATCGCCGGCGACGGCACGACCACCGCGACCGTTTTGGCGCAAGCCATCATCCGCGAAGGTTTGCGCAACGTCACGGCAGGCTCGAACCCGCTGCTTATCAAGCGCGGCATCGAGAAGGCCGTCGAAGCGGCCGTCGCCGAGATGCAGAAAATGGTTCAGATCGTCGACACGGCCGATAAAATCGCGCAGGTCGCCTCGATCTCGGCCAACGACAAAGAGATCGGCGGACTCATTTCGCAGGCCATGAACGCAGTCGGTAAAGACGGCGTTATCACGGTCGAAGAGTCGAAGTCGATGAAGACCGACGTCGAGACCAAAGACGGCATGCTCTTCGACAAGGGCTACATCTCGCCGTACATGGTCACCGACAGCGAGCGGATGCAGGCCGAACTGACCGATCCGTACATCCTCGTTACCGAGCGCAAGATTTCGGCGATCGCCGACATTCTGCCGTTGCTCGAGAAGATCGTACAAGTTCAAAAGCCGCTGTTGATTATCGCCGAAGACGTCGAAGGCGAAGCCCTCGCGACGCTCGTCGTCAACAAGCTGCGCGGAACGTTCACGACCGTTGCCGTCAAGGCGCCGGGCTTCGGCGACCGCCGCAAAGAGATGCTCAAGGATATCGCGACCCTCACCGGCGCGACGGTCATCAGCGAAGAACTCGGCCTTAAACTCGATAAAGTCTCGCCCGACCTTCTCGGTCAGGCCAAGATGGTCAAAGTTACCAAGGAAGAGACGACCATCGTCGACGGCCGTGGTAAGCAAGATGCCATCAAGGGCCGCATCGAGATGATCAAGCGTCAGATCGACGAGACCGATTCCGACTTCGACCGCGAGAAGCTGCAAGAACGTCTTGCCAAGCTTTCAGGCGGCGTTGCCGTCATCCAAGTCGGCGCAGCGACCGAAACGGAACTCAAAGAGAAGAAGCATCGCATCGAAGACGCTCTCTCGGCGACCCGCGCGGCCGTGCAAGAAGGCATGATCCCCGGCGGCGGCAGCTCGCTGGTGCATGCGCTCAAGGGCTTAACCGACGTTGCCGTCGCGAATCCCGATGAGAAGATCGGCGTCGACATCATCCGGCGCGCACTCGAAGAGCCGCTTCGCCAGATTGCCGAAAATGCGGGCTTCGAGGGCTCGGTTGAAGTCAATCGCGTGAAGAACGCGCAAATCGGTCACGGCTTCGACGCGATGAGCGGCGACCTCGTTGACATGATTGCGTCCGGTATCGTCGAGCCGTTCAAAGTGACGCGCTCGGCGCTGCAAAACGCAGCTTCGATCGGTGCGCTCGTTCTCACGACCGAGACGCTCATTGCAGACAAGCCGGAACCGAAGTCGGCGGCTGGTGCCGGCGCCGGTGGCGGCATGGGCGGCATGGGTGGCGGCGGCGGCTACGACATGATGTAATTTCACTTCCAGCGCCGGCGTGCCGAAGCACGTCTACGCAACGAGTGAAATAAAAAGAGGCCTCGGACGAACGTCCGGGGCCTTGTCATTCCATCTAATCGATCGGGTGCTGCATGCTGGTGCTCTTTACCGTATCATACCGCCATCGCACACTTGCTTCCGACGGAGATCGAGTGGATCGGCGACGGAAGCGCGCTGCGCGACCGGCCGGTCACGCCCGTCGTCGCAGCATCGCGCGCAATGTCGCTTACCCGCTATCCATTCCGATCACGAGGGGCCGATGACGACCGAAGAAATGAAAACATTCGTGCGCCGACACTTTGACGAGTTCGTTAACGGTAAGGATGTCGAAGCCGCCGACCGTAATTTTGCGGCGACATTCATCGACCACGACGGGCCCGATCGTCGTACGGTGGGGATCGATGAAGATAAAGCGATGATGGCGGGCATGCATCGCAGATATCCGGACTTGCACGTCGTCGTTGAAGACATCATTGCCGAGCACGATCGCGTCGTTTGCCGCAATACGTGGCGCGGAACGGACGCTGCGAGCGGCCGAATAGAGATCTTTACCGGTATCGTCATTTGGCGATTCGAGGGTCCGAAGATCGTCGAACGCTGGGCTTCGGTACAACCGCCCCAATTCGACGGGTGAAGATCGTTCGGCTGACCGTGCAATCGTTCGAGACGCGGCAGCCGGGAACTTCGCCGTAGCGGCAGCCGTAAAGCCTGATATGACACGTTCGATGGTCGCACTTTTTGCCGCCATGTTGCTGCTGGCGCCGGTCGCGGTATCGGCGTACGACCCCGCGCCGGATCAAACGATGGTGCGCGTGTTGGGTGAACGGATCGACGGTGACGTCAATGCCGGTCTGTTGCCGACGGACCGCGCCGCTCTCATGCGTGCCGAAATCGACGCGACGCAGAAACTCATTACCAACAGCGATAGTCAAGCAACCGCGATGCTCGGCGATATCGATCGCGACCTCGCACCGTACGACTACACCGTCGATAGTAACGAAGCCGAGCGTGATCTCTTCTACCATCTCGGTGATACGATTACCATCGCGATGCGAGACGGTGTCGCTTGGCATGTCGACAGCGTGCAAAATACCGACATCATCGACGTGAAAACAAAAGATGCGGTGTATGCGTCCGGCGTTCAAGGCGCGTATCTCGCAAAATCTCCGGGATACTCGGCGTTGACGCTGAGCGATCCGGCGTCGGGCAAGCACGTACGCTTCCGCTTCTACATCGTCGACAAAGTCAGATAACGCCGATCGCGCGCGCATTTTGAGCGGCATGCGTCGATACATCGCGCCGCCGCGCCGAGCGTTCGAATTTGATCCGGTACGCATCGGCATCCGCAGCACGCAGCGCCTGTTCAACGGAGCGGTCCGCGCCGATGACGCCGATGCCGATCGAAGCGCCGATGCGCGTTTCATCGCGCGAACCCAGCGGTTCGAGCGCACTCACCGCGGTGTCGATGCGCATGTGAAGATCCGCGATCTCAGCCGCGGACTGGGCGCCTGAAAACGCGATGACGAACTCGTCGCCGCCGACGCGCGCAACCGCGTCGCATTCTCGAACGTTACGCGCGATGATCCGGCTAACGATGCGTAAGACGTCGTCGCCGGCCGCATGGCCGCCGCGATCGTTTATTGCTTTGAAGCCGTCAAGATCGATAAAAAAGATGGTCGTAACCGCTTCGCCGCTGCTTCGGATCCATTCATCGAAGCCACGGCGGTTAAGGAGATTCGTGAGCGTATCGTGATTGGCATCGTAGAGCGAGGTTTGCAGCGCAGCCTCGAGCTGTTGGCGTTCGCGCCGCGCATAGCGCTGGCGCAACGCAATTGCAACGGTGAAACCGGCGAAGTCGACCGACGTACCGGCTTCGATCCCCCACTCGGTAAGGACGGGCGGGGTGTTCATGAACATGCAGACCGAGCGTATACAAAACGGTGTCGCTAAGCAAAGAAGACAAATCGCCAGCGGTGCCGCCGGACGAAAGCCGGTGCGCCAGCGAACCACCGCGGCGGAAAACAGCGAGAGAATACCCGTAGCTGCACAGATTATTCGCAGATCGTTTGAGTTATGAGCGATCGGAAAAGCGACGATCGGCACGATGAGTGTTATCGCGCTAAGGATTATGACGTAGTAAAATAAGCGTTTGGCTTCTCGGCGCAGGTGTAGATAGCTTGAGACGAAGGCAACGCTGAACGTCACGATCGCCGTCGTCGTTATTGGAAAAAGAATAAAAACGAAGCCGCCCGTACCGAAGTAGCCGTCGCGGACAACATCGATGCTCAGGATGCTCAGTACCCAGCCGCCGTACCAAAGATTGGTGCGGTCGTGCGTCGCGATGCACTGCAAAATGTGGAAGAGCGCCACTAAAACCAAAAACGTGTAGTAGCAACCCGTGATCAGGCCGGTGAGCTCGGCTGTGCCGAGCAGTGCAAGATCGTCGACCACTGTCAGTGCTCCCGCCTTGCCGGTGCAAAAGATCGCAACTTTCGCACCCGGACGTAAGCCGCTCAATTTCAAGCTTGCTTTACTGCGTCCCAGCGGCTGTAAACCGATACCGTAGTCGTCACCGGCCTCTTGAACGACATTGCCGTCGACGGTCAGCCTTGCTAGTCGGGTGGCAGGCGGCGCAAGAACGATAATCGGACTGCCTGCTTTAAGCACGCGCACGGGATAAACGGTGCCGTCGCTGCGGACGATGCCGTTCCCGATCGCTATCTGCATTGGCGGAGCGGCGCCAAGGCCGTTTGCCGCCCCGATCGTCATGAACCAAAGCGCCGCGAAGAACAGGCAGCGCAGAAGCGGCGTATGTCGATTGGTAAGTCGGAGCGGCGACCTCACGTAAGGGTTATCGGCCAAAGTAACGCCGGCTTCGAGGCCGTCTAACGAGCGCCGGCACGTAGTGCACTTGCGGCTTCCCGGTACGATCGGCACGGACGGGGCCCGTCGGATCGGCGGCCAACGGCACGCTGCACGACGGGCCAAGCGTGTCGGCTGTTTACATGGTAATGACCGCGCGCGCTTCGATCTCGCCGGCTTTGAGCGCGCGTAGCGCTTCGTCCGTCTTGTCTAGCGTATAGGTCTCAACCATCGATTTGACTTTACCGGTCGCTGCGATCTTCAGCACGTCTTCCATCTCCCAGCGCGAACCGATTACCGAGCCGATGATCTGTTTTTGGTCAGGAAAAAAGAACGGCCCCGGCTCGGTAAACGTGCCGACAATAATTTTTCCGCCGGGCTTGGTCCCTGCGATCGCTTGACGCAACATCGGCGTCGACGGCGCAAAGACGATTGCAACATCGACGCCGCCATGTTTCTTTAGCTCGACGCCGGCATCGTACTTATTCGAGTCGATCGTATGCATTGCGCCGAGCTTCTCGGCTAATTTCAAGTGATTGCTACCGCGCGCAACGGCGATCATGCCGGCGCCGGTCAACGCTGCAAATTGCAACACCATGTGCCCGACGCCGCCGACGCCGAAGAGCGCCATCGTTTGACCCGGCTGTAATTGCGCTTTGTGCACGGCTCCATATGCCGTTACGCCTGGGCAGAACAGCGGTGCGGCTTCCGCGTCGCCGATCGAATCGGGAATTTTATACGTGTGCAAGGCATAGCCGAGCATGTACTCAGCGTAGCCGCCGTCGACGGTTTCACCGGTAATTTGCTTGACGGAACTTTGGCAAAGCTGCTCGCGCGCCGTTAGACAGAATTCGCAATGACCGCACGTCGACCAAAAGCGGTTTGTACGCCGACGCGATCGCCCACTTTGAGCCAATCGACGCCGGCTCCAAGCTCGGCAATCTGCCCAACAACTTCGTGGCCGGGCACGATCGGTGATTTCGCCGGCACGCCGTTTGCGACCCAATCACCTTCGATCATGTGCAGATTCGAGCGGCACACGCCGCACGCCGTAACCTTGATGAGCACTTCGCCCGAGCCGGGTTTGGGCACCGGTATATCGCGCAGCGTTAGGGGATGTGATTCGATGGGCCCGGGCGCGTCGAGTTGCTGGGCGCGCATTAGCGTTTATCCGTTTGCGTCATTATCATGACACACTCGTTCCACCAACCTATCGGCCACAACCCGCAACGGTCATGCGAGCCGCAAGGCGTTGTTGCTACCCCGGCGTTTGATACTTTGCAAAAAAAAGCTTTGTGTTCGGCCATGCGCGCGGCAAGACGCTCGTTAGCCAAACGCATTTTCTCGAGTGCCGCTTGGAGCAAAACGGCGCTTTCGCGTAAACGAACCGCTTGCGTCGAGATCTGCTCGGCGAACGTTCCGGTTTCCGGCGCGACGCTGCGGGCGGCCGGGTGCAGATATGTCGCAGCCCAGGCGTGGAGGGACGACGTAGAGTGCGTCGTCGTGAATCGGTTGGGGGTCCGTCATGAAAGCCCTCAGAGCGTGCAAGCGGTGGAGCTTCATGATACCCCGGGCAAATAACCGCAAACGGAGCCAAAGGACACACCCTGGGCTCCCGTTGGCCTTAACCGATGAGCGACGCCCCATCTGCGGCGCGAACTTCGAGCATTGCCGGTTCGCGTCCGAAGGCCGAACGGTACGCGGTAGCGACCGCCGCCCGGAACGCGGGCAGCACTTCGCGCCGCACGAGCGAAACGGTCGCTCCGCTGCGACCGGTCATCCGCGAGCCGAAAACGCCGGGTACGGCTCGGGCGGCACTCACGAGCACGTCGAGTTCCGGCGCGCTGACGTCATAGTCGTCGCGCAGCGAATCGTGCGATTCATTGAGGCGCCCGCCCACCGCAACGGGGTCCTCGGCGCGCATCGCCGCAACGGTTTGCAGAACGCGAACATTTTCGGTCACCACGTGCCGCGTCCGCCGGCGCAACGTGGCGGGCAGTTTTTCACCGAGTCGCAAAAAGTCGGCAAGCGATACATCGCGCAGCGTTTTTACGCGGCGCAGGTGCGTCCGTAAAAGGTCGGCGGCGTCCTCGCACTCGGTGCGGCGTTTACGTTTCGATTGCGGCATGATCGCGCACGACGTGCGAATCGCAGACGACGATTGCAACACCGCTGAGCACCAGGGGTACCGTCGTTGCTTCGCCGCTGCGGCAATCGATGAGCAGCGCGTGATCGCGCTTGCCCATGGCCGACGCAATCGGCGCAACTTCTCCATCGATTTCACGACACACCTCGACGACGGCTTCGACGGCCATCTCGGCACCCGCGGTTCCCAGCAGCGCGAGTGCTCCGGCCAACCCGAGCGACGCCGATGAAGCCAGGCCTGCCTGCTGCGGAATTGTGGTACGAAACCGCGAGATCGGCGCCGCGCAGCGTTACCCCACGCCGTTCCAAGCCGACGGCAATGCGGCGGAAATCGTCCATCCAGCCGGTTCGCGGCAGCGGGTCGGTGTCGTCTAAGCTGAACTCGGCTATTTCACTGCGCGCGATCGAACGCAGCCGGACGAGACGGTCGCGCCCGTGGCGCCGCCGCAAACGACCGTCATCCGATCGATGGCGATCGGCAGCACGAAGCCTTCGCTGCAGTCAACGTGATCGCCGATGAGGTTAAGCCGGCCGGGAGCGCGATAGAAACGCGGGCTGCCTGCCGTCAAGGTGGCGAGGGCGTCGCGAACGCCGTTGAGCTCGATCATGTCGACTCCGCATAGCGTTCGCAGCGAACGGCACGAAATCCGTTGGACGGCCGATCGAACATGGGCACGCCGCAGCGACGTTAACGTCATGTTAGCTTCCACACGCAAGCTGTGGAAGCTGTGGATGAATCGCTGCCTTAAACGCGCGCCGCCGCGAGCGAACCATAAACGGCGATTGCGTCCTCGACGATCGCGACGACGAAATCCGGTAGCGCCGTTGCACGTACGATCTGCGTGCGCAAGAAGTAACCGCCGTAGGTACCGGCTAGCGCCCCGAGCGCTCCGGCGATCGCCCCGCGGACGACGTCGCCTTTCAACGCAACGGCGACGCTACGCCCGGCGAAGCCCCCCGCCAGAGTTCGGAAGACGACGGACGGCACGACGGTGCGCGCGGGCGTTGCCGGCAACTTGTCGGCGATCAGTTCCCCGGCGGCGAGCGCGGCAAACGCTAAGCGCAGCGGATCGTTCGCCTGCCAACGCGCAACGGCCGGGCCGGTCATCGAACGCAGTCCGGATGCTACGCCGATGGCAAACGAGCGGCGGGCAGTTTGTGAATCCATGCTAGTTCTCTACCCGGTTTGCGTTGCGCGTTGGCCACGTGGCCCAAGTGAAGTCACCGGTTAGGCTGAAGTTGCCCGAACCATGCAGCCGCTTCTCGAGCGCTACGCGCGCGTCGACTTCTACGATGAGTTCGCCGATGCTCTAGGTGTCCCGCGCTCGCATTACGCCGGGCTTGCGCGCACGCTGGGTTCGATCGATTGGAGCGACTTTCAACATCGCGTTGCGACGGTCAACGCGGTGTTGTTACAACGTGGCGTTACCTTTACCGTCTATGCCGATGCGCGCGGAACCGAGCGCATCTTGCCCTTCGATTTGATACCGCGGATCGTTCCGGGCGATGAGTGGGCGCTCATCAAACGCGGCATCAAGCAGCGTGTGTATGCGCTCAACGCGTTCCTGGCCGACGTGTACGGTAAACAGTGCATCCTTAACGACGGTGTCATACCGTGGGATCTGATCTTCTCATCCCGGTTCTATTCGCGCGAGATGATCGGACTCAAGCTGCCCAAGGATATTTATATCCACGTTTCGGGCGTCGATCTCATTCGCGGCCGCGATGGGACGTACTACGTCCTCGAAGACAACTTGCGAACGCCCTCGGGCATCTCGTACGTACTTGAGAATCGGGACGTGCTCAAACGTTCGTTTCCGCTGCTATTCGAACACTATCAGCCGCGGCCCGTCGACGACTATCCGCGCCGGCTGCGCGCCGCGCTGACCAACGCCGCACCGTACGGTAATATCGAACCGACGATCGTGCTGCTGACGCCGGGCATTTATAATTCGGCATACTTCGAGCATACGATGCTGGCACGCCGCATGGGCGTCGAACTCGTCGAAGGCCACGACCTGATCGTGCGCGACAACGTCGTCTACATGAAGACAACGAAGGGGACGCGGCGCGTTGATGTGATCTACCGCCGGGTCGACGATGACTTCCTCGATCCACTGTACTTTCGCGCCGACTCGTCGCTGGGTGTCGCCGGTCTCATGGACGCCTACCGCGCCGGCAACGTCGTGCTGGCAAACGCCATCGGCAGCGGCGTCGCCGACGACAAAGCGGTTTATCCGTTCGTTCCCGCGATGATCAAGTATTATCTGGGTGAAGATCCGGTGCTGCCCAACGTGCCGACCTTCGATTGCAACGACGCTCTGCAACGTCGCCACGTGGTGTCGCACCTCGATGAACTCGTCGTCAAGAACACCAACCAGTCCGGCGGTTACGGTATGCTTATGGGTCCGTCGGCGACGAAGATCGATCGCGAGAAATTTCGGTTGGCGATCGAAGCGACGCCGCGCGAGTTCATCGCTCAGCCGATCATTCCGCTGTCGTGTCATCCGACGATCGTCGGCGACACGATCGCGCCGCGTCATATCGATTTGCGCCCGTACGTTCTGTATGGCGAAGATGTCGACGTTCCGGCCTGCGCGTTGACGCGCGTCGCCTTGCAAGAAGGTTCGCTCGTCGTCAATTCGTCGCAGGGCGGCGGCAGTAAAGATACCTGGATTCTAGATTGAGAAACTTGCGCGTCATCGAACGGAGAGAGCATGCTTTCGCGCGTCGCTGAGTCGCTGTACTGGATGAGCCGCAACATCGAGCGCGCCGAGTCGCTGGCGCGGATCATCGACGTTGCGTTCAATCGTACCGTCGATCGGCTCACGGCCGGTAACGAGCGGGCGCGGCGTGTTTGGTCCAGCGTCCTTGAACTCGCCGGCGGTCCCGAGGAAGTGCCGCGCTTTGACGGTCCGACGATGGCCAACGACGCGTTCGCTTACGGCACGTTTGCAACCGAGAATCGAAGTTCGGTTATTTCGTGCATCCGCATTGCGCGATCGAATGCACTGGGCGTTCGCGCCGAATTGACGACCGAAGTCTGGGAAGCGATCAATTCAATGTACTTGTTCGTCGAGGCGCAATCGCCGCGAGCCATTGCTCGCGAAGGACCGTCGTCGTTCTTGCGTAAGGTGCGCGACGCTGCGCAAGCCTTCGGCGGGATCGTCGATGCGACGATCACGCACGACGATGAATGGAGCTTCTTGCAAATCGGCCGTTTTCTCGAGCGCGCTTCGATGACGACGCGCGTACTTAAGACCCACGTCGCCGGTGACGACTCCGCGCCGGAGTGGCAGCGGCTGCTCGAGATGTGCTGTGCAAGCGAACCGTTCGTGCGGACGCAGCGGCTGTCGTCCGACCCTAGCGAAGCGCTCGCGTTCTTGTTCTTACACCGCAGCTTTCCACGTTCGGTTCGTTTTTGCACGAGTGAAGTCGACCACGCCTTACACCGCTTGTCGGGCACGGCGATGGGCACCTATAGCGATGAAGCCGAGCGGGTCACGGGACGCTTACAAGCGATGCTTGACTTCGTACAACTGCAAGAGATTCTCGACGAAGGTCCGACGAACTTCAGCGCGCGAATCGGCGCGCGGCTCGATGCGGTCGGCATGGCCGTGCAGACATCCTATTTCCCGCGCGTTCCGGTCGCATAAGGGGCGCGCGTGGAATTCACGATCCTCCATCAGACGACGTACCGCTACCCGGCCAAGATACACGAATCGTATACCGTCTGTCATTTGCAGCCGCTAAGCGATACGACCCAGTATTGCACGAAATACGACTTGCAGATTTCACCGCGTGCGCGCGCGTTTAGTTACGTCGACCGGTTCGGCAATCAAGTGCAGCACTTCGGCGTGCTGCCCGATCATGACGTATTGTCGATCACCGCGCGTTCGGCGGTGGCCACCGTCCGTCCGGCGGAGCCCGGCGACACGATCGATGCAACTCGTGAAGCGCTTGCCGGCGACCCGTCGTACGCACAACTCTATGATTTTTTGCACGAAAGTACGTATATCGCTTTCGGTCCCGAGTTGCGCGCGTTAGCAGCACAGATCGGCGCGCCGGGCGACGACATCGGCGCCTGGTATCTTGCGGCGGGTCATGCCATCAATGCCGGCTTCACGTACGATCGTGGTGCGACGAGCGTTCGGACGACGGTCGACGAGTCGGTCCATTTGCGTGGCGGCGTCTGCCAAGATTTCGCTCATATCCTCGTTGCGCTTTGCCGTTTTGCGGCGATCCCCGCACGCTACGTCAGCGGTTATATCTTCAGCGGTCAGGAGAGCGGCATCTTAGGTGCGGAGGCGTCGCATGCATGGTGCGAGGCTTATTTGCCGCCCTACGGTTGGGTCGGCTTCGATCCGACGAACGATAAGCAGATCAACGACGAGTTCGTGAAGATTGCGGTCGGTCGCGATTATCGCGATGTGAGCCCGGTGCGCGGCGTATATAAGGGCGCATCCGTCGGCGCAGGCAGCGAATTGTCGGTCAATGTTGCAATGGAGGCATTGGCCGCAACCTAAGCGCATCCGTCGCGGCTGGCACTGTGTTCAACGGAGTGCTAACCATGAGAGGAGCGACAGGCGTGCGTGAAGACCAATTTGCCGCCGAATTCGATCGGCTTTTCGCCGATCTCGCGCGGCGTGCTCGGCACGGACGCTTCGAGCCCAATGCCGATGTGTATGTCGACCGCGAGCGTCAGCGGGTCGTCGTGCACGTTGAACTGGCGGGCGCCGATGCCGAAAGTCTGCGCGTTGCTATCGACGAGCAGAACCTGTTTATCGTCGGCGCGCGGATCGGTCGCTTCAACTCATCCGGTTCGATCCATCAAAAAGAAATTCAGTACGGTGAGTTTGTGAAGAAGCTGCATCTGCCCGCGCCCGTCGACGACGATCACGGTACCGCCGTCTATCGCGATGGAATCCTTACGATCAGTTTACCGCTCGCGCCCCATGCTTCGTTTACGACTCGCCGGACCGAACTCCGCATGGTCGTTCAAAGGACCCTTGCCTAATGGCCACTCGTTCATCAAAAAATCCGGATATTTTAGGCATTTTGCCGCTTCAAGAAGCGGTGCTGTTCCCGAATACCGTGATCCCGCTTGCCGTCGTCAAGAAGCCGGGTATCGCGCTCGTTGAGGAAGCATTGCGCGACGGCAAGCCGATCGGCTTGGTCGTTATGCGCGATAAAGACATCGACGAGCCGGGCCCGAACGACGTCGTGCGCGTCGGTACGATCGGTACCGTGCAAAAGATGCTGAAAGTTCCCGACGGCACGCTGCGTTGCATTGTAGCCGGCGGACCGGTTTTCCGGATCGACGAGTTCGTCGGCACCGAGCCGTACCTGGCGGCAACGTACACCGAACTGCCGGACATCACGCGTGAAAATGACGACGTCGTTGCCATGCAGCGCAATCTCGCAACGCTTTTTTCCAAGCTGCTGAGTTACTTGCCGCAAGCGCCGCGCGAGATGGAGATGGAAGTCAACAACATCTCCGACCCGAATTTGCTGACGTATTTCGTCGCCTCGACGATGCGGCTCGATACCAAAGATCGCCAAGCGATCCTTGAAGAGCGCAATACCGAGAAGCGGCTGCGTAAGCTGACGATGCTCATCACCAAAGAACTCGAAGTCGTCGAGCTCGGGCATAAGATCCAAAGCGATATTCAGCGCGAGATGGAGAAAAATCAGCGCGAGTTTTATTTACGCCAGCAGTTACGTGCCATTCAAGAAGAGCTTGGTGAGACCGACCCGCAGCAAGCCGAAACCAACGAGCTGCGCAAAAAGCTCGACGAAGCAAAGCTGCCCGAAGACGTCAAGAAAGCCGCCGATCGCGAACTCGACCGGCTGACGAAAGTTCCGACCGCGTCGCCGGAATACTCGGTGATCCGGACGTACCTCGATTGGATCACGCAGTTACCGTGGGCGAAATCAACATCCGATCAAATCGACATACCGCAAGCCCGTCGCGTGCTCGACGAAGATCATTACGATCTTGAGAAGATCAAAGACCGGATCGTCGAGTACCTTGCCGTAGGCAAGTTGCGCAACAAGTTGACCGGCCCGATTCTTTGCTTCGTCGGACCGCCGGGCGTCGGTAAGACGTCGCTCGGCCAATCGATCGCGAAAGCGATGGGCCGTAAATTCATTCGGTTGTCAGTCGGCGGCGTGCGCGACGAGGCCGAGATTCGCGGTCATCGGCGGACGTATATCGGTGCCATGCCGGGCTCGATCATCCGCGCCCTGCGCGATGCCGGTACGAACAATCCGGTCATGATGATCGATGAAATCGACAAGGTCGGCGGCGATTTCCGTGGTGATCCGCAATCGGCGCTGCTTGAAGTTCTCGATCCCGAACAAAACAATACGTTTCGCGATCATTACTTAGATTTGCCGTTCGATTTAAGCCAAGTGCTGTTCGTTTGCACGGCCAACCAGCTCGATACCATTAGTTCGGCGTTGCGCGATCGGATGGAGATCATCCAGTTAGCCGGTTATACCGAATTCGAGAAAATGCAAATTGCCAAGCGGTATTTGATCCCGAAGCAGCGCACCGCAAACGGCTTACGTGAAACGCAAGCCCAAATTAACGACGTAGCGCTCAAAAACATCATCGTCGATTACACCCGCGAGGCCGGCGTCCGGAATCTCGAGCGCGAGGTCGGCACGGTTTTTCGTAAAGTTGCGCGCAAGATTGCCGAAGAGCCGCGCTTCAAGGCTCGGATCAAGGCCGAGAATCTGGTCGAATACCTATCGAAGCCGCGGTTCTACAATGAAGTCAAGAAACGCGTCGCCTCGATCGGCGTTGCGACGGGTCTTGCATGGACACCGGTGGGCGGCGACATCTTGTTCATCGAGACAACCGCGATGCCGGGTACCGGCAAAGTTACGTTGACCGGACAGCTGGGCGACGTGATGAAAGAGTCGGCGACGGCTGCCGTGAGCTTCTTACGCTCGCGGCAAACCGAACTCGGCTTGGCCGACGATTACTTTGCCAAGCACGATCTGCACATTCACGTTCCGGCCGGCGCGGTGCCGAAGGATGGTCCGTCGGCCGGTATCTCGATGGCGACGTCGATTACATCGATGCTGACCGGGCTCAAGGTCGACAGCGATCTTGCGATGACCGGCGAGATCACCCTCACCGGTCAAGTACTCCCGATCGGTGGCGTCAAGGAGAAGGTGCTCGGCGCGAAGCGCGCCGGAATTAAGAAGATTTTGTTGCCGCGGCGCAACGAGATCGATCTCGAAGACGTGCCGAAAGAAGTCCGCGATACAATGGAGTTCGTGATGGTCGATGAGTTGAGTGAAGTGTTTCTCAATGCACTCGGCAAGCGCGTCATCACGCCGGTGCTGCTCGGTAATGAGCCGCAACCCCGGCGCGCGAGTAACGTCGTTGCCTTGCGTCAACCGGCGGCTAAAGGTGTCCGCGCCGAACGGAAGCGTACGGTCCGGCGTAGCGGAGTGAGCTCGACGCGTAAGCCCTAGGCCCACCCATCGGCCGAAGATGAACAGAACTGCGTCGCGAGCGACGCAGTTTTAGTTTGCGCCACGGGAGCATCTTATGGCCGCTGCGAAGGGCGCCGCGATGAACGGCAGCATCGTTATTGCGGCATATAAGCCACGTCCGGGGAAGGAAGCCGACTTAGCGCGATTGTTGGCGACGCATGTCGAGCGTCTGCGCTCGATCGGTCTCGTCACGAGCCGCGCGCCGATCGTAGCGCAGAGCGCTGACGGTACGCTCGTAGAAATCTTCGAGTGGATCTCGGAAGAAGCGATCGCGAGCGCTCACGAACATCCGGCCGTTCAAACGATGTGGCAAGAGTTCGAGGCTTGCTGCTGGTACGAAACGCCGGCCAACGTGACGGATCTGCAGCGCATGTTCGTCAGTCTGACGCCGCTCAATTAGTTGCCGTCTGCGAACGGCACCATACGTTCGAACACATAACGGACGTTTCAAGCCGGTAATGCCGCGCGCTGTTGTTCGCGAGCCGATCGGCCGATAGAACAGCATCGTCCTCGACATCGCTTCCGGTTCAAGAGACGCGGTTGCCATGAACGCTAAAGGCATTGTGCTGCTCGACAAACGGCCTGCGGCCGACGTTTGGATCCCATGCATCGATCGGCCACGCTTAACAAGCCGATTGAACGCGTTGTCGGAAATGCCCATTACGGTGCTCGCCGGCCCCGCGGGCTGCGGCAAGAGCGTCGCGATCAAAGCCGCCCTCGACGATGCGCAAGCCATTTATTTCCGCGTCGGAAACGAGCAGCTGACGTTTGCGCGATTCGTGTATGGCATCGCACAAGCGATCGCCTTTGTTGCGCCGGGGGCGCAGGCATCGTTCCCGCGCGCCTGGGAGCGCGCCTTACAGTCGCACTCGGCAAGCACCGCACTTGCCCGTTGGTTCTGCGAGCATCTCGAGGGAATCGACCGGCAGATCGTCATCGACGATCTGCACGATCCGGCGGAGCCCGGCATTGCATCGTTCATCGCAACGGTTGCGCAGTTACGGCCGAAAGCGCGGCTGACGATTGCCGTGCGCAGCGTCGGCGCGCTGCCGGTTGCGCTGTGGATGGCGACGCGGCGCATGGAACGCCCGATCGACGAAGCCGAACTGAATTTTAACCGAGCTGAACTGCTCGATGCAGCTGACGACCTTGATGTTGCGCTCGATTCCGCCGGCATTGATTCGGTGCTCGCGGCAACCGGCGGATCGGCGAGTGCCGTCGCGTACGTTTTGAACTGCTTGCGCCGCGATTCGACCGCCTTCTCGAGGCAGCTTATGCCCGCATCGTTCGAAGGCATTGCGCAGCAGATCTTCGGCCGCCGCACCGATCGGGAGCGGGCGTTCCTTCTGACCGCTTCACTCTTTCCGAGCGTCGATGACGATTTGCTGGCGCGGTCCGGCTGGCCTGACTCGAGCGAGCTCCGATCGGCGTTGACCGAGGATGCGGCGTTCATGTGGGAACGCGATTCGCACGGCGGATTTCGCTTTCACGATCGATTCTGCGATTATCTCGGGCGTGCACTCGCATCGCGCGAACCCGACTATCGATCCGCCCTCGCGCGTCAGGCCGTTGTAGCACTCACGGCGTTCGGGCGCTACGCCGCTGCGCTCGAACTGGCGACGCGACAACAACTGATCGTCGCCATCGGCGAATTGCTTGAGACGCGCGGCTTCGAGATCCTGGAATCAGGTAAAGTCGACGTCATCAGCGAGGCGTTGGAGGCGTTCGATCGGCCCGACCGGTCGCTGGGCGCAAGCGCGCTAGCGCTACGCGGCTATCTTGAAGCACGTTCGGGACGCCTCGATACCGCCGAAGCCTGGTTTCGCCTCGCGCTGGAAAAAGCTCCGGATGAGACAACACGCGTCGGCATCGCGATGTATTACGCCCGCGAACTCTCACTGCAACGGCGCGAAGACTCGGGCAACGTGCTCGAGGCTTTTGCCGACTCATCGACACTGTCGCGCGCCATTGCCATCGACGTTCAGTCGTCGTTCGCGCAAGCGCTCACGGCCGCCGGTCGCCTCGATGAAGCCGCCATGCGAACGGATCGGGCCTTAGCGTTGCTCGAACCGGATCTCCCGCCGGCGCTGCGCGCGCGCGTGATTGCGCGCGCAGCCTACGTCGCAAACGAAAGCGGCGCGATTGAACTGGCGCGGGAGCGCGCGTTAATCGCCGCACCGCTTGCCGTCGAGCAATCGCTGTACGACGTGGCTGCCTCAACGTATTCCGTGCTGTACAGTATCAGTCACGACATCGACGATGACGCGACCGCGAGTCTTGACTATCTGCGTCGGGTCCGCGACCTCGGCGCAAAGTCGGGAACGCTGCGGCTCGACTTGTACGCGCTGATCGGAATGTATGAGCTGCAGGCCGAAGCCGGCGACGAAGCGGCGTTGCTCGAACTCGAGCGCGATCTCTCGGCCGTGGACAAGCATTATGCGACCGCCCAGATCATGGAGGCGCTGTTACCGGCAAAGGCATTGCAAGCCGGCTGGAACGGTGATTTTGCGGCCGCTCAACGGCTGTTGCGGCCGATCGCCGAGCGCCAAGCAACGCCGGCGCGCAGAGCATTATGCTGGGCGCAGGTCGCGCTGTATTGTTTCGCCGCCGGCGACGCCGAGCGCGCCGATGATGCTTACCGTGCGGCGCAAGACGCTTTGAGCGAGCGCGATGTGACCACGCATTTCGGTCTGACGGTACTCACGCTTGCCTTAGCCTCAATCGTCAACGGCAACATCGCCGAGACGCGCAAATGGACGAATTGCGCTTCGAACGAGGCACTCAACAACGCTCCGCGGCTGTGCGCCTTACGCGACGTCGTCGAAGCATTAAGCGCCGGATCGACCAATGCGCAGTGGTACATCCGACGCGTATCGAGCGCCATCGCGACGCTGCACGACGTTTCGTTCGGCGGTATGGCGCGGCTCATCGAGATGCTGCCGCTGTCCCTCGGCGGTTGCAACGGTGAAAAGGATACGCTCTATCGCGCCCGTGCCGGGGACGAATTCGATCGGCATTTCTCGGCTGCGGTCGCGTCCGACGATGCGGTTGCGCTGTGCGCTTGGCTCGATACACTGCGCGTTTCGGCCTTCTCCGACGGAGTGTCGATGAGCGAACGGTTTGAACGTTGGACCGCAGCTCGCAACGACCTCGATAATCGAATGCAAGGACCGATTCGCCGCGTGCGCAAGCAACTGGCGGCTTATCGTCCGCGAGCAGCGGTGTGCATTAGTGTCGTCGACGACATCGATGCGTCCATCGACCAAATTTTTGAGAGTCTCGACGTTGCTGCACCGCTCATGGCCGAGCACTCACGTGCCGTGTCGGCGTGGTGTTCGAGACTCGCGCGCGTGCTCGGTCTGACTGAGGCCGAAAACGAGTTCGTCACCCGCGCCGGCCTCATTCACGACATCGGGAAAATGCGGACGCCGCCCGAAATCTTGCTGGCACCACGTCAACTCAGCGCCCAAGAATGGGCGATCATGCGTGACCACGCTGCAGAAGGCGGCCGAATCGTCGAGCGGGTTCCGCAACTGCGCGTGTTTACGCCGATCGTGCGCGGCCATCACGAACGTCTGGACGGCGAAGGCTATCCCGATGGGCTGCGAGGTCGCGCGATCCCGCTCGCGGCCCGTATCGTCTCGGTGGCCGACTCGTTCAATGCGATGATCGGCCGCCGCCCGTACCGTTTGCCGATGGCGCCGACGGATGCGCTCGGCGAACTCGAGCGTCATTGCGGCACGCAATTCGACCCGGAAGTCGTCGAGGCAATGGTTCGCATCGTGCTCGGCCGTGTCAGCGACGCCGCAGCACCGAGCAGAGATACGACGCCGGCGGAACGTTAACTTTACAGTCGCGACGCCGATACATCCAAGGTAAGCAAACTAACCAAGGACTCGCTCCTTGGTCCTTGGAGAATGTATATGGTCCCAAAGAGCCTGATCTTTAGCGTCGTGGCAATCGCGCTCGTGCTCCCGGCATGCAGCGGCGGTACGACCGCATCGTCCGTACCAACAGCGAGCCCGGTCGGAACAAGTCAAAGTGTCGGACGCACGGCGCAGAGCCTGCGTGCATTTGCCGCTGATTGCGCGTGGAGCGGCTCGGTTGCCGGCGTCGGCAATTGCTCGAACATTCGGCTTGCTTCAGCGACGTACGGGGCAACGACGCCGGCTCAATTCGTGCCGGGCTTTCATCCGGCCGATTTGCAGGCTGCTTACGCGTTACCCACAGGCACGGCGGGGATGGGCCAGACGATCGCCATCGTCGTTCCCTTCGACGATCCCAATGTCGAAGCCGACCTTGGCGTCTATCGCTCGACGTTCGGTCTCCCGCCGTGCACGAGCGCAAACGGTTGTTTGACCATCAATGCGCTCAAGAAAGTCCCGGCAGATCCGAACTGGTCGCGTGAGATGTCGATCGATGTCGACATGGCTTCCGCTGCTTGCCCGAATTGCAAGCTGCTCGTCGTCGAGGCGAAAAGCGACTCGGATAAAGATCTCGAGAAAGCCATGGCCTTCGCCGTCAGCAATGCAGATGTTGTAAGCAACAGCTACGTCGTCCCGGAATCTTCGCTCGAGGGACCGGCGAAGTGGCCGCAAGGCACGGCGGCGATCGTCGCCGCCGCCGGCGATCAGGGAGCCGGTATCGTCAACTGGCCGGCCGCCGCCCCCAACGTCGTTGCAGTCGGCGCGACCCACTTAGTGAAAGACGCAACGACGGCGCGCGGCTGGACCGAAACGGCGTGGGCCGGTAGCGGGAGCGGTTGCAGCACCATTGCGCCGAAACCAGCCTGGCAAACCGATACGCTGTGCTCGCAGCGAACGATCGCCGACATCGTTGCCGTCGGCGATCCGGCGACACCCGTCGCCGTATTCGACAGCTATCAAGATTCGGGTTGGATTCTCATGGGCGGGTCGAGCGTTGCGACGCCGATCGTAGCCGGAGTCTATGCGCTCGCCGGAAACGGCGCTCAGATGAACGGAGCGTCGTCACTTTACGCAAACCGCAGCGCGCTATTTCCGATCGGCGGAGGTTACAGCGAGTCGACCGGCTTAGGCAGCCCCAACGGCATCGCCGCCTTCTAATACACGCTACGCGACTTCCAAGCGACGGGTACGCTGAGCGCCCGTCGCTTTTATGTGCATCAGCGCTGCGAAATCGCCGTTAGCGACGCTCGCGCTCCTCTACACGCGCATGGCGTATCTAGCGGATCGAGACCGGGCCCGCCTTCCTCGGAAACAATGAACAGCCGTCGCGAAACAACGCTGGTTTGACGGCTGCATTCGATCCGGACGCGACTTGCTTAACGACGGCTGCGCTGCGTTCTAAAAGCGATGTGTATGACGGCGCTTTGCAACCACGGACGATGCGGGTTGCAATCGGGCGAGCGGGGTAACGGATTGTCATGATTGCTAAGGGTCTTCTTGCCGGGGCAGCCGGTACGATCGCGCTCGACGTGTTTACGTATGCCGACATGCTGGTACGTGCGCGGCCGGCGAGCGTGCTGCCCTCGGACGTCACGCAACGTCTCGCGCAGCGCCTAGGCATAGCGGCACTCGCATCCGCTGAAGGCGCTGAGCCGAAGAACCGGCGCAGCGGCGCCGGCGCCCTGCTCGGTTACGGCGTCGGGCTCGGCGCCGGCTTCGTGTATGCTGCAGTACGCCCGCCGTTCCGTGATTGGTTACCTTGGCCGCTCGCCGGCCTCATTCTCGGCGGCGTAACGCTCGTTGTCAGCGAGGGCTCCGCAACGGCGCTCGGTGCGACGGATTGGTCGAAGTGGTCTGCGGCGGATTGGGCTGCCGACATCTTACCGCGTTCGTTGTACGGGCTCGTCACCGCATACGTCGTCGAACGACTCATTGCCGTTGACGATTTGCCGTCCGACGCTCCGGAGGCAGCGCTCTAATCAGCGCGCCCGCTCGTACACACGCCGGCGTGAGGTGCGTGCAATGTAGCTCGCGCAGGTACTGTCGTAAACGCGTATTCACGATCGTACGCAATTCCGCGCGGCGTCGGAGCGCACGCTTGGCGATCAGGCGATCTTCGAGAAAGCGCCAGACCATCATACCGCGATCGGAATAAACACTCGGGACGACAATCGAACCAAACAGTCTCGGATTGCCGACGAACGAGCTTTGAAGGCCGCATACCACGCCGATTGCAATCTGCGCGCCCGCCAACAAGGTGATGCCGTAGCATTGCACGCTGACCGCCCCGCAGATGACTTGAACGATCCCCACCGCGATGAACAAAGGCCACATGAGTGCAGCCGAACTCGCACGCAGCGCTATGAGCGGTTTGAGATCTTCGTCGGTCAACCGATACGAAACGGCCGGAACGGCATCCTAGCTGTCGAGCACTTTCACCTCGCATACATTGCGTCCGCGAAACGTTTCACTTTACCGTGCACGCGGCGTCACCATGCAAAACCTCCGACGCGAGCGATCCGCAACCCGGATGAAATCCGTGCGAACTGCGCACGCAAGTGACTTGACGCAGACCGCATATGCATCGAGACGTATATTCGGCGCCCTTTACGCGGATGAACGTCAGTTAATCAATCCGATCGACGGCCTTGACGGAAGGTTGATGACCGGGGCCAATGTTCTTGTAACATCGGCCCGATCGTCCGGCAATCGCTACGAGCCCGTTGTGCTGAACGGTACAACTCGCGGCGACCGCATCCCGTACGTGTCAGATAGTAAAGATCCGCCCGTGTTTTCGTGCTGCGTTTTGTATCCTAGCGCATTGCCGCGCAAGGCGGCGAAACGATCGGGTCAGACGGTTACCGCTTTTCCCATCACGCCGGCTGCTCGTACGTGCCGGGACTATTTGCGGTTGCGCGCCATTGGTTGGTACGTTCGTGTTGCGCATCGCTTAGCGAACGTCGAACACCGGCAAGGTCGAAGTCTTTGCAATAGCCGGGTGAGCCGGGCTGTTGCCGCCACGAATCCGCAATGGTTCCCGCATCGAGAGCGTCGAAGCCGATCTCGTCGATGAGCCGCATGACGGTCGTCTTTGCCGTCGAGTTATCGCCGGCCACGGCAAGGGCGATACGACCGGCGGTTGCGGCCGGCTGACCATTCTCCAAGAGATGTTGTGCAAAAATTGTATTGAACGCCTTGACGACGGGATGGCCGAGCCGCTGTTCCACCCATCCGCTTTCCGTCAAACCCGCTTCGATGTCGTCTATCCGTCTATCACGTTCGCGCGGATAATAATTGCTCGTATCGACGACGATCGTATTCGCCGAGACCCCGGCGAATAGGCTTGGCGACAAATCGGCAACCTGCTGCAAGGGAATTGCAACGACGACGACAGCGTTACCGCGCGCGGCATCTTCGACCGAAACTGCCTTCGCACCGGTCTCGCGCGCAAGGTCGGTCAGCGACGCCGGACCACGCGAGTTCGATACGCTGACATCGTGGCCGGCCGAACGAAACCGGCGTGTCAGCGCGCCGCCGATATTGCCCGAACCAATGATTCCAATCTTCATGTACTGCTCCCGTTTCAGCGACTCGATCGCCGACTTCATTCTGCTACGAAGCGGTCGTTGCGGCCATAGTTTAATCAACGATAGCAATTTGGGGTGACAATCCGTGTCTCGCATTGCGCGCTACGACACAAACGCCGTCGACGCGTACGTTTTCGGGCCGACAATAATCGAATGATTAGGCTGCGCATTTGCGCGGCTACAATGCGAAGCAGGCGACGCGTGTGTTGCGGCGCGGCATTTCATCAATGTCGTGCGCGCTTACGCCTGCGTGGCAAGCACGACCGAAGATGTAAACAGTCGGAAACGTGCAGTGAGCCCTAGACCCGACGTTTCCACGATCGTCTCGATCGTCTCGATCGTCTCGATCGTCTCGATCTCCCGACCGTCTCGATTACTCGATCGCATCGTGTTCGTAGCGTCGATCGCGTGCGCTGCCGAGCGGGGGACTCGGAATGAAAAATCGCTAATTCAGCCCGTGCATCCCCAACGTTCGGAGTACTACGCGCGTGCCCAAAGAGCTGTTGTTCATCCCCGGACCCGTCACGGTTGCCGAACCGGTGTTGGCGGCAACCGGGCAGCCGATGATCGATCACCGCGGTCCGCGGTTCCGCGACCTCATCGACGGCATCTCGGCTCGGCTCAAACCGGTGTTCGGTACGACCGCCGGCGACATTCTCGTTCTCGGCGCTTCGGGGACGGGCGGCTTAGAAGCCGCCGTCGGGAATATGTTCGGCCCCGGTGAGACCTTGCTGGCATGCCCGGTCGGCGTCTTTGGAAAGCGGATCGTCGGCATCGCCAAGTCGTTCGGCTGCACGGTTGAAGTGCTCGACACGGCGTGGGGTAGCGGCGTCGACCCGGAGGCGTTGCGCAAGCGCCTTGCGGCCGACACCGAGAAGAAGATCAGCGGTATTCTGCTCACGCACAACGAGACGTCGACCGGCGTGCAAAACGCGATGGCGCCGTTAGCGGAGATTACACGCGAGCATGGCGCGTACGTCGTTGTCGATTCGGTCAGCGGACTTGCTGCAAGCGAATTCTTGATGGATGCCTGGGGCTTCGACATTGTCGTGACGGCATCGCAAAAAGCTCTGGCGGCACCGCCCGGGCTTGCAATGGTTGCCGTATCGCCGCGCGCCTGGACGAAGATCGCTCAGAACGTCTCGCCGCGCTTTTATTTCGATCTGCAAAAGGCGCGCGATTTCGCGCAGCTCGGTCAGACTCCGTGGACGCCGCCCGTATCGATCGTATACGCATTAGACGCCGCACTCGACCGGTATCTTGCCGACGGTCCGCCGAATGTGTGGTCGCGCCATAGCCGATACGCGCATGCTATTCGCGCCGCATGTCGAGCGTTAGGGCTCGAGAGTTATTCGCTCCCCGACGCGCACTCCGTAACCGTCGTCGCCGTCAACGTCCCGGCCGGAATCGATGGTGACGCAGTTCGCCGGACGTTGCGCGAGGAGCGCGGCATTACACTCGGCGGCGGACAAGCCGAACTCAAGGGCAAGATCATTCGCATTGGTACGATGGGCGATCTTTCGCAAGCCGATATTCTCGGAATGCTCGGTGCGCTCGAACTCGCGCTCATCGACGCCGGTCACATCGCCGAACTCGGCACGGGCGCGAAAGCGGCTCTTGAAGTTTTCCTCATGGAACACGCCGTACCGGCGTAAAATGAGGTCGCCGTTTAGCGAACGGCGGTCGTTGCGGGGTACCGGCGATAATGCCCCGCTCGAGCGGCGGCGTTGTGCGCGGCGGCATTCTCGATGAATTCTGCGATCGCGCGTAAAAGATCGCGGGCGGCTGCTTGCGCAATGCGCAGGTTCAGCATGGAATCTACGTCGCCGGCAGATTCGGATTGCTGCTCCGATGGCGGCCCGACGTGGCCGTTCAGCAGCAACACGATACGGTCGTCCAGCGGGCTTTTTTCGACATTGAGCGCGCCGGTCACGTGCGGAAACGGCTGTGTTGCTTGCGATGTCCAAGCCACCGAATAGGCCGGCGACGCATCGTCGATCGAGCGTACCGATAACAATGTCGCGATGACGCGCCGCTCGATGAGCGCGCGCCGGTCGCTAAAAACATTGACGGGAAGCCGGAGCGGAACCCGTATGCGGGCGTCGCCGGCTGTTTGTTCGCTGAGAAACGCAGCGAAGTTGCGAGTAGCTTCATTATCCCGGCTTAGGACGACGAGCCGTTCGCGGAAATCACTCATGAGAATCCCTTTCAGGCCATCAGTATACCCGCAAAACAGATTTTCTGTATCTTTTCATACGGTGCTTAGACACGATGATTGGTAAAGATCGGGTCGGCAAACGGCTTGACGAACGACGGCAGCGCGCCGCGCATCAATCCATCGACCGTCCGGTTCGGCTGCGTCACGATGCCGACCATCGTCGATCGCCGCAGATCCGTGCGAATGTCATGCGTAAGCGGGAAAAATAATGCCACGTACAAGACGGCCCACGCGCCGACGAACGCTTTGGTCAAGCCGACAAGCACGCCGCCGATTGCATTGCCGAACGATATGACCGGCAGCTTTGCAAAGCGGCTGAAGATCCATGCCACGGCCATGACGGCGGCATACACGGCGACGGCGAAGACGACCATGCCGACAACGTGGGCGGCACCCGCACTTGCATGCGCGTAGCGCTGCGCGAGATCGTCGAGCGAACCGGGATAGCGAATCGCTGCAACGATTGCCACGAATGCCGCAACTGCTCCGGCTAATTCCGACACGAAGCCGCGCTTCCAGCCTTTGAGCGCGAACATCAGCGCAAGGCCGCCGATGACGAGATCCGGCCAGGTCAAGCTCATTCGCGTAAAATCGCGTCGTGCGTAGCGCGCAACCGCGCGACGATCGTACCGATCGCGGCGTCGGCATCCGCATCGGTTAGCGTTGCGTCGTCGCGCTGCAGCACCACGCGCACGGCGATACTTTTTTTGTCAGAACCGATTTGCGGTCCACGATACTCATCGAAAATCTTTGCGCTACGCACGAGTTCCGCGGCCCGAATCGTCGCAAGCAATGCGCCAGCGGCAACAGCCGGATCGACGATTATGGAAAGATCGCGTTCGACCGCCGGATACTTTGAGAGCGGGACGTAACGCCGAATCATGCGCTGCGGTAAGGCATCGATGAGCAGCAGGGCTGCAACCGCGTCGTCATCGAGATCGGCTGCACGTTTGAGTCGCGGATCGACACTGCCGATGAAGCCGACGGAAATGTCGTTACAGAAAATCTCCGCCGTTTTTCCCGGATGCAGACCGGGTGCCGCGCCGCGTTGTAGGCGCGCATCGCCACCCGTAAGCGCACGCAGCAAGGCGGTAACGTCACTCGCTGCTGCCAAAAACGCGGCATCGCGCCAAACCGGTTGACCTGCTACGGGCTTACTTACGATCAAAATTGCGGCCGCGTTTGTTTCGATCGGTTCGCCGGCGACCTCGGCGAAAATATGACCGAGCTCGAAGGTTTTGAGCGGCCGCACCGCACGTTCGCGCGCCGCGTGTTCGAGTAGCGCCGGGAGCAGCGAAAACCGCATGTAGCGCTGATCTTCCGACAGCGGATTGCGTATTTCGACGACCGGCGCGACGTCGATGCCGAACCGGCGCCAGCCGTCGGCAATCGTGCGCGGCTGCAGCGCGAGCGTCAGGCATTCTTGATAACCGAGCCCTGCCAGCGTTGCGGCAAGGGTCATCTCGCGATCGAATGTCTCGCTTTGCAGCGCCTGCGGCGCAATCGGCGGGATTTCGGCGTGTAAACGATCGTAGCCGATGATGCGCGCAATCTCTTCGACGAGGTCCGGTGCGATCGTTACATCGGCGCGCCAAACGGGCACCGTGACGGCTAGACGCTCGACGTCGCCGTCGATCAGAGGCTCGACCGCGAATCCGAGCTTTTCCAGCGCTTGCTGCATTTCACTAAGCGACAGCGCAACGCCGAGCAGACGTTCTACGTCGGTACGGGTCAGCGCGATCGGCGCGGATTCAGGGAGTGCAACGCCGTACGTTCGCGGCGGATAAACGCTACCGCCTTCGAGCGCGAGCAGCTGGGCAGCGCGGTGCGCGGCCAGGTCGGCGAAGGCGATCGGCAGCTGCTTTTCGTTGCGAGTCGAAGCTTCGGTGCGCAGCCCGAGCTTGACGCTCATGCGCCGGATGCGCGGTCCGGCAAAGTTGGCACTTTCAATGACGATCTCACGCGTCGTGGCGGAGACTTCGCTGATGAGGCCGCCCATGAGCCCCGCTAGGCCTGTCGCACGAGCTTCATCCGCAATGACCAGTGCGGTCGGATCGAGCGCGCGCTCGACGCCGTCGAGCGTGGTCAGGACTTCCTCGGGGCGTGCGTCGCGCACGATGATGTGTTTGCCCGCGATCTTAGCATAATCGAAAAAGTGCAAAGGTTGGCCAAGTTCGAGCATTACGAAGTTCGAGATGTCGACGAGATTCGAGATCGGGCGCTGCCCGGCAAGCGCGAGCCGAATGCGGATCCACGCGCTTGCAGGGCGGACCGTAAGCCCCGTGACACGCTGTGCGACGTAGCGGCGAACGTCGAGACTTTCGAGCGTGACGCGGACGTTGCCCGCATCGCCGTCGACGGCCCGCGACGTCGTATCGGGCATTCGCAAGATGGAATCAAAGCCGGCGGCAAGCTCGCGCGCGATCCCGACCATGCACAACGCATCGCCGCGATTCGCGCCGACTTCCACGTCGAGAACCGGCGCATCGAGACCGAAAAAGCGGACGATGTCGGTGCCGTTCGGCACGCCGGCATCGAGTTGCATGATGCCGTCGTCGAACCATTCGGCCGGCAAACCCAGCTCGTCGGCCGAACACAACATCCCCTGCGAGTCGACACCGCGCATCTTGCGCGGCTCGATCGTAAGCTGCGGCAGACGCGCGCCGATCCGCGCAACGGGGACGATCTGGCCTTCGGCTACATTCGTCGCCGCCGTTGCGATCGTAAGCATCGCCGGTGCGCCGACGTCGAGCGTACACACGACGAGCCGGTCGGCGTTCGGATGTTTCGTCACCGCAACGATCGTGCCCGCGACGACACCGGAGATCGACGGCCGCGCTTCGACGGTTTCAACCGGAAAACCGAGCGTCGCTAATTTTGCGACGATGGCCGCGGTGTCGTCGGGCAGATCGACGTAATCGCGCAGCCATGCCAGCGGTGCGCGCACTATGCCAGTTGTTCCATGAGCGCCGGCGCGTTTTCCACGAGGTCGCGAATGTCGCTCAAGTCGTATTTTTTCATGGCGATTCGTTCCAAGCCGCAACCGAATGCCCAGCCGGTTACCGCGTTCGGATCGTAACCGACGCTGCGTAAGACGTTGGGATGCACCATGCCCGAGCCGCCGATCTCGATCCAACCCGAACCGCTGCACGTTCGGCAACCGCTGCCGTTACAGCCCGGACAGGAAACGTCGACTTCCGCGCTCGGCTCGGTAAACGGAAAGAACGACGGACGAAAGCGGATCTCTTGCTGCGCTCCGAACAGCTCGCGCATCATTCCGGTCAGCATCCCTTTGAGATGACCGAAATGGATGCCCGAGCCGACCATCAGCCCTTCGACTTGGTGGAACTGGTAGAGGTGTCGCGCATCGACGGCGTCGCGGCGGTACGCTTTGCCCGGAACGATAATTGCAATCGGCGGTCCGCTGGTACGCATCGCGCGGATTTGCATTGGTGAGGTGTGGGTCCGCAGCAGCAGATCCGGACGCAGGTAGAACGAATCGAAGCCTTCGCGGGCTGGATGATCGGGCGGAATGTTCAGAGCGTCGAAGTTGTTGGCGTCGGTCTCGATCTCGGGTCCGAGCACGATGGCGAAGCCGTGCCGCGAAAAATAGCGGGCAATGTCGGCAAGGACCGCACGGACGGGATGGATGAAGCCGATTCGCGCCGGCGGACCGGGAAACGTAACGTCGATCGTGTCGCCAAGCGACGCTTCGAGCGACGCCGTCTCGAGCGTCGCGCGCGCACGTGCAAGCCGTTCTTCGAGTTCTGCGGCAGCGACGTTGATGATTTTGCCGGCCGTGGGCCGCTCGGCAGGCGGCAGCGTACCGATGCTGCGGCGCACGAGCGTAAGTTCGCCCGTCCGTCCCAAATACGCCACGCGCACCTCGTCAAGCGCGGATTCGTCCTGCGCTCGAATCAGCGCCGCATCGAACCGCGCGGCCAGATCGCGCAAAGACTCCTCAAGAGTGGTCATGTAACTCGCTAGATCTCGAACGTCCGGAGCAAAAGCGCCCCGCAAAGATGAACGCCCGGTTGTTACCGGGCGTTGCAACGATCTTTGGAGTCCGGTGCCGGCTAAGCCGGCCGGCAGCTACGATTCTACGACGTGGTCGGGGCCGGATGTAGGTGACGATACATGATATACGCGTTGATCGATCCGGTGCTGGCGAACAGTTTCCAGAAAATCTCCGAAGTGCGCATCTGTCGGCGATACCCCTTTTCCAACGTTCCGTGCAAAAATTCAACCGTGACGAGGCATGTCCCTGACCGTTATTGCTGCGAGTATAGCATCGGCCGAATGAGCCGCCAAGTCTTGACAAGCATGGGTTTTTCGGCGGCTTGACAGGTGTTGACAACTCTTAACCATTGCGTGAAAGAACGTAGAGGAGGATGCTGCCGGCGACGGCTGCATTTAAGCTTTCCGCGGCGCCGGTTTGCGGTATCTTCACCGCTCGATCCCATCGCGGCAGCCAGTCGCGGACGCCGCAGCGTTCGTTTCCGATCGCCAGCACCGCGTCACTGAGTCGCTCGATTAGCCCGATGTCGTCACCCGCGGCATCCGCGGCAAGCAACACGCGCTGCGTCTGCGCGAGGGCCGCTAGCAGAGCGGGCGCGCCGATCGTCGCCACCGGGACGCGGAAAAGCGAACCCATCGCCGCGCGCACCACCTTGGGCGAAAACGGATCCACGCCGCCGCTACCGAACAGAACGCCGGCCGCGCCGAATGCCTCAGCCGAGCGTACGAGGGTGCCGGCGTTGCCCGGATCGTTGACACCGGCAAGCAGCAGCACCGTACCTGGCCGCGCGAGAATATCGAGCGGGTCGGCGGCTGCCACGTCGACGACGGCCAGCAGACCGGTGGGCGCGTCCAGGTCCGACAGACGGGCGAACACTTTGCCCGACACGATAAAAACGGGCAGCGTCGCATCATTCGCGAGCGCCGGATGCTCGGCGAGCGATGCGGCGACCGCGTATAGCTCGCAAATCCGGACGGCACTGCGTTGCGCCTCGGCAATGAGCGTCGGACCCTCGATACCGTACCGTCCCTGCGCCCGGCGCCCGCGCGCCGTCAGCAAATCGCGAACGCGTTCGATCCGCGGGCTATGAGCTCCGAGCTCGGTCACCATTCGCACGACGCTTCCCGCCGGAGTCGCTTGCTTCTTGCCGAACCGTTGCGGGATGAACCCCCGCCTCATTGAGATCGTGTCGCTCGCCATCATCGCCGTGCTGGTCGCATTGGGCGGCAAGCTGGTTCTTGCGAATCTCGCGACACATCGTCTGGTTGCGGCGATTGCGATCGTGGTGCTGGTCGCCGGAGCGGCGCTTGCGCTCCGTCGCGCTTATCGCGATCCCGGTGACGACACGCGTGTAATCATTACCAAATACGTTGCCTATCTCGTAACGGCGGTACTGGCTTTAGCCGATATCCTGGCGCCGGCCAAGTGGATCCCCGGATCGTGCATCGCCGCGGCAGAGGTCGCGCTGGTGTTCGACATGATTACCATCTACGCACGACTCAAAGTCGGCGGCGCGCACGGCGAGGCGCCCTAGCGTCCCTCGGCCGGGATAACCTCACGCGGACGAAATTCACGCGGGCGTCCGTCGGGCGTGATGAAGTCGACGGCTTGCGTTTCGGCCGGAATGCCTTCGATCGGGCGCACATCGACGGGAATGACGTCGGCGGCGACAAGCTCGGTCGGCACGGCGCCGGTCGTCGCACTCCCGCTCGAAATCGGATCGTTGTCGGGTCGCGCCGATCCAAGCCGGTCCGTTGCCTCATCGCGGTCTTTGGCGAGAGTATCCTTACGTGAATCGTATTGCATAGTGTCGCCAGTATACCCGGGTATGGGGCGTGGTATGGAGCGTATTCGCAGCCGTCGCATTTACGAAGGGCATGTCGTGAACGTGCGCGTCGATACGTTGCAAACGCCGCGCGGCGAGCACGATTACGAGATCGTCGAACACACCGGAGCGGTCGCGGTGATCGCGCGTTCGTCACCGGATCAGCTCGTGCTCGTCCGGCAATTTCGTCCGCCGCTGGGCGGCTTTAGCTGGGAAGTTTGCGCCGGCGGAATCGATCCGGGCGAAGAGCCGCTCGAAGCTGCGCGCCGGGAGTTGCGTGAAGAGACCGGCTTTACTGCCGGCTCGTTGCGGCGTTTGTGGACGGCCTATTCGGCGCCCGGATTTTGCACCGAGTTGCTGCACTTCTTCGTCGCCGACGGGCTAACGGCCGGGCCGACCGATTTTGATGCGGGAGAAGACATAGAAACGCACGCGTTCGATCTTGATGAATTACATGCAATGATTGCAGCCGATGCGTTACCCGATGCAAAAACACAGATTGCCGTAATGTGGGCGCTGACCGCGCGCTGATTGCAGGCGCGTTGCAAGGCCTGCTAATGAGCGGTATCCGGCATTACGGCGACCGCCCGACGGTCGTCGGGCTGACGCATCGGGTGTTGGCGACCGCGGCCTCACTCGATTACGTTCTCATGCTCGCTACCGACACGGCCGGCACCCGGATTCCGCCTGACGACGCTCGACGAGCCATTCGCGACGGGTTCGCGCGCGCCGTCGATGACGGCCTAAGTTTACTGCGAGCGGTCCTTGCCGTGCGCGGCGATGAAGCGCGGACATTCGTGCGCAGCGGTCTGCGCACGTTGCGGTCGGCAATTGATGCCGAGGCGCTCGCCGACGTCGAGCGGGCCTTTGCGATGATTGCGCTGGCGAGTGACGCCGGCGCGTGATTGCGGAACTGCGCGCGTTTTTAAACGATCGCGACGCGGCCGACGGTGCGGTCGCCGAAGACATGCGTTCGACGATCGTCGAAGGGACCGGCGATACGGCGATTCTCCTGCTGCACGGTCTTACGGCAAGCCCGCGGGCGTGGTCATCGATTGCCCGGCAATTGCACCTGCGCGGCGCAACGGTTATCGTTTTGCGCTTGCCCTTGCACGGGTACCGGGACCGGCTCACTTTTGCGCTCGAAGGGTTAACGGCAGAGCTGCTCACGGCCGATCTGCAGAAAGTCGTCGCGGCGGTCGCGCGCGAGGTGCGCGAGGTTGTTATCGGCGGTCATTCGATCGGCGGGACGCTCGCGATTCATGCTGCCGCTACGTTGCCGGCGGTCGATCGCATCGTCGCCATCGCTCCGTTTTTAGGCATTGCATCGCTACCGCACGAACTGCATCCGACGCTCATCCCGCTCATCGAGAAAATGCCGAATCTATTTTTGTGGTGGGATCCTGTCGAACGCGAGCGTCAACTTCCGGCGCACGGATACCCGCGTTACCCGCTACATGCACTTGCGGTCGGTTTGCGGATTGCCGATGCTGTGTATGCCGACGCCGACCGTACGCCTCGGGCCCGGGTCATCGATTTGGTCATCAATGCCGGCGAATCGTCGGTGAACAACCGCGCCGTCTTGCGACTAGCCAAACGCTGGCGGGCCGCGTCGGGAGCGGTCGCCGTTCATCGGCTTGACGGTCTGCCGCCCTCGCACGATATCATCGAACCGCTCCGCTCGGGCTCCGGCCGCGCCGAAGACGTGCTCGTGCAACTACTGCTTGCAGGGTCCGACCTCAACGACGCCATTCACGTCATCTAGCATGCGTGCGTCGCGGAGGCCGGTATCGGTACCCGCCCGAGACTAGGCTGCGGCACTCTCGCTGCCGAGGCCCAGCGAACTCTTCGCAGCCGAGAGCAGCTGTCCGAACGCAGCGGCATCGTGCACGGCGAGATCGGCGAGCGCTTTACGATTGACCGTAATCCCGCTTTTCTTCAAACCGGCCATGAAACGTGAATATGAAAGACCTTCACGCCGGGCGGCGGCATTGATACGTGAAATCCACAGCGAGCGAAAATCGCGCTTACGCACGCGGCGATCGCGAAATGCATAGGCAAGCGAGTGCAGCAGTGCTTCGTTGGCGACCCGATAATTACGCCGCCGCGCCGCCCGGAAACCCTTGACGAGTTTCATGACTTTGCGGCGGTGTTTCATACCGTGAACGCCGCGCTTGATACGTGCCATCGATCAGAATCTCCTTAGAGCAAATAGGGGATCTGCGGCGCGAAACGCTTGAGATCTCCGGCAAAAACGGGCTGGTCCTTACGGAAGTTCCGCTTGCGCTTGCGCGTCTTTTTGCTCAAAATGTGGCCGCAACCGCTGAATTGGTGCCGGTGCATGACTTTACCATTTGCACTCACCTTGACGCGTTTGGCGGTCCCCCGATGGGTCCTGATCTTCGGCATGACGTCTCCCGGAATTGTAGGTGCTTAAACTGGTTGCGTAACCGGATCCACGATCCGTTCGGCTTGCACGAGGATGGGCTCTGCGAACACTTCGTGTTCGGCCACTTCGTGCAGATCGTCGCCGTCGTGCAGCGCTTCTTCTTCCGCGTCTTTTTTCGCGGCGGCTTCAACGGCCGAATCTTTCACGTGCGTGAATTTCGGCGGTCCGAGCGGAACGGCGCGCGGTGCCAAAATCATAAACATGTTCTTGCCTTCGAGTTTCGCCTCACGCTCGAGAATCGCAATATTCGCCATGTCGACGGCCATGCGATCGAGCAGCCGTTTTCCAAACGACGTGTAGGTGATCTCGCGACCGCGAAACATGATCGTGACTTTGACTTTACCGCCGTCTTGCAGCAGGCGTTCGGCCATGCGTGCCTTGACTTCGTAATCGTGCGTCTCGATCTTCGGCCGCAGCTTGACTTCGCGCAACTCCCAATTCTTCTGCTTTTTGCGCGCGTCTTTATCTTTTTTCGACTGCTCGTATTTAAGCCGGCCGTAATCGCTGATTCGACACACCGGCGGAACCGCGGTGGGTGAAACTTCGATGAGGTCCAGCCCCTTTTGACGGGCCAGCGCAAGCGCGTTCTCCGTCGGCATCACGCCGAGTTGTGTACTATCCTCGTCGATGACGCGAACGGTGCGAATGCGAATTTGGTCGTTGATACGAAGCGGTCGTGCTATGGCTTGCCCTCCGGCATAGAGTAAAAAGACGGCGATGCCGAAGCATCCCGCTCATGACAAACCGCTCCTATGCGGCCTATTTAGAGTAGAACCGGATTGCCAGAGGCATCCGGTGAGGACCGCGTGGTCCTGCTTCGGCCTGCCGATCTTAGCAAATTCCGGCATCAGCGTCAAACCGGCGCCA
Source organism: Candidatus Velthaea sp. (assembly GCA_965214935.1). GTDB lineage: Bacteria > Vulcanimicrobiota > Vulcanimicrobiia > Vulcanimicrobiales > Vulcanimicrobiaceae > Velthaea. The sequence goes on along the minus strand of CBDCCS010000021.1, from coordinate 160,074 downwards.
TAACCGCCGGTCGCCGGCGGCGTATTCTTAACGCTTGGCCAATCGCATCGCGCGATACACCGGCACGGGAAACGGCGCCGGGAAATAGGCCGAACGCTCGTGACGCAATTCGGTGGTAACGGTGGGCACGACAAGCTTGCGCCGATCGCCGAAATCTGCTTCCGCCGATTCGCCGGTGAACACGCGCAGGGCGATATCGAGCAACGGGCTTTGCCCGGGCGTAACGACGATGATGCGGCCGTCGGGCTTCAACACGCGGGCGAGTTCGCGAATAGCCCGACCGGCATCGGTAACGAATTCAAACGTACTTACGGCCACGACAATGTCGAACGTGCCGTCTACGAAGGGCAAGTCTTCGGCCGGCGCGGTGACGAGTTGCGCCGTTATGCCGGCGCCGGCCAGGACTGCGGTCACTTCGCTCGGATGAGCATGGATGTCTGCGCCGTACAGCTCGTCCGCCGACCGTGCTAGTTCGGGCATGAAGACGCCGCTGCCGTAGCCGACCTCGAGCAGCTTGGCAACCCGGCGTTTCGGAAGCAGCGAATGCACGAGGTTGAACCGCTGGCGCGACACGTAGCCGAGCAAACCATCGTAGTTCCACGCCGCATGATCGACGTCGCCGGTTTTTACGAGCGCTTCGCGCGGCAAAAGATGAAGTGTCAAACTCGCTCCGGTACGGCCTATGGTTGTTTGCTCATTCCGCGCCCGGCCGTGCATAAACCGAGGCCTTCGTCACCGCAGGCGGGAGTTAGGGTCGCAACCCGATGTCCGGTAGCGGTAAAAACGGCCGCGGTCCGAAGGGCGCCCGCACCGGATGGTCGTGGACGGCCGCTAGTATGATCTCGAGCGCGCGTTCCATTTGCGGATCTTGGCCTCGGCGCGTTTCGTGCGGCGCGATGTCGACCACGACGTCGGGATCGGTGCCGTAATTTTCAACGCCCCAGCCGACGTCGCTGAACCAAAAGCTATATTCGGGTTGGGTGGTCAGCGTGCCGTCGACGAGGCGATGATACGGGTTAATACCGATTACCCCGCCCCACGTTCGCATCCCGACGAGCGGGCCTAAACCGTAGAGTTTGAAGCAGTGACTAAAAATGTCGCCGTCGGAACCGGCAAACTGGTTGGTGATCGCGACCATCGGGCCGCCGACGGATTCCGGCGGGTACGGTACGGCCGGACCGTAGCGTGAGACATCGTAGCCGACGCGTTTGCGCGCCAGCTTCTCGAGCAGCAGCGGCGAGATATGGCCGCCGCGATTGTAGCGCACGTCGACGACCAGGCCGCGCCGATTGAACTCGGACAAGAAGCCGCGGTGAAATTCAGCGAAGCCCCACGGCCCCATGTCCGGCACGTGAATGTAGCCCACTTCGCCCGCGCTGCGCTCGTGAACGATACGCCGGTTTTCGTCGACCCAGGCGCGATAGCGCAGCATTCGCTCGTCGCGCAGCGTACGGACGAGGACTCGCCGGCGTTCGCCCTCGCGCTCGATCGTCAAGGCGATTTCATGCTCGGCGAGATTGACGAGTAACGCGTCCGGGCTCAATTCGGGAGTCAAAGCCCGGCCGCCGACACCGACGAGGATATCGCCCGCGCGGACGTCGAGCCCGGGTTCGGCCAGCGGTGAGTCGGACTTGCGGTCCCACGAATCGCCGCGATAAATGCGGCTGATCTCATAACCGCCCGCCGCGCGGTTCCAAACGTAGTCGGCGCCTAAAAAACCACGCCGGTATTGCGGCGGAATGCGCAGGTCGCCGCCGATTTCGTAGGCGTGCGAGGTCCCCAGTTCACCCTGCATTTCCCAGATGAGATCGGAAAGTTCGAGCCGGGTGCGCAGGCGCGGCAACAAGGCGGCATACCGCAAATAGACTGCATCCCAATCGACGCCCGACATCCGCTCGTCCCAGAACTGCTCGCGCTGTAAGCGCCACGCTTCGGCGAACATTTGCCGCCATTCGTTGCGCGGCTCGACCTCCAAGCTGATCCGGCCGAGATCGAGGAAGCCGCTACGACGATTGAATTCACCCGGCGCTTTCGGCTCCTCCTCATCCTCGGGCAAGTCGGCGACGGCGTCGATGACGCGGAGCTTCTCGCGCGAGGCGTAGACCAGCGTGCGGCCGTCGCTGCCGAGCACGAAATCGTCGACGTCCGCCGCAAGCGTTCCCTCCCGCTGCTGCTCGAAATCATACGCCGCAAGCGTACCGCCATGTTCGGGTTCATCGCTGCTGCGTGCATGCGGTTGGATCCCGCGCACCGGAAAATGGCTGTAAATGACCCGGCCCTTCGCGCCGGCGATCTGCTCGTAGTGGCCTTCATCGATGGGAAAGCCGAGCATGCGTAGCGGCAGGCCCGCGAAGTCGATCGCAATGTCGAGCGTCTCATTCTTGTCCGCATCGTCATCGTCGTCTTTGGCCGGATGCAGCGGCGCCGGCTTAGCGACGAATGGATTCGCGACATCGGTCCGCAGAGTCACGACGAAGGGACGCATCGCTTGCGGAAAACTTAGGTCGAATTGCAACGCGTCATAAACCGGCCGAAAATCCCGCGTTGAAATAAAGTACAGGTAGTTCCCTTGCGGGTCCCAGGCGGGAGCACGATCGGTACGCAGCGCCGCCGTTGCGTCGTGGATCGAGTCGTCGCGCAAGTCGGCGATGCGGATGATCGAGACGTCTTGCGCCGGCGACCATGCATAGGCGATGTACCGGCCATCGGGTGAGAAGGCAAGATCGGTGATGCGCCAGCCGCGACCGGTATCGAGCGTGCGCGGCGCGGCGCCGGGAGCAATGACGAGCAGTTCATGCCGGTGGTTCGCGATGGCGAGCGTATCGTCGACCGGCGATGCGCTTAGTTCCGTGATTCGGCCGACGTTGCTTTCCGAAACGTAGGCCAGCGGAGCGCTGCGATCGACCGGCTCGACTGCAATTCGCTCGAAGCCGGCTGAATCGTCAACATACGCGACGTGCTTCCCGCCGTGCAACCAGGTAAGGTGACGGCGGCGTGAACCGTCCGCATCGCCATACTCGGTAACGGCTTCTTCCCACAGCGGCATTGAGAAGACACGCCCGCGCGAGACGACGCCGATTGCGGTGCCGTCGGGCGACGGGCTGAAGCGCTCGAGCAGGTCGGCGGCATCGACGAAACGGCGGGCCGACTGGCTGGCGCTCGACGGCGTCGTGATGTCGATGCGGCGCACGCTGCCCGGCTGTGGGTCGAGCAGGACGATCTCGGCGCCGCAGGCATACACGATGCGCTTGCCGTCGCTTGAAGGAAACCGCGCATAATAATCGCGTTCCGCGGTGTGGCGCTGCAGATCGGAACCGTCCGGCCGGCACGAATAGATGTTGCCGATGCCATCGTGGTCCGAAAGGAAGAAGGCACGTTCGCCCAGCCACATCGGCCAGACGAGATTCCCGGCGATGGAGGCGCCGAGCCGGGCGAAGACGCCGGCGCCGGTCGAATCGACCCACAACTGTCCGGCGGTGCCGCCGCGGTAGCGTTTCCAACGCGCCGGGTCGACGGCATTGCGGCCGATGAGCATCGCGCCGTCGGCTTTGACGGCGAACGACATGGCGTGCCCGAAGTTGAGCGCCCGGACGGCTCCGCCGTTTGCCGGAACCGCAAAGGCGCAAGTCTCACGGACGAACGCCGAACCCGCGTCACTGGTAAAGTGGATTTCGCCGCCGTCGGGCGACCAGCCGCAGACGTACAGCGCATCGGCGCCTAGGAAGGTCAGCCGGCGCGCCGGCCCGCCTTCGGCCGGCATCGTGAACACTTCGGGATGCCCTTCGTCGCGTCCGACGAAGGCGATCCGGCTGCCGTCCGGTGAGAGTCGCGGCAGCGAACATTCGCCGGCGTTGGTTGTGAGCCGCCGGGCGACTCCCCCGCTGACCGGAACCGTCCAGATGTCGTCTTCAGTGATGAAAACAAGCGCTTCGCCATTGAGGTGCGGACTGCGATGGTAACCCAGAGCTGTCATTGCGTGCGGCATTGGCGATTAGATCAAGCGTATCCGCCGGACGGCCGCGGCTCGACCGAGGCGCCGAGAACGCAGGGCTGCCTTGGGCAGTAGCCGCCGGGAGCGTGCCGAAAGCGTGGCCGCCGATGACCGAACTGTTGTCCGAATTTTTAGCCGGACGTCCGCGCGCCCTCGCGCGGGCAATCTCCGCCTGTGAATCCGGACGCGGCGCCGGCATCGTGGGCGCACTTTTCGAGCGCACGGGTCAGGCGCTCAGTATCGGCTTGACCGGACCGCCCGGCGTTGGAAAGTCGACCTTGTGTTCGGCTCTCGTGACGCATGCACGGAAGTTGGGCAACACCATTGGGGTGATCTCGGTCGATCCGAGTTCGCCCTTTTCGGGGGGCGCGTTACTCGGCGACCGGATTCGCCTCGCCGAGCATTTCACCGATCCCGACGTGTTCATTCGTTCGATGGCCAGCCGCGGACATCTCGGCGGCGTCGCCGGAGCGACCGCGGACGCTGCGGCGCTCATGGATGCGTTCGGTAAAGACGTCGTTATCGTCGAAACGGTCGGAGTCGGGCAATCGGAAATCGAGATTGCGGAAATTGCCGACACGACGCTAGTCGCATTACAGCCGGGCAGCGGCGATTCGGTCCAAGTGCTCAAAGCCGGGATACTCGAGATCGCCGACATTTTCGTCGTCAACAAGAGCGACCATCCGATGGCGTTACAGCTCGAGCGCGAAATCCGCTCGATGATGGAGATGCTGCAGTACGGCGGCTGGACCCCGGAACTCGTCGCCACGCAGGCGCTCGCCGGAACGGGGATTTCCGCGCTGTGGGATGCCGTTCTAGCGCACGATCGATGGCTGCGGACAACCGGCGCGCTCGGCGCCAAGCGCCGCTCGGCTTTTCTTAATCGCGTTCGCGGATTGACCGTGGGTGCACTGCAACACCAAGTGGAAACGGCGCTGACGGAAAGCGAGCTGAGCGGCGACCCCTATACGGCCGCGGCGACCTTGTTACGCCGTTACGGCATCGAGGCCGGAATGCTCGGCAACTTGCGGCCGCGTAGCGCCGTCCCGGCGTCCGTCAAAGGCCTGCACGCTTAGATCGACCGGTCATCAAGTGGTTTGCTACGGCGATGCATGTCCGTCCATGCGTGCGGCGTTTGCAGGATGCCGGTGCATACGAGACCGTGCCTAATAACACACAGCCTGACGGATTTTTATATGATGAAATCGACGTCAGCGTTTAAGACAGACCGAACGAAATAAGCCGCCAACACAACGCCTGAGGAGACAACAATGACAAGCGTCTCGAGTACTCCCAAAACGGTTCCATTGATTAGTTCCGGCACGGCAGGTCCGCTCGGTGCGCTGCACCTTCCCCGGCTGTGGACGAAGCTGACACTGTCAGCGGCCGGTACGCTGGCGGACGGCTATGACATCTGCGGTTCGGGCTTCGATCAGATGACGATCGATGCGCTCAATCTCGAGCGCGAAGAAGTTATGCGTTTCGTGCGCGAACGGAAACCGACGTACGTGCAGTTCGAAGCATACGTGCTGGCCCAGAATGGCGGTCACGTTCCGACCGATGCAATCGCCAAGCATAACGCGGCAATTCGCGGTTACGATCACGCCGACGATCTCGGTGCGAAGATGCGCTCGGCGAGCGGAATGAGCGATGTAACGGTCAAGGATGCCGTAACGCTCAACATGCTCGAAGATCTCGACGAGCTGCACGCCCAAGCAGCAAAATAACGCTGCTGCGGCGATCGTAAGCGGTTGTCGAAGCATCGGTAAGGAGCGATAGAGTGAAGCAACGGATTGGAATCGTCGGCACCGGTCGCATGGGTGCAAACATCGCGCGACGTCTCAAAGACGTCGGCTACCCGGTCACCGCGTTGTACGATGCCGTCGCCCCGCTAGCCGCCGATCTGGCGCGGGATCTCGACGCGACGGCGTACACGCATTTAGCTGAGGTCACCGCGTACGCCGACGTTATCCTTACCGTCGTCACCGACGATACGGCAATGCGCCAGATTTTCGCGCTGAGCGGCGATTCGCTGTTGACCGGTGCCGCCGGCAAAATCTTTGTTAATTGTGCGACGATTACACCGGGCGTGCACGTTGAAGTCGCCGAGCGAGCTGCGGCTGCCGGTGCACGCACGGTCGAAGCCTTGATGGCCGGCTCGATTCCGCAATCGCGCGACGGTAAGCTGTTTCTCATTTGCGCAAACGATGAGAGCGCGTTCGAAGCGGTCAAACCGATGCTGGCGGATATGTCGATCGCGCTGCGATTCGTCGGTGGCCCGGGCACCGGCGCGCAAGTGAAAGCGCTCGTCAACATGCTCATGAACATCAACACGGCGGGACTTGCCGAGGCGCTCGGCTTGGGTGATGCGCTGGGCTTAGATCTCACGATGCTGCGCGATGTGTTTGCACAGACCGGCGCCGCGTCGCGCGTGCTCGTCACCGATGGTGAAGACATGCAGAATCACGAGCATGAAGCCTACTTCATGGCTACGCACGCCGCAAAAGATTCCGGCATCGCGCTGCAGCTCGCGCATGACGAACGGCTTGCTTTACCGCTGGCCGCGGCGACCAAGGCGCAATACGACGAGATGGTCCGGCGCGGTCTCGGCGAGCTCGATAAATCCGGCATCTCGGAATTAACGTTCAAGAGCCGGCAAGTCGCGTGATCGGCTTCGCGCCGCGGCGCGTCGAACCCGGCGACGGCGCAGTCACGCAGGTCGAGCAGCGGGGTGAAAACGGGCCGTATCTTCTTTGCGTGCATGGCATAGCAAGCTCGCGCCGTTCGGGGGCACGCACGGCCGAGTATTTCGCAGCAACGCGAACCGCACATTCGGGTCGAAGTTGAGGTCTTCGCCGGTGGAGGCCACGCGTTACACCGAACGGCGTTCGAGCGGTTCGCCAGACCCGCGCCGGTTCTGCCGATGCACGCATTCGGGCCGGCGCGGAGACCGGGTTGCCGATCGAAACCTTCCCGGTCGATCCGAGCGACGAATTTTTGCCCGGTATCGGGATGCGCTCGCCGGCGATGACTTCGGCGGAGAAGCAATCGTTCAGGGAGCGGAAGAAGCCTGAAGCGGGTCGAGCGCTACGGCGCTCTTGGGAGTCCGGCTGCCGATCGTCGAAGGCGAACGCAGGTCGAGCCGGGAGGTACCAGCATAGCCAAGATGATCGATCGCGCCTCGGGCCTCGGACCGGTCGAGACGCGAGAATACGTGGAACTGCGCGAACGGCGCAGCGATGCACCGCCGGCGCGGACCGGCCCGGGTTCTGGTGCTCTCGACCGGACGCTCTCCGATGTGCCGCTGGCAGCGTTGTACGGCCCGGCCGATGTTGCCCACCTCGACATCGCGCGCGATCTCGGCGTCCCGGGCGATTTCCCGTACACGCGCGGCATCCATCCGAACATGTACCGCGACCGGCTTTGGACGATGCGTCAATTCGCCGGATTCGGTAACGCGCGACAGACCAATGAGCGGTACCATTTTTTACTGGCACAAGGCCAGCACGGATTGTCGGTCGCTTTCGATATGCCGACGCTCATGGGTTACGATTCCGATCACCCGAAAGCTCGCGGCGAAGTCGGCCGCTGCGGCGTCGCCATCGACTCGCTGCAAGATATGGAACGGCTCTTCGACGGAATCGACATGGGAGCAATCACCACGTCGATGACGATCAACGGGCCGGCGGCAATCGCGCTTGCACAATACATCGTTGCGGCTGAAAATAAGGGCATTCCGCGGGCGCAACTCGGCGGCACGCTGCAGGCCGACATCCTCAAAGAATACGTCGCCCAAAAAGAGTGGATCTTTCCGCCGCGCCCGCACGTCCGGATCATCGTCGACATGATGCGGTTTTGCCGCGATGAAATGCCCAAGTGGAACACCATTTCGATCAGTGGTTATCACATCCGCGAGGCCGGATCGACCGCCGCCCAAGAGCTGGCCTTTACGCTGGCCAATGGATTTGCTTACGTCGAAGCGGCCATCGCGGCCGGAATGGACGTCGACAGTTTTGCACCGCGGTTATCGTTTTTCTTTAACGCGCATATCGATTTCTTCGAAGAGATTGCAAAGTACCGGGCGGCCCGCCGCATCTACGCGCGGCGGATGCGCGATGTCTACGGAGCACGCGATCCGCGTTCGTGTCAGTTGCGTTTCCACACCCAAACAGCGGGTTGTAGCGCGACCGCGCAGCAACCGGAAAATAATATCGTGCGCGTGGCATACGAGGCTTTAGCCGCGGTGCTCGGCGGAACCCAATCGCTGCACACGAATTCAATGGACGAAGTGCTGGCGCTGCCGACGGAAAAAAACGTCGAGATTGCGTTACGCACGCAGCAGGTTCTCGCGTACGAAACGAACGTTACCAACGTTGTCGATCCGCTGGGCGGGTCGTACTTCGTCGAGGCGCTGACATCGGCACTCGAAGGGCAAGCCGAGGCTTATTTTGCCCGGATCGCCGCCTTCGGCGGTGTGATCGAAGCGATCGAAGCCGGCTTCTTCCAACGTGAAATCGCCGATGCGTCCTACCGCTATCAGCGTTCGCTTGAAGTCAAGGACCGGGTGATCGTCGGCGTCAACGCCTTCGAGCGTCCCGACGAAGGCGACACGCCGATGCTCAAAATCGGCGCGGAGATCGAGCGCAGTCAAGCCGCCGACGTCGGGCGGCTGCGAACGGAGCGCGATCGACCCGCCGTCGATGCGGCTTTAGCGGCGCTGCGGGCTGCATGCCGAAGCGATGAAAACGTCATGCCGCGAATCGTCGACGCCGTCCGGGTCTCTGCAACCCAGGGTGAGATCGTCGAGTCGATGGTTGAGGTTTTCGGCCGCTATACGGAAAGAGCAGCGTTCTAACCATGGGCAAACATCGCAAGCAAAGCCGCGAGAAATACGAACGCAATATGCGAACGACGCTGTTAGTCGTCCGGGCGAAGTTGCGCGAAGCGCTGGCATTGAGTTTAGGTCGCCGGGGCGCCGATTGATGCCCGACCGACCGTTGCGCATTATCGTCGCAAAGGCGGGGCTCGACGGTCATGACCGCGGCGCGAAAGTCATTGCGCGCGCGCTGCGGGATGCCGGAATGGAAGTCATCTATACCGGTTTGTTTCAAACTCCGGAGCAGATCGTGCAAACCGCGATTCAAGAAGATGTCGACGGCATCGGACTGTCGATTTTATCGGGCGCGCACATGACGCTCTTTCCGCTCATTGTCGAGGGGCTTAATGCGCAAGACGCCGCCGACATCGTTTTTTTCGGCGGCGGAACGATCCCGGCCGACGATGCGCTCGAACTCAAGCGCTTGGGAGTTCGCGAAATCTTTACTCCGGGAGCGCCACTTGCAAAGATTATCGAGTTTGTCGAACGAGAGTGCGGCAAACGACGCGAATTGGTTGGATAAAGCAAAGACTTGACCGCATTAGACGCCCAGCATATACCGATCGATACCGAACATCGCGCGAGTGCCCAGCCGCCGCCGGCGCTGTTACAAACGAAGCCGGTTCGCACGCGTGTCGCGCCGTCGCCGACCGGCGATCCGCATGTCGGCACGGCGTACGTCGCGCTGGTGAATTACATCTTTGCCAAGCAACACGACGGCAAGTTTCTGCTGCGGATTGAAGATACCGATCGCGCGCGCAGTACGCCCGAATCGGAAACGGCAATTTTGGCCTCGTTGCACTGGATGGGCCTGAGCTGGGACGAGGGACCGGATGTCGGCGGCACCGTCGGCCCATACCGGCAAAGCGATCGGCTCGCTATTTATGCAAAGTACGCCGAGCAATTGCTCGAGCAAGGCTCCGCTTTTCGCTGCTTTTGTACGGCCGAACGGCTCGAATCGATGCGCGAAGCGCAACGCCTGGCGAAGTTGCCGCCGCGCTACGACGGTCATTGCCGACACTTGTCCAGCGGCGAAGTTCGCGAGCTCGAAGCGCACGGCGTTGCGTCGGTCGTGCGGCTGGTCGTGCCGTCGACGGGCGTCTGCGTCGTCAACGATTTGCGCCGCGGGCCGATCGAGTTCGAGTGGTCGACCGTCGACATGCAAGTACTTGTGAAGTCGGACGGCATGCCGACGTATCATCTCGCCAATGTCGTCGACGATCATCTCATGGAGATAACGCACGTCTTCCGCGGTGAAGAATGGGTTAGCTCGGCACCCAAGCACCTCTTGCTCTACCGGTATTTTGGATGGGATGCGCCGCAGCTCATGCACTTGCCGCTGCTGCGCAACCCTGATAAATCCAAGTTGAGTAAGCGCAAAAATCCGACGAGTATTCTCTTCTACGAGCGCATGGGATATTTGCCTGAAGCGTTGCGCAATTTCTTAGGCTTGCTGCTCGTGTCGTCGAGCGAAGGTCAAGAAGTGATGACGCTCGATGAACTGACGCAGCGCTTTAACGTCGCGAACATTTCGCTGGGCGGCCCGGTGTTCGACGTCGCGAAGCTCGACTGGCTCAACGGCCGTTATCTGCGCGAACTGACGCCCGCTGCGTTGCTGACGCACGTGACGCGGTGGGGCTTCGACCGGCATCGCGTCGAGCGCATCTTGGCGCTGGCTCAAGCCCGCATCGAGCGGCTGAGCGATCTTGGCCCGTTGACGGCGTTTTTCTTCAGCGGCCGCCTTGCGGTCGGTAAAGACCAGCTCGTTGCCGGAAAGCTGGAACTCGACGTCGTGCGCCGCGCGCTGGCAGCGGCGATGTGGACGCTCGACACGCAGCGCACCTTCGACCGGCGGGCGATCGAAAGCGTCCTCAAGGGCATCGCCGACAGTCTCGGCGTGAAGTTCCGCGATCTGGCACGGCTGTATTACGTGGCCTTAACCGGCAGTCCGACGTCGGTACCGCTGTTCGAGGCGATGGAACTCTTAGGACGCGATATGGTGCGCGAGCGTCTGCGGTATGCGCTCGAAATCGTCGGCTCGCCGACGGCGGCGGAACAAAAGCAATGGCGCGCCGCCGCTGCCGCCGAGGAGGCGGCATCGTGAGCGCCGTTCGGGCAATCGTGCTTGCCGCCGGAATGGGCACCCGGATGAAGTCCGACCGGCCCAAGGTGCTGCATGAGATCTGCGGCCGCCCGATGCTATGGTACGTACTGCGCGCATTGCAAACGGCCGGCCTGGCCGAATTGATCGTCGTAACCAATCCGGCCGTCGATGCGGCAATCGCCGCACTTGTCACGTCATTCGGCGGGCGGACGGTCGTGCAAGACCCGCAGCGCGGCACCGGCGACGCCGTGCAAACCGGCTTACGCGCATTGAGCGTCGGCACCGGCACGGTCGTTATCGCTTACGGCGACATGCCGTTGCTCACGCCGCAGCTGTTTGCCGATGTCATCACCGCTGCAGATCACAGCGACGGTGGACTGGCCTTGCTGACCGCGCGCATGCCGTTGCCGTCGAGTTTCGGTCGCATCATCCGCTCCGGTGCGACCGTGGCCAAAATCGTTGAAGAGCGTGATTGCACGCCGGCCGAACGTACCGTCGACGAGATGAACGCCGGTGTGTACGCGTATGCCGAACCGGCGCTTCGATCGGTGATCGACGAACTGTCGCCCGAGAATGCGCAGCACGAGCTTTACTTGACCGACACGGTCGCGCTGCTCAACCGCCGCAATCTGCCCGTGGTGCCTGTCGTCTGCGCCGACGAACGGTTCGTGCTCGGCGTCAATGACCGTATCGAACTCGCCGTAGCCCGCAGCATTTTAAATCGGCGCTTGTGCGACGAACACATGCGAGCCGGCGTGACAATCGTCGATCCGGCGACCACCTATCTCGAGCCGGACGTGATCATCGGTGCCGACAGCGTCATCTACCCGAACACGGCCATCGGCGGCGAAACGACGCTTGGACGGCACGTGGCGGTCGGGCCCGGCGCCCGTCTCTCGAATGCAATCGTCGGCGACGGCGCGCAGATCAGTGAAAGCGTCGTGCTCGATTCGCGCGTCGGCGCGCACGTGCACGTCGGACCGTACGCGCATTTGCGCAGCGGCAACGTTCTAGCCGACGATGTGTTTATCGGCAATTTCGTGGAGCTCAAGAAAACGACGATGCATGCCGGTGCGAAGGCAAGTCACCTAACGTATTTGGGCGATGCCGAAATCGGCGAGCGCACGAATATCGGTGCCGGCACCATCACGTGTAATTTCGACGGCCGCAACAAACATCGCACGGAAATCGGCGCGCGTGCTTTCATCGGCTCGAACTCGACGCTCGTTGCGCCGCTGCGCATCGGTGACGATGCGCTCACCGGCGGCGGCTCGGTCGTAATTCGCGATGTCGACGACGGTGAACGCGTGGCCGGCAACCCGGCTCGCCCGCTGCCTAAGAAGTCGCCCGCCTGAGCCGATACCCGGCATATGGGCATCGACACGATCGGGATATCTGCGGCGACTTCAAGCGGCGGGCTAACGTCTTCGGCAGCGAACCCGGTAACGGCGCTCGGCGGATCGCAAGCAACCCAACTTGCCGACGTTCAAGCACTATTCGGATCGCTGGGCCTTGGAATAAACACGGATTCGAGCGTCTAACCGGCATTTTTCGTCGCCGGTTCCTTCGGGCGAACGATCGGACGCCGTAGCGGTTCGAGCTTGGCGTCTACCGCCGCAACCGTTCGCAAGTCTCGATCTTTTTGAGCACATGCTCGAAGTCGGACATCGCGTTGGCTCAAAAATGGGCGTCGGCTTCAACGTTCGCAATGTGCAACCTCGTCACAAGCACTGCGATGGAACGTCTCGTTGAGGCTAGGCACAACCGGGGCGGTAGGTGTCGTGGCGCGGCTGGACTTGGCTCGGTAATCTACCGCCGGCAGCATGGCGGGTTCGCATCGCGCGCGAACTTGCGCCGGGTATGGCTTCTTCTGCGCGCGTGTTGCTCGATAGCATCTCACCGGCCGGCGCACGGCTGACGACGATGGAAGTGAAATTTCACCGCTTCATCCTGCCGGAATTCAACACGCACCGCGCTTTTTCGCGCAATGCGGCAAGCTCGCGCGCAATTCCGATTGCAAAAGTCATCGCCAAGGTCCGCAACGACCCGGCGTTTCCGCTGAGTTGGGGGAAGAATCAAAGCGGGATGGCCGCCCGCGAAGAGGTCGGCGCAGCGGCGCGCGAAGCGGCTCAACATGAATGGCGGCATGCGTTAAACAACGCGCTGGCCAGCGCCGAGCGGCTCGCAGCCCGCGACATCGACCTGCATAAACAGCTCGTGAACCGGCTGCTCGAACCATTCGCTTGGATCACCGTCATCGTAAGCGCGACCGAGTGGGCGAATTTCTTCACCCAGCGCTGTCATCCGGATGCACAACCGGAGATCCGGCACGTCGCAAATCTCATGCTTGCGGCTTATCGCACAAGCACGCCCGAACAAGTTGCTGCCGGCAACTGGCACCTTCCGCTCGTTGCGGCCGACGAACGCGCGACGCTCGATTCGGCGACCTTGCGCAAAATTAGCGTTGCTCGCTGTGCGCGCGTTAGTTACCTTACGCACGAAAACACGCGCGACATCGGTAAAGACCTCGAACTCTACGAACGCTTGATGAGCGGCGGTGCAAACGGACACTGGAGTCCAACCGAACACGTGGCAACACCGCTCGACGATCGCGACCAGGCGTGCGCTAATTTCCGCGGCTGGCAACAGTTGCGCAAGCTCTTCGACGTCGAGAACGCCGAGATTTTCCCGGACGAGATCGCACGAACCGGCTAGCGAAGCACGTGCGCCGGTTACGGCGCTTCGTTCGTGGCATTGACCGCTCGTTGTGCATCGGCATCCTCGTCGCATTCCTGACCGCATCACCGGCCGCCGCACGCGCGCTCGAGCGTCCAGCGCCGACGCCCTTCGACGTTCGTGTAACTGCGCTGAGCGCGCATGCGCTGCTCACGCGTGCGCCGCAGCTTCTCGTCGATCCGGCGCGTCAACGCGCGGCGCGGACCGTCACCGACTTACGTCAGGCGGTTTTTTTCGCGTGGGCCGTCGCGCAAGTCTACGCCTTTGCCTGGTTTTGGCGTTCGGGCCGGGCCGCTCGCGTGCGCGACGCGCTGCGCCGCCGGTTTGGTTCGCGTATCTTCTATCGCGCGAGTTTCGGTGCGGCACTCGGCGTGCTCGCGCCGCTCGCCGGCTTGCCGTTTGCATTCATCTACTATCGCATCGGCTTCAACGTTGGACTCAGCGAAGAACGGATCGGTGCGTGGCTGCTCGATTATATCGGTCGCGCGTTTGTCGATGCGAGCGGCGCTGCCTGCGCCGTGACCCTCGTGCTCGAACTCGTCGACCGGACGCGGTTGTGGTATCTCGCCTTCATTGCGATTCTTTTTGCGGTCACCGTCGCGGTCGTCGCGGTCGATCCGGTCGTTTTTACACCGGTGTTCACGCGCATCACACGGATGCCGGTCATTGCCGCCGCGCCCGTTGAAGTGACCAACGCGTCGCGTCATACGCAAATGTTGACGGCGCGAACGGCAGGCATCGGCGTGTTTACGCGCATCTTGCTCGGCGATGTCTTCATCGCCGCTGCGACGCCACGCGAAGTCGCGTACGTGATTGCCTTCGAGGATGCGCACGTGCGGCATCAGGATGTGCTCAAAATGACGCTGATCGCGACGAGCATGTTCATCTTCGCCGTGGCGATTGCCGTGCTGATCAGCGATCGGATCGGCTTTCGGCGCGACGACGATGCGGTCTCGCGCTTAGCGCTCGTCGCCGCAACCTTAGGCGGCGTCGCGCTCGTGCTGTTTCCGGTCTATAACGCGTACGTCCGCGGCATCGACTACCGCGCTGATGAGGATGCGCGTCAAACGCTCGGGGACCCGGTTCCCGCGGTCCGTTTGCTCGTTCGGCGCGCCGATCGCGATCTCGTCCCGTTGTGTTACCGTCGGTCGTCGAGCTGGTATTTCGCCGACCAGCCGGCCTTGGGTTCGCGTATTGCAGAAATGCGCGGTAGTGCCGACCCGTGTCCGCATTCGCCCGTAACGCGCTAATTGGGATCACGTTTAATGCGCGGCTTGGAGCACCGCGCCCAGCGAGTCGACACGCGTCAAGCCGGGCGGTAAGGCGAACGTCGCTTCGTCGGGCGTATCGCGGGCGATCGCGGTGAGGTCCAGCCGAAATGAGCCGCCGAAATCTTGAGTCGACGGCGGCGTACTCGTCAGTGCGATGCGTACGGGAAAACCGTCGAGATCTTCGGCTAAACTCAATTGTGCGTGATAGTCTTCGACGCCGCGTCCGGCGGGCCGGCGCCGCAACATAATATCGAGATCGTCGGTCGGATGGCCATTGATGCTGCTGTGCCCGGTCAGCTGGATCGCGGCCCGCTCGACATCATGTAGTTGCCGGCTGACAAGTGCCAATAGCGCGAGCGGATCCTTGGCGGGCGGAGCTATCGCAGGTGCCGTTTCGCGCGCCGACGTCGCGGCAGCTTTCGGTAATTGCTGAAAAAAGACGTGGTTGCCCGTCGAGTAGGCGGTGATCGCGCCGGTCGTGCCGTCATAGAGCAGCGTCGCACCGCCGGGAGCTAGCAACGCTCCGGCCAGCACGCTCGCGGTCGGATCGGTTCCCGGAAAACCCAAAGTCAGCAAGTCGAGGCGATAACTGCTGCCGCGCCGGTAGAGTGCGATCGTTCCGCCGACGTTCAATGGCGAGCCGGACACCACGGCCCGAACGACGAGCGTTCCGGTCGAGCGGATGCCGGCCGGAGCCGGAGCGGCGGCGGCCGGTGCGGCGAGTCCGAGCGTGACGGCAAGGATGGCGGCTGCAAGACCGCTCCGCAGTGCGGTCACGCCGTGAAGACCGTTCCGGCGACTTGCGTGCCCAAATGGCGCGCGGTCAGGAACTCGACGATCGCAGCATGGGCAATGCGGCCATCGACGATTTGCGCTGCGCCGACGCCGCCGCGGACGCCGAGTGCCGCGGCCCGGATCGCCGAGCGCAGGTCGGCGCTCAACGTCGCATCGTCGGCAAGCGTCAGGGCTTCGGCCGGCGTTAACTCATCGATCAGAAGTTGCGTCTGCGCGTCGATGACGCCGCCGGCGTCATTGAAGAATATGACGCGAGCGGCAGCGATCGATTGCGCGACGGCGCTTGCCACCGCATCGGGCGCGACGGCAATCTCTTTGCCGAACATGCCCAGCGCGAGCGGCTCGACGATCGGCACGTAACCGGCATTAAGCAACGTATCGAGCAGCCGGCTCTGTACCGCGCCGACATTACTGCCGCCGGCCGCCGGAATCATGCCGGCGTCGGCGCCCGAGACGCCCACGGCGGTGTCACCCGAGCGATTCATCAGCCGCACGACGGAGCGTGCACTTTGCGGTGACGGTGCAACGAGGACGGGCCGAACGCCGCGTTCGCGCAGGAACGTGAGATCCGAGAAAAGCGTCATGCCGTCGGTACTCAACGTTGTTTCGTCCAGTCGCAAAACCAGGCTGCGTCCGAGATTCATCTGCCTGTGCTCCCCCGCATCATCGCCGTATACCCCCTTCGGCTCGTGAGGTGGACGGCCTGAGCGTTCGGGCAACGTCGGCCGCGTCCGTTAACGCGGAATGCGTTTGATCAGCGGGCGAAATCTTCGACGTAGAGTGCAGCACCTTCGCCGACGCCCAGCGCGGCAACGCCGATTTTACTGACGCGCGGATCGAGTATGTTTGCCCGGTGGGGCGCACTTTGGGCGAGAGCGGCATTTGCGTGCCGTGCATCGGCATCGAGCGCGATGTTTTCCGCCGCAACCGTCCAGCGATATCCGATTTCAGCGAGCCGGTCGGGCAAGGAGCGGCCATCCGGCGAATAATGTCCGAAAAAGCGGCGTGCCGCCATATCTTTGGCATACAAGAGCGCCGCTCGCGAAAGCTGACTGTCGACGGTAACGGGCGTCAGCCCTTGCTTGACGCGCAATGCATTGACGTTGGCGACGAGTTCTTGCGCCTCGACGGCACGCTCGACGGCCGCGGCCGGGCGTACGATGACGAGCGGCTCGTATGGCGATTCATTCGGAGTTGCCGCCAATAAGAATAGGGCCGCAAGACCTCCGAAGATGAGAACCTTCATGCCATTGTTATTGGCCGAGATACCGTTGCTTTACACCGGAATCGCCCAGCTATTTGTGAAGTTGACAGCGGTCACAGTTTGGCCATCAAGCCAGTGTGAAATGCCGTCGATTGCGGCAGCGACCACGTGCGGCAACGCCGCTTCTTCGGCACGAGAGAACGTTCCCAACACGCGATCGATCGCTTCACCGGATGGGTCCCGGCCGATGCCGATCCGCAGGCGTGCAAAATCCTCGCCGAATTGCGCGATGAGCGATTTGAGCCCGTTGTGTCCGCCCGAGCCCCCGCGAACGCGCAACCGCAATTTGCCGAAGGGGAGATCGAGGTCGTCGACCACGACAAGGATATCGGGCGCCGCGATTTTATACCAAGCCGCGATTCGCTGAGCCGGCTCGCCGCTAAGATTCATGAACGTTTGCGGTTCGGCCAGCACGAGGGCACGCGAGCGATCGACGATTTGACGCGCACCGTCTTTGGTTGTCCAACTGTCGCTCACCCCGAAACGGCGGGCGAGCTCGTCGAGCACGATGAAGCCGGCATTATGCCGCGTACGAGCATACTGCCGGCCTGGATTGCCCAGACCGACAACAAGCCGAAGTCCGGAGACGGCTAGTTCGCTGCTGGCGCTGCTTCGGCGACCGGTGCTTCGGGCACCGCCGGTGCCGTCGCATCGACTTCGGCTGCCGTACGCGGAGCCTCGATCGAAATGATGATCGTCTCCGCCGGCGTTACGAGCGTGAATCCGGCCGGTAGAACGAGATCTCCGGCCGTCACGTGCGAGTGAACGACGAGTTCGGTCACGTCGACATCGATGTGATCGGGAATCCGATCCGCTGCGCCCTTGACGTCGATCGTGCGCGTGACGGTATCGAGTATCGCGCCGTCCTTCACCGCCGCGGATTCGCCGGTGACGAGGATTGCCACGGTCGCCGCGATTGCTTCGCCTTTGGTGACGCGCTGAAAATCCGCGTGAATCGGGCGATGACTGACCGGATCGCGCTGGACATCGCGCAGTAGAACCGAATCGTGCGTGCCGCCGATCGTTGCATCCAGAATGTGGCTCTTGCCGCCCATGGTCAGCAGCTCTTCGAGCGCCTTACCGCCGATCGAAATTGCTGTCGGTTGACCGTGTCCGTACAAGACGCCGGGGATGTTGCCGGCCCGGCGGACGGCACGCGCCGCCGTCGTCCCGGATTTGGTGCGGACGTCGATCGTCAGGGTGTCGGTGGGCAAATGAGCTTTAGCCATATCGGGTCCTTAAACGGGTGAGGGCGTACGCGCGGTTTCGGCGGCCGCTGCCGCAACGGCAGCTGCAGCGACCGCCTGCGCCGGGTCGAGACCGCGTTCGGCAGCTTCGAGTTCTTCGGGTCCGAAAAGTTCGGAAACCGAGCGATTCGACGTTATTCGCTTGATCGCGTCGGCGAGTATCTGCGCGATCGATTGCAACTCGATCTTGTCGCCGTCGGCTCCATCCAAGTCGAAGTTGCGCGGAATCGTGTCCGTGACGATGACCCGGCGGATCGGTGAGTTCGCGAACTGTTTGACGGCATCGCCGGCGAAGATCCCGTGCGTCGCCAGCGTGTAGACATCGGTTGCGCCGCGCTTGATAAGTGCCTCGGCGGCTTTTACCAGTGTGCCGCCGGTCGAAATCATATCGTCGACCACGACGGCAATCTTGCCTTGCACGTCGCCCACAATATGGGTAACTTCCGAAACGTCGGGCTCGGGCCGCCGCTTGATGATCACCGCAAGCGTCGATTTCAGCCGTTTGGCAAACGTTTCGGCGCGCGGTACGCCGCCGGCGTCGGGTGATACGACCACAACTCGGTCGCCTTGCAAGCCGAGATTTTTCAAGTAGTTACAAAGCGTCGGTGCGGCCGTCAGGTTGTCGACCGGGATATTGAAGAAGCCTTGGATTTGCGCGGCGTGCAGATCGAGCGTGACGAGCCGCTCGGCACCGGCAACTTCGAGCATGTTTGCGACGAGCTTGGCCGAGATCGGTTCGCGGCCTTTGGTTTTCTTATCTTGTTTGGCGTAACCGTAATACGGCACGACAGCGGTAATGCGGTTTGCCGATGCCCGCCGCAACGCGTCGATCATCAGCAGCAACTCCATGAGCGAGTCGTTGACTGAACCGCTGGGCGATTTGCACAGCGACTGCAACACGAAGACTTCAGCCCCGCGAACGTTCTCACGAATCTCGATCCGGCATTCGTCGTTCTTGAACCGGTCGACCAGCGCGTTGCCGACGCGCGTCTGCATCCGTTTTGCGATTTTTTCCGCAAGTTCGCGATTCGACGTTCCGCTAAATAAGAGCGGCGGCTGGATCACTGACTGGAGTCTCCTCTCGCCCCGGAGGACGCCTGAGCGCGACAACCGGTAAGCGCGGAAGTATCCGCGATGCGGCGTCCAATTGCCTGTATGGCGGGGCGCAACGACTCCGCCGCTGATTTGGTTTGGGATAGCACACATGCCGAAATTCGAGCTCGTCTCGCCTTATGGTCTCGCCGGTGACCAACCGGCCGCGACGGCCGCCCTTGCCGACGGCGTTCTGCGCGGCGATCGCGCTCAAACGTTGCTGGGCGTCACGGGTAGCGGAAAAACAATGGCAATGGCGCGGGTCGTCGAGCTGGTACAAAAGCCGACGCTCGTGCTGTGCCACAATAAGACGCTAGCCGCGCAGTTATGTGCCGAGTTCCGCGATTTTTTCCCGAATAATGCCGTCGAGTATTTCGTCTCGTATTTTGATTATTATCAGCCTGAGGCGTACATCGCGCACACCGATACGTACATCGCCAAGGACAGCTCGATCAACGATGAGGTCGAGCGGCTGCGTCATTCGGCCACTCAGTCGTTGCTCACGCGGCGCGATACGCTCATCGTCGCGTCGGTCTCGTGTATTTTCGGTCTTGGCTCGCCGGCCGATTATATGGAACTCGCCGCCGATATCAAGGTCGGCGATGCGGTCGACCGCGATGCGTTCTTGCGGAAACTTGTCGGGATGCAATACCGGCGCAACGATCTCAACCTCGTGCGCGGAACGTTTCGCGTGCGCGGCGACACGCTCGAATACGTCGGCGTCGATGAAGATCTCGTGCATCGCATCGAGTTCTTCGGGGACGACATCGAAGCGATCAACGTCGTCAATCAGCTGACCGGCGAGTACGTTGAATCCAAAGACGAGCTCAAAATTTTCCCGGCCAAGCATTACATCACACCCGAAGAGAAGCTCGGGCGTGCGATCAATGCGATCGAAATCGAGCTCGACGAGCGGCTCAAACACTTCAAAGATAACGGCAAATTACTCGAGGCGCAGCGGCTCGAGCAGCGCACGCGTTACGATCTCGATATGCTGCGCGAAGTCGGCTACTGTAACGGCGTCGAGAACTACTCGCGGCACTTGGCCGGGCGCGAACCGGGCTCGACGCCGTGGTGTCTCATCGACTTCTTTCCGCAGAATGACTGGCTGATGTTCGTGGATGAGTCGCACGTGACGATTCCGCAGGTACACGGCATGTACGGCGGCGATCGGGCGCGCAAAGAATCGCTTGTCGAACATGGTTTCCGGTTGCCGTCAGCGCTTGATAATCGTCCGTTGACCTTCGATGAATTCGATCGTCATATCGATCAAATCGTCTACGTTTCGGCGACGCCGGCAACGTACGAGATGTCGAAATCAAACCAAGTCGTCGAGATGATCATCCGGCCCACGGGCCTTGTCGATCCGGAAGTCGAGGTGCGCCCGACGCGTCATCAAGTCGACGATCTGATGGACGAAATTCGCAAGCGCACGACCGCCGACGAACGCGTTTTAGTGACGACGCTAACGAAAAAAATGGCCGAGGATTTGACCGATTATTTGCTCGAGAACGGGATTAAGGTCCGCTATCTGCATAGCGAGGTCGAGACGCTCGAGCGGATCGCAATTCTGCGCGATTTGCGCAAAGGCGAGTTCGACGTGCTCGTCGGCATCAATTTGCTGCGAGAAGGGCTCGATCTGCCCGAGGTGTCGCTGGTCGGCATTCTCGATGCGGATAAAGAAGGCTATCTGCGTTCGGGAACGTCGCTCATTCAGACCATCGGCCGGGCAGCGCGCAACGTCGAAGGCCGGGTCATCATGTATGCTGATGTCGTTACCGAATCGATGGCCCGCGCGCTGGGTGAAACCAAACGCCGGCGCGAACGGCAAGTCGCGCACAATCTGGCGCATGGTATCGAACCGCGCAGCGTTCGCAAAGAAGTGCGCGATATCTTAGCGCTCGTCGGCAAGCCGGCCAACGGCGCGGAAGCGATACGAGCAGAGAAAATGCCGCGCGAAGTGGCAATGGCAATGTCGACGGAGATCGAGCGCAAGATGCGCGAAGCGGCCGCCAACCTCGACTTCGAGACCGCCGCGGCTCTACGCGACGAGTTGGTCGAACTGCGCAAACAGATCGGCGGAAACGAAGGCGTGCTGTTCGGCGGCAAAGCGCCGAAGATTTTTGCGCACGCGTTGCGTGAATTGATCGGCACGTAATGGGAACGCACTGAGGTTCGCCCGTAATCCTACCGTTATGCAAGAGACAGTGGTCGCCGGAATCTCAATGTGGTCGGTTTGGCAGCCGGATCGCGGCCTGAATTTTAATTCGTGGCTCGTCACCGAAGCGAACGGCGCGTTCATCGTCGATCCGCTCGAGCCCGACGCGCCGGAAGTGATCGAACGGTGCCGCGCGGCCGGCGTGCAGACGATCGTCATTACGAATCGCGATCACCAGCGCGCGGCCGCCCGGTTCGCCGAGGAACTCGGTGCGCAGATCGTCGCACCCGCTGCCGACGCCGCAATGCTGACGGTCGGCGTCGATCGGACCGTGACCGAAGGTGACGACATCTTCGGCTGGCGCGTGATCGGACTCGACGGCTACAAAACGCCGGGTGAGATGGTGCTTTTTTCGGAGCGGCGGCGTGCGGCGATCTCGGGCGACGCTTTTTGGGGCTCACCGGCCGGTGCATTGCGCTTGATGCCGGATGACAAACTCGGTGACCCGGTGCGCGCTTTACTTTCAGCCCGTCACGTGCGCGCGTTGCCGATCGATCATCTGCTCGTCGGTGACGGTATGCCGGTCTTCGGCAACGCCGCGGCGGTGCTCGGCGCGATGATCGATGCGCGTGCAACGGATGCTGCGGTCCAAATCGTCAATCTTGCGGAGCTGGCGTGGCGCTCGACCAAAGCGCCGGAGCACCGCCCGCGTTTGCGGCTCCCCGAACGAGCCGGCGATCCGGCGCCGTTCGGCGGTGAATGCGCGGAAATCGGTGCGCTGCTCGGCGCGCAAAAACTCGGCATCGCGGCGGCGCGTTTAGAACCGAACGAGTCGTATTGTCCGCAGCACTGGCATACGCGGGAAGAAGAGTTGTTCGTCGTCTGGTCCGGCACGCCGACGTTGCAGACGCCGGCTGGGCGCTGGCCGCTGGCGCCCGGTGACTGCGTCGTTTTTGCAACCGGAGCGCACGGTGCGCATCGGCTCTGGAATGATTCGAGCGCCGCATGCGTCGTGTTAATGATTGCCAACACTGATGCCGGAGACGTATGTTTCTATCCGGATTCTGAGAAGCTGCTTGTCGACGTCACCGGAACGCTCGTGCGAAGCGCGCCGCAACTCGATTACTTCGATCGCGAGTGAGCGTGCGAATTAAGGTCGCCGCCGTTCGGTACGCGAAGGACGTTTGATGCTGCCTTTGCTTGGTCTCGCCGCGGCGATTGTTGCCGTCGCCGCGCCGGTGCAACGGGCATGTCCCGCCGCCGATCCGGCAATCACGGATCTTAGCGCACAGCTAATCAAGAAGTCGACATCGCCCGATCACTACGTGATCGCGACGACGCTTTCTAATGTTGGTTCGCTCGGGCAAACTCCCGACATCACGCAACGCGTTGAGCTGGTGCGTAACGGCGTTGTTCTGGCACCGCAAACCGTACCCGCACTCGATGCGGGCGTCGCATATCCGGTTGCGTTCGCCGTATACCGTCCGGTATCCGAACGGTCGCAGCCGCTGACGGTAACGGTCCGGTACGTGCTCGAAACCGGCGACGCGGCGCGAAACGCGTGCAATCGCGCGAACGACCAGCGCACGAAGACGTTTTGATCGCTCGTCCGGGGGCGCAGCGCTTACGACTCGCGCGTCGGACCGAGAACGCCGACACGATAACACTCGGCGTACGCGCAACATTCGGCGCGCCACTGTTGCAGCTGCGGTATCCGACGCGCACCGGCGCCTTGCTGCGCATCGATGGTGCCGTTGCCGGTGCTTTTGACGGCAAGCATCCGACGTGCAATCTGCCGGCGTTGCCCGGCGATCACGACGTAACGCTCGAAGTCGACCGGCGCGCGCTGCCGATCTCCGGTTTGCCCTCGGCTGACGGGTTGCGCTGGCGGTTGATGCTCGCCCGCGAAACGCAAGCTCCGCATATGTCGCTCGAGGTAGCATACCGCACTGCGCCCGCGGCGCATGAACGCAAATCGGCAACTGCCGCGCTCGGCCACGCACATCTCGACGTTGCATGGCTTTGGACGCATGCCGACACGCGCCGCAAAGCGCTGCGAACGTTTGCGACGGCGGTGCGCGAGATCGAGGCGGGGCCGTTCGTTTTTGCACAAAGTCAGCCGCAACTCTACGCGTGGGTGGAGAGCGGCGATGCGGGTCTCTTCGCGCGCATGCGCGCCGCTATCAGCGCCGGCGGTTGGGATGCCAGTGTCGCGACGATGTGGGTCGAGCCGGATTTGCACGCGCCCAGCGGCGAGTCGGTGTTGCGTCAATTTGCTTACGGCATGCGCTACATCCACGACAAGACCGGCGTTACGCCCCGCGTGGTGTGGTTGCCCGATACCTTCGGGTTTCCGAACACACTGCCGACGCTTGCGGTGCACGCCGGCGCGACCGCGTTTGCGACGACGAAGCTTGAATGGAACGAGACGACGCGCTGGCCATTGCCACAGTTTGCGTGGAGCGGCGATGACGGAAGTACGCTCGTGGCCGCGGTGCTGGCTGCTTACGACGGCGATCCGACGCCGGCGCGCATCGCAACGGCAGATAAACGGCACGAACCGCTCATCGTCGGCTTCGGCGACGGCGGCGGCGGCGCGACCGACGCGGCGATCGCGCGCGTTGCGCCGCGCGCCTGGACATCTGCTGCGAAGTGGTTTTCGCAACTGAACGCAGCGGTGTTGCCGGCGTATCGCGGCGAACTTTATCTGGAAACGCATCGGGGCACATACACGACGCATCGCGATATCAAAGCGCGCAACGCCGCACTCGAACGCGCGCTCGATGCCGTCGAAGAATCATGTGCGTGGTGCGTCGCGGTGCGCGCGCCCGGTTCCGTCATCACGCCGCTCGTCGACGATTTGCGCACGGCCTGGACGATCGTCTTGCGCAATCAATTTCATGACGTGCTCGCCGGCTCGTCAATCGGTGCCGTATACACGGACGTTCAGGCCGAATACGATCGGGTCGAGCGCATCATCGAACGCCTCTACACCGGAACGCAATCGATCTTACCGCGCACGCAACTAGCGCCTGCTGCCGCCGCGCTTGCAGCGCCGGCGGTCAGCGGCGACCGGTTCGAGTTTCGCAACGAGTACGTGCGCGCGGTCGTGCGCAATGACGGCACGATCGTCGAACTCGGCGCCGTCGACGGACCCAACGTGATGACGTTAGGCAACGGTCTTGCGGCATATGTCGATAAGCCCAAGAAGTGGGACGCTTGGAACGTCGACGCCGGTTATGCGCTACAGCGCCGCGCGGTCAAAGCGCGCGGCGCGATGCTCGAAGACGACGGCCTTGTCATTCGCTTTACGATCGGTAAGCGTTCGACGGCAACGATGCGCATCGAGCTGCGCGCGGGCGAGCCTTATCTGCGTGTTGATCTGGCGGTGAACTGGCGCGAGAATCATACGCTCTTACGGGTTGAGAACCGAGTCGCCGTTCCGGCGACGGACGTCCGCTACGGTCAAGCGCATGGAACGATCCTGCGGCCGGCGTTCGCGCGGACCGCTGCCGACCGCGCGCGCTTCGAGGTGCCCGCGCAGCGTTTTGCCTACGTCGATGACGGCGCGCGCGGACTTGCGATTCTCGCGCCCGATACGTACGGCTGGAACGCTCGCGGGCTCAGAGGCGGCGGCGTACGTTTAGGCATGTCGCTGTTGCGCGCTCCGGGCTGGCCCGATCCGGGCGCGGATCGCGGCGAACACCGCATTGCGTACGCCTATGCACCGACCGCCGGTGCGCCGATCTCAGCACTCGAGAACGCGTGGCAAGATTATGTTAGCGAGCCGCGCGTGCGCTTGTTCAGTTGTGAAGATGCGGGCGTGCTGATCGTCGCAACGAAGCCGGCCGACGACGGTCGCGGCGTTATCGTGCGCGTGCGCGAATGTGACGGCGCCAGCCACGTTGTGTCCCTGCGTTGTGGCGGACGGATGCGACTTGTCGAGCCGGTCGACGGCTGTGAACTGCCCGCCGGCGCGGCGACCGACGTGACCATCGAAGAAGAGAGTTTGCGCTTCAATCTCGCACCGTTTTCGCTGCGGTCTTTTCGGGTGGTGTTCTAGGAACCGATGTCGTTTTCGCGTTACTTCGTCGCGCTTGAACATGATCACGGCTTGCCATTAGCTGATGCTCGACTATCGTTCTCTTCTCGAGTATTTTGGATTACCAACTAGTCGTGCAGTGGTTTGGGTCATCGGCTCAACACGCAAGGCGCGTTACCCTTGGGCTGTTGGGCGAATGACGATTTCGTTTACGTCGATATCGGCCGGCTGTTCGATCGCGTACGCGATGGCGCGGGCGACCGCCTCGGGCGGCATCGCGAAGCGGTCGCGCGAGGCTGCAAGCTGCGCTTTGACCTCCGGATCGGTCACCGAATCGGCAAAATTCGTGCGGGTGAAGCCGGGCGACACGATCGTCACGCGCAGCTTGTCGCCGGCTTCCTGACGTAAACCCTCGGAGATCGCGCGTACGGCGATTTTGGTGCCGGCGTACACGGCCATGGTCGGTACGACGCGATAGGCAGCCGTCGATGCAATAGTAATGACGTGCCCCGACCCCTGTTCGCTAAAAACGGGCAGCGCTGCCGCGATTCCATACAGCACGCCTTTGATGTTGACGTCGATCATTGCGTCCCAATCGTCGACGCGCAAATCTTCGAGTCGCGAGACCGGCATGACACCCGCGTTACTTACCAGCACGTCGAGCCGGCCGAACCGCCCGCGGGCAAGCTTGACGAGCGCTACCAAGTCGGCACGCGTGCGAACGTCCGTGCACGCGAACGCGGCTTCGCCGCCCGCGTTCGTTATACGCTCGGCGAGAGCGGCGAGCGGTTCGAGCCGTCGCGCGCCAAGCACGATTTTTGCACCGCGTTTAGCCAGCAGCAGCGATGTGGCCTCGCCGATGCCGCTGCTCGCGCCGGTGATTGCAATGACTTTGCCTTCGATTTCAGACATGAACGTCACTGTTACATTCGTAGACCGATCGCCCCGTACGCAGTTGAAAGTCGCTGCGACTTCCCGATCGAAAGCGGATCGACGGGCCATCGGGTCGCGGCGGCCGAATACAGCCGCGTTTTGCGCACGATCGATACCGTTTTATTCGACCTCGACGACACGTTGCATGACGACACGGCGGCGTATCAAACGGCGGCCCGGATGGTCGCCGCCGACGTCGCGCAGACGCATCCGATTGATGCCGCTGCGCTGCTTGCAGCGTATATCGTGCAAGCTCAGGCGTTTTGGAAAAAGCTCTCCGTCGAGCATTTGAGCGTCGGCATTTCCGATGCACGTACGCAGTTGTGGGCCAATGCGCTGCTAGCGGTCGGCATCGACGACGTCGCCCTCGCGCGGCGGTGTGCGGCCGATTACACCAGGCGCCGCGCCGACGGACTCGCGTTGTCGCCCGGAGCGCTCGATTGCGTGCAAACATTGCGCGCCTACGGCTGCAAGCTCGGCATCGTCACAAACGGCTTTGCCGCAACGCATCATGATAAGGTCGCGCGCCTCGGTTTAACGCCGCTCGTCGACGGCCTCTTCATCGCCGACGAGATGGGCATGGTAAAACCCGATCCGGCCGTGTTCCGGCACGCTTGCGAAGTACTCGGCAGTGTGCCCGGACGGACGGCGATGGTCGGCGACCGGTACGATCGTGATATCGTCGGCGCGAAGCTGACGGGCATGTTTACGATCCTCATCGACGTGCATGCCATTCCCTTACCGGAGGGTGCGATTCCGCCCGACGCCGTCGTCCAAACAATTGGTGACGTGCTGGGTGTTTTGCTACCCGCGATCGCCGAAGGGCCGCCGGTCATGGCACAGAAGGGCAACAGCTAATCGCCGTCACCGCCTAGGAGCGTCTGCGTTGCAAAGTGATTCGGTCGAAAACATCTTCGCTCGAGCCTGGACGTTGTTGACGGCAAATCCGGTCATCGTCGTCCCGGGTCTGATCGTCGGGCTCGTCGTCGGCATCATCAATGGCGCGATTGCACCTCATCCGCAACCCGGCGATCCGTTACCGCTCGGCTCGCTGGCCGTTGCGGCAAGTGTTTCGCTTGCACTCGGCATTCTTGCGTTTCTTGTCACGCAAACGTACACCACGGGCATGGCCGGCGCGGCTTGGCAGACGGGCATTGCGTCGCTCGATGACGGTCGCGCCGCATTTCGACAGGACGCGGGGCGCTTACTCGCCGCGGTACTGCTCATCGCGGTCGTCGGTATCGCTATTGCGGTCATCACGCTGGGCATCGGCTGGTTCGTCGTTTTGTTTTTCGCAATGTACATCGTGCCGGCGGTCGTGCTCGAGAATCGCGGTGCGGCCGGGGCATTTCGGATCTCAGCAACGATCGCTCGACGCCGCGCGCTTTCAACCATCATTATTATCGTCATGCTTTTTGTGATCGGTCTCGTCGTCGGACTGCTCGCCTTGCCTCTGCATTTCGTTCCGTTCATCGGTCCGATCGTCGTAGCGATCGTCACCCAAGCGGTTACCGCTTACGCGACGCTCGTCATCGTCGGCGAATATCTTTCTGCGCGCCGAGCGGCGGATACAATGTCCGTGAGTTCGCTCGGCTAGCCGCCTCCGGAGGAAGTTGTGGAAGTCCCCGTTACCGTCCGAATCGTTGTTGTTGTCCTCGGCTTCGGCTTAATCGCGGGGGCCGAACTGCTCGATAATGCGCATGCACGCAAACCGGCGGCGACCGGCGCGCGCCAATCCGACACGTTTTTCGACGATGCGAAAGTTTTCACAATGCGCATCTTCGGTGCTTTAGCGATCGGGCTTGGTCTGCTCATGTTCGTTGCGGCCAGTCACACGACGTTTCTCTAGCGACCCGGGTGACGGCTCGCAACGGTTGTTGTTCCTAACGGGTCGAACGTAGGCATATATGCCGCCACCGCCTTCGCGTGTTCTCGACAGCATCGTCATCAAGGGTGCGCGCGAACATAATCTCAAAAACATCGACCTGACGCTGCCGCGCAATGCGCTCATCGTCGTGACCGGCTTGTCGGGTTCGGGCAAGTCGTCGCTCGCGTTCGATACGATCTACGCCGAGGGTCAGCGGCGGTATGTCGAGTCGCTCTCGTCGTACGCCCGGCAGTTTCTGGGTCAGATGGAAAAGCCGGACGTCGATTACATCGAAGGCTTGTCGCCCGCCATCTCAATCGATCAAAAGTCGACTTCGCGTAACCCGCGTTCGACCGTCGGTACCGTAACCGAAATCTACGATTATTTGCGCTTGCTTTTCGCACGCATCGGGACGCCGCATTGCTATAAGTGCGGTCGCGAAATCGGCGCTCAAAGCAGCCAGCAGATCGTCGATCAAATTCTCGAATTACCGGCGGGGACAAAGATTCAGCTGCTCGCGCCGATGATCCGCGGACGCAAGGGCGAGTACGCGAAGCTGTTCGAGGAAATCGGCAAGGAGGGCTTTGCCCGCGTTCGCATCGACGGGCAGATGACGGAACTGCGCGAGAAGATCGACCTTGACAAGAAGCGGAAACACACGATCGAAGTCGTGGTCGACCGGCTCGTCATCAAGCCGGAAATCCGCAAGCGGCTTACCGATTCGGTCGAAACGACGCTCCGGCTTTCGACCGGCATTGTGACCGTGCTGCACGAGCCGCCGAACGCAGCCGCAATGGTGAAGCCGGTCAAGGTCGATCCCGACTCCGAGACGGCACCCAAAGCGGCCGCGCCGTGGCAAGAACTCACGATGAGCGAGTCGTTCGCCTGCGCGTATTGCGGCCTGTCGTTTCAAGAGCTCGAACCGCGACTGTTCTCGTTCAACTCGCCGTTCGGCGCATGCCCGTCCTGCAGCGGACTCGGCGCCAAGATCGAGATCGATCCGTGGAAAGTCATCCCGGATCGCACGAAGTCGATCGAGCAAGGCGCGATCGTGCCGTGGAGTAAATCGCTCGGCGCAGGCCGGTTTCCATCGATGAACCCCTACTATCTGCAGCAAGTCGAGCGCGTGTTACGCTCGCGGCGTGTAAAGATGACGACGCCGATCGATAAGATGCCCGACGATCTCGTCGAGCTTATTTTGTTCGGCACGGAAAAGAAGCAGCGCTTCACGTATGAGTCGAAAAGCGGACACGCCTGGGAGTACGATGCGACGTTCGAAGGCGTCGTTAACAACTTGCAGCGCCGTTACAACGAAACGTCGAGCGATTACGTCAAGGAAGACATCGAAAAGTACATGTCCGCATCGACATGTGCGACGTGTAAGGGTGCGCGGCTCAAGCCCGAAGCGCTCGCGGTTACGATCGGTGAACTTAACATCAACAGCTTGACGACGATGTCGGTCGAGAACGCCGAGAAGTTTTTTCACGAATTGCAGACGAACGATCGGCAGAAATTGATCTCTGCGCAGATCCTCAAAGAGATCGGCGCGCGGCTCGGCTTCTTAACCAATGTCGGGCTCGGGTATCTCAATCTTTCCCGCACCGCAACGACGCTGTCCGGCGGTGAGTCGCAGCGTATTCGGCTCGCGACGCAAATCGGCAGCGCGCTCGTCGGCGTGCTCTACATTCTCGATGAACCGTCGATCGGTTTGCATCAGCGCGATAACGATCGGCTGTTGGGCACGCTCAAGACGCTGCGCGATATCGGTAATACGCTTATCGTCATCGAACACGACGAGGATACGATGCGCGCGGCGGACGTGATCGTCGATATCGGTCCGGGCGCCGGAGCCGAAGGCGGGCACGTGCTGTCGGTCGGACCGATGGCCGAGATACTCAAAAATCCCGAGTCGTTGACGGCAGCATACCTTTCCGGCCGCCAATTTATCGCGATACCCAAAGCGCGTCGTAAGCCGCGTGCCTGGTTGAACATTCACAATGCAAAAGCGAATAATTTGCATGGCATCGATGTCGACTTTCCGATCGGCGCCTTGACCTGCGTTACCGGAGTGAGCGGCTCGGGAAAGTCGACGCTTGTGAACGAGGTGCTGGTCAAAGCGCTCAATCAACATCTTCACGGGCAGCCGGCGAGCGGCAATTACGGCACGCTGACCGGGGCGGGCGAGCTCGACAAGATGGTCGTGATCGATCAATCGCCGATCGGCCGGACGCCCCGCTCGAATCCCGCGACTTATACGGGCACGTTCGATCTTATCCGCGAGCTTTTTTCACTCACGCCTGAATCAAAGATGCGCGGTTACACGCCCGGCCGGTTCTCGTTCAACGTCAAAGGCGGCCGCTGCGAGTCGTGTGAAGGCGATGGCGTTATCAAGATCGAGATGCATTTTTTGCCGGACGTGTACGTGCCGTGCGAAGTCTGCAAAGGCCGGCGCTACAATGCGCAAACGCTCGAGGTGAAATTCAAAGGCAAGTCGATTGCCGACATTCTCGAGATGCGCGTCGATGAAGCCGCCGAACTGCTCAGCACGATTCCGCGGATCGCGAATAAACTCAAGACGATCACTGAAGTCGGCTTAGGCTACATTAAAATGGGTCAGCCGGCAACGCAGTTGTCGGGCGGTGAAGCGCAGCGCATCAAGCTCGCGACCGAACTGTCCCGCCGGGCAACGGGTCGAACGTTTTACGTGCTCGATGAGCCGACGACCGGCTTGCACTTCGCGGACATTCATAAGCTGCTCGACGTTCTCGCGCGGCTCGTTAACGTCGGGAATACGGTGCTCGTGATCGAGCATAATTTGGACGTCATCAAGACGGCCGATTACCTCATCGATCTCGGCCCCGAAGGCGGCGAGCGCGGCGGCACGCTCGTCGGCGTCGGGACGCCCGAAGAGCTGGCGGCCAATCCGGCTTCGTATACCGGCGGCTACCTTAAAGACGTACTTGTCGACGAGCGCGCGCACGGGCACGTTGCAAGTGCCGTTCGCATGGAAGCAATCGAGGCGGCTAATCTCGCGTCGCTCGATGAACTCGTGCGAACCGACCGAGTCAAAGTCGAAGCCTAACGCAGCTTCAAACCGAGAGTCGCATAACGTCTGTGTAAGTGAAGTCGTCGCCCTTGAAGAGCAGCGGTCTATTGCTCGTAATACTTACAGCATATGATATACAGTCACCGAAGTTTAGGCGGGCTGCGTGACCGGCGCCGCGGCCGAAACGGCGGAACGCTTCCTCGGCGGCAGCAAGATGATGTTCGGCAAAGGGGAGAATCGTTATACCAGCGCTGCGAACGAATTCGTGCAAGGCGGCCGATACCTGCGGTCCAAATTTTCGTAAGACCATTGCGGTTTCGAGAAAAGTCGGCGCCGCAACCGAGCTTACCGGTGATGCAGCGATCAGCTGAACGAATCGCTGTTGTTCCGGTTCACGTCTAAAGATAGCGACAAGCGCGGAGCTGTCGATGATCACTTTGGTAATCCTTCGTCATTGTACAGCTCGTCGATATCAACCGGCGAATCTCCAATGATAGCTGAAGCGCGGTTACTTATTTCCAAAAGCGCGGCGACGCGCTTTTCCGGTGCAAGTTGATTTAAACGCTCCTTCCGCTCGCGCAACGCAGCGATCACCGTATCGGTGATCGTCTCACCCGTTTGTAACGAAAGTTGTCGTGCCAGTTCTTCTGCTTCAGGATTTGTGATATATATCGCCACCCGCTGAGTATATATGAGGTTGCCCGGCCCGGTCAAGGACAAGGGCGGCGACCTTGGTGTCGTCATGCATTACGCCGAATCGGCTCGATTTGATTGACGTGCACTTCAATTAGCACGACGCGGTCGCCGAGCGAAAGAAACGACACTCCACGCGCTGCATTCGTCGGCGGGAAGTTGTGGCGCTGCGTTGTACCGGCGATGATGGCATCTCGCTCGTCGGCGTTATTCGGGCGGCTTTTTGCGACGACATCGCTCGAGCGGTTACGAAACGAAAGCCGGCGCAATACCCTCAAACGCGCGCTCGGCGCGCGCGATCTTATGGCCGTCGGGCTCGGTACGATGATCGGCGGCGGTATCTTTACCACCATCGGTCCCGGCGTCCGCATCGCCGGACCGGCGATCATCGCCGCATTCGTTCTGGCCGGAACTGCGTCGTTTTTTGCCGCACTGTGTTATGCCGAACTTGGCGCGATGGTTCCGATCGCCGGCAGCGCGTATACCTACGCTTATGCAACGCTGGGCAAACTCGTTGCGTGGATCATCGGTTTCGCATTGCTATTCGAATACGGCATCAGTGCCGCGCCGGTGGCTCAGCAATTTAGCGGAACGTTTCAAACGCTGTTACGCAGTTTCGGCGTGATCCTGCCGCACTGGGCACAGACCTCGCATTTCGTTGCGAACGGACCATGGTTTGCATTTTGGCAGTGGGATTTCTTACACTCGCAATACGATATCGTCGGCGCTTTATTCGTGCTGGCACTCTCCGCGCTCTTAGTCGTGGGCATTCGCGAGACCGCAACGACCAACAACATCTTCGTCGTGCTTAAAATCGGTGCGCTCGTCGTGTTCGTCATCTTCGGATTAGCGCTGTTCCATCCGAGTAATTTAGTGCCGTTCGCTCCGCTGGGCTGGGGTAAACTGCAGCCCTTTTCCGGCGGCGACGGCGCAGGCATCATACCCGCAGCGGCGCTCGTGTTTTTCAGCTATATCGGCTTCGACACGGCGACGACGACCGCGCAGGAGTGTGCTAATCCGCAACGCGACGTCCCCGTCGGCGTCATCGGCGCTCTCATTATCGGCACGATCATCTACTGCACGGTTGCTGTCGTACTCGTCGGTGTCGTCCCGTGGCAGAAGGTCGACCAAAACGCCGCGCTTGCTTCGGCCCTCGCACCGTTACACAATCCGTTTGTCGATTGGACGATCACGCTGGGCGTCATAGCCGGTACAACGAGCGTCGCGCTAACATCGCTGCTGGGACAAACGCGCATCTTTTACGTCATGTCGCGCGACGGCATGCTGCCGCCCTTCGTGTCGAAGATTCATCCGCGCTTCAAAACTCCGGCGCTCATGACCATGATCACCGGTTGCGGTATCGCGCTGCTGACGCTCGTCGTTCCGCTCGATCAGCTGCTCAATCTCGTGAACGTCGGAACGCTGCTCGCGTTTATCGTCGTCTCGGTCGGCGTCATCTATTTGCGGGCCAAGCGTCCCGACATCGAACGGCCGTTTCGCTCGCCGTTCGTGCCGGTGTTTCCCATCATCGGCATCATCATCGACTTGGTGCTCGTCGTATTCGGGCTTTCGCCGCAGACGCTCATTTGGT
Source organism: Candidatus Velthaea sp. (assembly GCA_965214935.1). Taxonomy (GTDB): domain Bacteria; phylum Vulcanimicrobiota; class Vulcanimicrobiia; order Vulcanimicrobiales; family Vulcanimicrobiaceae; genus Velthaea. Next base: position 126,368 of record CBDCCS010000021.1, on the reverse strand, counting down.
TCGTTAGTTCGCTCGCGGTGGGGCTGCTGATCTTTTTCTGCTACGGCTATCGCAAATCAAACCCGGCGCTCATCGGTGCCTCGGCCGATGAACTCTAAGCGCGCACGCCGACCCCTGCCGGTTGCCGTTCGGCGTTGACGTCGGCGCGCGGCGTTCCCGGCGCGGCCTTAATCTTATCGGCTGCATAGTTCTCGGGCGCCAGCCACATGTACATGATCGGTACGAGTACGAGGGTGAGAATGAGCGAGCTGGTGATACCGCCGATGACGACGACGCCCAAACTCGAGCGCACGATCGAGCCTGGCTCGAGCGCAAGTGCGAGCGGAAAGTTTCCGGCGATCACCGAGACGCTCGTCATAACGATCGGCCGGAACCGGGTAAACGCGCTTTCCTGGATCGCTTGCAATTTGCTCTCACCACGAGCGCGTAACGTATTGGCATAGTCGACGAGTAAGATGCCGTTTTTCGTAACTAAGCCGACGAGCAAGATCGTCCCGATGAGCGAGAACAAGTTCAACGTTTCGTGCGTTAGTGCAAGTGCTCCCAACGCGCCGACCGCTGCGACCGGCACGGAGAAGAGAATGATGAACGGCGAACGATAGCTGTTATAGAGTGCAACCATCAACAAGAACACGAGCACGACCGACAGGATGAGCGACGTGCCCAAGCCGAGCAGCGTTTGGCCCATGAGGTCTTGCTGACCCAACGGCGCCGGCCGCACGACGATCGTGTTCGGCCATTTCTGCTGTGCCGCCGTTCGTTTAATTGCATCGAGAAACGATGCTTGCACGTTCGAGAGCGACGCGCCCGGCGCGACGTTCGCGCTAATGTGCACGACGGAGTTGCGATCGACGCGGATGATCAGCGGCGGAGCCGGTTCCCATTTGAAGCTCGCAAAATCGCCGAGGTGCACGATTGCATTGGTCGTCGAGCGGATCGGAATGGCGTTGAACGCTTCGAGGCTCGTCTGATCCTCGATCGGATAGATGACTTGAACTTGTTTAAGTCCGTCGGGCGTCTCAAATTGCGTTGCAATCGAGCCGCCGAACGCCGCCCGCGCCGCAGTTGCCGCCGTACCGATGCTAACGTTGAGCGCTTGCGCCTTTGCCCGATCGAATTGTAACTCGACTTGCGGCTGCTGTGCGGCATCGGAACTGATCACATTGGCCGCACCGGCCGTTTTCTGCATGATGCCGTACGCGGCGAGTGCGTACTTCGTGGGATCGCCGCCGGAAATATCGGTGACGAGTTCATCGATCGGTTGAGCGTTGCCGCCTTGCGTCCCGGTGGCCGGCACGACGATCGGATTTCCGCCGGGTACACGCTGCAGGGCGATGCGCCGAAATTCGTCGACCCAATAGCTCGTGGGGTGTGCCCGATCGTCCTTGAGCCAAATGTGCACTTGACCGACGTTGCCTTGCGTGACGAAACCGCCGAACGGTGCGGAGTATGCGCCGGCAACGGCAATATCGGCATCGATATCGCCGTTGTTGCGAATGGCTTTCTCGAGATTCGTCATCTCATAGCGCAGCCTCGCCAGCGGTGTGCCGACCGGATATTGCACTTGAATAAAGATCTCACCGCGATCGTTGGGCGGAATGAATTCTTCGCCGACGATCCCGGTGGGTACGAGCGCAATTGCGCCGACGAACGACGCGAGACACGCGAGCGAGAACGGAACCCGGTGGCGCAGACCCCATGGCAGGACGCGATGGGCATACCAGCTGCGCACATTATCGAATCCGCGCTCGAAGGCGCGAATGATCGGCCATGGGCGCCAATTTCCGCGGAGCGCCCAATTTGCCGCGAGCGACGGCGTGATCGTGAAACAGACGAAAAGCGACGTCAACGTTGCAATCACGATGACGATACCAAACTCGGCGAGATTGCGACCGACTTGACTTTGAATGAACGCAATCGGTAAAAAGACGACGACGTCGACGAGCGTAATGACGATTGCCGCAACGCCGATCTCCGTACGGCCCGTGATCGCGGCGGCTTCGGGCTCCTGACCCATCTGATGGTGACGTTCGATATTTTCGAGTACGACGGTCGAGTCGTCGACGAGAATGCCGATGACGAGCGTCATGCCGAGCAGTGAGATCGTGTCGAGCGTCAGCCCGAGCATCTTCATCACGAAGAGTGCGACGCCGAGCGATGTCGGGATCGCGATGAGCACGACGATTGCGTTACGCCAGGAACCTAAGAAGAACAGCATCACGATGCCGGTCAGCACGATGCCCTCGATGAGCGTTCGCACGACGCCGTCGAGCTGTTGCGCGGTGTACTTCGACTGAACGTTGATGACGTTGAAATTGATGTCCGGAAATTGCTTGCGCACTTTAGGCAGTGCCGCGAGCGCATTTTTGGAAGCATCGACTTCCGATGCGTCGGACGCTTTTTGAATCTGTAAGAATACGCCGTTGAGGCCGTTGACGGTCGCTGCTTGGCGGCGCGGCTCGTAGCTATCGGCAACACTGGCGACATCGCCGACGCGTAGCACGGAGCTTGCCGACGTCCACGGATCGATCGTTCCGGCGCTCCCGCTGACCGCGCCGGCGGTGACAGCGGCGGCATTGGACACGGGTGCCGAGATCGGCAAGCCGAGCACGGACTCGGGCGTAATGATATCGCCGCGAATGTCGACGTTCGTTTCACGGTTCGGCGCATAGACGATCCCGCCCGGCGCGCGTACGTTGCTGGCGCCGACGGTCGTAAGAACGTCGTTGAGTGTAAGCCGGTGTGCCACGAGCCGCTGCGGATCGACGGTGACCTCGTAGGCCGGCGTCACGTTGCCGCCTTCGGTGACGTTCGAGATCCCCGGCACTTGCTCGAACGCCGGAACGATCCGGCCTTGAGCGACGAGCGATAGATCGCTGGCGGTCATCTTCGAGGATGACAGTGAGAGCGTGACCACGACGGCTTCACTGGGATCGTTGACCGAAACAGTCGGCGATGTAAGATCGCTCGGTAAATTATGACTTGCGGCCTGAACGGCTTTTTGAACGTTGACAAGATCGGTGTTTTCGTCCGACGTCAACGTGAAGATCGCCGCAATCGTCGCCTGACCGTTTTGAATCGTCGACGACATCGTTTGCAAATCGGGACTGCCGGCGATCTGGTCTTCGATCGGTGCGACGATGCTGTCGCGCATCACCGTCGTCGTCGCGCCGCTATAGCTAAGTTGCACGCGAATGGTCGGTTGCGAAACGTTCGGATACTGTTGACGAACGAGCGTCAGCCACGAGATCGTCCCGGCCAACCCGACGATGGCCAACACAACGAAGACGAGCGTTGAACGCTTAACAAAAAGACTCGTTAACCACATGGCGTTCGAACCTTAGCGCTCGGCGACCGTGGATTGCGGTTCGACGTTTTGCCCGTCCGATAAGCCGAGTTGCCCGTTCGCGACGACTTGATCGCCGTCGTGCAAACCTTGCACGATCGCGTTCTTTGCATCGCTGGCAACCATCGTCACGTTTGCCGTCCGGACGGCATTGTTCGCGACGATCTGCACCGTTGTATCGGTCGTATCTAAAAAGGCTGTCAGCGGAATGCGGAGGCCGCTTGTCGCGGGCCGCAAAACGCGGCCTGAAACGACCATCCCGGAATGAAAGTCGCCGCTTTGATTTCGCAGCAATACCTTGACCACGAAGTTCGTGGAGCCGGGCGTGACTTCATCGAGTACGCCCACGACGGTTCCGGCAGCTTTGAGATCGGCCCGATCCGTCGACGCTATTTGCGTCTGCGCACCGGTGCGAACGCCGACCACCTGCGAGCCCGAGCCGTTGAGCACGGCGTACACTTTGTCATTTTCTTGCAGGGTGAATATTTGACGCGAACCGGGATACTCGCCCGGATTTAAGTTCCGATTGACGACGACGCCGTCGATCGGCGATACGATCGTTGCCTTGGAGATCGATGCGCGGACATTATCGGCTTGTCCGAGCGCGGTCTGCTGATCGGCTCGCGCCGAAGCCACCGTTGCGCCCTGTAAGCCGGACGACGTCGTGCCGTTCGCTTGAACCTGCTTGAGGTCGTTTTGCACCGTAACTTGTGCCGAGACCAGAGTCTGACGATCGGTTTGCACGAGCGTTTTTTGGGTGTCGTACTGCTGCTGCGAAATGTAGCCGTTGGCGACCAGCTGCGTGTCGCGCGACAGATTGCGCGTATCGGTCGCCAAGGTTACTTGAGCCCGCCGGACGGCGGTGCGCGCAGCATTGACGACGTTGCGATCTTGGGCGATCGTCAAGCCGGCTTGGTCGTACGTTTGCTGCGCTTTGGCGGCATCGGCCGCGGCCGTGCCCAAATCCGAACGCAAATTGCCGGCCAAGTCGCGGGTGTCGAGGCGGGCCAGCACCTGGCCGCGCTTGACGCGATCGCCTTCATTCACGTACACCGCAATCGCCGGCTCGGTGAGATCGGATTGGACCTGAACGTTGAGAAACGGCACGATGATGCCGCCTAACGTGCTCGACGGAGAAACGGTCCCGGTCCGGGCGATGGCGACGGGGACGGCCGCGGCACTCGGTTTCGGTTGCTCCGGCGTACCTTTGCTGCACGCGCCGAGCAGGCCGGCAACAAGTACGAGCACGGCACCGGGACGCAGCGCACGTCCATGGTAAACGAACATATTCTCATATGATACGCCCGTTGGTAGACCGGTAAACTCGGCAAATTCTCAGCTTCGGGCGCACCGCGCCGCGGTTATGCAGCCGGAAACGCCGTTGGGCGCCGTCGAACGCTTGCGTATGCACGACCGTGCCGCATGCTTCAAGGCGGGCCTCTCTCGGTGAGCCGCCGCAGTTCGGCCTTGCCGGTCGATCCGGCGCGCCGGGTCGACGAGTTGCGCACGGCGATCGACGACGCGAATTATCGCTATCACGTGCTCGACGATCCGCAAATTGCCGACCCCGACTACGATGCGCTGCTGCGCGAACTCATCGATCTCGAAGAGCGCCATCCGGAGCTCCGCTCCGCGCATTCGCCGACGCAGCGAATCGGATCGATCGCAACGGCCGGCTTCCCGCCGTATACGCACTCGCGGCCGATGTTGTCGCTTGCAAATGCATTCGATGCCGCCGAATTGCGAGCGTTCGACGAGCGGGTCGTAAAACTCAGCGGGGCAACAAATGTCGCCTACGTGTGCGAACTCAAGATCGACGGCCTCGCGATATCGCTGTCGTATGAGGCCGGGCGTTTTGTCGCCGGCGGGACGCGCGGCGACGGCACCGTCGGCGAAACGGTGAGTCCCAATCTGCGCACGATCCGCTCGATTCCGTTCGTTTTACGCGGTGCTGCGCCGCCGGAGCGGATCGACGTTCGCGGCGAAGCCTACATTCGCAAGTCCGATTTCGCCCGGCTCAACAGCCGGCGCGAAGCAGCCGGGCTGCCCGTGCTGGCCAATCCGCGCAATGCCGCATCGGGCGGAATCCGGCAGCTCGATCCTCGGCTCACCGCCGAGCGCTCGCTTTCGTTTTTCGCCTATGCCGTCGGCGACTTTTCGGCCGTAACGCAGCCGGCAACCCAGTTCGCGCTGCTCGCTTACTTGCGCGAAGCCGGTTTTGCCACGAATCCGCACGTCGAACGCCTGCCGTCGATCGACGGCGTCGTCACGTTCGTCGAGCGCTGGGAGCGCGACCGCGAGCAACTCGATTATGAAATCGACGGCGTCGTCGTGAAAGTCGATGACCTGGCGCTGCAAGAACGGCTCGGCCGAGCCGGCAAAGATCCGCGCTGGGCGATTGCTTTCAAATTTCGCGCACGCGAAGCGCAGACCAGACTGCTCGACATCGGCGTCAACGTCGGCCGGACGGGGACGCTCAACCCATACGCGATTCTCGAACCGGTTCAAATCGGCGGCGTCACGGTGAAGATGGCGACGCTGCACAACGAAGCGGATATCCGCCGCAAGGATATCCGGATCGGCGACAGCGTGCTGGTGCGCCGGGCCGGCGACGTGATTCCCGAGGTCGTCGGACCGATTCTCGCCGACCGCGCCGCAGGTGCCGCCGAGTATGCCCTGCCCCGCACGTGTCCGGTGTGCGGATCGGCGGTCGACCATCCCGCGGGCGAAGCGATGTACCGCTGCACGAATGCCGCCTGCCCGGCACAGCAACGGGAACGCGTCCGTCACTTTGCCTCGCGCGGCGCGATGGACATCGAGGGCATCGGCGACGTCCTGGCGTTCGCGCTCGTCGACAGCGGCCTGGTCGCCGACATCAGCGGTATCTATCACCTCGATGCGCCGAAGCTGGCAACGTTGCCCCGGATGGGTGAAAAAACGATCGCCAACGTGCTGACCGCCATCGACGGGTCGAAGTCGCGCGGGCTCGCACGGCTACTTTTTGGTTTGGGGATGCGTATGGTCGGCGCGCAAAATGCGGCGATTCTCGCTGCGGACTTCGGCACGATCGAAGCGCTGGCCGGCGCGAGCGAAGCCGATTTGCTGCGCAGCGACGGCATCGGCGAGCAGATCGCGCAGATGGTAACGTTGTTCTTCGCCCAGGAACCGAATCGGACGATGATCGCGCGCTTGCAGGCGGCCGGCGTCGATACGACCGCGCCGCGGCGGGAGCGCGCCGAACCCGGACCGCTGGCGGGCAAAACGCTGGTTCTTACCGGCACGCTGCCGCACCTCAAACGCGATGAAGCGGCCGGCCTGATCGTGGCTGCCGGCGGCAAAGTCGCGGCCGCGGTAAGTAAGAAAACCGACTTCGTCGTGGCGGGCGCGGAAGCCGGAACGAAACTTGCCAAGGCCGAGCAGCTTGACATCCCGGTCATCGACGAAGCAGAACTCCGAAAGCTTGTCGAGCGGCAGGGTCCTGCGAGCGGCTAGACGTATCGAGCTCGACACCTCTTTTGAGGCGTACCTACAAAACGAAGCTTACCTACTGTGGAGTGTTTCGCATGCCGACAAAACCGTCGGGCCACTCGCAGTCGACTTCACGCACCGCTGCGGTGCGTGAGAGCGATGTAGCTCATCCCGTTAAGGGATTCGCTACGCGAGCGATCCGTATAGGCCAAGATCCGTGTCAGGCGACCGGATCGACCATCGTCCCAATCTATCAAACTGCAACGTTCACCCAAGAAGCGGTGGGCGTTACCAAGGGCTTCGATTATTCGCGCTCGGGCAATCCGACGCGGCAAGCTCTCGAAGCGGTCCTTGCGGATCTCGAAGGCGCTCGCTACGGCAGTGCGTTCGGCTCCGGAATGGCGGCCGCCAACGCCGCAGTCGTCTCGTTTCTACGCGCCGGCGATCACATCGTCGCCACGCGCGACATCTACGGCGGCACGTACCGGCTTTTCAGCGACGTTTTACCGCGATTCGGTATCGAGACGACGTACGTCGACATGACCGATCTCGATGCAACGCGTGCCGCGCTGCGACCGAACACAAAGTTGCTTTGGCTCGAGACGCCGACCAACCCGCTGCTCACGCTCATCGACATCCGGGCGATCTGCGCGCTGCGCGGCGCCGGCCGGATCGTCGTCGTCGACAATACGTTCGCGTCGCCGTATTTCCAGCGGCCGCTCGAACTTGGGGCCGACGTCGTGATGCACTCGACGACGAAGTACATCAACGGTCATTCGGACGTCGTGGGCGGAATCGTCATTACCGACGATCGCGAGCTCGCCGTCCAAGTGGCGCTGCATCAAAACGCCGTGGGTGCCGTGCCGGGTCCCCAGGACGCGTATTTAACGCTGCGCGGCGTTAAGACCCTGGCGCTGCGGATGCGCGAACACGCGCGCAATGCGCACAGCGTCGCGCAGTGGTTGACGGCGCGCGACGATGTCGCGGCGGTGTATTACCCCGGACTGGCGGATCACCCGCAGCATGAGCTGGCCAAACGCCAGATGCACGGTTTCGGCGGAATCGTAACATTTCGCGTTCGGGGTGACGGCTTGCGCGCGCATGCCGTCGCCAAACAAACACGTGTTTTCAATCTCGCGACATCGCTGGGCGGCGTCGAGTCGCTGATTTGCAGTCCGCCGGTGATGACCCATGGATCGCTGTCGGCCGACCGCAAAGCCGAACTTGGGGTAACGGCGGATCTCCTCCGCCTCTCCGTCGGGATCGAAGATATCGACGACATTATTGCCGATCTCGATGCCGCGCTCAACGCGACCCTTGACCTCGCACATGCGCTTCATTAAAACGGCAATCAACGAACGGCAATTAATCCCCGTTTAGCAAACGGGCCGAAGCGATCGCGCCCGAAGCGCGTTTGTGCGAACCCGGCGTCGGTCGCCGAAGCCGGGTCGAGCCGGCGGTCGCAGCTACTGCCCGAGTCGCAGCCGTGTTCGGCGTAAAGCGCCACGGTGTGGGCGCACGGACATAATAGCTCGCCGAACTCCGGCCGCTTCGCCGGCACTCTAGACGGTCGTGCGAGGCCGGATACCGGCTGCCTCGAGGTCGCCCAACATTGAAGCGGCGATCGCATCCCAGGTGGCCGCGCGGGTTCGCTCGTCTGCCGCGACTTGAACCGAGTGCGCCTGATGGGCTGCCGTCGCGAGCGCTGCGATAAACGCCGGCCGGTCGCCGGCAATTGCGACAATCCCGGAATATTCCGAAACGACGTCCGGCACCGCCGTCGAGACCACCGGTTTGCCGGCCGCCAAATACTCGAGCGTTTTGGTCGGCGAGATGTTGCGCGTGCTATCGTTCAGGGCGAACGGCATCAGCGCGACGTCGATTCCGGCAAGCAGCGCCGGCAGATCGGCATAAGCCTGCTTCCCGAGATATACAATATTCGGCCGCCGGGGCAGATCGGAAAGCTGAATTTTCGTCGTCGGCCCGATCATGACGAGCGTTGCATCGGGGCGGGCGTCGGCAATCGCCGCAACGAGTTGGAGATCGATGCGCTCGTCGATCACGCCGATGTAGCCGAGCACCGGTTTGGCGAAGCCGGCCAGCGCAGCATGTGGCTGCAAATGACGGGCGCGCTCGAAGAAATCGACATCCACACCGCTCGAGTAAAGTTTGACGTTCGGCGCCCGGCCGGCGCGCGACCGGTAGAGCGACGGACCGCCGCAAAAGACGGCCGCCGCCCGTTTAAGAACGCTTGCTTCGAGTTCCGCGATCCGCGGGTCGGCTTGGGCAAATTGAGAGAGCTCGTCCATCGCATCGAACACCAGCGGTGCTGCCGGGAAGGCATCGGCCAACGGCAGCATCAGCGGCGTATACAGCCAAACAAGCGCCGCGGCGCTGCCGATCCGCGCGGTAACCGCAGCAATGGTCGAAGCAGCGATCGACCCGCTGCCGAAGAGAGCGCGCTCCGGCTGATACACCGTTACGGTGCCGTCGCGAATCCAGCGCGCCGACGGCGGGCCGTCCGGACGCGGCTCCTCGACGATGAGCACGGGAACGGTGCGGCTGATTCGGCTCAGCAGGTGCTGCGGGCGCTGATACACCCCGTCCCACGGCAGATGCAGGCCGGCAACGATCGCGTCGATCGCGACAACCGGCGCCGGTAGCTCAAGCGAGCGTGCGGTACTCATAGAGTTTCTTTTTCCCGGGGTATAGCCTGAGCAATCACCTAGCACGTAAAGAGAGACTGGAGGGGAACCTGTGTACGATTACCTCGTTGTCGGCGCCGGACTTGCTGGAAGCACGATCGCGGAGCGCTTGGCCACGCAGATGGACGCCACGGTTCTCCTGATCGATAAGCGGCCCCACATCGCCGGCAACTGCCACGACCCGCTCAACGCCGACGGCTTACGTTACCATCAATACGGGCCGCATATTTTTCATACGAATGCCGCTGCGGTGGTGCAGTACTTGAGCCGCTTTACGCGGTGGCTGCCTTACGAGCACCGCGTGAAGGCAAGAATCGGCGACAAGCTCGTCCCGATCCCGATCAACCGCACGACCATCAATACACTGTACGGGCTCGGCCTCGATGAGGCGGGCGTCGATGCATTTCTCGCTCAGCGGGCTCAGCCCATCGCCCGGGTCGAGAATTCCGAAGATATGATCGTGTCGCGCGTCGGTCGCGAACTTTACGAGTTGTTTTTTCGCGGTTATACGCGCAAGCATTGGGGCCTCGATCCCGCGCAACTCGATGCGACCGTGTGCGGCCGCATCCCGACCCGCAACAATGATGACGATCGGTACTTTAACGACAAGTTTCAAGCAATGCCGGCTGAGGGATTTACGGCGATGATCGCGCGCATGACGTCCGATCCCCGCATCGAGATCGTAACCGGCTGCGACTTCCATACGATCGCCGACCGGGCCAAATTCAAGCATGTCGTTTACACCGGACCGATCGACGAATACTTCGAATATCGCTTCGGACGGTTGCCGTATCGTTCGCTGCAGTTCGAGTTTGAGACCGTCGATCGCGAGTGGGTTCAGTCGGTCGGCTGCATCAACGAACCGACCGAAGCCGTGCCGTTCACACGCACGACGGAATACAAACACTTGACGGGTCAGCGGCATGCAAAGTCGGTGATTTCGCGCGAGTATCCGCGGGCGGACGGCGATCCGTATTATCCGATTCCGCGGCCGGATAATCGCGCGCTGTACGAGCGTTACCAACAGTTGGCCGAACGCGAAGCGAACGTCACGTTTGTCGGCCGGCTGGCGGAATACCGCTACTACAACATGGATCAAGTAGTAGCATCGGCACTCGTCGCGTTTAAGGAACTCGCGAATTCGGCGCGGATTGCGTCGTAAAACGAGATGGACTTTCCCCAAATCTGGGCGTCGCCGGAACCGACGGTCGCGCGAATAAACGCCCATGCCGTACGCGATCAGCTCGCCGAGACCGGCCACGAGCGGCGCGAGGACGATATCGACCGTCTCGCCGCGCTCGGCATTGCGGCGAGCCGTTACCCCGTCTTGTGGGAGAAGTGCTCGCCGTTCGACCCGCGGGAATGCGATTTCACTTGGGCGCAGCGGCGGCTCGAACGGTTACGCTTACGTGCTGTTGAACCGATCGTCACGCTGCTGCATCACGGCAGCGGCCCGCGCTATACGAGCTTAGTCGATCCGGCGTTCCCGGAGCTGTTCGCGCAGTATGCACGCCAAGCCGTACGGCGTTTTCCCTGGGTCGAGCGCTGGACGCCGATCAACGAGCCGCTGACGACCGCGCGCTTTTCAACGCTCTATGGTGTCTGGTTTCCGAACGGCAATTTCGATCATACCGCTTTCGGACATGCCATCGTTTATGAAGCGCTCGGCAGCGCGGCTGCAATGCGCGAGATCCGCGCCGTCGCGCCCGGCGCGCAATTCTTGCTGACCGAAGATCTGCAAGGTTTCGTCGCAGCCGATTCGGGCGTCGAGGCATACGTCCGGCATAAGTACGATCGCTCGTTTCTCTCGTACGAACTATTGATGGGCCGGCTCGTACCGGGCCACCCGCTGTACCGCTATCTGCGCGATGAATGCAACGTTGCACGCGCTCTGCTCGAACGGCTCAGTGACGATCCATGCCCGCCCGATATCGCCGGCTTCAACTACTATCCGAACTCCGAACGTGTCGTCGCCAGCGACGGTCATGCGCGTAGCCGTAACAACGCGTTGATCGACGTCGATCCGAAGGCAATCGATCCGCGTGCTCTGTTGCGCGCGGCATGGAATCGGCTGCGCATACCGATGGCGTTATCCGAAGTGCACATCATCGGGAACGAACGCGAACGCGCACGCTGGATGCTGCAGCGTTTCGGCGATGTGCAGGCGCTGCGTGCCGAAGGCGTCGAGATTTGCGGCTTCGGTCCGTGGGCTGCATTCGGCTTGGTTGATTGGACGTCGCTGTTGTGCGAACGTCGCGACGTAGTCGAGGACGGTATCTTCACCTGCGCGCGTGACGGTGCCGAGCCGCAGTGGACGATGGTCGCCGATGTCGTTCGCGCACTTGCGCAAGGCGTTATGCCGGTCATACCGTCGGAGCCGGGCTGGTGGGAGCGGCGGCGCGATATGTCGGTGGCTTAAACGGTCGTTGAATGGTACGTTAAAATTTCATAATGGCGCGTCGAAAAGTATCGGCGCGCCGTTAATCTTTTACAACGGCGTGCCGACCATTCGTACCGACAGTGGCGCAGATTATGACACCGCTTTATGCGGCTATTTCCCGGCTCGTTCCGGTCAACCGGACGACGACATATCAAAATCCCGTACAACCGGGTGATTTTCCCGATCCATCGATCGTTCGTGTCGGTGAGCGCGACTTTTACGCGACGACGACATCGACCGATTGGGCACCGGAGTTTCCGATCTTTCACTCGCGCGACCTCGTCTCGTGGACGCTGGTCGGTTCGGTGTTTGCCACTCGTCCGGCATGGGCGGTCGGCAATTTCTGGGCACCTGAATTTTGCGAGTACAACGGCCGCTTTTACGTGTATTACGTCGCGCGCCGGCGCAACGGTCCGTTATGCGTTGCCGTCGCCTCCGCGGCACATCCGGCCGGACCGTATACCGATCACGGCGCGCTCGTCGGCCAAGGTGACGGTTCGATCGATCCGATGGCGACGGTCGACGAACACGGACAACGCTGGCTGATTTGGAAAGAAGACGGCAACAGCGCCGGACGTCCGACACCGATCTGGGCGCAGCGGCTGCGGCCCGACGGACTTGCCGTATTCGGCGACAAACACGAACTCATCCGCAACGATGCGCAATGGGAAGGTGATGTCGTTGAAGCGCCGGTTATTTTCCGGCGCGACGGCTGGTTCTATATGCTCTATTCGGGCAACGCGTGCTGCGGCGCCGACTGCGCGTATGCCGTCGGTGCGGCGCGTTCGCGTCATCTGCTCGGGCCGTGGGAGAAGTGTCCGAGCAATCCGATTCTTGCGGGCAACGACAGTTTTCGCTGTCCGGGACACGGCAGCGTCTCGGTCGACGCACTCGGTCGCATGTACTTTCTCTATCATGCGTACGCGTTGGCTGCCGATTCGGTCTACGTCGGGCGGCAGATGCTGCTCGACCGCGTCGATTGGACCAGCGACGGCTGGCCGTCGATCAACGCTGGGCGCGGGCCCAGCGACGTTGCTACGACGCCCTTCGCGCAAGCGCAAGTGCGTATCGCGCAAACATTCTTTGACGACTTCACCGCGGTCGGGTTGGCCGACGGCTGGCAATGGCCGCAAGGTGCTCCGCCACAAACCGCAATCGACGTGCGTCGCGGCGGCCATCTGATGCTGACGGCGCGCGCGCTCGGCACGGCATGCGATCCGCTCGATGCGGTACTTGCGCGGCCCGTCACGCACGGTAACTACGTTGCAACGACGGCGGTCGACGTGCGCAACTTGGCGCGCGATACCGTCGCATCGCTCACGGCATACGGCGACCGGCGCAACGCGCTGGGCATCGGCGTGCGCAACAATGCCGTTGTCATCTGGCGCCGCAAACGCGGTAGAATTACTCTCATGGCAAGCAACGATATTGCGGGTGCGACGACCGTTCATTTGCGCATGACCGTTGCTGCGGGCCACAACTACCGCTTCGCGTTCAGCTTCGACGGTAAGCGCTGGGAAGACGGTGCACGGAAAGTCGACGGGGCACATCTGCCGCCGTGGGACCGCGGCGTGCGGATTGCGCTGACGGCCGGCGGTTCGAACGGCGCGCAAGCACGCTTTGACTTTCTGCGCATCCGTTCGACGCGCAAACGCGTTGCCGAAGCGGTCAATCGCAAGAGCGATTTCGAGCGGCACCGCTTACGCCTACGACGGTTAGCGGTCCCGGCTTAGAACAACCGCGGCGCTCTGTTATAAGAGACGTTGCGGGCCGGGAGCCGGCGGGTGCGCCTGCGCTGCCTGCGCCAGCAGTTCGGGCAAATCGCCGGCGATGACGCCGATCGGGCGTGCCCGGGCTGCAAGCCGGCCGGCGCGGCCGTGCCAATACGCGCCGACGCGGGCGGCATCGACTGGTGCCAGCCCCTGTGCGAGAAGCGTGCCGATCATGCCGGTGAGAACGTCGCCGGTGCCGGCGGTCGCAAGCGCCGACGTACCGGTCGGATTGACGTGCACGCCGGCGCGATCGGCGACGAGCGTTGCGTTACCTTTGAGTAGCGTCGTGACACCGGTTTCGGCGACGAATGCTCGCAGGCGCCGCAAACGGTCGGACGTTTCGACCGTACCGCGTCCGGACAAACGGGCGAATTCGCCGCTATGCGGCGTGAGCACGATGCGCTTTCCATCCAGTAAGTCGAGATGTTTGCCGAGATGAAAAAGCGCGCTCGCATCGGCAACGATCGGCACGTCCGTTCGTTCGATCACGCGCCGGACGATCGTTCCGATTCCATCGCTCAGACCCATGCCCGGCCCGATGGCAAGCGACGTGCAGCGCGCCAGCAGATCTTCTATCTCGGCAGCGGCGGTCAGCGGATTTCGATCGTCGAACGGCACGACGACTTGCTCGATTAAATGCGCGCGTAACGTTGCAGCGGCGCCTTCGGGCGCGGCGACGGTGACATACCCGGCACCGGCGCGCGCGGCGCCGCGCGCGCATAGCACGGCTGCACCCGGAAACTGCGTCGATCCGGCAACGACGAGCGGCGCGCCGGCGCTGCGCTTGTCCGACTCTTCGGCGCGCAACGGCAGTAAGCCGAGAAATTCGCGCTCGCTCAAGACGTGCGTGTCGTCGGGCGCAACGGGCGCGTCGTCGTCGTGCATGCCGAGATCGTCGAGCCATAGTTCGCCGGCCGCTCTGCGTCCGGGTTCAAGAAAACATCCGAGCTTCGGTGCGCCCAATGCGATCGTGGCGACGGCCCGGACGTGCGGCTCGCCGACCGCGCCGGTCGACGGATCGATTCCGGTCGGAACGTCGATGGCCAGAATCGGCACGTGCGCCGCTGCGATGGCAGCCACGAGCGCGGCGTTGACCGGATCGAGCGGCAAGCGCGCGTTGGCGCCCAAGATGCCGTCGAGGATCAAGCCGGCGCCTTCGACGGTCGTCGGGTCGAGCCGTAATGGCCGAAAGACGACACCGGCGGTGCGTGCGCGGTCGCGAGCATCGATACGAGCGGCTGAACCGCCGACCGTTTCGTCGCAATGGACGATGCGTACGCGCGCCGGATCGCTAACGGCGAGTGCGGCGAAGACATCGCCGCCGTTGTTGCCGTTACCCGCGATGCCGACGATCGGCCCGGGCCGCGCAAAGCGTTCGATCAATGCTGCGATCGCCGCGCCGGCTCGTCGCATGAGCGCTACCTCGCCGTCGCGCGCAACGGCGGCTGCATCGATCTCGCGCATTTGACTCGCGGTTGCGGCGCGCATTAGCCTTCGAGCACCACGACGGCCGCGGCCGTTGCAGCCGTGTGGGTGATCGTCAGATGAATTGCGGTAATGGAACGCGACGCCGGCAGTCCGGCGTAACGTCCATACAATTTGATGATCGGTTTGCCGGAGGCTTCGTGCGAAACGCCGACCGCGCGCCACGGAATGGCGTGCCCGAAAGCTTTACGCGTCGCTTCTTTTGCGGCGTAAAAGCCTGCTAAGCGTTCGGCCCAGTGGCGCTTGCGCATAGCATAGTCCATCTCTTCGACGGTGTAGACTTTACGCGCAAAACGTGCGCGCTCGACTTCGTCGAATTGATAGCGCGCGACTTCGGCAAGATCGATTCCTAAGCCAACGATCATCGGCATACGGTTCGCGCGCAGCGAGCCAAGGACCGCCTGCGTGCTGTGAGGAATTCGGCATCGTGAGTGAGCTAAGTATCGTTCCGATCAATTCGATCGACGCCGGTCTGCTCACGCGTTTGGCGCTATGTTTAGAAGAGCGCTTTCTCTACACGTGTATCGTGCGGGCGCCGTTGCGCGTGCCAAGCAGCATGCTCAACAGCGTGCGCAAGCAGTTGTTCTTCGGCTCGATCGCGGGCAAACTCGCGGCGGCTTACGAGCCGCGCGCCGAAATATTGTTGGGCATCACCGATTACGACTTGTATAAGACGTCGCACCAGTTCATTTTCGGCAGCGCCAATAGCGCGCAGCGTTGTGCGGTGATTTCACTCCACCGTTTACGCGCCGAGTTTTACGGTGAAACGCCGGATGAAAATGCGCTGTTCCAGCGGTTACTCAAAGAGTCGGTGCACGAGATCGGCCACACGCTAGGGCTCAAGCACTGCTACAATGCGCGCTGTGCGATGTATTACTCGAACTCTATCTTCGACACCGATAACAAACATTCGCAGTTCTGCGATAGCTGCGATAAACGCAGCCGCGCCGGCCGCTCCTAAGGGCCGTCGGTGAGCATCGAAACGCCGGCCGTGCGCACGAGTTTGCGCATCGCGGCAATGGGGACGTACGTTCCGCAAGAGCGAATTACGAACGACGATCTATCGGCGTTTATCGATACCGACGATACGTGGATCCGGCGCCGGACGGGAATCCGCGAACGGCGCAAAGCGCGCGCCGATGAATTCACGAGCGATTTGTGCTTAGGTGCCGTCGAGCAACTCCTTGCGAGCGGCTCGAAACTCGATGAAGTCGATTACGTCATCGCGGCCACGATTTCTCCGGACTACCAGTTTCCCAGCGTTGCGGCGATCGTGCAAGACCGGCTCGGTCTGCGTAACGTCGGTGCGATCGATGTCTCGGCGGCATGTGCGGGTTTCGCATACTCACTCGACTTGGCCGATGCGCTCATTTCGACCGGCCGCGCGCGCAACGTGCTTGTTGTCGCCGGCGAAACACTTACCAAGATTACCGACTATCGCGATCGGGCGATGTGCATACTTTTTGGTGACGGCGCCGGTGCCGCGCTCGTAAGCGGCGATGACGGCAGCGGGAGCGGAATCCTGGCCCGGCGGCTCAACAGCGACGGCGCGGCCGGAAAACACCTGTTCCTTACGGCGTTGAAGAAAGAGATTGCGGGGATCGTCGAGCCCGAACACTTCATGCGTCAAAATGGGCGAGCGGTGTACGAGTGGGTCCTCACCAACGTTTCGGCCGGCATCGGCGCACTGCTGGCAAGTGCGCACGTGCGACCCGATCAGGTTGATTGGTTTATCCCGCACAGTGCAAACATGCGAATGATCGAATCCGTGAGCGAACGAAACGGCATTGCGCCGGAAAAAACGCTTACGAGCATGCAGTGGTTCGGCAACACATCGTCGGCCTCAATCCCGCTCGCGCTTGCTCCCGCCATTGCCGACGGCCGGATCAAGCGCGGCGATCTCGTGCTGCTTTATGGTTTCGGCGGCGGACTCGTTGAAGCGGGTCTATTGCTGCGCTGGTAGCTGGCGTTCGCGTCCGACAACCCGCACGTCGGCCATATCGACAGCGACTTCGCGCGACGCGTCCCGTACGATCAGCGAGCCTTGCGGGCCGAGCCGTTGTGCGATCCCTTCGCGTTCTTTGCCGTCCTCGTCGCGTCGATAGCGGTACACGGTGCCGGTCAGCCCGGCACGCTCTTCCCAGCTTACCGCAATATCGCCGGGACGTGCGAGGTCGTCGAGCGACGCATCGAAAGCGTGCAGGGTTGCAACGAGAATCGCCTCACGCTCCGGCGCAGCGCAACATTCGTCTAAGAACACCGGCTGCGGTTTAAGGGCGTCGAGTTCCGCGTCGGCTTGCGGCCGAAACACGTTGAGCCCGACGCCGCAGCCGATCCATGCATCGTCGCCGGTTATCCGCGCAACCGAAAGGATACCGCCGGTTTTTCCACCGCCGAAATGCAAGTCGTTGGGCCACACGAGGTCGAGTGAGACGCCGCAGCTTCGTTCGACGGCGCTTGCGACATGCAGCGAAATCCAGAACGGCACGGCCCACAGCGCCTGCGTCGCGACCGGCTGCGGTAAGATCGTCGTGAAGAGCAGCGCGGCCCCGGGCGGCGCGAACCAACGTCGCCCCTTGCGGCCCATGCCGGCGGTTTGATACTCGGCGACGAGCGTCGTGCCGAACGCAGCGCGCGTGCCCAGTAATGCTTGCGCGTCGCTGTTCGTGCTGGCCGTTCGTTCCGAATAACGGATGTCCGCAAAGCGGCTGTGTGCAAGCTGCGCGCGCAGCGCTTGCACGTCGAGAGGTGCGGTCGGCTTCGGCACGTATCACCTCCCCGCTATGGCAACCGAGAAAACACTAATATTATGTAAGGCCGACGCAGTGGTGCGCGGCCATGTCGGCGATGTCCTATCGCGTTTCGAGCGGCGCGGTTATCAGATTAGCGGTTTGAAGATTTTGCAAGTCGATGAGTCGCGTGCAAAACAGCACTATGCCGAACACGAAGGAAAGCCGTTCTTCGCCGGGCTCATCGAGTACATCACCGGTTCTCCGATCGTTGCAATGGTTATCGAAGGCAGCGACGCGATTGAAGGTTGCCGCGCGACGATCGGCGCGACCAATCCGATTAAAGCGGTACCGGGTACGATCCGCGGCGATTACGGCCAAACGATCGGACGTAATTTAGTGCACGGCAGCGATTCGGCGGAAAGTGCCGCGCGCGAAATCGCAATTTGGTTTTCGCCCGACGAACTTTTTTCGCGGCCGAGCGAGAACGCATCTTGGCTCGTGAGCACGTAAGTTTCGATGAGTTTGGAATCGCTGCGCAGCGCCGGCCGGCCGCTCATTGAAAGCGTTCAAGCGCGCGAAGTGCTTGATTCGCGCGGAAATCCGACGGTCGCCGTTACGGTAGCAACGAGTTTCGGTGCGGTCGAAGAAGCGATGGTCCCGTCGGGTGCGTCGACCGGAGCGCACGAAGCGGTCGAATTGCGCGACGGTGATAAAGCGCGTTATAACGGTAAGGGCGTGCTCAAAGCCGTTCGCGCCGTCAACGATACGCTCGGTCCGGCGCTCGAAGGACTCGACGTCACGGCACAACGCGAGATCGACAATCAACTCATCGAACTCGACGGCAGCGAAAATAAAGCCAACTACGGTGCCAACGCGCTGCTCGGTGTATCGCTGGCGGTCGCGCGCGCTGCGGCGGCGTCGCTGGGCATGCCGCTATTCTCGTATTTGGGCGGCCCGGCCGCTGCGCTGCTGCCGGTGCCGATGATGAACGTCATCAACGGCGGTAAGCACGCCGAAGGTGCCTTGCAATTTCAAGAGTGCATGATCGTTCCGCTGACCGCGCCGTCGGTGGCTGAAGCGATCCGTTGCGGCGCCGAGGTCTTCGCGGCACTCGGTAAGATGCTGCACGAGGTGGGCCAGCCGACGCTTGTCGGCGACGAAGGCGGTTATGCACCCAAGCTCGACTCGATCGACGATGCGCTCGCGCTGCTCGTACGCGCGATCGAACGCGCGGGCTATCAACCCGGCGGCGATGTGGCGATCGCGCTCGATGCCGCGGCGACCGAATTCTATCGCGACGGATATTATTTTCCGCACGTGCCCGATCATGCGCTCGATGCAAGTCAAATGGTCGCAATGTATGCCGGGTTGTGCGGCACGTATCCGATCGTTTCGATCGAAGATGGTTTAGCCGAGGACGATTGGGACGGTTGGAATTTACTGACACAAAGACTCGGCGCAACCGTACAACTCGTCGGCGACGATCTGTTCGTCACGAATACAAAGCGCCTCGAACGCGGCATTGCGGAAAAGTCCGCGAACGCAATCCTCATTAAAGTCAATCAAATCGGGACGCTGACCGAGACGCTCGATGCTGTGACGATGGCCCACAAAGCCGGCTTTCGCGCCGTCATTTCGCACCGGTCGGGTGAGACCGAAGACACGACCATTGCCGATCTGGCCGTCGCAACGGGTGCCGGGCAAATTAAAACCGGGTCGTTGTCGCGCAGCGACCGCGTGGCGAAGTACAATCGGTTGATGGCAATCGAAGATCAACTCGGCCGCGCGGCAATGTATCCCGGACGAAAGGCGTTTCAGGCGCCGTAGATCGTCCGCGTAGGCGCACGCCGGCATGAAAGCGACGCCCGCAGCGCTGACCGTCCTACGAAGCCTCGGCTTCGCTGCTGCGTGTTCGATTGCAATCTCGAACATGATCGGTCAAGGCGTGTTTCTCAAAGCGCGCGTCATGACGTGCAATGTCGGTTCGCCGGCATTGATGCTTGCGGCGTGGTTCGTCGCGGGCGTACTTTCACTCTGCGGTGCGTTGACATTGGGCGAACTCGGCGCCGCGCTGCCCGAATCGGGCGGCATCTATGCGTTTCTGCGCCGTGCATACGGCGGCGCGATCGCGTTTGCGTATGGCTGGATGACGCTCTTCATTGCATCGCCCGCATCGATTGCGGCGCTTGCCGCGGGCGCAGCAATTTTCTTCAATTTGTTTTCCGGGCAGCTGCTCGACGGCTATTCGTTTACAACGAGCATCGGCGGATTTCGGCTGGGTGTAACGGGCGTGCAACTCGGCGCGATCGCGCTCATCGTGGTTATGACCGCCATCAACTGCGCTCCGGCCGTCGTGAACGGCGGCATTGCAACGTGGCTGGCCGGCTTGAAGATAGCGATGCTCGTTGCCGTGCCGTTGGCGGCGTTCGGTCTGGGCTACGGACACTTCGCGCATTTCACGCAAAGCGGTGCAGGTGGTGCGTGTCATGCGGTTGATGCCGCCGTGCGCGGCGGTGCATCGGGGTTCGCCGCCGCGCTCGTGGGAGCGCTTTACGCCTATCAGGGCTGGCACTCATTAACGCTCATCGCCGGCGAGGTCAAGCAGCCCGGGCGAAACTTGCCGTTCGCCCTCATCATTAGCGTGATGCTCGTCATCGCCTTGTACGTCGCTGCCAACGCAAGCTTTGTCTACGTGTTAAGCCCCGCTGCAATCGCGAGCTTGGCGCCGGGCGCGTCGGTCGGCGTCACGGTCGTCGAGCGGTTATTCGGCCCGTTGTGGCAGACCTTCGCTGCCGTCTTTCTCTTCGTGTCGGTTGCTGCAACACTGCACGTGACGATATTAACGAACGCGCGCGTCACGTATGCGATCGCGAAGGACCGGCTCGGTTTCGATTTCTTGGGACGGCTGTCGCTCAACGGGCGCGTGCCGGTCAATGCCGTCATCGCCAACGGCTTGCTGGCCGCCGGTACTGTCATTGCCGGCACGTTCGATACGCTCAGCGACTATCTCGTGTTTAATATTTGGGTGTTCTTCGTGCTGACGGGCATCGCGATGTTCGTGTTACGCCGACGTGAGCCGTCATTACCGCGCCCCTACCACACCTTCGGCTATCCGCTCGTGCCCGTCATTTACGTCGGAGTGGGTACCTGGCTACTCGTGCAAACCGCGCTGAGCAGCCCGGTGGCGTCGGCAATCGGCCTCGTCATCGTCGGACTAAGTTTCCCCGTGTATGCGTGGCGCCGCAGGTGAACGTTACGTTGCCGAGCTGCCGATAACGGCGGCGATGCGCGTGCCGTCGGGGCTGCCCAGGCCCGTGCATGCGTCCCAGCCGGGCCGCGCGGAGTACGCTCCGTTGTTGCCGTTCGTTATGTCGTTGAACGCCGATCGTTGCGTGTAGAGTTGCGCGTTGACGAAGCCGATCGGCTTGCCCGACTGGTGATTGATGAGCGCAGCGAGCGCGGCCCATAACGGCGCAACGGCGCTCGTGCCGCCGACGACGCCGTTCTGGCCGTCGATGAGCGTATCGTAACCCGTTTGCGGATCCGCATCGCCGGCAACATCCGGCACGCCTCGGCCGACGTGCGCACCCGGGTTGATCGACGGCGGAACGCCGGCCGATTGCTGCCACGCCGGCAGCGCGAATACGTCGCTCACGCCGCCGCCTGTCGCACCGCCCGTAGCGCCGTCGTTCCACACCGTTTCGCTGCTGATGGTCGTTCCGCTTAGACGCAGACTCGTTCCACCGCAGGCCAGAACGTGCGGGCTCGAAGCCGGGAAGTCGACGTGTGCTTTGCCGTCGCTAACGCCGTCGGCTGAGCCGTTGTCGCCTGCGGCAACGCAGACCGTGATGCCCAACGTTGCGGCATCGGCAAACGCACTGTCGAAGTTTTGCAGCGCCTGCGCCGTCCACGTTGACTCCGGCCCGCCCCAACTAATTGAAACGATCGTCGGTTTGTTTGCGGTGTCGTGAATCGCGGTCGTTATCGCGTCGAGAAAGCCTTGATCCGTATTCGGTCCGAAATACACTACAATCTTGGCACCGGGCGCAATCGCGCCGGCAACTTCAATGTCGAGCGCGACTTCGCCGTCGGCGCTATTGGGCGTTCCGGTCGGCGTATTGCTTGCGCCGTCGACGCCGACGCTCGTCACCACAGGCGCGGTAACGCCGAGATTGGCAAAATAGGTGCTGAGGTCGGACGGCGTATAGCCGCCGCCGAGTTCGATGAGCGCGATTGTTTGGCCACGGCCGTCAACGCCGGTTGGAAAATTGTACGCGCGCGCAATTTGTATCGGTGTAAACGCGGTTGCAGCAGCGGCGGCCGGACGCGCGGCGTGCCAGCGAAAATGCGCGCTGGCTTGCGGCCGTTCGTCGAGACCGAAGACGCCTTGCACGATCGCGCCGATCGCCGCCGGAACCGTCATCGAACCGGAGCGGCCGCGGAACAGCGTACCCGCCTGAGTGTACATTTCTAGTTGCGCCTCGAACGCCGCGGTTAATGCAGCGATCGTCCCTTCGAGCACCACGGCGCGGCGAGCCGCATCGGCCTGCACGATCAGCAAACCCGCGTCGAGCGCAAAGCGTTCGACTGCGATGATGTCGGCCGGATCGGCGCCGTGTTGTGCGGCGAATTGTTCGCGCGTAAGATACGTTCGCTCGGCCGGCGCCACGGTCGATAGATGCTGCGCGGTTGCCAAGCTCGATACTCGCGCACGCAGCATGACGGTAACCGATGTACGATCGTCGGGATTCGGTGCACCGGACCGCTCGGCGACGGGCGGCGCATGCCGAAAGCTACCGCGAACTTCGACGCGTTCGGCATACGGTGTCGACGATTCCATGCTGAGCCTGTACGCGCTTGCCATGCAATCAACTGCAAGAGAATCGGTCGCTTGTCGTTGCAGCAAAGCGACACACGTTGGAGCTTACCGCTTGCGACGCAGGTTTTGCGCAGTGAATTGCGTGTCGCTCGGTCAGTTTTTGATGACGTTAATGCCGGCGCCGCCGGCGCCGTTCTTGAGAACGTTGATCACATAGCTGCCGCCATCGACGGCAAGTTGCGTGATTCGGCCGTGATTGAGCAGCGCGGTCTTTCAACGCAGCGCGATACCAGCCGATAACGCGGTCGACGGAATCGGACGTATCGACGCGTACACCGGTACCGGCCATCGACTCAACGGCGGGCCAAGTCCGGCCGTCGCGCGTGTTTGCGCGGCCGCTCGCGAACCGCTCGCAGCCACAATGGTGAGATTGCAAAATAGCATCGCTGCAATTGCAGCGCCCGCCGCCCCCTGACTCGCGAACATTCCATGGCTCCTTTCGCTGTCGCGCCGATCGTACCGGGAAGCCGTACGGCGAACATACACTAGGCACGCCGGCGCCGGAATGTCGCGTAGAAGCTCTTGTACCGCTCGCTCTTGGCAAGCCGCTATAAGCAGGGTCCTGCGCGGCCGGCGGGCAAACTTCGGTGGCTTGCGGGCCTGTAGCTCAGCGGTAGAGCAGCCGGCTCATAACTGGTAGCGCGCTGGTTCGAATCCAGCCGGGCCCACGAGACTCGCGGCCGCTTCCGCCGATGGCCCGGCAACTCAACGGCGAGTCGCGCCGTCTACACATACTGCGTGGCGCTATAGTCTATCGGTTAGGACGCTGCCCTTTCAAGGCGGAGAGACGGGTTCAACTCCCGTTGGCGCTACCATACAACCCCGCTTCCGGGGTTCATTTGCGCTTTCAATTCGACTCGAAGTTTGTTGATTGCAGCCTCGCGCTGCGGGCGCGTTTGCGGTGCATCGATTGTAGATCTCCACGCCGCCGCGTCGGTCGCGACGGCGTGGGATTTGTTCCGCGCTTAGCGATTCATGACCATGCGCGCGATGGTGAGGGCGGTCGCTGCATTCCCGGCTTTCTCGGGCAGCACAACGCTGGTGACACCTTTGTCCGTGAGAACATCGGCAGTGTACACGCCGCCGGCGCCCGCGTTCGCATAGTAGGTGTACGCGTCCTTACCGACGCCCGTAACATGGCGAATCTGCGTAACGTACGCGGTTCCCGGTTTGGGCGCATACAACGGCGGCGTTTCGCGCGAGACGGTGACCCCAACCGCCGAATCTTTGGCTAGCGCCCAAGCGCAATTCGACGGGTCGACTTCCGATGGGAGATATACGACGGGGCCATGTAATGCGCGCTCCGCATCGGCTTTGGTAAAGAACGTGCATTTGTTCGTTTTTTCAAACTTCATGCCGAGCTTCGCGAAGACTTGTTTTTGATCGGAAATCGCATCGGCTTGTACTTGGCTTGTAGAACCGAGAACGCCGGCGACGAGAACGAGCGCGACGAGCGCGCCTTTGACGTCAGACATAGATCCCTCCAATGGACCCACTCTCACATGCCGGCGGCATCTCGTCCAGCGTCGGCGATACTTGTGCGAATTAGTTGTGTGAGTCGTTGGTTGCCGGCTCGCAACGGCCGTGCGACGCTACGATCATCCATCCATTCGGAGACGCACGCGATATTTGACTCAACGAACTCGTGCACGACCTGGGCATCAC
Source organism: Candidatus Velthaea sp. (assembly GCA_965214935.1). GTDB lineage: Bacteria > Vulcanimicrobiota > Vulcanimicrobiia > Vulcanimicrobiales > Vulcanimicrobiaceae > Velthaea. Next base: position 101,876 of record CBDCCS010000021.1, on the reverse strand, counting down.
CGTGGGGTCGCCACGCTTGAACGTCCGTCTGCTAGCCGCCGGCGCGATCGTCGTGCTTGGCGCGATCGCTCTTTTTGCGCTCCGTTTTTTCTCGGGTTCTCCGCCCGCGACGACATCGACGCCTCCGATCACGCCGGTCGCGCTTGCCACGCCGTCGGCGACTCCAAGCATTACCGCTCCGATCGTCCCGTCGGTTATCCCGTCGAGCTCCGAAGCTGCGAGCGGCGGCAATCCGTCGCCGACACCGTCACCCGCGCCGTCGCGCGCGTCTGATTCGAATCTGTTGAGCGCAATGAATGGCGCGTTCGTGCGCAGTTGGACGGTCGGCGGTTTGCAAGACAGCCCGCAAAATCTTCCGCAGAACACGGGCAGCATCGCCCTCACGCCGTCGTTCAAGCGACCCGTCGCGTTCCTCTACGAACTTCCCGCGATCGCGCATGTCGAGCGCGTCGGCATCGCGCTGCGCGGCACCAAGCCGGCCCGGGTTGCGGTGGCCATTGGAAGTGACGTCCACCATTTGCGCGATGTGGGGATCGTGCCGATTGCGCTGCCCGCCGACAGCGACACCGAGCGCAGTCTCGTCATCGGGGCGAACGCGCGTTTCGTGCGCTTCACGGTTATGAAGACCGCGAGCGATCCGCTGCGCATCGCGTCGGCGACCGCGACCGGGACGCCCGGAGCGCCGCAACCCGGTGCGCTCAACGGATTGTGGCTCAACCTTGCGCCGACCGGCACGGCGACGCAATTCGGCGGGATGCGCGGTCGGGTTCCGGACACGGCCCCGTCGCCGAACCGCAACGACGACGAGCGGGCCGCCATTGTCGAGGACGGCCGCTTCACGTTGTTCCGGTGCTTCGATCGCTACGATCCATGGCAGGCGCCGCTCAGCGACGGTGTAGCACGCGAGGGCGCCGGCGCGTTGCAGCTCGCCGGCAACGGCAACGTACTCATCGGCAGCGACGGCAATCAGCCGATCCTGGCGCTGCGCGTACGAGCGTTGCCCGCGTGTGGATCGATGTCGGCCGGCACGGGGCCGGTCGTCGCGACCTTCGAGCGCGTGCTCGCGGAAGATGCACCGGAAGTCGGTGCAGCCGCCTTTCCGCACTTACGTTTCGAGCGGCATTTTGCACCGTTGCTGGCGTCGTCGCAATTGCAGCATGCGGATTTCGCCGTCTTGGACGGCGATTGCTCGGCTTCGACCGATCTCTCACCGCGCCGCCAACGGTTGCTGCTGGATTGGATCGGCGCGGGCCACAAGCTTATCATCCGAGATGCCGATATGTGCTCGCGTTCGGACTACACATTTTTGCCCTTTCGTTTTTCCACGAAGGCGACCGGAGCAATGGGCGCGCGTGGTAAGGTGCTCGCCATAGCGGATCCTTCGACGCTCGGCGCAACGCGTAGCGACGCGGCGCATTTCCTGGACGTCGAGGCGTATCTTGCATCGACCGCGCAGCAGATTGGCGACGCGGATCTCATGAAGACCGACGATCCGCACTGGTGCGGTCATCTTTTCGCAACCAATGCCGTCCACGCGAACGGGTGGGTGCAGGCGTATGCGCGATATGGCCGTGGCCTTATCATTTACGACGGCTTCGATCGCGACGATCTCAAAGCGGCCATTCCCGCTGCCCGTCGTCTGGCGGAATTAGAGTATGCGCAGCGGACGGGGGCCGATCTGCCCTGCAACGCGCGCGTCGCGTCCGCGCTCGCGCTGTATCCGTCGGTCGACCGGGCGCTGCCGGCCGGAAAAGCCGTCGTTCTCAACGTGCCGATGCAGCTCGTCTCGACCGCGAAACCAACGATCGAGCAGGATGTGAAACTTTCGATCGAAGGCGACGCGCGCTTCGCCGCTCGCGTGACGCCCACTCGCGTGCGACTTTCCGGAGGCGGCGCGCACGCCGTGGCCGCGACCGTCTTACTACCGAACGGTTGGAGCGGATCGCACGCGTTTGCCGTCAAGGCGTTTGGCCCGTACGGTGCGAGCGCCGAAGCCACGATCTTTATCGACGGTTCGATCCCGCTCGCCAAAGCGTTCGAATCCCAGCATCGCGTGCGACTCTACGGCATCCACTTCGACATCGCGAGCGCAACGATCCAACCGGTCTCCGAAGCAACGATCGCGCAAATCGCGCAGGTGCTCGCGGCTCATCGCGATTGGACGTTACGCGTCGAGGGGCACACCGACAGCGATGGCGGCGCTGCGTACAATCTCGACCTCAGCCTGCGCCGTGCGGATTCCGTGGTCGACGACCTCGTTGCGCGCTATCGCGTGCGACGCGATCGTCTGCACGCGGCCGGCCTCGGGCTTACGAAGCCCGTTGCCTCGAATCAGACCGAGGCCGGCAAGGCGCTCAACCGCCGAGTTGAACTCGTGCGCACCTGAATCACGCCGCCGACTTACGAACGAACCGGCTGTACCGAATCGGCTCCACGCGAGCCCAAGCGAGCGCGAGCGCGAAAGGCACTTCGATGACGACACCCCGCAATGACCCGGCAAAAGCCGACGATCTTCGTCTCGGACCAGAGATTAGGATGAGCAACTTCGAGCGCAGTCGCCGTGCCCAGGGCCGCATGTGGGCCGAAGGTTACGAACCGCACGACCTCGATCGCGCGCAGGAAACATTCGGGCTCACGTTTCCGCCGGATCTCATTGCCTTCTTTTTGGAGCGCCGACCGGTTCTCAGCTATGATTGGAGGTGCGACGGAGAGACGATCCGAGAAATGCTGGCATGGCCGTTGCGCGGCTTGCTTTTTGACGTCGAGCACAACGACGTATGGTGGCCGGAATGGGGCGAGCGCCCTGCTACGGCCGAAACGCGCGCGGAGGTTCTGCGCGACGTCGTAAGCCGAGCGCCCAAGTTGGTCCCTCTCGTTTCCCATCGCTATCTGCCGACCGAACCCAACGAATCCGGAAATCCCATTTTCTCGATCTATCAATCGGACGTCATCTACTATGGCGTAGACCTCGCCGACTTTTTCGACCGTGAGTTCGGTAACGCGTCACGACCTATCGTTGGTCCGGTCAAGCCGATCCGATTCTGGTCCGAACTCGCCAGTCGAAACAACGATTAATGCGGCATGACCAACTGCGGCGCTCGGGCACGCACGCGGTCGAGCAGCAGGTTTTCTATCGCGGCGGTCACGGTGAGAAGGTCAAGTCCGTTTGCTGGCAGGCCAGACCCGCGCTCGCGCCTCCCGCAGCAACCGGCATCCGGGCCACTAAGCTAGCGGGACCGGCTGCATATCCGAGTGCGAGGGCCACGATCAATCCGCACACCGCAACCGTACAACCGGATTCTGAAAACGTGCTGCCGGCGGAACATCGTTTGGCGACCTGCGCGCCGCCGTAGCCAATATTTATGAAGGCCACAGTGCGCAAGATCGCGGTGTACTCGGCCATTGCGTCTCCTTTCGCGCCCGTCATGCGCCCGACGGAATTGCCCGTCGCCGGATCGACGGCCCACCAGCCGAACGCGTCGTGACCGTCGAGCGCGACCGGCTGAGCCGGAGCGAGCGCGACTTCGCCACTTGCGAACGTTTGATCGAGACCGTCGCGCAGTTCGGGCGAAACGCGCAGCGTCTGCCCTGCGGACGCATCGGCGACGACCTGCGTCGCGGCGGTGCCGGCGTTCTCGAAGAGGGCGATCGTTCCGTACGAGGCTGGAGCCTCCGATACGTCGCGTTCGAGCCGCGTGTCGGCGTAGCCGCGCGCGAGATTGACGCGCGCGACATCAGCTCCCTCACCGTGGAGCGACGACATCGCGTTGTCGACGATGTCAAATGTCACGCGGACCGTTCCTTGGGATCCGGCCCGTACGGTCTGCTGCAGCGCGATATCGGCGCGCGAACGCGCGAGCGCAACCGCCGTTCCGTCCGCTGCGCGCTGCGCGGCGAGATCGTCGCGCACGAAGAAATCCGCGATGCGCACGGGATAGAAATATGTTCGCTGCAGCGGTGTGCCGTTCGCTACAGCGGTGCGGTCGTCGCAAATCTGCGCGAGGGTGAGGTATTGCTCGCGCGTCGAAAAAGCGTTCGCACCGCGACCGGGCGTAACCAAAAGACTGACGAGCGATTGCAGCTGATCGGCGCGGCTTTCGGGCGTTCCAGCGGGCGCTAGTATCCAGCGCCGGTCGATGCGCTGCGCAAACCCAGGACCGTCGCGCACGATCTCGAAGGCGACGCTCGCGACGTCCGCGGGCTTAATGGATGCCTCGGACATCATCTTCGATCCGACCTGCAGAGCACCGTCGAACGTCACCGCGTCCGGCTTTCGTCCGAAGCCGAGCCGTACGGGTGAATACGCGATATCGGCCGTGCGCGCCGCATAGCTCATGATGACGCGTTTGGAGTTGCCGCTCGTACCGTTCGCGACGACGTTGAACGTGACGTGGTGGTATTCGTCCCGCGGCAATGCCGTAACCGCCGCGAACGCCGCGTCCTGCTGCCCGAGATGCCGGCCTTCGCTCATCGATGCGATGGTCGGATCGAGGTCGACTGTCTTACCATCACGCACGATCTGCAACCAGTAGTGGCGCGCAGCAAGGCGTTCGAAGGGCTGCGGCATTTCGCCCACGCGGATTTTTGCCGCTGCCAGCGCTCCTTGCGACCAGGATGCAAACGCATCGCTTTTCTTTTCGAGCGCGTCGAAGTACGGCGTCGCGTTGGCGGGGATCGCACGCGATGCATGCGGCGCGACGTTCGCGATCGCGCGGCGTTCGTCGTCAGAAAGTGTTCCGCGTACGAACGTTACCGCATAGTGCTTCTGCGTCAGCAGCCACGCAAGGAGCAATGTCTTATCAGAGGAGCTGCCGGCGCGGCTGAGCCACGTCCCGAGCGCTCCGCGCATCACGCCGTCGTATGGATCGATATCGATCGCATCGCGAACGAATGCGTAGACGGCAGAAGCGTCATCGGGCAGCGACGCCGCGAGTGCGTGCAGCGAATATTCGCGCTCGGGAATGCTTTGCGCAACGGCCCGTAGCGCTGCGGCCTGTGCTTGCGCAGCCGAGGGCGACTCGCGGCCGGCTGAAAGCGCCGAAACCGCGTCTTGCATTGCGGCCACCGGCGCAGCGCCGAGTTCGCTCGACGTGTCGCCCGCATCGATCTCGCCCGGCCCGAGCCCGGCAAGCAGCGGATCCGCGCGGCCCGCGGGCGCCGGAGATGCGGCGGCAACGGCCTCGTTTGCGGACGGCGTGAGGGGCGTCGCAACTGCCGCCGGGTTGCGATACGCGATGTAGGCGGGGAACCCGGCGTCGACTGCGACGACCGATCCCAGTTGATTGGCGGCGAAAAGCGAGACGGCGAGAGCCCCGGCAACCACCGCGCGCAAGCCGCGGCGTCGAACGAGCCAAACGGTCGCGAGCACGCAAGCGACCGCCGCAAGCGGCAGCGCGGCGAGAATCCCGGCCAATGTGCCCTTGAACGCCGCGAGCGATCCTTGCGCGAGCGCTGCGCGCAAGCCACCGTGACCGATGCTCAGTAATGTCGGCACGAGCACGAAGGCGGCAAAGGCAACGGCTGCGACGCGCGCAAGCGGGTTGCGCAGCAGCAGCGTACCGAACAGTGCCGCCAATGCGAGTTCGAGCGCAAGCACCGCTGCTGCGGAGTCGCCGGGCGTTAGACCACCGAAGGCGAGCGCCCCCGAACCGTCGGCCGTTCCGCCGAGCAGAGCTCCGGCGGCGAATGCAACGCTGAGCAACACGAGCCCGAGCGCCGTCGCGATCTTCGGCCGATTCCAGAGCAGCGCCAGCGCAAGCGTCCCGAGCGCCGCGGCCGCTGCCGCCGCGGCGAGGACAGGTAGCGGCGCCCGCGCACTACCGAGCGCCGCGTCAAACGCGCAGATACACAGCATAACTGCGGCAATGCGAAAGGGCCACACGAGCGCTACCTCCGAGACGGTTCGGCTGCCAAGCGCGGCCGAGCCGTGTTCGATCGTGGCAGCACACCGCCGAGCCCGCCAGCGACACCCGTACTTGTGCGAGTTAGGCGTGCTTATTCGTGCGAATCCCGTCGCTTGGCATGCGACCGAAGGCGTGCGATGATCGTAAGGCAATGAACGACCGGCAGGATCGTCCGCCGCTGCGCTTGATGACGACGTTGCTCGCACGTGCCGCAGGCGGTACGCTCAGCCGAACGCGCATGGACAGGCCCGCCATCGCCGTCGCTCGTGCCGAAACCGGACCAACAAAACGTTAAGGATAGCGGTGCTTGCATGAACATCTCGAAGCCCGACGCGCCTGAGCCCGGCGCCCGGCCCGAGGGCGCAGTGTTGCGCTTTCTGCGTTGGCTGATCGAACCGCCCGTCCAACCTCAGTCCGCCGGGTCGCGTGTTTTGCGTTGGCTGCTCAGAGCAGGTGCGTTTCTTTTGTACGCCGGTTTCGCCGGCGAGGTTGATGGCAACGGCAATGCCGGCGTCGGGCGCAAAGGCGGCAAGCGCGACGATCGTCGCGGCGCCTAAACGATGGGAAGCAGCGCCTCGTCGATGGCCCGCTCGAGCGGTAAGGCGGCGCCTTCGCTGAGATAAACGAGTAAATGGTCTTCGCCGAGAGCGCCGCGGATTTCCGCGATCGAACGATCGTAAAGCGATTGTTCCGTGAACTCGCGCGCAATACCGAATTCCCGATACCGTTCGTTTGAGGCGCCGAGCAGGCGCGCGGCGCGCGCGAAGGCTCCGCGCCGGGCGGCGACGCTACCAAGGTGCTGGAAAGCGCACATCGCGTAGTGCGTCGTCCCGATGTCGCGGGCCAAACGCATCGCCTCTTGCCCCGCTCGATCCGCCTGCATCACGTCACCGTTCGCGAGGGCGTACGCTGCAACGTTCGTGAGCACTCCGGCGAGAAACGAGCGATCTCGATTCGAGCGAGCCATCGCGATGGCGTCCAATCCGCACGCGAGAGCCGATGCAAAATTTCCCGTCGCAAAATGCGCCTCGGCCAAATTGCCTGTCGGTACCATTGCACCGTCGGCCGACGCCGCGCGATACGTTCGGATCGATTCTTCGAGCGGCGCGAAGCGCTCAGCCGCCCGTTCGATCGGAATCGTGAGCGCGAGAGCATTTAAGGCGCCACCGAGTCGCAACATATCGCGATGCTCGCGCGCGACATCGACCGCTTCTTCAATGGCGCGCCGCGCGTCGTCGCGACGGCCCAGAAAAAGGAGACAGCCGCCTTCTTGGGCGCGCGACCACGCCAGCTCCGAACCGGCCGGTGCAGCGCGGTAAGCTTCGGTGGCGAGCTGGGCGGCTTGCAAAGCCCGATTCATGTCGCCCATATTCAGGCAAAAGATGCTGAGAGCCATGTGCAGCCGCCCAACAACGGCGGGAGCTGCATCGCCGACTTCTGCCAGCCCGCGTTCGGCCCAACGTGCGCCCTCAACGAAAAGCGCGCTTTGGCGGTAAATCCAGCCCATCGCGCCGGCAAGTTCCGCGCCGAGAGCGGTATCGTTTCGCTGGCCGAGACTCCACTCGAGCGCGGCGCGAAAATTCTCGAGGTCCGTTTCTACCGAAGCGAGGAATTCGGAATTCGTAACACGGCCGTAGCGAACGTCGGCCCCCTTCGCCGCGGCGCAAAAATACGTGGCGAAGCGATGAGCAAAACGATCGTACTCGCCGCGCTCGCGCAGTCGATCGAGCGCGTACGCGCGCATTGTTTCGAGCAGCCGATAGCGCATATGGCCATTGCGGTCTTCAACCACGCTGACCAGCGATTTGGATATGAGGGTAGCGAGGCCGCTTCGAACGGTTCGCACATCGTCGCCGCAGATGGCGCTCGCCGCCTCGGGTGTAAACGCCTCGGCAAAGAGTCCGAGCCGAGCGAAGAGTTCTTGTTCGCTCGGCGCAAGCGGCGCGAAACTCCAGTCGATCATCCCGCGCAATGTGAGCTGACGCGGCAGAGCGGTACGACGCCCGTGAACGAGCATGCCGAAACGCTCGTCAAGACCCGCCACGATGTGCGCGAGCGATAATTCGCGCGCCCGGCCGGCCGCAAGCTCGATGGCAAGCGGGATGCCGTCGAGCCGTTTGCAAACCGACGCTGCTTGCGCGCAGTCGCCGTCGGCCAAACGCGAATAGCGCGTAAAATCCGCTTCGGCTAAACGATGGAGCAGCAGGTCGAGCGCCGGTCCGCCGGATTCGCGATCGTCGCACGGCAGGGGCTGCACGCGCACGACACATTCGCCGTCGAGGCGCAAACTTTCGCGCGTCGTCGTGAGCACGACGAGGCCGGAGCAATCGCGCAGCAACGCTTCAGCGATGCAAGCGCATTCATCTAACACATGTTCGCAATTGTCGAATACCAGCAACATCTTCTTGCCGGCAATGCCCGCGCCGATCGTTTGCACGAGCGAGATATTCGGTTGTTCACGCACGCTCAGCAGCCGCGCGATCGCGGTCGCAACCAATTCCGAGGAATTCATCGGCGCGAAATCAACGAACCAAATCCCGCCTGAAAATCGCATACCGTCGAGCAGACGATGAGCGGCCTCTAATGCGAGGCGCGTCTTGCCGACCCCGCCGGGGCCGAGCAATGTGACGAGCCGCCGCGTTGCAATAAGCTGCTCGATCTCCACGAGGTCCGCTTCACGCCCATGAAACGAGGTGAGAATACGGGGCAGATTATGGGGCACGGCCTCAATCGCGTTCGCGGCACCGCGCGGAGCTCGGCGGCGGCCGGCCTGGGCGGATTCCTCCAGGCGGCCTCGCTCGTGCGACCCGAGTTGTAGCGCCTCCGCCAAAAGCGCGAGGGTCTGGTGCTGCGGGCCGCGACGCGCGCTGCGTTCGAGTGCGCTGATCGCACCCGGACTCAACCGCGCGCGTTCTGCAAGCGCTTCTTGCGACAGGCCCGCAGCGCACCGAAATTCGCGAAGCAGGGAGCCGAATTCGCCCACACTCATCTGGGCAGCTTATGTTCTGCGTTGCCCGGCGGTTTCCGTATCGCCTCAACGGGCGGAAACAACAGACGTCCTCGCCGGCCATCTGCCAATGTCGTTGATGTATCTTCGCAATCAGACTGCGTACGATTGCAGCGAGCACTCTGTGAGCGTTCGTCTTGAACGCTCGCATGGCGCGAACTGCTGAGTCGACTCGTTAGCTCCAGGCGTGTCGAGGCGGATCACCTCGTTGAGAACGTCGTTTCCGATGTGAAGTTACTTCGATCGCACAGGGTCGTGGAGCGTGTACGTGCGAGCATTGCGCCAATGGCGATCGAGATGAATGTTGCCGGCGTCGAGCGCGTGCCGTCGATGGTGCAACCAGCAGCGATGCGACAACGCCAAGTAGCGCTCTATTACGGCGCCAAGTCGATCAACGTGATTTTGTCGGTAACGGGGATCGACCCGTCTTGCCCGCTCCAGGTCAGCGGCGCCGTCGTCATGTTACCGCTCTCGTCCATCGTCGTGATCGTCGCGGACGACAGATGGGTCGCCGTGTGCAATTTGATCGTTTGCGGCGGTTCGTTGATGTCGCCACCGACGTTATTGACGGTAACCCAATCTTGCACTTCTTGCCACACGGCAAGGATATAGTGACCGTTGCGCTTTTGTAGCAGCGTATGCTCGACATTATCCATGAACCCGGATAACTCGAATGTCAGCGGCGTGGTCGGGAACACCGGGCCGGGATCCTTGAGCTGACCGATGATCGATGCGATGCCTGTGTATGCCGGCTTCGGCTGCAACGCCGTCGTAACGATGCCGAAGTTGCTAAAGGGCGCAGTGCCGCCCTCGTCCATGAATTCGTAGCTGTACGAACGCTTCACGCCGCCATTGAATTGCGTGAAAAATAGCCGCGTCATGTAGCGAAGATCGGCGTAATTATCGAGCGTCAGCGGATTGCCGGCGACCGTTCCATAACCGGTCTCCGTCGTTTCGATCGGCTTGCTGCCTGAAATCGTGCGACCGATATTGAGATTGAACGACAAGCTTCCGTATACGCCGAACGGTGGATGAATGTTCCCGTAACCGAACGTGCCGGGATTCCACACATTGAAGTACGAGTGGATGTTGCCCTCATCCATGTAGGCGCTTTGATTACCCAGCAACGTCGCGTCCTGCATTTTGACGATCGACGGACCGAGGACCGGAAAGAGCGCGGTCTGCGGGTCGCCTTTGACCCACGAATAAAGATTTTGTTGAAACGCAATGCACTCGGGCAACCAATTTGGATTGTTGACATCGTCCTGTTCGTTCGGCGCTTCGTACTGCTCGAACGACGAACCGACAATGCCGGGCCACGCCTGCACCTGCGCTTGGGTCATGTTCAAGTTCGTAACGTACGAGGCGTGCACGCCGCCCGCTGCCAATTGTTGCATCTGGCTCGGATAATTTGGAAACTCGTACGTAATGCCGGCGCGGACATGGCGGATACCCGACGCAATGAGCAAGCTTGAGACTTGCGCGAACTGTTGACCGTAAATGCTGTTGGCGTTCTCGAAATGCGCGTTCATGCCGATGGAATCGACGAATGCGTCCGAGTCTGCCGGCGTCTCGGTCGCCATATGCAGATAGCGGCCGGCGAGGTAATGGTCCGCGATTTGCAGCGGTCGAAGCGGCAACGGATAGACCGCCGCTTGCGCGATCGTACCCGGAAACGAGCCGCTGCCGTATGCGGGGGCTGCGTCGCCGCCGCCGATCTGCAATCCGTCGGTAAAGTACGGCGAGTAGTCGACGTTACCGTAATAGGAAGCAGCGCTATCCAGAACACCGTTAATGAAGATGGCAGCCGTATAACCGTCATACGTGGCGACGACATGATAGATCGTATTGAGATTGAGCCGTTGGTGACTTAGTGCAATGTAAGGCGGTAGACCCGCGTCGCGAACTTGGAATTGCAGCACCGGCTGGCCACCGCCTAAACCGTGAATGAAAAGACCGTAACGTGCACCCCGGCCGTTCGTTCCGTAAAAGATGAGCGGCAAATCGCGATTCGTCGGATTTCCGGCATTGAGCGAAAACCATGCTTCGAGCGTCGGCTTCGGCGACGCAAACAACGTGTTTTTCAGCGTGTACGCATAGCCTTGCGGATTGTAGGCGGCGCCGCCGGGAAACGTTGCGGCTCCGGTGCCGTCGGTTGTTATGGCTTGCGAATTGCGCACGACCGCCGTCCCGTATGTGCCGCCGATGTTGTTCGGTCCCGAATCGGCGAGTTGCATCGACGTATCGGCTAATTGATAGTAGGCGGTCGGCAGATCGAGCAAAATAAGCTGCTGATACGTTAGTCCCGGAGCCGGCGACGGCGGCACCAACGGGTGCTTGACGCCCGACGGCGTTAACGAACCTTGCCCCGGCAACACCGGTAGCGTACTCGAACTTCCCGAATGGCCACACGCGCTGATGCTTCCGGCAAGCGCAATGCCGACAACGATTGATTGAAACAGTCTGCGAAGTCGAGGACTCAACACGATCGGGATCCCTTTAGTACGGCGCGATACGGAATGGAATATTTCCGAAGGAGCAAAAAAGCCACGCAGCCGCACAAGCCGCTTGACGTCAACGGTCTTAGACTTCGCCGCCGGAACATTGTCGCATGCATCGCGACGACGAGTCTTTACAAGAACGCTCTGCTGCCTCGTCCAGCACGCAACCATTGTGCTCGTGCTTTTCTACGGCAAACACGCGCTCATACGCATCCGGTTCAGCGCCGTTTGCGTGCGAGCTTCAATCGAATGCGAATCGGTGACCGACGACCGGCAGTTCGTGTGACGAACGAAAACCTCGGTACCGGGATGCTGCCGCATTGCAAGGGCGTGGCCGTCCGGTGACTTGCGCTACGGAACGACGATTGCGCCAAGCGCTATCGTCAGTCGACGGACCGGCTCGTATCGCATAAACCGCTCGTGTCGTTCACCCGGATGTACGTAAGGAGATTGGCTCGATATGCAGATCGCTGAATTCATCCATCGTGCGCGCGCCGGACGCGTTCGAATTACGCTCGTCGAGGGCCAAGTGTTCAGCGGACGGTTTCGCACCGATATCTTATCGCCTAGTGCCGTTTCGGCGTACTTCTTCGGCGACGTGCGCGACTTGTCGCTGTCTATTTCCGACGTCGTACGGATCGATGCGCTCGGCCATGAGTCAATCGCCTCGTAGACGGTAATCCGAGCTGAGCGATCAGATCGGTCGCTGCTTTCGTGTAAATCGGTGAATCGTGCAAGACGTGTCGCACGAGTCGACTTTGCGCCTAGCCTGCTAACGAGAGTGTTTGGCTCGAACGGGTTTCGACCGGGAAGCGCGTTACCCGAGGCCTAAACGCGCAATCGTGGCCTCGATTCATACAGCGCTTGCGCCCGGCAGTCTTCCGTGGCCGCAAGCGCAGCTGCCGCCGACGATCGTAGCGGTTCTGAGCTATGTCGTCATGGCCGGATTTTTCACCCAAAGCGGAGTGATCCTCGCCCCGGCGGCCGCATATTTCGGGCTTAGCATCACGGCGACCGCGAGCATCTTTTCGTACCTCGTCGGCGGCAACCTCATCGGCATCATCGCAAGCATGTTCGCTTTCCGTGCAGTGTCGATCAAGGGCACGTTTGCCGTGGCGTACGGAGTGTTATTCGCCGGCATTGCGGTTTTGCTCGCGACGCACGCTTTTCCGATCGCCTGTTTCGCGCTTGCGTGTGTCGGCTTCGGCGGCGGCCTCGGTTTGTCGGCCGGAGCCGTGATCATCTCGAAGACGTTTGCAGCCAACCGGCGCGCCGTTGCGTTCCTTGCCACGGATTGCGCCTTCAGCATTGCGGGCTTCGTCTTTCCGGTCATCGCGGGCGTTGCAATCGCGCGTGGCTACCGCTGGTCGTCCGGCTATCTCGCTGCCGGAGCGATTGCCATGTTGATGCTCGCCGGAATGCGCTGGATTACGTTTCCGCGCGTGCTGCCGGACCGCGCCGTGAAGAGAAGTGCGCCGCCGACCTTACAACGCGGCGCAATGAGCCGCATCGCGCTGTACGGCGTCGGACTGGCGCTATACTTGTGCGGGCAAAGCGTCTTTCTCTTATGGGCGCCCAGCTATCTACACGTTGTCTTCGGCGTTCCGGCTTTGCAGGCCGGCGGTGTGGTAAGCAGCTTCTGGGGACCATCGGTTTTCGGTTTGATCGTAGCCGCGCTCCTGACCGCGCGCATACAACCGCGCCGCGTGCTGGTCGGGGCAACGAGCATTGCCGTGTTTTGTTTGGCGTTACTGGCGACAACGGCGAACGTGGCCGCCTTTTTCGCCGTGACGCTGGGCTTCGGTTTTTCGTCGACGTGCATGTACAAACTTATGATCTCGATCGGCTCCGAACAGATCGCTACGGCACCGCCTTTGCTCGTGACGTTCTTGCTGCTGTCGGGCAGCATCGGCGGAACGATTGCGCCGGTCGTTAGCGCGAACGTCGTGCATGCGCTCGGCCCGCATGCCGGTCCGTTCATGACGCTCGGATGTTATGCAACGGCATTGCTTGCGGTTTTAGCGGCGCTTGCGCTCGAGCGAGCAGCACGCGAGCACCGGCCGGCACCGGCGGTAGCCGGGTGAGCGGCGCGGCAACGGCAGCCGGCACGACCTTGATACTCGGCGCCATGCCGTCGGAAGTTCGGCTTGTTGCGGGCAACCTCAGCCGCGCGACGTCCGGCATGCTTGCCTGTTTTCCCTATCACGCCGGACGCTTGAACGGCCGGCGCGTCGTTGTGGCGGTTACCGGCGTCGGTGTAACGAACGGCGCAATGGTTGCGGCGCTCTTCGTGCAGCGATTCCGTCCGGCGCGGCTCATCGTCACCGGCACCGGTTCACGCTTTCATACACGGATCCGGACCGGCGATGTCGTCATTTCAACGAAAACGATTCATCATGCCGCCGGGAGTTTGACTGCCGACGGCATGGTCTACCGCAACGTTCGCGGTCCGTTGCCGGACCAGATGACGTCCTGGTTCTACCGGCCGAATCGCGACTTGCTGGCGTTGGCGAGATCCGTCGCGAAAACGTATCGAGCGGAGGCGATTCGCGTTGACGGCGAGACATATCGTCCCGCCGTTGTGACGGGCATCGTTACCGCCAGCGACATGTTCGGCGTGTCGCCGGAAAAAATCGCCGACATGCGCGCGAAGCTCGATCCGGATATCATGGAAATGGAAAGTGCCGCAATCGCGCAGGTTTGTCACCAGCTCGAGACGCCGCACATCGTTTTCCGCGCCGGCAGCAATCGCACGCAGCCCAACCCCGGCAACGACTACCGCCGCCTGGGTCAGATTGCCGCCGCCGCCGCAGCGCGTTGGACGATGCACTTCGTGCAGGCATTGCCGCGCTAATGGACCCGAGGCTTCCACGCATCGATCTGCACCGGCATCTCGACGGCAACGTGCGTTTACAAACGATTCTCGACTTGGGCCGCGCGCATGGAGTGACGTTGCCGGGTACGACGAGCGAGGAACTGCGGCCGCACGTTGAAGTCGCCGGCGTCATGCCCGACCTCGTGTCATGGTTGCAACGGCTGCACTGGATGACGGCGGTCGTTGCCGACGTCGACGCCTGCCGGCGCATCGCGCGCGAAAATGTCGAAGACGCGCAGCGCGATGGACTCGACTACGTCGAGTTGCGTTTTAGCCCGTACTTTCAAGCGCAGCCGCACGGTCTCGATCCGGCCGCAGTCGTTGAAGCCGTCGTCGCCGGTATCGAAGAAGGTCGCAGACAAACGGGCATCAAGGTCAAGCTGATCGGTATCTTAAGCCGAACGTTCGGCCCGCAAGCGTGTACGGCCGAACTCGAAGCACTGCTCACGCAGCGCGACCGAATTGCGGCACTCGATCTTGCCGGCGACGAACGTCGTTGGCCCGCCGCGCTGTTTCGCGAGCATTTCGCGCGCGGACGCGATGCCGGTTGGGCGGTCACCGTCCATGCCGGTGAAGCCGGAACGGCTGCAAGTATCTGGTCGGCGCTGCGCGATCTCGGCGCAACGCGAATCGGTCACGGCACGCGCGCGGTCGACGATCCGGCGCTCATGGATTATTTAGCGTACGAAGGCATCGGCGTTGAAATGAACCTGACGAGTAACGTGCAGACCAACAGCGTCGAGAGCTTCGCGGCGCACCCGCTCAAAGCGTTTCTCGCACATGGTATCCGTGCCACCATCAATACCGACAATCCGGTGATCAGCGGCATCGATTGGCCGCACGAGATGACGGTCGCGGCGGCATGCGCCGGCCTTACCGATGCCGAGGTTGCGCAAGCACAGCGCAATTCACTCGCAATCGCCTTTCTCACGCCGGCCGAACGTCGTGACGTCGAAGCTGCGGCGATTGCGCGCGCGGCTGCTGCTAAACTTAGATGAACCGGTCGCGCCGGTTGGCGGCCGTCGCTTCGCGCAGAATCGCCGTATCGATGAAGCGTCCGATGTCCGGCAACTTCGTTCGGCCGGTCGCGCGCAGACTCGTGTAGATCGGACCCGCGACGCGTTGCGGATCGATTGCAAGCAGCCCGTTCGTGCGAGTCTGCGCGCTTTGCGTCAGCGGAATCTGCGCCCGGTTTTCCGCGAGTTGCTGGCGTTCTTCAAGTCCCAGCGTCGCGCCGTACGTTTGCGTTGCGAGCCGAGCCGCAAGCGCCGGATCTTTCGCGTTCTGCGTCCAGCCTCGTTGCAGCGCGCGCATATAGCGCACGAGCGTCGCCCGATGCGTCTGCAGATAGTCGCGCGTGCAAAATAAACATTCGCCGTAGTTCGCTAGGCCCAGCTGCTCGAAGCTCACGACGACGTGCGCGATTCCCTGCTCGGCTAAGATGAGCGGCTGATTCGTCACGAAGCAAAGATACGCGTCGCACGCCCCGGCAACGAGCGGTTGCGGGTCGAAGCCGACGACGACTTCGGTGTAGTTACGCGGCAAGTGATTGACGTCCATAATCGCATCGATATAAAGCCGTGCGCCCTGCTGTAAACCGATACGTTTGCCGATGATATCGCGCGCGCTGCGAATCGGATGCGCCGCTAACGAAACAAGGCCGGCCGGGCTCTGCTGAAACACGGCACCGATAATGACGAGGTCCGCCCCGGCCGCCGATGCGTCGGCGATCCGCTCGATCTGATCCAAGCCCACATCGGCCCGTCCGCCGACCACCAGCGCCTCGACGCTCGCCAGCGACGGGCCTCCGGCCAGAACCGTGGACGTTATGTGCGTGGCGCGGAAATAGCCGTTCGCATCGGCGATCCATAGGCCCGCGGCTTCGACATTTTTTATCCACAGCAACTGGGTGGTGACCGTCTCGTCGGATGCCGGCGCGGCGTATGCGCTTTGCGGCGGGAGACCTCGCGCGGCGGCTGCTCCGGCGACAAGGCCGCCGGCAAGAAATGCATCACGGCGCATTCGTGCAGCGCTTTAATCAACGACGGCAAAGCGGCTGTCGGAAAATAATAGTCCGTCCGGCGCGCCGAGCGACTCCGTCGTCCAGGCCCAAATGCGCCACAACGCGCGTTCCGTATCGTTGAAGCCGTTACGGCCGTGCAGCATTCGATAGTTATCCAGACAAATCGTGTCGCCCGGGCGTAGCAGAAAGCGCGGCGCGTCAAGGGAGGCGTTGAGGGCCATCTCGGTCCAGCGCGCGAGCCACCCGCGTTGGCGCTCACTCTCGGCGGCGGGTAACATCGCGTTGGGCCGTTGCACGGGCGTCCAGCGCGACATCTTTCGCCCGCGCCCATTGTCGAGAATCGGCGGTGCGAACGACGCGCGAAAGCCCGGTTCGGTTTGCTCGACCGGCACTGTATGCAGGAACTCGACGAATGCACGGTCCTCTGCCGATGCCGAACGTTGCAGCGCTTCGAGCATCGCATACGTGTCGACGGCAAACGATTCGCCGCCGCTTTCGGCTGCCCGTACGCAGAGCAGAAAGATGTAGTCCGGATAGCGATCACCGTACGCGAAACCATCGGTATGGCCGGATTGAAACGGCACGACGAGCGTTTCTTCAAGGTTCGAGGTGACGTACGTGCGATCGCGATTGCCGCCGCCTTCTTTAATCGGCGCGGGATCGGGGACGACCGGCGAAAGCGGCGCAAGAATCGACTCGGCGACCGACCGCGCATCATCACGTGATGCGCCGGAATCTTCGAGAATAACGGCGCCGGCCGAGCGAAGGATGGCGAATGCTTCGCGGCGGTCGGTCGTGCGTTGCGGCACGATCCCGTACATTGCCGAACTCACGCTGCATGCCTCAACGAACGGTAGATCGTCAACCTAATCTCCTTTTCCAAGTATGTATACAACGACGAGTCGCTAGTGACACGCTATCGATAGAACGGCCGTTCGGCAACCGCCGCGCGGTTAACGTGCACCACCTGGCTCTTATCTTTGGCCAACGGCGACGCTTGCGTACAACGGAATCGGCTCATTTGGCCGGGAAGCATGCGTGACGGGCGGTAAACCGTCCGGGGAGAGCGCGATGCCGCACAATCGTACGACATTCAGCCGATTTATCATCGAAGATCAGCGCCGCCGCATAAGCCATGATACCGATCTTACGGCGCTGCTCAACGATATTCAGACGGCTTGTAAGTTCATCGCGTCGGCCGTTTCGCGCGGCGTGTTGTATCGGAACGTTGCGCCGGCCGGCGAAACGCAAGAATTGCGCGCGTTGGCAAATGAAATCATGCTGCGTGAATGCGAGTCCGGCGGCAAACTTTCCGCGATGATCTATGAGGGTGTCGACGAGCCGTACGTTATCCCCGTTGAGTATCCGCGCGGGCGGTATTTGCTGGCCTTCGATGCACTGGACGGATCGTCGAACTTAGATGTGAACGTGACGGTCGGCACGATTTTTAGCGTACTGCGGGCACCTGCCGGTGTCGAAACCGCCGGCATCGCCGATTTCTTACAACCCGGAACGCAACAGATTGCCGCCGGCTTTGCGCTATACGGCCCGACATCGCTGTTAGTCATCACGCTGGGCGCGGGCGTGCACGGATTTACGCTCGACCGCGAGATCGGCGCGTACACCTTGACGCATCCGGACATGCGCATCCCCGAACAAACCCGCGAATTTGCCGTCGATGCTGCGAACGAGCGTTTTTGGGAGCCGCCGGTCCGCCACTATGTCGAGGAGTGCATCGCGGGACGAGCCGGCTCGCGCGGTGACGATTTCAACTTACGCTGGGTCGACTCGCTGGTCATCGACGTGCATCGCATTCTCATGCGCGGCGGCCTATTCATCGATCCGCGTGACACGGGCGACGGCTCGCGGCACGGCCGGCGCCGACTTTTGTACGAGGCGAATCCGATGGCGATGATCGTTGAGGAAGCCGGCGGCGCCGCTTCGACCGGCCGCGAGCGCATCCTCGACGTCGTGCCGGAAACCTTACACGAACGAATCCCCGTTATTCTCGGTTCGCGCAGCGAAGTCGAGCGCTTGACTCGGTTTCATCGCGAGTACGATCGCGGCGAAGAATTGCAATTCGAGACGCCGCTTTTCAAGCCGCGTTCGCTCTTTCGCAGCTTGTAAAGGAACGTTATGTCGGCCAAGCACCCCGTTCTCGTAATCACCGGTTCGTCGGGAGCCGGAACGACGACGGTCAAGACGACGTTTCAACAAATCTTCCGGCGCGAAAAGCTTACGCCGGCGATCGTCGAGGGCGATGCGTTTCACCGCTACGATCGCGCCGAAATGCGCGCGTTGATGGCCGAGCAACAAGCTGCCGGTAACAATCATTTCAGCCATTTCGGTCCCGAAGCGAATCTGTTCGAGGAACTCGAGACGCTGTTTCGCACGTATGGTGAAAGCGGGCGTGGACGCTCGCGTCTCTATTTACACGATGCCGAAGAAGCGGCGCCGTACGGCCAACCGCCGGGCACGTTCGTGCCCTGGAAAGATATCGGTCCGGGGACGGACCTACTTTTTTACGAGGGCCTGCACGGCGCCGTAGCTACCGACAAAGTCGATGTCGCGAAACACGCGGATCTGATCGTCGGTGTCGTGCCGACGATCAATCTCGAGTGGATCCAGAAACTGCATCGCGACAGTACCGCGCGCGGCCACTCGCAAGAGGCGATCGTCGATACGATCTTGCGCCGCATGCCGGATTACGTGAACTACATCGTGCCGCAATTTTCACGAACGAATGTCAATTTTCAACGCGTACCGATCGTCGATACATCCAATCCGTTCATCGCGCGAACGATACCGACGCTCGACGAAAGCATGCTGGTGATACGTTTCACCAGTCCCAAGGGGATCGATTTTCCGTACCTGCTATCGATGTTGCACGACTCATTCATGTCGCGCGCCAACACGATCGTGTGCCCCGGCGGAAAGATGGACCTCGCCATGCAGTTAATCTTTCCGCCCATGATCTGGCAACTACTCGATCGCAAGAAGCGAGCCTTTTGAAATGCAGCGCTATTCGGACGCAGAAATAACCGAGGCGATCGATCGCCTTGCCGGCGACGTGGCTCGTCGCGCGGCTGCCTCGGATTCCGATGGCCTCACGCTGCAATCGCTCGTCGAACGCTTGCGCGCGATGGAAGCGGCGCGCCGCAGTGGGGACGATGAGTCGGCGAGCGGTTTGGCCGCCGAGATACAGCCCGAACTCGACGGCTACCGGCCGACCAATTCGACATCGCGTTCGAAAGCGGTGCTCGCCGAAGTCGTCGTCGCAATGCTAAGGCTCGACGACCCGCAAGACGCGCAGACGTAGGTTACGCGACGGGCGGCGGCTTCGGTTCTCCGTCGTCCAAGCTTGTCGTTTGGCACAAGCCTTCAAGCGGCGATTGGAGTGAGCTGACGCCTACGCCAGACAAATAAGTAGTACGACGTCTGCAAGATGAGCCCGGCAATAAAGGCTGCCGGATACGCGAACCAAACGCCGCGTAGCCCCAGACTCGTATGCTGCGACAGTACGTACGCAACGGGTACTTCGATGGCCCAAATCGAGAAGATACTAATGGCAGTCGGCCAGAGCACCGTCCCGCTCGAGCGCATAACGCCGGACAAGACACTATTGTTGCCGAAAATAACGTAGCTCCACAACGTGATAACGAGCAGATCGTGCGCAAGTGCCAACGTAGCGGGATCGCGGACGAACGCGCTGAGAATGGCGTGGTCGAACGTGTACGCAAGCGCGATGAGGATACCGCCGATGATGTAGTTGAGCGTCACGCCTGAACGAACGATCGCTCCGAGCCGATCGAGTCGTTGTGCGCCGATCGACTGCGCGCCGAAGATCGACGACGCGATGCCGATACTGAGCGCAGGAAATTGCACGTAGCTTACAATTTGATTCACGGCGCCGTAGGCCGCCGTTGCCCGCGAACCAAAGTGGTTGACGAACGAAATTACGGCGATCTCGGAGAGCGATGCCATAACGAGTTGAACGCCGGTCGGCAAGCCGATGCGGACGATTGCCGAGAAGATGTCGGGCCGAATGTGCAGTGCTCCGAGCATCGAGCGATTGAGTGCAAGCGGATCTTTTCGCCGACCGAGCAGTATCAGAAGCCCGATGAGCCCGATAAGATTTGCCAGCAGCGAGGCGACCGCGGCACTTGCCACGCCGAAGCGCGGTAACCCGAGCCAGCCGGAGATAAACGCCGGGGTAAGAAAGATGCCGAGCCCGGTACTCAAGATGAGGAAGTAGAACGGCGTTCGCGAGTCGCCGACGCCGCGCATGAACGTCGTGTAGCCGAGATAGACAAAGAAGATCGGAAGTGCAAAGAACGTCACTTGCGCGTACGATACGCTTAAGACAAAGATGTCGGCGGGCGTACCGATCAGGTGCAGGAGCGGCTGCGTCAACAAGCCGCCCACAATCCCGACGACGACGCCAAGTCCAAGCGCGATCGTTAAGGTCGTACCGGCTATGGCGCGTATCCGAGCCATGTCATTCGCGCCGTAGGCTTGGCCGATGAGCACCGTGCTGCCGCTCGAGATACCGATAAAAAAGGAAATGAGGAAAAACAGCACGGGAAAGAAACCGGAAACCGCCGCGAGCGCGCGGATGCCGATCATTTGCCCGAGATAGATGCTGTTGATCGTCGCCGATGCAGACTGCAGCACGTTGCTAAGCATTAGCGGTATTAGAAACGCGAGCAACGTGCGCCAAATCGGCTTGGTGTCGACGATCGTCGCTGAGGCCCGCACACCGTCTCGTTCCGAAACGCCGGGATGCCTCCTTGGGAAGCGCCGTTGCTCCGCGACAAGCGGATGAAGTACGACTGCTGAGACGTTCGGCCGGCGACGCAAACAGATCGGCATGGGAACACGGCAGCGTCGTGCGAAATAAACGTTGCGCGTACGTTCGGGCGATTAGCTCAGCTGGGAGAGCAGGTCCTTTACACGGACAAGGTCGGCGGTTCGAGCCCGTCATCGCCCATGTATTCTCGTGATCCGCTGCCGTGTGCGAGTGCCGTTCGCAGACGTAAGCGCGGCGTTGATCGGGCGATGGCGAGCGTTGCGGTGAGCGCATGACGGATGCGCTTCGGGAAGCAGCTGTAAGTAACGCCGACGGCTCGATCTATTGGCGCCGCAACCTTGCGGTGTGCGTGTTCGGGTCGATCACCACGCTTGTTGCGATGACCCTGCTCTTGCCCTTTCTGCCGCTGTACGTCGAAGAACTCGGCGTGCGCGATCGCGCCGGCATCGTGTGGTGGTCGGGTGTCGCTTTCGGCGCGACGTTCCTGGCAGCCGGACTCGTCGCGCCGTTATGGGGACGTCTCGCCGACCGTTACGGCCGTAAGCTGATGCTCGTCCGCGCGAGCCTCGGCATGGCAATTGCAATGTCGCTGCTCGGTATGGCGCATGACGTCTGGCAACTCGTCGCACTGAGGCTGCTCGCTGGTTTGCTGGGCGGTTATGCTTCGGCGTCGACCGTGCTCGTTGCGACCCAAACGCCGAAAGCTCGAACCGGTTGGGCGCTGGGAGTTCTGTCGTCCGGGATCATGACCGGCAGTCTGATCGGCCCGCTTATCGGCGGTGCATTTCCGGCGCTGATCGGCATTCGATCGACGTTTTTTCTGGCCGGCGGCGTTATTTTTGCGGCCTTTGTGGCGACGGCGTTGTTCGTCAAGGAGCAGCCACGACCGGTGCGCGTTTTGAAGCCGTCCGGGCACCGTGCCGGTTCCGTACTCACCCGTCCGCTCGTGACGATGCTTCTGACCGGCACGCTGGTCATGCTCGCGACGATGTCGATCGAGCCCATTATCACCATTTACGTCGCGCAATTCGTGAGCGCGCGGCAGGTTACGCTCGTGGCGGGCATCGTTATGTCGGCCGGCGCGCTGGGCAGTGTCATCTCGGCGCCATTTTTGGGCAAGCTCGCCGATCGAGTCGGCCCCATTAAGGTGTTGATCGGGTGTCTGGCTGCGGCGGCGATCTTGCTCGTGCCGCAAGCGTTGGTCACCACGAGCTGGCAACTCGTTGCACTACGGCTGCTCATGGGCATGGCGCTCGGCGGAATGTTGCCCTGCATAGCCAGCGTCATTCGGCACGCCGCAGCCGAAGCCGTCGCAGGTACGGTGCTCGGATATTCCGTTTCCGCTCAGTACGTCGGAAACGTCACCGGACCGTTGCTGGGCGCGGCAATCGGCGCTCACTCCGGGATGCGAGCCGTTTTTTTTGCGACGAGTGCCGTCATGGCGATCGGCGCAATCGCCAACGGCATTGTGTTTCGAAGGCGCTTGTAACGACGTCGCTGCGCTCTCCGATCGGCATTCAATGCACCGAAGCAAGCGCGTTTCGCTTGGCCGTCGAGAACAATAATTACACGAACGATCTTATGCATTTGTCTCGAAAGGCAGGCTCATCGTAATGCTGTCGGCATCGTTATGGACCGGCGAAATTTGCATGGCTTTCGGGCTGCTTGCATTCATCGGCATGAGTTTTCGCGCGCGCGAGGGCGATAAACACCACTTCCTCACAAGCATCTTAATCGTGCTGGTCGCAACCGCGAGCTATTTTGCAATGGCAATCGGCCAAACACATTTGACGCTTGCGGACGGTCATGAAATCGTCATTGCACGTTATATCGATTGGGCCATCACGACGCCGTTGCTGATCCTCGGCACGGCAACGATCGGCATTCGGTCTCTGAGCGCCGATAAGACGCGCATCTACGGCGCGATCGCCGCCGACATCTTCATGATTCTTACCGGTCTTGCCGGCGGATTATCCGTCGATGCCTCGCGCTGGGTTTGGTATGCATTCAGTTCGGTTGCATTCGTGGCGGTCTTAGTAATCTTGTGGCAGCCGCTACGAATTGAAGCGACGCGCATCGGCCGCGGCCGCGTCTATACGCAGCTCATTGCCGTTCTCACCATCTTGTGGTTTCAATATCCCATCGTGTGGCTCTTAGGCGACGAAGGACTGCGCGTCATGCCGGCGGCGCCGCAAACACTTTGGTACACCGCGCTCGATGTTTTGGCCAAAGTCGCGTTCGGATTTTTATCCCTGCGCGCCGTCATGAAGCTCAAACCGGCGGTCGAAGAGCCGGTGCCGCTCGTTTCCAAGCGCACCGCAACGCACGGCTGAGCTGCCGTGCGACGGTCAACGACCGAATGCATTGAAAAATTAGCGACGTTCCGCGCTCGATCGACGGCATCAAATGTCAAGTTTAATCTCTTTATCATTGTTATCGAATCTGCTGCTAGCAATCACGCGTTAAGCCGGTGTAATCATTCTCTGGAGGAATACATGTTCAAGAAAGCTTTGCTGCCGGTTCTTGCTGCCGTCGCAATCGTAACCGGACCGAGCATCGCAAATGCGCACGAGTCGGTCGCAATGATGATGTCGAGCGATACGATGACGGGTATGAGGACCGGGCCGGATCATGGTATGCCTGCCGGCCGCATGGGCGGCGACGGCCATACCTACACGGGTAAACCCGATCTGCAAGCCGCAATTTCGCTCGTTACCGCCGGCGGCGCGCCGGGGCACTTCTCGATCGTCACTGCGTTAACGGCTCTTGCCGGCGAAACGACGGCAAACGCGGAAGTCGCTAAACTTACCAAACAATACGGAGCGACGTCGGTCGGCTCGTATGTCGCCGTGCAGAATTTTGCGGTCAATGACGCCGTTAAAATCGCTACTGCCGCCGGCGTCAAATTTCCGGCGCCCAAGCTCACGGGTAAGACGCTTGCCGTACGCGTCGTCACGTTGGGCCTGAGCCGCGGGACGTACTACGAAGGAACGCAACTCGATCACTTGGTGACGAATGCCATTCACGAGCAAGTTATGCAAGATATCGATTCCAAGTACGGCCTCAAAGCCGATGCTAACTACCATAAGATCTCCGATCAAGCGCATTATGATTTAGCGCAGGCACTCGGCGCAACGTCGGTAAAACTCGCCGCTTACCACTAAATCTCAACGCCGTTCATCGTCTCGAGCCTCGCTGATAAGCGGGGCTTTTTTTTATAGCGCGAGCTGCGCTAGCCGTCGGTCGTTATGCGGCAGTACGAATCAAGCCGGCATCGGCTTAGAAGCCGTCCGGTACCTCGAGGGAAGCGTTTTGTTGCTTGCTTACCGAACAGCGGCCTGCCGCCGTCGAAGTTGTGTCGTTCATCTGAACGATCGAGGACGTATTGCCAATGAGTGCTTCACCTGCCGCTTCCGGCCGAAACAGTCCGCGGCTCAAAGCAATCGTTCAACGCTATTTTGCGCGTGCCGGTATCCGCATCGATGGTCCGCACGCAGCGGATATACGCGTTTTGGATGACGCCTTTTATAAGCGACTGGCGCTGCACGGCGCACTTGGACTCGGCGAAGCGTATGTCGACGGCCTGTGGGACGCGGATCGAATCGATGAAGTCATGTGTCGCTTGGCCGAGACGAATCTGCGTCGGCGATCACTCGTCACGTTCGCGCTCGACGTACTGTCGCGCTTCCAATCCCGTCAAGCCGGTGCAGCAAAAACAGCCTTCGAGGTCGGCCGGCGTCATTACGATTTAGGCAACGACCTCTTCGAGGTCATGCTCGACAAACGGATGATTTACAGTTGTGCTTATTGGCGCGACGCCGCGACTCTCGATCAGGCGCAAGAAAATAAGCTCGCCTTGACGTGCACGAAGCTCGGTCTTAAGCCCGGTATGCGCGTGCTCGACATCGGTTGCGGCTGGGGTGGCTGGGCGAAATACGCTGCCGAACATTATGGAGTCGACGTCGTCGGAATAACGATATCGAAAGAACAGGCCGCCTATGCGCGAAAGCATTGCGCCGGTTCTCGCGTCGACATCCGCTTGCAAGATTATCGCACCATGACCGAACGATTCGATCGCGTGGTCTCGATCGGCATGTTCGAGCATGTCGGTCACCGGTATTACCAGACGTTCATGAATGTCGTCGACCGCTGCCTCAAAGACGACGGTGTGTTCTTGCTGCATACAATCGTGGGCAACGAGCCCGTTGGTTCTGCGCAAATCCCGTGGATCACGAAGTACATCTTTCCAAACGGAGAAATTCCGTCGCTTACGCAGCTGCTCGTTTCCGCCGAACAGCTTTTCGTCGTCGAAGCGATGCATCACTTTGGAACGGATTACGAGCAAACGCTTCGCGCCTGGCTCGATAACTTCAAAGCGCACTGGTCGCAGATCGAAGACGCGTACGACCAACGCTTTTACCGAACTTGGACGTACTATCTCTTAATGGCGCGCGGTTTGTTTCAAGCTCGCGCCATTCATATCTGGCAAGTTGTTTTCACAAAAAGCGGACTCGGCCATCTGCCCTTTCGCGTGCCGGTCGGCGCGGAGCACTTCGACACCCGCTGATCGGGTTCACGGCACATCAAGCACTCGTCTCTGCGGCATGTCACGGCCGTACATCGCCGCGCTTCAGCCGGCTAGAAGCGAGCCTTCGGCGTGGCGGCGCGACCAGCACCGACGTTGCGCCGAGCCCTCGCAGGAGGTCCGGCTACGATACCCAATAGCCAAGCCTCATGCGGAGTTTAGGTTCACCTAATTTGTATCGACGAATCGTGAAGGTGGTTTTGGCGACGGCAATCCTGGTGTTCTTCCATGCACCGCGCGCCGCTTGGGCCATCCCGCTGTTTTCGCAACAATACGAAGTGTCGTGCGCTAAGTGCCATTCGGTCATTCCGCATTTGAATGCGTTCGGCGCCGCTTTCACTGCTGCCGGCGACCGCATTCCCGGGCTGCAACCCGGTCCGGCGTTTCCGTTCTCGGCAAAGCTCAACTTGGTCGACTCAAGCGAGCGGCAAGGTGATGGACCCGATGGGGCCGGTCTGCCCAAGGCAATCGTCGACGAAATCGAGTTGTTTACGTCCGGCGCAATCGGGACGCGCGGAACGTATTTTATCGAGCAATACGTCGTTGACGGCGGAGTTCACGGACTGACGCGCGACGCGTGGATTAACGACCGCATCAACCCATGGAGCGCGCGAATTCCCGTTTCGCTGCAGGCCGGTTCATTCACACTTCCGCTGCCCGTCGATCCCGAATCGTTTCGCGATTCGTATGCCGGCTACGCGCCGTACGAACAAACCGTCGGCGCGAACCCATTTAATTTTTACGACCCGAAGATCGGCGTCCGGCTTAGTGCCGGCGATCCGGTGCGCGGTTTGAACCTGCAGCTTTTCAGCGGACCGGGACACGATCGTCAAAGCGGCCTAGCATCGCTGGGCGCCGATGCGCTCGTCGAAGTGCAGGACAATCTCGGTCCGCTTGCTCTTACTGCTTTTCGCTACGGCGGCCGGCGCCCGACGCCGGTGGGAACGAATGATTCGTTCGAGCGTACCGGCTATGGCGTCGTGTGGAATCAATGGGGACGCTTGTCGAGCGAGTCGGTGTTGCTGACCGGCTGGGATGCGCAGTGCGGAGCAATCGTCAACACCGGTTGCGGGTCGAGCGGGGGCTTCACGCAACTGCGTTATCAGTTGAACCGCCGGTATTACGTGTCGGGCCGTTACGAAGGGACGAGCGATTCAACCGGCATCTTTAGCCGGGACGCCGTTTTGCTGCTCGGTTACGCGCCGTCGGAACACATGCGCGTTACCGTCGAGGATGTCGTCGCGCACACGCCGCAGACGACCAACACCGTAAACTTCCAATTGACGATCGCGCATTAGATGCATCGTATCGAACGTGGTAAGCTCGGCTTCACCTTCTCGGCGGTATTGGCGTTCATAGCGGCGCTCGGCAGCACCGGCGCTGCTGCAGATGCTCCGCCGATACGCGAGATCGACGTCGCTCGATCCAAAGCGCAGTTTTCAATCCAGCACATCTTCGTCGACCGCGTCACGGGAACGGTCGCGATTCGCAGCGGCAGCGTCGAATTGCCGCCGGCCGGCGCCATCCCGACTCGCGTCAGCGCCGAGCTCGATGCGACGCGCATCAAGACCGACGAGCCCGACCGCGACACCGCGCTTGAGAGTTCGGACTACTTCGACGTGCGTGTTTTTCCGACATGGACTTTTAGCAGTACGCAGATTGTTACCACCGGTGCGGCCGGATTCGATATGCATGGATTGCTTACGCTGCACGGCGTTACGCGGCCGGAAAAACTGAGCGTTACGATAAGCGGCGATCCGCTACACCCGGTCTATCACGCGACCGGGCCGATCGACCGTCACGCGTTCGGCATGAAGGGCGCCCGGCTCGATCCGGTTATCGGTAATTCGGCCGATATCACACTCGACATCGTCCTCCGCTAAGACCGCGACGGATTGTCAAAACCGTCGCGCTAAGCTCAGGTTGAACGATGTTCCTTGCAAGGCGTATGCATCGGTGGCTTGCGGGCCCAGTAACGTTGCTTGCGGCACGCCGGTACCCGGTGTCGTAAAACGGCGCGCATAGACGTTTGTAAGATTCGTGCCTGACAGCACGACCTCGAACGCCGGCCAACGATAGCCCACTGCTGCGTCCGCGGTAACGTACGGCGGCTCGTTGAGCTCGTTATAGGCGCCTTCATAAACGAGGTTCGTACGGAACGTTATCCCGCGCGACGGCGCGCCCGTCAACGTAAGCTGGGCTTTTTGCAGCGGCAGCCCGAGGCTTTGCTGATCGAGCACGAAGGTGCCGTCTTGGATTTCCGGCGGAACGCTGGTGAGAAAGGCCGATCGAACGGCAAAGCCGGCGCGTAGCGTCGTGTGCGGTGCAAGTAAGCGTTGGGCCGAGATCTCGAACCCTTGATAGACGGCGCCGCCCGCATTGACGGCATACGTGAATAAACACGGTGCGCCGTCGCCGCCGCTGCTGGTTGCGCCGCATGTTTGGTCGAGAACGCCGGCTTGAACGAACGTGGTCGCCGGCGTCCGCAGATTGACGCGGTAAACATCGAGCGCGGCATCCGTGCGGTGCGCACCGCCTTCAAACACGTGCGACACACCAATACCGTACTCCGTCGCGTGGTCGGGTTTGAGATCCGGGTTACCGGTCGTGATATATCCGCCGACGGGCGCCGGCAAGACGCCGGGCACGTAAAGTTCGGGCAGCTGCGGTGCTTGATAGGTTGTTCCGAGCGAAAATCGAATCGCCGAGCGCGCGTCGGGCGTATAGACAATTCCGAAACGCGGGTCGGTTTCGTGACCGAAGCTCGAGTAGTCACTGTAATATGCCGCAGCGGTGAGGTGTAAATTAGCGGTCGGATCGTAGACGTAGCGCAGTACCGCGGAGCGCTGTGTTTGCGTCAGCAGCGTATCGGCGGTATCGGTCGAGCTGAAATTCTGTCCTGAACTCGTACCTGCATCGGCTACGCTCGTTCGACCGTTGCGCCGGGCGCCGAGCGCCGAGCGCGAGAAGTCACGCGTGAGCCGCACGCCGACCGACTCGAGGTTGATATCACCCGAACCGGCGTTTGCACCGCTGATCGTTAGATTTTCGTCGCGTACGGAATATTGCAGCGTCAGCGACCCGTTCGCAATCTGTTTATCAAATTCGAGCGAATTCTCACCGATGAGATCGCGGTCGTTATAGAGATACGGAGATATTCCGGCGGCCGAACCGAAAACCGACTGTCCGACGAGCGACGTGTAATGCCGAAACAGAACGCTTGCCGGTTCAGCCGCCGCTGTGCCGCCTGCGCCGAGCGGCACGCGGACGTCCAGCGCGTAGCCGGCATTGTGCGCCGCAAGAGAGCTGCCCTCGAATCCCGTTACGCTCGGCAGCGTCGTGCCGTTTGTCGGATCGGAATACGTGCTCAAGCCCGCGGAGAGATCGCGCACCGCACGTTGATCGTGGAACGACAATTCCGCATAGCCGCCGCCGTTGGTACCGAAGGCGTAACGCAACTTCGCCAAAGCCGTTTGCCCGTCGATGCCGCTGCCGACGCGCGCTTCTTGACCCAAAGTCGTATCGAACACCGGCCCATACACTTCACCGTCGGTGGTCGTATTATGCAGTGATAACGCGTAGCCGAGGCGCCCGACGGTGCCCGTACTCTGGACGGTCTCGCCAAATGTATTGAACGACCCGGCCGAGAGCCGTAACAAGCCGTGCGGAGCAATTGTCGGCTCGAGCGTGCGGATATTAATAGCGCCGTCGATCGTGTCGGGTCCGACGAGGGCCGACGGCGAAATGCCTCTGACGAGTTCAATACTGCCGTAATCGGCTGGATCGAGAAGCGATAAATCGAAGTCGCCGGTGCTTCCGCTGTTGACTTGATGTCCATCGATATCGACGAGGGTCTCTGTCGGGTCGGGACCGCGCAAGGCAACGGACGTCGGCAAAACGGTGCTGCCGCCGCCGACGGGATGGACGAGCGTCGTCGATATGTCGTCCTGCAGCACGTCGCTTATCCGCGTAAAGCCTTCAGCGACGTAATTTTGCGGATTCATTGTCGACGCCGGTGCGGACGATGTCGACAAGGCCTCGCCGCCGTTCGCCGCGACCCGCCCGATCGTTAGCAGCGATGATGATGAACGAACGAGTGCCAGTGCGATGTCGGTCGTCGCCGAACGCGAAACGCCGATCGGCCGCGGCCCGAGCGGCTCGAAGCCCGGCGCGCTGACGCGGATTGCGTAGGTTCCGGCCTCGAGATTCGATAAGCGAAATGCGCCGGCAGCGTCCGTGCGGCCCGCTGCCGTTGTGCCTCTTTTCTGTAACGAGACGACGGCGTCGCCGACCGGAAAACCGTCCCCATTCAATACTCTACCGGCAACGCTACCGTTCGATACGGTATCGACGCCGGCGGCCGATGCCGCTGCATAGCGGCCCGGTGCGGCAACCGTGGCCGCAGCAAAACCAAAACATGCGGCAAGTGCAATGACGTGCCGAGCTAACAGAGTCACGTTCGCTCCCCAAAACGTTGCTTCGCGCAAGCGGTGCGCGTTGCCGGCGCTGCGTCACCAGAGACGCTGCGCACGTTCAGCTCGCGAAAAGCGGGGGGCCGCGCTTCGCGCAGCGTCGTGCGGAGACCGAGCGATACCGGCGTCGTGCAACGCGGCCAGGGCGCTGCATACACCCGCTCGTGCGCCGGGCGCTACGCGTTGCGAGCGCGATGAGCCGTTGCAATGCAACGGCAAGCGTACGTTGCGATACGAGCAAGAAACGCGCCAGGATTCGGGCGGCAGCGGCCGCTAACGCCGCGACCGGCACGGAAATACTCAAGCCCAGCGCCATCGAACCGCCGAAGAGGTCGGCAAGATCGTCGATCGGGCTCCCGCCGGCGGCAAGATCCATTGCTTCCATCGTTGCGAGCGATGCGAGCGTCAGGACGACGACAACGCCGACGCACCGCCACGGCGCGCGCCCAAAGTTTTTCTCGAACGTCGCGCGCCCGTCGCCGCAGGTTAGGCGCGCTTCACGTATCGTGCCGGCAACGAAATGCAAGAGCGTAGCGATTGCGATGATTGCAGCGAGCGCAAAGACATCGCTGCGCGACTGGTGTCCGACGCCGTCGTACGAGTCGTGCGGCAGCAAATAATCGCCCGCAATGTCGATCCCGATATGCGAAACGAGCGCCGCAAGACATGCTGCGAAGGCAATGATTAACGCGCTAAGCGCGCCGGAATGCGGCACGCACTTCTGCGACACGCCGCTGGGCTTCGCGAGTCGAACCGGCGCAACTGCGGCCTTTGGCCAAATTTAAGGTTCGGCGTGCGCCCGAGGTGCGTTAGTGCGCGGCGCGCGCAAACCGGATCGAAGCCCGCGCGCCGCCGTCCGCCGCTACGCGCACGATTTGCGGATTGCTCGAAACAGCATCGTTCTGAATATACTGCAGTTCGATTTCTTGAACGCCGGACGCGGGTAGCGATAACGTCACATGAAACGGCGCGCATACGCGATCGGTGCAAAACGACGCCACGTAACCCTTGGGGACGTCGACGGCTGCAAGATGGACGGCCTCGCCCGACGAGCCGCGTACGGCGACCGAAAACTTTGCGGTTCCGGGGACGCTTCCGATCAGCGCCGGCCCATGGTATGGAGCGAGCGTGACGATTAAGCCCAGTAAGGTTGCGATCATCGCATTAAGCTTGACACTCGCCGTGCAAACGCCTCGCGCCCACGTCCGTTTCGTTCACGGCGAATGCCTCGGCGGGGGCAGAGTCATCGAGCCCAGAAACTATCGTCCTTAACCGTTCATTTCTGAGGCAACTATGTTACGTTCGGATTCCGATTTACAACTGCAAATTATCGACGAGCTCAAGAATGATGTCGGGTGCAAATCCGCCGACATCGATGTCGTCGTTAAAAACGGCGTCGTCACGCTGTCTGGTCCGGTGCACGACTTATCGGTCGCTCGCGCCGCCGTATGCGCGGTCAAACGCATTTTCGGCGTTGAAGGCATCGAGCGGCACTTTGCTCTCGACGCGCAACTCGCTACCGCCGGCGCAGGTAGTCCGACGCCTTTGCACTAGCACGGCGAGGGCTCGGCCAAGCCGTTGCCGGTCAAGCGCACAAGCGTTGTTAGAGTCGGCTCAGTTGCGGTACGAATGTTGGGACGCATGCATATCAGGAGGGGGTATACGTGTCGATCGCACGCTTACACCCGAGGTAATCCATGTCTGAACGTTTGCAAACGACCATCAAGCATTTCAAGGACGGCGTAACGTCGATGGGTCTTACGGCGGCCCGGCACAGCATTGAATCATGGCAAACCGAACTCAAAGGCTACGACGGTAAACCTTTCGAGGCGATCGTGACCGATCTCGGCCATCTGCATGATGAACTGGGCAGCTCGGAAATCGACGGCAAAAAAGTCGGTAAGCTCTTGGCGAAACTTGGTAAAGAAACCGCGAAAATTGCAAAATCGGCCGACGACAAAAACGATCTGGTGACGCAGCTCGGCGAGCAGCTCGAGAAGGCCGGCGCCGATCTCGATAAAGAAACGGCGAACGCCTAACGCGAACCTTTGGGTGAAGCTCCGACGATCCGAGCTTCACCCACCTTGCTGCGTGAGCGCACCTTGCTCGCGCGATGCTGCCGATCGTTCAATTTGACCGCCGGACCGGCGAAAATGCGGCGTCGTTACGGCGCTAACGGCTGAATGTAGACGATCGAATTAATGTCGAGCGCTGCGACTCCGTTGATGGCATAGTCATATTGCGCGGCGGTTGCAGCATCGAGGGCAAGCAACGTAACCGCGCTCGAACTGTTGGCGATCGGTTCGAGGCGTCCGATGAATTTCGGACCAAGCGACGTTGCAGCGTCGACGTTTTTTCCGAACAGAGGGCGCAAGCCGGCAAGATCCATGCCGGCGCTCTTCGTTTCATTCCGTACCGCGGCCCTCATGACTGCGCTTCGATTCGCCGATACGTTCGAGAAGCGCACGAACGGCGACTGATGCAGCGGTGGGCGCTGCAGCGCGGCAACACGGCGTCGCCCACACCCGGTAGCAGGGCAACCTGCTACGCGACGGCAGCAGAGCTCGCTTTACGCGGGCTCTGTTGTTCTCCGGCGGCCGTGGACGTCGGCGGCAAGCATGTCTCCCAGCGAATCGGCCTCGGCTAAAAATGCGTCGTGTCCGTGCTCGGTCGCAAAATTATGATACGAACAGTCGTAACCGAGCTCTGCATACCGTGCTGCAGTGCGCCGAATATATTCGCGTGGAAACAGCCAGTCATTTTCAATACCGACGAATGTAAGCCGCGTGGTCCGATCGTCGGGGCACCGGTCACGCACATCGAAGAGGTCCATCGCACGAGTCAACGCCAGGTATGCGTTTGCATCCATTCGCTTGGCGAAGATGTCGCCCTGATATGCCAAGTACCCTTCGACGTCAAAACGGTCGCTGCGGCGCCGCGCCGGATCACCGCCGGCACGGTCGAGCCGGTTGCCGAACCGCGTCTCGAACAGCACGTCGCTCTTGTAGGTCAACATCGCGATCATGCGCGCAAGCCGCACGCCTTGCGTGGGCTGCACGTCGGGCGCATAATCGCCGCCGGCGTATTGGGGATCGTTGACAATCGCTTGGCGGGCGACTGCATTAAAGCCGATTCCCATCGCCGAGAAGGCGTCGTACGCGCCGACGACGATGCAATGGTCGACTGCCGGTCCATAATCGAGCGCCCAGGTTAGCGCTTGCATTCCGCCGAGCGAACCGCCGATTGCCACGGCGATCCGATCGAGGCCTAAGATTTCGAGCGCGCGGCGCTGCGCGTTGACCATGTCGGTAACGCTGACGATCGGAAACCGCGAACCAAGCGGCGTCCCGTCGGCTGCGGGCGACGCCGGGCCCGTCGATCCGTAACAACTGCCGAGCGCGTTAATCCCGACAATGCACCATTTCGCCGGATCGAACAGTTTGCCGGCGCCGATCAACCCGTTCCACCATTCGGCCACCCGGCTCGAACCCGTCAATGCGTGCGGCACGAGCACGACGTTCGCGCGTGCGTCATCGAGCCGGCCGTAGCGCGTGACGCGCTGGACGACGTCGTCGATGCGCTCGCCGTTTGACAGTTCGAGTGCGCCGATGTTGACGTCGCTCGTGTGTCCGGCGTCCACCTTAGGCAACGTCCTGCGCGAGCACCGCGTGGCCGACCCCATCATCCCATAGGGGCAAGACGCCTAATGCGTTTATGCCGGCCGTCTCGAGCGCGCGGGCGACGGCCGTTACGCCGTCGAGACCGATCGGTGCAACGACGACAGCCGGTGCATCGGCATCGCACCGCGCGTTAAAACCGGCGGCGAGCAGCGCGCGTTCGGCCGGACGGCCGTCGCGCATCGATGAAACACGAACGACGTGCGGTAAGCGCAGCGGCGCAATCGTACCGGCCGGGACGGCACTCAGCGGCGGCGGCTCGTCCGGCACGGCGGTCACCCGGCGCAGCGCCGCAATGACGTCACCGATGACGGCGGAAGCGGCGGGATCGCGGCCGGCACCCGAACCGGAAAACGTCAACGTTCCGGACGTTCGCCCGATCACCCGAATGCAATTATTCGGACCGATCGGTTCGGCAAACGGATGTGCGATCGGCACGAACGCCGGTGAGACGCTGGCCTGCAACTCCGCGCCGCTGCGCGCACACGCCAGAAGTTTGATCCGCCAGCCCATCCGCCGGCCAAGCGAAACGTCGTCCCGTGAGATCCCGCTTATGCCGCGGCGGGCAATCTGCGGCGACGTGACCGCTTGGCGGAATGCGAGTTGCGCTAGGATTGCCAGCTTATGCGCGGCATCAAATCCCTCGACGTCGCTGGTCGGATCGGTCTCGGCGTAGCCGAGTTGCTGGGCTTCCGCCAGCGCCGCGGCGTAGCTCGCACCGCGCGTCATCTCGCTCAGGATGAAATTCGTCGTGCCGTTAAGGACGCCCCCGACCTCGAGCACATCTTCGCCGGCGAGCGAATCGGCTAGCGCGCGCACGATCGGGATCGCTCCGCCGACCGCGGCTTCATAGTGCAATGTTACTCCGCGGCCGGCGGCGAGGGCGGTCAGCCGCGGGCCGTCGGTCGCCAGCAAGTCTTTGTTGGCGGTTACAACGTGTTTACCGCGCATGAGAGCACGCTCGACGAGTGCTTTCGCAACGCCGGTACCGCCGATGCACTCGATGATTACGGCGATGTCGTCCCGCTCGACGACATCGAGCGCGTTCGTGCTCAGCAGTTCAGCCGAAATCATCGGCGGCCGCGATTTACTCAGATCGCGCACGGCGACCGCGCGCAATGTAAACGGGACGCCGCCGGTGCGCGCGATTGCCGCGGCATTCTCGACCAGCATTTGTGCGACTCCGCCGCCGACCGTGCCGCACCCTAAAAGACCGATTCCGACGGACATTCCGACTCCAACGAAGTAGCGACGGCTCAGCGTACCGAACCCGGCGCTCGTGCGTCAAGTCGAACGGTCCAAGTTGCTGCCTTCGGGTGGCATGCTGCACCTTGCGGGTGCCGGAAGCGGACCGCCGCTGCTCTTTCTGCACGGGGTCGGCGGTGGGGCCTGGTCGTGGAAGCCGCAAGTCGAAGAGTTCGGTTCGCGCTACAGCTGTTTTGTGTGGGAGGCGCGCGGCCACGGCGCAGCACCGCGCGTTCGCGATGCCGGCTTAGCCGATTACTTTACCGATGCGCGTGAAGCGCTCGAACGAGTTCGCCGACTCAGTGCAGGCGGAATCGTCGTTGCGGGTCATTCGATGGGCGGACTGCTGGCCGTCGCGCTCGGTGCGCAGGACGCGGCACGCATCGCGGGATTGGTTCTTGTCGACCCCGTGTATCCCGACGGCGACGGCGGGTCGGCGCACGATCTCGGGCCGTTCAAACCATACACGCTCGCGCTCATGAAACCGCTGGTCGCATCGTTCATGAATGACGGTATCGTCGCGCGCACGATCTCGCGCTGGATGTTCGTTAACAGTTTCGAGGATAAGCGGCGCATGGAAGCGGCGTGGCGCGATCAGCGCCGTCAGGTCCCCATCGAATATCCCAAGATGTTTTTCGAGGCGTTCGGACGGCCCGAAGGCTTTGCCGTCCTGCCGTTTGCCGAGCATATCGACGTACCGGTGCTGGCATATAATGCGCGCTCGCGCGAACTGACGGAGACCCTGCGCCGGCGGTTGGGTACGCGCTTCGCCGATGAACGCGTGCGTGGCGGACACTATCTGCAACTCGACCGGCCCGCCGAAGTCAACGGGCGGCTTGTCCGCTTTTTACGCGAACAGATCGAGACGTGACGTATCGGCGTGTCCTTTATCTACTGCTTGCAATCGGATTGCTGGCGGCGGGCTATGTCGCTGCGCGACGCGTTCAGCATGAAGCTCAAGCGCGCAACGTCGAGATCGTCATGGATGACGCCGACTTCGCGTCGCTCGCCCGCTCGTACGGGTACGATCAGCCGACGTTTCTAAGGTCGCTCAAAGCGGCCGGTCTAACATCGCTCGCCGTCGCTGAAGAACTCGGCAGCGGCGTCTCGGCGTCGGGCGGCGGCGCCGTTTACGCCGGGACGACGCTGCTCGGGCAATCGCGAATCGGCGCGCTCGGCGACCCGGTGTTAGCGCAACTGGCGCGCAGCGGCGGCCTGCGGCCGGACGAAGTGTATCTGTTCGCGTACGATGCGGCAACCGCAAACCGTTACCGGACGCAACTTGGGTTGAAATTTGCACCCCGGACCGTACGCGTCTTGCGTGCATCGCTGCCGGTCATCTTCGCCGTGCGCACGCAAAGCGACTATTTCGCAAGTATCGGTTTGGGCATCTCGGCGGATCGGGTGAATTTAGTCAAGCGCCTGCATCTACTTCTGGTGCCACGACTGCAAAACGACGAACGCTTCGATGCAAAGCAAATCGATGCGCTTGTCGCTGCCGCAGCGCACGGCGCGCGGGTTCGCACGCTCGTCTTCTTCGGTTTGCGCAATCAAGTCTTGGGTTATCCGAATGCAATCGACGCAACCGCCGCGATGTTCCGGCGGACGAAGTTTAATTTCGGCGATATCGAGACCTACGATCCCAAACAAGTACAAGCCGGTGCGGACGATTTGGCGCGAAAAATTTCCGGTCACATCGTTCGCGTTCAAGCGATCTCCAAAATCGAACAGGACAAGTTGCAGCCGCGTGAGATCGTCGAACGTTATCTTTTAGGCGTGCGCGAACGGAACATCCGCGTGATCTATTTACGGCCGTTTGCGCACCAATGGGATGTCGGCAAAGGACCGCTCTCGATTGAGGCGACCAACGTGCAGCTCGTGCGTCAGCTCGCCGACGGAGTCAGGCGTGACGGTTACCGGTTGGGCGGTGCTTCGCCGATCTATCCGTTCGTCGTGCAGCCGTGGCTCGTGATCCTCGTGTCGCTGGCGATCCCGGCCATGCTGCTGTTGCTCCTCGATACGCTCGGCTTGCACGACCGCCGCGGGTTACTCGCTGCGGTCGGAGTCAATCTACTCGTTATTGTCGCTGCTTACGCGGTGCATCACGACATGGTCGCGCGTAAACTGCTCGGGCTCGTCGCCGGCATTATTTTTCCGGTCGCCGGCGTTGCGACGATTGCGCCGTACTTTGCGCTGCGCCCGCCGCACGGCACGAAGGTGCGATTTGCGATCGTCCATGGACTGCGCGTTCTCGGGCTAGCAACGATCGTCACGCTGGCTGGTGCGCTCGTCATCGTCGGGCTCTTATCGACTCCGCTTACAATGGTTGAAGCCGACCGTTTTTTCGGCGTACGGCTCGTGTTGCTGCTGCCGCCGCTCATTGCACTCGGGCTGTATCTGCTCACGCCCTTGTGGGGCGCGCGCATCGGCGATCCGCTGGCGGCGTCGGCCTCACCGGTGCGTTTCTACCAACTCGTGCTCGGCGTCATCATCATCGGCGGCGCCTACGTGCTGCAAGCTCGCAGCGGCAATCAAAGCGATATCGCGCCGTCGTCGTTCGAGTTGGCGCTGCGTTCGCATCTAACGACCGTTCTAAGCGTGCGGCCGCGCTTTAAAGAGTTCTTGATCGGCTTTCCGGCGATGATGCTCGTTCCGGCGCTCTTTGCCGGTGACCGGCGCTGGGCGGGCTGGCTGCTGGTACTATGTATCGGCATGGGGTCCGGCGATCTCATCGATACGTTCTCCCATCTGCATACGCCGCTTGCGATCTCGCTGCTGCGCGTCTTCAACGGCGCCGTGCTCGGTGCGTTAGCCGGAACGTTGCTCGTCATCGTCTACCGGCGGGTACGGTGACGACGCGGTTCCTCTTATCGGGTTATTACGGTTTCGGCAATCTCGGCGACGAAGCACTGCTGGCGATCATGATCGGAGCGTTACGCAGCCGGCATGCCGACTGTGCCATCGACGTACTTAGCGGCAACCCGCACGCAACGGCGGTGACGTACGGTGTCGAAAGCACCGCGCGCGCGGACGTACGAGCGGTGCGACGCGCGGTTGCCGCCGCCGACGTCGTCGTCTCCGGCGGTGGCGGCTTATTGCAAAACGCCACGAGCTTACGCAGCCTGTTGTACTATGCCGGCATCATTCGGATGGCGGTGCGGGCCAAGAAGCCGACGATGATCTTCGCGCAATCCATCGGTCCGCTCGATTTTTGGGGAAAAGCCGTCGTGCGGCAATTGTGCAGCGGGGTCTCGCGTGCAACCGTTCGCGACGAGCGCTCGCGGATGCTACTGGAGCCGCTTGTGCCGGGGACGCCCGTTGAGTTGACCGCCGATCCGGTGTTCTTATTCGAGCCGGGAGAAGCGCCGCTAAATCTTGAGGCCGAGGGTTTAGGTCCGGCGAGCGATCCGCTCGTCATTGTTTCAGTTCGTCGCTGGAGCGGTGCCGAGCGTACGGCGGTTGCACTTGCCGCTGCGGTCGACCGGCTTACCGACGCGTACGGTGCACGAGTTGCGTTTTTGCCGCTCGGCGGCGCTGGCGATGCGGAGATCTCGACCGTCGCGATTCGGCGTTGCCGCACGTCACCGGTGTTGCTACCTGCCTATTCACTGGCGCAAGCCGCCCAGGTCATCGCTCGCGCTCGCCTCGTGATCGGCATGCGGCTCCATTCACTTATCATTGCCGCTCGGCTCGGCGTGCCGTTCACGGCCCTGCCGTACGATCCGAAAGTCAGTGCGCTGCTCGAAGATCTGAATTACCCGCTCGGCCCGCTGTTCATCCCCGGCGGCGACGTACCGGGCGGTGATGAGATCGAACGCCGGATCGATGCGGTTTGGTCGCGGCGCGACGAACTTGCCGCGCATCTGCGCGCTGCGGGTCCCGAGGTGCGGCGGCTTGCCGAACGCAATTTCGACGTGCTCGACGAACTTGTAACAAAGGCCGCAACGCAGCGGCAGGCGTAGGCTGCGCGGCGCGTGAACGACGCGTCACCTCGATGCGCCAGACTTTTACCATCGGCCGATTCTCCGGCATACCCGTCGTCGTGCACGTGTCGTGGATCGTTGCCTATGCGTTCATTGCCGGTTCATTGGCGCAGTTGCTCGACGGCGTCCCGCGCGGCGTTGCCGTCGGACTGGGCGCACTCGGCGGATTACTGCTCTTTGCAAGCTTGATCGCCCACGAATTCGCGCATGCGTTCGTTGCGCGACGCTTCGGCATCGGGACTCATCGCATTACCTTATTTTTGCTCGGCGGGGTTGCACTGCTTGAACGGGAGCCGCCCTCGCCGCGCGCGGAAGCGCTCGTTGCGCTGGCCGGGCCGGCGTTCAGCGCCGCTTTGGCGGCACTCGCCTTCGGTGCGTTTACGCTGTTGCAGCGATTCGGCAGCGGCGCGCTCGAAGGAACGCTCGAATTGCTTGCCGCCTATGCCAGCTTTGCGAATGCCGCGTTAGCCGTCTTCAATCTGATCCCGGCATTCCCGATGGACGGCGGACGCGTTCTACGTGCGGTCATTTGGCAGTTGCGCGGAAGCCAAGCCGCCGCGACCGGAGCTGCATCGATCGTCGGATTGCTGTTTGCCGCCGCGCTGATTTTGGGCGGCGCTGCCGGCGTGCTCATCACGCACGATATGAGTCAAGCGTGGTACGGCCTGATCGGGATATTCTTACTTCGTCAAGGCTGGCAACAATTGCAGGTCTCGCGCGCGACCGAACGGCTCGAACGGACGCGCGCACTGCTCGACCGCGCTGCATAAGACGGGCTGCCGCCAAACCCGATAGCGCGTGAGCGATCCGCTCTTCGACACCTACGTCGCGTATCGGTTGAGCACGCGCGACAACGC
Organism: Candidatus Velthaea sp.; assembly: GCA_965214935.1. GTDB lineage: Bacteria > Vulcanimicrobiota > Vulcanimicrobiia > Vulcanimicrobiales > Vulcanimicrobiaceae > Velthaea. The sequence goes on along the minus strand of CBDCCS010000021.1, from coordinate 61,938 downwards.
CGATGGTCCGCGGCGCCCGCGCGGGCCGGCACCGGGCTGCGGTTGTTTTGCGGTCGCGCTCGTCGGCGTGGCGATCGTCATCGTGGCGCTAACGAGTCATCTTTGATCTCGTTTTTCGAGGCGCCGCGCGGCAACGGCCGGGAACGGCGTCATTCCGCTCGGCACAGACGTCCAAGGGTTAAAGCGAAACGTCATTGCCGGAGGCTCGAACGCACGGCGACACTCGTTGCGACAACCGTCAAGGATTTCAATGCCTCCGTCTCCGTCTTCACTTCGTGACGCTACCGGATTACCTGATCCGGTGCCGGCAGCCCAACGTTTGGTCGCTTCCCGAGCGGGGCAAAGGAGCCGGGTGCGTCTTTCGCCACAACGGTCGATCGCAGCGCACCTTGTCGCTTTAGCAACCGCCGTACCGGAATATGAAATCGATCAGCGTGTCGCGGAAGCAAGCTCGCGTGCGTTTTTCGCGTCGCGCATGGCAAATTACGAGCGGGTTGCCGGCGTCTTTGCAACGACCGGTATCGAACGGCGGTATTCGGTCCGGCCGGTTTCCTGGTTCGCCGATCCGCATGGCTGGCCGGACCGAACGGCGGCGTATATCGAAGGCGCTAGCAGTTTATTTGAGGCCGTCGTTACCAAGGCGCTCGCGTCGGCGAACATGGCGCCGGCTGCCATCGATGCCGTCGTTACGGTTTCGTCAACCGGCATTTCGACGCCGAGTTTAGAAGCCCGCATGCTGCCGAAGATGGGCTTCCGGCCGGACGTCGAGCGGACGCCGGTCTTCGGCTTGGGCTGTGCGGGTGGCGTTACCGGGCTTGCTATTGCGTCCCGGCTCGCGACTTCGCGACCGGGCACGACGGTGTTGCTGGTAGCCGTCGAGTTATGCACGCTTGCCTTTCGCGCCGATCGCGCGACCAAAGCCGACGTGATCGCGACTTCACTGTTCGGTGATGGTGCGGCGGCGGCGATCGTCTCGAGCGATCCCGAGTTGCCCGCGTTGGCCACCTTCGGCGGCGCGACCGAGCATCTGTGGAACGACACGCTCGACATCATGGGCTGGGACGTCGACGATGCGGGTCTGGGCGTATTGCTTTCGCGTTCGCTGCCCGCGTTCGTCGAACGCCGCTACCGGGCGAGTTTCAATGCCGCAATCGAACGGCTTGATATCGAACGCGCGCAGATCGGCCGGGTCGTGTGTCATCCGGGCGGCACCAAAGTCCTCGAAGCGATCGAAGCGGCGCTCGTTCTGCCGGCCGGCTCGCTGGACATCGAACGTGGTGTGATGCGCGACTTTGGCAACATGTCGTCGCCGACGGTGCTGTTCGTTCTCGAACGTGCAATCGCGGCCGGTTTGCCGATCAACACGATGCTTGCAGCGCTCGGACCCGGATTCACCGCGAGTTTCGTCTCGCTTGCATGCGTCGCGGCTTGAACGACGTTCGCAGAACACGGTGACTGCGGCGTCGGCGCTGCTCGTCTTCTTGACGCTGCAGCGCCTGGCGGAACTGCTGATCGCCGCGCGCAACACGCGGCGACTGCTGGCGCGCGGCGCCTATGAGGTTGGGGCCGGTCATTACCCGCTCATGGTCGGCTTGCACGCGACGTGGCTGGCGACGCTGTGGTGGTTTGGGGCGGGGCGCGATGTCGTGCCGGCGTTCGCCGTTGCATTCGTGCTGCTGCAAGCGGGTCGCGCTTGGGTCCTAGTGACGCTGGGTTCGCGCTGGACGACACGCATACTCATCGTGCCGCTCGAACGCCCGGTGACCTCGGGTCCGTTCCGCTTCGTGCGGCATCCGAATTACCTCGTCGTCGCTTTTGAGTTACCCTGTGTCAGCTTAGCGCTCGGGCTCGGCTGGCACGCGGTCGTATTCGGTATACTCAATCTGGCGTTGCTCCGCCGGCGGATTCAAGTCGAGAACGGCGCGTTTGCGCGCATAGCGCACGCACCGTAACAACTCTTCGGCGAACGGCAGTGCGACAAAGGCGCCGAAGGCGCCGATCGTGGCCATCAGCGCGGGTGCAGGTATCGGCGTATGCTTGCGACGCAAGCCCCAACGTGCGGCGCTGCCGCCAAGACCGGCAAGTGCCGCAAGCTGCTCGCGATGGGCAAGCGCCACGAGCGAGAGCGCCGTGAACGGCAGTAGCTCGAGCATCGCATGGACGTGCTGTTCGAGTGGTACGATCGCGCGCCGTTCGTCGGCGTATGCGATATCCCAGATCGTCATGCCGGCATGCGTCACGTAACCGGCGCTCATGATCGCCAGTACGCCCGCATCGATCTCGCACACGAGGCCGGCCAGGACCGGCAGCGCGGATAGCGCGATGCCCGCGACGTGCAAGCGTGATTCGTACACTCCCGACGTCGCTTCTATGTGCGAGCGTCGATGCAAGATGTAATCGAAGGCGCCGGCGCTTATCCACAACGGCATCACGACGGTTAACGCGTAACGTTCGGCGGCGCGCCCGGTTGCATCGAGCCGCGGTTCCAAGCCGGTTTGCACGCTGTCGAATGTCATCATCTTATCGACGCGCAACGCGCGGCTTTAAGCACAGCCGGGCTAACAGCGCGGCGATGGAATCGGTCCAGCGTTCGTACACATCGGCCCGCCGAGAACGAGCAAAACGAGCGGATAGCGCTTCACCGGTGTGAAGCCGGCGGCGTCGCTAAACGGCGTCGGCGGCCGTACCGGTATCGCCGGGAAATGTGAATGAAGCTCGGACTCGATGACGAGGGCGCGTTTCAGAACCATGGAACGAAGTCATTCGACGGTCGCCGATCGGCGACTTACTCCGACGGGACCTGTGCTTGAACGATTCGGATACGCAACATCTCATGTCTGCGGCGCAGACGCTGACGGCCGCGCGGCAGGCCCGTGCTCGAGCGCGGCTGCACGTTCGCGCGGTGCTCGACGCGATGGCGGCCGAAGCGCGTCGGACGCTCGGTACGGCTTTCACCGTCAACGATCCGCTGACGAATTTTGCGGTAGCCATCGTTGCGCGCAGCGACGAACGTTTGCCCGACGACTACGATACGGTGACGCCGCGGCCGTCGACGGATACCGTAAACCGGCTCATCGTCGAAGTACTCGGTCACGTCGTAACGATCGAAATTACGGATGACGGAAGCGTCGATGCACAAGGTGACGTGCCCGACGTACCGCTTGCCGACGTAACCGACATTCGCGTCGCCGACGGTGCGAACGCTCCAACCTTCCTCGTGACGAGAGGCAAAGAACGGCACGACGATGCAGAGATCCCGTTCGTGCGCGTGCTGGCGCAATTGATCGATGCTGCAGCCGCCGAGGAATCAGCCTTTAGCGCGCAGCGGTAGCCGGGCGGCATGGGCTGCGCTGCGGGCTCCCGAATCAGCGTAGATTCATGCCCAAGACGACGACATCGGACACGCAGACGACGCCCGCTAAGCGGGACTATCGAACGACGCTGAATCTGCCGGTGACCGAGTTCCCGATGCGGGCCGAATTACCGAAGCGCGAACCCGCGCGGGTTGCCTGGTGGGCCGAACGTGATTCTTATGCAAAACGTTTGGCTCGCAATCGTGCACGCGGCGGTACGCCGTGGATTTTGCACGACGGCCCGCCGTACGCCAACGGCGATCTGCACATGGGGCATTTCCTCAACCGGTTTCTCAAAGACGCGTTCGTTAAAATCGCGCTGCTCGACGGGCGTTGGGCCGACTTCGTCCCGGGCTGGGACATGCACGGTCTACCGATCGAACGTGAAACGGTCATTCATCTCGGCGTCGACTTTCACACCATCGATCCGATCGAATTGCGTGCGCAGTGCAAAGCACGCGCGCTGTATTGGCTCGATCGGCAGCGCGCTGCGATGCTGCGCATGGGACTTTTCGGACATTACGCGCATCCGTACATGACGATTGCGCCGGAGTTCGAGGCAACGATCGTCGATACGCTCGCCGATCTCGCCGAATCCCGGCAGCTCTACAAGGGTCTGCGCTCGACGCTTTGGTGCGTGCACGATGAAACGGCGCTGGCCGAAGCGGAGATTGAGTATCGCGAGCACGTATCACCATCGATCTACGTGCGCTTTCGGGCCGGCGCTGCGCAGCGTGACGAGTTGTTGCAACGTTTCGGGCTCGGACCCGGCAACGATCCGCTCTCGATCGTCATTTGGACGACGACACCCTGGACGTTGCCGGCCAACGTCGCGATTGCCGTCAAACCCGATGCGCGTTACGGTCTGTATCGGATCGACGGCGAAGATCACGTGTTCGCCGTCGATCTTCGCGCAGCCGTCGGGCAGCAATTCGGCAGCGACGTCGTCGTTGAAGAACGCGCCGTCGTTGACGGTAGCGCGCTGATCGGCAGCGCCGTTCGGCATCCGTTTCTCGACCGGGACTCCATCGTCGTCGGTGCCGATTATGTCGATCTCGTAACCGGTACCGGTGCCGTCCACACGGCGCCCGGGCACGGCACCGACGACTTCGAGACCGGCGTCAAGTACGGATTACCGGTGCTCAGTCCGGTCGATGCTGCAGGAACGTTTCTCGCCGATGCCGGACCGTACGCGGGTCTCAATATTTTTGCCGCGCAACCGCAGATTATCGAAGACCTCAAAGCTTCCGGAGCGCTCGTGCGCGCGGCCGCGTACGAGCACTCGTATCCGCATTGCTGGCGCTGCAAGAATCCGGTCATCTATCGGGCAACGGCCCAGTGGTTTATCTCGCTGGATGCCAACGGATTGCGCGAGCGGATCGTGGAGCAAATCCCGAGCGTTGCTTGGATTCCGGCCTGGGGCGAAACGCGAATGACGCAGATGATCGGCAATCATCCCGAGTGGTGCATCTCGCGTCAACGCACTTGGGGCACACCGATTCCCGCCGTCGTCTGCACGTCGTGCGGCGATTCAATCGTCGATCCGCGCGTCGCGCGAATCGTCGCCGCACGCTTTCGCAGCGAAGGTCCGCAGCTTACGAACGCCTCGGATATGTGGTGGACCGACGACGTCAGCGCGTTCTTGCCGCCCGGATTCGAATGTCCGGCGTGCGGCGGTTCGGCGTTCGAAAAAGAATTCAACATCGTCGATATTTGGTTTGAATCGGGAGTGACGCATCGCGCGGTGCTGCGTAACGGCGGCTTACCCTGGCCGGCCGATCTCTATCTCGAAGGCAGCGATCAATATCGTGGCTGGTTTCGCAGCAACTTGATCACTGCCGTTGCGACACTCGGCGCCCCGCCGTACAAAAGTGTTTTGTCGACCGGTATGGTCGTCGATGCCGACGGCCGCGCGATGCATAAGTCCGACGGCAATTACATCGGCGCAGTCGAGGGCATGGAGAAATACGGCGCGGACGTATTGCGCTTGTGGGCAGCGTCGGTCGAATTTACCGCCGACATGCGCCTGGGTGCCAAAATGCTCGAGAATGTAGCCAACGTTTACCGCAATTTGCGTAATCGCTTGCGTTTCTTTCTCAGCAATTTAAGCGATTTGCCGGCCGATGCGGTTCTACCGCGGACGCGGCTCGAACCGCTCGACCGTCTCGCGCTCGAAGCGCTCGACCGGTTGACCAAAGACGTCGTCGAACACTATCGCGCATTTCGCCTGCACGATGCATATCTCGCGCTGGTCGCGTTCGATAACGATGATTTGTCGCGGTTTTATTTAGCTGGTTTAAAAGACCGGCTGTACTCGAGCGCCGCCGCCGCCGAGCGCCGGCGCAGCGCGCAGAGCGCACTGCTCGAAATGTTCCGGACGCTGGCCGTTTTGCTTGCGCCGGTGTTGTCGTTTACTGCCGAAGAAGCTTGGCAATCGTTGCCTGCGGCGTTGCGCGGCGCGTACGAATCGGTGTTCGATATCCCGTTTCCGCATGTCGGCGAGGTCGATGAGATCGCTCGTACGGATTGGCAAATGCTCAAAGCTTTGCGAGCGGACGTTGCGGCGGAGGGTGCGGCAGATTTCACCCGCGACGCCGAACGGATCGCCGTCCCGGCCGGGCGCGTTGCGGCCTTCAAGGCGTTGGGCGATAACTTGCGTGAAGCGCTCGTCGTTTCGTCGGTGCGCCCGCAAAGTATCGTGGCACTCGAGGCTGACGGACCGGCGGTGATTCGGACGATAGCTGCACCGGACGCGCGTTGCGCACGCTGCTGGAAACATCTCGCCTTGCATACCGATCCGCGAAATCCGGAGCTGTGTGCCGAGTGCGCACGCATCGTCGCCTCGTAGGCGAAATCTGCCCGTTTGGAAACGGTATCGCGCGCTCCGTCGAGTATCAAGCGAACGCGCCCACCGGTGCACAGATCGTGAACAACTAATTCGTGTATGGAATGAAGAATACACAACTCGGTATAGCGGGCCGCCTCCGCAGACGTTCTCCTCTACGCTTGGAAGCGATTTTGACGTTACTCGTGCGACGCTTCGCACTCGTTGCCGCACTCGTCGTACTGTGCGCACAGCAAGGCCGTCGCGGCGCCGTTTCGACCTGCCGAACACGCAGACTTCTCTTAGTACACCTTCGCCCTCACGGGGCAGCCCGGTATCTGTCGCGTCGACGAACGCTGTCTGGCCGATGCCGGAGGTACCGTTGATCGCTCCTAACGCATGAGTACGACAAGCACGTTCAGTGCTTCGGATTCGATCGCGCAATTCGTCGCGACCGAACTCGCGATGCGCCAAGCAGTTGTTGAAAGCGCTTTCGGCCGCTATCTTGTAGCGCATCTCGGACGCAGTCTGACGCACGCCAAGACCGTCGATCGGTTTCGCAGCGCGTTTGCAACGACGGCAGCCGCGTCGCTGCAGGTGCAGTGCAAGCACGACGCCGACGGACAGCCGATCCTCACGCAACTATGAATTACGATCGCAGCGAACCGATTTACGAAATTTGCGAGCCCCGATTCGTTCACGAACGCCCCGATTGCACAAGACGACTGCCCACCGGCGTTTCGCCTTCCGATCTGGACGTAGTGGCAACTAGCGCGGATAGGTAATGCGATCGATCGCGCCGTCGGCCGTAATGCGATATGTAATGCCGGCATCGATACCGCCGCCGCGACGTTGCAGTTCGCCCGGCTCGAATATACGAAGAAACGCAACGCTCGATGCGTCCGGTCCGTCGGCTTCAACGCTAACGTCGTAGGTGTCGGCCCAGCTTACCCGCCGCGTAAAGTCGACAAGGGCGATATCGAGCGCGCGCTGTTGCGCCGGCGTACGTGAGGTCATAACGAGCTAAAGAAGTGCTTCACGGCATCGACTCCATCCGTTACTTCATTGCCGATCCAGTGGTCGACCCCGCCCGCGCGCATGATCTTATCCGCCGCGTAGCCCGCGACAAGACCGACTCCCGCCCCGACGATCGTTCCGGCGACCGGTATGACGCTGCCGATTGCAGCGCCGGCGGCGGCTCCGGCCAGCGCCGAGCCGGTGCCGACGACGGCATCTCCGGCGACGTTTCCGATCGCGTGCGAGTCGCCGTGCGCCAGACCGTCACGATTCTCATAGACGGACACGCCGATACCGATGGCCGCACCGGCAACTCCGGCTCCGCCGACACGGGTTGCTGCCGTGCGTCCAAGCGCGCCGGCCTCCGCGCCGAAACCGCTGGTCGCAAGGCGCTCGACGGCAGGTCCGGCGACGCGGTCCAAACCTGCGGTCGCGGCGCGTTCAACCTGCGTAGCGGCTGCGCCGAGGACGGCGCCGCCCGCTCCGTTCTGGGCAACGGCACGCAGTGTATCGCGATCGAACTGACCGTGAACGATTGCATCGCCCGCAGTGCCGATCGCCGCCGCGGCGCCGCCGAAGAGCGCACCACCGGCAGCAGCGTGCAATCCGGGACGGATGGACGACGTCGCCCCGGTAGCCGGATCGAATTTGAGATTCTTATTGCTCGGGGTGCCGAGAAAGCCGGCATATTCGCTTTGTCCCCGGGCGTCGGTGCGAATACCGCGATAGTCGGGTTCGGAAAAACGGTCGCTGTTGAAGTCGTCACGCTTGGCACTTCCGGTACGGACGGCACTGCCGTCGGCTGCTGCGCGTGAATAATCGCCGTGCGTATGGTAGTCACCGGTCAGCCGCGTGCCGGGCGGAATGCAGGCGGCACCCGGATCGAAGCCGGTCGCTGTTCCCTTGAGCGGCGCGGTCGCTCCGTAGCGCCCGGTCTGCGGGTCGTGATACAGCAGTCCGCCATATTCGAGGTTGTCGGTGATCGACTTGGGCTTTGCGCGGCGCAGCCCATCGCGCGCAGCGCCGTCGAGCGTTGGGGTGTTTTCACCGCCGATGGTGATGACGTCCCGGCCGCCGAGCGCACCGGCGATCGCGCCGATCGGGACAGCCGTTGGAGGTGCTGCCGGTTGCGTCGAATCGGTCGAAGTTGCCGCCGGCGCCGCAAGAAAAGTGATCGGATCCATACGCCTGCTCCATGAAAGCGAGTCGCGGTTCATATCACCGATCGGCCGTCATTTTTCTAGGCGGCAAATCGCATCTAGTCGCTGCGCACGCGAGCAGACGTGCTACACGGCGCGATCCACGGCGACAAGCCGGGCGATCTGCGCCGCCAGCCGGCGCAGCGCTTCGTCGGGGCCGGCGAATTCAAAGCGCATATGGGTGGCGGTATCGTCACCGGCTTGCGCGGCAATGCTGCGAAAACGGCATCCGCAACGTTCGGCCAAGTTGACAATTCGTGCGACGAGCCGCGGATCGTTGACGGTTTCGTCGATCGTCACGCCGGCACCGGAGTGCGACCGGTCATAACGTCGTCGATCGAGCCGCCGCCGGGGATCATCGGCCAAACGTTTTCGGCCGGATAACACGCGCAGTGCAAGAGCGCCGGACCGGGAATTGCTATGAGGCGGGCAATTGCTTCGTCGAGATCGCCGGGCGCCTCAACGGTCTCGCTGCGAATGCCGTAAGCGGCGGCAATTGCAGCGAAATCCGGATTGTCCGACAAATTCGTCGCCGAATACCGCTCGTCGTAGAACAGCTCTTGCCACTGACGAACCATGCCGAGATTTCGGTTGTCGATCAGCATGATTTTCACCGGCAATGAATGGCGTTTGACGGTCGCCAATTCGGTCAGCGACATCTGAAAGCCGCCGTCGCCGACAATCGCGAACACCGGCCGGTCCGGATGGGCGACCTGCGCGCCGATCGCGGCCGGAAAACCAAAACCCATCGAGCCCAAACCCGCCGATGTTGCAAACGCCCGCGGCTCGCGCGGACGGATGCGCTGAGCGGCCCACATCTGATGCTGACCGACATCGGTCGTAACGACCGCATTTCCCGGCATCAATTCGAAGAAGCGGTCGAGAACCGTGGTCGCCGACAGCGTCGCGGCAGCAATCCGATCGCGCGGCAGCGCCATCGTCCGATCGGCGGCTTCGCGTGCCCAGCTATCAAAACGCGGTGCGGCGTGCCGTTCGAGTTCATCGGCTAACGCGCCGAGCGACGTCGTAATATCGCCGTTCAACGTCACGTCGGCCGTCATGATCTTATCGAACTCGCTGCGGTCGATGTCGGCGTGCACGATCTTGGCGCCTTGCGCAAAGCGGTCGGTTCGGCCGGTAACGCGGTCGTCAAAGCGCATGCCGAGTGCGAAAAGGACGTCGCTCTCGTGCACCGCTAAATTCGCGGCTTTGGTACCATGCATGCCGAGCATGCCGAGATCGCGCCAATCGCCGGGCGCCGCGGCACCGAGCCCCATGATCGTGGTCGTCTGCGGCGCGCCGCATAGCGCCGCGAAACGCCGGAATGCGGCGACGGCCGCATCGCCGCGAACTCCGCCGCCGGCGATGAGGATGGGCCGCTTTGCGGCACGCAGCAACGCAATGGCGGCGACGATCGACGCTGCATCGGCAACGGCCGGCGGCTTGAAGCCCGCGCGTCGCGGCGGGCGGACGTGGTCGGGCATGGCAGCCTTGAGCACGTCCGTCGGGATGTCGACGAGGACCGGCCCCGGCCGACCCGAGCGCGCCAGTGAGAACGCTTCGGCAATGGCCGCCGGGATGTCGCCGGCGTTACGCACGAGCACGTTATACTTCGTTACCGATTGCGTGATCGCACAGACATCGGCTTCTTGAAAGCCGTCGGTGCCCATAAGGTTCGAGCGGACCTGTCCGGTGATCGCGACGATCGGCACGCTGTCCATGAACGCATCGAGTAAACCGGTGACGAGGTTCGTCGCTCCCGGCCCGCTCGTTGCGCAGCAAAGGCCGACGTTGCCGGTCGTCCGAGCGTAGCCGCTCGCCGCAAACACGGCCGCGGCTTCATGCCGCACGAGATAGTGGCGGAAATCCGCGTCGCCGTACATCGCGTCGTAAAACGGCATGATCGTGCCGCCCGGATATCCGAAAATTGCCTCGGCGCCCTCACGCTTACACGCCTCGAGCGCCGCCCTTGCCCCGTTCACGTCAAGTATCCCTTCGGTTGTAAAAAAGCCCCTCGCCACGTTGGTCGGCGAAGGGCTCTCACAGTCTTAACGCTCGTTGCGTCTACGTGAAAGCTGCTCGCCGCCCGCTAAGGACTGCAAGTCGGAGGCTAACGACGAGGACGACAATAGCGCGTAAAATCATCGGTGTTATCTGCTAAATATCACGGAAAGCTAAGCTGTGTCAACGCGAATCACACGACAACGAAAAAATTACGGTCGTGACGGCTCAACTTTTTATATGCCGGTCCGTGTCGCGCGCCGATAGCGGCGAGCAGAGGCCTTCGACATCGTAACGGAACGAATGCGAAAGCTAGCTCTAGCGGACACCGAGCAGCTTGGCTAAAATTTCCGTGCGCTTCGTGCTTTTGGTTTTACGAGCGATATTTTTGACGTGCGCATGAACCGTCGTTGCCGCGATGCACAATTGATTGGCGATCTCCGTTGTGCTCATGCCGTGCAAGACAAGCCGGAGAACATCGATTTCGCGCAGTGAAAGCTGATACCGTTCGGAGGCGTTGGCCAGCAGATCACGCGATTCGACATGCTCGACGAACAGAGCGTAGAAACGGCCGGTGGCGCCGCTGAGCGCCGTTCCGCGAACGACCGTCGTCGGGGAGACGAGCGCGAAAACTTCGCTTTCAAGACTCGTCTCGAGTTCGGCCACGAGTTTCGCGATGAGCGCCGGCGAGAAGTTGATGTCACAGATTTCCGGATCCGACGCGTCGCCTGAGGTCATAACGATCTGGGCGGACGCGTTCACGATAACGAACCGCGGAGCGCGTCGCCGTCGTGCGGTTGCGATCGCTTCTGCACCGACTTCTAGCCGGGCCTCGAAATCTTGTGTCTTGAGCATCATTCTTTCACCGCAGAAGCAGCCTTGGACGCCCTTTCCAACGATCGGTTACGATGCAGGGCTAGACGAGTGTTCGGCAGACAACGAGCGTTGCTCAAGCGACGGTCGAGCAAAAATTTGCAGAGTGCGTGCGTTCGGACTCGTACGGAGCAGCGAGCTACCGGCGAGGGCTGGTAGCTTCGCTTACGACGAACCAAAGTTCCGCCCGCAAACCCGTTCTTACGGCCGAAAGTCCCATGAATTCGGCGCGTAATTCCTTAATTGTGGGTGAGCCCGGCCGTTGTGGAGGTCTATGAACCGCAAAGCACCCGAGGAGCCAGGCGCCGCGCGAAGCGGCACGCGCGCGGCGGCCGGCGTCGCTCCGCAGCGCATCCGCTGTCCCTGGGCCGTAAAAGAGCCCGCGATTGCCTATCACGACACCGAATGGGGCGTGCCGGAGCGCGACGAATGCCGGTTGTTCGAACTTTTGACGCTCGAAGGTGCCCAGGCCGGCTTGAGTTGGGATACGATCTTGCAGAAGCGCGCGGGTTATCGCGAACTTTTCGAGCGATTCGATCCGGCCGTGGTCGCGGGCTTCGATGCTGCGCGTATCGCGGCGCTCGTCGCCGATCCGCGGATCGTCCGGCACCGCGGGAAAATCGTGTCGACCGTGGCGAACGCAGCGGCATTTTTGCGCGTTCAGGCCGAGTTCGGCTCGTTCGGCGCGTACTTATGGCAATTCGTCGACGGCCGCCCGGTTGTAACCCGGCGTGCCGCGGCGGACGAGTTGCCCGGCCGTACGGAGCTGTCCGACCGCGTTAGCCGCGACTTACGCGCGCGCGGCTTTAGTTTCGTGGGCTCGACGATCGTCTACGCGTTCTTGCAAGCAACGGGTGTCGTCGACGACCATCGCTCGACATGCTTTCGTGCAATGGCCGGCCGTCCTTGACAGCGCCGCCGTGCGCGTGCTACGAAGTTTGCATCATGCGCCTCGCGCGACCGTCTTGCCGCTCCTTTCGCTCGTTCATCATGCCGTCCGGGAGCGGAGTTCTGCGCCGATGAGGTCGACCGCCGCGCATGAATCTCACGCAGCTCCCGAGTCGAACGACCGGGAGCTTTTTCGTTCGGTGACGATCGCTCCGGCGCGCCGCTTTTCCGGTACGCCGTCGATCCCCGGTGATAAGTCGATTTCCCACCGGATGCTTATGTTCGGTGCGTTGGCGCATGGCAAAACGCACATCATGAACCTGCTCGATTCGGCCGACGTCCGCTCGACGCGCGGCGTGCTCGAGGCACTCGGCGTACCGATCGCCGATGCCGGCGATACCGTCGTCGTCCACGGTCGCGGGCCGCAAGCGTTGCGCGAGCCGGCCGGCGATCTCGACTGCGGTAACTCCGGAACGACGATGCGTTTGATGGCCGGCGTGCTCGCCGCGCAGCCGTTTAAAAGCCGGCTCGATGGTGATGCGTCGCTGCGTTCGCGACCGATGCGGCGCGTTGCCGAACCGTTGCGTGCCTTCGGAGCGACGATCGATCTGAGCGCCGACGGTCGGGCGCCGATCGAAATTCGCGGCGGCGATCTGCAAGCGGTTCGCTACGATCTGCCGCTGCCCAGCGCCCAGGTGAAAAGCGCGATCTTGCTGGCGGCGCTCGGCGCCACAGGCGAAACGGTTATCGGCGGCGCTCTCGGCGGACGCGATCACACCGAACGGCTGCTGCGTCACTTCGGAGCCGACCTCAAAGTCGACGGCACGCTGCGGCTGCGCGGTGGACAGCGGTTACATGCCGCCGACCTGCGTGTACCCGGCGATCCGTCGTCGGCGGCCTTTTGGCTGGCGGCCGCGACGATCGTCCAAGGGGGCAACGTCCGCTTACACGAGGTTGGTCTCAATCCGACGCGCATGGGCTTCGTGCGTGTGCTCGAGCGAATGGGCGCGAAAATTACCGTCGTGCGTTCGCACGCGGAGTGCGAGCCGGTCGGGACGCTCGGTGCCGTCTATGCGCCGCTACGTGGTACGACGATCGATGCCCATGAAGTGCCGGCGCTTATCGACGAGCTGCCGCTCATTGCGGTCCTCGCGACTTATGCAACCGGCGTAACCGAAGTGCGCGGCGCCGAAGAACTGCGCGTGAAAGAGAGCGACCGGATCGAAGCGATCGCGCTCAATCTGCGCGCGATGGGTGCCGAGATCGAGGTGCTCGACGACGGCTTCCGGATCGCCGGTCCGCAGCCGCTGCACGGTGCGAACATCGTAAGTTTCGCCGATCACCGGATTGCTATGGCCTGCGCGATCGCCGCGCTCGGTGCAGCGTCTCCGACGACGATCGACGATGCTGCCTGCGTCGCCATTTCGTATCCGGGTTTCTTTGCGACGCTGCGCTATCTGACCGGCGAGCCGATGCGTGCCGGCGTTCTCGGCGCTTCGGTCGCACAGTCGCGCTCGCCCGAGATTTTCGCCTGGCTGGCACGCGCGTGCGATACCAATATCGCATACGAGCGCTTCGAGCGGCCCGAAGGCGACGTCGCTCCGCTCTTTGCAGCGATGCGTCGCGATCCGGCGTATGTCGGCTGCAACGTTACGATTCCATACAAAGAACGCGCGGCGGCACTGGTCGATCGCTGCGCCCGGGTTGCCGCGATCGTCGGCGCGGTGAACGTCGTCGCGCGGCGCAGCGACGGTACGCTCGACGGACATAACACCGACGTCACCGGTATCCTCGCGACGCTCGACGCCCACGCAATCGACATTCGCACGAAGCGGGCGTGCGTGCTCGGAGCGGGCGGTGCCGCTGCGGCCGTCGTGTACGCCCTTGCGCAGCGGGGGCCGGCGGAGATCGTGATCGTCAATCGCAATGCCGAGCGGGCGGCGCAGCTCGTCGAGCGCTTTGCGCGTCATCTGCCGGCGTTGCAACTGCAAGCACAAGCCGCGCCCGCCGGCCGGTTTGCGTTGGTCGTCGATGCGACGCCGGGCAGCGCGGCCCGGGTCGCGTACGAGCCCGGCGCATGGGCCTTCGATCTCAAATACGGCCGGCTGCCGACGCCGTTTCTCGCGCACGCGCGGAATGCCGGCGCGTCGACGACGGGCGGACTGCTGATGCTGGCCGCCCAAGCGCTCGCCACGTACGAGATATGGTTTCGCGACGGACGTCCGTTTGCGGCCGCCGAAAGTGCTCGTCTCATGAGCGGACTGTTGAATCATTTGGGAGCGACGCCGTGAGTTTGCGCTATCTCACCGCGGGCGAATCGCACGGACGTGCGCTCGTCGGCATTATCGAGGGCGTTCCGGCGGGCTTGGCGCTCGACGTGCCGTCGCTGCACGCGCAGCTGAAGCGGCGCAAGCTGGGCTATGGCCGCGGGAACCGGCAGAACATCGAGACCGATGAGGTCGAGATCCTCACCGGCGTGCGGTACGGCGAAACCCTCGGCAGCCCGATCGCGCTAGTCATCGCGAATCGTGATTGGCGCGCTTGGACGGACATCATGGCGGCTGAACCGCCGATGCGTGAGGGCCGGCGCAAAGTGAGCGTCCCGCGCCCCGGTCACGCCGATTACGTCGGCGGTTTGAAATACGCGCACGGCGACATGCGTAACGTCCTCGAACGCTCGAGCGCACGGGAAACCGCAATGCGGGTCGCACTCGGCAGCGTTGCGCGCGCGTTCTTAGCAGCGTTCGATATCCATATCGCAAGTCGCGTCGTCGGCATCGGTGCGCTTGCCGATGCACGGCCGCTCGACGTGCCGGTCGACGAGCTCAACGCGTTGCTGGACGACCGTCCGTTACGTGTCCTCGACAGCGGCGTGCAAGAGCAAATGGTCGGCGAAGTCGACGCGGCGCGGGCAGCGGGCGACACTCTCGGTGGAATTTTCGAGGTGTACGCCTCCAACGTCGTCGTCGGGCTCGGCAGTTACGTGCAGTGGGACCGGCGGCTTGAAGCGGAAATCGGGCGGCAGTTCTTGAGTCTCAACGCGATCAAGGGCGTCGAAGTCGGCGGCGGTTTTACGAGTGCCGTCCGACGCGGTTCGCAAGTGCACGACGAGTATTTGCCCGGCGACGAACGGTTGCGTTATGCCAGCAACAACTCGGGCGGTATCGACGGCGGAATGACCACCGGCGAAACGCTTATCGTGCGAGCCGCTATGAAGCCGATTTCGACGCTGATGAAGCCGCTGCGTTCGGTCGATCTCGCAACGGGCGAAGCGACCAACGCGCACATCGAACGGTCGGACACGTGCGCGGTCCCGGCTGCCGCGGTCATCGGCGAATCGTTGTTGGCGCTGGTGCTTGCCGATGCGCTGCTCGAAAAGTTCGGCGGCGATAGTATGGGCGAGATCGCGCCGCGCATTCGCGAATGGCAGCGGCTTGCCGTCCGGCACTAATCCGGTATTTTTATGGGGTGCGCCCGGAGTCGGAAAGACGACGATCGGGCGGCGCCTGGCGCGTACGCTCGGCCGGCCGTTCTTCGATACCGATGCAATCGTGGTACAGCGTGCCAAGATGTCGATTGCGGCGCTCTTTTCCGAACGCGGTGAACCGGCGTTTCGAGCGCTCGAATCGGATGCATTGGCGTACGCGGCGGATACCGATGATGCGGTCATCGCACTGGGCGGCGGCACGGTTCTCGCGCCGAACAATCGGGCGCTCATCGCAACGCGTGGCCGTTCGATTCATTTGCGCGCAAGCATCGCAACGCTCGAGCGCCGCCTGAGCGCGCAGCGCACCGCGCGGCCGCTTATCGCCGCCGGCATACCGATTACGACGTTGCTCGCGCAACGCTTACCGCTGTACGCATCGGCCGATCATACCGTCGACGTCGACCGGCGCAGTCTCGAAGAAATCGTCGCCGAGATTCGATCGCTGCTGTGAAGACCGTTCGTTTCGCAACGGCGCAGCGCGGCTACGACGTGCATATCGGCGCCGGACTGCTCGATGCCGCCGGCGATTTGCTTGCTGCTGCGGGGCTCGACAACGCGCAGACATTCGCGCTGGTTGCCGACCGCGCTGCCGGCGACGCAATCTTGCGCGTTGCGGCGGCGTTACGGGCTCGCGGCAAGGACGTTCACGAAATCGTGCTCGATGTTACGGAATCGCGCAAGTCGCCGGCCGACCTCGATGCGCTGTACGGGCGTTTTCTCGACGCCGGGCTCGATCGCACCGGCGTGGTGGTGGCCCTCGGCGGCGGCGTGATCGGCGACCTTGCGGGTTACGCGGCAGCAACATATCTGCGCGGCGTTCGCTGGATCGGTGCGCCGACGACGTTACTTTCTGCAGTCGACAGTTCGATCGGCGGAAAGACCGGGATCAATCATGCGCGCGGTAAGAATTTGATCGGCGCATTTCACCAACCTTCGCTCGTCTTGGTCGATCGCACGGCTTTTGCAACGCTGCCGCAGCGAGAATTTGTCTCCGGGTACGGCGAGATGCTCAAATACGGTTTGGCCCTCGATGCGGCGCTCTGGGCCGAATTGCTCGCCGTCGATCCGGCGCGGATCAACGACGCCCAGATCGAGCGCTGCATCGCGCTCAAAGCCGATATCGTCGCCGCCGACGAACGCGATCTCAGCGGCATTCGCGAGCGGCTCAACTTCGGGCATACGATCGGACACGCAATCGAGGCCGCCACCGGCTACGCCTATTACCGCCACGGCGAGGCGGTCGTCGTCGGGATGCGCGCCGCCGTATGGTTGTCCGCGCAACGCGGACATTGCAGCGGCGCTCTTGCGCGCGCTATCGACGCCGATCTCGCAGCCGTCGGCGTTCCGCCGTTGCCGCAACTCGACCGCGCCGCCGTCGTCGATGCGGTCAACCGCGATAAGAAGAAAGCTGCCGGTGGTGCAACGCGCTTCGTGTTGTTACGCGATGTCGGCGTGACCGTCGAAGATGCGGCCGTCGACCGCGAAACGGTCCGGGCGGCGGTTGCATTCGTGGAAACTGCGTGCGTATCGCGGTCGTAAACGGGCCGAATCTCAATCTGCTCGGCGAACGCGAGCCGGCGATCTACGGCCGATTAACGCTGGCTGAACTCGAAACGACGATCGCTGCGTATGCCGCCGAACGTCAAGTCGAAACGGCGTTTTCGCAGTATAATAGCGAAGGCGCGATCATCGATGAACTGCATCGGCTGCGGCATTGGGCTGACGGTATCGTTATCAACCCCGGCGCATACACCCATTACTCGTACGCCATCCGTGACGCGATCGGCGGCATCGCCGTGCCGACGATTGAAGTGCATTTGTCGGACATCATGCAACGCGAAGCGTTCCGCCGAATCTCGGTAACCGCAGCGGTTTGTATCGCCCAATTTTCCGGCCTGGGCGTCGATTCATATCTGCGCGCGATCGACCGGTTGATCGAACGCTAACGACGTTCGGGCGTTGCCGGTAGCGTCGCGAACTGAGCTATTTTCTTATCAAGTAATGTGGGGAAGAAGCACCGCTTACTGAGCTCGGGGATGTCCGATTCGGCGAACATGGCACGTAGCGAAAGCGTCAGGCTCGATACACTGGGCGGCGTATAGAACTTAACGGTCGCGTCGACGCGCTCGAAATGACCGGATCTATCGTAAAAATAAATGACGCGCGCCTTTGGATCGGCGATGATCTCAAGCGTCACGCCTTTTGTCCGAGCAAGGACAATCTCGCCAACGGTTCGCACGTCACGCTCTCCCGGAACGCCCGGCAACTGCGATCGTCGCCGGCCGATCGCTTTCGCTTGCGATGTGCCGATCGCGCTTCGCAAACGTTGCGTTATTGTCCGTGATCACCATGCCGGCGCTACGCAGAGCGAGCTTGCTGCTAGTCTTTCGGCCGACGGCGCGCAGGCGCTTTCTTCAACTTACTTTGATTGTAGGCAATGGCGGCTTGAATAAGCGTTCGTAATCCGTTCGCATCTACGACATCACCCTCGAAGAGATCGATTGCTCGCCATTTATTCCCGCCCAGACCGTTATTAAAGAGCTTGTCGGGATCTGCCAGGTGCGCCCCGTTCGCAAAGGTGAGCTTCACGTGCTTTTTGTGTGCGTTGCCGACTGCGATGATGCCGTCGAGAGACCACACCGGGCTCCCCATCCACTTCCATTCCTCGATGATCTCACGATCGGCCTCGACGATGATCTTGCGGACATCGGCCAGCGTTTTGCCGCGCCAATCCGTGAGTCCGGCAACGAGCTGGTCGATATGTTCCGACGCGTTGATTTCACTTTTTTCAGCCTTCATAACCCATCCTAACGCCGTTCACCGCTTGCCGCTCGTTTCGTTGACCCGGCAGTTCGAGTCGTTTGGGGTGCGTTCGCCGGGCGGTGTATGTGCCGCTCATGCCGATCGCGACGCTGCGACACTTGACGAGCTGTAGTTCACAACGCCGAAAGCTCCAAGACCGGCATACGAATGCCCAGTACGTCGCAGATTTCGCCTTCGCCGTAGAAGCGATGTTCGCCGCTGCCGGCATATAATTCAACTCGGCGCTGCGCAATGTTTACAATCGAAGCCGCAATGCCGGCGGCCTCGTAAAGCGGGTTATTCACCGTACGATCGTCGTTGAACGACGTGTCGGCAACTTCAATGGCAGCGAAGGTGTCGCCGGCCTCGGCCGTCATTGCATACCAATTTGCGCGTACGCTGGCGACGTCAACCTCGGGCGCGTGCTGACCCTGGTAGACGTGCCGCGGAGTGCGAGGCGACACTTCGTAAAACGTGCCGTCGATGAGTTCCGTGTGCCCGGCGACGCGCGAGGCCATGTACTCCTCAACGCTAAAACGATGAGGTCGCGCGGCACGCAAGGCGGACATACCCGTCCTCTACCGCCCGTACGGTCCGTTGTGGCGCTCACGACACTTGGCCGAATCCGCAGCCCTGGATGCAAGATCGGTGAAACGTGATGATTGCCGGGCTTCGCACGGTCGATCTATGATAGCGCCGATGACGAACACTTTCTGGATGCGGGCGATTTCGGCGTTTGCTGCAATTGCCGTATCCATCCCAAGTCCGCCGCCGCCGGCCAAGGTGGTTCCGTTCAGCCAGACGTTTTTTGGCACCGTTCGGAGCGATCCGTATCATTGGATGGAGAGCGGTGGCGCCGATCTCGCCGACTATTTGGACCGGCAGAGTCTTTACACGCGGTCGGTGCTTGCGGCCAATCCCGGACGGACCCGCGTACTGCGAGCGATACGAAAAGTGGACGCGATGGCGGCGAGTGCGACGACGACGTCGGGCGTCGTTCGGATTGGTTCGCGCGTCCTCTACCTGCAGACGTTGCCGGGTGGCAACGATCCTTCGCTATTGGCCCGTGCTGACGGGACGACCCGAACGAGCATCATCATAAACGCAGCATCGCTTCCTAAGGGGCGCGTGATCGGCTGGTTCGAACCGTCGCGGCGCGGTGCCCGGATCGCTTACGGCCTAAGCGCCTCAAGCGAGGCCGTGGTGATTCACGTGTGCGATTCCGACGGAGCGCACGACATCGTTCAAGCGATCGATGCAGCCGTCATATCGGACGTGACGTGGCGCGACGAGCACGCTTTCTACTACTCGACCGTCCGTGAGGGCGCGAAGAACCGAACTGAAACGAGTTATCTTCACGTCGTCGGTTCGAAACACGGAACCGATACGCCGATTGCCGGCTTTGGCGCGGACGGACCGATGGGTTCCGCTACCGTTCGCAGTCTCTTCGTCACCTTTTCGGTGCTCGGCAGAGATGCCGTTCTCGCGATACCTCAGCGTGAACCCGTTCCGCACGTCTCTGCATTCGTGGCGCCGTTCAGGCGGGCGACGCATGCGAACGGTGCGTGGCGTCGCATTTTTAGCGAGGCGGATCAGGTCGTGAAGGTCGCGCTCGGCGGGCGGTACTTGTATGGTCTGAGCGACAAGGGCGACGCGCGCCGGACGATTGACGTACGCGACCGGTTTAGCGGAGCGCGCGTCCGAACGATCCTGCCGGAAGGCAGCGGCTTTCGAAACGACATCGTCGCGAACCGAACGGGCCTGTACGTTGCGAAGCGCGTTGGGGCCGATATGCGGCTCGACCACTTCGATCTTGAAGGGCGCCCGCTCGGCGCGGTCGCGCTTCCGCATGCAAACGTGATCCTGCCGATGCAATGCGAGCCGACGACGGATCGATTGGAGATTGAAACAGCTTCGTTCAACGATCCCGGACGCTGGTACGAGATCGCCGGACGGCGTGCGATCGTTGCGGATGCGCATATTAGCCCGCCGGTGCCGGCGCCTTACGCAGATATCCGTTATGAAGATTCGCTGGCGACGAGTGCTGACGGAACGAAGATACCGTACACGGTCATCTACAAAGCCGGCACGCGCAAAGACGGACGACGGCCGACGCTCGTGGTCGCTTATGGAGCGTACGGCTACGATATTGAACCGCCGGTGCCGCCGTTCGTCGCTGTAACGCTCGAACTCGGCATTGTGATCGTGCTCGTGCACGCGCGCGGCGGCGGCGAGTTCGGCGAGCCGTGGCACCTTGCCGGCAAAGGGCGCACGAAACAACACACGATCGACGATTTCGTCGCAGGCGCGCGGGCAGCGATAAACGACGGCTGGACTTCAAATGCGAAACTTGCAGGCAACGGCGGAAGTGCGGGCGGCATCGCGATCGGCGGTGCAATCACGCAACATCCCGAACTGTTCGCTGCCGCAATCTCGGAAGTCGGCTTCAACGACATGGTCGATCTGGAAAACATGCCGAACGGTCCGGGAAACGTACCGGAGTTTGGAAGCGTGAAGACGCGCGACGGTTTTCGCGATTTGCTTGCGATGAGTGCGTACGACCATATCGCGCCCGCCCGGTATCCGGCGACGATCCTTACCACCGGATTAGCGGACCGGCGAACCGCCCCATGGCAAGTCGCGAAGATGGCGGCACGGCTTGCGGCGTCAACCACGAGCGGCAAGCCTATTTTGTTGCGTACCGATTTGCAGGGACACGGCTTGATCCGCGACGTGTCGGCGCAAGACGAGGAATCTGCCGACCCTGGACACGTTCATTCTGTGGCAGACGGGTGAACCAGGGTTTGCGCCGAGCGGCTCCAAAACCGGCCGCGGCCTGCGCTCGTCGGCAACCATCTAGTGCCGGATATCGGCGCCGCGGCGAGCGTAGTGCGACGGCTACATAGTCGCTTGAACGAGCGTGAAATGATACTCTTGCAGGGCGTTGAGAGCCGCGACGCCGGCCGGGACGACGATGGCGTTCGGCTTCACGGCGCCAAAGAGCGCGGTGTAGGTCTCGTTCGGGCTGCGTCCCCCGGGCGTTGCGGCGGCCAGCGCTTGTGCGACATCGTGCAATGCGTTATTGCAGACGAAGAACGATGCACTCGCTTGCGTGAGATCGGCAACGACCCCGCTAAACGGGTTCGCCGCCGGGTTGCCGGGTGCGAGATCCCCAAGTCGCTCAAGAAACTCGGGCAAGCGCAAATCGACCCATGCCGCGTCCGTCAAAACCGCGGTAATCGACGTGCCGTAGAGCACGGCTGCGGCATGTAAGGAGTGCGGGCCGTTATCGAATCCGTTCGGCGAATGATACGCTTTGAGCGAGTTTGTCATAAGGTGCAGCACGACGCCGCTCGCGAGCGAGCGCGAACCAAACACTTGACGGTGCCGGAACGGCAACGTCGCCCGCGCGATGAAGCGCTGCCGGGCAAAGACGAACGCATCGCCGGGCGCTGCCGCAGCCGCGCTGCCGTTCATGCCGAACGCGCCGGCGACGGCCGGCAATACGGCGAACTCGGCGCGCTTCAGTGCGTACCGCCTGTCGTATACGCGAACTTTAAACGTATCGTCGTCGGACCCCATGAGTACGACTCGTTGGCGCCGGTAAGTCCGTTGGCGAGCGGAACGGGCACGCCGCCGACGCAATTCGCAAGGTATCCGTTGGCATGAGCGGCGTTGAGGTTGTCACCCGACAACTGCAGCGACGTTCGGGGAGAAAGACGCGCGCGAACGGTCGCGCCGAGCACGACGAACGCCGGAACGCCATAGGTGTTGTTGTTACCGTAATAGGTGAGTCCGGCCCGATAATACATCGCACCGGTGCGGTAGTTAAGTTCGCCGTAACCCTGTGCGTACGGCACGCGGCCGAATAACACGCCGTTATAACCGGCGCCGGACGGTTGGAAGTTCACATTGGGAATAACGCCCAGATTCTGCGTAAACGGGCCGGCCGCGCTCGTGTAGAAGTCGCCGGGCAGATTGTAGACGTACGCGCGCAGCAAGGCGCCGTCAACGGAGAAACCAAGGCCGCGGGGCGGCTCGCGTTTGACGGAAAACTCGACGCCTTCATAGCGCGAACTGCCGACGTTCGTCGATGAGACTCCGTACAGCGGCAATGTGACGGCAGCGGGTAAGCCGCAGCAGATACCGGTGTACGAGCCGGTTCGGGTTTGCGTTTGCAAGAACTGGTCGTGCAAATTCGTAAGGTACAGATCGGCCGATGCGGTAACAAAATTGTTGAACCGCTTGTCGGCGCCGAGATCGTAACCGAAGCCGACTTCGGGTTTGATGTCAGGGCTATTTTGGGTGACCGTCCAGTACGTCGGCAAGCCGTTGTTGTTCGGTACGGGCGGAGCTTGAGCGGTCGACACCAGCGATAGATACGGCGGTGCGATCGACGAGCCGGTGCCGAACCGAACGGCGACGTCGCGGCTGGGTCGCCACGACAGACCCAACCGCGCGCCTTCGAACCCATGCGTGTGGTCTTGGAACGTCACGCCGGAGTCTTGCGTGCTGTGGTTGGTATAAAGAAAGTAGTAATCGCTCAGCGTTGCATTGAGCCGCGGAGTTAATTCGAGTTGCGCTCGCGCCTGCAAAGTTGCTTCGTTTTGGAATGAGCCGGGCGGCACATATAGCGCGTTTCCGAGGCCGGCGAAACCTCCGAATCGCGAACTCGTTTTGGATGAATCGAACGAAACGCTATAGAGATTGTCGCGTACGGGATGATCGAACTCGAATGAATATCCGCCCACCTTATCGGCCCGATCGTACGTGTATTCGGAGTTCGGCGCTGAGATGGTCGCCGTTTGGCCGCTGAACAGCGTCGGTGTGCCGGCGCCCGTGCCGAGATTGACCGAACCATACAACGGCACGGAATACGTGTCGCTGCCGTTCGCATCACCCGAATAGTACAGGTCGTGGACGGAGCCCGTATACGCCTGGAACAGCGCGGTATTCGTCCCGAGCGCCGTCCGTATCTCCGCCTGCCATAAGTTATTCGAGTTCAGGTCGAGAAATTGCGGAAACTGGTCGTTTTGACAGCACGATACATTGGTGCCGGCCGCTAATGCACCGGCGTATCCTGCCGGCGGCGCAAACGTCGTCGGATACGCGTAGTTCTCTAAGCCGTTGAGATCCGTGCGAGTCTGACTGCCGAGATACGACACGGTCATCGATGTTTGCTGCGAAAAGTTATAGCGAATCTTTGCTAATTGCGAACGCAATTGATAATCGCTATTTACCGATAGACAACAGCCGGCGAGCGACGCGACGTTCGCGTTCGATTGAAAGACCGCCGGGTTGCCGGCAATCTGGGTGAACGGCGTATTCGCGGTCGGCACGATGGGCAAGCCGTTGATCGTCGACCCGTAGATCGGCGCAACGTATTCCGGGTGATTGCGATACGCGCCCGGTGAGCCGGCTGAATTATAATTAAATGCATAGCCGAATTTACCGGACGAACCGGTGGCCTGCACGTTGATTAAACTGCCGACTTCGTTGTCGGCGCCATAGTCGACCGAACGCTGCGGTCGGCCGCCGGGCTCGAGCGTCCGTAAATTCAACGTGCCGCCGATGGCGTTACTGATCACCGGAACGTTAGCGCCCGGGCCTTTTACCACTTCGACACTTTGCAACACGTACGGGCTCAAATACGCTAAATTATACGTGCCCGAACTGCCGACGACGATCGGATGGCCGTCGATGAGGACGGACGTTTCATACGGCAGCGAGCCGCGAATCGACGGAACGCCGAATGCATTGCCGGGGTTCGCAACCGCGACGATCGAGTTCGCATTTGTGTAGGTCGTCGTTACGCCCGGGATTTCATTTAACACCGCGGGCAGTTGCACTTGACCCTGATCGAAGAACGTTTGCGCCGCGACGGTGTTGATGGCAGCCGTCGAGGTGTTGATCGTGCTCGTTCCGCTGCGTGAGACGGTCACGCGGCCGATCTCGCGCAGTGACGAAAACGATGCTGCGCGCAGCGCGATGGTCGCCGTCGTCGGCTGGCCGTCGATGAGCGTAACGTCTTCGCGCGTCACCGAAGTGAAACCGGATTTCGTCACGGAGACCGAATACAATCCGGGGCGTAGCGCAGTAAATGTGAACTTGCCGGCCGCATCGCTGACGATCCGCGCACGTGAAGCGCCCGAAACACTGACGTCGGCGCCGCCGATCGGATGTTGGCGTTCGTCGACGATCGTACCGCTCACGGACGCCGTGCGTACCGGCGCGTCCGCCGCAGCCGGCGAAACGCCCTGCGCCATGCTCGGTTGCAAGATTGAAAGTCCGAGGCTAGCAACGGTCAACGCCGCTACGGAAGCCCGGACGATAGGGTGGTTGGAAAACATACCGCTCCCCGGAGCACCATGCACCCGAGTTGTACGAACGACGGCCAACGCGCAATAAGCTTGTCCGCGACGCCCGTTCACTCGGCCCGTGCTGCCCTGCTTTTTAGCCGTTGACGGTCGATTAGGCCGACTTGTTCCCCAGAGCTAAGCCAAAGCCGTCCGATTTGTCAAGATTGTCGGACGGCCGGGACGCGAACACTACCGCTTTGCCTTAACGCAAGTTCAGCGTTGCGGCGTGACGAAAGCAAGAGGACCGCCGAAGCAACGCCGGCAGTTCGGCACGGACGAGGCAGTGAGATGAGGCAGTGACGTGAAGGTTCTGATCACCGGCGGCAACGGATTCATCGGCCGTCGCTTCGCCCAACGGCTTCTTTCCCGTGCCCGGCCCGGTGACGGCGAGCCCATCGAGGGGATCGTCTTATTCGATTCCGTGCGGCGCGATGATGCGCTGGCCGGCGATCCGCGCGTCGAGCAGCGAATCGGCGATCTTGCCGATCCGCGCGTCGTCGGCGAGGCAATCGGCGCCGACATCGCAGCCGTCTTTCACCTTGGCGCCGTCGTTAGCGCCGGCGCGGAAGCGGATTTCGATCTCGGCATGCGAGTGAACCTCGACGGAACGCGCCACGTGCTCGAAGCGTGCCGGCGGTTGCCGAAACCGCCACGCGTGCTTTTCGCCAGTAGCCTTGCCGTTTACGGCGGCCGCCTTCCGGCGTCCATCGACGATGCGACCCCGCTCAACCCGCAAACATCCTACGGTATTCAAAAAGCGTGCGGCGAGTTGCTGGTCGCCGACTATCATCGCAAGGGGTACATCGACGGCCGCTCGTTGCGCTTTCCGACCATCATGGTCCGCCCCGAGCCCAATTTAGCGGCATCAACGTTTGCCTCGACGATCGTTCGCGAACCGCTGGCCGGCCGCCCGACAGCCTGTCCCGTCAGCCTTGATTCCGTTATGGCGGTCATGTCGGTCGCGCGGCTCATCGAGTGCATCGAAGCTGCGGATGACTTGCCCTCGGTGGCGCTCGGTGTCGAGCGGACGCTGTTATTACCGGCTATTTCTGCGTCGGTCGGGTCGATGATCGCGGCGGTGCGCCAAGCCGGCGGAGATGCGGCTGCGGAGCGAATCGTACTGCGACCCGATGCCCGGACCCAAAGCATCGTCGACGGCTGGCCGGCCGCGGTCGACGCGCGTCGCGCGCTCGCTCTCGGCCTCCGGCCCGATACCGGTATCGACGCGATCGTCGATCGCTTCGTTACCGACGATCTCCCCGCAATGCGCGGTTCGGCGGTTCACTAATGGGAGTCGCGCGGTACCCCCATGGTGTGCACGACGTCGCGATAGGCGACCGCCGGCTCTAAGCAGCCTCCGGTTTCGAGCTGACCGACCTCGGCGCGATAGATTTCTTGCCAGGGCGTTTGATTGATCAGCGGCGTTGCGGTCCAAGCGCCACGCCGAAGTTCGATTTCAGCTGCCGGAAGAAGCAGCGTTACTTCACGATTCGCCAGGTCGATGCGCAAGCGGTCCCCGGTGTGCAGCAAGGCAAGACCGCCGCCGCCGACGGCCTCAGGTGAAACATGGAGGATCGACGGACTCGCCGATGTGCCGCTCTGCCGGCCGTCGCCCATCGTCGGTAAATTGGTGATCCCAGCTTTCACGAGTGCATCGGGCGGCGTCATGTTAACGACCTCAGCCGAACCGGGATAACCGACCGGGCCGCAATTGCGCATGACGAGGATCGTGTGCTCGTCGATTTCGAGCGCCGGATCGTTGATGCGTTCGTGATAATCTTCGGGTCCCTCAAAGACCACTGCCCGGGCGACGTACGCATCGGGATCGGCCGGATCGCTTAGATGGCGAGCCCGGAAGTCGGGGCTGATGACGCTCGTCTTCATGATCGCAGAATCGAAGAAGTTGCTGCGCAAGACGAGAAAACCGGCGTCGATACTGAGCGGATCGGCATACGACCGAATGACTGCGGTGTTTTTGCTCCGCATGCTACCGACATTCGCACCGATCGTTTTTCCATTCGCGGTGAGCGGCTCGGGGGCGATTTTGCCGGCCAGCAGCAACTCGCCCATGACGGCCGGAACGCCGCCCGCCCGGTGGTAACCTTCGCCGAGATACTCGCCGGCAGGCTGACAATTGACCAGCAACGGAATCGCATGGCCAATGCGTTGCCAATCATCGAGGTCGAGCGGCACGCCGACATGACGGGCGATTGCAATGAGGTGCGGCACGCAGTTCGTCGAACCGCCGATCGCCGCAGCTACGACAATCGCGTTCTCGAAGGCAGCGCGCGTCATGATTTTGGCGGGCGTGAGATCCTCATGCACCATGCCGACGATCCGGCGCCCCGTTTCATAGGCAATCTGGCCGCGTTCGCGATACGGCGCGGGAATCGCCGCGCAACCGGGCAGCGACATGCCGAGCGCTTCAGCCAGAGAGTTCATCGACGTTGCGGTGCCCATCGTGTTGCAGTGCCCGGCGCTCGGCGTCGAGGAGGCGACGAGATCGATGAAGCCTTCGTTGTCGATCTTCCCGGCTGCGAGCAGTTCGCGCGCCTCCCATACGATCGTTCCCGAACCGGCGAGCCGATTTTGATAATGGCCGTCGAGCATCGGGCCGCCGGACAGTACGATTGCGGGCAAGCCGACCGTTCCGGCCGCCATCAGCGAAGCCGGAGTGGTCTTATCGCAGCCGGTCGTAAGCACGACCCCGTCGAGCGGATACCCATACAACACTTCGACAAGGCCGAGATAAGCGAGATTGCGATCGAGTGCCGCCGTCGGCCGCTTCGCGGTTTCTTGTAGCGGATGAACCGGAAATTCCATCGGGATACCGCCCGCATCGCGAATTCCGTCGCGCAGGCGTTGCGCCAGTTCGATATGATGCCGGTTACACGGCACAAGATCGTTGCCCGTTTGTGCGATCCCGACGATCGGCTTTCCCGATTGCAACTCTTCGCGGGTCAATCCATAGTTGAGGAAGCGTTCTAAATAGAGCGCCGTCATGCTCGGATTATTCGGATTGGCAAACCACTTGCGGCTACGCAGGTGCGACGTCGGTGCGGTCATCGCTTAACCGGCGTGCGGCGCGAAATCCAGTGCTAACGAATTGATGCAGTACCGCTGGCCGGTCGGCGCCGGACCGTCGTCAAAGACATGACCGAGGTGCGATCCGCAAGCTTTGCAGCGGACTTCGGTTCGCGACATGCCGTGCGACCGGTCCACGATGAGTTCGACATTTGCGGCGTTCTGCGGTTCGTAGAAGCTCGGCCATCCGCTGCCGCTCTCAAATTTAGCGGCTGAATCGAACAGCGGCGTTTTGCAGGCGCCGCAATGATACATGCCGGTGGCTTTATTCGTATAGAGCGCACCACTGAACGGCCGTTCGGTGGCGGCTTCCCGCAGAACGGCGAACTTGTCGGCGGGCAATTCGGCGCGCCATTCGTTATCGGTCTTCTTAACGTTGTTCACACTCGTAAGACGAAGTTGCAACGGCCGTGGTTTCGTTTCCCGGCGAACTCGGCCCCTAAGCAACGCAACGTGGCACGCAATGACGATGCGCTGTTGGGGCGCCGATCAAATCCGAAGCCGAATACCGAGTTGAATTACCGGAAATATTTGCACCGGTGAAAGCTCCTGGGCCAGCTGATCGCGCAGCGTGTTGTAATAGCGGATGAAATTCGATTCGTTCGCTTTAATGATGCCATTCGAATCGAACCGCACGTTCGCGCGACCTTGATAATAGACGCCGAACTGACCGACGAACCCGACTCGACGGCGATCGGTCGATCGCGGAGCGAAGCCGAAACCGACATACGGTGAAACCGGCATCCAGCTGACGTCGGTAAATATCTGGCCGGCCGCAGCCGCTGAATACACGTAGTTGTTGATGACGATCGATGAGTCGGCAGGCACGCTGACGGCAGCAATGTGATTGCCGTTCAAAACCGCGCCGGCCGAAAGATGCAGACCCGAGCGAAGCGAGCGGTCGAGATACAACCCGGCCGACTGCACGCGGAAACGTTCCGTCAGCCGAAGGTTCGTGAGAACATCGATGACCACGTTGTTGAAGCGTTCGTTACGGGAGATATCGAACGTGCCGAACGTCGCGCGCAAGGCCGTGTTCGGATCGATCGCTTGACTGACGCTCAACGAGGCGCCTAGCGTTCCGGCACCCAAATCAACCGCCGTTCCGTGCGCAGTCGCTGCAAGCGGGATGAGAACAGCAACAACGGCGCTAATAAGCGCGCTTGCCGTGCGAATACGTTTCGGCACCATTGCCTATTCTCCAGATGAAGCGCATGCCGTCATGCAAAGACTTGAAATTAAAACAAACCGAGGATTACGTTCGGTTGCCATGAACCGGACTATCTCCTCTCATTTGAATCGGGGTGTAAATGAAGATTAGCCGACGGCTGTTTGCCGCACCGCTGTTCGCAGCAGCGATGGCATTACATGCTTGCACTAGTTCGAACTCGCCGGCACCGGTGCCGTTAACTCCCGCACCGAGCGGCACGGTGACCGCACCGGCAACCGGCGGTACCGTCGCGCCGACGTTAAGCGGCGGAAATTCCGCAACGATCACCATACCGGGATCGTCTGCTGCCGTTACTGCAACAATAGCATCGGGTACGATCGTGCCGACCGGAACGACTGCAATCGGCGGAACGCCGCTTATCTACGCGACGATCACGCCCACGGCACCAACGACGTTTGCCGCCGGCGGAGTTGTCAGTGGAACGTTCACCTCGGCGACCCCGTTAACGGCGGGCGCCAATTACCAACTTGCTCTGTATGTGCCTGGATCCGGTTGGGTCCTCGACCCGACGGCCGGAACGATCTCAGGCAACTCGCTGACCTTCAGCTTCACGTTGCCGCAGGCGCTCACGGTTGAACCGGTCACGTACGATATCGCTATCACGCAAACGTAATTAACGCAGTAGCGTCGTTCGACCGCACCATAGCCGAGCCGCGTAACGCGGTTCGGCTATTTGCTGTAAACGGTAGCGCTGCGAGTTCTTCTTCCTCTACTTAGTTAAGCAACCTTACTATGCGTTGCCTTGTGCCCAAATAACGCGTTCAGAACGACGACCGATGCGCGTTATGGTCGCTCGAATTTGCACCGCCGGATGAACGGGCGGCACGTCGCCGTTTGGTCATCTTGCAATAGCGAGGCGAAACCCGACGACCGGCAATAGCCCGACGTTACGATCGGATAATCCGCCGTTGCGTGCATCGTAGCGGGCGGTGTAATTTACGTAGCGCAGTCCAAACAAAAGTTCCCCGCAGCGCCCGACGGTTCGGGTGTAGCGGACCGCCGCATCGATTTGATCGGCACGTTCCGGATCGACACGCGGGCGGTACTGCGCGTGGTCGTAGATCGTAAATTGCGTTCCGTTGAGCGCCGGTGCATACGCCAATGTCGCATCAAAACGACCGTGTCGCCATGGCACACGGTAACCGCCCGCGTATGTTATTCCGCTCAATCGGGAGTATTGCGTCTCGCCGGTGCCGCGAATCTCAATTGGATCGAGATAGTGCGTCGATTGGTTGTAAAACAGTGCGCCGATGCCGGCGCTGTAGCGCCCGAGCGGGTCACAAATTCGCAAAGTGCCGGTCGCGATCGAAAGCTGCGTCGACGTGCGGCCTTCGAGCCGATCGGAAGATCGAATCGACGCAATCGGCGGCAAGCCCTCGAGATCGAGTTCGAACGGTCCGCCCTTGGCGTGAAAGTCGAGCAACGGTATCGGCACCGGCGGAATCTGTCTTCGATCGTTATAGCTCTCGTGCGAACCGGCAAGCACGGGATTGAGCGTGAGCCCAATGCCGGCCGACGAGTCGCCGGCATACGCCGGCGGAGTCGGTTGCCAAGCGCCGCCGATGGCCGCGGCTAGCAAAGTACGGCGCAGACAATCTCGTGGCCGTTTAGCTCCAACGCGGTTAGTCAACGCTTCGCTGCCGTTTTCAATGCGGACGACAAGTCCAATTCGCTAATCGGCAGAGCAGCGACTCGCCGCCATGCGGGCCCCCGAACACCCCGGGCTTATGAAGCAAATATACTTGTTTTCTAATGCTCACGTGCAAAGCCTATGGATCGCAAGATTTCGCCGCTCATTTATGCGACTTTTACACCGACGGCTGCAACGACGTTTACTGCCGGCGGATTCGTAAGTGGAACCTTCACATCGGCTACACCGCTCGACGCGCAAGGCATCTATCTTCTCGCTTTATGGGTTCCGGGATTTGGAGCCGGCTGGTTATCTGATCCTACACAGGGAGTCGTCTCAGGTAACTCGTTAACGTTCAGCTTCGTATTACCGCAAGCGATTACCGTTGAACCCGTTACGTATGATGTTGCAATTTCGCAGCAAATTTTCTTTTGAAGTCGTAGCGTCCCGGGATTGTAGTGCGCTTTATACGGCGGGCCGCTCGCTGTAGCGCATGACATCGACGAAGAGCGCGTCGCGAAACGTCGCCCACGCATCAGCTTCGATTGCGGCGCGCGCCTCAGACATGAGCGCATTGAGCAAATAGACGTTGTGATAGGAAAGTAGCCGCATCCCGAGCAGCTCGTCGGAGCGGATTAGATGCGCGAGATAGGCGCGCGTAAAGCTGGTGCAGACTTCGCAATCGCACTGTGCGTCGAGCGGTGTATAGTCGTGCACGAAGCGCGCATTGCGCAGATTGAGTTCGGCGCTGCGCGTGAGCGCGCGGCCGTGCCGGCCCGAGCGGGTCGGATAGACACAGTCGAACATATCAATGCCGCAGTCCACGGCGGCGATGAGATCGCGTACCGTGCCGACACCCATGAGGTAGCGCGGTTTCGTGACCGGTAATAGCGCGGCGGTGAAGCGGGTAAGACGGACCATTTCTTCGCGCGTCTCACCGACCGACAAACCGCCGATTGCGTAGCCGGTTGTATCGAGGGCGATCAGTTCCGCGGCGCTGCGTTCGCGTGCGCGTTCATCGAGGCCGCCCTGCACGATGGCAAACAGCGCGGTCCGTTCGCGACGCCAAGCCTGCGCGGCCCGCCGAGCCCATAAGCCGGTTCGGCGCACCGAGTCGTCGACGGCTTGCGCCGATGCCGGCAATTTGATGCATTCGTCGAGCATCATAGCGATGTCGACGCCGGCGTCTTCTTGAAATGCCAGCACGGTCTCGGGCGTAAAGCGGTGCGAACTGCCGTCGAGGTGCGAGCGGAACGTCACTCCGTCGTCGTCGATCCGTCGTCGCGACTCCAAGCTAAACACTTGAAAGCCGCCCGAATCGGTGAGGATCGGGCGATCCCAGGCCATGAAGCGATGCAAGCCGCCTGCAGCGACGAGGGTCTCACGGCCTGGCCGCAACCACAAGTGGTAGGTGTTGGCCAGGACGATCTGGGCGCCGGTTTCACGCAGATCGCGCGGCGTCAAACCTTTGACGGTCGCCGCGGTGCCGACCGGCATAAACGCCGGGGTTTCGAGATTGCCGTGCTCGAGTGTCAGCGTACCGCGCCGCGCCGCGCCCGAGGTCGCGCGCAACGCAAAGCCGCCGCTCACCCGCGCAGAAACGTGAGCGCTGCCTGATAATCCGGCGGCGGCTCGATCTCGAAGGCAAGATACTCTTTGGTATCCGGGTGTTTGAATGCAAGTTTCCAAGCATGCAGCGCCTGACCGGGAAGCGCGATGCGCGAATCGGGCCGGCCGTAAAGCGGATCGTTGACGATCGGATGACCGAGCGCGGCAAGGTGGACGCGAATTTGGTGCGTTCGGCCGGTTTCCAATTGAAACGTTAATTCGGCGGCGTTGCGAAACTGTTCGCGCACTGCGTAATGCGTTACCGACGGCTTCCCGTCCGTGCGAATCGCATATCGCAGTCGATTACGCGCGTCGCGTCCGAGCGCACCGCGAATCGTTCCTTCGCGTTCGCGTAGGACGCCTTCAACGAGTCCGCGGTACTCGCGCTTGATGTACCGTTTCTGCATCGCGCGCCCAAGCGTCGCAAGGGCCGCTTCGGTTTTTGCGACCACGAGCAGGCCGGACGTGTCGCGGTCGAGCCGATGCACCAAGCCTCCCCGCGCCGGTTCGCCCGGCAGCGCCCCGGCGTGCGCGAGCAATGCGTTCACGAGCGTTCCGTCGGCCGAACCGTGCGCCGGATGCGATACAAGTCCGGCCGGCTTGTTGACGACCAGCAGCGTTTGGTCTTCGAACACGATGTCGAGCGGTATTGCCTGGGGCAACACTTCATATGCTGCGGGCGGTGCGATCGAGTAGCGGAGCACATCGTCGGCTTCAAGGATGCGGCTTGGTTTTGCCACACTGCCGTTCACATCGACGGAACCGGTTTTCATCGCAGCGGCAACATAGCTGCGTGACAAGCCGGTCAACCGTGTCAGTACGACGTCGACGCGTCGTCCGACATCGTCTGCATCGACGCGCAGTTCGGTCACGACGGCCGTTCTTCGCGCCGCAGCGACGAGAGGATGAGCAACACCACGCCGATCGTGATGCAAGAATCGGCAACGTTGAATACGTTGGGCCAAATCGTTTTAAAATCGATGAAGTCGACGACGAACTGCTGCTGTAACCGGTCGACGATGTTGCCGGCAGCGCCGCCGACGATCGCGCCGAACGCGACGCGCACGAGTTGCGAACGTTGCGCTGCGTCGCGAAAGGCGAACGCAAACAGCGCTAAGACGGCCAGCGCTAAAACAACGAGCAGTACCGGCGAATTGCCGAATAGACCGAATGCGCCGTGCGTATTCTGCACGTACGTCCACCAGAGAAGGTGCGGAACGACGATCCGGCTTTCACCCGGCATAAATGACGTCAGCACGAGATGTTTGGTGACCTTGTCGAGCGCAAACACGACGATCGCCACGAGCCACAGTATCACAGGCTCGGCGGTCTCACGTACTGGTAGAAGAATCCGGCGATGCGCGTGAAGGAACCGGTCAGCAAGACCAGTCCTGAAGCGACGAGAAAAGCACCGGCGCCGATCTCGATCGGAGCGATATAGCGTTTAATGCCGTTGAGCAGCCCGAGCGCCTGGGTGATTGCGGCCGCCGTTAACAGAAACGGGATCGCCAAACCCATCGAGTAAATGAAGAGTAAGAACGCAGCCGCACCGATCTGCTCCTGCGATGCAAGCAGAATAATGCCCGACAAGATCGGTCCGATGCACGGCGACCAGCCGGCGGCAAATCCTAAGCCGACGAGAAACGACGCGACGAGGGAGCGGTTTGCACTGCGCACCTGTAGTCGTTTATCCATCGCCAAAAACGGAATCTTGAACACGCCGATCATGTTGAGGCCGAGCACGATGATGACGGTTCCGCCGGCGCGGGCGATCCAATCTTTGTATTCGCTAAACGCGGAACCGACGGCGCTTGCCGACAAACCGATGAGCATAAAGACCAGCGTAAATCCGGCGATGAACGCGAGGGCGTGCAACAGCACCCGTAAACGCTGCGAAGCGTTTCGTTCAGCTTTGAGCTCTTCGAGGCTCGAACCGGTAAGAAACGACAGATAAGCCGGGATTAGCGGCAGTACGCAAGGCGAAACGAACGAGAAAAGTCCGGCTAAAAATGCCGTCGCGATGTTGAGCTGGGGATGCACGGCATTTTGACTTCCGCTGTCAAGCGACGCGCGCCTCGTCGCCGGCCTGGTACGGGGCGCGGAGGTCGCGAGCGGGACGGCGTAACCTCGCCGGGTGACCCACTGGTTTACCTACCCCAACATCGACCCGGTTGCTTTCCGGCTCGGCCCGCTTGCCGTGCACTGGTACGGCTTGTCCTACCTGGCCGGTTTCATCTGCGTCTTCGTCTGGATGAACCGGCCGGCAGGCCGCAGGCGCTTGGGTTTGACGACCGATCAAATTCAAGATTTTCTCGTCTACGCGCTCGTCGGCGTGCTGATCGGCGGCCGGGTGGGTTTCGTGATCGCCGACATCATCACGCAGCACAATCTCGCGCAATATCTCTCACATCCGCTCGACTTCATTGCCGTTTGGCAAGGCGGCATGGCGTTCCACGGCGCGCTCGTCGGCGTTATTCTCGCGATCATGGTGTATTTGCGCAAACATCGCGGCTTGGAATTCAACGTTCTCGCCGACGAAGTGGTGGTGCTGCTGCCGATCGGCATTGCGCTCACCCGCGTCGTTAACTTTATCAATGATGAATTGCAAGGGAAGATCTGCGACCCGGACCGGCCGTATTGCATCGCATTTCCGAATTATAGCGGTTACCGGTATCCGTCGCAGATTTTCGAGGGCATTCTCGACATCTTGGTGCTGCCGGTGATCCTGCTGGTCTATCGTCGCCGCCCGGCGGACGGCGTCGTAGCCTGGACCTGGTTTACGCTATACGGCATCACGCGTTCGATTGCCGAGATCTGGCGCGAGCCCGGATTCACCGTCGCGGGCCTGTCGGGCGGTCAGCTGGCGGCAATCCCGCAGATCTTCATCGGTCTGGCCCTGTTAATTTGGTCGCTGCGTCGCGGGAAGCATACGCGCGTCCGGTGAAGTGTGCGGGCCATGGACATTACCGCGTCCGTGGCAAAGTTGCGCGAGCGAGTCGAAGAGATTACGAGCGCCGCCCAACGAGCTCCGGGTTCGGTAAATATCGTCGGCGTTACCAAGACGCGTTCGCGCGAAATGGTGATCGCCGCCATCGCCGCGGGCCTGACCGACGTCGGGGAAAACTACTTACAGGAAGCGCGTGCAAAGTTTGTCGATTTACCGGCGGCGCGCACGCATTTCATCGGACACGTGCAAACGAATAAAGCTAAAGCAATCGCAGCGCTTTTTGACGTCGTGCAAAGCGTCGACCGCCTCGAAGCCGGTTTGGCGCTGGCCAAAGCCGCGCGCGCGGTGGATAAGCCGTTGCGCGCGTTGATTCAGATCAATATCTCGCCGGCCGAGCGTTTCGGTGTCATGCCGGCGGAAGCGCCGGCGCTCGCGCGACGGCTGCGCGACGAAGGTCTCGACGTCGACGGCGTGATGGCGATCGGTCCGCTCGACGGAAACGTGAACGATGCATTTGCGCTGGCCGCAGAGACGTTTGCGCAAGTCGGCGGCGCGACGCTATCACTTGGTATGTCGGATGATTGGGAAGACGCGATCGCGCACGGATCGACGATGATTCGCATCGGATCGGCGCTCTTCGGTCCGCGCCCCGCGCGGGAAGGTGCACTTGCATGAGCATGTTAGGCAAACTTGGTTCGTGGTTCAAGATTCCCGACGATGAAGACGAAGAACTGTACGATCCCGAACCCGGGGCTACCGGTAAACGTAACGTCGTCCCGATCGGGGAGGGAATGCGTCGCGCCGGCGGCGGTTCAGTTTCTGTTTTTGCGCCCCGTAATTTCGGCGACGTGACGGAAGTTGCGGACGCGTTGCGCTCGCGCCAAGTCTGCATCGTTAACTTGCAAGGCGCCGACCGTACCTTACTGCAACGCGTCGTCGATTTTACGTCCGGCGTTGCGTACACGATCGACGGGCGCATCCAAAAACTCGCCGACGCGATATACCTCATCGTGCCGTCAGGTGTCAATGTCAGTTCCGACGGCTTGCACGAACAGGTCGATGCCGACGGGCTCGTCGATCTGGCGCCGAAGATGCATCCAACCGGGACGCGCTTTTCGTGAGCCGGTTGACCGTCGTCGATATTCAGCACAAGTCGTTCAAGAAGCAACTGCAAGGCTACGACCGTGGTGAAGTCGATGCGTTCCTCGACGAACTCATCGAAACAATTGAAGACGATGCGACCGCTCGGGCGGCGCTCGAGGCTGAGATTGCCGACCTGCGCGAACGGATCAGCCATTTCAAAGCGATGGAAGAATCGCTGCAGCATACGCTCGTTCTTGCGCAGCGTACTGCGGACGAAGTCAAGGCCGCGGCGCATAAGGAAGCCGACCTCATCAAGCAGGAAGCACGCATGCAAGCCGAACGCGAAGTTGCCTCGCTCGGCGACCGCATCGGTGACGCACGGCGCGAGCATCAACGCGCACTCGATACCGCCGAGCAGGCCAAAAGCGAAATTCGGTCGTTATTACGTTCGCATTTAGCGCTCATCGACCGCCCGGCGATTCACGAACAGCCGCCGCCGTCGCTTCCGGTCGCCGAGGTCCATATCGCCGAGCCGGCGGAAACCACAGCGTTTCTCGCCCCGCCGATTTTAGTTCGCAACGGCGTCACGCATACGCTCGTTCAGTAGAATCGTCAGCACTGCCGCTCCGTCCGCCTGACCGGCGATGACGATCCGGCGGACCGGTTCGAGCGAGGATGCGATCAGCGCGGCTGCACCACGTTTTGGACAAACGTCAAGACAACCGCATGCAATCACGCGTACAACGCTTTTCCGCTGTTCGCTTTTTACAGCTGCTTTGACGCGCCGGCGAATCTTTCGGCCGGCCGGACAGCTGCTGCAAATCAAAACGACCGCGCGGCTTTCTTTACGGACGCTGGAGACCGGCGCGCGCAGTTCGGGCGGGGACGGCATATGCGAAAGTCTGCCCGTGAAATTGCGCCTTAACCCGGTCTGAGCACCGCGAATTGCCGGTCGCCCTTGACGGCGCCGTATTGATCGCGTACAATTTAATTGAAAACGATCTATGTAAGGAAATAAT
Source organism: Candidatus Velthaea sp. (assembly GCA_965214935.1). GTDB lineage: Bacteria > Vulcanimicrobiota > Vulcanimicrobiia > Vulcanimicrobiales > Vulcanimicrobiaceae > Velthaea. The sequence goes on along the minus strand of CBDCCS010000021.1, from coordinate 24,533 downwards.
ATGGCAGTTGCTTATACCACGACCGCGGTATCGACCGGCGGCCGCGACGGTGCGGTCCGTTCGACCGACGGCATCCTCGATTTGTCACTCGCGGTGCCGAAGGCGATCGGTGGACCCGGCGGCGACAAGCCAAATCCCGAGATGCTCTTTGCGGCTGGTTATGCCGCGTGTTTTCACGGTGCACTCAAGCTCGTGGCCGGACAGCAAAAGCTTTCGATCCACAACTCGACGGTATCAACGACGGTCGGAATCGGGCCGAACGAGACCGGCGGTTTCACACTCGAAGTCGACATCGCGGTTTCGCTCCCGAGTGTCGATGCGCAGAAAGCGCAAGAACTTGTAAACGCGGCTCACGCCGTATGCCCGTATTCGAATGCGACGCGTAATAACATACCGGTGCGCCTTGCGGTCACCACGGACGCCGCGCAAACCGTCGCCGTTCGCTGAGCCGTTGACCGGCGGCTCGGCCGAAACACCGGAGTCGACCGGCCGGCTCGACAGTCAACTTTGCTTTGCATTGTATGCCGCAGCGAACGCGATGCAGCGGAACTATACGCCGCTGCTTAAACCGTTCGGGCTGACATATCTGCAATATCTCGTGCTGCTCGTGCTCTGGGAGACCGACGAGCAGCTCGTCGGGGAGATTGGGCGCCGCCTCTTTCTGGACTCCGGCACGCTTACGCCGGTGCTGCGGCGGCTCGAAACACTCGGTTACGTGACGCGTCGCCGTTCGCTGGGCGACGAGCGCTCCGTGCTCGTTCAACTGACCGGTCGGGGCGTTGCCGTCGAGCAGCACATGGATGCGTTACGCTCGACGGTCGCAGCGAAGGCGGCTCTCGACGCCGATGCGTTCGCAAGCCTGCGTGAAGAATTACGAGCACTTCGCACGAGTCTGGCCGGCAGTTAACGCCGGTCGGCTTGTTGCCTAACGGAACTCCGCGCTATCGCCGATGTGAAAGAACACATCACCGTTAGCGAGATTCTTTTGATCGCTCCACTTAAAGCCGTCAACGAGCCGGCCCGCCTGGCTGCGTTGCGGCGCTCGCGCCTGCTCGACTCCGAGTGCGACTCGGACTTCGACGCGATCACCGCGCTGGTCGCGGCGATCTGCGATACTTCGATGAGCGTCGTGAGCCTAGTTGACGCGGAGCGGCAATGGTTCAAGTCGCGCTTCGGCCTTGATGCGCCGGAGACGCCGCGCGATTTATCGTTTTGCGGGCACGCCATTCTCGAGCCCGAGACGCTCATGATCGTACCGGATGCAATGCGCGATCCGCGCTTCTGCGACAATCCGCTCGTAACCGGCGATCCCAAGATCCGCTTCTACGCGGGCGTGCCGCTCGTTGACGGCGATGGCTTTGCTCTCGGCACACTATGTGTGATCGATACGCGTTCGCGTGAGTTAACCGAGAGCCAGCTGGAGGTCTTGCGGCTGGCCAGCCGCAGCGTAACGGCGCTCATCGCGCAACGCTCAACGATCGCCCAGCTTCGCGAAGTCACGGCCGGTCAGCAACGGATCGAACTCGAATTACGCGAAGAAATCGCGCAGCGCAAGCGAATCGAGCAGCAGCTCAGCTTCTCATCGTCGCACGACGGTTTGACGAAGTTGCCGAACCGGCTCCAGTTTTTTTCGCGACTCGAGACGGCGCTCGAACGCTTCAAGGCCGACCGCGAGAAGCGCTTCGCCATTTGCTTCATCGATCTCGACCGCTTCAAGACCGTCAACGATCGGCTAGGTCATTCGACAGGCGACGCGCTCCTCGTCGAGGTAAGCCGGCGTTTGACCGACGTCATTCGCTCGGGCGATGCCGTCGCGCGACTTGGCGGCGATGAGTTCACCATGCTCGTCGACGGTGCCGCAACCGAAGATGCCGCCTATGCGCTGGCCGCGCGCATTGCGACCGTATTGAGTTCGAGTTTGAGCAGCGCGAGCGACATCCGCGTTACGGCGAGCATCGGTATCGTGCTCGTCGACGAATCGTACACGACGACCGAAGAGATTTTGCGCGATGCCGACATCGCGATGTATGCCGCCAAGGACCTCGGACGCAACCGCTGCACGATTTTCACGACGGCATTGCGCGACCAGTTCGCCTATCAAACCGAGATGCAGGTCGCGTTGCGTCACGCACTGGACAGCCAGGAGTTTCGCCTGGCGTATCAGCCGGTCATGTCGTTACAGGGAGACGGAGCGGTCACCGGCTTCGAGGCCCTCTTGCGCTGGGAGGCGGAAGACGGCGTGCTCGTGAGTGCCGCTCACTTCATCGAAGTGGCCGAACAGATGGGATTGATCGTCGAATTAGGCGATTGGGTTCTCCGCGAGGCGTGCATACAGGCGCGCCGCTGGCAAACTGCAGGCTTCGAGCCGGTGATTACCGCGGTCAACGTTTCCGCCAAGCAGTTAGCCGAACTCGATTTCGCAACAAAAGTAAAGTCGATCGTTCTGGCCGCCCGCCTCGACCCGCAGTTACTCGCCCTCGAAGTCACCGAAAGCGTACTGATCGGCGATGTCGATGCATCGATTGCGACCCTGCAAGATCTGCGCCGTTTCGGCATTCGCATCTATCTCGATGATTTCGGCACCGGCTACTCGTCGCTCAATTATTTGCGGCGCTTTCCACTCGACCGCATTAAGATCGACCGTTCCTTCGTCAGCGGCGCTGATGACGGCTTGGCCGATTTCGTGATCGTGAGTTCGATCGTATCCCTCGCTCATGAACTCGGACTGTCGGTCATCGCCGAGGGTGTCGAAACGATCACTCAGCGGAGCATGCTGGCCGAACTCGGATGCGATGCTGCGCAGGGCTTTCTCTACAGCCAAGCGGTGCCCGCCGAAGAGGCGACGCACCTGCTCGAAGAATCGCGTTACCCCGCCGCGTGCGGGTTCTAGACGCGCGCTCTGAGTGCGTCCAGCACGCTCTGCGTAAACTCTGCGGTCGTTGCGGGGACGTCGTCCGGCCCACTGAGATCGGCCGTGCGCGGTCCACCGGCTAGCGCTCGCGCCGTTGCCGCTTCGATTGCAGCGGCCGATCGCGCGTCGTTGAGAGAAAAGCGTGCCAGCATTGCCGCGGACAAGATCGCCGCGGTTGGATTGGCCAGATTACGTCCGGCGATATCCGGCGCCGTTCCGCTAATCGGCTCGTACAAACCGAAACGCCGATCGCCGTTCGAGACGCCGAGACTGGCGCTCGGCGCGGTGCCGATCGAGCCGGTGATCATTGCTGCTTCATCGGAGAGAATATCGCCGAACATGTTCTCGGTAACGATGACATCGAACCGGCCGGGCTCGCGTACCAGCTGCATTGCCGCATTATCGACTAGGAGATGCTCGACATCGACGTCCGGAAATTCCGCCGCGCGCTCGACGACGATGCTGCGCCACAGCTGCGAGCTGATCAGCACGTTATTCTTATCGATCGAGGTCAAGCGGCGGCGACGCGTCCGCGCCAGCTCGAACGCGAAGCGAACGACCCGCTCGATTTCATCGGCGGTATAGCGCAGCTCTTCCCGCGCGGTCATTACGCCGGCTTCAACTTCCAGTGACTTGGTGCCGAAATACAAACCGCCGACGAGCTCGCGTACGATAACAAGGTCCATCCCGCGCACGATGTGCGTCCGAAGCGGCGAGCGATCTTCGAGCCCCGGATAAACGCGGGACGGCCGTACGTTGGCATACAACCCGAAGTGTTTACGTAAGCCGAGGATACCGGCTTCGGGACGCTGCTCGGGGCGAATGCCGTCGAAGCCCGGCCCGCCCACCGCACCGAATAAGATGCCGTCGGCAGCTTCACAGATTGCGATGGTTTCCGGCGGTAATGGGGTGCCGTGCGAAGCGATCGCCGCCGCACCGACGGCCGCTTCGACGAAAACCGTGTCGGGCAGCACTGCCGCCAAGACGCGCCGCGCCGCGGCGGTTACTTCCGGCCCGATACCGTCGCCGCCCAGCAGCGCTACGTGCGGCAAGCCGCCTCCCACGCACGGACACCGGCGATCTTTGCGGCGAGATACGGGAGAAAGCCGCCGCCGACGATGAACGCTTTGCGCAGTTCATCGAGTTTGAAGCCGATCGGCTCGCCGCCGTCCAGCCGCACGGTCTCTGCATCAACGTCGATCCGCGCCGACCGTGCGGCCGCGAACGTTTTGAGTCGCGCGGGGTCGATGACGATCGGCACGATCGCGTTGTTGTAGGCATTCTCTAGAAAAATACGAGCGAAACTCGGAGCGATGACCGCTTTGAAACCGCGGTCGCGCAACGCCCAGGCCGCATGTTCGCGCGAGGAGCCGCAGCCGAAGTTCTCGCCGCTGACGAGGATCGCAGCGTCCGGCACGCTCGCTAACAATGCGGGTCCATCCGGCATCCCGGTCATACAAAATTGTCCGAGGCCGTCTTCGTCGATGGTCGTCAGGTAGCGCGCCGGGATGATCTGATCGGTATCGATATTCGGAAGTGCGATCGCGAGCACGCGGCCCTCCACGATCATGCCGGCACCGCTTCGTGCAACTCGATTTCAGCGGGTGAACCGATACGGCCTAAAATCGCGCTTGCGGCAACGACGACGGGCGACGCCAAATGGACGCGGCCGCCGTCACCCATACGGCCGGGAAAATTCCGGTTTGTCGACGAGATGCAGCGCGCTCCCGGCGCCAGTACGCCCATGGACATCCCTAGGCACGGCCCGCACGACGAGTGCGTCCATAACGCGCCGGCGTCTTGAAAGATATCGTGCAAGCCTTCGCGCTCGGCTTGGCGCCGGACGGCTTGCGAGCCCGGGGTGATGATCGTGGGTACGCTCACGCGCCGGCCGCGCAAGACCTCCGCCGCGGCCCGCAAATCGGAAATTCGCGCGTTGGTACACGAGCCGATAAAGGCCTGATCCACGGCAATGCTCGTCAGGCTCTGACCGGCGCGCAAATCCATGTAGCTCAGCGACGCCGCCGCCGCGTCGGCCGGGACGGCCGCATCGATCGGCGCCGATTCACCCGGGTTGATGCCCCACGAAACGGTCGGCCGAATCGCGCCGCCGTCGATGCTTACCGCCGCATCGTAAACCGCGTCGTCGTCAGCACGTTCGAGCTCGACGCCGGCCGGTGCCAAAGGTGTCTTCTCGAGATACGCGATCGTTGCTCGATCGGCGGCAATGATACCGCTCGTTGCGCCGGATTCGATCGCCATATTACAAAGCGTCATCCGCTCTTCCATCGACAGCGCATCGATCGCCGAGCCGGTGTACTCGAGCACGAAGCCGGTGCCGCCGCGAAAGCCGATGCGCGCGATGACCGCCAGCGCCAAATCCTTGGCGGTTGCATCGCTCGCTAGCGTGCCGGTCACTTCGATGCGCATGACCTTGGGCCGCTGCAGAATCAGACATCCTGCCAGCATTGCGCCGGCTTGCGCGGTCGTGCCGATTCCGAGCGCGAACGCGCCGAACGCGCCGAGCGTGCAGGTGTGGCTATCGCCGCAGCAGACCGTCATCCCGGGCGTCACATAACCGCGCTCGGGGACCATCACGTGACAGATGCCGTTGTCGCCGATATCGTGCATCGTGATGCCTTGACGCTTGGCCCAATCACGCACGACGCGCGCTTGAATTGCGGTTGCCGTATCTTTAGCCGGCGACACATGATCGTTCATGGCAACGATGCGGCGCTTATCGTAAAGCTGGTCGCCGAAGTTCTTCTCGATTGCGATGGCGCCTTGCGGCGTCGTGATCTCGTGTGCGACGACGAGATCCATGAACACGAGCGCATTGCCGCCGGCTAACTCCTCGACGACATGGGCGCTCCAAACCTTATCGAACAGCGATTGCTTCATCGTGCGGCCCGGCTTATTTCGCGGCTGCCGGTTGACGCAGCCACGGCATCAATCCGCGCAGCTTCGTGCCGACCGCTTCGATCGGATGGACGCCGGCTTTTTCGCGAAACGCGTTAAACGACGGTTTCCCGGCAGCATGCTCGGCGACCCACTCCTGCGCGAATTGACCGCTTTGGATTTCGCTCAAGATCGTCTTCATCGCAGCGCGTGTTTCGGCCGTAACGATCCGCGTACCGCGCGTGTAATCGCCGTATTTGGCCGTGTTGCTGATCGACTCGCGCATGCCTTCGATGCCGCGCTCGTACATGAGATCGATGATCAGCTTCATCTCGTGCAAGACCTCGAAATACGCCATTTCGGGCGCATAGCCGGCTTCGGTCAGCGTATCGAATCCGGCCGTGATGAGCTCGGAGACGCCGCCGCACAGCACCGCTTGTTCGCCGAATAAATCGGTTTCGGTCTCTTCCTTAAAGGTCGTTTCGAGCACGCCGGCGCGACCGGCGCCGATCCCCGCCGCGTACGCAAAGCCCAGTTCGCGCGCGTTGCCGGCCGGATTCTGGAAGACGGCGACGAGCGCCGGAACGCCGCGCCCGGCTTCGTATTCGCTGCGCACCAGGCGCCCGGGCCCCTTGGGCGCGACCATGAAAACGTCGATTCCGGGCGGCGGTACGATCGTGCCGAAGTGAATCGAGAAACCATGCGCAAAGGCCAGTGCCGCGGTCGGCTTAAGCCGGCCGGCGATCTCGCGCATATACGTTGCGGCTTGCTCTTCATCCGGAATGAGCAGCATGACGATGTCGCCGCGTTCCGCAGCGTCAGTGACGTCGGCAACGTTTACGCCGTCGCGCCGGGCCGCTTCTCGTTTCGCCGAGCCCGGGCGCAAGCCGACGACGACTTCATGCCCTGAGTCGCGAAGGTTGAGCGCGTGCGCCCGGCCCTGGCTGCCGTACCCGATGATGGCGATCGTCTTGCCGTCGAGCGCCCGGCGATCGATATCGGTGTCGTAAAAAGCTTGCATTCTCGGTTCCCCCTCGGCTCGCCGCCAGACGTCCGGCCCCGGGCCGGAGTTGACGGCGAACTCCTATCATAAGCAAAAGCCCCTCGCCGTTGGCGAGGGGCTTGAAGTATGCGATCTCGATCTCGCGTTACACCAAGGCCGCCCGCCGCTCGAAGAGCAGCCGGAGAAGCCCGAGGAGCGTGCGGAGACCGGAGCCTGACATTGTGTCTGGTTTGTACCACGACTTTCGAGAGGCCGTCAAGCATGACTAGCGGCTGAAGCGGGTAGTATACAAGCAAGGTAGAGATAGCGCTGATGAACAGGCGAAAGACCCCTCACTTCACGGTCCGCCGGGACGTCAGGCGCAACACATAACCGTGCACCATATGAACATACTTCACTTCGTGCGCGGAACCTCATCCGTTTGCGGAAACGATACGTTGGAGGCTCAATGTCTGATATACGCGAGCTGATTGCCGAACTGCGCCGTTCGGGCGCGCTCATCGAGTTTGGCGGCGGCGATCGTGTCCGGTTCAAGCCCGGCGCGTATCCGATCCCGCCGTCGCTCTTGGACGAACTCAAAGCACGCAAAGCCGAAGTCATCGCGGCATTGCAGCCGAAACTCGAATCGTATCGCGGCGATAGTTTGGCCTGTCCGGAATTTGTCGGCTCGCGCACGATTTTGCGTCATCCCGGTTTTGCATGCGGCCGTTGCGGCAATCGCTACGACAGTCACGCCGAAGCCGGTAAAGCGTCGGCTCCCGTCGCGGCACTCGAATTTCTCGCCGCGCTGCTGCAAAAATAAATTATGCCGGGCAGGCAATTGCCACCATGACATCATGGCCGATCGAAAGCGCGCGCTCGTCGATATCGAAGCGCGCATTGTGGTTGGGATAGGCCGTTGCCGGTCCGCTGCGCGAGCCGATCAGAAAATAAGCGCCGGGACGCTGCTCGTGCATGAAGGACATGTCTTCGGCCATCATAATCGGGTCGTGCTCGATGACGTTGCCGGCACCCACGACGGCGCCGGCCGCAACCCGGACCACATCGGCCGTACCGGCATCGTTGACGGTCATCGGGTACGTGAATTGGTACGTAAAGCGCCGCTCGACGCGCAAGGCCGCGCAGATACCATCGACGATTCGCTCGATCCGCTCGGGCATCGTCCGGCGTATCGCAGCGTCGAAACAGCGCACCGTACCGCGTAACGTAACGCTGTCCGGTATGACGTTGAAGGTAGTGCCGCCGTTGATCGCGCCGACGGTCACGACGACGGGATCTTTGGCGGCGATCTCGCGGCTCGCGATTGTTTGCAACATGCCCACGACGTTGGCCGCGGCCACGATCGGATCGCGCGCAGTGTCGGGCATCGCGCCATGTCCGCCGGTGCCGAGAATCTCAATCGTGAAGCGATCTGACGACGGCAGAAACGGCCCGTCCCGAATGCCGACTTTGCCGACGTCCAACCCGCTAAATAAATGCAAGGCAAAAACGCGCTCGACGTGCGGTTCTTCAAGTGCGCCGTCTTCGATCATCAGCCGGTTGCCGGCGCTCCCCTCTTCGCCGGGCTGAAAGCAAAGCACGATCGTTCCACTCACGTCGGTACGCCGCGCGGCTAACGTTGCCGCGGCGCCCAGCAGAATGCTGACATGCCCGTCATGGCCGCAGGCATGCATGACGCCGTCGTTGAGCGAGCGATATGGTTGAACGCCGAGTTCTTGGATCGGCAGCGCATCCATGTCCGCGCGTAGGAGCGAAACGGGACCGGGCCGGCCGCCGTGCAGCGTGGCGATCACGCCCGTTTGTCCGACATTGATGCGAATCCGGTCGAGATCGAGCGCTTGCAACTGTTCGGTTACAAATGCAGCAGTCGCAAATTCTTGCATCGAGAGTTCGGGTCGCGCATGAAGCCGGCGACGCATCGCAACGAGCGCATCTTTCACGACCGAGCGGCTTAGCCGCGAGGGGTGCACGGTCCGCTGCATCTTCGTGCGGCGCCCAAGCGGTCGTAACGAACGATGAACATCCCCTTGAGTATCCTCGATCAGTCGCCGATCGTTGCCGGTGCGACGCCGGCGCAAGCCGTTGCGGCGACGATCGAACTTGCTCGGCGCGGCGAAGAACTCGGCTACGCACGCTATTGGCTGGCCGAACATCACGCGATGCGCGGCCTCGCGGATGCTTCACCCGAAGTGCTGCTCGCGCGCTTGAGCGGCGAAACATCGCGAATCCGGCTCGGGACCGGCGGCATTATGTTGCCTCACTACAGTGCATTGAAGGTGGCCGAATCGTTCCGGATGCTCGAGGCGCTCGCTCCGGGCCGGATCGATCTCGGCATCGGACGCGCACCCGGCGGCACGTCGCTTGTTTCAGCTGCTCTCGGCAGCCGTGACGTCGCCGGGTTTCCCGAGCAGATACTCGACGTCGTCGGCTACCTCGACGACACGGTACCCGTCACGCATCCGCTGCGCGCCCTCACCGCAATGCCGGCCGGCCGTACCACGCCCGAAGTCTGGCTGCTCGGGTCATCCGATTACGGAGCGCTGTTGGCAGCCGAACTCGGCTTACCGTATACGCTCGCCCATTTTATCGCCGGTGACGCACCCGACGTGACCCGCGCATACCGCGAACGCTTCATACCGTCGCGGCGCAACCTGCAACCGCGCGTCATGATTGCCTTCGGTGCAATCGTCGCGCCGACCGACGAAGAAGCCGAAGCGTTGAGTTGGCCGCTCGCGCTCTGGCGGATGCGCCTGTTGCGCGGTATGTCGAGTCCGGTTCCGTCGCTTGCCGAAACGGCGAATTATCCCTGGACGCCGCGCGAACGCTTCGAGGTCGAGCGCACGCGCCGGGTGATCGTCGGCTCGCCGGCCACCGTGCGCACGAAGATCGAAGCGCTTGTCGGCGAGCACGGTGCCGACGAAGCGATGGTCGTAACGATCGCTCCCGACTATGCGTCGCGGCTACGCTCGTACGAATTGCTTGCCGAGGCCTTTGCGCTCGTCGAAGCGATGGCCGCCTAGCGCCGTTCGACGGTACCGGTATCGTCGAAGGTGATGCTTGTCGTGCGCGGCCGGTCGAGCGCCGGATCGCGCCCCGGCGGCGGCACTTCGACGGTAACAGCCGGTGGCTCGAAGGGCGCGGCCGGCGGCGCCGTTTTTACGATCAGCCCCATTGCAATAGCGGCTTTGGCGGGGTTTGCCGGGTCGCTCCGGTCAGCCGAAATCTCACCCAGTAGCCGTAGTCCTAAGAGTTGCGAACGGTCGTCCGTTGCGCGTCCGACGTCGCGCAAGTGCAGTTCAACTAAGGTTTGTGCGTAGGTTGTCGCTTGCTGCTGCGTCGAGCGCAGTACGACTAGGAACGTCGCGGCGATGAATTGGCTTAGCACCCCGGCAACGGCCGCGACGATTGCCGAAACGGCATTGGTGCGTGCTAAGGCGATCCCGGCAAGCACGATGGCAAAGCCGATGCACATCGTCATCAGGCTGGCCCAGAAGATCGTGCTGCCTTGTTTGATATTTGCGGCGTAGTACTGTTGAAGCTGTTCGAAGATCGCTTGCGGCGAAGCATCGGCCGTCGTCGATGCGCCGTCGGCGAATGCGCGCAGATTTGCCGCGCGTGACGCGGGCGCTGCCGATCCAGCGCCTGTTGCAGTATTGAGATGCTGGTCGGCGGCGCTGGCACTGCCGACCAGGCGCAGTGCGGCGATCACGATCAGGCCGAGGATGCCTGTACCGGCGACGGCTGTGAAGATAGCTGCCGAATCCATCAGCACCCGAGCTATTCTACGGCGCGGCTGCCGCGCAGCTATAATCGAGCGTCGTGCTGCACGCAGTCATGTCGAAGTGTTGTACCTTTGCGGCACGCACGACGACATCGAACGTTTGGGGCGGGATGTCGTCGGAACTCAAAGTAAGCGTGTAGCGGCCCGGCGTCAAACCGCCCAGTCTATATTGGCCGGTGTCGCTCGTGCGCGCCGAATGGCGCAGTGCCGGCCCTTGGATGGTGACGTCGACGCCGCCCAGCACTTGACTTGTCGTGCGGTCGACGACGTGTCCGGTCAGCACGACGGCCGCCGCGATCAGCGCGTTGCCGGCAACTGCGCGTTGAGGTCCGAACGAAGCCGATCGCAAGCAAAGCATATCGTGTCTTTTGGCGTTAACCGGTGTCTTTCCGGCTGCCGAGCGGTCCGCCGAGCCGCTGCAGCGTTGCGATGAAACGCCGTGAAGAAACGTCACGTAAACGATGGCGGCCGCCGCTGACAACCTGTTCTCCGCCGACATAGACATCGCGAATCACGTGCGCGCCGCCGCGGATGACGTAACGGTCGACGATCGTCTCGATGTCGCCGTACAGCGCGCTGCTCTGCGCATCGAGTACGATGAAATCGGCGCGTTGCCCGGCGGCAATCGTGCCGATCGGCCGGCCTAACGCATGGCCGCCGCCGCGTGCGGATTCGGCGTACAGCGCCTGAGGCGACGCCGTCACCGTTCGCCGCCGGCGCTGTAACCGTTGCGTGTATTCGAGCCAGCGTACTTCTTGCGCCGCGTCGACGCTCGCGTGACTGTCGGAACCAAGGGCAACGGCTCCGCGGCTTTCGATCCAGGCCGCAAGCGGAAAGATGCCGTCGCCTAAATTCGCTTCCGTCGTCGGACAGATGCCGGCCACCGCGCCGCTCGTTGCCGCTGCCGCTACTTCGGCTGCATTGAGGTGCGTTGCGTGAATCAAACACCAGCGCCGCGACAGATCGAAATGCTCGCACAGCCATTGAACCGGTCGCGTTCCGTACGAAGCCATCGATGCTTCGACTTCAGCGCTCTGTTCGGCGATGTGGAGGTGTATCGGCGCTTGTGAAGAGCGCTCGTCGAACGCTGCAACGACGTCGCGGAGGTCCGCGGGCGCAACGGCACGCAGCGAATGCGGCGCAATGCCGAGAGCGCGCTGCGGCTCGCGGCACAATGGCGCGAGTTCTTGGACGATCGTCATAAACGAATCGAGATTCGTGATGAAGCGGGCTTGTTCGCGCAACGGCGGCGCGTTCGCAAAGTTGCTCCAGCGATAAAATACCGGTAAAAGTGTCATACCGATGCCGGTTGCGGCGGCGGCGGCGAGCAGTCGTTGCGACATTTCCGAGCGAACGCCGAACGGCGTGCCGCCGGCATCGTGATGAACGTAATGAAATTCGCCGACCGCGGTGTAGCCGGCTTCGAGCATCTCGACATACACTTGGGTCGCGATCGCTTCGAGGTCGTCGGGCGTGATGCGATTGGCAAACTCATACATTGCCGTACGCCAAGTCCAGAACGAATCGTCGCCGTTGATGCGGCGCTCGGCCTGACCGGCAAAGGCACGTTGGAACGCGTGTGAATGCACGTTCGGCAGTCCGGTGATGACCGGTCCGCTCAAAAGCGTGGCGTCCGCGTGTGCCGAATCGGACGTGATGCTACCGATGCTGCCGTCCGCGTCGATCTCGATGCGCACGTTCGCCGACCAGCCGCCGGGCAGCAACGCATAAGGTGCGATGACCGACTTACTCGTCAACATGACGCTCGCGACGATGAGCGACGGACGGCCGTACGGTCTCATCGCCGATGCGGCAATTGCAATCGCCGGTGAGACGATCGTCTATTGCGGACCGCGCGCGACCGCTCCGCAGGCCGAACGCAGCGTCGATTGCGGCGGCAGACTCGTAACGCCGGGTTTGATCGATCCGCACACGCATCTCATTTACGGCGCTAACCGCGCCCAAGAATGGGAGCGGCGGCTGCAAGGCGTTGCGTATGCCGACATCGCGCGCGGCGGCGGCGGCATTTTGTCGACCGTCCGCAGTACGCGCGCCGGCAACGACGCGACGCTGCTCGCGAGTGCCCGGCGGCGCTTGGCTGCGTTGTGCGCGCACGGTGTCACGACGGTTGAAATTAAATCGGGTTACGGCCTCAATCTCGAGACCGAAGTGCGAATGCTGCGCATCGCTCGGACGCTCGAAACAATACTGCCGGTCGACGTTCGAACGACATTTTTGGGCGCGCACACGATCGCACCGGAATACGCGGCCGATCCCGATGCTTACATCGACGAAGTTTGCGAACGCATGCTGCCGTTCATCGCGCGCGCAGGTCTGGCCGATGCCGTCGATGCGTTTTGCGAAAGCGTTGCATTGAGCGGCGCTCAAACCGAGCGCGTCTTTGCGCGTGCAGCAGAGCTTGGTTTGCGGGTGAAACTGCACGCCGATCAGCTCAGCGACGGCGGCGGTGCGGCATTGGCCGCGCGTTTCAACGCGTTGTCGGCCGATCATCTCGAGTATACGAGCGACGCCGGCATCGCAGCACTCGCCGCCGCCGGAACGGCGGCCGTCGTGCTGCCCGGCGCGTTTTATTTTTTGCGCGAAACGCACGCGCCGCCGATCGCTGCGTTGCGCGCTGCCGGTATCCGGATCGCGGTTGCAACCGATTGCAATCCCGGTACCTCGCCGCTCGTTTCGCCGTTGCTCGCAATGAATTTCGCCTGTACGCTGTTCGGTTTCACGCCCGAACAGGCGTTGCGCGCGATGACGGTAGAAGCCGCCTCGGCATTGGGTTTGCATGACGATCGCGGTTCGCTTGCGCCCGGGAAGTTGGCCGATCTCGTTGTGTGGGATCTCGGCCATCCGGCCGAAGTACCGTACATGCTGGGCGCAAATCCGGTTCATGCGATCTATAAGCGTGGCCGGCGGGTCACAGCATCGGCAGATTGAGATCGTGTTCGCGTGCGCTGTCGCGGGCTTCGGCATAACCCGCATCGGCGTGGCGCATGACGCCGCTTGCCGGATCGTTCGTCAACACGCGCGTTAAGCGCCGTGCGGCATCGGCGGTGCCGTCCGCAACGATGACCATCCCCGCGTGTTGCGAATAGCCCATGCCGACGCCGCCGCCATGGTGCAGACTCACCCACGTCGCGCCGCTGGCGGTATTGAGCAATGCGTTGAGAAGCGGCCAATCCGAGACGGCATCGCTGCCGTCGAGCATGTCTTCGGTCTCGCGATTCGGACTTGCGACGGAGCCCGAATCGAGATGATCGCGGCCGATGACGATCGGCGCCTTGAGTTCGCCCGACGCCACCATCTCATTGAAGGCAATACCGGCTTTGAGGCGGTCGCCTAAGCCGATCCAGCAGATGCGCGCCGGCAAGCCTTGAAAGGCAATGCGCTCGCGTGCCATATCGAGCCAGTGCACGAGTCCCGCGTTGTCGGCAAACAGCGCTTGAAGTTTGGCATCCGTTCGATAGATATCTTGGGGATCGCCCGAGAGCGCAACCCAGCGGAACGGTCCGACGCCGCGACAGAAAAGCGGGCGAATATATGCCGGTACGAAACCCGGAAACGCAAACGCGTCGGCAAGGCCCGCGTCGCTTGCCATTTGACGGATGTTGTTGCCGTAGTCGACGGTCGGAATGCCCAGACGATGAAAGGCGATCATCGCGGCAACGTGCACGGCCATCGACGCTTTCGCCGCCGCTGCGATGCGTTCGGGGTCGGTATCGCGCGCGCGGCGCGCATCGTCGAGCGTCCAGCCGGCAGGTAAATAGCCGTTACGCGGGTCGTGCGCGCTGGTTTGATCGGTCACCATATCCGGGCGAATGCCGCGCCGTACCAATTCGGGAAACACGTCGGCGGCGTTGGCAAGCAACCCGACGGAGAGCGGCCGGCGCTCCGCCGTGGCGGCGCCGATGAGCGCGAGTGCTTCGTCGAGCGTCTCGGCGCGCCGGTCGAGATAACGTGTTTCGAGGCGCCGCTCGATGCGGCTCGAATCGCACTCGACGGCGAGCATCGACGCGCCGGCCATCGTTGCCGCCAAGGGCTGGGCGCCGCCCATGCCGCCGAGTCCGGCCGTGAGGATCCAGCGCCCGGCCCAGTCGCCGCCGAAGTGCCGGCGCCCGGCCTCCATGAACGTCTCGTACGTTCCTTGCACGATGCCTTGCGAGCCGATATAAATCCACGAGCCGGCCGTCATTTGGCCGTACATCATGAGGCCGCGCCGGTCGAGCTCGTTGAAGTGCTCCCAGGTGGCCCAGTGCGGCACCAAGTTTGAATTTGCAATCAACACGCGCGGTGCGTCGGCATGCGTGCGAAATACACCGACGGGCTTGCCCGACTGCACCAGCAGCGTTTGGTCGTCGTCGAGTTTACGCAAGACGTCGACGATCGTATCGAAGCTGCGCCAATCCCGCGCTGCGCGGCCGATGCCGCCGTAAACGACTAAATCGTCCGGCCGCTCGGCGACATCCGGGTCGAGATTGTTCATGAGCATGCGCAGCGGCGCTTCGGTCAACCAGCTTTTTGCCGTACGTTGCGTGCCGCGTGCCGCACGGATGACGCGATGCTCGGTAATCATCGCCGCTTCATTCCCGCTCAGGCATAAAGCGGGCCCGCCGCCGATGTGGCCGCTGCAAGGAACGAACCGTCGCGCAGCAGCATTCGCGCGGCCGTTATATCGGGTGCGGGCGAACGATCGGCAACGAGCTCGGGGATAGCGGCACGGGCGCAATCATATGCAGCTCGCGTGCCGGCGCCCGAACGCAGCGGACGCCGGAAATCGGTCGCGGCAAGTGCGCCGAGCAATTCGCACGCCAACACCCCTTCGATGTTGTCAAGCACGCTGTCGAGATTGCGCGCGGCGATCGTGCCCATGCTGACATGATCTTCCTGACCCGCCGACGTCGGAATCGAGTCCACGCTGTTGGGATGTGCGAGTCCTTTACTTTCACTCACGAGCGCGGCCGCCGTGTACTGTGCGAGCATCAAGCCGGATTCAAGTCCCGGCCGGCGCGCCAGAAATAACGGCAAACCGCGTTCTTCGGCGTTCAATAGCAAGTACAAACGCCGCTCGGACATCGAACCGAGTTCGACCATTCCGATCTTTAAGAAATCGCTCACGAGCGCAACGTGTTCGCCATGAAAATTGCCGCCGGTCAGGAACTCGTCGTCGGCGGGAAAGATAAGCGGATTGTCGGTGACGGAGATCGACTCGATCTCAACGACGTCGCGCGTATGGCGGGCCGCCGCCCGCACTGCGCCGTGAACGACGGGTATGCAACGGAACGAGTACGGATCTTGCACGCGACCGCATTCACGATGCGACAACATGATCTCTGAGCCGCTCAGCAGCGCACGCAAGTTATCGGCAACGCGGATCTGGCCCGGATGCGGACGCAGCGCATTGATGCGTGCATCGAAGACCCGGTCCGTACCGAGAAACGCTTCGAGCGACATTGCGCCGATGACGTCGGCTGCGGCAATGAGCCGCTCGGCGCGTAGCACGGCGAGCGCAGCGATCCCGGTCATCACCTCGGTGCCGTTGACGAGCGACAGCCCTTCTTTAGCGCTGAGTACGATCGGTGCTAAGCCAGCGCGATACAACGCTTCGGCACTGGGCAGCCGCTGGCCGCAATACGTTGCTTCGCCCTCGCCGATGAGCGTAAGCGTCATATGTGCGAGCGGTGCGAGATCGCCGCTGGCGCCGACCGAGCCCTGACAGGGGACAATCGGCGTAACGCCGCGATTGAGCAATTCGCATAACAGGTCCAGCGTCTCGACTCGGATCCCGGAATGCCCGGCTGCCAGCGAACTTGCCCGCAGCACGCCCGCGGCCCGCACCTGCGGTTCGGGTAACGGTGCGCCGGTGCCCGAAGCATGCGAGCGGACTAAATTGAGTTGCAGTATCGCAGTATCGGCACGATCGATCACAACGTTCGCCATGCGTCCGAATCCGGTCGTGACACCGTAGATAATCGCGCCGAGATGATATTGCCGTTCGACGCAAGAACGGGCCGCTGCGACCCGCGCGCGAGCCGCGGGCGCAATGCTTACGCGTGCGCCCCGCAGCGCGACGTCTTCGATCGTTCCAAGCGATATGCGTTGGCCGTCGAGTTCGTGGCTTGCGCCGATGGTCAGTGACATTCACGCGGTTTCGCGTCGATCGAACGGCAGCACTGCTAGCGTTGCCGGTATCGACGCCGCTACGTTCGGCTCGGCACGTCAATCATAGCTCGGAGCAGGGATCGGCATGTCGCGGAAACGGCGCATGCGATAGAGTTGGTTTCCCGCAACTGCGCCGACGACGATATCGAAGATCGTGTCGAGCCACCAGCCGGAATAGATCGAATGAATGAGTTGAGCGCAAAGAACGACGCCGCAGCAAGCAAGATACATGCCATCGTCGACCGGACTGACCGTAGCGTTGCCGGCGCGCCGGTCGTTCAAGCGGCGCGCGCGTACCGGTCGAACGGCGGCAATGGTCAGGGCCGCTGCGACTGCGGCAAGCGCTGCCGGATAACAGATGAAATCGGGAGCGTAGCGGGCGAGCATGACATCCAACACTGCGTTGCCGAGCGCGTAGCACCCGATCACGATGTACCCGAGGGCGATGAAACGCGTGCTCCAGTCGAAGAAATGCCGACGCGCAGCGTCGCTCGGCGACCAAAACGCATAGAGCACGAACGTCACGAGGGCGTAGACGGCAACGACGATCGTCAACATGCCGAACTCGATGAGAGCCGTCGACGCAATGCGGGTACCGTATGCGATCGATACCGCTGCCACGGCCAGGCAAAGTGTCGCGACGAAACCTTCAACGAGCGCCGGCTGCCACCGGAGTACGGGGCGGCCGGCGTGCGTCCGCGCAAGCGCTCGGCGTGCGGACATAACTGCTTGCGTTTTGCCCCACGTCCGGCGTAGCGGCGATGCAAGCGCGAGATCGATAGTCTCGAACGCCGGCAGCCGGATCCGATAACGCGCTGCAATTGCTTCGTTCGCTGCACCGAAGCGAACGCCGAATCGTAACACATCGCGGACTGTGAGCGGTGCAAACTTAACACGCGACCGCCCGCTTTGTCGTGACGCACCCAGAGAATGCAGCACCGTGTTGAAATCGAGTGAACCGTTCTCGCGCACCGGCGGAAACGTCAAGTCGCGCACATCGATTGTCGGCAGCAGCCGTCGTGCGAACTCGAACAGCAGTTCTCGGTCGGGCGCCGTCGACCGATAACGGCAAACGATCATCGAGTCAGCGCCGAATGCCGCACTGAAAGCGTCGATAATCTTCGCGTAATCGAACGGCGGTCGCGTCGGATCCCATACCGACGGTCGAGCCAGCACGTCGGCGAGGTACGCTCGAAACGGCGTGCGGTAACGATCGTAGCACACGATCTGCGCGTAAACGGAGGTACAGAACGAGGCCTGTGGCCGAAGATAGCAGATAATTTTCGGCGTAAAGCCGGCGTCGACAACGATGTCGCGGAGCCGAAGTAAGCGCGGTCCGTGATGCCACAGGAGCGACAGATTCTCCGAACTCAGACACGCGCTGTGGGCGCCACTTGCTCGAAGCTCGGCGGCAAGCGCATCAAGCCTGCCGAATGTTGCGTCGAATTGCGAGTCACCGCTAAGCTCGTATGCTAATTGGTGATGCGAGACATAATCGGGAGCATTGTCGCATCCGGTAATCGGTAGCAAAACGCCGCGATCGGCGAATAGCCGGCGATTGAGCGCGAGAAAACGCTGAATCGACGTGGTTCCGGTCTTGTGCGTGCCGATATGGATGTAGCACGTGCGCGCCAACGGTTCGTAAGTTAATTACGTGCCGACAAACGCCGTGCGTCCGTCGCTGTAAAAATCCAAACGCCTCAATCAAACATCCCTTCGACGGCGAGCTGTGCCTGCCGTGCGGTCAGAGAGCCGCGCTGAGCTTTGAGGCTACGATCTTTACCTTAGATATTGCTGAGACAATTTGAAAAAGACGGTTGAGCGACGCGAATGTGATGCACATGTCAGAGCAGGCTCACGCCCGCGATTGCAAGCACGGCGATGACGATCGGAAGCAACGTCCGCTCGCCGATTCTTGAACATAGCCTACTTCCGATCCATACACCCGGCAGCGCGCCGACGAGCAGATTCGCCACCGCGTTCCACTGCGGATTCCCGAACGTTGCGTGCGCTGCAGCCGAGATCGGAATCAGTAAGGCAGCAAAGGCTATTTCCGAGCCGATCAGTCTGCGAACAGTCAGGCCGGGCAGTGCAATAAGCAATAACGGAAGCGTCACCGAACCGGCGCCGACCGACGTCAACGCAACAAGGAAACCGACGAGCAATCCGATCGCAATCACCGTCGGCGGCGCCGCGGACCGCGTGGTCGTCGCGGTTCGCTCGCCGGCACGGTAGCGCGTGTACCACGTGCCGACACATGCCGCCAAAATGGCTATGCCGATGCCATGGCGCAGAAGCAGTTCGAGCGATTCGCGTCCCAGGCGCGCGCGCAGCAGTGCAAAAACGAAGAGTCCTACAAGGCTGCCGGGAATCCCGCCCGCGAGCAGCAAGCCGGTGAGTCTCCAGTCGACGTTGCGCGCGCGAACGTGCAGCACGAGCGCAAGTGCCTTGGTCGGAACGCTATACAGCAGATCCGTACCGATCGTCGCCGTTGCTCGAACGCTGAGGAACAAGATCAGAATCGGAGCGAGAATCGCACTGCCGCCGACACCGGAGATGCCGACTAAAATTCCGACGATAAAGCCGGCGAGCGAAAAGCGAAAATCCAGTGTGTGAGGCTCCGAAGTCAGTGCAGCAACTGTCCGAGGTATGCATCGGTCAACACAGAGGTTATGACGTTGCTTGATGAGCTGGAAGCCCGATCGATCGCAATCTTACGCGAGGCTTATTTCCGGGTCGAACCACTTTGCATGTTGTGGTCGATGGGTAAAGATAGCACGACGTTGCTGTGGCTTACCCGCAAGGCGTTCTTCGGCGTCGTACCGTTTCGGGTTGTGTTGCTCGACACAGGTATGGAGTTACCCGAAGTTTATGCGTTCCGCGATTCGCTCGCTGCGCAATGGAAACTCGATCTGTGGAACGAGGATTGTCCTCCCGAGTCGGAGATGGATTCGACGTTGCCGCCGGCAACGCGCGCCGCAGCGCGCAAGACGGAAGGTTTGCGGATGCTCGTAAGGCGGGAGAAATACCGCGGCGTCATCGTCGGCATACGTCGTGACGAGCAATCGATGCGCGCAAAAGAACGCGTGTTCTCGCCACGCACGGTCGACGGAGCATGGGATCTCAAACATCAACCGATCGAGCTCTGGGACGTGTATCACACGGAGCTTGCAGAAGGGCGTCACCTCCGCATCCATCCCTTACTGGATTGGACCGAGATCGACGTTTGGCGCTATATCGAGCGCGAGAAGATACCGTTCGTGCCGCTGTATCTTGCGCGTGATGGAAAACGCTATCGTTCCTTAGGCGAAAAGAATATCACCGTACCGGTCGATTCAACCGCCGCGTCGGTCGACGAAATCATTGCCGAGCTCGAATCAACGACGGCGGCCGAACGCGCGGGTCGAGTGATGGATCACGAAAGTGAAGACGCGTTCGAACGCTTACGCACCAGCGGCTACATGTAGATGCAACAGCTTCGAGTCGTTGCCGTCGGTCATGTCGATCACGGCAAATCAACGCTTATCGGCCGCTTACTTCACGATAGCGGTAATTTTCCCGACGGAAAGGTTGAAGAGCTGCGTGCGGCTGCAAGCCGGCGCGGTGCGGCATTCGAGTGGTCGTTCGTGCTCGATGCAATGCAGAGCGAGCGCGACCTGGCAATTACGATCGATACGACCCGGCTTTGGTTACGCACGTCCACGCGCGATATCGTCCTCATCGACGCGCCCGGTCATAAAGAATTTTTGCGCAACATGGTTACCGGTGCGTCCGGCGCGGACGCAGCGTTGCTGGTGGTCGATGCCGATGAGGGCGTGAGCGAACAGACGCGGCGTCACGCGCTCGTGCTGCAACTGATCGGCATCCAACGCGTCGTCGTTGCAATCAATAAAATGGATCGCGTTGCCTACGACTGCGTCCGCTATAACGACGTTCGGTCGGAACTCGAAACGATCTTTACGCGGTTCGACATTATTGCGGCCGCCTTTGTGCCGACGAGCGCGCGTAACGGTGAGAACGTCGTCCAAAGTGCAACGGCGATGTCCTGGTACGACGGGCCGACGGTGCTTGCAACGTTGCTGAACCTTCCGTTACGTTTGCCGGGCGGCGCGATGTTACGGCTGGCGGTGCAAGGCGTACTACGCCGCGAACTGCGGCGTACATTCGTCGGCCGCATCGAGTCGGGCGAGCTTCGCGTCGGCCAAGACGTGCTCGTAGCGCCCGCGATGCGTCGTGCGCGTATCGCCTCGATCGACGTCTGGCCCGATGTACCGCGCACTCAGGCCGCGCGCGGTGAGTCGATCGGCTTTACGCTCGAAGAGCCGCTCTACATCGAGCGTGGCGATGTCATCATGGAAACGGCACGGGCACCGGCGCGGGCTACGCAGTTTCGCGTGCGCCTGCTTTGGCTCGGCGCACGTCCGCTCGCGATGGGTGACTCGTTCCGCATGCGCATCGGCACGCGCACGATCAAGGTCGGCATCGCTGCGTTCGATCGCGTCGTCAACATCGATGCACTTGATGTACGGCAGCCTGCTGCCGCACAAACGAACGACGTCGCCGAAGTCGTTTTGCGGACGCGCGAGCCGCAGGCGCTCGATACGGTCGATATGCATCCCGGTCTTGCCCGTTTCATTCTGCTCGACGGTCTTGAGATTGTTGCGGGCGGCACCGTGCTGGCGGTACTCGATACGATCGGCAGCGACGTCATTCGTGTCGGCCACCATATGACTAAGACTGCTCGGGCACGCAAGAACGGCCATCGCGGTGCCGTCGTTTGGCTAACCGGTTTGCCTGCCAGCGGAAAAACGTCCATCGCGATGGAGCTGGAGCGCCGCCTGTTCGATCGCAGTATGCAGACGTACGTGCTTGACGGTGATAACTTGCGGTCCGGGCTCTGTTCGGATCTCGGCTTCTCGGCGGCGGATCGCAGTGAAAATATTCGGCGAGCCGCCGAAGTCGCCGCGCTTTTCGCCGATGCGGGAGCGGTCGCGATCGCCGCCTTCATTTCGCCGTTCGTTGCGGATCGCGACCGTGCACGCGCGATCGCGGGCGATGCGTATCATGAGATTTACGTTCGTGCGGACGCCGATGTGTGCGAACGTCGCGATCCGAAGGGCCATTACCGCAAAGCGCGGGCAGGCTTACTTCCCGGCTTCACGGGCATCTCGGGCGATTACGAACCGCCGGAGGCTCCGGACTTGGTCCTCGATACCGAAATCCTCGATCTTCGTACGGCCGTTACCCGGCTCGAAGACTTCGTTCTCGATCGTGTGATCGAACGGCCGGCCGACGGCGACGGACCGCTATTGTAAGAAGCGGATTGTAAGGAGCGGAGATCAGGCGCGCGCGAGCGCTTCGCGTGTAGCCGGGGCGTCGAAGGGCTGATTGTACACCGGCGTGCCCGGCTGCTGGCGCCGGCCGCCGTCATGCAAGCCGCCCGAATCAACGGCATCAAAGCCGATCTCATCGATGAGCGTCATGATCGTCGCCTTTGCATCTGCGTCGTCGCTTGCAACCGGAATGGCGAGCCGGCCCGGCGTTCCGCGCGGCCGGCCTTCAGCGGCAAGCCGGCGATAATAGATCGTGTTGAACGCTTTAACGAGCCGCGCCCCAGGCACGAGCGTCCGGGTAATTTCACATGACGTTCGCTCGCCGAGGTCTTCGATCTCGAAATCTTCGGTGTATGGATTCATTGCATCGATGACGATCTTTCCGTCGTACGGACCGGCATCCGGGATCGCTTCCTCTTTCGCCACCCACGGAATTGCAAGCAACACGACGTCGCCGAACGCAACCGCGTCACCCGTCGATGATGCAAGTGCCGTCGGGCCGAGTTCGTTAACGAGGTTCGTAAGACTCTGTGGTCCGCGTGAATTCGCGATTCGCACCGTGTGACCGGCTTTAACGAACAGGCGGGCGGCATTTGCGCCGATATTGCCCGCACCGAGGATACCTATGTTCATGGGGTTACCTTACGGAATCGCGTTGAGCCCCTGAACAATTTGCCGCCGCGACGAGGTTTCTTGCTAGCCCGGCCCGATCGAGCCGTCTTGCCGAACGCACCCACCGGCCTGCTTGCGTCGTGGCACGAAGGAACATTAATTTAGCGTCTTTTCGATGTTGCGTTCCGGTATTACACCGATACCGCCTACATACGACCTTGATGCATCCGCGTTGCGCGCCGGCATCGAGTTCAGCCCAGCGATTCGGTCATCAGGGTTGCATCACATGTTTGGACGAGTTTCGCGTGTACCTACGCGAAGCACCACTCGCGCTATCTGCATCTTCGGCGCAGCGATCGTTTCGGCCGGTAGCATGTGCGTAGCGTTTACACTTTACAAACCCGGAACGCTCGACCTCATGCCGCACGGCATGTGCTTTCTGTGGTCGGTGAATTTGCTGTGGTCGAATGCCGTTGCAGACCTGCTCATCGCGTGCTCGTACATCGTGATCGCAGCCGCGCTGGTCCGGCTGGTCAGCCAAAACCGTCTGCCGTTTCCAATGGATGTTCGTTGCGTTCGCGACGTTTATTGTAGCTTGCGCGGGAACGCACCTCATGGAGATCGTTACGCTGTGGTCGCCGGCCTATTGGTTATCGACCGGTGTAAAATTTATTACCGTCGCAGCGTCGGCGCTCACCGCCGTCGCGGCACCGCGCGCGGTTCTCCGGGTAACGGCGCTCATTCGCGAAGCGGAACTTGCCGAGCGCTATCGCCTTGAATCGCTGAGCGCAACGGCAACGCTGGAAAAGCAGACCATCGAGCGCGGCGTTCATTTGCTCAAAGCCAATAACGTGCTCGAGCGTGCGCTCGCGCGCAATGTCGCGGAACTCGATGAAACGCGCTCGAGACCGACGGTCTGTGACGACCCGGTGGTGCCACGCGCCGAGGCTTTGTCGCATGACGCCGGCATCGCGCTCGTGAAAATTCATGCAGCGACCGACGACCTCGCGCGAATCGAGGCGCTCATCGAGTGCGCGCGCAGCAACGCGGTACTGCAATGCGCCGACGCCGAAGCGCCACCGCTGCCCGACGAGCCGGCAAGTCTTGCAGATCATCCACTATCGGCGATCGATCGCGAGCTCGCTGATTGCATCGCACGCTGCTCGCGTGAAACCGACGGATCGCGAAAAGCCGTCGCGCTTGCCGAGCTCTCGCGCCGCAACGAAGAACTCGAGCGTAGCGTCGGTCAGCGGATGTTCGAGATCGAGCGGCTCACCGCCGTTTTTGCAGCGAAGTTGCACGAGATTTGCCGCGAGTGCGTCGATCTTGAGAGCTATGCGTTTGCGCTGCGTAAAGATGAAGAACGCCAACGCGCGTATGCCGAACAGCTCAACGCTCTACATGCAATAGCAAGTGCAACGACCGCACAAGGTAATGATCAGATCGAGGAAGCTTTACGGCTCGGTCTCGCTTATTTTAACCTCGACTGGGCGTATCTCGGAATTATCGATCATGACGCTCGTGAAGTCGTCATTGCGAACAGTTTGAGTCGCGGCGCCGAGCTAATCATCGATGCCGGGGCGCGGTATCCGCTTGCAGCCACGATTTTCCACTCATCGATGAATGCACGAGAGAAAGTCGCCGTCGTCGTCGACGACGTTACGAAACTTGCCAAGGCGCCGATCCAAGGCGGTTGGAAATCGTATATCGCCGTCCCGCTTCTCATCGATGGACGGCCGTACGGCGTGATCGGATTCACCTCGCGTGAACGCCGCGTGAAACCGTTCACGCAAACGGATATCGAATTTTTCTCCGTCGCTTCGG